>NZ_LXEV01000017.1 GCF_001654965.1 Proteus hauseri ATCC 700826
ATTTTGTTTCTAACGATATTTAATTTCGATTAGAACGGGCTTATGTATACCAAAATTAAAAAACTCAATAAGTGAGTCACCTTGTTAGGAATAATCCATTTCTAGCAAATTTATTATTTTAAATGTCTTCGTCCTTTATATTTCAGGAAACAAAAAGATGAAATTAAATAAATTAGCATTAGTTCTAGGTTTAGGTTTATCTGTTGCTGCTGGTTCTACTTTCGCTGCTGATCCAGTAAAAGACCAAGGTCATGGTACAGTCAAATTTGTTGGTTCTATTATTGACGCTCCATGTTCAATTACTCCTGATACAGAAAATCAAACTGTTCCATTAGGACAAGTTGCTACTTCTGCATTAAAAGACGGTGGTCGTAGTAATTCTCGTGATTTTAAAATTTCTTTAACTAACTGTACAACTGAAACTTATAAATCAGTTCAAACAACTTTCACTGGTTCTGAAGCTACTGACATTTTAGCAGGTTCTTTAGGCATTGAAGGTATTGCTAAAAATGCTGCAGTTGTTATCACCGATGCTGGTGGTCAACAAATCAAATTAGGCACACCAAGTGCTGCTCAAACTTTACGTGATGGTAACAACGACCTGAACTTCGCTGCTTACTTACAAGGTTCTACAGCAGAAGCAGCTGTTCCAGGTGACTTTACTGCTATTGCAACTTTCGCACTGACTTATCAGTAAGAAAAAGCAGCTCTGTATAGGGACATACAGAGCTTTATTTCCTGTGTCTATTTTTTAACGATTTTTCTTACGGAGAAAAATATGAATCGCAAGATGACACCACTGTTGCTATGTCTTGCCGTCAGTTTATTCACTGAACAAGCATTAGCAAGTGATGTAAAACAAGATAAGAAAATGCATCAGCGATTTGGGGCACTCAATCTTCAGGGGACCATTTTAGAACCAACATGCGCTATTTCGGCAGGAAGTCGTTATCAGGTGATCCCGCTAACTACGGTATCTATTCCTACCTTAGTGACTCAAGGTAGTGGGCCGATTGATTATTTTTCTATCAGACTAACCGAATGCACACTTGTAGAACAAAAAGGTAAAGAAGCAGATAACCCTCGTTTTATTGCAACATTTGAGGGGCCTTCTCAAAGTGGCAATTTTCAGCTTTTTGGTGATGCCAAAGGTGCTTCATTAATGATAGCAGACCGTTATGGTCGGCAAGCAATTCCGGGGCAGCCTTTACCCGCAGTTGGCATCGACTCTAAATCGATGGCCTTACTTTATCAGGCGCGAATAGTAAAAAATAACGACATACCAAAGGCAGGAAACTACCAAACAACGCTGCGCTTTAAGCTGGAATATTATTAAATGGGTCGGGTTGGATTATTTATGGCTAAATCATTCAAAACCGTTTGTTTAGGGACGGAAAAAAAGAAAAAACAATATGCTATTCGGCCTGTTGCTGCACTGATCTATTTAATTATTTCTGGTATTTCAAGTTCAGCTTTAGCAAATAGCGACATTGAATTTAATGCCGATATTTTGGATCTCAAAGACAAACAAAATATTGATTTATCGGATTTCTCTCGTGCTGGCTATATTATGCCCGGCAAATATGAATTTATTGTTCGAGTTAATAACAATGAACTGGCTGATATCTATAACATCGAATATATCGTTCCAGAAAACGATCCTAAAGCCAGTGAACCTTGTCTTCCTCCTGAGTTAGTCCATCAATTAGGCTTAAAACCTGAATGGGCTGAAAAAGTTAAATTTAACGATGATGGGACTTGTCTTGATATTTCATCATTACCAGGAATGACAGTCAGTGCGAGTTTAGGTAGCGGTAATTTATTACTGACCATTCCTCAGGCTTATCTTGAATATTCAGCACCGAATTGGGATCCACCTTCTCGCTGGGATAACGGTATTTCAGGGCTTATTTTTGACTATAACGTTAATGCCAATGTGACAAATCCAGCCAATGGTAAGCAACAACAACAGCTTACGGGTATGGGGACGATGGGGGCTAACCTTGGTGTATGGCGTTTTCGTGCCGATTGGCAGGGAAGTTACCGTCATGTAACCGGCGTTCCTGATAGTACCGAAAATAACTGGAAATGGAGCCAATATTACCTTTATAGAGCAATCACCGAATGGGGTGCTCGTTTGGTCATGGGGGAAACATTCTCTCGCTCTGATATTTTCGATAACTTCCGTTTTACTGGGATTAACTTGGCAACGGACGACAATATGTTGCCACCTAACTTACGGGGTTATGCGCCAGAGGTAACAGGTGTCGCTAAAACGAACGCTAAAGTAACTATTAGTCAGCAAGGCCGGGTCATTTATGAAACGCAAGTAGCACCGGGGCCTTTCCGTATTCAAGATATTAATGATGCTGTTAGCGGTAAACTTGATGTTCGTGTTGAAGAACAAGATGGCTCGGTTCAAGAGTTCCAAATGGATACAGCAAGTATCCCGTATTTAACTAGACCTGGCAGAGTGCAATATAAGATCTCGGCAGGTAAACCGTCTGACATTGACCATAATACAGAAGGCCCTGTTTTTGGTATGGGTGAGTTCTCATGGGGGATCAGTAACGGTTGGTCTCTTTATGGTGGTTCGCTAGTTTCTGGTGACTATAACTCTGCGGCCATTGGTATTGGTCGAGATCTGATGGCGTTAGGTGCTATCTCTTTTGATGCCACGCACTCATGGGCAAGAATTCCAAGTGATGATAAACGTTATCACGGTGGCTCATATCGACTGAGCTACTCAAAACGTTTTGAAGCCATTAATGGACAGGTGACATTTGCGGGTTATCGCTTCTCTGAACGTGACTTTATGAGCATGAATCAGTACTTAGATCGTCGTTATCGCGATGGTACTGAAGATCACAATAAAGAGCTGTATACCATTATGTTTAGTAAGCAGTTTCCTGAATGGGGGCTGAGTGCTTACTTAAACTATAGTCATCAAACTTATTGGAACAAGCCAAACAACGACAGCTATAACTTATCGTTAGCAAAAACAATGGATATTGGTAGTTATAAAAACATCAATATCAGCATGTCGGCTTTCCGTAATAAATTCAACGGCACAAATGACAACGGCTTATATATGAACGTTAGTATGCCTTGGAGTGATCGCGCCACAATCAGTTACAACACAGTCATTAATAGACATGGTAACTCTCATAATGTGAGTTATTACGACCGTCTTGATGAAAACAATAGTTATCGTTTAGGTACAGGTATTAGCAGTAACGGTAAAGCTTCGGCCGATGGCTATTATTTACACTATGCCGATGCGGCATTAGTGACTGCAAGTGCAAGTTATATTGATGGTGAACATACGTCAGCGGCATTGTCATTACAAGGTGGTGCAACGCTAACACCTGAAGGCGGCGCTTTACACCGCATAAACAGAACCGGTAGTACGCGTTTGTTAGTTGATACCGATGGTATAGCCGATGTTCCAGTTAAAAGCATCGGTGCTATCTCACGCAGTAACTATTTTGGTAAGGCCGTTCTGCCAGATATTAATGATTATTATCGCAGTAGCGCCAGTATCGACCTTGAACAATTACCCGACAACGTTGAAGCACTGCGTTCGATTCAACAATTAACGCTGACTGAAGGCTCAATAGGTTATCGCCGCTTTGATGTTGTAACGGGGCAAAAAGCGATGGCAGTTATTCGCCTAAAAGACGGAACTTATCCACCATTTGGTGCTTCGGTGACTACCGAAAAAGGCCGTGAGTTAGGAATTGTCAATGACGGCGGTAATGTTTATCTCAGCGGTATTAATACAGATGAACGCTTACTTGTGCGCTGGAATGGACAAGAACAGTGTCAGATCCGCATTCCTACACTGGTTGATGGGCAATTTATGACTTCACTGTTGCTCACTTGTGGTGATGGTACAGCGTCATCCGGCACAGTAGATAAAAAAGCAGAACCATTATTATCTCAACCTCAATTGACCACAATTGAGAGCAAGTAAGACAAGATTAAAACAACTTCAGACAAAAAGAGTAATTAAAGATGATTTTATCAAAGCGCTCATTGATTGTAGCAACCACATTATTGGCTGGAATAGCATTTACTAGTCAGGCAATGGCAGCAATTGCACTGGATAGAACTCGCGTTATTTTTAATGGTGCAGATAAATCTGTCAGCTTAAATGTGAGTAATCAAAACAAAGAATTACCTTATTTGGCTCAAGGCTGGATGGAAAATGAAAATGGCGAACGTATTGAAAGCCCATTAATCGTATTGCCACCAATCCAACGTATTGAACCTGGTGACAAAAGCCAAGTAAAAGTACAGTCATTACCTGCTATTGCTCAACTCCCTCAAGATAGAGAAAGCGTGTTTTATTTTAACTTACGAGAAATTCCGCCTCGTAGTGATAAACCTAATGTGTTGCAAATAGCATTGCAAACTCGCATTAAATTGTTCTACCGCCCTGCATCTATTTATGCGACTCAAACAGATTTAACGAATCCGTGGCAGGAAAAAATCACCTTAACTAAGAAAGGTGATCGTTATGAAGTGAATAATCCAACACCTTATTACGTCACATTAGTTGATGGGTTAACGGCGCTAAAAGGACAAAGTCTTGATGGTTTTCAGCCATTAATGATTGCACCTAAAAGCACAGGTACATTGAATTTAAATGCTGCTGTATTTGGTGCTTCCCCTGTGCTGAGTTACATCAATGATTATGGTGGTCGTCCTCAACTGAAATTTAGCTGTAATGGCAATGAATGTAAGGTTACAGAAACATCAGCTGGAAACTAAATAGGTCTATTTTATGGTTATGGAACAGCGGTTTAACACAAGCAAAGCAGTGTTGATTTTTATTCTGGCAACATTTACTGGTGGCCTGAGTTCTACTGCTGTTGCGGATCTACCTGCAAGGGCGGCTGCAAAGGATGTTATTCCCGGCATTGTTTATATCAATATTACTGGAAATGTTATTGCGCCACCGCCGTGTGTGATTAACGGTGGGAAAATGATTGAAGTAAATTTTGGTGAAGTCATGAGTACACGCATTGATGGTGTTAATTATAAAAAACCAATCCAATACAGTGCTACTTGCGAAAAAATGCCAACAAATGCCATGAAAGTCTCAGTAGCCGGCAATGCCACTGGTTTTGATAATAATGCTTTACAGACCAATATCACTGGATTAGGTGTTCGTATTCTTTATCAAGGGAAGTTACTCAACTTAGGAAAAACAGTTGATTTTACTTATCCTAATTTTCCTGTGTTAGAGGCAATTCCGGTACGTGATCAGGCAGAAACACTGGTGGGAGGCGATTTTGTCGCTAATGCCACTCTAAGAGTGGAATACCAATAAGGAGCTAACGCCGTGTTTATTAAATTAACGAAAATATGTCTGATTACCTTACTCGGTGGTGCTTCTCTGGCTGCAAATGCAGATGATCCAAATATGAAATTATTTGGCACTTTATTAGTGCCACCACCTTGTGTGATCAGTGACGACGGCGTTATTGATGTTTATTTCGGTCATAACGTCGGGATCCACAAAGTTGATGGTATTAATTACACCGAAGCGGTGAATTATAAATTGGTGTGCGATCCCAATTTAAAGGGATGGGATCTAGGACTCTCTATTATTGGGCCTAAAAGCCAGTTCGATGAGGCGGCATTACAAACCAATATTACAGATTTGGCTATTCATCTTACGCAAAATGGACAACCTTTTATTTTAAATAAGCGGATTGCAATATCGCCAGACAGTCCCCCTGTTATTCAAGCTGTACCTGTAAAAAGACCTGGTAGTACTTTGCCTGAAGGTGCGTTTGAGGTGTCTGCCACTTTATTAGCTGAGTACCAATAGGAGCGTATTAATGAACATAAAAAGCGTATCGCTTCCTTTTATTTTTGGGTTAGCTACTTTTGTTGGATTAAGTGCGACAGCGCTTAGTGCGAAAGACAATATGTATTTTCACGGAATATTAGTTGATGAGCCTTGCACGATTAAACCGGGAGATGAAACGGTTGAACTAGATTTCGGTAATATTCCCGATAAAAACCTGTATGCCTATCAAAGAACACCAAGTAAGCCATTTCAAATACGCTTATCTGAATGTGATCTCACTATTGGTAAAAATGTCAGGATCACGTTTAAAGGTGATGAAAATCAGGCGATGGCAGGGCAAGGTTTTTTAGCGATAAGCCCTGCAAGTCAAGCATCAGGTATTGCTGTTGGATTGGAATCTGAAAATGGCAATGCGTTACCTGTTAATAAAGAAACAGACAAACTTTCATTGAACGCGAATGACACTATTTTGCATTTTTATGCCTTTATTCAAGGAGAGCCGGATGCTATTGCCAATCAGGCGATTAAACGAGGGCCGTTTAGTGCAATAGCTACATTCCATTTGAATTATGACTGATTATTAGAATTGAGGTTTTACATGTTCATATTGAAACGATTCCCGGCTCTATTTATCACGATAGGCTTGCTATTTTCAGCGCCTGCAATGGCGTCTATCTTCTCTTATATTACGCATTCTGAAGGTGAACCTGCTCACGCAACTTATACCTATGTTATTCAACGCTGGGATCCGGAACCAGACAACACACCAAACCCTTGTTATGGATGGAGTCAATGCTGGATCACAATCAACCATAAGCATGATGCCAATGGTTCTCCGGGGTCTGCTGTAAGAAGTATTGTACGAGTTGAAAAAGAACGCTATTTATCTGGTGTACGTGCAGCAGTGATGAGTGTTGAAAGTTTTCCCATTCAAGGTACAGCACGACACGATGGTGATCCTCTTACCTCTAACCAAGAGTGTGTAGGGTTATTTTATGAATCTAAAGAAGGGGGATGGTCACCTAATGGTCGCTTATTGCCAGGATCATTATGTGGTATTGCACCACCACCAGTTGGTGCCTGCAAAATAACAGAAGGCGCTGTAAATCTTAATTACGGTGATATTGATGAAGTGAGTTTAGAAAATGCCGCACGAGCACAAAACATCAACATTACTTGTAATTTAGCAATGAAAGTATTGGTGATTGCATCTGGTTCTGATAGTGGACGAGTACCATTACGAACAGATAATAGCTTATACGCCGATTTATTTCTCGATGGCAACCCAGGTGAAAAAGGCTCAGTAATAAATGTTCCTAAAAATGGCACTATACCTGTAGAGGTTAAATCAATTCTACATACTAATGGTCGTGTAGCCCCAGGGCATTTTTCTGGTTCGGGTTCAATTATTTTAACAATGCCTTAATCATGATAATGGTGAATATTATGATGAATTACGATTTTATAGATAATATTGATGTTAACGCGTTAGTAGGTAAACGGATCCAGAAAAAGCGTAAAGAATTGGGTTATACCGGTATGCAAATTGCTGAGAAAATAGGGGTTAGCCAACAGCAATTCTCTCGCTATGAACGAGGCATGAATAAAATCGATTTAAGTTATTTAGTTACTCTAGCGGTGCATTTAAATACACCTATTTATTGGTTTTTTGAGGACTGTTTTATTCCTAAAAAATCGTCAGAAAGTAAACGTCTTGATAAATGCAACCGTGTTATTGCAGATGCAACGCCTGATATATTTTCATATTAATAAATATATCAGGCACTAAATTCGCTTTTTGAATATACATTGCATATTTTTGATTGATTACCTTGTTGGTAGGGCAAAGGAAACTTTGCCTTTTTTTTATTCTATTTTTTACATTTTAGTTTTTATTCTCTTTTTCTATTTCTTGATTTCGTTATTTTTTACGTTGATTCATTTCAAATATTTCACCTCTTTTTAAGATTACATGTAATGAAAATGACACGTGTAAATTTTTTATTTCTTATTTTTCACAGATAAATAGTAATTTCATCTGTGATTATCAGGTTTAGCAGAGTATTTAATAGCTCTTATTCGGTTTTCAAAGAGAGTTTTAAACTAGTAAAGGTTAAAAAAAAGGCGACAATTTGTTAAAAAATGTTAACTTATACACACTTTTTGATTTTAGATATTATAAATTAATTTTAATGTTAGTTGGTTATAATTATATTATATCAATATAACACTATGATTTATAATGGTAATTATATATTTAAAATTATTCTTATGTTCTTTGTTCGTTAAAAATGAGTAAAAAGAAGTGGTATTTACAGATAGTAAAAACAAATTTGGTTGTGTAATGTGCATTTTCTGTTTTTTTTTATAAAAAGGATAAATGATGCAAACAAAAAAACAGGGAGGAAGTCGCTTTCTACGTACTGTAGAATGGCTAGGTAATGCACTACCACATCCCGTTATTTTATTTATTATTTTAATTGCTATATTACTTGTCTCTTCAGCAGTTGGTGAATACTTCGGCGTCACTGTTCAAGATCCTCGTCCAGAAGGTGCAAAAGGGCGGGCAGAAGATGGTTATATACATATCATCAGTTTATTAGATGCCGATGGTATTCGTCGCATTCTGGCAAATATCGTGACTAACTTTACTGGTTTCGCACCTTTAGGGACGGTGCTGGTGGCGTTATTAGGTGTCGGTATTGCGGAGCGAGCAGGGCTGTTATCTGCGGTAATGCGTTTAGTGGTTATGAAAGCACCTCGCAAAATGACCACGATGGCCATTGTTTTTGCTGGTATTATGTCTAATACGGCTGCTGAATTAGGCTATGTAGTGTTAATACCATTATCAGCAATTATTTTCCACTCATTAGGTCGACATCCATTAGCGGGACTTGCAGCGGCGTTTGCAGGGGTATCTGGGGGTTATTCTGCTAACTTACTACTTGGAACTATCGATCCACTGTTATCTGGTATTACTCAACAAGCTGCGCGTATTATTGATCCAACCTATGTCGTAGGTGCTGAGGCAAACTGGTATTTTATGTTTGTTAGTACCTTCTTAATTACATTCTTAGGTTACATCATCACAGAAAAGATCGTTGAGCCGCAACTTGGGCCTTACAACAGTGATCATCTCGATGAGGAAGAAAATGATTTAAAGAACGCAGCAGAAGTGACGCCTATTGAACGAAAAGCGTTATGGGCTGCAACGGCAACCTTTGCTGTCATGGCGGCTATTTTAGCGTTAACCGTTATTCCTGAAAATGGCATGCTAAGAAACCAAGAAACAGGATTAATTGGTAATTCACCGTTCTTGAAATCGATAGTTGTCTTTATTTTTCTGTTCTTTGCTATTCCTGGTATTGTTTATGGCTGGGTGGCAAAAACAATGCGTACAGATAAAGATATTGTTGATGCTATGGCAAACTCAATGAGTACGCTGGGGCTTTATTTAGTTATTATTTTCTTTGCTGCACAATTTGTCGCTTTTTTTGGCTGGACGAATATTGGGCAAGTTATTGCGGTTAAAGGTGCAGCATTATTAAATAGTATTGATATGCCAGGTGGTGTGTTATTTTTTGTCTTCATACTCATTTGTGCCTTTATTAACTTAATGATTGGTTCTGCATCTGCGCAGTGGGCTGTAACTGCGCCTATTTTTGTACCAATGTTAATGTTGGCAGGTTATGCTCCAGAGACAATTCAAGCGGCTTATCGTATCGGAGATTCTGTAACAAACATTATCACACCGATGATGAGTTACTTTGGCCTAATATTAGCGGTTGCCACCAAATATAAGAAAGACACAGGTATAGGAACCATGATTTCAATGATGTTGCCATACTCTGTTATTTTCTTAATTGGTTGGTCATTACTATTTTATTTTTGGGTATTTGTATTTCAGCTGCCTGTTGGCCCTGGTTCTCCTATTTATTACACTCCAACAGCAGGATAAATTCTCTTGTAGTTACCCAGTGTAGTTATTTAGTGTAGTTATTTAGTATAGTTATCCAATATTGTCATCCAAGCTCATACAGGGATGTATGGGCTTTATTTATTTAATCTTTATACCGTATTAGCACAATTTTATTTTTCATGTTTAGCTAATTTTTCAGTCAACTGAATAGCATAATCAGTATGTAAAAACTGGGTATCCATACCAGCTTGTTGTAGTTTTAATTCCAATAAATTTAGGCGTTTTTTCAATTGTTCATTTTCAATGCCAGTTTCAGAAAATGAGCCTAAGATTTCAGCTAAAGATAATGCTTCTTTTCTCTGTTGCATTTCTGGCGGTAAAAATCCGGCATTTTTAAGTAAGTGATAACTTGCTCTAAGCACTTCGGGAACATGACTATTATCATCAAGTATTAAAGGTTTGCCTTCTCCTTTTAAAGATGAAAGTTCGCCCTCTTTTAGTGCTTTTTCAATATGGCGTTCAGCCCACTCATCCAAAATTGACATTTTGACTCCTGACTATTACATCGAAATATTTTTACAGAAATAATTAGACTTGATCAAACTACATTATTTGATATTATGTTTTTATATTATATAAAAACATATATTGTTGAGGTGTAGCATGGGCAAGTATCAAGAAATAGTAGCAGATATTGCAGGTAATATGGGGGCGGTATCACAGAATATCCCTGAAGTTATGAAGTCATTTATGAGTACGACTAAAGCAGCTTCAAAAGATGGTGCACTAGATGCTAAAACTAAAGAATTAATTGCTATTGCTATTGCTGTAGCAAATCGTTGTGATGGATGTATTGGTTTTCACACAAAAACATTAGTTGAATTAGGAACTACAGAGCAAGAATTAGCAGAAACACTGGGTGTTGCTATCTATATGGGGGGTGGGCCTTCAGTAATGTACGCAGCTAACACTATGGGTGCTTTTAAAGAGTTTAATAAATAATTAATTTTAATAAAAAATATTTTTTAATGATCAAAACCAGAAGCTATTATTCTGGTTTTTTTGATTCTCATTATCAAAAAATCTTGCTTAACTTTATTTTTGTTTTTCTGACTATAGGAATAAAGCTAATATTTTTATCTAAATTACAATTAATTTATTCTTAATAAACCTTAACTTCTATAAATTATAAATAAAAATAAAATAACTAAAGGTAAGTAAAAAATATTTTCATTTTATCTTATAGTTATGATTTATATAAACTTTTATTCCGATAATATTATTTTCGTCTATTGAAATTTAAAGTGATATGCTTTTTTAGTTAAGAATAAATTAATCAATAATAATTGAATTTTTTATAAGATCACTTTTCTAATTGATGCGATAGAGCATTATTTTAAAATTGGGAAATTTATGAACGCTGAAGTAACAGAAAAATACAAATGGTTATTACTTTTTCTTTTTGTGTTATTAACTTATTTTATTCCCTTAGAATCTAGGCTGCTCTGGCAACCAGATGAAATTCGCTATGCTGAAATTAGCCGAGAAATGTTAGTATCAGGTAATTGGTCTGTGCCTTATTTACTTGATGTTCGCTATTTTGAAAAACCCGTATTAGGTTATTGGCTTAATAGTATTGCTCAATGGCTTTTTGGTGATGGGCATTTTGCTGTTCGTATTGTTGTCGTTAGCTCGACTTTACTAACGGGGATGTATATTTACCGCGCCGCAATGCTTGCTTGGAATAATAGTAATATCGCATTTAATGCGGTTATGGTGTTTCTTTCTACTTTTCTTGTTTTTGCTATAGGTGCTTATAATATTCTTGATCCTATCGTGACATTTTTTGTCACTGCATCAATGTATTATTTTCTCTTAGCATTATCTGCAAATAATAATAAGGTGAAAGTTAAAGCCTATATCCTTATTGGTGTTTTCTGTGCGTTAGGTTTTTTAACAAAAGGGTTTATTGCTATTGTATTACCAGCTTTAGTTTTCTTTGTTACCGCGATTAGCAAGTCACGATTTAAAGAGACGTTATATTATTTTCCTATCACACTTTTATCGATGGTTGCTGTTGCGGGTCCGTGGGTATTTTCTGTTGCAACACAAGCTCCTGATTACTGGAATTACTTTTTTTGGGTAGAACATGTTCAGCGTTTTATTGCCAAAAACTCCGCAAGAGCACAACCCATGTGGTTTTATGTACCTATTATTATTGTTGGGCTTGTTCCTTGGTTAGGATTTCTCTTTGGTGCTTTAAAATCAGCACTTAGCTTAAAAAAAGGAACACTCTATTTTCTTTTTTGGTTTACTATCTTTTTTAGTTTTTTTTCGGCATCTAAAGGAAAATTATTAACATATATGTTCCCTTGCTTTGTGCCATTATCCCTATTAATTGCACATTATATGGAAGAATTAAATATTCAAAATAATGAACGAGTACATAAAATTAATGCAATTATTAATACAGTTTTCGGATTGATAGGCCTCTTAGCGCTTATTTATTCACTCTATTCTTATAAACAGATACTGTATCAAGCGGAAGAAAAAGCCAAAATACTTTTGGCATTTATAGGATTTTCATTTTGGTGCTTAGTCAGTATTAGATCGTTTTTTACGCAAAATAAATATCTAACGATGTTTTGTTCTGTGGGACTAAGTTTACTTATAGGTTTTGCAATTCCTAATAAAGTAGAAAGCAAAAATACACCAGAAAATGTATTAAGCTACTATTCTGAGCAGCTAAAAAATACGCCCTATATACTGACCGACGAAGTAGGAATTGGTACTTCACTTGCATGGGTGCTAAAACGAACGGATATTCGCTTAACAGAAACAAAAGGGGAGTTAGCTTACGGATTGGAATACCCTGATGTTAAGAATAAATACTATAGTCTTACTCAGTTAATTTCGCTTATTGAACAAAATCAATATCAAGGTGTTGCGATAGTTTTAGTAAGACCTGAAAGAAAAGAAATATTGTCGTTATTGCAGAACTTAAAAATTAAGCCAATAGTCGAAAAACAAGGCGATTTAACGTTTGTTTTCTTCAATTAGCTGATTGTTATTATATTTTTAACTTGAGCAAAAGAACGAGACCAAATATATTGAGTATTTTGTAAGATGAAAATTTGATTTTTTGTGTTGTTTTTATGTGATCTAGATTAAAAAATAGATTATGTGAATAAATTTATTTTGCTCTTTTTCTTTTTAATGGTAGGTTTAAATTGTGTCCATTAAATCGGAGTTAGTTAAGCGCTATATGACAAGTCACTTTACTTTATCAGAACCCCCACCCACACGAAATGTACTTATGATTGGGGGTAATTTATGCTGATTTTCTTAGTCGAATGTTTTATCGGTCTAGCATCAATTGCTCTTACTCACCGTGTATTAATGTTGTACGGTAAAAAGAAGTGATATGAAGAGCTTGCTAAAAAAGTATTTTAATCAAGATTGATTTATATAAGCCCTGTTAGTGAAATGCTAACAGGGCTTAATTATATAAATTTTTTTATTATTTCTCTTTAGCCTTATTGAAAATAACTCTCTATCACTTTTATTTTTTCAATATCCAATGTATTAGTATATTGATGTAATAGTGCCCATGCTTGAAGATAATCATATTTAGCTTTTATTAAATCTTGTTGAGCTCGATAAAGTAACTCTTCAGCGTTCAATACATCTACCATAGTTCTTTGCCCACCAATATAGCTTTTTTGCGTTGCTTTTAATTGTAGCTGAGCTGAAGCAAGAGATTGTTCGTAGGCTTTTAATTTAATATTACTGGTAGTACAGATTTGATATTGATGACGCAATTCTTGCATAATTGTCTGGATAATTGCATCTCTTTCAAAGGCACTCATTTGATATAATGCAGTTGATTGGCGCATTGATGCAGTTGTTCTTCCGCCATTAAATAATGGTAAACTTACATAAAAGCCAATATTTGCAGCTTGATATTGCTGGTTTACGGTATTGTTGCTATCAGAATCACTATTTGAATAAGAAGCATAAAGCTGTACTGTAGGGAAAAATTCCGCCCGTTGTTTTTCAACTTCATGTTTTGCTATAGCCATTTCATAACGCGCAGTCTGTATATTTATATTATCTTGAATAACACTTTTTTCCCATGAATCGTAATCATTGGGAATAATAGCTTGTAAAATAAATTTATTATCACTAAGTTTAGCAATATGTTCCGTATAAGGGAGTGGGGTTCCAATCATAGAACTTAATTTATTTTTAGCATTTTCTAATTCTAGATAAATATCGGTATATTGTGATTGAGTTAAATAAAGTCGAGTTTCAATTTCTGATATATCGGTTTTTGTACCTTCACCTAGTTCAAATAAACGTTGGCTAGAAATTAATTGCTTATTATAAATATCTTGTTGTGAAATATTTAATTGTAACTTATCTTGTGCATATGCTAATTGTATATAATTATCTATTAATCTAATAACTAATTCAGAAAACTTTGCTTGATAACGACTATCAGATAACAATGTTTCAATAACAGATGATTTATATTCACTAAATGCAGCGTAATCAAATAATGGCTGGCTTATGATAACATTAACTGAATGACTTTGATAATTTTGATATTCAGTTCTTTTTGTTTCACCTTGATAAGTGTTAATAGGATAGACTTTTCGTTGCCAATTTCTTGGTGAATTTTGATAATTTACATGAATACTGGGTAATAATTGAGATAAGCCTATATTCTCAAATTCTTTTCCTGCTATTTGCTCTTTTATTGCGGCATTAAAAGTTGGATCATTTTTAACTGCTAAATAATAGAGATCTGACAGCGTAATGGCAAATGCTGTGCAACTAAGCATCCAAATAAATATAATGGCAGAGAGTTTTCTTATTAGCATAATTATTCTTCCGTCAATGAAGTGTGGATCCTATCTAATACAGGCTTAAATAAATAATTTAATAAAGAACGATCCCCTGTGTTAATAAAAACATCAACAGGCATTCCAGCTTTTAAAGTGTTTTTCTTTTCTGTTAATAAAGTCGTGTCAGTAACATTAATAAATACTTGATAATAAGGTTCAGAACTTCTTTCATCAATTAATCTATCCGCAGAAATTAAGGCAACTTCACCAGGAATTTTTGGCGTTGTATTTTGGTTAAAAGCACTAAACATCAAATCAACAGGAAGACCAAGTGTGACTTTATCAATAAGATGTGGTGCTAAACGTGCTTCTATGACTAATTGATGATCATTAGGTACAATTTCCATAAGTGTTTGCCCGGTTCTGACAACACCACCTTGAGTAAATATAGATAAATCCATTACAGTGCCAGAAATAGGTGCCATAACTTGCATTTTAGTCAATTTATCTTTCTCAATAATAAGTTGTTTTTCAGTTTCACTTAGTTTTAGTTGAACTTGATTTAGCTCTGTACGAGTCTCTTGAAAAAAACGAGCACTACGTTGCAGTATGCGTTGCTCATATTCTAATTTTTGTTTTTCTAATGTACTGATTTGCCCCAAAGCTTCATTTAATTGATGGTCGTTTTCAGCTAATTCACGTTCAACCTCTTGATAACGATGGCGTGGTATATAACCTTCATTAGCTAATATTTGTAAGTCTTTTATTTGTGATTGTAAGCTATTGATTTGTGCTTTTTTATTTAGTAATGATTTTCTAAGATGGATTAAACGATTTGAAATACCATCAATAACAGCATGGTAACCTTTTATTTCACTATTTAATTCAGCGTTTTTTTCATTAAGTAATTGATTTTGTAGTAGCGTAATTTTCTTTATATTCTCAACAGGAGAATAATAAACCTCGTGAGGATCTAATATAAATTCTGTAGCAGAATTTAGTTCTGCATTTAATCTTTGCTGTGTGATGACTAAGTTGTCATATTGTTCTGATAATGATTTTACTAATGCTTCAGATTGTATCGGGCTTAATTTAACAAGCGTTTGTCCAGCATTAATCTGATCACCATTATTAACTAATATTTCAGTAATAACGCCTTCTGTAGGTGATTGAATGCTTTTCTTATTTCCAGATATAGAAACATTGCCTGTAGCAGCAACACCTTTATCAAGTGGAGCAAAAGCAGCCCAAAAAATAAAAATAGAGAGCCCAAATAAAATGACTAACCACCCAATAATTAAATAGCGTTTAGGATCATCTGAGATATTTTCTAATAAATTATCGCTGTTTTTATCTTTAGTCATGATTATTTTCCAAGATATTATGCATTGCTACCAGCAACAGGTGCTGTAGATGGAACATGAGTATTCGGTGTTGCCGATGATTTATTTAATTCATTAATAACTGCGGTGGTAGAACCAAATAACTTGGTATTTCCATCAACTAAGACTAAAAGTTTGTTAGTAACAGAAAGCAACTGTTTTTGATGTGTGATTAAAATAACTGTTTTTTTATTTTGTTTTAGCGTTTGGATAGCATGTACTAACGCCTTAATACCTATATCATCTAAATTTGAATTAGGTTCATCTAAAACAATAAGAGATGGATTGCCATATAAGGCTCTAGCTAATGCAATTCTTTGTCGTTGACCACCAGAAAGACCTTCACCATGCGCACCAATTAATGTTTCATAACCTTGAGGAAAACGTAGGATCATTTCATGTACATGAGCCATAGTTGCTGCTTGAATAACTTTTTGCGGATCTACTTTTGAGAATCGTGCAATATTTTCAGCAATAGTACCTGGAAATAATGCTATTTCTTGTGGCAAATAACCAATATATGGCCCAACTTCATTTTTGTCCCATTGGAATATATCGGCATTATCTAATCGAACAGTTCCTTTTTTAACTTGCCATATACCAACAATAAATTTAGCCAAAGAAGATTTCCCTGATGCACTTGGGCCTATAATACCTAGCACATCGCCAGAATTGAGTGAAAAATGAATATCACTTAATAATATTTTTTCACTTTGTGGATATTGTGCTTGTTGAATATCAATGGATAACTGGCCTATAGGGGCAGGTAATGCCATTTTTTTATTTTCTTCAGGATAACTTTTTAATAATAGTATTAGTCGGTTATATGCGGCTTTACTACTATCCCAACTTTTCCATGCTCCAATAACTTGTTCGATAGGTGCTAAAGCTCGACCTAATAATATTGAGCCGGCGATCATCATTCCGGGACTAATAATATTATCGATAGCTAACCATCCACCTAAACCTAGCATTAAAGATTGGAGGGCCATTCGTGTTACTTTTGTTACTGCGTTAATACCTGCGGCATTATCACTTGCATGTGTTTGTGCTTGTAAATACTGTAAATGAGATAATTGCCATTGTTTACGTAATTGGCTTAGCATTCCCATCGCTTCAATAGGCTGAGTATGCTCAAAATGATGTCCTTGCGTTATTTGAGCTTGATTAGCAAATTCATTTGCTTTTTTTAAAGGGCTTCTCGATAAATATTCATTAACAAAAGCGAGAATAAATAAAACTATGGCACCACATAATGCAAATAATCCTAACCAAGGATTAAATAATGTGATGACTAAAAGATAAATAGGAAACCAAGGGAGATCAAAAAAAGCGAATAGGGCATGACTGGTGATAAATTGACGTATGGTTATTAAATCATTTAATGCCAAAGAAGGGTTAATACCAGGTGTTTTATTGAGCTTTGCTTGATATGCAGCAGTATAAACACGTGAATTAAGCGATAAATCGAACTTATTACTCATTCTAATGACAATAATGCTTCTTAAATATTCTAATCCTCCCATAAAAACAAAAAGAGCTAGCATAATCAGTGATAACATTAATAATGTCATTTCGTTTCCAGAAGGTAAAACGCGATCATAAACTTGTAGCATATAAATGGAAGGGACTAACATTAGAATATTTATTAAAGCTGTAAATATACCAATAGAAAAAAAAACACGTTTTCTCTCTTTGATAATATTCGTTACTTCATTATTATATTTATCTGTTGGCATGGTATTATCCTGAGTTATTACTTATTTTACTAATACTTACTGTTTTTATAAAATATAATTTATATTAATAAGCTGTTTAATTTATCATTATCAAATAATAGCGATATAAAAAAACAGCTTAATAAATCTCAACTGAAAAATAGGAGAAGAGAACTACTCCTATTAACAATTAATTAAACAATAAAATCAGTTTCGTAATTTACCGTACCAACAATATCAATTTTGAATTCAGGATTATATCCATTATAAATATTGATTAGAAGTTCACTAGATTTTGTCGATTGATCATAGTTAATTGTTGCTTCACCCGCTTTACCTGTCAGTTTATCAACAAAATTAATAAACTTCTGACCAAAACTATTTTCAATTAATTCAGACAAATCAATTTTATCTATTCCAGTTTCAAAATCCATGATTTTATCTGGGGAATGTGAATAAGAGTCGGAGGCTTCTTTATAAACAAAAGTATTACTACCTGATCCGCCGTATAAAATATCTTGGCCACCGCCACCTATAATAATATTATCTGCATTATTACCATGGATAATATCATCACCAGAACCACCAATGGCATTTTCTATTATTACACCTTTTGCGATAGAAACATTCTTCTGTAATCCGCCGACATCTGAAAAATAACCATCGCGTAAATCAATAACTTGATTTTGGTGAAATCCAGAGAAATCGAATGTATCGTTACCACCGCTATCCCAAACTGAGAATATTAATTTGTCATTACTACTTGTTGCCGTGTAATAATCAATGCCAGTATTTGAATTAAAGCCATAAACATCATCGCCTGTTCTTGTTTCAGTATTTGCACCGTAGAGATATTGAATGGCTGAAATATCATGAAGTAAAGGTGCACCCGCATAAGCACCTTGGAAATGAGCACCTGTTTCATACTCTTCCCAGTAACTCATCACAGTATATTGGCGACTGTCTTCAGCATAATCAGATTTTAAGTATCCAGGTACATTTTGACCTGCATTATAATCACCAGGATGCATTAAACCAAGTGTATGACCAATTTCGTGGATTAATGTTAAACGGCCATAATTACCTAATTCAGGTGTTGTATTACCAGCATAATAGTTGTCACTAAACCATGCTTGACCTGAAAGATCACGACCATAATGGTAAGTATTTGGTAATGTGGCATAAGCTTGGAATTTACCATTTGGGTCAGTAATATTTCCAAAGGTAAGATCTGATTGAGCATTCGGGCCAACTTCAATAAATTTAATATTGGCGACATCCGCCCATGCATCTAAAGATAATTTTGCATGTTCTTTCTGTGCTGAATTAAACTGGTAGGGGTTTTTATCACCAAAGTCATTAAACTTCTTACCTTCCCAAGTAGGAAACGAATAAGTAACGGTTGCGCTTTGACCAATAACATATTTACCATTCCATGTGGAGTCTTCACGGGCAATATGTTTTCCTGCTTTATCATAATCAAAAGATAGCAAGTTATTTGCCGAATAGTTATAGAAAACGCCACTCTTATCTAATAAGTCAGATATATTTGATAATCCAGCTGTTTTTTTAAATAAAGAAGAACTCATAATATCCTCCGGATATTAAATTTAATTTAAGTTATTTTCATATTGAAAATAGTTTTTTCTGGCGAGTGCCAGACTTAATAAAGATAGACATTTATCTGTTTTAATCCAGAGGCGAAAATATGATTTTAAATAATTGTGAAGTAAGGTGTGTTTTAAATACTAATAGTTTAATAAAGTAAATAAACTAGAATGTTATCTTAACGGAGGAGATCTTTTTTAGTGTGATTATTTATGGTTGATATTTAAAATATATTTAAGTTTTGTTTTGCTTAAATTAAATTTTATTAGAGTGTTATTAGACCTAAATTTTAATTTAGGCCATGTTATAGTCTACTCGCTTTATCTTTTCATTGGGGATTTTTACTATAATAATTAATTAAATAAGTCCTCGTAATTAAATTCTCCTAAAATCTCTACTTTTAAAATAGACAAACTCAAGTTTTTTTTGTTGTTTAATACTATCGTTGTTATATTATCTATCTCTTGATAATTCATTGATAAATAAATTTCATTATTTGATATTAATTTATCAATATTTAAGTTAATTCCATCCTCATCAACAAATACAATAAAATCGTCATTTTTTTCAAAATCTCTAATTATATTTTGGCTATTGCTTTTATTATAAAAATTGAATATAAATATATCACGACCTTCTCCACCACTGAGTTCATTAATACCATTACCACCACAAAGTATATCATTACCACTATTACCATAAAGAAAGTCATTATCTTCACCGCCATAAAGCGCATCACCACCATTTCCTCCATACAGTGTGTCGTTTCCATTATGACCAAAAAGAATGTTGTTACCTTCGCCCCCATAAAGACAGTTATTTATTTCATTACCATAAATTGTATCATCTCCCATTCCTCCTATCGCATTTTCAATAATAGAATCGTATGCAATTGAAATATTACCTCGTAATCCTCCTATGTCAGAAAATGCACCTTGATTAAGATCTATTTTTTGTACATGGTTATATTGAGAAAAATTTAAGGTATCAATACCACCAGCATCCCAGATGCAAGAAACTAATTCATCTTTAGGTGATTTTAAAGTATAAAAATCTCTTTGAGTATTTGAAAAAAAACCATAAATAGTATCATCTATTCTTGTTGACATATTTTTACCATAAAATTTTTGGATAACATAAATATCAACTAACATTGGGCTCATAGGATAATTAAAGTTAAAATTGGCATCTTTTTCTTTTGGATAGTTATAGGCCATAACAGAATATTTTAAGCTATTTTGCTCAGAATATTTAAACTCTTCTCCAGATTTAAATGTATGTGGTAGGCCAAGTGCATGACCTAATTCATGCCTATATGTACATTCTTTATAGCTACCTTTTTGGGGCGCCAATATATCGTTATTAATGTGTGCATTACTATTTTTATTTATATATAGAATAATTCTGTCATTAATTTCTTCAAAATAAGTAGTTATATCATCTGAGTTTTCTTTAAATTTATTTATTTTTATTCTTTGATGTTCAGTCATCTCTGATTTTTTTATTATTTTTAATAAATAAGTTTCAGAGATATTTAGCCAAATTTGCCCTCCTTTACTATAATCTTCAACTTTAGCTATTTTTTTATTTTTATTGATATTGTTTTGAGGAAAAAAAGTGGCTCCACCAATGGAATGATGAGTATCATTCGTTAGTTCATTTATATTATTATAAACGCCAAATTTAATATTAGTATCATGGCTATTATTCTTTTCAATGAATTTTATATTAGCGATATCTGACCATTGTTGTAAAACATACTTTGCCAGATCCTGTTGAGATTTATTCAATGTTGTTATTGTTTTATATTTATTCTCTCTTAAAACACTCCAATTTGGAAAGCTGAATGTGATTTCTGTAAAATCATCTTGAGATTCATATTTAATCCATCTTTTAAGTGGCTTAAAACTTTTAATTAAATTAATAATATTATCAAATTCTAATGGTTTCTTTTTATGATTATCACTCATAATATATAATATCCTTATTATATTATTATAAAATAATTAACTAGCTATGTTTTGATTTGTATTTTAAAGATAATTATTCTTTAAATAAAGAAAAAACATTGTTTTAATTTTGAGGTTATTAATTTTATTTATATAAAAGATATTCAAATAAAAAATGATAATAAATCTTTTATGGATTTATTATCATTTAAATTTAAACAACGAAAGTATCAATATTTACGATTGTATCGTTTATGCATAAGTTTTATTTTCTTTCTCTTTAAATGCAAATGTAAATATAATTGCTAATATTAATGTATATGAAGCAAAAATTAACCATATGGATTGCCAATCTTTTACACCATTTATAGTGAAGTGGTCAATAATCATCCCGCTAATAATTGCACCAGCATAAGCACCCACACCATTTACCATGGTCATAAATAGTCCTTGAGCACTTGCTCTTATTTCTGGTTTAACTTCATTTTCAATATAGATAGAGCCTGAAATATTAAAGAAGTCAAAAGCACATCCATAAACAATCATTGAGAGCATTAATAGAACAAAGCCCCAAGGTGATGGGTCGCCATAGGCAAAGAAACCAAAACGTAGAGTCCAGGCAATCATACTAATTAGCATGACTTTTTTAATACCAAAACGTTTAAGGAAAAAAGGAATTGCCAGAATAAAGGCAACTTCAGCCATTTGTGAAACAGATAATAAAATAGAAGGGTATTGAACAATTAAACTATCTGCGAATTCCGGATTTTTAGCAAAATCATGAATAAATGGACTACCAAAAGTATTGGTAATTTGAAGAACGGCACCTAATAACATGGCAAATAAGAAAAATACTGCCATAACTGGTTTTTTAAATAATACAAATGCATCTAAGCCTAAACGTGAAGCCCAAGATGTTGATTGTTTATGTTGTGCTGTAGGAATTTTAGGTAAACACAATGAGTAGAGAGCTAAACATAATGATGCAAAAGCAGCAATATATAATTGTATATTACTTAATTCGAGTTTGAATAAACTCACACACCACATTGCAATAATAAAACCTATAGTGCCAAAAACGCGAATAGGTGGAAAATTAGCAATAGAATCAAGATTATGTTTATTTAAACAAAAATAACCAATTGAATTAGATAAAGCAATAGTAGGCATAAATGCCATTGCATTAATTAACATTACCCAAAACATGATAGAAGGATCTGTAACAGAAGCAGCATAGAATAAAGCAACAGCACAAATAAGATGACAAATTATATATAAGCGATTAGCAGGAATAAATTTGTCGGCAATTATACCTAATAAACCGGGCATAATAAGGGCTGCAATGCCTTTAGAGCCATAAACTAATCCAACTTCTACACCCGTAAATTTTAGAGTTTGCATCATGTATGCACCTAGGGTTATTAACCAACTTCCCCAGATAAAATATTGCATAAACATCATGCCTTTAAGCTGTAATTTTATTCCCATAACAATCTCCACTGTTGGGGATATAGAGTTAAGAAAATCTCAGGCAGCTATCTGAGATCTTCTTTTTCTTTTATTGATATAAAGTTATAGGCGGGCAATGACTTCAGTAATTAATTTTAAAAATGTCGATTTTACTCGTTCTGCGGTTTCAATAACTTCATCATGGCTAAGAGGTTGTTCTAAAATACCACATGCCATATTGGTTAAACATGAAATACCAATAGTATCAATACCTGAATGGCGAGCGATCAAAGCTTCAGGTACAGTAGACATACCAACAGCGTCAGCACCCAGTGTTCTAATCATGCGGATTTCGGCAGGCGTTTCATAAGTAGGGCCTGTCCACCATGCATAAACGCCTTGGCGCAATGTGATCTCTTGTTCTTTGGCGATATTGATTACAGTTTGTCTCATAGCCTTGTTATAAACTTCACTTACATCAAGAAAGCGAACACCTAATTCTGAATTGTTTGGCCCCATTAATGGGTTGTTAGCAGTAAGGTTGATATGATCAGTTATTAACATCAGATCACCTGGGTTAAAATCTGTATTAACCGCTCCACAAGCATTGGTAATAATTAATTTTTCTACGCCAAGTGCTTTCATTACTCGCACAGGAAAAGTAACATCATCTAGTGATACACCTTCGTAGTAATGAAAACGTCCTTTCATTGCTACAACCGTTTTACCTGCAATTTTTCCTATCACTAATTCATTAGCATGACCAACAGCACCTGAAGCGGCAAAGTGTGGAATGTTGTTGTAAGGAATATGTACAGCGTCTTCTAATGTGTCAGCAAATGGCCCTAAACCCGATCCTAAAATAATGCCAATTGTTGGTTTGTGTGAAGTATGGGATTGAACATAGGCTTTAGCTTCATTGATATCTGTAATCTGGTGCATGTTATTTCCTCAGGGTAAATAGTCATTAATTCTTTAAGTCAGTATTAACGATACTTTGCCTGATAAATAGAAATGGACAACTTACTTTTTCTCATTTTGAGATTAAGATCATGTTGCTGCTTTAGATTAAGGAACTATTGCTTTTTTTACAGTAAGATAGCGACATCTCTTGAGTTTTATATTTGATAATTTTATAAAGGAAATAGTTATGCTATTGAAAAACTTAAAGGAACTTCAATCTTCGAAGCAATCAAAAGCATTAAAATTAAAGATCCTTTATAAACTTATCGCAGAAAATGGCCCGATAAAAACAGAAACATTAACCGAATTAGCGCAAATGAAACCAGCAACATGCGCACGACTACTTGATGAGCTTTGCCATTTGGAATTAATTACTACTGCAGAATTAGGCGAATCCACCGGTGGAAGAAAACCTATTTTATATAATATTAATACTGAAGGGGTGTTTTTAATTGGTATTGAGTTAAGTAAAGTTTATTCCACTCTTGTGTTGATGGATCTAAAACTTAATATGTTAGATAAAATAAAGTTAGCACCAGAGCCTTATTTGTCTGCATCCGAGATGACCCAGCGACTTCTGCCACAAATAGATAGCTTATTACTAAAAAATAATACGAGTTATCACCAAGTATTAGGATTAGGTATTTCAATTGAACATGTTGTTGAACATCGACTTGCATTTAAATCATTAGATGAAGAGTTTCGCGAGTTTGAAACATTATTACGTAAAGAAATTCCAACTTACGTTACTGTTGGCAGTGGTGTTAATTTTGCTGCACTAGCTGAATATCGTTTATATTATCGTCAAAAAACTCAACGTTTTTTATTTACCTCTTGTGATACGGAAGTAAGAGGATGCGCTATTATTGGTAATCAGTTTTTAACAGATACTTCTCGTGCAATAAATTGCTTTGGACATATGACTATTGATGTGAAAGGCTCTCTTTGTGAATGTGGCTCGTATGGTTGTTTAAATACACTTTGTTCTTTAGATGCAATAAAAGATAATGTTACACATCAAATACGTCGTGGAAAAGATTCAGTATTAACATCATTAATTGATAAAGACGAAGAAATAACTTATCACGCAATATTTCAAGCGATAGAAATGTGTGACCCACTTTGTATTGATGTATTAGAAGAGGCGGCTTATTTTTATGGGCTTGCTATTGCAAATTCAATTTTAATGCTTCAGCCTGATATTGTTGTTTGTGGTGGTACTTTGATCCCTAAACACAATTTCTTTTCTACTGTTAAAAAAACAATTGAAAATAAATTAACGCTATTTCCAGAGATTAAAACACAAATTTATCCTGCAAATCATGCTTATGAAATTGTATCGCAAGGTGCAGGAGCAATGGTATTAGAGCATTTAGTTAATTAATTAGAAAAGGCGTTGTAAATTGATCACAACGCCTTTCTAGTTTTTTATTATCGTATTTTTTATAGCATAAACCCTGGTGGTTTTGCCCCTGAGGAGGCATTTTCTGTTGTATTGACAATATTTAGGATTAAAACTCCTTTAATTTATCTCATTGTGAAGAAGATGATTCTTTTTATTTTTTGTTTAATTTAAACTACTCAAATCAACATACTGTTATGTTCGTTCCTTTACCCCGATGCCTCTGAGCATTTTGGAGCAGATGAAAACATGCCTTATATTCCCAGAGAAAAAATTGATTACCAAGCTATTGGTTATCGACTTCGCGCTTATCGCATTGCATCTTCACTAAAAGCTGAAGATATCGCAGAAAATTTAGGTATTTCTCGCGCTGCTGTTTATCGGTTAGAAAAAGGCGAAATTGTTAAAATTGAAACTCTCGATAACCTTGCTCGATTATTAAATACCTCTTTGAGTAGTTTATTGGGTATTAATACAGAGTATTACTCTAGTGCTAATGGTTTTTTTGAGCGAATGCGTCAATTAGAGTCTCAATCTTCACATATTTATACCCACTTCGAACCTTTTTCTTATTTATTAACATCAGATACTTATGATAAAACATTAGTTGAAATGCTGACCGAAGCTTCACCTTTAAATTTGTTATCAGAAAAACAAGAAGAAGTTTTATCTATCTTAAAAGAGCGAAAAAAGCACCAGTCATTACATTCTCCACATATTTATAACCTAATTAGCCAACAGCAAATTGAAAAGTTTCTTTATGTCGGCATGTTGGGTTCGGTTAATTTAACTAAATCTGTGCAGTACGAAAGAAAGCAACGAGCAAAAAATGAAATTATCCATTTAATTGAAAAATTAGAGCAAAAAAATAGTTATCTTAATATTGCGATAATTTCAGATACGATGCCGTCTCTTACATTCCAACTTTTTTATCAGGATAAATCGCCACTTTCGTTAGCCGTCAGCCCGTTCCGTTTAGGTGAATTTCCTAATGTTAGTACGGGCATTGCGACGGTAACTTCATCAACCGAAGCCATCTCTCAATATCAATCTCTCTTTGATAAGTTATGGTTAAAGGCAACAAAAGGGAATGATGCAATTAACTTATTAAAAGAGATTGTAAAAGATTACTGATTAGCCAAAGTACCTAAGGTTTCAGCTAATAAATCAGCGGCTACAGCGATATCTTTAAATTCAGTAAATTCATCTGGATGATGGCTAATGCCAGCAACAGATGGTGTAAAGATCATCGCTGTTGGATAAAGTGATGCCATGTTCATTGAGTCATGTCCTGCGCCACTTAGCATGGTCATATAGCTGATTTCATTTTTCTGACATAAGCTTTCGATAACTTGGCAAATTGAATCATCTAATTTAACTGGGGATTCAGCAGAAACGGGTTGAACATCAATAGATACACCAAAGTCTTTTACTGCTTTTTCTACGCTATTATTTAAACGTTCGACTACACGCTGAATACTTTCTGTATCGATACCACGTATATCAACAGAGAATTTAACTTGCCCAGGAATAACGTTCATGGAGTTAGGAACAACGTTGAGTTTGCCCACCGTTCCTACCGTGCCATATACCGCTTCTGTACAGGCCGCGTGATTAAGGTCAGTGATAATGCCAGCACTTGCTACTAACGCATCTTGACGTTGATACATTGGTGTTGCACCAGAGTGATCAGCATGGCCGTTTACAGTAACTGAAAAGCGAGTAGGGGCAGCAATACCGTTGACAATGCCCACTGTTTTTTTATCGTTTTCTAAACGTTTACCTTGCTCAATATGAAGTTCAACAAAAGCACTATAGCGGTCTGGTTTCACTAAACAACTTGTTAAATCATCATGCTGATAACCTAATGATTTTAAAACTTCAAAATAGTTATTACCGTCGTCATCTTTGTTATTTTCCCAACGTGCACGGTCAATTTTACCTGTTAATACTTTGCTGCCAATGCAGGAAAAACCGAATCGACTGGACTCTTCAGCACGAAAAACAACTAATTCAAGGTCGCGATTAAGTTGTTGCGGCTTGTATTGCATTAAAGCATAAAAGCCCGCAATAACACCTAATGCGCCATCGTAAGCACCACCTTGTGGCACTGTATCAAGGTGTGAGCCTGTACCAACAGCAGGAAGTGAACGATCTTTTCCTGGTAAGCGCGCATAAAGCGTACCAATACCATCACGATAAACTTCCAGTCCTGCTTCTTTCATTAAACTAGCAAGATAAAGGTGAGCGGCTTCGTCCTCTTCGCCATAGGCAATTCGAGTTATTCCTTTGCCACTGTTATCTTTTTTGTAGATTTTCATTGATTCAATCAATGCTTTCATGTCATCAATTGAATAGTTATTTGCTGTATTTTGTTGAGTCATAATCGGCTCTCCCGTGGTTTTTTTAAAATTTAGTCTAAAAAATGAGACAGTTTTAAGATTAAAAAAGCCATCTTTAGAGATGGTCACTATTTTTATAATCAATGCCTATTATATTTACTGATTAGTTTTTATTTCGTCAATGATAAATAATGTGAATTTTATATTATGTGAGGTAGGTTTTAATTAAAAAGCTATATATAGCTAGGTTATTTCTTAAATGAACTTAAATTGTATGATAAATGTTATAAAAGCGATCTCTTTTTTTATTTTAAATATATTTAAAGCTATGCTTTTGATTTGTAAATAAAATAACAATTAATAATGATGGCTGTTTTATAATTTTAATTACAGTTTTTTCTTAATAAAAAAGAGCACTTAAGGATATTTTAATATAAAATTTTATTTATATAATTAAGTTTTTAATTATTAAAAAATATGCTCTGTATTATATATTCGAACTTATAGTCTTTTTTTATTTTTATTTTTATTTTAGCTTGATGGGATTTTGTTTTTCTACTAAGTAGAAAATTAACTTTACGCTATTGATGTGAACTTTTAAATATTACGCTATAATGTCCAATAAATAGGGTGGGGATTTATTAAAATTATTATATTAAATAAGGATATTAAATAAGGATATTAAAAAGATGTCCGAGCTTGAACTAGACTATAGTTACAGTGATATATATAGAGATATATTAAAAAGAGAATCTATTTATTTAAGAAAAACAGCAACGAAATTTTCCTATCAATATATTGGTGATGCTTCAGTAAGAATGGTGTTTTTAAATTAAATAGAACAACTTATTGCTAGAACATAGTTAGAGGTAAATAGTTACTGCTTAATTTTATCAACAGGGTTAGATAATATTTCTGATGAATTTGAAAGATTAGAATTACAGGATAACTTACTAAAAAAGCGAAGTGTAATGCAATATACCGTTCTTGAAACAATACGTGAAAAGAAGAAAGCGAAAAAACAGTAAGTTAGTACTAAAACAAGTGGGCTTTGTAAGTGGGGTCTATTGAGGCATTATGCCAGTATTTTAGAAGTTGGAATGGTCTCTCAGTATGATTGAAAATGGATATTATTTATTATTCAGAGAAGATTATAACGCCCCTGTAAGAAAGGCATATAGAGCAGCTGCTAAAACGGTAGGTTATGGTGAGAATGAGTAGTGGCATAGATTTATCAAAATGTTTGGTTATAGAAAGAGGAGCATGGCTTAAATTTTTTCTTCTCGATATATCAAATGTAGATGCTATAACTAATATTTCATTTAAGTGAGAGCTTTGGTGTTTATTGCCTAGTGTGTGTATGAAGAATATTCGGCTGAAATATTTCTTTGAACATTTCCATTTATTCTTAAATAAATATTATTAGACATTAATTTTTCCATTTTTATATAATTAAACTTCATGTTTATCTAAAGCTAAATTTATTTTAAGTTACTCTTATTAGATTAATTTAAAAAATCATTATATTAAAAAGAGGATGGGTTACTATCTAAATACTGTAGCCACTCATAGGATGTAATCACCATAACATTTAAATAACTTAAAGGAAAAATGACATTTTGAGTGAGTAAGCTAAAAAGTAATGTGATAAAAGAGATTTTGAGTTCTAGGAAGGCGCGGAGATTAATCATTGAAAATGATGAAACTCCAAAAGCAAAAAACCAGCCCTAAGGCTGGTTCTTCTAAATAGTGGTGCCCGGACTCGGAATCGAACCAAGGACACGGGGATTTTCAATCCCCTGCTCTACCGACTGAGCTATCCGGGCAACGGGGCGTATTAAACCCGATAACAGCTTGCTCGTCAACGTTATTTATCACAAAATCGTTTGATTGCTGTTTTTTTAAACTTATTGATTAATAAAACGCTAGTTTTATTAAAAAAAGATAAAAAATAGAGCTAAAAATATTTTTTGTATGATAAGAAAATCGCAAAATAGAAGTTTAGTGAGAAAATAATTATGTATCAGTTATAAAAAAGCTTACCCAAATTACGTTGGGTAAGCTTTATAAGTAGTTATTGAGTAGCAATTAACGGTAATTTCGTTGTGCTGTACTCACTTTTTCTAAGTAACGACGAGATTGATCAGCAGGGTGCTTATTACGTAATGTTGTATAAACTTCAGTAGGCTCTAGTTTGTTAATTATTACAGCCGCTTGTTTTTTATCACTATGGAAGACACGTAATACACTTCCTGCACCGCCATTATAAGCCTGTATGACTGCGTAACGACGCGATACGGGATCTTTGATATCACCAAGGTAACTATTTTGTAATATCGAAATATAAGCAGCACCAGCATCGATATTATTAGCGGGGTCAAACAAATAACTACGGCTTGGTTGCCCTGATTTACCTTGCATACGGAAAACATCACGACCTGCCGTTGCTGGCATAATCTGCATTAATCCCAATGCATCAGAGCTACTGACAGCGTAAGGGTTAAAACTAGACTCAATTTGCATAATAGCGAGGATCAGTGAAGGCTCTACGCCATATTTTGCCGCCGCTTGTTGAACTAGAGGTAAATATTTATGAGCACGTTGGTCAAGGTGATTTGGGACTAAATTCAGGGTAACAAACCAAATGGTATTACCGCCTGATTGGCGTTTTTGTAATTTATTAGCAATAAGATAATCTGCAAACTTACTCGCCCGCCATTCCCAACGTATAGATTGCCCCGTATTATCAAGTACCTGACCTAATAAGAAAGGCTCTGTACTATGAGGAATATTATTAACGTCGGAATAGAGATCGATAGAGCCGGGGTCTTCACCCATAAGTAGAGTAGTTACAATAGCTTTATGTAATTGGTATTGAGGCGCATCATTACCTAATGTTTCAATAGTAATAGTTCCCGCTTCAAAATTAATATGACTACGAGTTTTATAAGCATCCGTATATTTGACGTAGTCTTTAGGCCCTGCGATTAAAACTTCCTTCATACCCCAAATCATTTCGATATTATTAGCAAATTGGCCCATTAGAATATCAAAAGCATTAGTGTCTTTGGTGTAATCTGGCTCAAATGTTTTTGTCGGCTTACTACTACATGAAATGAGTAGCGGGGCGATAATGAGCAAGAGAAGGATTTTTTTCATAGTCAATTACATCGCTCTGGTGAATAAAAGACCAGAGCCTTAGAGGCTCTGGAAAAGTGATTATTATTTTTCAGGAGGGGTGTAGCCGTCAATCTGAATATCATGGCCTTCGAATAAAAATCGCACCATTTCTTGTTCTAATAATTTACGATCTTCAGGGTTCATGGTGTTAAGTTTTTTTTCATTAATAAGCATGGTTTGCTTGGTCATCCATTGTGTCCATGCTTCTTTTGATATTTCATTGAAAATGCGCTTTCCAATTTCTCCTGGGTACAACTGAAAATCAAGTCCATCAGCTTCTTTGTTTAGGAAAGTACAAAAAATAGTTCTGCTCATAATAAATCCTCAATATCGCAGGGATTAGCTTAGGCTAATTGTCTAAGTAAATTCTCTACAGGTGCTGCAAGCCCTACGGTTGCAGGTGTCTGTAAGTTATACCAAAGTCCTTTTTGCGCCTCCATCATAGAAGTCAACGTTGAGAGTTTTACGCAAATTGGCACAATATCTAAATGAAAGTGGCTAAAGGTATGTCGAAATGAAATCAGTTGTTCAGTTTCATTATTATCGAGCCCATGTTCGGTTAACCACTGTTCTAAAAGCATTTTTGTTTCAAACTGAGGAAATGCAAAAAGCCCTCCCCATATACCCATTGGTGGTCTTTTATCCAGCCAGACAAGGTTATCATACTGTAAAATAAGAAAATAAGTTGTTTTCTCAGGGATGGTTTTTTTCGGTTTTTTCCCCGGAAAATCAGCCCAATTACTTTTAGCATAAGCAATACAACCGGTATTTAATGGACATAATTCACATTTAGGTTTGCTACGAGTACAGACCATAGCCCCTAAATCCATCATTGCCTGATTAAAATATTGTACACCTTCAGCTGGTGTGACTTGTTCGCTAATTTTCCATAACTGGTTTTCAACTTCTTTCTTACCTGGCCAGCCTTCTACGGCATAGCATCGAGCTAAAACGCGTTTAACATTACCATCAAGAATAGGATAGTGCTTATTAAGTGATAACGATAAAATCGCGCCAGCAGTAGAGCGACCAACTCCGGGTAATGCACAAACGTCATCAAAGGTATCAGGAAACAGCCCTTGGTGTTTATCTACAATGTGTTGTGCTGCTTTATGTAAGTTTCTTGCTCTCGCGTAATAGCCAAGGCCGGTCCATAGATGTAGGACTTCATCAAGAGGTGCTTGTGCTAATGCTTGAATATCAGGAAAGCGTGCAATAAAACGCTCAAAGTAAGGGATAACAGTCGCAACTTGTGTCTGTTGCAACATAACTTCTGATAACCAGACATGGTAGGGCGTTTTTTCTTGCTGCCACGGTAACGTTTTACGCCCGTATTTATGATACCAATCCAGTACGACGTGCGAAAATTGCAGTGCTTCCATCATATTTTGTTTTATTAACTCATCTTCTAATTAAGGGTAAGATTGCACCACAGAGTGAATAAACTGTAAACACTCTTAATATTTATCTTATAGAGTGGTGCTTATAAAGGCGACTCTTGCTAAACTTAGGGATCTTTGGATAATGTCGGCTAAGTTTATTGTGCAACGACATTATAACGGTATTAAGTAAACAATTGGCCTAACGACTGACAGTATTAGACATGATCAATAATGTAATTTCTCCGGAATTCAATGAAGAGGGCCGTGCTTTACGGCGTGTGCGTAGCTTTGTTCGTCGCCAAGGGCGACTAACACCTCGTCAACAGCAGGCTTTAGATACACAATTACCTATTTTTGGCATTGAATATCAACCGGAGCCCATCGACTTCAGTCAGGTTTTTGGACGCGAAGCTCCCGTTATATTAGAAATTGGCTTTGGCATGGGCGCTTCGCTTGTGACAATGGCAAAAAATTCGGCTGAAAATAATTATCTCGGTATTGAGGTTCATGCCCCGGGGGTGGGAGCATGTCTTGCAACTGCGCAAGAAGAACAAGTCAGTAATCTGCGAGTTATGTGTCATGATGCTATTGAAGTGCTCAATAACATGATCCCAGATAACAGCTTAAAAATGGTTCAGTTGTTTTTCCCTGATCCGTGGCACAAAGCGCGTCATAATAAACGACGCATTGTTCAAGTGCCGTTTGCAGAATTAATTTTAAGAAAACTAACATCAGAAGGTGTTTTTCATATGGCAACAGATTGGCAGCCGTATGCAAAACACATGCTTGAAGTGATGACAAGTGTTGATGGTTATCAGAATTTGTCAGAAACTCAGGATTATGTACCGCGCCCAGAAACCCGTCCTGTGACCAAGTTTGAAAAACGTGGTCATCGCTTAGGGCATGGGGTATGGGATCTTATGTTTAAGAGGGTAAAATAATGGCTAAACAACGTAGTCGCCGTTTACGCAAAAAGTTGCGTATCGATGAATTTCAGGAATTAGGTTTTTCAGTTAAATGGAGTTTTCCAGAAAATACCCCAATTGACGAAGTCGATAGCTTTGTTGATGAGCTGATCCTCAATGTCATTGAGCCTAATGGGCTAGCATTTGATGCAAGTGGCTACCTGAGTTGGGAAGGTTTAATTTGTTTACAACAAATTGGTAAATGTACAGAAGAGCATCGCCAACTTGTTGAAAAATTCCTCAAAGAGAAAAATATGCAAGATGTACAAACATCTGAATTATTCGATGTTTGGTGGGATTGATTTAATTTTATAAATTTAGAAATAATAACAAGGGCATCCAATTGGGTGCCCTTGTCTGTATAGGGATGGGATTGTGATTACAACGTTATCTAACGCATTACTGTCAGATATACTGCAACAAATTCGGCCATTAATAGGACAAGGAAAAGTAGCAAATTATATTCCTGCCCTTGCTCAGGTGCCTCCCGAACAGTTAGCAATGGCGGTATATACCGTTGATGGCGAGCTTTATCAGTCGGGTATGGCGGATAAACGTTTTTCTATTCAATCCATTTCTAAAGTATTAAGTCTTACATTGGCATTAACTCGTTATGAAGAAAATGAAATTTGGCAGCGAGTAGGTAAAGAACCTTCTGGCTTACCTTTTAATTCATTAATACAGTTAGAAATGGAAAAAGGTATTCCTCGAAATCCCTTTATTAATGCGGGTGCGATTATTATCACAGATATGTTGCAATCACGTTTAAGTGCGCCTAAGCAAAGAATGCTAGAGGTTATTCGTTTTCTTACTGATACACAGGATATTTGCTATAACTCCGTTGTGGCTAAATCAGAAATGGAACATCTTAGTCGTAATGCTTCTATTGCTTATTTAATGAAATCTTTTGGTAATTTCGATAACGATGTTATTACTGTATTAGAAACTTATTTTCATTATTGTTCTATTGAGATGAGTTGTATTGAATTAGCACGCTGTTTTAGTTATTTGGCAAATCAAGGCGTGAGTGTGGTTAATAAAAATCAGATTATTACGCCAAGACAAACTCGCCAAATAAATGCGTTAATGTTGACGTGTGGAATGTATGATGGTGCAGGTGAGTTTGCATTTCGTATTGGTATTCCCGGTAAATCGGGTGTGGGCGGTGGTATTATCGCGGTTGTACCTGATGCTTTTACGGTTGCGGTGTGGTCACCAGAGCTGGATAAGTCAGGTAATTCCTTAGCAGGTTGTGCTGCGCTTGAGTTATTAGCCAACAAAGTAGGGCGGTCTATATTTTAACCGTTATTTACAGCTATAAATAAAACGTTTTTAGATACGCTTTTCAGGAGAGTTGTTATGGGTTTTAAAAAATTAGTTGTTGCACTGACTTTTGTTGCAACTTCGGCAACAGCTGCACCCAGTTTTGATTGTGCGGTTACACCAAAAGATGATTTACGTATTACCCCTGAGTTTGTCGAAGTTGCGGGTTCTAGTGGATTACTGGTGATTTACCCTGATGGAACGCTACTGCAAAATGAAAAAAGCAAAACACTAACAGCACAACAACAAGCATTAGCAAAAAAATTCCAAGCGACAGTAAGACAAGATATCCCTTGGTTAAGAACAGAAACTGGCGCTAAATTACAAGAGTCTCGTAAAGTATTAGATCAAGTGGTTATTGAGGCCTTTGGTAAAGAAAGTAATATTCTTAATCGATTAAAAACATTAGAAAAAAATCTTAATCAACAAATGGATACAGTGATAACAATAGAGCCAAACAATATTACTTTCCATTCTCAAGCAATTAAACAGGTTGAATTAAAAGGCCGTGAAATAATTGAAAGTAGTCTTGGTGGAATGTTGCAAGATAGCATCAATGAGCTTGGGAAAAAGCAACTGTTAGCCGCCACTAGTGGTGATAGTAAGAAAGCATTGGGTGGGTTATTAGGAAACCTTGAAGGCTTTCAAAAAATTATAGATAAAGAATGGAAACAACAAGAAGCGGCATTTTCTCAGTTTGGTCAGCAAGCTTGTAGCAAAATAACGCAAATGGAAAATCAACGTGTTGAATTAATTAACTCGTTAAAAAAATAGCAATAACACGCTAATAAAAAAGGAAAATAAGGATGATAAGAGCACGAAAATATTATCCTTATAATCAATAAGCTTTATAAATTGATAATTCACATTAATTGAAAATAACAATGAAAATCATTCTTATTCAATTGACTTGTGAGCATAGCCGTTTAGAATGCCCTGTTTGAGTATTCCACTTAAACAGGGCTAAGTTAATGAAAAAGATCCTTCCTTTAGTTATCGCATCTATTTTTTCAGTAACCAGTTTTTCTGCACTCAGTAAAACACCTATCGAATATCAACCTAACCAAATTGTTAACCAACAGAATGACAAATTAGTGATCAAACATGTGTTAGGCGAAACAGCAGTAAATAAAAATCCATCTAAAGTTGTGTTATTTGATTTCGGTTTGTATGACACCTTAGTTCAACTTGGCTTAGCCGATAAAGTAATAGGATTACCATTAGGTAATGCACCTGCTTATATTAAAGGAAGTATTGCAAATAATGTAGTCAATGTAGGTGGCATGAAAGCACCTGACTTAGAAAAGCTGGCTGAAATTAAACCTGATTTAATTATTATCACTGGTCGCCAAGGTGCTTCTTATGAAGCATTAGCTAAAATTGCACCTACAGTTAATTTAGGGACTAATAGCGAGAACTATCTTAATTCTGTCGAAGCTAATATTAAGCTAATGGGTGAGTTATTTAATAAAGAAGAAGCAACTAAAGAGCAAATTTCAAAACTAAATACAGTTATTGAACAAGCTCAAAAGAAAGCAGCAGAGTCTGATAAAAAAGTATTAGTTTTACTGCATAACGCTGGTAATCTAATGCAGAATAATCAAAATGTTGTTTATGATGTAGTAAAAGTGAAAAGAGCAGAATTACCACCTGTTTCTGAAGAAGAAAAAGGTAAACGTCGTGTAGTCACATCTGAAATGATTGCTAAAGCTAATCCTGATGTAATTTTAATTATAGATCGCAGTGAAGCTATCGGTGCTGACAAATTAGAAAAAGCAACATTTGAAAATGATGTAATTAAATCAACATCAGCCTATAAAAAGGGTGGAATTGTTTATCTACAAGCCGACCTTTGGTATCTCTCTGGTGGTGGATTAGATAGCTTAACAAAACAAATTGAAGCGGTAGAAAACGCTCTTTAAGATTAATATTATCAATTACAAAAACACCCATATTGTTTATCTCAGTATGGGTGTTTTTATTTGTCAGTAATTAACTTATTTTACAATAGCGATTATAAAAATAGCTCTAACAGTGAATTAAGGAAAAGCTTACCATGGGGGGTAATTTGCCAATGTGTCTCTGTTTCGCTGATATAACCTAATGCTAAAGCTTCATCAATTTGATGGCGGATAGTGCTTTCTGAAAGCCCCGTATAATCACTAAAATCTTGTCTTGGAAATGCTTCTAATAACCTAAAACGGTTCATAAAAAATTCAAATGGACGGTCATCATTATCAACAAAGTTTTGTTGGTCGAGATAACGTCCTTCCATAAAACCTTTTGGGTGCTTAGTTTTTACTGTTCGCATAATGCGACCATCTTCAAAACTGATTTTGCCATGAGCTCCACAGCCAATACCTAAATAATCGCCAAAACGCCAATAATTAAGGTTGTGTTGACATTGAAAACCGGGCTTACAATAAGCCGAGGTTTCATATTGTTGGTATCCTGCTGCTGTAAGTAATTTATCTCCTTCAGAGAAAATATTCCACAACATATCATCATCAGGTAATTTAGGTGGGCGAGATCCAAATTGAGTATTAGGCTCAATGGTCAATTGATACCAAGAAAGATGAGGTGGTGATAACTCAATAGCTTGCTGTAAATCCGAAAGTGCCTGAGGTAATGATTGATCGGGTAACCCATGCATTAAATCGAGATTAAAGCTACGTAGCCCCAATTGTTTTGCAAGTCGCGCTGCATTTTTAGCTTCTTCTGCGCCATGAATACGGCCTAAGCGAATAAGTTTGTCATCGCCAAAGCTTTGAACACCAATAGAAATACGATTAACACCAGCACGTTGAAAGCCAGCAAAACGCTCGGCTTCAACTGTACCTGGATTCGCTTCCATAGTAATTTCAGCATTAGGGTGAACAGCAATGCGCTGTTTTACGCCATAAAGCAGGTCTGCCATTGATTCGGCACTTAACAAACTGGGAGTACCACCACCAATAAAGATAGTTTGTACTTCACGAGAGCCAATATGAATAAGATCAGCATCTAAATCATTTAATAAATGCTGCACATATTCCTTATGTGGTACTTCACCTTTTAACGTATGTGAATTGAAATCACAATAAGGACATTTTTGTACACACCAAGGAATATGAATATACAAACTAAGTGGTGGCAGCTTAAGCATTCTTAAGGGCATCCAACAGTAATTTTAAGGCTTTTCCACGATGTGAAAATTGATTTTTTTGCTCTCTGGTTAATTGCGCGGCAGTACAGTTTAACTCAGGTAAAAAGAAAATAGGATCATAACCAAAGCCACCTTCACCATGCATTTCTGTAGTTAATACACCATGCCAAATACCATGAAAAATTAATGGAATTGGGTCATTCTCATGGCGCATATAAACTAAAACACAGTTAAATTGCGCTTGGCGTTTTTCCGCTGGAATATCTTTCATTGCTTCAAGCAATTTATCAAGATTTTGCTGATCTGTTGCATCAGAGCCAGAATAACGTGCCGAATAAATACCCGGAGCACCACCTAATGCATCAACAGAAATACCTGAATCATCGGCAATAGCTGGTAACCCAGTAACTTTGGCTGCATGACGCGCTTTAATCAGTGCATTTTCAACAAAAGTTAAACCTGTTTCTTCAACAGAATCAACACCAAGATCAGTCTGAGCAACGATATCTAAGCCAAAATCGGCAAGTAAAGATGCTAATTCTTTTACTTTTCCGGGATTTCCCGTGGCAAGAACAACTTTTTGCATTTGTTTTTCCTTAATAAAGGGTGACACTAAGTAGCCACTGCAAAACATCTACACGTAAATAGTTCAGGGCATAAAGAATAAGAATAACGATCATTGCTGAGAAATCTAATCCACCCATTGCTGGGATTACTCGGCGGATTGGTGCCATTAATGGCTCAGTTAATTGAAATAACAAACTATCAATAGGATTACGTCCTTGGCTTACCCAGCTAAGAATTGCACGAACGATAATTAACCAGAATAGGATTTTACCTACCGCTGTTAATAATTCGATAAATGCGAAAGGCAAGACTAAGGTGAAAGGTATTGCTCCACCAGCGCCAGATAAATAAGATGGAAGAATTATTTCTAAAATAATTAAGATATATGCTAATACTACAGAGGCTGTATCAATAGGCCCTATAGAAGGGATCACTTTTCTTAATGGGCGAATAACTGGCTGTGTAACTTTCACGACAAATTGTGAAAAAGGATTATAAAAATCAGCTCTAACGCACTGCATCCAAACACGTAATAGCAGCACTGCGGTATAGAGTTGAATAATAGTCAGAATGACAAAATTTAAAAAATTCATTAGTTAGCCCTGATGAAATTAAAACTGTTTTTCCATTTCTTGCGCTCGTTGTATCGCAGCCTGCATAGCAGAGGCGACATTTTCGGGCAATTTACCTTCATAAAAACTTGCTAGTGCAGCAGCGGTTGTTCCACCTTTTGACGTTACCTGCTCACGCAGTGTTGAAAAAGGTAATGTGCTTTGTTTTTCAGCTAACGCGGTTGAACCACTCGCAGCTTGTTGCACTATTGCTCTTGCAACTTCAGGAGCAAAGCCAAGACGTTCAGCTTCTTTTTGCATCGACTCCATAAACAAGAAAAAATAAGCCGGTGCACTACCAGCAACGGCGATAATATCATTGATAGCCGATTCTTTCTCTACCCAAACGGTTGAGCCAACACTTTTCATTAGCTCGTCAGCAAATTGTTTATCTTGGGATGAAATAGTGACTTGTGCAAACATACCACTTAAGCCTTTACCTACTAATGCAGGTGTATTTGGCATAATACGGATGAGTTGTAAGGTTGTAGCCAAATAATCATTATAGCGAGCAGCGGGTATACCTGCTGCAATAGTCAGTACTAATTTTTTACTAAAATCGATATTTTGTAATGGCTTACAGACATCCGCCATCATTTGGGGCTTCACTGCGAGTACGATAACATCAGCTTCTTGAACTGCTTTTATATTGTTATCAGTACTATGAATACCAAACTCTTTTTCTAACGGTTCTCGCCTCGTTGCAGAAGGTGCTGTAACAGTGATTTTTTTTGCCGGATATCCACCATTAATAAGTCCTGCAATAATGGCATGAGCCATATTTCCAGCGCCAATAAAGGCGATGCTGCGATGTTCCATATTAACCTCTAGTTTTTACTTGTTGGCGTAATCTCTTGCGCCAAAAATAGCAGTTCCAATACGAACTAATGTTGAACCACAAGCGATTGCGGCTTCCATATCATCAGTCATACCCATAGATAATGTATCAATATTGGGATACTGCATTTGTAACTGTTTGAAAGCGATATTCATTTGTTCTAATACAGCAACTTGTTTGTTGTAATCGCTTTCAGGTGCAGGTATCGCCATTAAACCACGTAATTTTATGCCAGGTAGGATTGAAATTTGTGCTGCTAACCCATCAAGCTCAGTCAATGTAATACCCGATTTACTATTTTCATCACTGATATTAATTTGAATTAATACATTTAATGGTGGTAACGAGCTTGGGCGTTGATCACTTAATCGCTGTGCGATTTTTAATCTGTCGATGGTGTGACACCAGTGAAAATGTTCAGCCACAAGGCGTGTTTTGTTTGACTGTAAAGGACCGATAAAGTGCCAAATAAGTGTGCTGTTATTAGCAAAATAATTGATTTTATCAACACCTTCCTGAACATAGTTTTCACCAAACTCAGTTTGCCCACAGGCAATAGCTTCTTCAATGGCGCTCGTAGGTTTAGTTTTACTTACTGCAAGTAGAGTAACTTCTTTTGGAGATCGGCCGCATTTTTGGATAGCTGCGTCAATGTGTGACCTGACATTGACGAGATTCTGTTTAATAGTATTCATGGCAACTCAGGAGATAATAAGATGAATATGGAAAATTTAATAACCTATAGTGTAAAGCATAACGCTTCCGATCTGCATCTTTGTTGTGGCGATGTTCCGCGATTACGTATTAATGGGATACTTTACCAACAAAATCAATGTAAACCTATTACCTCAGAGATGCTATTAGTGTGGATAATGCCATACCTTAATTCTTCTCAAAAACAGGGCTTCGATGATGAAGGTCAAATAGATATTGGCATTATGCTCTCTGATGGGCAACGATTGCGTGTTAATTTGTTTAGGCAGCAGCAAGGGGTTTCTGCTGTATTCAGAATTATTAATCAACAGATACCAACATTAAATTCACTTCGTGTGCCAGACTCTGTTTCAGCACTGTTAGAGAAATGCCCTCATGGACTGATCCTTGTCACGGGTTCAACCGGAAGTGGTAAGTCATCAACGCTTGCGGCGATGATCAATTATCTTAATCAATATAAACGTCAGCATATTTTAACGTTAGAAGATCCTATTGAGTTTATTCATAGCAATAAACAAAGCGTTATTCATCAACGTGAAGTTGGGCGTGATGTTAGCGATATTCTTAGCGCTATTAAAGCCGCATTACGCCAAGATCCTGATGTCATTATGTTAGGTGAGTTAAGAGATGCACAAAGTATTAAAATGGCATTAATGGCGGCAGAAACAGGGCATTTAGTATTAGCCACATTGCATACACAAGGCGCAGCACAAACGCTTGAACGAGTCACCAATGTATTTAGTGCAACTGAGCGGCAATGGATATCATCTCAACTTGCATGTTGTTTAAAAGCGATTATTTCGCAAGAATTAGTTCCGGCAACAGAAGGTGGGCGCGTAGCACTTTTTGAAATAATGCAAGTTACACAAGGAATTTCTCACCTCATTAGAGAAGGAAAATATCATCAAGTAACAACATTAATACAAACAGGGAGTGAATATGGTATGCAGACCTTCACATTAAGCCGCCAAAGACGGCAACATGAAGGCTTAATAAGCGGATAATACGTTGGTTTATTTAAAGGTAAGCAAGTTTAATATTGTTGCTCAAACCAGCTTTCGAGAATAATAACGGCAGATGTTGCATCGACACTGCCTTTGTCTAACGAGCGATAACCACCGCGCTCGAATAAATGGGCACGAGCTTCTACAGTACTAAGGCGTTCATCATGTAGTGCAATTTGTACACCAAAACGTCCATGAAGCCGATTAGCAAATTTTTTGGCTTGGGTTGTAACCAGTTGCTCTGTGCCATCCATATTTAAAGGAAGGCCAACTACAACTAAATCCGGCAGCCATTCTTTAATGATTTTTTCAATTTGAGTCCAGTCAGGAATACCATCTTTTGCTTTAAATGAAGCTAAGGCTCTGGCTGTTCCTGTGACTTCTTGACCAATGGCGGCACCTATACTTTTGGTACCAAAATCAAAGGCCATAACGGTTCTGTTAGACATTATGCGTGGCCAGCAGTAGGAGAAATGGTATGGATATTGATGCCTATTAATCCAGCTGCTTTATGCCAACGTTCAGCAACAGGGGTATCAAAAATAATTTGAGGTGAGGCTTCAACTGTTAGCCAGCTATTTTCTAAAATTTCTTGTTCTAATTGGCCTTTTTCCCAACTTGAGTAACCTAAAGATACTAAGGTTTTTTCGGGTTGTCTGGCTGTTCCTAAGGTTTCTAGCACATCTTTTGAGGTTGTTATCATCGTGCTATCACTAATTTTGATACTTGAGCTAAAGCCTGAAACGGGAGTGTGTAAAATAAAACCGTGCTCTTCGGCAATAGGACCACCTGACATAACAGGTTTTTGTAGGCTAATTGCTTCATCTCGGTCTGTAGAAAAGATCTCAAGTTGATCTAATACACTCTCAATTGAGATATCTTCAATAGGTTTATTAATAACTAAGCCCATCGCACCGTTTTCATTATGTTCGCATACATAGACGACCGAACGCTGAAATAACGGATCGCTTAATGAAGGCATAGCAATAAGAAAATGGTTAAGTAAATTCATAATAATAATACTATTCCCTGATTATTTTTATTAAAACACCTAGCCCTATCTATGTATTTAAACGCTATATTTCAATTATACAGATTAAATAAAGAGGGGCTAGGTAGATGCTTTTAAACCCTTAAGCAATGATGTTTAAAGGTTAGTTTTTCTTGTTAAGGCGCACTTCAATGGCATCCATCAACATACCTGTCACTGAAACATCAGGGTATGCTGCTTCAATCTCTCGCGCACAAGTTGGGCTAGTAACATTAATTTCAGTTAGTCTGTCGCCAATAACATCTAATCCAACAAAAATAAGACCCTTTTGTTTTAAAATAGGTGCTACTTGACGAGCAATAGCCCAATCACTTTCTGTTAATGGACGAGCTTCACCACGACCACCTGCGGCTAAATTACCACGAGTTTCGCCTTTTGCTGGAATTCGAGCTAAGCAATAAGGAACGGGTTCACCATCCACGACTAAAATACGTTTGTCACCATCAACAATTTCTGGCAAAAAGTTTTGAGCCATACAGAAACGGTGACCATGATCGGTTAAGGTTTCAATAATAACACCCACATTAGGGTCATCTTTCTTCAAACGAAAAATAGACGCTCCCCCCATACCATCTAATGGTTTAAAAATAACATCGCCATGTTTTTGATGGAAGGTTCGCAGGTGTTTAGCTTCGCGGGTCACTAGCGTATCTGGTGTTAACGCTGGGAACCATGCAGTAAATAGCTTTTCATTACAGTCACGTAAACTTTGTGGTTTATTTACAATTAACGTGCCCATATCTTCAGCGCGCTCAAGAATATAGGTGGCATAGATAAATTCAGTATCAAACGGAGGATCTTTTCGCATTAAAATAGTATCAAGTGATCCTAATGCAATATCTTGTTCTTGACTAAATTCAAACCATTTTTCTGGATTTTCTTCAACACTCAGTAAACGAGTACGAGCACGTGCTTCACCTTGTTGCAGGTAAAGATCGTTCATTTCCATATAATGAATTTCCCACCCACGACGCTGTGCTTCTAATAGCATGGCAAAGCTGGTGTCTTTTTTGATTTTGATGGATGAAATAGGATCCATCACAATACCTAATTTAATCATTATTTCTCCTTTATCCCAGATCGCCGAACCGAACCTGCAAAGCGGTGATTGCGGTGAGTGCTGTTGTTTCAGTTCTTAATACACGAGGACCTAATAAAATATCAGTAAAATGGTGCTTTGCCGTCATTGCTATTTCTTCGGGAGAAAGTCCTCCTTCAGGGCCGATAAGTAAACGTACTTTTTTGACAGGCAGTGGCAAGGTATTAATACTTTGGCTGGCTCTAGGATGTAAATTCAGTTTTAAACTATCATCAACTTGTGCACACCATTCCTCTAATGTAATAACTGGCATTAATTGTGGAATTTTATTTCGTCCACATTGCTCACAAGCTGAGATGATAATTTTTTGCCATTGCTGATGTTTTTTTTCTAAACGATTAGGATCTAGTTTAACACCACAGCGTTCAGAGATCAGGGGAGTGATCGTATTTACACCTAACTCAACCGATTTTTGGATAGTAAACTCCATTTTTTCGCCTCTAGAAAGCACTTGTCCTAAATGGAGATCGAGTGGGGATTCTTTATCATCAAGTTGTCCCTCATTAATTTGCACATTAACGGTTTTTTTTGTGCTTTCAATTATTTCAGCATTAAATACGTTATTTGAGCCATCAAACAGCGCGAGTTTTTGACCTGCTGTCATTCTTAATACGCGGCCAACATGGTTTGATGCTTCATCATCTAATGAAGTCTGAGTACCTGCAATGAGTGGTTCTGGATGATAAATGCGAGGAATACGCATAACGTGAAACCCTTACGTAAAAGATAGTTAACCGTGAGAAAAAATATGTGATATGCATCATACGCATGCCATTATGGCATGCAAGTATCACTTTACTTTTGCTGCCTTTCTAATGCCAGTTTTCTGCGAAGCTTTGCGCAAAATAAGATGTTTTCTCTGTAATATTTCGATGTTATCTCGGCATTTTATTCGTTGTATTTTATGCTCATTTTACAAGGATGATGAGCTATCTAAGGAATAGATATTGATGCCATTAATTAAAAATATCATAACCGTAACAAATCTGTTTTCCCTTTTCAGGGGGGGATCTTATTTACTACCATTTTCTGTGTTGTCTTTATTATCAGCATCTAGACAACATCAACTCTGGTTGGCTTTTTTTTGGGTTTGTTTAGGTTGGAGTTTGAGGTTCTCTAGTTTCTCTTGCGTTATTTTACTGTCTATTCTGAGTTTTTATCTCTTAGCTTTATCGTTCTTTGATGCCGATTATTTTCTTTTACCTGACAGCTTAACTTTTGGATTACTTTTTTGGGGTTTTCTCATCAATAGCACTTGTTATGGATTAATTCCATTTAAGGCTTCTTTTAACGGTTTTATCGCCAGTTTTTTACTTTTTTATAGTATCTATTTATTTGGATATTCAGTTTATCAAAACAGTGTTTTAGGATTTGGTGATGTAAAGTTATTTAGTGCATTAGGTGCCTGGTGTGGATTAGATTTATTACCTTATATTCTTTGTATTGCATCCTTATTAGGAATAACTGTTTATGGTGTTTTATTCCTAACAATTAAAATAGCTATAAAGAAAATTGCTTTTGGTCCTTGTCTTGCTTTTGCTGCATTAACTGTTCTATTTATTAAATTGATATAGTCAATATAATAAAAAAGATGTGCAGAAAAGATCTACACATCCTGTTTATAGAATAAAATTTATAATGCTTTTTGTAAAAACTGCCGCCAACGCGGCACATCACCTAAATATTTTTCTGTTGGTACAAGCTGATAAGTTTGGTTGTCTTCAATAAAAAGAGTTGGAAAACCACGCCCATTAACTTGGTTCATTAATTGCTGAGTTTGTTGTAAATGCTGAGTCACTTGTTGTTCACTGATTTGAGTGAATAAAGATGAAAATAACTCAATATCAAAATTTAATTTTTGTGCAATAAATAAGATAACTTTTTTATCGCTAATATTAAGCCCATCAAGGTAATAAGCTTTTTGTAAGGCTTTTAACAATCGAATACCTTGGTTCTCCATATTATCAGCAGCCATTATTGCTGAGATTGGGAGTAATGAATTTAGTGTCATTTGTGTATTCGCAAGGTTATCACGGTATTGTTGGCTAAATAATTGTCCTGATAACTGGCTAATTCTCTCATCAATAGGGGTTACATGTTCTTTCCATGATTGACCACCTGTAACGACTCTTGCAGGAGTAAATAAACCACCACCATGTAACTTTATGGCTTTTGTGAATTCATTACTAACTACATCAATAAGTGGAACAATGCCATAACACCAACCACAGAGTGGATCATAAACATAGTGTAGTATTTTGTTATTGTTTGAATCACTAATTACTGAGGCCATTGCATTTCCCCTTTGAGTACTTTGGCGCTGAGTTCTAGGCTCGATTTATCTGCTAAGTTTGGATAGCTCTTATCCATAGCGGTAATAAATTCATCTGAGTTTTTAGTCACAGTGAGTTTAGCTTCTGCTTCTTTAAGGTAATTGATGGTGAAATCAACAGCACGCATATCATAATTAGCGGTTGGTAAATAATGTCCAGGAATAACTGTTTTGGGTGATAACGTTTTAATTTGTTGTAATGAAGTTATCCAGTGTTGACGTTCAGCTTTTGATTGAGTGTCTGCTAACCAAACATGAATATTCTCAGAAAGTAATACACCACCCATTACCGCATTTAATTTAGGTATATAAAGATAAGTTCTATTAGGCGATTGACCATCTAACCCTTTGATATAGATTTTTTCACCTTCAATTGAAAAACTGTCTCCTGTTACTACTTCAGGAATGATAATTTTTTCAGGGGCATTTTCTTTAAGTACAGGTCCCCAATAGGCGAGTTTTCCTGCTTGGGTTTCGTTAATAGCTTTAATTGTGGGGGCTGATGCAATGACTTTGGCATTAGGAAAAGCGTGAGTGATAACATCTAAACCAAAATAAAAATCAGGATCAGAATGACTAATATAAATGTAAGAAAGGTTTTTTCCTGATGCTTTGATTTTATCAACTAAGACTTGAGCATCATTTTTTTGAAATTGAGCATCAATTAAAACAACATCTTTATTGCCATAAATAATTTCGGAAGAAACAGGAAAAACGCTCGCTTCACCCGGGTTATAGATATCGATAGTTAACTCTGTTGCTATCGCTGAGGTTGCGAAAAGTGTTGTAGTTGCAAGTGCTAACGGAATTAATTTTTTCATCTTTTGTTTTCTCCATAATGTTGATGCTGTCTATAATAGATTGCATATATCGAGAGAAAAACCGTATTTTAGTGAATGCATTGTTGCATAAATCGAGCAAATAACGATGGATAAAATTAAAGCCTCTGAAGTTTTTGTCACTATAGTTAAACAAGGTAGCATGATAAAAGCTGCCGATTACCTTGGTATGTCTAGAGCAATGGTGACTCGTTATTTAAATGAAATGGAAGAATGGGCCGGTGTTAGGTTGTTGCATAGGACAACCCGTAAACAAAGTTTAACCTCAGTGGGCGAACAAGTTTACCAGCAAAGTTTACAATTATTAGAAATGGCTGAGCAGATCCCTGCTAATGTGGTCAAAGAGAGTCATCAAATTAGTGGGCTTGTGCGTATAACTAGCTCACAGTCACTGGCGAATAGTGTTTTATCTGTAGCGATATCAGAATTTATGCTGATTTATCCACTTATTGCGGTTGATTTACAGATAACAAATCAAACCGTTAATTTGGTTGAAGAGCGTATTGATATTGCGTTGCGCATTACTAATCATCTTGAACCTAATTTAATTGCGCGCCCATTAGCAACTTGTATTTCTGTGGTTTGTGCAAGCAACGATTATTTAGCCCAAAAAGGCGTGCCTAAAACACCTGACGAACTTGCCCATCACCAGTGTTTAACTTATCGCTTTTTTGGTCGTAGTTTATGGGAGTTTAATCAAGGTGATGAACGCTTTTCCGTGCCAGTTGAAGGCAATTTAAGTGCGAATGAATCGGTTGTTCTGTTACAAGCAACGTTAAGAAACGCAGGTATTTCATTACAACCTTATTATTCGGTAAAACCTTATCTTGAAAATGGTGAGCTAATTCAAATTTTATCTGATTATCAAGCTCAACCAATGGGGATTTATGCCGTGTTAGCTAGTCGACAAAATATGCCAGCAGCTGTGCGTGCATTATTAGATTTTTTAGTTGAGTGGTTTTCTTTATCTCCTCATTGGAATGCTTTATCGGGCAGTCATTTTTTAAATAATCAGTTAGTGCGAAAAAGCTTGCGTTAATCGCATTGGGTAGTCTTTTATTATGTTTTTCATTTCTTGAATAAAATAATCTATAAGCTGTGATGATGGCCGATGAGAAGGATAAATAAGGCTAACAGTAAACGGAATTTTAAAGCTAAGAGGGCGTAAACAAAGGGATTTATTTTGGTAATCTAACGCAGTAATAGGATTGACAATAGAAATACCTATACCTTCGCTGACCATTGCACAAATTGAAGCAGCACTTTGTGTTTCCATTATTAATTGCCGAGAAACGCCTTCTTTTATAAACAATGCGTCAATAAGTTGTCGATAAGGATCATTACCGGATAGGCTAATAAAACGTTCATATTGAAAATCGTTAGGGTGTAACAACGTTTTTTCACTTAATGGGTGCGCTTTAGGCAAAATTGCGACTTCATTTAAGGTTAATAGCGTTTCTTGTAAGGTACCCGCTGGGGCTTGTGTATGTTCTGTTAACCCTAAATCATAGTGCTGTGCTGATAACCACTCTTCTAATAGTGGCGATTCTTGAGGGACAATGGTGACATTAACATCGGGGTGTTGATTTAGAAATTGACGACAAATAGAGGGAAGCAGTGACTGAGCAAAAGCAGGTAAACAAGTAATATTTAACTCGGCTTGTTTAAAATGACGAATACTCTCTGCCGCATTAATAATACGTTCAAGCCCATAATAAGAACGCTGGACCTCTTCAAAAAAACGTAATCCTTCAGCTGTTGGTTGAAGACGGCCTTTTACTCTATCAAACAATTTAAATGATAATAGATATTCAAGACGAGAAAGTTCTCGACTGACTGTCGGTTGTGACGTTTTTAGTAGCTCAGCGGCTTCAGTAAGATTTTGAGTTGTCATAACTGCGTGAAAAATTTCGATGTGACGCCAACTAAAAACCGTGTTCATAGACTTATTCCTATATCAAATATGAATAGACTATAGCTTATTTGATATTTTTATTCCCGCTCAAGTTGATAAATAATGATCTCATTCTTCTATAGCTTTTATGAGTAAGCATCATGACAACACCTCTCAATTTAATGCAATATCAACTGGCTCAAACCTATGGAACTCCATTATGGGTTTATCAAGGTGAAACTATCACTCAACGTATTGAGCAGCTGAATCGTTTTGATGTCGTTCGTTTTGCTCAAAAGGCTTGTTCTAATATACATATTTTACGCTTAATGCGAGAGCAAGGCGTTAAAGTTGATTCTGTTTCACTTGGTGAAATAGAACGTGCTTTAGTTGCGGGTTATCACGGTGGTCGAAACAAAAGCGAAATTGTATTTACGGCTGATTTACTTGATGAACAAACCATTGCGCGCGTTATTGAATTAGATATTCCTGTCAATGCCGGCTCGATAGATATGTTACGCCAATTAGGTGAGCGTAATCAGGGACATGCTGTTTGGATTAGAGTTAATCCAGGATTTGGCCATGGTCATAGCCAAAAAACAAATACAGGTGGCGAAAACAGCAAACATGGTATTTGGCATGAAGATGTTCCTGAAGCATTAGAGGTTATCCGTCAATATAATTTGGTGTTAATTGGCTTTCATATGCACATAGGTTCTGGTGTTGATTATCAACATCTTTCAACGGTATGTGATGCGATGGTTGAGCAAGTACTTACATCCAATATTGATATTCAAGCTATTTCAGCTGGTGGCGGATTATCAACGCCTTATCAAGAAGGTGATACAAGCGTTGATTTAAAGCATTACTTCTCTTTATGGGATAATGCACGCCAGAGAATTGCTCAACATTTAGGTCATAAAATTGAACTTGAAATCGAACCCGGACGTTTTTTAGTGGCTGAATCTGGTGTATTGATTTCTCAAGTAAGAGCCGTTAAATCAATGGGAAATCGCCATTATGTACTGGTAGATGCAGGATTTAGTGATTTGATGCGTCCTGCGATGTATGGCAGCTATCATCAAATTTCTGTATTGGATAAGAATGGTCAATTGAAAGCAACCGAACATAAGCAAGAGACAATTGTTGCAGGCCCACTTTGTGAATCTGGGGATGTATTTACGCAACAAGAAGGTGGTAGGGTTGCTCCGCGTTTGTTGCCTGATGCACAAGTTGGTGATTACTTAGTTATCCACGATACCGGAGCATATGGTGCTTCAATGTCATCTAACTACAATAGTCGCCCACTTATTCCAGAAGTATTAGTTATTGATAAAAAGCCACAATTAATTAGACGTCGCCAAACAATAGAAGAGCTGTTGGCATTGGAACTAGATATCTAGCATCACGATGTGATAATTAATAGTCGTAATCAATTAAAACACCTCATTAACTGATTAATAATGAGGTGTTTTTTTATTTATCCAATTTGGTGAGTACTTAAATGCGTTTTATTAAGCCGCTTTGTTCGGTTTGATATTTTCAGCTTTAGGCTTTTTTACGGGTACCGCCAAAGCATCAAAATCAAATTCATCGACATTAATACTGCGTAAGCGGCTCTGCTCTGCTTTGCGTAAAATATCCGCTTCTTCGATTGTTACACGTTTATCTGCTAATGCTTTATCTGCTAATTTATCTAATTGAGTGAAGCTAAATTTCTTTTCATAAAGACGACAGATTCGGTCAAAAATAGGTTCAGCAGCTAAAATATCGAGCAGTGCTTCTTCCATTAAGCCATGAGGATTATGCTCCGATGGAGTAAGAAACTGCCCTCTGCCAATGCGATCACGAGTCTCAGAGGGTTGCTGAATAATCTGTGCAACTTTATGATCTAACTTATCTGAAGGTAGCTTCTGCGCTTTGCCAACAGGGAAAATAATTGCGCGCATAGTGCCAGCAATAAAGCGACTAGGAAAGTTGCGTAGCAACTCATCAATGGCATTCTCTGCTTGATAAAGGCACTCTTTAACACTCCAATGCACTAACGGTAAATCAGCAGTATTACGACCTTCATCTTCATAACGTTTTAGCGCCGCAGAGGCGAGGAATATATGGCTTAAGATATCACCTAGGCGCGCTGAAATTCGTTCACGACGTTTTAAACTGCCACCTAAAACGCCCATTGAAACATCAGATAATAAAGCCATATTTGCACTGAGTCGGTTAATTTGTTGATAATAACGACGGGTTTCATCATGCGTTGGTGTTGGGCTTAAACGACCATTAGTGATACCTAACCAAATACTGCGCAATGTGTTACTTGCTACGTGTCCAAGATGACCGAATAAAGCACGATCAAAATCATGTAAGTTGCTATCTCTTGCAGCAGCCATTTCATCTAAAACATAAGGGTGGCAGCGAATTGCACCTTGTCCGTAAATTATCATACTGCGAGTTAAGATATTGGCGCCTTCAACAGTTATCGCGATAGGTGAACCTTGATAAGAGCGAGCAACGAAGTTTGAAGGACCAAGACAAATACCTTTACCACCAACAATATCCATTGCATCAATAATTCCGCGCTGTCCCCTGTGAGTACAATGATATTTGACGATAGCAGAGAGTACTGCGGGTTTTTCACCTAGCATAATACCCGTGGTAATTAAAGTGGATGCAGCATCCATTAAATAAGCATTACCAGCAAGGCGTGCTAATGGTTCTTCAATACCTTCCATTTTTCCAATAGGAATTTTGAATTGGCGGCGAATGCGTGAATATGCACCTACAGCCATTGCTGCGCTTTTTAAGCTACCTGTTGAGTTAGATGGCAGAGTAATACCACGGCCAACAGATAAACACTCAACCAGCATTCTCCAGCCTTGTCCTGCCATTTTTGGACCACCGATAATATAATCGATAGGAACAAAAACATCTTTTCCGCGTGTAGGGCCATTCATAAATGGTACGTTTAATGGGAAGTGTCGTGAGCCAATCTCAACACCTTTTACATCGGTTGGAATTAAAGCACAGGTGATCCCCGGATTTTCATCATTACTTAACAGGTGCTCGGGATCGCGTAATTTAAAGGCTAAACCTAACACGGTTGCGATAGGGGCAAGGGTGATATAGCGCTTATTCCACGTTAAACGAATACCTAATACTTGTTCACCTTGCCATTCCCCCATACAAACAACGCCACTGTCAGGAATTGCGCCTGCATCAGAACCGGCTTCTGGGCTAGTTAACGCAAAGCAAGGGATTTCATCACCTTTTGCTAAACCAGGTAAATAACGTTTTTTCTGCTCATCAGTACCATAGTGTTGTAGTAATTCCCCAGGGCCTAATGAGTTAGGAACTCCAACAGTGATGGCTAAAATACCTGATACGCCAGCCAGTTTTTGTAACACACGAGACTGCGCATAAGCCGAGAACTCTAATCCGCCATACTCTTTTTTAATGATCATCGCAAAAAAACGATGATCTTTTAGGTATTGCCAGATCTCTGGCGGTAAGTCAGCAAGTTCATGAGTGATTTCAAAGTCATTTGTCATGCGACAAACTTCTTCTACTGGGCCATCAAGGAATGCTTGTTCTTCTGCGGTTAGTTGAGGTTTTGGGTAATTGTGGAGTTGTTTCCAATCTGGAGCACCTCGGAAAAGCTCACCTTCCCACCATGTTGTTCCCGCATCTATCGCTTCTTGTTCTGTTTTAGACATAGAAGGCATGACTTTTTGAAATGCCTTAAGCGCAGGCGCTGATATATACGCTTTTCGGATTGATGGAAGCGTTAAAGGCAATAAGACTATCGCGACTGGAAGAAGTAACCAATAGCTCCAAATATTAGCGAGTCCCATTACAAAGGTATAAGCAATAATAAGGATACTGCTAACGACAAGGCTATATTTGCGATAACTAAGTATGCCGATTAAAACTAAAAAAAGCACAATACTGAGTAGGGTCATAATAAAACTCCTGTATTTTGCAAGACGTCAGAGGTCAGACCTGTTGTTTGTTCTTTAGATCTAATCTAGTTACTAGTTTTTATCAATATTTTTACATTCTAATTACAATATAGCTCACAAATTATTCGTAAATGAGATAAGTTAGCATTTGCTGATAAGCAGCATCTTCTTTCATGGCATTGGATCCGTTACACTGAGAAACAGAAATTTTCGATTACCCTTTCTGGAGTAAAAATCCTATGTACCAAGATCTTATCCGTGGTGAATTAACAGAAGCAGCAGATACACTTTCACGTTTTCTGCAAGATGACGCTAATATCGACGCTATCCAAAAAGCAGCAGTATTACTTGCAGACTCATTTAAAGCTGGTGGCAAAGTATTATCTTGTGGTAACGGCGGCTCTCATTGTGATGCTATGCATTTTGCCGAAGAGCTTACAGGGCGTTATCGTGAAAATAGACCCGGCTATCCTGCAATTGCCATTTCTGATGTCAGTCATATTTCGTGTGTGAGTAATGACTTTGGATACGAATATGTATTTTCACGTTATGTGGAAGCGGTAGGCAGAGAAGGCGATGTGTTACTGGGGATCTCAACTTCAGGTAACTCAGGTAATATTATTAAAGCCATTAGTGCTGCGCGTGAAAAAGGCATGAAAGTCATCACGTTAACCGGTAAAGATGGCGGTAAAATGGATGGTACAGCAGATATCGAAATTCGAGTTCCTCATTTTGGTTATGCTGATCGCATTCAAGAAATTCATATTAAAGTTATTCATATTCTTATCCAATTAATTGAAAAAGAAATGGAAAAATAATTCGCTGTTGATATCGCTGTAAAAGAGTATTTTTAGTCTTAGCAAGAAGGAGTGAGCGATGTGTGAACTGTTAGGCATGAGTGCCAATGTACCAACAGACATTAATTTCAGTTTGAGTGGATTGATCCCTAGAGGTGGCAAAACGGGACCTCATAAAGATGGTTGGGGAATTACTTTCTATGAAGGACTGGGGTGTCGTACATTTAAAGATCCTCAAGCCAGTGCTGTATCACCTGTCGCTCGCTTTGTGCAGGAATATCCGATTAAATCAGAGGCAGTCATTGCACATATTCGTCAAGCAAATCGTGGAAATGTTTCTTTAGAAAATACTCATCCATTTACTCGCGAATTATGGGGTAAAAATTGGACTTATGCACATAATGGACAGCTAAAAGGCTATCAATCGCTTGATTCAGGACGTTTTAGAACAATTGGACAAACGGATAGTGAAAAGGCGTTTTGCTGGATTTTAAATCAGCTTGAAAACCGTTATCAGCGTACTCCTGCTAATTGGCCTGCTGTCTTTCGTTATATTGCTATACTAGCGGATCAACTAAGGCAAAAAGGCGTATTTAATATGCTGTTATCAGATGGGCGATTTGTAATGGCCTATTGCTCAACTAATTTGCATTGGATTACACGTAAAGCCCCTTTCGGTAAAGCTAAATTACTTGATCAAGATGTAGAAATTGATTTTCAGCAACATACTCAGTCTGATGATGTTGTTTCTGTTATTTCAACGCTACCTCTTACTGGTAATGAATCTTGGCAACGTATTCCAGTTGGAGAGTTTGTTTTATTTGATCGCGGTGTGAGAGTTCTCTAGCCATTTAAGTGGTGTGTTTTTAGGTAATGTATTTTGCGATAAGTTAAGTGTGGGGGGGATATCAGTATTATTGACAAAATAACGCCCTCTATTAATGGTAATAGCCGGTATTTTATGGCGCTCTTCTACATAATGATAAGCAGGTGCTAGTTGTTGCCAGAAATCAATATTAACGGAATATTGATGTTTTCTCATATTTTCAGCGGTCATTTTAAATGGGAAAATATGAATATTTATTGTGTTTTGCCCCTTCTGTAATGCTAACTCTGCATATTGATAAATCTCGTCCATAACTTTATCTGTCATCGCATAACAACCTACTGATTTACACGCTCCGTGGATCATTAAAAAGTCGCCTGTATATCCTTGGGATTTATCATATTGGTTGGGAAAGCCTAAGTCTATTGATCGGTAAAATCGACTATTCGGATTTAATTGGCGATTATTTACTTGATAAAAGCCTTCTGGGCTTTTTAAATCACCTTGAAACTTTTTAGGCCCTAATCCGCCGGAATAGCTACAGATAGGGTAACTACGTATTTTTTCTAATTGTCCATCTGGATTTTCAATATAAAGTTCAAGCAAGCTTTCTTCTTTGAAAATTTGAATATAGATTGGCTTTCCAGTACTTTTTTCTATCGGATCTATAAGAAATTTTGAACTATTATCTGCGTTAACTAACAAGCTTATTAACATTAATGTTAAAAAAGTGATTAACTGTTTTGCGTGATTGGTCATGGTTTTATCAGTAAAATAGCTTAATATTTGTTGATAAAGTAGGTGTTAGATTGCGATGAAGCAATAAATTTGTAAATAAAAATATAATATGAAACTTTTTAATTTACAAATTATTCTGTATGAATTTTAATCTAACGACGATAAATGTGATATTTTAATTCGGTTTATACGAGTTGTTAACGTTTCAGTCAAAATAATATTCCTATTTGCTTGAGCTAAATCACTCGAATAGTCAGACAGCTTTAAACTGAGATGATAAAATTCAGGTCGGCAGAATAAGAGAAAATAGTAACAATTATCGGAGATAAATAACTTAAGGCTTCAAAGTGCCTTAAGGTGCTTTTATTACAGAGTCGCTACATTTTCGGGGTGAATTTGTAGCTTAGGGTTTAACTGATAAACTTGTGCAAATCTTATGATTAAAATTAAAAAAGGACTCGACCTCCCAATTGCAGGAGCGCCTGCCCAAGTAATAGAAGACGGACCCACAATTCGACGCGTAGCATTGCTAGGTGAAGAATATGTTGGTATGCGTCCTTCTATGGTGGTTTCGGAAGGTGAGCATGTTAAGAAAGGGCAGGTTCTTTTTGAAGATAAAAAGAATCCTGGTGTTATTTTCACCAGTCCTGCTTGTGGTAAAATTGTCGAAATTAACCGTGGTGAGCGTCGTGTATTTCAATCTATTGTTATCGAAATTGATGGCGACCAAGAAATCACTTTCAATCGTTATGATAGCGCATCACTTTCATCGCTCACGCGTGAACAGGTTGAACAAAATCTAGTTAATTCTGGAATGTGGACTGCGCTCAGAACTCGTCCTTATAGCCGTACACCACATTTAGGTAGCTCACCAGCTGCTATTTTTGTTACTGCAATGGATACCAATCCACTTGCAGCAGATCCTATGGTTATTATTCAAGAACACGAAAAAGCCTTTAATGATGGCTTGGTGATTTTAGGTAAATTAACCGAAGGCAAAGTTTATGTTTGTCATGGTGAGTCATCACCAACTAAATTAAATGACGGACAAATTAGCTATAACCAATTTGTAGGGCCACACCCTGCGGGGCTTGCTGGTACACATATTCATTTCTTAGAACCAGTAAGTGCTAAGAAAATGGTTTGGCAATTAAATTACCAAGATGTTATCGCTATTGGTTATCTGTTTACTACAGGATCTTTATATACTGAACGTGTTATTGCATTAGGTGGCCCTCAAGTTAAGTCGCCTCGCTTGCTACGCTCTCGTTTAGGGGCTGATCTCTATGAATTAACTCAAGATCAGCTGATTGATGATGAAAATCGTATTATTTCTGGCTCTGTATTATGGGGATGGAAATCTGATGAGGCTCATCATTACCTCGGACGTTTTCATAACCAAGTTTCTGTATTGCGTGAAGGTCGCGATAAAGAACTCTTTGGTTGGGGAATGCCAGGATCTGATAAGTTTTCTATTACCCGTACCACGATTGGTCACTTCCTTAAAAATAAACGCTTTGCATTTACCACAACAATGAATGGTGGTGAGCGTTCAATGGTTCCAATTGGTAACTATGAGCGTGTAATGCCGTTAGACATTATGGCAACGCATTTATTACGTGATTTATTGGTTGGCGATACTGACAGTTCTCAAGCATTAGGTTGCTTGGAATTGGACGAAGAGGATTTAGGATTATGTACTTATGTTTGTCCAAGCAAATATGAGTATGGTCCAGCACTGCGTCAAGTATTGACCAAAATTGAGCAGGAAGGATAACTCATGGGTTTGAAAAATTTATTTGAAAAAGTAGAGCACCATTTTGAGCCCGGCGGCAAATATGCAAAGTGGTATGTGCTTTATGAGGCAGTTACCACGGTGTTTTATACACCGGGTACAGTAACGCGAAATGGAGGTCATGTTCGCGATACTATCGATTTAAAACGTATGATGATCCTTGTTTGGCTATCTGTCTTTCCAGCGATGTTCTGGGGCATGTATAACGTAGGTCATCAAGCCATTCCTGCACTTAATCAGTTATATAGTGGTGCTGAATTACAGCAAATTATTGCTTCAGATTGGCATTACCGTTTAGCTGAGTTTCTAGGTGCATCACTTCATGCAGAGGCTGGATGGGCAAGTAAAATGTTGCTAGGCGCAACTTACTTTTTGCCTATCTATCTTGTGGTTTTTGCTGTCGGTGGTTTCTGGGAAGTGTTGTTTGCCTTTATTCGTGGTCATGAAATCAACGAAGGATTCTTTGTTACATCAATCCTTTTTGCATTGATTGTGCCACCAACACTACCGTTATGGCAGGCTGCATTAGGTATTACCTTTGGTGTGGTTATTGCGAAAGAAGTTTTCGGTGGTACAGGTCGTAACTTCTTAAACCCAGCATTAGCAGGGCGCGCCTTTCTATTCTTTGCTTACCCAGCACAAATATCAGGCGATTTAGTCTGGACTGCTGCTGATGGTTTTTCAGGTGCAACGCCATTATCGCAATGGTCCGTTTCTGGCGAAAGCGCATTAATGAATGTGGTGACAAATCAACCTATTTCTTGGATGGATGCTTTCTTAGGAAATATACCAGGTTCTATTGGCGAAGTTTCCACACTAATGATCCTTATTGGTGGTGCTGTCATTCTCTTTGCTCGTATTGCTTCATGGCGTATTGTCGCCGGCGTGCTGGTGGGAATGATCGCGATGTCATACTTGTTTAACTTTATTGGTTCTGACTCTAATTCATTATTCTCTATGCCTTGGCATTGGCACCTAGTATTAGGTGGTTTTGCGTTTGGTATGATGTTTATGGCAACAGACCCAGTATCAGCATCGTTTACTGATAAAGGTAAATGGGCTTACGGCATTCTGATTGGCGTAATGGCTGTGCTTATTCGTGTCGTCAATCCGGCTTATCCAGAAGGTATGATGCTGGCAATCTTATTCGCAAACTTATTTGCGCCACTGTTCGATTATGTGGTTGTTCAGGCGAATATTAAGCGGAGAAAAGCTCGTGGCTAAAGAAAAAAACAAAGATAGCGTCGGAAGAACGTTTCTCGTTGTATTTATTCTGTGTCTTGTCTGTTCCGTTGTGGTAGCAGGTTCTGCGGTTGGATTAAAATCCAAACAAGAAGAACAAAAACTACTGGATAAACAACGTAATATTCTTGATGTTGCTGGTTTACTTGCTCCAAAAATGAGTGCAAGTGAAGTATTGAAAGTGTATGACTCTCGTATTAAAGCGAAAATTGTTAACTTTCAAACAGGTGAACTGACAGACAGTAAAGGTGCTTTCGATTTAAATACAGAATTGCGTAGTGATGAAACTTCTATCGCATTATCACCTGCTGAAGATATCGCCAAAATTCGCCGCCGCGCTAATACCGCAGAGGTTTATTTTGTTTTAGATGAGCAAGGCAAAACCACTGAAGTCGTACTACCTGTTTATGGATCTGGTTTATGGTCTGTAATGTATGCCTTTGTTGCTGTTGATATTGATGGTGTGACTTCAAAAGGTATTACTTACTATGCTCATGGTGAAACACCTGGCTTAGGTGGCGAAGTTGATAATCCACAGTGGAAAGCACAATGGAAAGGTAAACACCTGATTAATGAAGAAGGTGTACCTGCAATTAAGATTGTTCGTGGGGGCGCAACTGATAGCCCTTATGGCATTGATGGTCTTTCTGGTGCAACACTAACGTCTAATGGTATCCAGCATATGTTCGATTTCTGGTTAGGCGACAAAGGTTTCGGCCCATTCCTGAAAAAAGTACGTGAAGGAGAGATAAATGGCTGATACAAAAGAAATTAAACGAGTCCTTCTTGGGCCGTTATTAGATAACAACCCCATTGCTTTACAGGTACTTGGTGTCTGTTCTGCATTAGCGGTAACAACAAAACTCGAGACAGCATTAGTGATGACAATTGCAGTAACATTAGTTACGGCATTTTCAAACTTCTTTATTTCACTGATCCGTAATTTCATTCCTAGTAGTGTGCGTATTATTGTTCAAATGGCAATTATTGCATCGCTAGTTATTGTTGTTGACCAAATTTTACAAGCTTACGCTTATGAAATTTCAAAGCAGCTTTCTGTTTTCGTTGGCCTTATTATTACTAACTGTATTGTTATGGGCCGGGCTGAAGCTTATGCAATGAAATCGCCACCAATTGAAAGCTTTATGGATGGTATCGGTAACGGTTTGGGATATGGTGTTATCTTGATCCTTGTCGGGTTTTTACGTGAGCTATTTGGCTCAGGAAAATTATTCGGCATCACTGTGATGGAATCTATTCAAAACGGTGGTTGGTATCAGCCTAACGGCTTGTTCTTATTAGCACCGAGTGCGTTCTTTATTATCGGTTTGCTAATTTGGGGATTACGTACATTAAAACCAGCACAGGTTGAAGAGGACTAATCACCATGGAACATTATATAAGCCTATTTGTTAGAGCGGTTTTTATTGAGAATATGGCACTCGCATTCTTCTTAGGAATGTGTACTTTTATTGCCGTATCTAAAAATGTAAAAACAGCTTTTGGTTTGGGTGTCGCAGTAACCGTTGTATTAGGTCTTTCTGTGCCATTGAATAACCTGGTTTACAACTATGTGCTACGTGATAACGCATTGATGGAAGGAGTTGATTTAAGTTTCTTAAATTTCATCACTTTTATTGGTGTAATTGCGGCATTAGTGCAAATCCTTGAAATGATTTTAGACCGTTATTTCCCTTCGCTGTATAACGCGTTGGGGATCTTCTTGCCACTTATAACCGTTAACTGTGCCATTTTCGGTGGTGTGTCATTTATGGCGCAGCGTGACTATAACTTTAGTGAATCTATAGTTTATGGTTTCGGCTCTGGAATTGGTTGGATGTTAGCCATCGTATTACTGGCTTCTATCCGTGAGAAAATGAAGTACGCGGATGTACCGGCAGGTATGAAGGGATTAGGCGTTACTTTTGTCACCACAGGGTTGATGGCATTAGGTTTCATGTCCTTCTCTGGTGTTCAGCTATAAAGGGTGAGAAGAACTCATGGATATAATTATTCTAGGTGTTGCGATGTTTACCCTGATTGTATTGGTGCTAACTGCTTTGATTTTGTTTGCAAAATCAAAGTTGGTCAATACAGGGGATATTGAAGTAGAGGTCAATGGCGACCCCGAAAAAAGTTTTCATGCACCAGCAGGTGATAAATTACTCAATGTTTTATCAAACGAAGGTATTTTTATCTCGTCAGCGTGTGGTGGTGGTGGTTCTTGTGGCCAGTGCCGAGTAAAAGTACTTGATGGTGGTGGTGATATTTTACCCACCGAACTTTCTCATATTAACAAACGTGAAGCTAAAGAAGGGTGTCGTTTAGCTTGTCAGGTAAACGTCAAAAATAACCTGAAATTAGAACTACCAGAAGAGATTTTTGGTGTTAAAAAATGGGAATGTGAAGTTGTCTCTAATGATAATAAAGCAACGTTTATTAAAGAATTAATACTCAAAATTCCAGAGGGTGAGGTTGTTCCTTTCCGTGCTGGTGGCTTTATTCAAATAGAGTGTCCACCTCATACAGTACGTTACGAAGATTTTGATGTACCTGAAGAGTACCGTGAAGATTGGGATAAGTTTAATTTATTCCGTTATGTTTCTGATGTAAAAGAGACAACGGTTCGTGCATATTCTATGGCTAATTACCCTGAAGAGCACGGTATTATCATGTTAAATGTGCGTATTGCAACGCCACCACCTCGTAATCCTGATGTACCACCAGGAATTATGTCATCTTATATTTGGTCGTTAAAACCGGGTGATAAAGTGACAATTTCCGGACCATTTGGTGAGTTCTTTGCTAAAGAAACCGATGCAGAGATGATCTTTATTGGTGGTGGTGCAGGTATGGCACCAATGCGTTCTCATATCTTTGATCAGTTAAAACGCTTACATTCTAAGCGCAAAATTAGCTTCTGGTATGGTGCTCGTTCTGTGCGTGAAATGTTCTACACCGAAGATTTCGATATGCTTGCAAAAGAAAACGAAAACTTTACTTGGAATGTCGCGCTTTCTGATGCACTACCTGAAGATAATTGGACTGGTTACACTGGCTTTATTCATAATGTGCTTTTTGAAAATTACCTCAAAAATCACCCTGCACCAGAAGATTGTGAATTCTATATGTGTGGGCCACCAGTGATGAATGCAGCAGTTATTAAAATGCTGAAAGATTTAGGTGTTGAAGATGAAAATATTATGCTTGATGACTTTGGTGGTTGATCCAAATTCTCTATAAAGCATGAATGAAATGACAAGCGCCCACATCTGTGGGCGCTTATGATCAGAAGAGAGAGTTATGTTAAAAACAAAGATGATAAATTGGATAGTGATGGTGTTTGCGCTGGTATTATTATCTGCATGTGGTGAAAAACAGCAGGTATTAGAAGGCGAAACAATGGGAACTTATTACTCGATTAAATATGTTCCTGATAGTAATTCACCTCCACAGGCCGTCTTACAGACAGAAATTGATCGTATTCTTGAAGAAGTTAATGATCAGATGTCAACATATCGTCCTCATTCTGAATTAAGTCGTTTCAACCAAAGCCGTGAAATCAATACACCATTTCCTGTTTCAGCAGCAACCGCAAAAGTGGTGAGTGAAGCCATTCGCATTAACAAAATGACTGATGGCGCATTAGATGTCACCGTTGGGCCTTTGGTTAATTTATGGGGGTTTGGTCCCGAAGGCCGTTTTACTCATCAACCTTCAGAAGATGAGTTAGAAAAACGTAAACAGTGGATTGGTATTGATTATCTAACAGTGGAAGGTAACTCATTAATTAAAAAAATTCCTGAGCTTTATGTCGATTTATCTTCTATTGCTAAAGGTTATGGTGTTGATGTCGTTGCAGAGTATTTGATCTCTCAAAATATCACTAATTATATGGTGGATATTGGTGGAGAAGTAAGAACTCAGGGCGTGAATGGTAACGATAAACGCTGGCGTATCGCGATAGAAAAGCCAGCTAATGACGGTACCAATCAAAGCGTACAATTAATAATTGAACCGGGTGATAATTCAATTGCCACCTCTGGTGATTATCGTAATTACTTTGAAGAAGATGGAATACGTTTTTCTCATACTATTGACCCAACAACTGGCCGTCCTATTAAGCATAACCTTGCGTCAATTACAGTGATTGTACCAAATTGTATGAGCGCTGATGGCATTTCAACAGGGTTAAACGTATTAGGGCCAGTAAAAGGCTTAGAAGTCGCGAATGAGCTAAATATTCCTGTCTTTATGATAGTTAAAACTGAAAAGGGGTTTGAAGAGCGTTATAGTAAGGCATTCGCCCCATTTTTGAAAAAATAGAATTTAAGGAGAGAAGGTTATGTTAAAAATATTTCTTTTTGCCTTCATCTTGTTCCTGCTGGCATTTTTTGGCATGGCGTTAGGTTATATTGTTAAACGCAAAAGTATTCAAGGTAGCTGTGGTGGTTTAGGTTCTATTGGTATTGAAAAAGAGTGCGATTGTCCAGAACCTTGTGATGCACGTAAAAAGCGAATGGCAAAAGAAGCTGCTCGTCAGGAAGTATTAAATAAAAATCGTATTTTATAAATTGAATTGAAAGTGATAGATAAGTAAATAGTTTGGTATCGCCGCTATTATTTAATCGATCAACATAAATCAAATAAAAAGAGTGACGCTAATATTTAACGTCACTCTTTTTTCTTATAAATAATTGGAAATGTTATAACTAAAATATTAATCTTTTTTAAAGCTCTTCATATTCGCAGGCGAATCAACCATAACGGCGTCAGCACCTAATTGTGTGGCTTGATCATAGTCTTTTTCTGTGTTGATACCAAACAGAACGATATGTGCATTGCCACCCGCACGAAAACAAGACATAGCATCTTTATTCCAACTTAAAACAGATGCTGATTTTGCTTCGCCTAATGTGTATTTTTCTACGACTTCAACTTTACGGTGTAGTTCTAATCCGTACCAACGAGTCACATCAAGATTTTCTGGTAACAAGCAAATTTGCCCCATTGTAATGTTTGCCAGAATGTCACGAGTGACATCTCGGCTTTCAAACCGCTGTACATTATCAGGTAATGCATCAAGGAATTTGGTATTCGTTGAATAAACGCGGGTACGATGTAGTGCATTATTGCGATTTAATACAGTTGCTAATGCATTACCTTGTCTGACAGGATCAGCATCAGGTGATTTTAAATCGAGATAGAATTGCGTGTTTGGGAACTGAGTTAGAATATATTCTAACGTTGGGATAGTAATGCCCTTGTTACGATAAGGGTATTGTTGTTTTTCACCGTATTGATAGCCCGCGTCTAATTTTGCTAACTCTTCAGCTGTGAATTGAGAAATAACACCTTGTTCATTTGTTAGGCTCTTTAAATCACTCGGTCGATAAAGCACAGGGATATTATCTTTTGATAATTGTAGCGTTATCCAAATGGCATCCGCTTGGTTATTGAGCGCTGTTTTTATAGCGATTTCAGTATTTTCAGGGGCGTCCGCAGCGCCCCCTCTATGTGCAATAATTTTAGGAGAGGCCATAAGAAAAATAGAATAAAAAAAGAGAGAAGTTGCGATGAATAATTTAACCATGAAAATTCATTTCCTTGTTTTATATGGTTATTTACATGAATGTATGAATAACAAAAAATAAATTCAGAGCAAGTAAGGCAGCAAAAAACAATCTATCATCTCTTTGTGACAATTCTATAACTAAACGGACTTATTCAGAGTTTTATGAGAAAAACACCCTAAATGAGGGAGCATAAACAAGGATAAAAATTGTAGTTAATATTCAATTGCTGTATATTTAAACAGTAAATTATTGAGAGTGAATTGTATGCGTAAAATTATTCATGTTGATATGGATTGTTTCTATGCTGCGATTGAAATGCGAGATAACCCAGCATTAAAAGATATTCCTATTGCTGTGGGAGGAAATGCATCTAGGCGTGGCGTTATTTGTACTGCAAATTATCCTGCACGCCGTTTTGGTGTACGTAGCGCGATGTCTACAGCCAATGCCCTTAAGCTTTGCCCTCACTTAACCGTATTACCGGGTAGAATGGCACTATATAAAGAAACATCAGTAAGGATCCGCCAAATTTTCTCTCGTTATACTGATCTCATTGAGCCGCTTTCACTTGATGAAGCTTACCTTGATGTTTCCGATAGTGTGCACTGTCAGGGGTCAGCGACGTTAATTGCTCAAACGATCCGCCAACAAATTTTTGATGAATTACATTTAACCGCATCTGCTGGAATAGCACCGATTAAGTTCTTAGCCAAAATTGCCTCTGATATTAATAAACCCAATGGACAATTTGTTATTACACCAGAACAAATGGACGACTTTATTTTAACGTTACCACTGAATAAAATTCCTGGGGTAGGTAAAGTGACTTTTACGCGATTACAAGAAATGGGATTAAAAACTTGTGCTGATATTCGCCGTACTGACGTTATTTCTTTAGTTAAAGCGTTGGGAAAATTTGGACAGAATTTATGGGAGCGTAGTCATGGCATTGATGAGCGTTTAATAAATCCAGATAGGTTAAGAAAATCAGTTGGCGTAGAACGTACTTTTGCTGAAGATATTAATTCATGGGATGAGTGTCGTAAGTTACTTGATGGGCTATATGACGAATTAGAAAAACGATTAATAAAAGTAAAACCGGATTTACGCATTGCTAGACAGGGTGTAAAACTAAAGTTCGATGATTTTCAATTAACTACACAAGAACATACGCATCCTATTTTAGAAAAAGAAGATCTCGTTAAAATTGCTTATCAAGCTTGGCATGAACGTAGAAATGGGCGAGGAGTGAGATTAGTTGGATTTCATGTCACATTACAAGATCCTCAAATCGAACGGCAACTTCTTTTAGCGTTATGAATATTAAAATAAAACCCGCAATTGCGGGTTTTATTTTGGCTACAGCTCAGTGTTATTATTTAGCAGGGATTGCTTTTAAAATTGCTGTTAATAACTGCCAGTATTGACCTACGCTCTTAATATGAACGCGTTCATCTGGTGAGTGTGCACCACGAATCGTTGGACCAATAGAAACCATATCCATATCTGGGTAAGGTTTTTTGAATAAGCCACATTCAAGACCTGCGTGGATCACCATGATGTTTGGCACTTTATCAAATAATTGCTGATAAGTGTCACGCACTAGGTGCATTACAGGAGAATCCGCATCCGGTTTCCAACCTGGGTAGCCACCTTTGCTTTCGATATCTGCTTTAGCAAGTTTTGCTAATGCTGTCAGCATACTAACAACATAAGTTTTACCACTATCAATCAGAGAGCGAATTAAACAAAGGATCTCAATTTTATTATCAACAATGCTGACAACACCTACGTTTAATGAGGTTTCAACGACACCTGCAACGTCATCACTCATACGAATAACACCATTTGGCATTGCATTCAGTAGATTGATAAAACGTTGTTGGCAATCAGCAGAGAAAGCTTGTTTATCTGTAGTGGTATCAATTAATTCAACTTTTAGATTTTTTTCAGCAATAGCTAATTCGCTTTTTAATAAAGCTTCAAATTTTTCTTTAAGCGCTTCTAACTTGCTAACGTTTTCAGATGGAACAGCAAATACAATATTCGCTTCACGAGGAATAGCATTACGCAGTGTACCACCGTGGAAATCAATTAATTTCAGTGATAATTCGTCTGCATGACCCGCTAAGAATCGCGCTAATAATTTATTAGCGTTACCTAAACCTAAATGGATATCACCACCAGAGTGACCACCGTTTAAGCCTTTTAACACGAGTTGTTTTACGACATGATTGGCAGGAATAGCGTCATAAGAGAGGCTTACTGTGGTTTTAACATCAATACCACCAGCACAACCCATATAGATTTCGCCTTCTTCTTCTGAGTCAGTGTTGATCAGGATATCTGCTTGCAACCAACCTGGTTGTAAACCGAAAGCACCATCCATACCCGTTTCTTCGGTCATGGTTAAAAGTACTTCTAATGGGCCGTGTTTTACAGTGTCATCAGCCAGTACAGCAAGTGCAGATGCCATACCTACGCCGTTATCCGCACCCAGTGTAGTACCTTTTGCTTTGATCCACTCACCATCAACATAAGGTTGAATCGGATCTTTAGTAAAATCGTGTTCAGTATCGTTATTTTTTTGTGGCACCATATCTAAGTGTGCTTGTAAAACAACGGTTTTACGATCTTCCATGCCTTTGGTTGCTGGCTTGCGAATTAAAATATTACCGACAGCATCACGTTCAGCAAAAAGGCCTTTTTCAGCGGCCCAAGAAAGAATATGAGAGGCTAAGGCTTCTTCATGATGTGATGGATGTGGAATAGAACAAATTTTTGCAAAAATATCCCATAGTGGTTGTGGGGATAGAGTAGATAGTTCAGACACGATGAATCTCCTATAACAGCATCTGTGTTATGAATAGCCTACCGCTTTATTTAAGGGTTAGCTTTATTATTCTGAGCGTTATACGCCAATGTAACCGAGAATATCATTTTATTTTGAGGAATGCGTCATTCTATTCATATCTCTATCTAAGAAATTAGATCTCTATGTAAGATTAATATTTTATATAGTTTGTTTTATAGTCAAAAAAAGACTTGTTAGTAAAAAATGAGAATAATCTCGTCAGATTTCACCTTTTCTCTGGTTTTTAGGTGCTTAAATCACTATAATCTCGCGCAACCTTTTTTTCCGCAAAAAAGCTTCTCTCGAATTCAAGTAGCTAGGATCACAATATTATGAGCGAAAAATATGTTGTAACGTGGGATATGTTGCAAATACATGCCCGTCAATTGGCGCAACGTTTATTACCAGTCGAACAATGGACAGGCATTATAGCTGTCAGCCGCGGGGGATTAGTTCCTGCTGCATTACTTGCTCGTGAATTAGGTATCCGTCATGTGGATACTGTCTGCATTTCTAGCTATGATCACGATCATCAGCGTGACCTCAAAATCTTAAAAAAAGCAGAAGGCGATGGTGAAGGCTTTATCGTCGTTGATGATTTAGTCGATACTGGCGGCACAGCTAAAGTTATTCGTGATATGTATCCCAAAGCCCACTTTGTGACTATCTTTGCTAAGCCTGAAGGTAGCCCATTAGTTGATGATTTTGTGATTTCTATTCCACAAAATACTTGGATTGAGCAACCTTGGGATATGGGTGTTGCTTTCATTCCACCAGTATGTGACCAAAAATAAATTCTATAGCGAGTCATTAATTTAAATTACAAACTAATGACAGTTATGAAAAAGTCCTCGCATTTCTTTAATGTGGGGATTTTTTTTACTTGTTTACCTGACTGCCTATTTTTATCCTTATCAATATTATGCTTGAGTGCTGTCGAATGGTGTGATTAGCACAGTACAAGCTGATTTCATGCTATGATGAATTCAGACATTTTATCCCCTTTTTATTGGATACCCACTGATTGATGAGTGATATGGCAAACAATACAAACCTTTCTGAAACACTGTTTAAACCTCGTGCAAAACATGCAGAAACATCAACGTTAATACAGTACACACACCCAAAAACGAATATCAATACGCATTCAATACTCAATGGGACGAGTCAACAGAATTGGTATCGTACTATTCAGCGATTATTGTGGATTTGGCGTGGTATTTCTCCAATTGAAATAGAAGAGGTACTGAGTCGAATCGCCGTTCTTGATGCACCTCGTAGTGATGAAAAATTTATTGATACTGTTGTGGGGTATCGCCGCGGTGGTTGGTCGTTTGAGTGGTCACACCAAGCGATGATTTGGCAACAAAAAGCGTTGAGAGAAGAATCTGGTGATGCAGCAGCAGATTGTTGGTTACGCGCTGCTAATCTTTATAGTATTGCCGCTTATCCATTTATTAATGGTGATTTTCTTGCTGATCAAGCCGTTGTTTTAGCAATGAAAGCATTTGAAAACTCAATGAAGTTTTCTTCTTTTGAAGTGAAAAAATTAACGTTCAAATTAGCAGGCAAAGGAAATACAACCGGTTTTCTTCATCTACCTAAAGATTGCCGAGGGCCTTATCCAACAGTGATTTTTTGTGGTGGATTAGACGGTCTTCAAAGTGATTATGTTAGCTTTTTTAGAGATTACCTTTCACCTAAAGGTATCGCAATGCTGACGTTAGATATGCCTTCAATTGGTTATTCATCAAAACAGAAACTCACTGAAGATACTTGCCAACTTCAAGGTGAAGTATTGACTCAACTTTCTGAAATACCTTGGGTTGATCATACCCGTATCGGTGTAATGGGGTTTCGCTTTGGTGCAAATATTGCCGTTCGTTTGGCATATATTTATCCGAAGTTAATTAAAGGTGTGGTGGCATTAGGACCTCTTATTCACGCTTTCTTTACCCAAGCAGAGTTACAGAAAAAAATTCCAGTTATGTATCTTGATGTTTTAGCGAGCCGATTGGGGTTATGGAATATAGATGAAAATAACCTACGTTTATCATTAAGTAGCTATTCGTTGAAAAACCAAGGATTAATTGGCAGAAGAATTCCTGTGCCTATGATGGGGGTGTATTGGAAAGGGGATGAAATTAGCCCTAAAGAGGATTCTCAGCTAATTGCTCGCTCTTCAATGGATGGCGATATTCTTGCTATTAATGAAAAACCGCTTTATGAGGGGTTAGAGTTAGCGTTACAAAAGAGTGCAGATTGGATCTATAATAAATTAATATAATTAATTTTAAACAATAACTTGCTAATTATATTAGATTAGATAACAGTAGGGTCTCTAAGGAGACTGAATTTATGACTTTATCTTTGAACCCTACCCAAGGTAAGTTGTTGAAGCGTTTTGCTCAAATTGGACCTTATATCCGAGAGCAACAATGCAAAGATAGCCAGTTCTTTTTTGACTGTTTAGCTGTTTGTGTTAATAAGAAAGCCGCACCAGAAAAACGTGAGTTTTGGGGCTGGTGGATGGAATTAAAACGCAACAATGAGCAACTTGTTTATTATTATCAAGTTGGGCTATTTGATAAAAATGGTGACTGGATTAATCAGACCATAAATAAAAGTGATGTTACAGAATCAATAAATGAAACACTCATTCGTTTTCATGGTTTCTTGCAAACAGCTGTAAGCGAATTAGAGATGTCATTGTCACCCGATGAAAAAATGAACAAATTTCCTCTTCCCCTTAAGCCCTAATTTTGTGTTAGGGCAACTTTTCATAGATTTTGCGTTATGTCGGTTGGCATAACGCTTCTCTCCTGATAAAACTGTGTATGATCTTTTAAATCAACAAAAATGGTAAATGTTATGAGTAGCAGCCAAACGCTGGTTGTTAAACTAGGGACAAGTGTACTTACTGGTGGTTCACGACGTCTGAATCAATCTCATATTGTTGAGTTGGTTCGCCAATGTGCAAAACAACACGAACAAGGGCACCGCATTATTATTGTTACTTCTGGCGCAATTGCTGCTGGACGCGAGTATTTGAATTACCCCGATTTGCCAGCAACTATTGCTTCTAAGCAGTTATTAGCAGCAGTAGGACAAAGTGCATTAATTCAAGTATGGAAACAACTCTTTGCAATTTACGGCATTCATATTGGGCAGATGTTATTAACACGTGCTGATATTGAAGACAGAGAGCGTTTTCTTAATGCGCGAGATACGCTGAATGCTTTATTAGATAACCGTATTATTCCTGTTATCAATGAAAATGATGCTGTAGCAACCGCAGAAATTAAAGTGGGTGATAACGACAATCTTTCGGCTCTAGCGGCTATTTTAGGTGGCGCTGATAAACTGTTATTACTTACAGATATCGAAGGCCTTTATACCGCAGATCCTCGTAGTAATCCTGATGCTAAATTAATTCCAGAAGTTTTTGATATTAATGATGAATTACGCAAAGTAGCTGGTGATAGTGTGTCTGGTTTAGGAACAGGTGGTATGGCGACTAAACTTCAAGCTGCAACAGTAGCAGGGCGCGCTGGCATTGATGTTGTTATTGCAGCGGGTATTCAACCTGAAGTTATTGCAAAAGTCATTAATGATGAGCCTGTTGGAACGTTATTTCATGGCCTAAAAAGTCCTCTTGAGACACGTAAAAGATGGATTTTTGGCGCACCTATAGCGGGTGTTATTGTGGTAGATGAAGGCGCAGAAAAAGCAATTAAAGAGAAGGGCAGTTCTTTATTACCAAAAGGTATTAAAGAAATTAAAGGTGATTTTTCCCGTGGATCTGTTATTCGCATTCAAAGCTTACAGGGAAAAGATCTTGCTCATGGTGTCGCTCATTATAATAGTGATGCATTACGCTTAATTGCAGGGCATCATTCACAAGAGATCAGTCAAATATTAGGCTACGAGTATGGCAGTGTAGCTGTACATCGTGATGATATGATAGTCAGTTAAGGGTTCATCAATATGTTAGAACAAATGGGTAAAGCCGCAAGAGAAGCCTCTTGGCACTTAGCGCAGCTTTCAACAGAACAGAAAAATCAGGCATTATTAATGATGGCTGATTTACTAGAGCAACAAGAAGCACAAATCTTAGCGGCAAACGAAAAAGATATGCAAGCGGCTCGTGATGCGAATATCAATAGCGCAATGTTAGATCGTTTATTGCTAACCACTGAACGCCTAAAAGCAATCGCTGATGATGTGCGCCAAGTTTGTCGCTTAGAGGATCCTGTTGGTCAAGTTATTGATGGGCGTATATTAGATAGCGGATTACGTTTAGAACGCCGCCGTGTTCCATTAGGTGTTGTGGGTGTTATTTATGAAGCTCGGCCTAATGTCACCATTGATGTCGCCTCTTTATGCCTAAAAACAGGTAATGCTGCCATTCTTCGTGGTGGTAAAGAAACGCATCATACTAATCAAGCTGTTGTTGCTGTTATTCAACAAGCTATGGAACAATGTGGTATTCCTGCGGCTGCGGTTCAAGCTATTGATAAACCAGATCGTGAATTAGTCGCGCAAATGCTAAAAATGGATCAATATATTGATATGTTGATCCCTCGAGGTGGTGCAGGATTGCATAAATTATGTCGTGAACAATCCACCATCCCTGTTATTACGGGCGGAATTGGTGTTTGCCATACTTTTGTGGATGAAAGTGCTGATTTAGACAAAGCGTTAACGGTGATTGTTAATGCAAAAGTACAACGTCCAAGTGCCTGTAATTCACTCGAAACTTTATTGATTCATGAAAACATTGCAGCCGATTTTTTGCCGCTATTAAGTGATGCAATGGCGGCTGAAAATGTGACTTTGCATGCAAGTGAAAAAGCACTTGCAGGGCTGAAAAAAGGTAATGCAAAGATTGTTGATGTAAAAGATGCTGATTATTGTGATGAATGGTTATCTTTGGATCTCAATGTTGAAGTTGTTAGCGACTTGACGGCTGCAATTCAACATATTCGCCATTATGGTACAGCGCACTCTGATGCGATTTTAACGCAGTCTATCGCTAATGCAGATCGATTTGTACGCCAAGTAGATTCTGCGGCTGTTTATGTTAATGCGAGTACTCGATTTACTGATGGTGGCCAATTTGGTTTAGGTGCTGAGGTTGCGGTGAGCACACAAAAACTTCACGCAAGAGGCCCTATGGGATTAGATGCGCTGACAACTTATAAGTGGATTGGTTACGGCGATAATACCCTACGCCGCTAATAGCCAGTGTCTTATATTGAGCCATGCTTTTTATAAAGTGTGGCTTTATTTTTTTTTATTGTTAGGTATGATGTTTTACACTTTACATATTGTAAATTATTAATTACACCCTAAAAGGGGCACACACTATGGAGATAGTGCATTTTATGGAAAATATCGTTTACCTTATCGGTCCACGAGGTGCAGGAAAAACAACAGTAGGTAAAGCGCTTTCTCTCTCTTTAAATCATGAGTTTATTGATACAGATTATTGGATAACTAATAAATATCAACAAACTATATCATCCATGGTGGAGAATAAAGGCTGGGATTTTTTTCGCAAAATAGAATCGGAAGCATTAATCCAAGTTAGCCAACCAAATAGAGTGATTTCTACTGGCGGTGGAATGATATTAGCCGATAATAATCGTACTTATATGAAATCTAGGGGTGTCACAATTTATTTACAGGCGTCATTGGAAACACTAGTCTCTCGTTTATCAGATGATCCTAATGTAGCCCAAAGGCCAAGTTTAACGGGACAAACATTATTGAGCGAAGTACAAAGTGTGCTTACAGAGCGTGAGGCATTATATTTACAATGTTCTGATATTATTGTTGATGCGGGATTATCAATAAGCGAAATTATTAAGACAATTCTCATAAAATTACCAAAATAATTAAGAAGTCGTCTGATTCAAGGGTAAAAAAGACCATATCTATTTTATTTTCATCATATCCTATTTATAGTAAGGCTAATTATAGCAAAATGAGATATGGATATGATGTTGATAGCGTTTTTTAAAACACTATTTAAATTCTTATTTAGAGTAAGAATTGAAGGACTTGTTAACCAGTTTTCACAATATGAAAAATGTATAATTACGCCGAATCATACTTCTTATATTGATGGAATATTATTACGCTTATTCTTACCTATTAATCCTGTATTTGCTGTTTATACCTCTGTTGCAACTGCTAAAACGACGAAATGGTTAGGTCGTTATGCGGATATTGTACCTCTCGACCCCGCGAATCCAATGGCAGTGCGTCAACTTGTAAAAGAAGTTGAAAAGGGTCGTCCCGTTGTTATTTTTCCAGAAGGAAGAATTACAGTAACGAATGGATTAATGAAAATTTATGAAGGGGCTGCGTTCATTGCTGCAAAATCTGGTGCTAAAGTGGTTCCCGTTAGAATTGAAGGTGCTGAATTTAGTTATTTTTCGCGAGTACGCAAAAGTCTTAATATGAAGTGGAAGTTTTTTCCCCAATTCATCATAAAAGTATTACCTGCCGTTGATTTACCTATGCCTGATGCAGAAAAATCCTCAGAACGTCGTCGATTAGCGGGTGAAATGCTACGTGATATTATGATGGACGCTATCATGCAAACTCGTGCTGAAATTACACTTTATGAAGCCTTTTTACGAGCAATGTCCCAATATGGACGCTTTAGCCCTTTAATTTCAGATATCAACCTAAAAGAAGATACTTACAATGGGTTGTTGAAAAAATCATTAGGTATGAGTCGGTTAATTGAGCGCTACACTCAGCCAAATGAACGCGTTGGTTTATTACTACCCAATACGACAGTAACGGCGGCTGCACTATTTGGTGCGACTATGCGCCAACGGGTTGTTGCAATGCTGAACTACACCGCAGGAAGTCTTGGTGTACAAAATGCGATGAAAGCGGCATCTATTAAAACGATTTTTACCTCACGCCAGTTTTTAGAAAAAGGGAATTTATTACATATTCCTGAGCAAACGCCAGAAGCAAACTGGATCTATCTTGAAGATTTAAAAGATAGTGTAACCAGTGAAGATAAACGCTGGATCGCGAAACATCTTTTAATGCCACATAAAGCAATGTTGCCGCAAAAAGCAGAAGATGCTGCGGTTATCTTGTTTACTTCAGGTTCTGAAGGCACACCCAAAGGGGTTGTTCACAGCCATTCAAGTTTACTTGCTAACGTGGATCAAATTCGTGCTATTGCGGATTTTTCTCCGCGAGACCGTTTTATGTCGGCATTACCGTTATTCCATGCATTTGGATTAACCGCTTGTCTATTAACACCTATTTGTTTAGGTGCCAGGGTATTCCTTTATCCAAGCCCATTGCATTATCGGGTGGTTCCTGAATTAGTTTATGACCAAAATTGTACAGTGCTATTTGGTACTTCAACATTTTTAGGCAACTACGGTAAATTTGCTCACCCATATGATTTCACTCGTGTGAGATATGTCGTTGCTGGGGCTGAAAAACTGTCAGAAGCAACTCGTTTGTTATGGCAAGAAAAGTTTGGCATCCGTATTTTAGAAGGGTATGGCGTAACAGAATGTGCGCCAGTCGTTTCTATTAACGTACCAATGAGTGCAAAAACACATACTGTTGGACGTTTATTACCAGCAATGGAGTGGCGACTAATTTCTGTTTCAGGAATTGCACAAGGGGGACGTTTGCAATTACGCGGTCCTAACGTAATGAAAGGCTACTTAAGAGTAGAAGCACCTGACAAATTAGAAGTGCCTGTAGCAATAAATGCTGAAGGTATTGAAGAAGAAGGTTGGTACGACACAGGTGATATCGTCACAATTGATAGCGAAGGATTTTGCACGATAAAAGGTCGTGTAAAACGTTTTGCAAAAATAGCAGGTGAAATGGTTTCTCTTGAAGGGGTTGAGCAACTAGCTCGTAAAGCATCTTCAGGTGAACATGCTGCTGTGACTATTAGTGATGTACGCAGAGGTGAATCACTAGTGCTATTTACTACAGATAAGCAGCTCGATAGAAGTCAACTTTCGACAATAGCCAAATCAGAAGGTGTCGCTGAAATTGCTGTTCCAAGAGATATCCGTTTTATCAAAGACATTCCTGTTTTGGGAAGTGGGAAAACGGATTTTGTTTCATTGAAAAAACTCGCTGAACAGGGAATTAGCTAATGTCAGAAAATATCAGCCAGCTTCCTTTAATGAGTAAGGGAATGAAAGCTGTTCTTTTATCGCAATTTCTTTCAGCCTTTGCTGACAACGCGTTACTTTTTGCGATATTAGCTCAGTTTAAATCAGCTCTTTATCCTGAATGGAGCCAACCTGTTTTACAAATGGTTTTTGTGCTGGCTTTTATTTTATTAGCCCCTTTTGTTGGACAGGTTGCAGATCGTCACCCTAAAGGTAGGGTGATGCTGAGCGGAAATATTCTAAAGTTTGTTGGCGCATTTCTTATTTGTGTTGGCTCTGATCCTTTCTTGGGATATGCCTTAGTTGGTATTGGTGCGGCGGTTTATTCTCCTGCTAAATATGGCATTTTGGGTGAATTAACAGATGGTGAAAGACTCGTTAAAGCAAATGGGCTGATGGAGGCCTCAACAATTGCTGCTATTTTATTAGGTTCAGTCATTGGTGGGCTGTTATCTGATTGGAGCATTGTATTCGCATTGGGCGTTTGTGCTGCAATGTATGCATTAGCGGTATTTTTCAACTTTGGCATTCCTAAATTATCAGTGGCTCAAATTGGTCGAGGCTGGAACATTAAAAAAATGTTCACTCAATTTATTGAGGCTTGTAAAACATTGTGGAGCGATAAAGAAAGTCGTTTTTCTTTAGTCGGTACCAGTATGTTTTGGGGCGCCGGCGTCACCTTACGCTTTTTACTGGTACAATGGGTGCCTATCGCATTGGGTATGACGGATAATACAACGCCAACTGTTTTAAATGCGATGGTGGCTATTGGCATAGTGGTTGGTGCTGGATTAGCGGCTAAGTTTGTTACATTAAAAACGGTTCGCCGCTGTATGCCTGCGGGTGTATTAATTGGTCTTGGCGTGGTTTATTTCTCACTACAAACCACTATCATTCCATCTTATTTAATTTTAATTATCATTGGTATTTTTGGTGGTTTCTTTGTGGTTCCATTAAATGCGTTATTGCAAGACAAAGGAAAACACAGCGTTGGTGCGGGTAATGCAATTGCTGTGCAAAATCTTGGCGAAAACTCAGCCATGCTATTAATGTTAGGGCTATTTTCCCTTGTGACTAGTTTCGGCGTTTCAGTTGTGAGCATTGGTATTGGTTTTGGGGCGATATTCGCACTAGCTATTGGTGGATTGTGGATATGGGATTACACAAGAAAGAAATCTTAACTATTGAATTTTGAATAGAGGTCAACATTACCTTAATGATAAATAATGATGAAATGACTCGCCTTAGTATTGAGGTGGGTAAAGTATTAATCGAAAAAAAAAGTACATTAACAACAGCAGAATCTTGTACAGGTGGATGGATTGCCAAAGTCATCACAGATATAGCAGGAAGTTCTGACTATTATCATCGAGGCTTTGTGACTTACAGCAACGAAGCCAAACATGAAATGATTGGTGTTAATGAACAAACTTTACTTGAATATGGTGCTGTTAGCGAAGAAGTCGTTTGCCAAATGGCAAAAGGTGCATTATTAGCGGCAAATGCTGATTTTGCAGTCTCTGTTAGCGGCATAGCTGGCCCTGGTGGCGGAAGTGCAGAAAAACCTGTTGGACTGGTTTGGTTTGGTTTTGCAGCAAGAACCGTAAAGGGTATTCATGTGAGTGCAAAACACTGTATATTTGCAGGTTCTCGTGAGCAAGTAAGAGCGCAATCCGTTGTTTTTTCTTTAAAATCAATGCTTAAAGAAATTATCAATAATTAACTTGATACTGTATGATTATACAGTATAATAAATTTCAACAAGCAAAATCATATACGTTTTAATGGTAGTGAACCCAACTTTTATGCTTCACTGCCCAGAGGGAGATAACATGGCTATTGATGAAAACAAACAAAAAGCACTGGCCGCAGCACTTGGCCAAATTGAAAAACAATTTGGTAAAGGGTCTATCATGCGTCTGGGTGAAGATCGTTCAATGAACGTTGAAACCATCTCTACAGGTTCTTTATCATTAGACGTTGCATTAGGTGCTGGTGGTTTGCCTCGTGGTCGTATTGTTGAAATCTATGGGCCAGAATCTTCAGGTAAAACAACATTAACATTACAAGTTATCGCATCCGCTCAACGTGAAGGTAAAATCTGTGCTTTTATCGATGCTGAACACGCATTAGATCCAATTTATGCACAAAAGCTAGGTGTTGATATTGATAACCTATTATGTTCACAACCCGATACGGGTGAACAAGCTCTGGAAATTTGTGATGCGTTATCTCGCTCTGGTGCTGTCGATGTTATCGTTGTTGACTCCGTTGCTGCATTAACACCAAAAGCTGAAATTGAAGGCGAAATAGGTGACTCACACGTTGGTTTAGCTGCTCGTATGATGAGCCAGGCTATGCGCAAATTAGCGGGTAACCTGAAAAACTCTAACACACTCCTTATTTTCATTAACCAAATTCGTATGAAAATTGGTGTGATGTTTGGTAACCCTGAAACAACAACTGGCGGTAATGCACTTAAGTTTTATGCTTCGGTTCGTTTAGATATCCGCCGTATTGGTTCAGTGAAAAATGGTGATGAAGTTGTTGGTAGCGAAACTCGCGTTAAAGTCGTTAAAAATAAAATCGCAGCACCATTTAAACAAGCTGAATTCCAAATTATGTACGGTGAAGGAATTAACACATTTGGTGAATTAATCGATTTAGGCGTGAAACATAAATTGGTTGAAAAAGCAGGTGCTTGGTATAGCTACAATGGTGAGAAAATTGGTCAGGGTAAAGCTAACTCAACCAATTATTTAAAAGAACACCCAGAAATGTACAATGAATTAAACACTAAATTACGTGAAATGTTATTAAATCACGCGGGTGAATTCACGAGTGCAGCTGATTTTGCTGGCGATGATGCTGGTAAAGATATTGAAGAAACTGAAGAATAATCTTTATATGAGACAAATATTGTTGCGTTAATACTATAAACTCTACATTGTTATAAAAATAACAACATTTTATTAGTTAATTAACGTGATATTGATTGTTTTAGAAAAAGGCGCATGAAAATGCGCTTTTTTGTTTTTGTATATTGTCATTTTATTGATTATTTTTCTTTTGTCTATTTTAAATTCTTATGTTTTTTGTTTTTGTGGTTTTTACTGTTGCAATGCTAACAATAACGATATTTTAATCTAATGGTTGGAGGTATTGTTATATAAATCAATATATAGTGAAATATTAATGATATATTATCTTAAGTTATTAATGAAAATGATAACTATTAATGATTTTATATTCTAAATGTATTGAAATTTTTGATGCGTTAATATTAATAACAACAATATATTTGAATGCTTTGATGTTGTTTTTTTAGCTACATTTTTTTATTTTATTAATTGTATGATAATAAATTCTTTAAATTTATATAGTTAACGCTATCATTTTTTATTTATTAACAATAACAAATGGTGTTTTCTTTCTTTAGAACAGTAAAAGAAAAAATAAATGTGAATCAGAGATGGCTATTTAATTAATAATGAGATAAACCTTAATAAGAAATACTTTTTAATAATTACAAAATGAAAATATTTTTATTGCCTTCGCTAGTTTTGCTTTATTTCTTCTTATTTCAATAAAAGTATCATTCTTGGTACACAATCCTACTTTCAGAAAAAAACTAGACGATTTACAATGTCAACACGAATAAGTTTATCGGGGGTTTTACTTCTGACCGAAGAAATTCTATCTTATCCCTACTTATATATTCGTTGGTTAAGTAGAGGTAACAATAACCTCCTCTTACTAAATTTCTAATTTCTGTTTTTCCAGCTTGATTTCGGGATAATTATGAGCAAAAGCACCGCTGAGATCCGTCAGGCGTTTCTCGACTTTTTTCATACTAAAGGACATCAAATAGTACCAAGCAGTTCTTTGGTTCCAAATAACGATCCAACATTGCTGTTTACGAACGCAGGGATGAACCAATTTAAAGATGTATTTCTTGGATTGGACAATAGACCTTATTCCCGAGCGACAACCGCGCAACGCTGTGTGCGTGCGGGTGGTAAACATAATGATTTAGAAAATGTGGGTTATACTGCGCGTCACCATACTTTTTTTGAAATGCTTGGTAATTTCAGCTTCGGTGACTATTTCAAACATGATGCAATCAACTTTGCGTGGGAATTATTAACTGGCAAAGAGTGGTTTAATTTACCTAAAGAAAGACTTTGGGTAACAGTTTATGCCAGCGATGATGAAGCATATGATATTTGGAATAAAGAAATAGGTATTCCACAAGAACGTATTATCCGTATTGGCGACAATAAAGGTGCGCCATTTGCATCCGATAACTTCTGGCAAATGGGCGACACAGGGCCTTGTGGCCCATGTACTGAAATATTTTATGATCATGGTGACCATATTTGGGGCGGCCCTCCAGGATCACCTGAAGAAGACGGCGACCGTTATATTGAGATCTGGAATATCGTCTTTATGCAATTTAACCGTAAATCAGATGGCACAATGGATCCATTGCCAAAACCTTCTGTTGATACGGGAATGGGGCTAGAGCGTATTACGGCAGTCCTACAGCATGTAAATTCTAACTATGATATTGATTTATTCCGTTCATTAATTGAATCTGTCGCAAAAGTAACTAATGCTTCAGATTTAAGTAATAAATCACTACGCGTTATTGCTGACCATATTCGTTCATGTTCATTCCTGATTTGTGATGGTGTTATCCCTTCAAATGAAGGTCGTGGATATGTTCTACGCCGAATTATTCGTCGTGCTGTACGTCATGGTTATATGTTGGGCGCGAAAGATACTTTCTTCTATAAATTAGTTGCTCCATTAATTGATGTAATGGCAGAAGCGGGTGAAGAACTTAAACGTCAGCGTGTTACTGTTGAAAAAGTTCTACAAACAGAAGAAGAACAGTTTGCACGTACCTTAGAGCGCGGTCTTCAATTATTAGATGATGAACTTGCACAATTAACGGATAATGTTCTTCCAGGTGAAACAGCATTCCGTCTTTATGATACTTATGGTTTCCCTCTTGATTTAACTGCTGACGTTTGTCGCGAAAGAAATATCAAAGTTGATGAAGACGGCTTTGAAGTGGCAATGGAAGAGCAACGTAAGCGTGCTCGTGAATCAAGTGGTTTTGGTACTGACTATAATGATTTAATCAAAGTTGATAGCCGTAGTGATTTCTCTGGTTATGAGCATAATGAACAGCAGGGTACAATCACTGCGATTTTCCATAATGGTCAAGCTGTTACGGAGCTTAAATCGGGTGAAGAAGGTATTATCTTCTTAAATAAAACCTCATTTTATGCAGAATCTGGCGGTCAGGTTGGTGATAAAGGTCTATTAATTGGCAAAGATAGCCAATTTGAAGTGACTGATACGCAAAAATACGGTAAAGCTATTGGTCATATTGGTAAGGTTAATTCAGGTTCATTTATTGTTAACCATAAAATTAATGCCACTATTGATGTTGCACGCCGTGATGCTATTCGTTTAAACCACTCTGCAACTCACTTATTACATGCTGCATTGCGCCAAGTATTAGGTACGCATGTAACGCAGAAAGGTTCTTTAGTTAGCGATAAATACCTGCGTTTTGACTTCTCGCATTTTGAAGCGGTAAAACCAGAACAATTACGTGAAATTGAAGATATCGTCAATGCTCAAATCCGTCTAAATTCACCTGTTGTTACAGAGTTGATGGATCTTGAAGATGCCAAAGAAAAAGGTGCTATGGCACTCTTTGGTGAAAAATATGATGAACGTGTTCGTGTTTTAACGATGGGTGATTTTTCTACCGAGCTTTGTGGGGGGACTCATGCATCTAGAACGGGTGATATTGGTTTATTCCGTATTACCAGTGAATCAGGCACAGCGGCTGGCGTCCGTCGTATTGAGGCAATTACTGGTGTGGCTGCCATTGAGAGCATTCATGAACAATCTGATTTGATTTCTCTTGTTGCTCAGGTTCTAAAAAGTGATGGTACAAACTTGGTTGAAAGAATTAAAACTGTCCAAGAAAAATACCGTGTATTAGAAAAAGAACTCCAACATTTGAAAGACCAACAAGCAGCTCAAGAAAGTTCTTCGTTGGGACATCAGGCTAAAAATGTGAAAGGTATCAAACTTTTAGTTCGTGAGCTGAATAATGTCGAGCCAAAAATGTTAAGAACAATGGTTGATGATTTAAAAAATCAATTGGGTTCAGCAATAATTGTGCTTTCTACTATTTCTGATGGTAAAGTGAGTTTAATTGTTGGGGTCACTAAGGATTTGACTGCTAAAGTTAAAGCTGGTGAATTGATTAGTTTTGTAGCACAGCAAATCGGTGGTAAAGGCGGTGGTCGCCCTGATATGGCTCAAGCAGGCGGTACAGATGTAAATGCATTACCTGCTGCTTTAGCGAGTGTTGACGAGTGGGTTGAATCGCATCTTTAAGCGATGACTACCTGAAAAAAGGCGTTATTCCCTATTTTATAGGGATAATGCCTTATAGAGATGTTGAAGATTCGTTAAATATTCAATGAGAAAATTTATATTTTGTTATGAAGTATAAGTGACTTGTGATAAATAATGATTATACGAATTGACAATGTATGATGGATAATGGCCGGGAAATTCTAGAGACCCGACTCTTGTAAATTTTCAAGGAGCAAAGAATGCTTATTCTAACTCGTCGAGTTGGTGAAACGCTTATGATAGGCGATGATGTAACCGTAACCGTTTTAGGGGTTAAGGGTAATCAGGTACGGATTGGCGTAAATGCACCCAAAGAAGTCTCTGTCCATCGCGAAGAGATCTATCAACGAATTCAGGCCGAGAAATCTCAGCCTACAGATAACTACTAAACGATATCCAATTATTAGCTAGTTATAATTCATTCGTAAGCGTCCACACTTTTGCCGGGTCTGGGCGCTTTTCTCTTTATAGGACTTTTTATTCCTTTCTTTGTTCCTACCTTTGCTCTTCCTGAGCTGTATTTATTATTACACTATCCGTTTATTCTGATTGACAGAATTGAAAGTCTTTTTACCGCTAATCATTCGATTCATAATTATTTGTCGGGTGAATAAAATTTTTTGTGTAATGAATAAAATACTTGAATGATTTTTCACCAGCGATATCATTATGTTTAGTTCTTTTTGGGGCTTTCTTGCTGATAAACGCATCAGTTTGTTTGTGAAGTGTTCAAACAGACGTGTATTCGTAAAAAGTTGAGAAAAATCGTTTGACTTCTTAGGCTGAGAAAGTAATATGTGCGCCACACAGAGACGAGATGTTCAGTAAGAACTTCTTCGAGTGGTTCTAAATATGGTGAGATGGCCGAGAGGCTGAAGGCGCTCCCCTGCTAAGGGAGTATGCGGTCAAAAGCTGCATCGAGGGTTCGAATCCCTCTCTCACCGCCATTTAGATTTGCACCCTTAGCTCAGCTGGATAGAGTACTCGGCTACGAACCGAGCGGTCGGAGGTTCGAATCCTCCAGGGTGCACCATCTTCTAACCCCATGATTAATGTATGGGGTTTTTATTTTGGTGCTAACAGTGAATTTTGGGCATCAAAAGAGTAAAGTAACAGTATTACCACGGCGCACCCTTAGCTCAGCTGGATAGAGTACTCGGCTACGAACCGAGCGGTCGGAGGTTCGAATCCTCCAGGGTGCACCATTTATTGCTTGCTTAAGCTATCGCTAAAGTGAGAAAAAAAGATAATGAGAGCACCCTTAGCTCAGCTGGATAGAGTACTCGGCTACGAACCGAGCGGTCGGAGGTTCGAATCCTCCAGGGTGCACCATCTTAGCTTATAAGCAGTCTGATTATCTTAAAAATTTTAGTACGATCCGCACCCTTAGCTCAGCTGGATAGAGTACTCGGCTACGAACCGAGCGGTCGGAGGTTCGAATCCTCCAGGGTGCACCATCTTTAAAGCCTCGCTATAAGCGAGGCTTTTTGCTTTCTACCTATTTATTAATTCTTAATATGTTACAGCTTTGTTTAGCACCAACTAATAACGCTAACATCATCTAATCAGCGACAATTTAGTGACTTTGCGATAAAGTAACTCCTATCTATTTATTAACCTTAATCACACGGGAGGTCACTTTTGATCCCGGACGTATCTAAAGCGCTTTCTTGGTTGGAAGCACATCCTAAAGTTTTATGCGGTATCCACCGTGGTATAGAGCGCGAAACCTTAAGAGTTACTCCTGAAGGTCATCTTGCATCTACAGAACACCCGATTGCATTAGGTAAGTCGTTAACCCATAAATGGATTACGACAGATTTTGCAGAGTCTCTATTAGAATTTATTACGCCTGTTGACGATAATATTTCAAACACACTGCATTTTTTAGGTGACTTACACCGTTATACTGCACGCCGTTTAGATAATGAACGTATGTGGCCAATGAGTATGCCTTGCTTTATTGAAGCTGAAGATAAAATTACTTTAGCTCAGTTTGGCACATCTAATGTGGGGCGTTTTAAAACGCTTTATCGTGAAGGGCTTAAAAATCGCTATGGTGCGTTAATGCAAACTATTTCAGGTGTGCATTACAACTTCTCTCTTCCTATCGAATTTTGGCAAGCTTGGGCGAATGTAAAGGATGAAGTTAGTGGTAAAGAAGCCATTTCTGATGGTTATTTACGTTTGATTCGTAATTACTATCGCTTTGGATGGATTATTCCATTTTTCTTTGGTGCTTCACCTGCAATTTGTGGTTCATTCTTAAAAGGGCGAGAAACTAATTTACCTTTTGAAAATACACCAAAAGGGGCGAAATACTTACCTTATGCAACTTCATTAAGATTAAGTGACCTTGGTTATACCAATAAGTCACAAAGTGATTTAGACATTACCTTTAATCATTTAGATACTTATGTAAAAGGGCTTAAAAAAGCTATTCATAAGCCTTCTGAAGAGTTTGCAAAATTAGGTACCAAAAAAGATGGCAAATATGTTCAGCTAAATACTAACGTACTGCAAATTGAAAATGAGCTATATGCTCCAATTCGTCCTAAACGTGTTGTAAAAGGCGATGAGTCACCTTCAGATGCATTATTGCGTGGTGGTATTGAATATATTGAAGTTCGCTCGTTAGATATCAATCCATTTACGGCTATTGGTGTTGATGAAACACAAATTCGCTTCTTAGATTTATTCTTAATTTGGTGTGTATTAGCGGATGCACCAGAAATGAGTGCATCTGAATTAGCGTGTTGTCGTTCAAATTGGAATAACGTTATTCTAGAAGGGCGTAAGCCTGGGCAAATTATTGGCATGGGATGTGGTGAAAGAAAAGAGCCGTTAGCCCAAGTTGGTAAATCACTATTTGCTGATTTACAGCGAGTTGCTAAAGTTCTTGATAGCTGCTCAGGAACAAAATATCTGGAAGTTTGCCTTAAGTTAGAGGAAATGTTCGATAATCCTGAATTAACCTTCTCAGGTAGACTATTAGAAAAAATAAAAGAACAAGGTATCGGCGGTTATGGTTTGTCATTGGCCGAACAGTATTACCAAGAATTGGTCAAAACACCTTACGAAACATTAACTGAAGATGCGTTTGATCATGAGAGAATTTCATCCATTAAACGTCAGGAAGATCTAGAAAAGAGTGATACCATTTCTTTTGATGAGTATTTGAAGATCCATGCTGGCCCAAATAACGAAGGTATGGCTTCCTGAACTTAGGATAGAAAAAAGCCACACTAAAATTTGTGTGGCTAAAAAAGATTCTATAGAGAAATAGGGATGATAACATTTTGCGCGTATTCATAACTAAGACAGAGTTGCTCGTAGAAAGTTTCATTTTCTCTTAAAAATATTTAAAAATTTTCTTCGGAGGTTTTTTATGCCTTTATTGGATAGTTTTACTGTTGATCATACACGTATGTCTGCACCCGCGGTACGTGTCGCTAAAACCATGAATACACCATCAGGTGATACTATTACAGTTTTTGACTTACGCTTTACTGTACCTAATAAAAAAGCTATGCCTGAGAAAGGAATTCATACCTTAGAACATTTATTCGCAGGTTTTATGCGTAATCACCTCAATGGTAATGGTGTCGAAATTATCGATATTTCGCCAATGGGATGCCGCACGGGTTTTTATATGAGCTTAATTGGTCAGCCAGAAGAACAACGTGTTGCTAATGCATGGAAAGCTGCAATGGAAGATGTTTTGAAAGTAAAAGATCAAAACCAAATTCCTGAACTAAATGTTTATCAGTGCGGTACTTATGCTATGCACTCATTAAACGAAGCACAAGACATTGCACGCGATATTTTATCTCATACCATTGGTATTAACCATAATGATGAGTTAGCGCTTCCTGAAGAGACACTGAAAGAGTTACATATCTAGTTAATCTTAATAGCCAAGCTTTAAAAGATAAAATACTGTAGGGGACAATAGATCAAGAAATTCGCATCCTGATTTATTGTCTCTTTATTTATTCGATCTCTCTTTTTATTGTTATTGCCTTTCTCATTGCATATCTCTGTTTCTTTTTTATTTTATTATCTTATTTTCCAATCTTCTTATATTCTTAGGTAATAATGGATTTAATTTATTTTTGCTACATGGAGTGCATTTTATTATGGAAAATCAACAGTTCTCATCCCCAAAACTCGTGTTAGAGTTTTTTGTTCGCGAGTTTTATTTTTTTGGTAAAAGTACAATACGTACTCAGTTACCAAAAGATGCATTTTTCTATATGGGATTATCTAAAGCACAGGAATATCGCTATTTTGAGTGCGTACATAAAAAGTATGTAAAACGCAGTACTGATAATTCTGAATTAATAATAAAGCCAGATACCTTACTCCTTTCATCACAAATAAATCCTGAATTATTAGCGAAAATTGACAAGCCAGAAACTAATACACTAATAAAAATAGCGGGAGATTATCTGTATAAAGAAGATGAACAATATCGTTGGTATGCACAAAAAAATGAAATTAAAACCAACAGTTATAGTGGTAAAAACACAGAACTGAAATATGAAAATATTCGTAGCTTAGCTCCGCATCATTTTAATATTGAAACAGTTGAGCCCAATGGCTCTATAATCACCAATTTTCCACGTAAAGCGCTTTCTCTAACGATTAATGAAGGTGAAACCGCTTGTTTTATCTGTCGTCGCGAAGAGTATGGTTATTCATATTCCAGTGAACCCGCACTTAATTTAGTTATGTGGGTTAAAAATCACGGTTTTTATTCTGATTATCAGTTAATTAAAAATAGTGTCCTGCATCAAGAGCAAGCAATAGCGCCTTTTTATATGTCGTCTGCTAGAGAATTTGATTTTCGTAAGAGTAAATTACGTTTTGAATTAGGTTAAATGAGAGAGAAAGATAAAAAATAAAGCACTTAAAAAAGTGCTTTATCAAAAGGACTAATGATGAGGGATGGCAAGATTACGTATCATCGCTTTTTTAATTATATTATCTTGCACTTCTAAGATCTCAAACTCATATTCATTAATTTGAATTTTATCGCCAACAACGGGTAAATCACCCAATTCTTCGCTAATAATACCATTAATAGTACGGGCCTCATCTTCTGGCAAATTCCAACCAAAAGCTTTGTTGATATCACGAATATTGGTTGTACCGTCGACTAAAAGAGAACCATCTTTTTGAGGTAATACTTCTTCAGCTAAAGAAGGCGACATGGAAGTTGTAAAATCACCCACAATTTCTTCAAGAATATCTTCAACGGTGACTAAGCCTTGAATTTCACCATATTCATCAACCACAATACCGGCTTTTTCATTGTTACGCTGGAAATTGACCAGTTGTAAATTAAGTGGTGTGCTTTCAGGGATAAAATAGACTTTATCCGCTGCTTTGATCAGAATTTGTTTAGTAAATTCTCTTTTCTCTGTCATTAAACGATACGCTTCTCGAACACGCAACATGCCAATCGCATCGTCTAAAGTATCTCGATATAACACAATCCGGCCATGAGGTGAGTGTGTTAATTGTCGGATTATTGATTTCCATTCATCGTTAACATCAATACCAAAAATTTCATTTCTTGGCACCATAATATCGCCAATTGTCACTTTTTCTAAATCAAGAATAGACAACAACATATTCTGATTTCGTTGTGAAAGCTTGGATTTAGATTCGTTAACAATGGTTCTTAACTCTTCTTTTGAAACTGCATTACCTTGTATTACAGGTGATTTTATTCCTAACAAGCGCATTAACATTAAACTAATTCTATTAAAAAACCAGACAACAGGTAACATTAGTTTTTGCAACGGTGAAAGAATAACACTGCTTGGATAAGCAATTCGTTCTGGATAAAGTGCTGCAACAGATTTTGGTAAAACTTCTGCAAAAATAAGGATAATAAAAGTTAATACCCCTGTCGCAATTGCAACCCCAGCATTGCCATATAATCGAATTCCGATAATAGTAGCAATGGCAGAAGCCAAAATATTAATAAGATTATTGCCAATAAGAACAAGACTAATAAGTCTGTCTGGGCGCAGCAATAATTTTTCTACGCGTTTTGCTGAACGATTTCCTTGCTTAGCGGCGTGACGAAGGCGATAACGATTTATTGTCATCATGCTCGTTTCAGTCGCAGAAAAATAAGCTGATGCGATAACCATACCTATAAGTATGATAATGAGCGTTGCTGTTGAAACATGCTCCAAAATTGAGGTCCTTTTGCTACCTTAAAATAAAAAATTAATTGATCATTAGCTCTTGTAATAAACGATTACCAAAAAAAGCTAAAGTCAGAATGATTGCACCAATAAGGTTAAAAATAATTACTTTCTTGCCTCTCCAACCTTCGCGGAAATGTCCCCAAAGCAAAATGATATAGACAAACCAAGCAATAATAGAAAAAATAGATTTATGAATATTCTCTTTACCAAAAATATTATCCATATATACCAAACCGGTACAGAGAGTTAATGTTAATAACACAACACCAACTTGTGTGATATGAAACATTTTACGCTCAATTGTCATTAATGGTGGCATTTGAGGTGAGAATTTTAGTTTTTTATTTTTTAGCTGGTAGTCGAGCCAGCTTAGTTGTAAAGCATATAATGCTGCAATTAACAAAGTCGCATAACTTAATAATGCAAGCCCGATATGAATAAAGAGTGCTGAACTACTTTCAAGATGGGTGACAAACTCACCCGGCATTAATGCGGCTAACACCAGATTAACTATGGCAAAACAGTAAACTATAGGCAGTAAATACCATGCTCTACCTCGAGATGCGACAATAGTCATGATAACGCAAACCATTAGGCTAACAATGGCGCCTAAATTGGTAAATGAGAGATTCTGTCCACTGTGTGGGCGGAAAATTAAAAATTTTAATGAAATAGCATGCGCAACAAGCGCAATGACCGCAAATAGAAGAGCTAATCCGCGGTATCCATTCTGCTCTTTTCGCAACAGACTGGGGAGAATTAGCACCAGACTGAGTAAATAAGCGCAGACAGCGACGATAGAGATTGATATAACGGGCATAGTTTCGCTTACATATAGGGTTTGAATAACTTCCTAGTATAGCGCTAGGTGCATACGGCTCCAACTATTGAAGTCATTAAATCTCTATGCAGAGATCTGCGAGCCATCGTGATATAATCGGCGGCATACATGACCGACAAGCCCAACTTTAACACTGAGCTAAGATAATGTTTGAGAATTTAAGTGACAGATTATCGCGCACATTGCGCAATATAAGCGGTCGGGGAAGACTGACTGAAGAGAACATTAAAGAGACATTGCGTGAAGTACGAATGGCTTTATTAGAAGCAGACGTCGCTTTACCTGTTGTCCGTGATTTTATTGCGCGAGTAAAAGAAAGCGCAGTAGGTCATGAGGTTAACAAAAGCCTGACCCCAGGTCAGGAGTTTGTCAAAATTGTTCAAAATGAACTCGTCAATGCGATGGGGGAGGTCAACACTGATTTAGATCTTTCAGCACAGCCGCCAGCGGTTGTGTTAATGGCGGGTCTTCAAGGTGCGGGTAAAACCACCAGTGTTGCTAAGCTAGGTAAATTCTTAAAAGAGAAAAAGAAGAAAAAAGTTCTGGTTGTTTCTGCTGACGTTTATCGTCCAGCGGCAATTAAACAGCTTGAAACTCTAGCTGAATCCGTTGGTATTGATTTCTTCCCATCAACCGTTGAAGAAAATCCAATTACTATCGCTAGCAATGCATTAAAACATGCTCAATTGCAGTTTTATGATGTATTACTGGTGGATACTGCGGGTCGTCTACACGTAGATGAATCCATGATGGAGGAGATTCAAAACCTTCATAAAGCCATTAACCCAGTAGAAACGCTTTTTGTTGTTGATGCCATGACAGGGCAAGATGCAGCAAATACCGCAAAAGCATTTAATGAAGCGTTGCCATTAACTGGTGTGGTTTTAACCAAGGTTGATGGTGATGCGCGTGGTGGTGCTGCGTTATCTATTCGCCATATCACCGGTAAGCCAATTAAATTTCTTGGTGTTGGGGAAAAAACAGAAGCGTTAGAGCCTTTCCATCCGGATCGTGTGGCATCACGTATCTTAGGAATGGGCGACGTTCTCTCCCTAATCGAGGATATTGAGAGCAAAGTTGACCGAGCTCAGGCTGAAAAACTCGCCACTAAACTGAAAAAAGGCGATGGTTTTGACTTAAATGATTTCTTAGATCAGTTAAAACAAATGCGTAACATGGGCGGCATGGCAAGTATGCTGAGCAAAATGCCGGGTATGTCGCAGGTTCCTGATGCTGTGAAATCACAAATGGATGACTCTGTTTTAGTGAAAATGGAAGCAATTATAAACTCCATGACACGAAAAGAGCGCCAAAAACCAGAAATCATCAAAGGTTCTCGAAAACGTCGTATTGCGACGGGGTCAGGAACGCAAGTGCAAGACGTTAACCGCTTATTAAAGCAGTTTGACGATATGCAACGTATGATGAAAAAAATGAAGAAAGGCGGTATGGCTAAGATGATGCGTGGCATGAAAGGTATGATGCCACCGGGCTTCCCTGGCCGCTAAAACCAAAAAGACTGAAAAAAAGTACGCTTTGGATTGCTTTTTTCGCCAAAGTGAGTAAACTTTTCGGGCTTTTTATATGACAACCGGACTCCATTCCTCGATGGCGTCTGGTTGTTTTATTAACTAATGAGGATGTTATGGTAACAATTCGTTTAGCTCGTGGCGGCGCAAAAAAGCGTCCGTTCTACCAAGTAATCGTGACCGATAGCCGCAACGCGCGTGATGGTCGTTTCATTGAACGTTTAGGTTTTTATAACCCACTGGCAACTGGTCAAGCAGAAACACTGCGTTTAGATGTTGACCGTGTTGAACATTGGGTAGGTCTGGGTGCAACTGTTTCAGAACGTGTTGCTGGCCTGATCAAATCAGCGAAGAAAAGCGCTTAATCTGTCGCGGTGGTAACAATGAGCGAACAAATAACCTTAAAAGAGCCCGCAGAACCTATTGTGATGGGTAAGTTGGGCTCACCTTACGGGATCCGTGGTTGGCTCAGAGTTTTTTCTTCCACCGAACATGCCGAAAACATTTTTGAATATCAACCGTGGTTTATTCAGCGACATGGACAATGGGAAACCATTGAAATAGAAGCTTGGAAACACCACAACCAAGATATTATCGTCAAACTGAAAGGTGTTGACGACAGAGATGCTGCAAACATTCTGACTAATTTTGAAATTGTCGTGAATGCTTCACAACTACCAGAGCTTGACGGTGAATATTACTGGAAAGATCTGATGGGTTGTCAGGTTGAAACTGACAAGGGCTATGATCTTGGTGTCGTCAGCGACATGATGGAAACAGGCTCGAATGATGTCATGGTTATTAAAGCAAATTTGAAAGATGCATTCGGTATTGGGGAACGGTTAGTTCCGTTTCTTGATGGGCAGGTTATCAAGAAAGTCGATCTCTCAGCGAGAAAAATTATCGTTGATTGGGATCCTGGTTTTTAGATTATCCGGTTAACGGTTCTCAATAGTGGGACACTAAAATGTGGATTGGGGTAATTAGCCTATTTCCAGAAATGTTCCGCTCTATAACCGAGTACGGGGTGACTGGTCGGGCAGTTAAGCATGGTCTGCTCAGTGTGGAGTGTTGGAGTCCTAGAGATTTCACATATGACAGACACCATACCGTTGATGATCGTCCTTATGGCGGTGGTCCAGGTATGTTGATGATGGTGCAACCTTTAAGGGAAGCGATTCATCAGGCTAAAGCTGCGGCAGGTGATGGAGCAAAGGTGATTTATTTATCACCTCAGGGACGCAAACTCGATCAACAAGGTGTTTGCGAGCTGGCAACGAATGAGAAGTTAATTCTGGTTTGTGGTCGGTATGAAGGTATAGATGAACGTGTCATACAGACTGAAATCGATGAAGAGTGGTCTGTGGGTGATTACGTACTAAGTGGTGGGGAATTACCTGCCATGATAATGATAGATGCAGTTGCACGCTTTGTTCCGGGGGTTCTCGGACATGCAGACTCCGCTCAAGAGGACTCTTTTGCGCAGGGATTACTGGATCATCCTCACTATACTCGCCCAGAGGTTTTAGATGGTATGGAAGTGCCCGCAGTTTTGCTGTCAGGCAACCATGCTCATATTAATCGCTGGCGTTTGAAACAATCATTAGGCCGAACCTGGCTAAGAAGACCTGAGCTTCTGGAAAGCCTAGCTCTGACTGACGAGCAAAGAGTGCTGTTAGCTGAGTTCAAAAATGAACATCAGCAGAGAACAGCAGAGTAAGTCTGACAAAAAATGTCATTAATATCAGTTTACCTAGGGTAAGAGAGTTATTATGAGCAATATCATTAAACAAATCGAACAAGAACAGATGAAGCAAGATGTTCCTTCATTCCGTCCTGGTGACACTTTAGAAGTTAAAGTATGGGTTGTTGAAGGTTCTAAAAAACGTCTGCAGGCATTCGAGGGCGTGGTTATCGCTATTCGTAACCGCGGTCTGCACTCTGCATTCACTGTTCGTAAAATTTCTAATGGCGAAGGTGTTGAGCGTGTATTCCAAACTCACTCCCCAGTCGTAGACACCATCACAGTTAAGCGTCGTGGTGCGGTTCGTAAAGCTAAACTGTACTACCTGCGTGAGCGTTCTGGTAAGGCTGCACGTATTAAAGAGCGTCTTAACGCTAAATAATACGCTTTCGCACATCCGAGAGTTAACGTTAAAGGCCAGCTTATTGCTGGCCTTTTTATTTAAACTGATTAGTGTTTTTTCTTTTTTCTTTTTTCTTTTTTCTTTTTTCTTTTTTCTTTTTTCTCTTTTTACTTCTTATGTTTTATTTTAATCCTCTATTTTTATTTTATCTTATTCTTTATTTTATGAATTAGATGTAAATTTTTATTTACATTATTGCGGTTTTTTATAATGATACTCACGATAACTTGAAATCTATTTAAATTTATAAACTGATGAATTAAATGAAAAAATATTCATATATTATTTTAATGTAATTATATATTTACACTGTTGTGTTTTTTTATTAAAAATGGATTGAATTCTTTACATTGCGTGTTATCTTATCTTTCAGACAGAAAAAATCACAATGACAGCGATAAAGATAAAAAGGTAAAGACTATGATCATGCAAAAAGATGCACTCAATAATGTAAATATCAGTGAAGAACTGATTTTAATTACTCCAGAAGAGTTAAAACAAAAATATCCATTGAGTCGCAATGATCTGCATGTTATTGCAAATTCACGACAAACCATCTCTCAAATTGTCCAACGTCAAGATCCTCGTTTACTCGTGGTATGTGGTCCATGTTCTATTCATGACGTTGATGTGGCACTTGATTACGCTAAGCGTCTAAAAGTACTGGCGTCTGAATTGAGTGATAGTCTGTACATTGTGATGCGAGTCTACTTTGAAAAACCTCGTACAACTGTGGGTTGGAAAGGACTAATTAGCGATCCATTTATGGATGGCAGTTTTGAAATGGAAAAAGGGCTTCATATTGCACGCAAATTATTAACTGAGTTAGTGCAGCTAGGCCTACCTTTGGCAACTGAAGCATTAGATCCTAATAATCCTCAATACTTAGGTGATCTATTTAGTTGGTCCGCAATTGGCGCAAGAACAACAGAATCACAAACGCATCGTGAAATGGCATCTGGGCTTTCTATGCCCGTTGGATTTAAAAATGGTACCGATGGTAATTTAGATACCGCAATTAATGCAATGAAAGCCGCATCGATGCCACATCGTTTTATGGGAATTAATCAATCAGGGCAGGTTTGTTTATTACAGACACAAGGTAATCCCGATGGGCATGTTATTTTGCGTGGTGGAAAAACACCAAATTATCATGCTGAAGATGTAGAACAATGTGAAGCTCATATGCTTAAAGCAGGTTTAAAACCATCATTAATGATTGATTGTAGTCATGGCAATTCAAGTAAAGATTTTCGTCGCCAATCTACCGTAGTCGATTCTGTGATCGAGCAAATCCTTAATGGAAACCAATCAATTACAGGTATTATGCTTGAGAGTCATATAAATGAAGGGAATCAGTCATCAGAGCAACCTCGTAGTGAAATGAAATACGGTGTTTCCGTGACCGATGCATGTATTAGTTGGGAAACAACCGAATCTGTGTTAAGAAATCTACATCAGCAAATTTCACCTATTTTAGCTGAACGTGAAGCATTATTAAAAAAAGTCGGTTAATAAGCGTAATTAGAAAGGAGGCAAGCATCGATGGCAGAAGAACTACAAGGTTTGCGTGAGCAAATTGATCAGGTGGATAAATCATTACTTTCTTTATTAGCAAAAAGAATGCAATTAGTTGCAGCAGTAGGTGAAGTTAAAAATCGTCATGGTTTACCTATATATGCGCCTGATAGAGAAGCTGCTATGCTTGCTTCTCGTCGCGAAGATGCTCAAAAAATAGGGATTTCTCCTGATTTAATTGAAGATGTATTGCGTCGAGTTATGCGAGAATCTTATACCAAAGAAAACGATAAAGGGTTTAAAACACTTAATCCTCAGTTGGGGGATATCGTCATTATTGGTGGTAATGGGAAAATGGGTAAATTATTTTCTCGTTTATTTACTCTTTCTGGTTATCAAGTTAAAAGCTTGGAAGCGGATGAATGGAACACAAAATCACCCGCTATTTTTGCTAATGCTGGCATGGTCATTGTGAGTGTACCTATTCATTTAACTGTTGATGTTATTGCTCAATTACCTCCATTGCCTGAAAACTGTTTATTGGTGGATTTAGCGTCAATTAAAAAAGCACCTCTCGATGCAATGTTAAAAGCGCATAAAGGGCCTGTATTGGGATTGCATCCTATGTTTGGGCCGGATGTTCCGAGTTTAGCAAAGCAAGTAGTTGCCTATTGCGAAGGTCGAGACCATCAAGCATTTGAATGGTTGCTAGAGCAGCTAATGGTTTGGGGGGCAAAAATAGAAGCGATAATGCCAGAAGAACATGATAAAAATATGAGTTTTATCCAGGCGCTCCGACACTTTACAACATTTGCCTATGGTCAGCATTTAGCGAAAGAAAACGTTGATTTAGCCAGTTTATTAAGGCTTTCATCACCGATTTATCGATTAGAATTAGCGATGATAGGGCGGTTATTTGCGCAAGACCCGCAACTTTATGCGGATATTATTTTATCATCGCAAGAAAATATTGAGTTAATTCGCCGATATCACCAGTCACTAGGACAAGCGATAGAGCTACTAGACCTAAATGCTAAGGATGAATTTATTCATTCATTTAATAATGTCAGTAATTGGTTTGGTGACTATGCATCACAATTTATGAAAGAGAGTGGTGTGTTATTACAGAAAGCAAATGATAGTCGTATATAATCAGAATATGAATTAAATGAAAATCCCAATGTTGATATCTCACATTGGGATTTTTTCATTTAAAAATGATTATTCTTCAATTCATCATCATAAGGGGGCCAAACACAGCGAATTGATTCGATTATTTGTGGAATATTCAATAACATCCTATTATTCGTCATAGTGGTATGAGAATAACAGGATATAGAAAATGTATGGCTGCTAAATAGTATTAATGTTATTAAAATAAAATGTTTATCATTTTAATATCCTATATTGCTAAAGGATTAATAGTCTTTTAAGTCTGGGTAATGACTTGTAATTTAAAATAATTAATTATCTTTATAGTTGTTATCTCCATAATATGTTTCGGTGAAATGATCTAATAGTTCTTCTGTTATTATTAAATTAATTTATTTTTCAATGGATTGCTGTTTTTAAATAGTATAAGTACTGATGTTCATTTTACTAAAAATAGGGTTTATTTTTAGTGGTGAGATGAAGATACATAGGTTTAAATAAAGCCAGGTATTCTTATCTTTATTAACATTATGATTCTACTTATTTTGTAAAATATATTGATGGATTGATTAGTGTAATAAATATCTAACATTTTCCTTTGTTATTGAAATGTTATTAATGCGTTTAATTAAATATGCATAAATGTTCATGTTTGTCTCTGAACATAAATTATTTGTTGATGAGATCTTAAATTTGAATAAAAAAGATAGGGTTATATTAAAACTATAACAGTGATCAAAAAATAGAATATAACAGTTGCGTAAATTAAAATTTATAAGCAACGATTTTACCAAGAATACTCAATATTCAATTGTATTATTTTATATTTTATATTCCGCAGTATTATTCAAGGGGTAAACTATGGATTTTATAATACAACTAGCCATTATATTAGTGTGTTTATTTTATGGGGCAAGGAAAGGAGGAATTGCATTAGGGTTGTTAGGTGGTGTTGGTTTAGTTATTTTAGTCTTTATTTTCCACTTACCGCCCGGTAAGCCGCCTGTCGATGTAATGCTGGTTATTATTGCTGTTGTTTCTGCATCAGCAACGTTACAAGCATCTGGTGGTTTAGATGTTATGTTGCAAATAGCGGAAAAGCTATTACGTAAAAATCCTAAGTATATTTCAATTGTTGCGCCTTTTGTTACTTGTACGCTAACAATTTTATGTGGTACGGGGCATGTTGTTTATACGATATTACCAATTATTTATGATGTTTCAATTAAGAATAATATTCGACCTGAGAGGCCTATGGCGGCTAGTACTATTGGTGCTCAAATGGGAATTATTGCCAGCCCAGTTTCTGTTGCCGTCGTGACATTAGTTGCAATGCTAGGTAATGTTACTTTTAATGGTAAGCACCTTGAATTTCTAGATCTATTAGCAATTACTATTCCTTCGACCTTTATTGGTATTTTAGCAATAGGTATCTTTAGCTGGTTTAGAGGAAAGGATTTAGATAAAGACCAACGTTTCCAAGAATTTATTTCAGTACCTGAAAACCATGATTATGTTTATGGTGATACAGCTACATTATTAGATAAAAAGCTTCCTATGAAAAACTGGGTAGCAATGTGGATATTTTTAGGTGCGATAGCCATAGTGGCGATATTAGGTGCATTCTCTGAAATACGGCCTGAATTTAATGGTAAACCATTATCAATGGTACTCGTTATTCAGATGTTTATGTTATTAGCCGGCGCAGCTATTATTATTATTTGTAAAACAAATCCTTCTTTAATTTCTAAAAATGAAGTTTTCCGCTCAGGAATGATAGCTATTGTTGCAGTTTATGGTATTGCTTGGATGGCAGAAACCATGTTCGCGGCGCATATGAAAGAAATAGAAGCAGCATTAGGGCAATTAGTAAGAGAATATCCTTGGGCCTATGCGGTCGTCTTATTATTAGTCTCTAAGTTTGTTAACTCACAAGCTGCTGCATTAGCTGCAGTTGTACCCTTAGCCTTAGGTATTGGTATCGACCCTGCATATATAGTTGCCTCTGCGCCAGCTTGTTATGGTTATTATATTCTTCCTACGTATCCTAGTGATTTAGCAGCAATACAATTTGACCGCTCTGGTACGACAAAAATAGGGCGATTTGTGATTAACCATAGCTTTATTTTACCTGGTTTAATCGGGGTAACGGTTTCTTGTATCTTTGGCTGGGTATTTGCTGCACTTTATGGTTTTTTATAATTAGCCATAAAGTAGAAATAAAAAATAGAAGAAACAGAAGAAATAAAAAGCCAGATAGCAAAAAACTATCTGGCTTATTTTCATTTATTAGTAAGATTATTTTACTTCAACAGGAACAACATTCTCTGAAGGGTAACAACCTAATATTTTTAATGAGCGGGTTGTTAAAGACAAATCATGTAATGCTTTTTGCATATTTATATCGCGTAAGTTTGCCTGAACATCAATATAAAACATCTCTTCCCAAGGCGTGCCATTAATTGGGCGTGATTCTAATTTTGTCATAATAATATCGTATTGTTTTAAAATCATTAATGCATCAACTAGAGCACCAGCTTGTTGTCCTGTTGCCATTAAGAAGGTTGTTTTTGCAGGAACTTGTTCTGATACATCAATTGCTTTACGCGCAATAACAATAAAGCGAGTGACGTTGATTTGTTGATTGGCCAAATTGTTCGCTAGAGGCTGTAAACCATAAAGTGAACCACCAGCTTCGCTGCCTATTGCCGCTACATGTGGCGATTGTGCCAGTGTTACTTTTTCCATTGCTGCGGCAGTGCTTTCACAATACTCAATTTTCCAATTTGGATATTGATTTAAATAATGGCTGCATTGTTGAAAAGGTTGAGGGTGACTATAAATAGTATGCAGTTCTTCTGCTGTTGTATTTACCGCAGTTAATAAACAGTGATTAATAGGAATACGGATTTCACCGACAATAGAAAGCGATGTAGTTTGCAATAAATCGTAAACATCATTTATTGCACCAGAACTCGTATTTTCTATTGGTAATAAGCCATAGTCAGCTTGACCTGTATCGACGAGTGTAAAAATATCTTCAAATTTATGGCACGCACAATCTTCAATGCTATCAAAATGGCGAGCTGAGTATTGACGAGCTGCAATATGGGAATATGAACCTTTAGGACCCAAATAAGCAATTCTTGCAGATTCATTAGGCGTGCAATTAAGGTGCTGTTGTAAGATGGCTTGTTGTGTTAAAACAGAATCTTCAATAATCATTTGGAAAATACGACTAATATAAAAACCGTCTAATCCAACTTTTTTACCTTTATCTATCAGCAAATCGAGTAATTCACGCTCACGATTTTTATCTCTAATAGGGCGATGTGTATTCAATTTAAATTGCGCGACATCAGCAGATAATTGACGTCGTTTTGCTAACAGTGTCAGTAATTCGGCATCAAGCGTTGTAATTTTATCTCTGATTGCCAATAAATCGAGTTTTTCCATATTAAGCCCTATACCTTTGCATCTTATCGTCAATAAATAAAAAAGCCTCCGTGGAGGAGGCTCTTGTCGTTCTTATTTTTCTTTCTGGAATGACAACGCCTCTTAATAAAAGAGTAAAAAGAAAAAGAAGAATGGCAAAAAGGATTTATTGAACATTATTTAAGTTGATTTTCTTGGTTAATAAAGTTTTTTAACATCTTGCTATCAGACATGATGATGTAGAGAGTGTCAAGAAAAAAGCAATAAAAAGCGCATCACGAGGATGCGCAGAGGCAAATGAGTCAGTGAATTATTCTAGTTTTTAACTTCAGTTTACTATTTAAATTTCGTCAACAAGTAAATTTTCTTCTTTCAAGCTATTATCTGCTCGGCGAGCTTCATTTTTATGTTGAACTTTATTTAATTGACGACCCAATTTTGCTAACAGGTCGTTGATCGCGGTATACATATCAGAGTGTTGGGCATTCGCAATTAATTGTCCATTTGGTATATGAATGCTGGCATCAACACTAAAGCCTTTCGGATCTTTGGTCAGAATGATATGAGGATTGATTAAATTCACCTGCCATTTATTAAGTTTAGTTAGACGGCTTTCAATGTGTTCACGTAGTGCTGGGGTAATCTCCATTTGCTTACTAGTAATATTTATAATCATATAGTTACCTCTTTATTACTCCGCCTTCGATGACTTCAGAATATCGCGATATACAATTAAAAACATGATCAAAATCACTTTTTGTTAGAAAGGTGTGTAAGTCGTAATAGAAACGTGACAAATGATAAATAGCTGAAAAAGAGCGCTTGTTATGTTGGCTTTCTTCGGTCATATTAAGAAGGTTGGGCTGATGAAAAGTAAGAGACTTATTAGTAAAAACACAGTAATAAACTAGACGAAAGAATAAAAAAACAGCAGCGATAGGCTGCTGTTTTTAATTGAAAAGAAATAACTAAGCTGGATTAGCTGCAATCAAAGCAGAAACTTTATCTGCTTCTTGAGTTAATCCTAATTCTTTATAAGCATTTTCCATATACTTAAGCGCATCACGAGTGGCTTGTGTATCAGGATAATTACGCATCATTTGTTCAACTCTATTAATAACCGCGACATAAGCCCCTCGTTTAGTATAGAATTTCGCAACAGACAGCTCATACTTTGCTAAACGGTTTTTAAGAAAGACAAGGCGTTTAGTTGCATCAGCAGTATAAAGGCTATCAGGATAGTAACGAACGAGTTGGCTGAAGTCTTTGAATGCAACTATCGCATGCTGAGGATCACGGTCAGAACGGTCGATACCAAAGAATCCTTGTAATGCGCTATCATCTAATGCTTGTGCTGTAAGCCCGCGCATATAAAGAACATAGTCAATATTTGGATGGGTTGGATTTAACCGCATAAAACGGTCGATAGCAGAAATCGCCATTGGTAATTCTGCTGATTTATAATAAGCATAAATCAAATCGAGCTGGACTTGTTGTGAGTAGGGGCCAAAAGGATAGCGATTATCGAGAGACTCTAATTGTTTGATAGCCGCTCCATAATTGCCATCTAGCAATTTTTCCTGACTGGTTGCATAAAGCTCAGAAGGAGACATATCCGCAGTCGCGTCTTTGTCTGAACTGGAACAGCCAGAAAGTAACAGGCTTACAGTGGCTGCTGCCACTAGGTATTTAATGCGTCTCATCACGTATTGATTATCCTCTGAATAGGTTTGGGGTGTCTGCGCGTGAAGCTCCCCTAAAATCGGTTACACTATAACTCATTTTAAATGAAACGGCTGTGCCGTCAAAACACTAACTTAATTAATAGAAAACTATTTATGTCTCAACAAATACGACTTAATGCTACAGTCGCAGATTCACAGCTTGGTCAACGCTTAGATCAGGCTTTGGCGGAATTGTTCCCTGATTATTCAAGATCTCGTATAAAAGAGTGGATCTTAGACAATAGAGTGCAGGTTAACGATAAAATCATCAATAAGCCAAAAGAAAAAATGCTTGGCGGTGAAAAAGTTGAAGTCGATGCCTTAATTGAAGAGGAAGCCCGCTGGGAGCCTCAGAATATTCCGTTAAATATCGTTTATGAAGATGACGATATTTTGGTTATCAATAAGCCAAGAGATCTTGTTGTTCACCCAGGAGCAGGTAATCCTGATGGTACAGTGCTAAATGCATTACTTTATCGCTACCCAGAGATTATTAATGTTCCTCGTGCGGGTATTGTCCATCGTTTAGACAAAGATACAACAGGTTTAATGGTTGTTGCGAAAACAGTACCTGCTCAAACGCATTTAGTTGAAGCATTACAGCGTCGTGAAATTACTCGTGAATATGAAGCTGTTGCAACAGGAAGAATGACAGCGGGTGGATTAGTTAATGAGCCAATTTCGCGTCATCCAACTAAACGCACACATATGGCGGTTCATCCAATGGGTAAACCTGCGATAACACATTATCGCGTTATGGAGCATTTTCGTGCTTCTACCCGTTTGCGTTTGCGTTTAGAAACTGGCCGTACTCACCAAATTCGTGTGCATATGGCTCATATTCATCATGCATTAATTGGTGATCAGCTATATGGTGGTAGACCTCGCCCACTGAAAGGGGCGTCAGAAGAGTTTCGTGAAACCTTACGTCTATTTGATAGACAAGCTTTACATGCAACGATGCTACGTCTTTATCACCCTATTTCAGGTATTGAGATGGAATGGCATGCGCCATTGCCTGATGATATGGTTAATCTGATAAATGTATTGAAAGACGATGCTGAGCAATTTAAAGATGAAATGGATTGGTAAATGACTTCATTAATTTTTCCTGATTGGCCACAGCCTGACAATGTCGGTGCATGTAGTACCTTGAGAGACGGCGGGATTAGTTTGCCGCCTTATAATAGTCTCAATCTTGGCACTCATGTAGGGGATAACATTCAATCTGTCGAGCAAAATAGACGATTGCTTTGTGAAGACGCTCAGCTCCCTGAAATGCCTTTATGGCTTCAGCAGGTACATGGCACTCATGTTGTAACATTGAGTTCACAGGAAAATAAGGAAGTTGAAGGTGATGCCCTTTATACCTCCACAGAAAAGAAAGTCTGCGCCATTATGACCGCTGACTGTCTACCTGTACTTTTTACGACAATAGATGGAAGTGAGATAGGTGCCGCTCATGGTGGGTGGCGAGGGCTTTGCCAAGGCGTTTTACAAAATACATTATCCCAATTTAAAGCACCTAAGCATCAAATAATGGCATGGTTAGGTCCAGCTATTGGACCAACGGCTTTTGAGGTTGGTGTAGAGGTTCGCCAAGCTTTTCTTGAACAAAATCGTTTATTTGAATCTGCATTTATTTCCCACAATGGTAAATATTTAGCTAATATCTATATGTTAGCGAGAATAATTTTACGGGAAAATGGAATTACTCAGATTTATGGTGGTGATTTTTGTACTGTTACGGATGAGTCGCGTTTTTTCTCTTATAGACGAGAACAGACTACAGGACGTATGGCATCATTAATCTGGATTAAATAAACTCCCCCAACGTTTTTCCCGCTTATCTTAAATATTGATAAATATTTTAGCTCAAAAATTTCTATTTTGAGCTTGAATATTGTCAATATGACCTCATCTATTCTCCAGCGACAAATTTTAATTTGAATTTTACTTGGAGGTGTTATGCGTCTGGATAAATTAACCAATAAATTCCAGCAAGCTCTCGCAGACGCCCAGTCATTGGCACTTGGGAACGATAATCAATTTATAGAACCCATACATTTACTGAGTGCGTTATTTAATCAACAAGGTGGATCAATTCGCCCATTATTAACATCAGCAGGTGTTAATGCATCACAATTTAGTGAACGAGTTAATGAAGCCCTAACACGATTACCTAAAGTCGAAGGCGCTGGTGGCGAGGTTCATCCCTCAAATGATTTAATTAAGCATCTTAACTTGTGCGATAAATTGGCACAGAAAAAAGGTGATGAATTTATTTCGTCAGAGCTCTTTCTTTTGGCTGCGATAGAAATTGGTGGTCAAGTTGCTGACATGCTAAAAGCAGCAGGAACAAACAAAGCAAGCCTTGAGATAGCCATTGAAAAAATACGTGGTGGAGAAACAGTGAAAGATCAAAATGCAGAAGACCAACGTCAGGCATTGAAAAAATATACTGTGGATTTAACAGAAAGAGCAGAACAAGGCAAGCTCGATCCTGTGATTGGTCGTGATGAAGAAATAAGAAGAACCATTCAGGTTTTACAACGCCGTACTAAAAACAACCCTGTGCTTATTGGTGAGCCAGGTGTCGGTAAAACCGCTATTGTTGAAGGTTTAGCTCAACGAATTGTCAATGGCGAAGTACCAGAGGGTTTAAAAAATAAACGTGTACTTTCATTGGATATGGGCTCGTTATTAGCGGGTGCAAAATATCGTGGTGAATTTGAAGAACGTTTAAAAGCAGTCTTAAACGATTTATCTAAACAGGAAGGCAGCGTTATTCTGTTTATTGATGAGTTGCACACTATGGTGGGTGCGGGTAAAGCCGAAGGTGCTATGGATGCAGGTAATATGTTGAAACCTGCATTAGCTCGAGGTGAATTACATTGCGTGGGTGCAACAACTCTTGATGAGTATCGTCAATATATAGAAAAAGATGCAGCATTAGAGCGTCGTTTCCAAAAAGTATATGTTGCCGAACCAACAGTAGAAGACACAATTGCTATTTTACGTGGCCTGAAAGAGCGTTATGAATTACATCATCACGTACAAATTACAGATCCAGCAATTGTTGCGGCTGCAACGTTATCACATCGCTATATTTCTGACCGTATGTTGCCAGATAAAGCGATAGACTTAATTGATGAGGCGGGTGCAAGTCTGCGTATGCAAATGGATTCAAAACCAGAGGCATTAGATAGACTTGATCGACGCATAATTCAGCTGAAACTTGAACAGCAAGCACTGCAAAAAGAGTCTGATGACGCAAGTAAAAAGCGTTTAGAAATGCTTAATGAAGAATTGGCTGAAAAAGAGAAAGAGTATTCTGCATTAGATGAAGAGTGGAAAGCTGAAAAAGCAGAGCTTACTGGCACTCAACATATTAAATCAGAATTAGAGCAGGCTCGTATCTCATTGGAACAGGCGCGGCGTAGTGGTGATTTGGCAAAAATGTCAGAGATCCAATATGGTCAAATTCCTGTACTAGAAAAACAGCTTGCAGAAGCCAACAAAGCTGAAGACAAGCATATGAAACTGTTACGCAATAAAGTAACAGATGCAGAAATTGCAGAGATTTTAGCACGTTGGACAGGTATTCCTGTTTCTCGAATGTTAGAAGGTGAGCGCGATAAGTTATTGCGTATGGAACAAGAACTACATAGACGCGTTATTGGACAATCGGAAGCTGTAGAGGCGGTATCTAATGCGATTCGTCGTAGCCGTGCTGGGTTATCTGATCCAAATCGTCCTATTGGTTCCTTCTTATTCTTAGGGCCAACAGGTGTTGGTAAAACCGAGCTATGTAAAGCGTTAGCAAACTTTTTATTTGATAGCGATGATGCAATGGTACGTATCGACATGTCCGAGTTTATGGAAAAACACTCAGTGTCTCGTTTAGTGGGTGCACCTCCAGGATATGTAGGCTATGAAGAAGGGGGATATCTAACAGAAGCTGTTCGTCGACGCCCTTATTCAGTCATCTTATTAGATGAGGTTGAGAAAGCGCACCCTGATGTATTCAATATCTTATTACAAGTATTGGATGATGGTCGTTTAACTGATGGACAAGGCAGAACTGTTGATTTTCGTAATACGGTTGTGATTATGACATCCAACTTAGGTTCTGATTTAATTCAGGAACAATTTGGTACGCTTAATTATCCTGAGATGAAAGGAATGGTCATGGATGTTGTTGGCCATCATTTTAGACCTGAATTTATTAACCGTATTGATGAAGTCGTGGTATTCCATCCATTAGGAAAAGAGAATATTGCCGCTATTGCTCAGATACAGTTGCGTCGTTTATATCAGCGTTTAGAAGAACGTGGATATCATGTCACTATTACTGGTGCTGCGTTAGAAAAACTGAGTGAAGTTGGATTCGATCCAATCTATGGTGCGCGTCCATTAAAACGTGCTATTCAGCAAGAAGTGGAAAATCCATTAGCGCAGGATATTTTGTCAGGCAAATTATTACCAGGTAAAGAAGTTATCTTAGATTTGGATAATGATAAGATAATTGCTAAACAGTAATTGAAATTCTCTTTCTATTACTAAATAGAGTAAAAGTGACAACATAAAGTAAAAAGAGGCTTATATAAGCCTCTTTTTTTATATTTATAAATCTATTGAGGATATTTTAAATGAAAGCAAAAAGAATATTGATAGGGTTGAAGGTTTTCTAATCAAAAAATGTCTGTTACATATACTAAAACACGGCCTTTGATTATAAATTATCCACTTGGTGAGTTTTTTTAAAATAATACTTGTCAGGTTCAGAAAAC
>NZ_LXEV01000018.1 GCF_001654965.1 Proteus hauseri ATCC 700826
AACCAGTGCCTTCGGGGCGGCTATCATATAATTCTTTTGCTGCACCTAAAGTGATTGAAAAACTCAACCCTATTAATAATCCCTCTCTATGTCCGTAATTTTGATGATCTGCATAAGCATTGGCTCCTGCAGCAGTAGCCATAGAAAAAAGGAAATGCTGAGCTTTATCTTTACCTCGCCAATTATCATTAGCAAAATGAAATGATTGGCAGCCGGTTAAAAGCGAGCTTGAAAATAAAATAATTAAATAGGCAGATTTAAGTTTTAGTTTCATAAAAATGAAATTTTTTTATAGATAAATAAAGAATAATTAATGAATTTATTAAGTATAGAAGAGGATAATTAAAAATAAAAAAAACCTTACTTAAAAGTAAGGTCTAAGATAAAGTCTGTTAGATGATAAAATTAAAGAATGCGGCTAATTAATCTGTCTACACGAATACGACGTAAGCGCTTAATCAATTTTTTTATTTTAATTGGATAAAGTTTAATACTTTCTAGATCTTGATAATGTTTCACAATAACCGTGTGTTCACGAATACAGGCTAATTCCTTATGGCGTTGTTCATGTAATTCATGGTTTGGATCATGAATTAATACGGCATTCTCTAAATCTAATCCCCATGCACGAGGGTTAAGATTATTGCCAGTAATTAATTGCCATGTATCATCAACCCACATACCTTTTAAGTGATAGGTATTATCGCTATCCTTCCAAAGGCGAACGGTTAATTGGTTGTTATCTACAAATCGTTGAAAACGAGAAGTAAATTTACGTAGATTCATTTCATAAAGATAAGGTAATGCACCAATAATTTTAAATGGTTCTTCTGGCGGAATATAAAAATCATTTGCTGTTTTATCACCAATAATAATTTCTACTTGTTTGCCATTTCTTAATAAATGACTAATTTGACGAACAAGAATTGCGGGTAAATTAAAATAAGGAGTACAAATAACTAATTTTTCTTCTGTGATCGCCATAAGGTGGGAAATAGTCTTATTAAGAAGATTCTTTTTACCTAACCCCATCAAAGGTGTGACCGCTAATTCATTGTTAGAAGCATTGCCTTTAATATCGTAACCATCACGTATGCGCAGATTAAATCGAAATTGTCGTATATGATTTTTGATCTCTGCACAGCGGACTCTATCTTTAATATCGAGTCGTTGGATAGCATCAGATTGTAATAAATCCGTAATAACAAATTGCTTCATTGTTGCTGCAAGTTCAGCATTATGAATAATGTGATACCGGTCATAACGATATTTATCGAGTTTATGCAAGTAGACATTATTGATACTTGCACCACTATAAATAACTGTATCGTCGAAAATAAAGCCTTTTAGGTGTAATACACCTAATGCTTCTCGTGTATTCACCGGAATACCATAAATAGGAACTTCTACGCCAGGGTGTTGTTGTGCGACCTGGTAGTACCAATCTGCGTTGGTGGCATCTGAAGCGACACCAATACGTCCACGTTGTGCTCGATGCCAATCAACAATAACAGTAATGGATAATTCAGGTCGTTGTTGTTTGGCAGCATAAAGCGCAGCAAGGATCTCTTCGCCTGCTTCATCATGTTCTAAATAAAGAGCAGTAATAAAGATTTCTTTCTCTGCTTGAGCAATATATTTCAATAAGGTGCTGCGAAACGCGGACGTCTGATAAAGCGTTTCAACATCAGCAACTGACTGAGCTAATTTAGGCAGTTGTGCAAGGTGTTGTTGATGCTTTGCAAGTTTTAATTTAGACAACATCACAGTGCTTATTTCTCTTGTTTATGATGGCAGATGGAGCCACCGTCCGTAATTAAATTTTCTTAAACCGATCTGTCGATCATAACATTAGTTATATGGTATGTACGCATAAAATCATCATATCTTGCTAATTTCTCAAAGGATACGTGAACTATCACACACGGAAACTTTAGTCGATGATAATAACATTAGGTCGCTTTTAATGGTTCAAGAAGCAAGTCAAGATTAACAATTCCTTCATCGAATTGTACCTCAACAGAAAAGCCTAGTTTTTTGGCTAAACTGATCATATTTCGATTTTCAGGCATAGTAATTGCTGTTAAACGTTTAATACCATGTGTTCTAGTATAGTTGATAAGTTTCAGCATAAGCTGATGACCAAGTGTATTTCCTTTTAAATCGGAACGAACCAATATGGCAAATTCAGCTTGTTGATTATCAGGATCAGCCATTGCTCGAGCAACGCCGATGATTTCTGGTTGACTATCAGAATGTCGTATTGCCACAAAAGCCATTTCTCGGTCGTAATCAATTTGCGTCATATTTGCTAGATCGTCATGAGTAAATTCACTTATTTCACTAAAGTAACGATAATAAAGATCTTCTTTTGTGACTTGGTTGATGAAAATTTTTAATAAAGGCTCATCCTCAGGCAAGATTGGGCGAATAAAACAAGGATTGTTATCCCTTAATAAAAAAGTTTCTTCGAGTTCATTAGGATAAGGGCGAATAGATAAACGTTGATGAGGATCGCCGCTCAATGGTGCTAACTCCATTGCAACATCTAATAAGGTAAAATCATTACCAGAAACTAATAATGGATGAATATCTAGCCGAATTATTTGAGGGCAGTCTAATAATAGATGTGAAACTTGAACTAAAAAGTGGCTTAAACTCAAAATATTTAATGGCTGCAAAGCGCTTCTTGGTTGTATTTTTCCACTCTTAATCGCATTAATCACTAAATATCGCGCAAGTGCCATATTCAGTGGTGGTAATGCGACAGCGGCCTTGGTTTCAATTTGCCATTCAACACCACCTTCGCCCAATAAAATAAGAGGGCCGAAGATAGGGTCTTGTTCGATAGCTACTCGTAACTCTTGAGAGCCTGCACGATTAGCCATGCTTTGTACTAATAAGCCTTGAATTTGAGCTTGAGGATAATGTTCACTTACTCGCTCAATAATCGCATGAGCTGCGGATTCGACTTCTATTTTATCCCTTAAATAAAGCATGACCCCTTGGACTTCTGATTTATGAGGAATGTCAGATGAGCGTAGCTTCAATGCAACGGGATAACCGATTTTTTCGGCAATACTAACAGCTTCTTGTGCATTATGGGCAATCCATGTTGGTAATGTATTGAAACCATAGGCTTCCATAATAGGCTGCACTTGGTGTGTATCAAGCCGATATTGTTTTTTTTCTAGAGCTTCTTCAATACAGCGATGTGCTTGCTGTGTATTCATTTTGACATCTAAAGGTAAAGCTGGCGTTTCTTTGAGTTGTTTCTGATTTCGGCGATATTCCACCATATGCATAAATGCAGTTACGGCACCTTCTGGCGTACGATAAGTCGGAATACCAGCGTCACTAAACAATTTACGTGATTGCTGAGAAGAATATTCTCCCCCCCAGTTAGTAAAAATAGTTAACCATTTTCTTCTAGGATGTTTTGCAATTGTTTCGATAACCTTTTGTGCCGTTTCAATACTCGGTGCTATCGCACTAGGAGTATGAATTAGCAGTAATGCATCATGATCATGACTATCTAACAAGCAGTTAAGGGCGGCGATATAGCAGCCTACTGTTGTATCATCACCCAAATTAAGTGGGTTACGAATAGTATTTTTTTCTAGCACCACTTTTTGTAGTTGCTGTTGCGTTTCTTCAGATAGTTGTGCCAGTTTACCCGATTGTAAAAATAGCTCATCAACCGCCATTGCCGCAGGTGCTGAGCCATTACTCATAATCATTAATCTTTCGCCTTTTAAAGGCGTCATATAACTAAGCGTTTCGACAGCAGAAAACATTTCATGGGTATCTTGTACTCGCAGTAATCCCGCACGTTGAAAAGCCGCGTCATAAGCAACATCATAACTTGGTGTATCGCCTAATAAGAGCTGCGCTCTTTGGGTTCGCCCGCTTTTTATCACCAAAATAGGTTTATTGCGAGAAGCACTACGGGATGCCGACATAAAGCGTCTCGCGTCATGAATATGTTCTAAATGTAATAATATGGCGCTTGTTTTACTGTCTCTAGCTAAAAAATCAAGTAGATCATCCACTTGAATATCTTGGTTATCACCTAATGCGATAAAATAAGAAAATCCAATATTACGATAATAGGCCCAATCTAAAATCGTGTTGGCAACGGCTGCTGATTGTGAAATAAAAGCCAACTTCCCTTTTTTCACCGGAAGAGGGGAGAAACTGGCATTTAAACCTTGCCACGGTGCCAATAATCCTAAGCTATTAGGACCAAGCAAACGAATATGATATTGCTGACAAATCAGCTTCATTGGTTGAAATTGTTCAGGTTGTGCTGAAAGAACAATGACTGCTTTACAGCCAGACTGACCAAGTTGTTCAAGTAATTCAAGGTTTCGATGATGATGAGTACAAATAATCGCTAAATCAGGAATTTGGGGTAATTTATCGATAGATGGATAAGTGAAAACACCAGAAACTGAGCCTCGAGAAGGATTAACCGGAAACACAGGGCCATTAAATCCACCACTCAGCAGGTTTTTCATCATGGTTGTACCTGCGCGGCCTATTTTATCGGAGGCACCAATAACAGCGATTGATTTTGGGCGTAATAGTGCTTCAAGACCTCTTTGGCTCATATCAACTCCTGAACGTTGCAATAATCATTTATTCAATGTAGCTGATTTGTTCTTCTTTTGCTGGGTGTCTGTCTGGTTTTCCACGTAAATATTGTTGACGAAAGTAGGCAAAATGAGAAAACAGCTGTTGTGCAGCTTGGTTGTCATTCATACTTTCTAAAATAGAGGCGGCAACTTCAGCGGTACAGTGTTGATCTTCTCTTGCCGCTTGGCGAAGAACATACTCACTTTTTGTTGCTTCATTAATAGAAAATAACGGTAATGAATCAAGGTAAGGGCTTTTGCGAAACATTTTTCGTGCTTCTGCCCATGTGCCATCCAGCATGATAAAAAGTGGTGGTTTGCTATTTTCTGGTACTTGGTTATAAACCATACGATCACTAGGTGCATAACTTTCGGGAAAAACAACGTAAGCTTGGCGTAATGGATCGTTAATTGCATCTAACAACGCTTTTTCAGGATTAGTGCGTGACCATAAAAAAGCCTGAGTGTCTGGTAATACATCGGCAATTAATTTACCTGTATTACTGGGTTTCATTACCTCAGTATCATACATCATTAAACAAAAACGGCTTCTGGCTGTTTGAGCGACAATGGTTTCACATAAACACAGTTTTTCTGGTAATAAACAAAAGGAGCAACGTATTACACGAAAGCCTCTCGCTTTAAAAGGGCGAGTTGAAATAGATAATCGATATTGACGAAGTCGAGACACTGCATTGTCACGCATAACAGAGAGACCAAAATCGTAAAAAAGAAGCGAATGTTATCACGATAGAAAGAAACAGACCACGGAGTGTCTTTTTATAAACAAATTATTAGTGAAAAAGCATTAAATTGAAGATAAACCTGATGAGAAGAAAGTCAGAAAATTTTATTTTCAGCAAGGTTTAATTTGCTATGCCCTATTTTTATAGCTTGTTTTTTATAAGAAAATTAGCATTTATCGCTTACCGATAAAAATGATGAAATTGATTATTGTTTGATTATGATTAGTTTATCTATTCCTGTGCGTGATTCTCTCGGTGACAGTTGCTAAACTATCAGGTAATCTGCGCCCCTATTGCAGTTGGAGAGACAAATGAACGATTCCTATCAAGGTAAAAACGGCAAAGTAAAAGTGATGTACGTCCGTAGTGAAGACGATGCCGATAATAAACCTAAAAAACCATCCCGCCGTCCTGAAAATGGTCGTGGTGATAGCCGTGATACCAAACGCGGTGATAACCGTGACGATAAAAATCGTGATAATAGACGTGGTGATAACCGCGACGATAAAAATCGCGATAACAGACGTGGTGATAACCAATTTTCTCGTCGTGATGACCGTGGTGCAGGTAAGCCTTCAGGGCGTGGCACATCACGTAATGAGACCAAACCCGCTCGTGATGATGAAGGTGGTCGCTTTTCACCTTGGAAAACAGTTTCTCGCCCTGCTGGTGAAGAGGCAATTAAAGAGCACGATGGTATTACCGGTAAGAGCCAAATTGATCCTGAACAGTTGCGTCGCCAGCGTTTAGAAGAAACCCGTATTTATGGGGAAAATGCTTGTCAGGCTATGTTTAAAAACCGTCCTGATGCAATAGTTCGTGCATGGTTCTTACAAGATGTAACACCACGTTTTCGTGACGCATTAAAATGGATGGCGGCCAACCGTAAAGCCTACCACGTTGTTGAAGAAGAAGAGATGGTAAAAGCCGCTCGCACAGACCATCACGGTGGTGTCTGCTTCCTTATCAAAAAACGTGCAGGCCATGATGCCCAAACATATTTGAATGATGCACCTGAAAAAGATTGTGTATTAGCACTTGAAGATGTGGGTAACCCACATAATGTTGGTGCAATTATGCGTAGTTGTGCACACTTTGGTATTAAAGGCGTGATTTCTCCTGATTCAGCAGTATTAGAGTCTGGTGCCGCTGTACGTACTGCTGAAGGTGGTGCGGAATATATTCAAGGTATTGATGCGGATAACTTTACTCAAACTTTAGACCAATTCAGAAAAGCAGGTTATACGTTAGTAACAACTTCTAGCCATAAAGGCAGTGTGCCATTAGCTAAAGCTCAGTTACCTGCAAAAATGGTATTGATTTTAGGCCAAGAGAAAGATGGTTTAAGCGAAAGTACTTTAAATCAAGGTGATATGAGTATTTATATCGGTGGCACAGGACATGTTGAAAGTCTGAATGTTTCTGTGGCTTCAGGTGTATTACTTGCAGAATGGTGGCGTCAACACCAGAATTAATTGCAACTTATTGTTTAAGTTATGATAAAAAACCCCGTTTAAAACGGGGTTTTTGTTATCTGTAATCGAATATTTTTACGATGTATTAAGAAAAATTATTTTCCTGGTGAGAAGGGCGGTCTGGCAAACCAAACAACCACCATCATGATAAGGAAGATACCCGCGGCTAACCAAAAAATCTCATTAGCTGAAAGAATAAGTCCTTGTTCTGTGATGGTTTTAGCAAGGTATGCTGAGGTTTGTTCATTAGAAAGACCTAACTCACTCATTTGCTGATAAACCATTTGTGAATCTGGATCAAAAGGATTGATTTTTTCCACAAAAGTTTCGTGGTGTAGTGATTCTCTTTGCGTCCAAATAGTGGTCGTTAATGAAGCACCTATCGCACCCGCTAGTGTTCTTAAAAAATTCGATAAACTGGATGCCGAAGCCATTTTCTCTGGCGGCAATCCTGATAATGTCATGGTGGTCAATGGCATAAAGAAACAAGCAACCGCTAAGCCTTGCCAAAACTGAGGCCAGGCTACAGTTGCAAAATCCATTCCTGGCTCGAAAGTGTAAGCTCGCCAGTAAAAACAAACTGCAAACATCACAAAGCTAAAGCTAATGATATAGCGTAGGTCAACTTTGCCACCAAATTTACCAATCAGAGGTGTGATAATTAAAGGTAACAAACCTACTGATGCCGAAGCCAGTCCTGCCCAAGTTGCGGTATAACCAAAAACTTCTTGTAAGAGTAGCGGAAGTAGAACGATAGTCCCAAAGTAAATCATATACGCGAGACTTAGCGTGACACACCCAATGGTAAAGTTACGACTTTTAAATAAAGAGAGGTCGATAACAGGGTGGTCATCAGTGAGTTCCCAAACAATTAAGAAGCTTAATGCCACGACAGCAACAATAGTGAGTATGATAATTTCAGTTGAATTAAACCAATCTAGCTCTTTGCCCTGATCAAGCATTATCTGTAGCGCACCAATACCCACAACTAATAATACTAAGCCAATAGTATCAATGGGTTTGATTTCTGTTTTTGTTTCTCGCCCTTTTAATGTGTTTGAAATACACATAATGATCAACACACCAAACGGAACGTTAATAAAGAAAATCCATCCCCAATGATAGTTATCACTAATATATCCACCCAAAATTGGGCCTAAAATAGGGGCGACAACGATAGTCACTGACCATAAAGCCAATGCCATATTACGTTTTGCTGGTGGATAGTTATTTAATAATAAACTTTGTGATAATGGGATAAGTGGGCCTGCAACCAATCCTTGAAGAACACGAAAGAAAATAAGCATTTCCAAACTTTGTGAAATACCACAAAGCCAGGATGTTAATGCAAAAAGCGCCGTTGACCACATAAATAGTCGAACTTCGCCTATACGTTTTGCAAGCCATCCAGTAATTGGAATAGAAATTGCGTTAGCAACACCAAATGAGGTAATGACCCAAGTGCCTTGAGAGTTTGAGGCACCAAGGTTTCCTGCGATAGTTGGTATCGCTACGTTAGCGATAGTAGAATCAAGAACTTGCATAAAGGTTGCCAACGCTAATGCGATGGTCATTATGGCAAGTTTTCCTCCTTGTAATGGCTGTTTAATCACCTTTACACCTCGCCTTTATTATCCAGCATTTTGTTCAATGATTTCATTGATCAATTTATTTATTGCTGACATATCAATAGTAAGGGCGTCAGTATGATAAGCAGGAGCTTGGCGTTCGCTTTGTGATAGAACTTTGCCATCAAGGTTAATGGTATCAACGGTTACTTCTGTTGAAAGCCCAATACGCAAAGGTTTATCTGCGATTTCTTTTGTATCAAGAGCGATACGAACAGGTAAACGTTGTACAACCTTTATCCAGTTACCGCTGGCATTTTGTGCTGGTAATAAGGAAAATGCGCTGCCTGTTCCCATATCTAGCCCCTGCACTGTGCCATGATAAATCACTTTTTTACCATAAAAATCAGTGGTGATCTTAGCAGGCTGACCAATACGCATATTGGCAAGTTGTGTTTCTTTAAAGTTGGCATCAATCCACATTCCTGTTGCTGGAACCACGGCCATTAAAGGTTTTCCAGGAGAAACTTGTGCGCCAACTTGTACACTACGGCGTGAGATATAACCCTCTGTTGGGCTAAGAATTTTAGTTCTCTCTAATGCTAACCATGCATTGCGTACATCTGTTGCTGCTTGTAAAACAGGAGGTTGCTGAGCTATTGGCGTATTTAAGATAATTGCTTGATTCGCATTATATTGTTCTTTAGCAACATCTAAAGCCGCTCTTGCTGTCGATACGGCTTCTCTGGCATGTTGAAGTTCTTCCTTACCAATTACATTGCGTTCGCCTAATACTTCACGGCGTCGTAGGTCATTTTGTAATTTTGTGAGTTCGGTTTCACGTAAAACAATATTAGCTTTTAATTGGCGACCATTAATTATTTGTTGATGCATTTGACGAACGCTATTTGCTAATGCCGTTTTTGCTTTTTCCAAGGCGAGTTCTTCATCACGAGGATCTAACTGTACGAGTGGCTCACCTGCTTTTACATAATCGGTGTTATCAACATAAACGGTTACCACTGAACCTGAAATTTGTGGCATAACCATAATTTGATTACCAGTAACATATGCATTGTCGGTTGTTTCGTGATGTCTTAATACGGTAAACCAATAAGCTGTATAAGCAGCACCGGCAACAACAAATAAGAAGGTAAGTAGCAATAAAACATTTCGGCGAGTTCGTTTTTTATTGCGAATGGGGGCCTGAGGGGGGGTATTTTCCTCATTAACACTCATTTAGAAGATCTCCATAGAAACCAGAAAAACATCATCAGATATGTTTCCAGTATTGACACTGGAAACATAGGTATAAGGTTAATCTTAGAATAATTATTAGCGTGAGGAGCAGATTATAATGGCTAATGAGTAAGTATGTTTGCCGATTTATGGCGTAAATAGGATTAGATCAATAAAACTATTTATTCCGTTGCTTATTCACAGCCTTTTTCAGCTAAGGTATCGAGTTGTAACAGCAGTTTACGCATCAATGATTCTAGTTCTTTTTGTTCATGAGAGTCTAGAACTGACCAGATTTTTTTCAGACATTGATGTTGCGGCGGTAACAAGCTGTTTAAAAACTCTTCACCTGCGTCGGTAAGATGAAGATGTAAACAACGACGGTCATTGTGACTTTCGCGACGTTCTATCCAACCTTGTTTTTCTAACTCATCAGCGATACGAGTAGCATTTGTTCTAGAAGAACCTAATGCTGCACTAAGCTCTGAAGGCTGTATGCTGCGGTTTTCTGTTGTATCTAAAATCATTAGTGCCATAAATAGCGTCTCGTTGATACCTTGAGACTTCAACATATTATTACGACTTTCAAGAAGTTTGCTTTGTACGTGCATAGAAAGGCGAGTTAACAAAATTTCTTGATAAGGAATATCCTTGTTAAGCGATTTCTGTTGTGTAGCGCGAGTGTTTAGTAATTCTTCTGTTGGCGTAAATGAGCTTTCCATTTTTAGACACCTTGTTAGTTTCGAAAATTAGGATAACTGCTGTTATCAACATGTTAAATGGTATATTAAACACACAATTTAGCAATTTTTATTATTTATAGGCACTCTATTTTTTTGATTATGCTACCTGATTCATAAATTTTATGAATGATAACACAAAAAAATGGATCGGTGCTTATCTCTTTGCAATAAGTTAACAAAATCAATTTATCACTTATTCGACAATGAATAATAGTCTATTTGTGAAAGAATGGATCGTTTTTTACGATAATACACGTAATAAACTTATTCCATTATGTAATAGTTACATTGATTACATTAGCATTAAGAAATTATATTTTTAATAGTTTATGGGCAAGATTGATATAATTTTCTTAATAAAGAATGAATTGATGATATACATCAATAGTAATCACGCTGTTAAAACATTCATGTTTTATTCTGATTGGCGAGGAAGTAGAGGAATAAAATAACCATCCTTGGTAAGAATAATTATTTAGTCTGAATAATTGGATCATTTTTATAACCTAATAACCAGACAATCAGTCCTAAGACACCGATAACTAAACCTGCTATAGAAACACCAATCCATCCATATTGATGATAAGCATATCCTGATAATAACGAGCCTAAAGCACCACCAATAAAGTAGCTGGTCATGTAAGCCGCGGTTAACCGGTTTCTGGCATCAGGTAAAATACGATAGATAGTACTTTGATTGGTAACGTGTACACCCTGAACAGCTAAATCTAGCAGAATAACGCCAATAATAAAGCTTACGACACCAATCCAGTGGAAATAAGGAGCAATAATAATAAAGCACCATGAGATAAACAAAATGATTAGCCCAACGGTTGTTGTTATTTTTCCTTTTCCTTTATCAACCCATCCACCCGCTTTGCTCGCCATTAATGCGCCAGCAGCACCAATTAGGCCAAATAACCCAATGACGGCATCTGAATAATTAAATGGATTTGATGACAATAAAAATGCCATTGATGTCCACAATAAACCAAAGTGTGCAAAAATAAGTGCGCCAATTAATGAGCGTGTTCTTAATACTGGTGTTGTGGCAAATAGTTTAAAAATAGAGCCTAACAGTTGAAAATAATTGAGTTCAGTTTGGCTTTTATAGGTTGGTAAGCAGCGCCATAAAGTGATCGCTAAAATAGCCAAACATACACTGGCAACCCAGAAAATTCCTTGCCAATTAGTAATGGATGCCATTAATCCTGAAACGGTTCTTGCGAGTAAAATACCAAGCAATAAACCACTCATAATAGTACCAACAGCTTTCCCTCTTTGATGAGGCGCGGCAAGCGTTGCTGCAAAAGGAACCAGTATCTGAGCGACAACGGAAAACATACCTGATAATGCTGTACCAAGTAGCATTATCCAAATATTAGAAGCCATTGCGGTGACTAATAGGCCACTAGCGGAAATTAATGTCATGGTAATAATTAGCGAGCGACGTTCAAAAATATCGCCAAGAGGAACTAAAAGTATTAACCCAATGGCGTAGCTTAATTGCGCTGTTGTAACAATAAAACCTGCCATCGTGGCTGAAATATCAAAATAAGTCGCGATAGAATCGAGAAGAGGTTGAGCATAGTAGTTACTGGCAACAACCATACCTGTAGCAACCGCCATTAAAAGAATAAGTCCCTTACTGAGGGAAGTTTGAGGTACTGTTTTTTCCATAATATTCAAAGCTAATATTTAATAATGTGAATGATAGTAGCATGAGTTATTTTTTTGCGGAAAGAAATACTATGACAGATATGTTCAATTAATTTGAAATGTTAAAAGGTATCTTGGTGATGTTATGCATTGTTTTATCTAGCAAATAGGACTATTTAATTATCACTCAATCGTTACTTTTAAAAGAGTAGTGTCAGTAAAAACCATCCCCATTGAATTAAAATACCTATCAATGAAAGAGTAAATAGACGTTTGGTGCCTAGCCAACGTGCTTTCATGGTGATTTTTTTAGGGCGTGCAGGAAAAAACAGTTGTAAGCCTTCATCAAAACTTTCGTCGTCACGATAGCGATAAAGAGTACGGAAAAAACAGCTATCTAACCACAAACGAAAGAGATGATATTGGGTGAATAAAAATAATAAAGAAGCAACCAAAAGACTAAATTTACTGATAATGGCCAACGTTAAAAAAAGAAAGAAGCCTATATAAGGAAGCAGTGATAAAAACAGTAAATAACGCCAGCTTTGGGTTAATGTAATGATGGTTTCACCGCTGGTTTTTGTTGTTAGCATATTAGACTCGCTGTTGATTCTGTTGATTCTGTTGATTCTGTTGATTTTTGAGATAGTTGTTATACCAAATCTGTAGTGCTTGTTGTGTTTCTTGGTTCAAAATTACTTGAGGGCGAGCATCGTAAACCTGTTTGAGTGCTTCAGTTAAATCTTGTGCTTGACGACTATATACCAGCCAAGCAACCACTACGGTTGCGCTACGGGAATAGCCTAATTTGCAATGAATATAAACAGTGCCTTGTTGAATAAGTTTTTCCATTGATAACATTGCATTGCTAATATCATTTGGCGATAAAGGCAATAAATCGATTTGAGGCTGGGCTAAATAAAATTGTTTTTTACTAAATTGATTTCTTGGCCATTCACAGGTTAAATCAAAAACAGCTTGTGCTTTTAAGTGATAAAGAGGGCGTCCACCCAATAGAATATTTTCTGTTATTTGGCTCGGTGTGCGGCAGTGTTTTAAATAATAGCGATAAGTACACCAAGCAAAAAAACGATAAGGTAACAGGATTATTTGTGCCGAAAGTGATACTTCGCCTTGTGACGTTTTTTGAAAAATAGTCGCGCCAGCACCTAAATAACCAAGTGTAATAAAAGTCAGTGTGATTGCCGGCCAAATAAATAACCAAAAAATACCTTGTAGTCCTACTGCGATAATATAGAAAAACAGAGCAGATAAAGCGTAGTTTTTAGCAATACGTAAACTGCGTTTGCTTGCGCTAAATTGCCATTGCCAGCGAGTTTTTATGGGGAATAAATAACAGACCAATACCCCTACAGCAAATCCCGTAATAATATCAATAAAATGATGTTGCCAAGTGGTGAGTACAGATACCGCAATTAATAGTGACCATAAATTTAGCACCCAATGCCATGATGGTGGTGTATGTGCTCTAAAGCGTAACCATATTATCCACAATAAAATAATATGTAGCGAAGGAGCTTGATTATAAGGCAAATCGAAACCTTCAAGTTGAGTAAATAACCAACCAGAAAACCCATCTGTTACAGGGCGAGTAAAACTAAATTTTAGTGGAAATAATAAAAAACCACTACAGGCAATAAAAGAGGCGGCTATCAGACGAATACCATGAATAAATTGTTCTCTTAGTGTTGTGCAAATAAACAGTGATATACCATAAGCTAGATTAACGCTCCAATAAGGGATAATTGTCCAAGGTAAAAAGGGGATATATTTTTCCCAAGAATAAACAAAAGAAGAGACACTTGATAAGGTTGAAGTATAGGCATTTACTTGCATATAAGTTAAATAGAAAAAAGGCGCAAGGAAGAGTAGCCACAAAATACCAGTAAGCCAGATCCTTTTTTTATTTGATGATATAGGCGTGTGAGTGTATCCACTCATCATAAAATTCCTTTCTTCAATTTAGCGACTAATATCGCCATATGATAACCATATAGCGATATTATTAGTTGATTTATTTACGTTTTATTATTTAGACATCTTGGGCTTAGTGGCGTTTTGCAATTGATACGCTAAAAATACCCCAATGATCAATATGTTGATCGAGTTTTTCAAAACCAGCTTCTTCAACCAATGCGTCCATTTCTCCTTGGCTTCGACAGCGCATAATCCAAGGTTGTCCATTTTGGTGGCTTGGTAATACACGAGCAATCATTTCAAGTTGAGGGTGCCAAGGTTGGCAAGTATAAATAAGTAAACCGCCAGAAGGGATAGCTTGGGATAACCCTTTTAGTGATTCTCTGAGTAGCTGATTTTCAGGGAATAGTTCATAAAGTCCACTAACGATAGCTAAAGTAGGTGAAGGTGATACCGCACTGAGACTTTCGCCATCAAAAGCATTTCCTTCTTCAAAACGAACTTTATCTTCTAAGTGTCGTTCTTTTATTGCGATGCGACCTTGTTCAACGTTGATGCTGCTATAGTCACGCATCAAAATAGAATCAACTTTGCCATAATCATTAATGGCATCAAATAAGTAACGACCTTGCCCAGCAGCAATATCCATAATATGAACAGGCATATTATTTTGTGTTAACTGTCGAATTGCATAACGGATGGTATTTTCGATATTAATTTTGCGCTGACGAATACCTTGCCAACCAATACTATTTAAATATTGTTTATCAACAACACGGCCAAATAAACCTTTTCCTTGAGGGTGATTACGATAGACATAATCAAGTGTTGACCCTGAATCAAAGCCTTTATCATAACCCAATGCAACACCTTCAGAGGCTTTGCCTAAAGTACGCATTGAGCGACTAAGTACCTTATAGTACATTTTTTTAGGGCAAAATTTAGGTAAGGGGGTGAGTAATGAACGATAAACATCTGCACTGTGGCTCCATTTATCTTCTTGACGATAGTCATGTTGATAAACTGGTTGAGCGAATAGCGTCTCAATAAAAGTGCGCATTTTATCTATTGCAATAATGCGATCTTTTTCGCCTAACGTGTCATGGTAAAAACCCGGTAAAACATGTTTTTCTTTAATGGGTGTATTTAAGCGTTGGTAGAACAGATGTTGTGGTTTGGCATGTACAACGTGATCGTTACCTGAAATAAATAACTGAGTAGGTAAGGTAATTGCACTGGCATCTTCGACAACGCGGTCAGCCGTTTTATACAGCTCTAATAAAATATTAACGGCGATAGCGCGAGTAATAAGAGGATCTTTATTAAATGAGTCAATGCGACTTTGGTCATGAGTAAGATATTTAGCTTTTACATAGGAGTTAACATAAAAAAGACCGCGGATCTTTTGCATCAAAGCCAATCCTGTGCGAGCAAAAGGCACATAAAGTTTTACTTTAAATGCTGGAGATGCCAAAACCATGCCACGGATCTTAGGGGCATAATCATGCACCCAACCGGCAACAAGAACGGCACCAACACTTTGGCCCACAACAATGATATTTTCTAACGGAATATCATAATTAGATGATACGTAATGAACGAATTCATCGATATCTTTTATTGATGTGCCCATTGATGGGCTATATCCCCTAGGCCCTTCATTTTTTCCATGTCCACGAGCATCCCAAGCAAACATCGAAAAATCAGGTAAATCAAGTTCATCAACAAGGTGAGCAACACGACCAGAGTGTTCATGGCCTCGATGAAATAAAATGATTGCTTTATTTTCAGTGGTAATTTGAGAAGGCCAATAGCGATAAAAAAGTGGTGTTTTATCGCTGGTGGTAAACTCAGACTCAACCATATTCCTTTGTGTTTGGTACTGTATTTGTTGATTCATAACGATGTATCCTTATCTTTACCTGTTAATTGTACTTCTTTTAATGCGCGATTAATGCGGTGATAACAGGTCAACAAGAGTAATAAATTGATAATAATGAAAAGATAGAAAGTGTTTTCTGATAATGCCAACGAGGGAAAAAGGCCGATAAAAAAAGCTATTGAACCAAAAACAAATGCTCTATCGCTTTTTCCCATGGGTCCGTCATAACGGCGAGTCGCATGAATAGTTTGTGCGAGTACGCCGACAAACTCTGTCATTATCATTAAAAATAGCGCGAGAATGATCCACCAAAAAGCGTGCGGAAAAATAAAAGCAAAAGGAAGATAAAGGGCAACATCAGAAATGACATCGCTAGTTTCATTTAATATGGCACCCAATGTACTTTTTTGATTGTGTTCTCGAGCCAGCATTCCATCGATGGCGTTGAGTGCCATACGAAAAAAAAGAATAAAAGGAAGCAATAAAAAAAGCCGAGGTGTAGGGTAAAGCAATAATAGCCCTCCCATTGCAACTGATAAAAACAGCGCAAATAGTGTGATTTGATTAGCGCTGACCCCTCGCTGAGAAAGTTTTATAACATAAGGGCGTAATAGTGATTGGAATTTAGGTTTTAGGTCATAAATAGTCATGACGCTTCCTTGTGTTCTAAAGTTTAATTATTAACCTAATACTGGTTTTTTTATTTTTAACTGATTTTTATCTAATTGAATATCTTTATTTTTATGTTTTTTATTTGGTTCATAATTAAAGCAAAAGCAGGCATAGAAAATTGCTTGAGTAAATAATTAGATAGCGACAATAAGTCAGCAATGAAAGGTAAATGCAACATTAGTATTATCAGACAGTTCTGTGCTAGCTCTATGTGATTTTATTGAGGGAATAGAAATAATAAGTACCAAGCCAATATTTTATTTCCTTACAGTTTCCAATGAAATTAGTTTAATTAATCGCAAATATTCCTTTAAATAAAATATAACTCTAACTAATTTGTTATTTCAGTGTAGATTACCGAATTAATTCAACTTATTAATAAAAGTAGATAATGATAATTATTATCATTATCATATTTGCGCGTTACATGATTTTCTAACTATTTATTAATCTTATAACCATACAAAAGATACTTTTATTATGATTCATTTATCAGCAAAGAAACCTGCCTATCATCGGGGGATTGGGGTATTTTCATCATCAGCCATTGCATTATTATTGACTTCGCTGACTTCATTAAATAGCTATGCTGGTGAGAATACAGAACCAGAAAAAGTGATTTCTGCAACCTCAGCAACGCAAATGCAAACGGAACAACAACGTGAGAAAATTGTTATTGAACCAATTTATGTTGGCGGGGAATTAAACTCAAGTGTTGATGCAGGAAGTACGGTGCTTACACTTAAAGATATCAATAGAATACAACCTAACAATATTGCAGAATTAGTCGATAAATTACCGGGTATTTCATCATCGGGTTCACCAAGACCTGGTGGACAAACGTTAAATATTTGGGGAATGGGCAATCCAGAAGATATTAAAATTACGCTTGATGGCACGCCTAAAACATTTGAGAAATATCGTCAAGGTTCGATATTTATTGATCCTGAATTAATACGTCGTCTTGATGTAGATAAAGGCCCTCATAATATTACCCAGGGTAATGGCGGATTTGGTGGCTCAGTAAGAATTGAAACGAAAGATCCTGATGATTTATTATTACCCAATCAGAATATTGGGATGTTTTTAAAATATGGGCATCACACTAATGATAAACAAAATCGTTATAGTGGGGCAGTATATGGCAAGTTATTCGATGGCAAAGCGGATGGTTTATTCTATTTTAATCGCCGTGAAAGTGATGATTTAAGACGCCCAGATGGGACTAAATTTGGCTATTCTCAATCAGATCAAGATTCATTTTTAATAAAAACCAATCTCTATTTAACCGATGAGCAAACATTAACATTATCCGCATCAAGATCAGAAAGTGATGGTTGGACACCTTGGGCTGCTAAGCGAGATGAATTAGCAAAACCTAGCCAAGGTGATGTAGATAAATATGGTTTTGATGCGGCGATGAAACGTAAATTAGTTTATCGTGACCAGAAAGATGATACCTTCAGTGCAAAATGGAATATACAACCTGTTGATTCTGATTTAATTAATTTAACGCTAACTTATGGTTATTCAAAAACCAAACAAAATGATAGTCGTCCTGAAACAGCAAGCTCATATTTTAGTGGCAGCATGGGAAACCAAAGCTGGGTTGATTATAGAAATCATCAAATCGAAATTAAAAACGAAAGCACACTGATGCATGGTGCATTTGAGCATCAGGTGATGATAGGAACACGCTGGCATCGAAATGATCGTGATGTGTTGATGTTTACTCGAGATAAAGCCAAAAATCCAAATTATAACTATGGTTATTACGCGCCTCCTTATATGCCTGAAGGAACGCAAACCACCACAAGTTTCTATTTACAAGATTCTATTAGCTATAAAACCTTAACGATAACACCTGGTGTTCGCTACGATATTGTAAAGAACCAAGGAAAGGGAAGTCGTGCAATTGTTTATCAAGATCCAAATCCTTATTTTGGTCATGATTATTCTGATGTGACTTATAGCGGAGCAACGCCACATTTAGGTTTGTTATGGAAAATGAATCAGAATATCCGTTTCTTTAGTGATTTAACTTATACATGGCGAGCTCCACTGATTGATGAACAATATGAAGTTCAATCAAGCATTTCAAGTTTAACAGGAACAAGTCGCCATTTAGATAAAGAAACGATCCGTGCATTTCGGATTGGTGCGATAGCTGATTTTGAAAATGTATTCCAGCAACAAGATCAAGTGCAATTGAGAACGACATTGTTTGATAGTCATGGTAAAGATGAAATATTCCGCCGTCGTGGTGTTTATTGTGAGAGCCAAAAAGTGGATGGGCATAATGGAAATTGTCCGCCATCCATTGGTAATTACCGTAATTTACCGGGTTATCATATTCAAGGAATGGAGATTGAAGCCTTTTATGATAGTTCCAATTTATTTGGTCGTTTAGCGTATTCCACCATGAAAGGGACGCGAGACCAATCGCCGCGTGATCCGTGGTTCGGTCAAAAAACATGGATTGCAGAAATTCAGCCTGATGCTTTACATGCCACTATTGGGATCAAAGTACCGCAAATTAACGTCAATATGGGGTGGACGGGGGACTTTATTGGTGCCCAGCGTCGTTCTCCGATGGATAATGACCCTGATGCCGCTTATTGGTCACTACCAAAAAGTAAAGGCTATTCGATTCATGGTTTATTTGCTAATTGGGAACCCACTTTTATCCATAATACTGAAGTGCGTTTTACTGTCGCTAATTTATTTAACCAAGATTATTACCCTTATTTAGGTGAGTCAGTATCTGGTGTTGGGCGTGATTTCAGATTTACAGTAGTAAAAAGATTCTAATTTTTATTAATAAAAAAACAGGTCACGATAGAGTGACCTGTTTGCTTATAAAAGGAAATATATTAACTATTAATACATTCTATTTAGCGGCATTACGCGCTTCTTCAACCCAGCCATCAAACGTTTTTTGGTGGGCTTTTATCCATGCATTGGCATGACGCTCAATGTCAGCCTGTGATTTCTGACCATTATGCATACGCAAGTTTTGCGCATTGATATCAGCGACAGAAACTTTCATGACCTCAAAAAGTTTTGCAGCAGCAGGGTTTGCTTGTGCCCATTTTTTATTCGCAGCAATATGCATTGTGCTTGGTGGAAAACCGTAGTTTTTCCCATTTGGTAAGGTGGTATCGGTTTTATCATCACCCGGCAGTGAAGAGAAAGGCACCTGTAGCCACACCACATCTTTACCCGGTTTTAATACATCACTGATCCAATAAGGTGTCCATGTGTAATAAAAGATAGGTTTCCCTTCTTTAAAACGTGTAATGGTATCAGCCATCATCGCTGCATAGTTACCTTGATTATGAGTGACCGATTTTTCTAAATCATAGGCTTTTAAATGATTATTGATTGCTTCTTCACAACCCCAGCCTGGATTACAACCGGTTAAGTCAGCTTTACCATCACCATTTGAATCGAATAACTTAGCAATATTAGGATCTTTAAATTGCTCTATATTAGTGATGTTATATTTTTCAGCAGTTTTTTTATCAATTAAATAGCCTTGCGCGGCGTTTACAACATAATCACCTTTGCGATAAAAGGTATTGTCACCCCCTGCGGCAGCATATTGTGAATTATGAAGTGGTACCCAACTGACCGCCATAAACGTCGCATCGCCATTGGCGATAGAAGAGTAAGCGACGTTATAGTCGACTTCTTTAGTAGGTTGAACTGTATAGCCTAATTGTTCGAGTGCTTTGTTGACGATTAATGTCTGAAAAGTTTCTTCAGAAATTGTGCTTTGCACTGGTTGAACCGAAACCCCTTTACCGGGTAAATCAGCAGCGGATAACTGGGTGCTTATCAGTGTGGCGGACAATACCGTTGCCCAGAGAACTGGATTACGCATAGTTTTTCCTTCTGTTGTGAGAGTAAGAGATAAATAGCGGTAATTAAACTACCGCTTTTATCTCTAATATTGATTGAACTTGATGTTCTTGATTTAATTTTAGTGATAACAACGTTGTGTATTAGATTTATGCTTTTTTGCCTACGACTCGACAAATTAAGCCAATAGGGCCGGTTAGATACCAGCGACGATTTCCTTTCGAGCGATTATTTTGACCCAAAGATTGTGTTAGTCGATCAAGGATTATTGCCAGAATAACGATACCTGCACCACCTACTGCGGCAAGTCCCATATCAAGGCGACCAATACCACGCAATACCATCTGACCTAAACCACCTACAGCTATCATTGAGGCAATAACGACCATTGAAAGGGCTAACATTAAGGTTTGATTCACACCCGCCATAATTGTTGGCATGGCTAAGGGTAATTGCACCTTAAATAGCATTTGGCGAGGACTTGCTCCAAATGATTGTGCCGCTTCAATTAAATCTTCAGGTACTTGTTTAATACCTAAAATAGTCAGACGCACTATAGGCGGTAAAGCAAAGATAATAGTGACAACAACACCGGGCACATTACCAATACCAAAAAGCATTACGATAGGTACTAAATAGACAAATGCAGGTGTTGTCTGCATAGCATCTAAAAGAGGCCTGACTATTTTTGAAGCCCTATCACTATGAGCAAGCCATATTCCTAACGGAAGGCCAATAATTAAGCAGAACAGCAGCGAGGTGAGCACTAATGACAGTGTTATCATCGCTTCAGACCATGCACCGATAGCACCAATTAATATCAATGAAATAAAAGAGGTCACTCCCATTACTTTGCCTGAAAGCTGCCATGCGATAAGTGAAAATAGAATAATGGCAACAGGAGCGGGCATTGAGGTTAAAAAGTTTTCAAAACCACCGAGTACAAGATCAACGGGAACTCGTATTCCTTGGAATAGTGGGCGAAAATGAAGTACAACCCAGTCTATCGCCTCTGTTACCCATGAATCTAATGGGATCAGCGTATGCTGAAAGGGATCTAAGATATTAAATTGATCAGTTGTGGTATCGGTAGGGACAGCATCTAACCAATCACCACCTGCTGATGATGTATCAACCGTTTCAGTGCCACCGGTTCCCCACGGATCAGCATCAGTAGTCGTGCTATCAGCACTACTCCAAGGATCGTCATCTACAGCATTGTTTTGCATTTCTTGTGGTGCTGTTTGGGTGGCAGTATTATCTGTTGCGGTATTATCTTGAGTGTCCATTTCCCAAGGATTGGCTTGGTTGGTTGTATTACTCATTTGGTGTCTCCTTATCCAGTGCTTGTAACAACATTCCTTTTGAAATTAAACCAAGGTAGCGATTTTTATCATCAATAACAGGAATGGCACAGGGAGATTGTGCAACAGTGGAAATCAGTTCATTTAATGGTGTTTCACCATTAATGGCGCAAGGCTCGGTTAAAATTGCAGATTCAATAGGTTGTTTATTTTTTAATGCTTCTTCCAGTGAATTAATCGAGACAATACCGATAAATTTTCTACCTCGCTCAATAAGATAACCAAAGTTTCTATCTTCATCTTCAAGCACTTTTAATGCAGAACGAGGGCCAAATCCTGGGGCAACATGCAGTAATGTTTCTGGGCGGCGTTTTGCGACATCTTTTGCACTAAATACGTGGCTAATATCAACACCTCTAAAGAAGGTGCGTACATAATCATTCGCTGGATTATTCAGTATTTCATCGGGTGTACCAATTTGAACGACCACACCACCTTGCATAATGGCAATTCTATCGCCAATACGCATTGCTTCATCAAGATCATGAGAAATAAATACTATCGTACGTTGTTTATCGCCTTGCAAACTTAGCAATTCATCTTGCATTTCAGTACGTATTAATGGGTCAAGTGCGGAAAAGGCTTCATCCATCAATAAGATATCAGGATCATTTGCTAATGCTCGAGCAAGCCCAATACGTTGGCGCATACCACCTGATAGCTCATCAGGCCATGAGTTAGCATGATTTCCAAGGTTTACCTGTTCTAAAGCGGCCATCGCTTTTTCATAGCGTTCTTCTTTGCTTAACCCAGCAAGATCCATTCCGAAAGCCGTATTATCAAGTACATTCATATGCGGCATTAAAGCAAAAGATTGAAACACCATACTGATTTTTTTACGACGTACTTGGCGGAGTTCCTTATCAGTCATTGTGGCAATATTCTCGCCATCAATAAGTACTTCGCCTCGGGTTGGATCTATCAGACGATTGAGAAGGCGCACTAATGTGGATTTACCAGATCCTGATAATCCCATGATGACAAATATTTCGCCTTCTTCAATGGCCAGATTTGCATTTTGAACACCGACGGTTAACCCTGTTTTATCAAAAATCTGGTCTTTATTCATACCCGATTCTAATAAATCAAAGGCACGTTTTGGGTGCTCGCCAAATACCTTATAGAGGTTTTTAACTTCTAATTTAATTGCCATGCAATATATCGTTCCCTATTAAAATAATGGAAAGAATAAATAAAAATATAATGAATTTATGGTGCTTAAATTCCTAATTAACGTTTTTTAGTAAGGGAAATACCCTACCATAATGAAGCTGCCTGACAACCCTATGTTAATTAGAATTAACTAAATAAATTCTCTTTTTTTCTATCATATTGTTAATGATTAATAATTAAATAAAGCGAAATAATCTTTTTTTATAAAAAAATAATTATTGTGATAACTCACTGAAATAACGTTATTTTTATAGATATTATTATTTTGATTATGATCTCAATGGAAATGATAATAAAAAGGCTATTTATAGGAATACTTTCAAGAAAATAAAAATGGATATAAATGCATTTACATTAGTATTTTTAATGTTTTATTGTGGTTGATAGGTGAATAATAAGGAAAATCATTAAAAATCATTCGTAAAAAGTTGGTTATTTCAGATAATCGAACGGTAAAAATCATATAATTAGATTAATTAATAAGCAATAAAAAACGCACTAAAAAATAAGTTATATTTTTCAGTGCATTATATTTTTATTGTTAATACATAATTAAAATCAATGTATGCTAGCGTTACTTTTGATTAGACACTTTTGGATTAAATTAAAAATCCCAATCATCATCTTCTGTATTAATTGTTTTACCAATAACATAAGAAGAACCAGAGCCGGAAAAGAAATCATGATTCTCATTAGCATCTGGTGATAATGAAGAAAGAATAGCAGGGCTTACATCGGTTAATTCATCTGGGAATAAAGCCTCATAGCCTAAGTTCATTAATGCTTTATTGGCATTATAATGAAGAAATTTTTTTACATCTTCAGTCCAGCCTACAGAGTCATAAAGATTTTCAGTATATTTCACTTCATTATCATATAAATCTAAAAGTAAAGAGAAAGCAAAATCTTTGATTTCTTGTTTTTCTAATTCTGATTTATTTAATAACTGATTTTGAAATTTATAGCCAATATAATAACCATGAACAGCTTCATCTCTAATAATAAGACGAATTAGATCAGCAGTATTGGTTAATTTACCTCTACTTGACCAATACATAGGTAAATAGAAACCGGAATAGAATAGAAATGATTCTAAAAAGACGCTGGCAATCTTTTTCTTAAGTGGGTCGACATCTTGGTAATAGCGTAGAATTATTTCAGCTTTCTTTTGTAAAAAAGGATCCTCTTCACTCCATCGATAAGCGGCATCTACATCGGTCGTTAAACAAAGTGTAGAGAAAATAGAGCTGTAAGAGCGAGCATGTACGGCTTCCATAAAGCAAATATTAGATAATACAGCTTCTTCATGTGGTGTAAGAGCATCTGGCATTAAAGTAGGTGCACCTACCGTATTTTGAATAGTATCGAGTAACGTTAATCCAGTAAAAACACGAATAGTGAGTTGCTTTTCTTTTGCTGTAAGCGTATTCCAAGAAGGAATATCATTAGAAAGTGGTATTTTTTCAGGTAGCCAAAAATTCATAGTAAGACGATTCCATACTTCAAGATCTTTCTCATCTTCTATACGATTCCAATTAATCGCATTAACACGATTTAAATAAGGTGCTGACATATTGCATCCTCCTTATTGTTATTTATTTTTATTAAAGCGCACATGAAACACAGCCTTTTATTTCAGTTCCGGCTAATGCTGTTTGTCGAATACGAATGTAATACAAGGTTTTAATACCTTTGCGCCAAGCATAGATTTGGGCTTTATTGATATCTCTTGTTGTTGCCTCATCAGAAAAGAACAAGGTTAATGATAAGCCTTGATCAATATGCTGTGTGGCTTGAGCATAGGTATCAATAATTTTTTCAGCACCAATTTCGTAAGCATCTTGATAATAGTGGCGATTTTCATTGGTCATAAACGGTGCTGGATAATAAACCCGACCAATTTTACCTTCTTTTCTTATTTCTATAGGCGCTGCAATAGGGTGGATGCTTGATGTAGAGTGGTTGATATAAGAAATAGAACCAGTAGGTGGTATTGCTTGCAAGTTCTGATTATAAATGCCGTAAGTCATGATCGATAGTTTAAGTTTTTGCCAATCTTCTTGAGTTGGAATATGTACATTTGATTGGCTAAATAGCTGGTGGATTTTTTGTGTTTTAGGCAGCCACTGTTGGGATAAATATTTATTAAAATATTCACCGGAAGCGTATTTTGAATTCTCAAAATTATTGAAAGTCTGTTTTTTTTCAATGGCTAATTGATTTGATGCTAATAAAGCGTAATAAGTAACGGTATAAAAATAGATATTAGTAAAATCTAATGCTTCTTCAGAACCATAATAAATACCTTCTCGGGCTAAATAACCATGTAAATTCATTTGCCCTAAACCAATGGCATGAGAAGCTTGGTTGCCTTTTTGAATAGAAGGTACCGATTCTATTTTAGTCATATCAGCGACATTACTTAGTGCTCTAATAGCAATATTAATCGTATGAGCAAAATCAGGCGAATCCATCGCCATCGCAATATTCATTGAACCTAAATTACAGCTGATATCATGACCAATATAGCGATAACTTAAATCGGGGTGGTATTCACTGGCACTATTAACTTGAAGAATTTCAGAGCATAAATTACTCATATTAATTCGACCCGCAATAGGGTTATTTCGATTCACCGCATCTTCAAACATAATATAGGGATAGCCAGATTCAAATTGAATTTCAGCTAATGTTTGAAAAAACTCCCTAGCTTTAATTTTCTTTTTGCGAATATTGGCGTTATTTACCATTTCAGCATATTTTTCGCTAATGCTTATTTCAGACATAGGCATGCCATAAACGCGCTCTATATCATAAGGTGAAAAGAGGTACATATCTTCATTACGCTTAGCGAGCTCAAAGGTAATATCAGGAATAACGACACCTAAAGAAAGTGTTTTAATTCTGACTTTTTCATCTGCATTTTCTCGCTTAGTATCAAGAAAATGATAAATATCAGGGTGGTGAGCATGAAGATAAACGGCGCCAGCACCTTGTCTCGCACCTAATTGATTGGCGTATGAAAATGCATCTTCAAGCATTTTCATTACAGGTACGACGCCAGAAGATTGATTTTCTATACGCTTAATTGGCGCACCCGCTTCACGTAAGTTTGTTAGTAAAAAAGCAACACCACCGCCGCGTTTAGAAAGTTGTAGTGCAGAGTTAACTGATCTACCAATAGACTCCATATTGTCTTCAATACGCAAAAGAAAGCAGGAGACTAATTCGCCTCGTTGTTGTTTGCCACAATTTAAGAATGTAGGTGTTGCGGGTTGAAAGCGGCCACTAATAATTTCATCAACAATGTGTATAGCAAGGTCGGTATTTCCTTGCGCAAGTGTTAATGCCACCATGCATACTCTGTCTTCATAGCGCTCGAGATAGCGTTCGCCATCAAAGGTCTTTAAGGTGTAGCTGGTATAGTATTTAAAGGCGCCAAGAAAGGATTGAAAGCGAAATTTTTTGCTATAAGCATGCTTAAAAAGCTGTTTTATAAAGGCAAATTTATATTGTTCTAAAACTTGTGCCTCGTAATAGTGCTGCTGTACTAGAAAATCAAGTTTCTCTTTAAGATCGTGAAAAAATACCGTGTTTTGATTAACATGCTGACGAAAAAAGTGGTGGGTCGCTAATTTGTCTTTCTCAAATTGAATATTGCCTTGTTCGTCATAGAGATTGAGCATGGCATTTAACGCATGGTAATCAAGTTGTTCAGTTGATTGAGTCATGTTTAGTATCTCACTGCATTGTTCAGGTCATTTCAACAGTTGACCAAAACGCACTTAATCCTGTTTTTACGCGCTTAACATCTTCTGGCGTGCCTAGAAGCTCAAATCGATAGAGAAAAGGCACTTGGCATTTTTGAGCGATAATCTCGCCGGCTAATCCATAAGCGGCACCAAAATTAGTATTGCCAGAAGCGATTACGCCACGTATTAAATGGCGGTTTTCAGGAATATTTAAAAACTGAATAACCGTTTTGGGAACTGCACCTTTAGTTCCACCGCCACCATAAGTAGGGCTAAGCAACACAAAAGGTTGCGTGGCAAGTAGTTGCTCATCTTCAATTAATCTTGTTGCTTGTATATTGAGCTTTTGCACGAAGCGGTGACAATTTTCAGAGCGACTTGAAAAATAAATTAAAGGTGCAGTTTGCATTAGTAGCTCCTTTTAGAGCGTAATTTGTCTTATTTTATCAGGACAAAATCCAGACCAATGTTGTTCGCCATTAACAACGACAGGCACTTGTCGATATCCCATCGAAACAATCTGTTCTAATGCTTGCGTATCTTTCGTGAGATCTACAGAGACAAACGGAATATTTTTCTGTTTTAACGCACGTTCAGTGGCACTGCATTGAACGCAATTCGGTTTGGTATAGAGGATCACAGACATAAACTAACCCTTATAAAAATGTAAACGCATAACAATAACGTTCACAATGAAAAGTGGTTAGATACTATATATAGAGTTATTTATTTTCAACCACACAATATATGGTGATTTTGTTGTTTGATAATGATTATTATTAAAATTAAACAGTTAGCGTACTAATTTTATTTTTCAATCGCTTTATTGATCAATTTTTATTAGGTATGCGAGTAATTAGATGATTGCTTTATAAATAAAGCATGATTTAATCTTGTGAATACAGACGGATCAGCAGAGAAAACATTATGTACCAAGATTATCTCGATACACCAAAAGAATTCCCAAAACCCTATATATCGATTACTGCAAATGAAGAGGGAATTACGAGCCTCTATTTTGTAGATGAAAAAGAAATCGCCGTTCATTCAAGTCCGATAATTAATCAATGTATTAAGCAATTGAAAGAGTATTTTACAGGTAAACGTACGACATTTTCAGTGCCATTAGCACCAGAGGGAACTGAATTTCAAGACCGTGTTTGGCAAACTCTTCAAACGATACCTTTTGGTGAAATTTGGAGTTATAAAAAATTAGCGCTTACATTAGGTTCAGTCAATTATTGCAGAGCGGTTGGAATGGCAAACTCGCGTAACCCAATCTCTTTAATCATCCCTTGTCATCGAGTTATTGGACATAATGGAAAATTAGTGGGCTATACTGGTGGGTTAGATATTAAACGTTGGCTACTTCGTTACGAAAAAGTTGATATTGATGAATAGTTCATACTGTTAGTATTAAGTATTATTTCTTAAGAGAACTATGGCTTAAGTTATGAGATTTGTCTGAATATTAATCGGTTGGCAGAAAAAAAATGCAAGTTTCGTGATCTAGACTGTGGACAGCGAATCATCATTTTTGTTTTACTATAGCCAACGCAAAACGCTTGCGTTTATTTTCTATTTTAAAGGTAAACTTGATGTCTAAATTAAAAGGTAACGTTAAGTGGTTTAACGAAACTAAAGGTTTTGGTTTTATCACTCCAGAAGATGGCAGCAAAGATGTATTTGTACACTTTTCCGCTATTAGTTCAGAAGGCTTTAAAACCCTTGCTGAAGGTCAAAAAGTAGAGTTTGAAGTTACTGACGGCGCGAAAGGGCCATCTGCTGCAAACGTTGTCGCTATCTAATTAACGACTTCTTTGAGACAGTAAAAACCCGTTATTTAACGGGTTTTTATGTTTCTAGAGCTAAACCCGTTATTTAACCGGTTTTTATGTTTAGAATCGTTACATTTCTCTTAATAGCCAAAAAGCAAATGCAGTCATTAAAAATGAGCCAGCTAAGTTTGCTCCCATCGTTCCTAGTGCCCAACCTATTTTGCCTTCAGTAAGTAGTGCCACCACTTCAACCGAGAAGGTTGAAAATGTGGTTAAGCCGCCACAAAACCCAGTAGTTAACATTATTTTCCAAATGGGGTCGATATGAGGCGCTTTACTAAACCAAGCAATACCGAAAGCAATAATAAAAGCACCAATGCAGTTAGCTACAAATGTACCTGTTGCAAAGTGAGGAAAGAGTGAATTTAGGCGGTAGCTAATTAGCCAGCGCAACACGCTACCTAAACCACCACCTATAAATACAGCTATTGCAATATTGAGCATATTAAGAGATTAATCGTTATTTAACCTCAATCCCCTGAGCTTGAAGATCAGCATGATAAGATGAGCGGACAAATGGACCACAAGCTGCGTGAGTAAAGCCCATCGCCAGTGCTTGTTCTTTCATGTATTCAAACTCGTCAGGACTGACGTAGCGTTGAACAGGAAGATGATGACGGCTTGGTTGCAGATATTGCCCCAGTGTCAGCATCGTTACTCCATGTTTGCGCAGATCACGCATAACGTCAATAATTTCTTCGTTTGTCTCACCTAGCCCAACCATTAAACCTGATTTTGTTGGAATATCAGGGTGCGCTTGCTTAAAACGCTCTAATAATGTGAGTGACCATTGGTAGTTAGCACCTGGACGTACTTGACGATAAACGCGTGGCACATTTTCTAAATTGTGGTTGAAAACGTCTGGCGGTGTTTGTGTTAGGATCTCAAGTGCTTTATCCATGCGGCCACGAAAGTCTGGTACTAATGTTTCAATACGAATGGTTGGATTTTTCTCCCGGATTGCCGCGATACAATCAGCAAAATGCTGAGCCCCCCCATCACGCAAATCATCACGGTCTACAGAGGTGATAACGACATAGCGCAATCCCATATCTTTAATGGTTTGAGCTAGTTTCTGTGGCTCTTGTGGATCGGGTGCATTTGGGCGACCATGTGCCACATCACAGAATGGGCAGCGTCGTGTACAGATAGCACCTAAAATCATAAAGGTTGCTGTACCGTGGTTAAAACATTCCGCTAGGTTAGGGCAAGAGGCTTCTTCACATACTGAGTGAAGACCATTTTTGCGCATTGCCGCTTTAATGCCCTGAATTTTACTTGAATCAGCGGGCAGTTTTATTTTCATCCACTCAGGTTTACGTAGTAGTTCTTCTCGTTCTGTAACGACCGTTTTAACAGGAATAAGTGCCATTTTATCGGCGTCGCGATATTTAACTCCGCGTTCCATCTGAATAGGTTTACTCATAATTGTGCCAGTTCCAGTTATCTAGAGTGATTAACACGATGTGACTGAGGTAATCAGGGTTTTAAAAAAAAATGACAAATGTTAAAAAAATTATAGCATTTTTATTGCTGTGGTTGGAATCCTAGTTGCGTACAAAAATGCTTAACTAATAACGGTGCTACTTGTGACGTTGTCGTATTCGGTGCAAAATCAATTAACTGCGTCATTTTTAGATCAGAATAACCACAAGGATTTATTCGTGCAAAAGGAGATAAATCCATATCGATATTGAGCGCAAGCCCATGAAAGGAGCAACCTTTACGAATGCGTAATCCTAAAGAGCAAATTTTATCACCCTTTACGTAAACGCCGGGCGCATCAGCGCGAGCATAAGCTTCTACATTAAACTCTGCCAGCGTATCAATAACGGTGTTTTCAAGAGCGGTGACTAATTGACGTACACCTACATGATTGCGTTTTAAATCAATTAAAACATACATCACTTGTTGACCAGGGCCATGATAAGTCACTTGGCCACCACGATCAGATTGAATCACTGGGATAGTTCCCGTATTTAATAAGTGTTCAGCTTTACCTGCTTGGCCTTGGGTAAAAACCTGTTCATGTTGAACGAGCCATATTTCATCAGGTGTATGACTTTCCCGTTTTTCCGTAAACTGATGCATAGAATCAGAAACCGGTAAATAGGGTTCCACACCTAATTGGCGAATAATGATTGTTTTGTCTTGCACCGTGAAAATCTTCATTTGTAGCGTAATTGTGAAAGGCAGTATAACGCTCTGGCAAATGAACTACCAGATTGAGATGTTTTTTTTCCGAAAGCAATAAAAAAATGAGCAGAAAAAATACAAAAAAGGCGCCTAACTTGGCACCTTTTCAAAATAAATAATTGAATAGAAATAGATGATTACAGAACCATACGTACTAATTCAAGTTCACCAAGCTCTTTATATAGCGTTTCAACTTGGTCGATATGCGTTGCATTAATAGTAATAGAAACAGAGTGGTAGTTACCTTTGCTACTTGGTTTCACGGATGGTGTATAGTCACCCGGAGCATGACGTTGAATAACTTCAACTACTTGATCAACCAACTCTGGTTTTGCATGTCCCATGACTTTATAAGTAAATGAACAAGGGAACTCTAACAGTTCGTTTAATTTGGTTTTCATATTAAGTCCTTAAAGCAACAGACATTATTGTTGCAATCGATATATTGATATACCCAATATTGATAAATAAAAAGCGCATTCCTTAGTAAATAAGGAATGCGAGAGTGTTATTAGGGTAAATATCAAAATGGTAAATGGCGTTAAGCCAATATCTATATGTTAGTTATATATGGACAGATTTACCCATTTCAAGGTTTAGCTAAACCAGTGTGAAAATAATAATTTGATGTAATCAATCATGCGACTGAAAAAGCCACCTTCTTTTACTTCATTCATAACAACTAACGGGCGTTGCTCAATAATTTGGCCATCAAGTTGAAAGTTAATTACACCAACAACTTGGTTTTTAGCAACAGGTGCATGAAGCTCAACATTATCAAGAATATAACTGGCTTTTAAATCTTTTAAACGGCCACGAGGGATAGTTAAGTAAACGTCTTTTTCTACGCCTAATTGCACTTTATCCATTTCGCCATACCAAATAGGTTCGGCTGCAAATTCTTTACCCACTTGCAGAGGTTTTACGGTTTCAAAAAAGCGAAAGCCCCAAGTCAGTAGTTTTTTACTTTCTGCATCACGGCCTTTAGAAGAGTGTCCGCCCATTACTACAGAAATTAAGCGCATATCGCCTTCAGTTGCTGAAGCGACAAGATTATAACCTGCCGATGCAGTATGACCTGTTTTAATACCATCAACATTTAAACTTGTATCCCACAACAGACCATTACGGTTAGTTTGGCGAATATTGTTGTAGGTATATTCTTTTTCTTTATAGATTGCGTATTCATCAGGAACATCGCGAATAAGCGCTGCACCGATTAATGCCATATCACGAGCGGTGCTGTATTGGCCAGGCGCATCAAGTCCATGAACCGTTTGAAATTGCGTATTTTGTAAACCTAGGCGTTTAACGTAGTCATTCATCATGGTAACAAAAGTATCTTGGCTACCAGCAACATAAGAAGCCATTGCCACACAAGCATCATTACCTGATTGTAAATTAATACCACGAGTTAATTGCGCTACAGTAACTTGATCGCCCGGTTTTAAAAACATCAGCGACGAACCACGGAAAATAGGATTACCTGTTGCCCAAGCTTCTTCACCAATAGGAACGATATCGCTATTTGAAATTTTTCCAGCACGAATAGATTGCCCAATAACATAACTGGTCATCATTTTGGTTAAGCTTGCTGGGTCACGGCGAACGTCTGCGTTCATTTCCGCTAGCACTTTTCCTGAATTATAATCGATAAGAATATAGGATTCGGCTTCGATACTAGGAACAGCAGGTATCATTGTTTTGATTGAATCATCAGCAAAGCTGTTATGGCTAAAAGCCAGTAATGCAAAAGTGGTGCTGAGTATGCTGGTTCTTAGTAATTTAGCTGGGAGTGTCTGTTTCATTCTGTTTGTTTATTCCGGGAATTCAGGGGAAAAATAGAGACCGATAAATAAAATATCAGCAAACTTGCCAGAGTCTACCCTTTAGTTTGCTGATATAAAAAGAATTAAATATAAATATCATCATTATTGAGTAATGATAAATGCATTAATATCTTTAATTTGCTTAAGCTTAGTTTTTATCGTCTCAGCTTGTTCTTTCGATGAATAAGGGCCTAGTTGTACTTTATGTAACCCATCAGCGGTAATAATAAGACCTTTAGTATTTAACGAGGACGATAAATCAGTTAGCCAAGACTGTGCATTATTGGCGTTACTTAATGCACCTACTTGAACATAATAACCTTGTGCAACTGATGTTGATGAAGATACTACCTGTGGAGCTGGAGCTGGAGCTGGAGCTGGAGCTGGAGCTGGAGCTGGAGCCATAGTTACTGTTGGCGTTGTTACCGCAGGTGTTATTGACTGTGAAGGGGATATCGGTGTAGTCGTTGTCGCTGTGGCTGAAGTACCTAAATTAGGACGCTCAGGTAGTGCGGCAGTTTTTTTCTCTATTTGAGCACCATGTGTACCAATACCACTCATATAGCCATTTTGATCAACAACAATACCTTCAATTTGCAATGGTGTTGTTGGCATTATGCGTAGACTGTCAGCAACCGCTTGAGTGACCTGTAACTGCTTATTATCAACGTAAGGACCACGATCATTGATGCGAACAACCATTGTACGGCCATTCATCAAATTCGTGACTTTCACATAACTAGGAATAGGTAACGTTGGATGAGCTGCTGCAAATTCATAAGGATTAATACGTTCGCCAATAGCAGTTAAACGACTCATAGCTAAACTATCGTAAACAATGGCTTGTCCTCGTTCGCTAAAATTAGCAGGATCTTGAACGATATGATAAACCGTCCCATTTTTCCGATAGTCTCTATTGGCTGTGGGATGATAAGGCTCATAACGAGGCTCAGCACCTAATACTCGTTGAGCAGGCACATTCGGTAATGGTGCTGGTTGCTTATTATTTGCGGGCTTATCGATAACACAGCCTGAAAGTAGCAATGCACTGAAACCAATCAAAATCCATTGCAAACGCATAGAAACCTCATTATAAACTTTTTGATAATAGTTTTCGGTGTGTATGAATTGACATAACAATGCCGAACCCTGCCATTAATACAATAAGCGCAGAGCCTCCATAACTCACTAAAGGTAACGGCACACCGACAACAGGAAGGATCCCACTGACCATTCCTATATTAACGAATACATAAACAAAGAGAATTAGCATTAATCCGCCAATCATAACCCTACCAAATGTATTCTGTGCTTTTGATGCAAGGTAAAGACCTCGCGCAATTAAGAGTATATAGAGTGTAAGCAGTATCAGAACACCGATTAATCCTACTTCTTCAGCCAAAACAGCAAAAATAAAGTCTGTATGGCGCTCAGGTAAGAATTCTAATTGAGATTGCGTGCCTTGTAACCAACCTTTTCCATGTAATCCACCAGAACCAATGGCAATTTTAGATTGGATAATATGATATCCCGCCCCTAAGGGGTCTGATTCAGGGTCTAGCAGCATCATTACCCGTGTGCGTTGGTAATCATGCATCAGGAAAAACCAGAGTATAGGAATAAATGCAGCAATAAGCAGTACTGCAACGGTAATTAAGCGCCAACTCATTCCTGCTAAAAAGATAACAAAAATACCTGATGCAGCAATTAAAATAGAGGTGCCTAAATCGGGCTGAGCCGCGACTAAAAGGGTAGGAACAAAAATAATCACAAGGGCGATTGCAGTATTACGTAATGTCGGTGGACAAACATCTCGATTCATAAATCGAGCTACCATCAACGGCACTGCAATTTTAGCTATTTCAGAAGGCTGAAAACGAATGATCCCTAAGTCTAACCAACGTTGAGCCCCTTTGCTAATATGACCAAAAACATCAACAAAAATAAGTAAAACGATACAGAAGAAATAGAGATGAGGAGCCCAACTTTCATAAACGCGGGGGGGGATTTGAGCCAAAACGATCATGACCATAAAACCCGTTGCAATTTGCCCCATTTTTCTTTCCATCATTTCAGGATCTTGTCCACTCGCACTCCACATAATAAATGCGCTATAGGCAAGCAAGGCAATAATACACAGCAGAAAAAGGGGATCGATATGTAAGCGAGTCCAGAGTGATTTTTTCTTGTTATTCTCAGTCATAATGATTATTCCTCTGAACCACGTGGAGATGGCGGAGATACTGGCAATACAGTGTTGTTATCGCCAAGTAAAATGTGGTCAAGTATCTGACGCGTGAGATCACCCACAGAAGGCCCCGCGCCTCCATTTTCTAAAATAATAGCAACAGCGACAGTCGGTTTGTCATAAGGTGCAAAAGCTATCATTAATTTATGGTCACGAAGATGTTCTGCCAATTGGCTTGCATTATAGGTTTCGTAACTAAATACCTGAGCAGTACCTGATTTTGCTGCAATTTTATAAGGTGCATCAGCAAAACTACGACGAGCAGTACCATTTGGCAGATTAGCAACACCATACATACCATGTTTGGCAAGTTCCCAATAACCGGAATGAATATCACCAATTTGGCGAGTTTCAGCATCAACATAAGGTAACATCTCATTGCCTAATTTTGTGCCATAAAGTAAATGAGGGGTTTTTACTTGCCCATCATTAATTAATGTCATAAGCGCTTTTGCCATTTGGATGGGGGTTGCAGTCCAATAACCTTGACCAATACCGACTGGAATAGTATCGCCTTGATACCAAGGTTTTTTATAGCGCTGTTGTTTCCACTCTCTGGTTGGCATAATGCCATTACGTTCTTCAGATAAATCAATGCCAGTGTATTCACCATAACCAAAACGAGTCATCCATGTTGAAATGCGATCTATTCCCATATCATAAGCAACTTGATAGAAGAAAGTATCTGCGGACTCAATAATTGATTTAGTCACATTCAGTTTGCCATGCCCCCAACGTTTCCAGTCACGGTAGCGTTTTTCAGAGCCGGGTAACTGCCACCAGCCGGGATCGTGGATCGTGGTATTAGCGGTAATCACCCCTTCACTTAATGCTGCAACAGACATAAAAGGTTTCACCGTTGAAGCAGGGGGATAAAGTCCTTGTGTTGTTCGGTTGATAAGTGGTCTGTCCGGGTTATTAAGCAGAGCTTGATATTCTGTATTGGAAATACCGCCAACAAAAAGGTTAGCGTCATAACTTGGGTTAGAAACAAGCGCTAAAATCTCACCATTACGAGGGTCGGTAACAACAACTGCTGCACGGCTTGTCGTCAGTAATGTTTCGATATAAGTCTGTAGCTCAAGATCGATAGTAAGGTAAATATCTTTACCTGCTTGTGGTGGTTGTTCGTGTAATTGGCGAATAACACGGCCTCGGCTATTGACTTCGACCTCTTCATAACCTGTTTTACCATGTAAAACAGATTCATAGTAACGCTCAATGCCTAACTTACCAATATCATGCGTTGCAGCATAATTTGGGTATAAACCTTCTTTTTCTAAGCGTTCAACATCTTTATCGTTAATTTTGGCAACATAGCCAATCACATGGGTTAATGCAGAACCATAAGGATAAAAACGACGTTGATAGCCTTTAATTTCTAAACCGGGATAGCGGTATTGGTTGATAGCAAAACGCGCCACTTGTACTTGGCTAAGGGCTGTTTTTAGCGCGATAGAGCTAAACCGTCGCGAGCGTTTGCGCTCTTTTTCAAATGCGGCGATATCTTCATCAGTTAAATCGATGACATCTCTTAAGCTCTCTAATGTTTCTTTTAGATCCGCAACTTTTTCAGGCACTATTTCTAATTGATAGATAGTACGATTCAGCGCAAGAGGAACCCCCTTGCGGTCATAGATAATGCCTCGGCTGGGCGGGATGGGAACTAGTTTGATTCGGTTATCATTTGAACGTGTTTGATAATCATCATGGCGAGCAATTTGTATGTGGTAGAGGTTAAAAACCAAAATACCACTTAATATTAAAATGCCTGAAAACGCGACGACAACACGACGGATAAACAGTTTTGATTCCGCAGTATAATCTCGAAACGGGGTGCGTTTTCTTTTCTTCATCCCATTAGTTGATTTCACTTACTTACCCGCCAATTTATTATTCTCGATGATAAGGATGATTTGTGGTAATGCTCCATGCTCGATAAAGGCTTTCTGCAACCACGACACGAACCAGAGGATGTGGCATTGTTAATGGAGATAAAGACCAGCTTTGATGTGCGGCTTCTTTGCAAGCAGGTGCTAATCCTTCGGGGCCACCAATTAATAAACTGACGTTTCTACCATCAAGCTTCCAGTGTTCAAGTTGTTCTGCGAGTTTTGGTGTATCCCAACGAGCGCCAGGAATATCGAGAGTGACAATACGGTTGCCTTTACCTACCGCTGCTAACATCTGCTCGCCTTCTTTTTCGAGAATACGTTTGATATCCGCATTTTTCCCCCGCTTACCCGCTGAAATTTCGATTAATTCCAATGGCATATCTTTAGGGAAACGATTTAGGTAATCCATAAAGCCGGTCTGGATCCAGTCCGGCATTTTTGTACCAACGGCAATGAGCTGTAATTTCAAACTCAGCTCCAGAGTTTTTCGAGTTCGTACATACGGCGGCTATCTTCTTGCATCACGTGAACCATGGCTTCACCAAGGTCAACAACAATCCAATCTGAAATACCTTGACCTTCAACCCCTAAAGGATGTAATCCTGCTTTGCGACAATCATCAACGAGATTATCTGCGACAGACATCAAATGACGATTGGATGTACCCGTACAAATAATCATGTAATCAGTTACACTTGATTTTCCGCGAACATCTAACGCAATAATATCTTGAGCTTTAGAATCCTCAAGTTTATCAATAATAAATTGCTGTAATTCTGAGCCTTGCAAAAGGGTCACCTTTTATCTATTCAGTTAACTCAATCGAGAAAATAGCAAAACACTATTTTAAAGGTATTTATGCCAATAAATCTATTTACTCGATGATTAATTCAAGTTATCGATAACAAGAACACCAAGCAAGTTTTCCTGTTTTTCGGCGATTAATTTAGGAAAATTAATATATGCCCAGTTGATGCGTGTAATCAATATCAAAAGGCAGGCAAATAATAACTTCCTGTTAGACGACAGTTTTCTTTTACAGTTCCCTAAACGGCCGCTGAGGGTGAGAATAACAGCTAAACAACAGCTGTCAATGCTCATGAAATACCTATTTGTTATGTTGTTCGTCTATTACTGGTGCATTATACGACTTAATTTGGTTTTTTTTACTAATAGGCGATCATAATGTGAAAAAAAGATGTATTTCCCAATCTTTTGTTAGAAAGAGAAGAGATTGAGTAACCTGAATTGTTTTAATTTATTTAACTGAGAACTTAATAAACAATTAGATTACTGATAAAGCTTTTGTTGACGAATATAGTCTTCGACACGATTAGGCAATAGATCATGGCAGTCTATTCCCACTTTATGGCGCGCTCGAATATCTGTTGCTGAAATATTATAGAGAGGGGTGTCAGCAAGTAAGATTTTGCCGGCAGGTAAACAGTGAATATCTTCTTGTTGATACGTTTGATGCTGTTCAAGCCATGTTTGCATTTGTGGTGTTTCAAAATGAGTTTGATAACCAGGGCGAGCACAAACTAATAAATGGCATACATCAAGTAAACTTTCCCACTGATGCCATGTATTAATTGATAATAATGAGTCTTGCCCAATAATAAATGCCAACGGCTGTTTATCCCCAATTTCTTGGCGAAAATCACGCAATGTTTCGATGGTATAAGAAGGGGTCGGTTTTTCAAGTTCACGCGTATCCACTTTAAATGAAGCAAAAGGACGTAATGCTAGGCGAACCATCTCAAGGCGTTGTTCTGATGACGCTTCTGGTTGTGGACGGTGAGGTGGAATATTATTAGGTAACCAAATGACTTCTTTTAGACCAATTAATCCAGAAAGTGCTTCTACAGGGCGTAAGTGCCCGTAGTGAATAGGATCAAAAGTACCGCCATATAAAGCGATAGCTTGATTAATTAACGGCATTTTATGGTTAGTTTTAGGCATTGCTGACAAATCCTTCTGGTAATGCTTTTCCACACAGCAGTAATCCAAGGGCACTTAAATCAGGCCAAATAGTCTGACCATAATCTTGTTTAACGGTAATTTCGATGCTCGTTAATAAGTGTATTGCTGTGAGTAATTGATGTTCTGAAAGTCGTTGTAATGCTGCACTAAATATAGGGCGACGATTTTGCCAAATACGGTGTTGATCAAAAACCTGCTTTATTGGTGCATTTTTTTGCTCACGATGCAGTGTAATTAACTGCATTAATTCACGCTGTAATGTTCTTAGCAAAATAACAGGTTCAACATCTTCTCTTTTAAGTTGTTGTAAAATATGCCACGCACGCTGCGTTTTTCCTGCCAATAATGCATCAACCCAATGATAAGGTGAAAAATGTGAAGCATCATTTACAGCTGCTTCAATACGCGGTAACGAAAGCTTACCATCAGGATAAAGTAGCGAAAGTCGTTCTATTGCTTGTGCTAACGCTAATAGATTTCCTTCATAGCAGTAGCAAAGTAATTGATTACCTTGCTCATCAAGTGCTAATCCTTTTTGTTTTGCTCTACGAGCAACCCATTGCGGTAATTTATCAAGTTCTGGCGTAATACAGGTAACATAAGTTCCTTGTTGGCTTAAGGTTTTAAACCAATCACTATTTTCTTGTGCTTTAGTGAGTTTATGTCCACGTAGAATGAGTAAGAGATCTTGATGTAACTCTTGAGATAAAAGCGCCAGTTTTTCTGACATTGCTGCATTAGGACCATTTTCAGGCAAATGAAGCAGAATAGATTGTCGTTGAGAAAATAAGCTCAATGACTGGCAAAGAGAATAGATTTCATTCCAGTCAGTATTATTATCAAGGGTAAATTGATAATGCTCAGTGAATCCTTGTGTTTTAGCTATGGATACTATGGCATCTTGGGATTCTTGGAGTAATAGAGGTTCGTTACCCCAGAGTAGGTAACTTTGGCGCAGCCCCTCTTGGAGCTGCGCGTTCAGTTGTTCTGGATATAGACGGATCATTTGGCTGGTGAGATTATCTGTTTCGCCTGAGCGGCTTCTGATACTTTTTGGCGTTCAGCATTGTGAACAACCAATAATTTACGCACTAACATCGCAGCTGCTTGTTCACGCATTTCTTGTTTGATAATGTCATTTTCAGCATCTTTTGCTAATGCTTCCAATGGGTTATCAAAAAATGGGCGAGATACTTGAGACGATATTGGGTAAATCGTGCCATCAGGGATAATAACTTGTGCATCCAGTGTAAACGTTAACTGACGTTCTGCTGTTTTACCATCTTGGTAAACAGAAACGGTTTCTTTACTTTCTGAAGAGCCGACAATTTTTAAGACTGGGATATCAGCTGTTGGGTTCTCAACTAACTGAACGCCGCTTAATCTTAATTGCTGACGCATTACACGAGATAAAGGCCCATAAGGGTCACCAGAGCTCAGATAAAGTGTTTTTAATTCCGCTGGAACCTGTGTTTTTCCTTGTAAATGAAAACCACAGCCAGCGGTGATTAACACCGCCAACCCGAAAAATAGCGAAAATAGATATCGCACTAGGCCTCCTTATCAGCCAACAACGATGTTCAGTAATTTACCTGGAACATAAATAACTTTACGAATAGTCACTTCTTCCAAATATTTAGCAACACTGTACTCTTTTGTCGCCATTTCCTGAACATATTCTTTTTCTGCATTAGCAGGAACCGTGACACGACCACGCACTTTACCATTAACTTGAACAATGATGAGTTTAGTGTCATCAATCATTGCTTCTTCATCTGCTACTGGCCACGGTGCCACATCGACGTCTTGTTTACCGCCTAATGATTTCCACATAACAAAACAAGCATGAGGAATAATCGGTGAAAGCATACGAACAATAGCTTCTAATGCTTCTTGCATTAATGCGCGATCTTGCTCAGTTTCTTGTGACGCTCGTGTAAGTTTGTTCATTAACTCCATGATTGCCGCTATCGCAGTATTAAATGCTAAACGACGGCCTATATCATCAGAAACCTTCGCTATCGTTTTATGCAGATCACGGCGTAAATCTTTTTGCTCTGGCGTTAATGTTGTAATATCCAGCGCTTGAGTCGTCCCTTTCTGCGTATGTTCATGCACTAAGCGCCATAGACGACGTAAGAAACGGTTGGCACCTTCAACGCTAGACTCTTGCCATTCCAAAGTTAACTCAGGTGGCGCAGCAAACATCATAAATAGACGTACAGTGTCGGCACCATAACGTTCAACCATAGTTTGTGGGTCGATACCGTTATTTTTGGATTTAGACATTTTGCTCATACCAGCGTAGGTCAATTCATGACCTTCGCTGTCTGTTGCTTTGATGATGCGATTTTTCTCATCACGTTCAACAATAGCTTCTGCTGGAGATACCCAATGACGAGCGCCATCTTCACCGGTGTGATAGAACGCATCTGCTAATACCATACCTTGGCACAGTAAGCGTTTTGCTGGTTCATCAGAATCCACTAAGCCTGCATCACGCATTAACTTATGGAAGAAGCGGAAATACATCAGGTGCATAATGGCATGTTCGATACCACCGATATACCAGTCAACAGGTAACCAATAATTAGCGGCTTTTGGATCTAACATGCCTTTATCGTAGTCAGGGCAGGTATAACGAGCGTAATACCAAGAAGATTCCATAAAGGTATCAAAGGTATCTGTTTCACGCAGCGCAGGTTGACCATTAATGGTGGTTTTTGCCCATTCAGGATCAGCTTTAATTGGGCTGGTGATCCCATCCATTTTCACATCTTCTGGCAGAATAACGGGCAGTTGATCTTCTGGAACAGGAACAACAGTACCATCTTCTAAGGTTGCCATAGGAATTGGCGCACCCCAGTAACGTTGACGAGAAACACCCCAGTCACGTAAACGATAATTAACTTTACGCTCGCCCACACCCATTTGTGCTAATTTGTCAGCAATAGCATTAAAGCCAGCTTGGTTATCAAGCCCTGTGAATTCACCAGAATTAATCAGGCTATTCTTTTCAGTAAATGCGCTTGCTGATAAATCAGGTTGGTTACCTTCTGCATCTGCAATAACCGCTTTAATTGGCAGATTGTATTTATTGGCAAATTCCCAGTCACGTTCGTCATGACCTGGAACCGCCATTACTGCACCTGTACCGTATTCCATTAATACGAAGTTAGCGACCCAAATAGCAACTTTTTCGTTTGTTAAAGGATGAATAGCATACATACCCGTTGCTATACCTTTTTTCTCCATTGTTGCCATATCAGCTTCTGCCATTTTCATATTACGGCATTCATCAATGAAGTTTTGGATTGCTGGGTTATTTTTAGCCGCTTTTTGCGCTAATGGGTGACCAGCTGCAACAGCAACATAAGTCACACCCATAAAGGTGTCTGGGCGGGTTGTGTAGACAGTCATTTTGTCGTCGCTATCAGCAACTTTAAAAGTGATTTCTACACCTTCAGAGCGACCAATCCAGTTACGTTGCATGGTCTTAACTTGCTCAGGCCATTCATCTAACGTATCTAAATCGTTTAACAGTTCTTCTGCGTAATCAGTAATTTTAATAAACCACTGTGGAATTTCTTTGCGTTCTACTGGTGTATCACAACGCCAGCAGCAACCATCGATAACTTGTTCGTTAGCTAATACAGTTAAATCATGAGGACACCAGTTAACAGCTGATGTTTTTTTATAAACTAAGCCTTTTTCATATAACTTGGTGAAAAACCATTGTTCCCAGCGATAATACTCAGGAGTACAAGTTGTCACCTCACGATCCCAGTCATAACCAAAACCCAGTTTTTTTAACTGGTTTTTCATGTAATCGATATTTTCATAAGTCCACGGAGCAGGTGCCGTGTTGTTTTTTACTGCTGCACCTTCTGCAGGTAAGCCAAACGCATCCCAGCCAATAGGTTGTAAGACGTTTTTACCTAGCATACGTTGATAACGGGAAATCACGTCACCAATGGTGTAATTGCGAACGTGTCCCATGTGAAGTCGGCCAGAAGGATAAGGTAGCATTGACAGGCAGTAATATTTTTCTTTGTTATTATCTTCTGTCACTTTAAATGTGTCGTTTTTTTCCCAGTATTCCTGGATAGTTTGCTCTATATCTTCGGGACGATATTGTTCTTGCATGGCACCGATAATCCTATGGTGAATTAATGGCTACCGGAGGGTAACCGCTATTATGAAATTAAGACTCGCATAGCATAGCTGATTTTGTCTAATAGCCACAACAGTCTTTCTTAATGATTACGACTGTTTGCCTAACATTTTTAGCAGAAACGCAGTATTTGGTGAGATGAGGTAAAGCATATTCGCCATAAATGCGTGTTTTTTTCTGAAGTTATTCTGATATTGCGGAAAAAAAAGAAAAATTGATATTGTATTGCGAGATTAGTCTAAATGATCCTTTTACTGCTGGCATACAAAAGAGTACGCCAGCAATTGAGCAAATAGATAAAGTAATAATTATTAATGAAGAATTTTGGCTAAAAAATCTTTAGCGCGATCAGATTTAGGATTATCAAAGAAGTCATTTTTAGGACTATCTTCAACAATGCGGCCTTCATCCATAAAAATAATCCGATCTGCAACTTTTTTAGCAAAACCCATTTCGTGGGTAACGACCATCATGGTCATTCCTTCATTTGCCAGTTCGACCATAACATCAAGTACTTCGTTGATCATTTCAGGATCAAGAGCAGATGTAGGTTCATCAAAGAGCATTGCTATTGGATCCATACAAAGTGCACGAGCAATAGCGACGCGCTGTTGTTGGCCACCAGAAAGTTGAGCGGGGAATTTATTGGCATGATTAGACAAACCCACGCGTTCTAACAGTTTTAAGCCTTTTTCTTTTGCCGCCTCTTTATTTCTGTTAAGTACTTTAACTTGCGCTAGAGTGAGGTTTTCAATAATAGAAAGGTGAGGAAACAACTCAAAGTGCTGAAACACCATACCTACTTTTGCGCGTAACTTAGCAAGGTCTGTACGTTTATCATTGACTTTTGTGCCATCTACCAATATCTCACCTTGTTGTACCGGTTCTAGCCCATTAACCGTTTTAATTAATGTTGACTTACCTGAACCAGAAGGCCCACAAACAACAACAACTTCCCCCTTTTTAACTTCAGTGGAGCATTCAGTCAGTACTTGAAACTGACCATACCATTTGGAAACATCTTTTAGGGAAATCATCTAGGTAGTCCTTTTTTTAAGAAAGTTCACTAACATTGAAGCAGAGAAACTAATAATAAAGTAGATAAATCCAGCAAAGAGGATCATTTCAACTTGTGTACCATCTCGTTCACCAATATTGGCTGCTGTACGGAAAAAGTCGGTAAGACTTAATACATAAACCAGTGAGGTATCTTGAAATAAAACAATACCTTGAGTTAATAATAGTGGGATCATGGCACGAAAAGCCTGAGGTAAAATCACTAAACGCATGGTTTGAGATTTAGTCATACCTAATGCTAATGATGCAGAAAGTTGTCCTTTACTTACACTTTGAATACCTGCTCTGATTATTTCAGAGTAATACGCTGCTTCAAATAAAGAGAACGCTATCATCGCTGAAATCAAACGGATATCGTTTTTAGGGGAAAGTCCTAGAACATTTTGTAATATGTTAGGCACAATAAGATAAAACCACAGTAATACCATCACTAATGGAATAGAACGAAAGGTATTAACATAAGCGGCAGCAAACCAGCGCACAGGTTTAAATGTAGATAAGCGCATCACCGCAAGCACGGTTCCCCATAAAATACCCACAACAATTGCGGTGACCGTAATTTTTAGGGTAATTGCCATTCCGTCGATTAAAAACGGCAAACTAGGGACAACAGAACTCCAGTCAAATTCGTACATTATTGACCTCCTGTTGTGCCGGGTAAGCGAACTCGTTTTTCAAGCCAATTCATCACAACCATAATAACGACGTTAATAAGAACGTAAGCTAAGGTAATTGCAGTAAATGATTCATAAGCTTTAGCTGAATAATCTAATAATTTATTTGCTTGAGCCGCCATATCGATAAGGCCTATGGTTGAGGCGATAGCTGAGTTTTTAACTAGATTTACCATCTCAGATGTCATTGGCGGGATAATGACGCGATAAGCATTAGGTAACAGAATATAACGATATGTTTGAGGTAAGGTTAAACCTAAGGCTAGTCCTGCGGCTTTCTGGCCACGAGGTAACGAATCAATAGCAGCTCTAACTTGTTCGCACATACGAGCTGCGGTAAATAACCCTAAGCACAAGGCTGAGGATAAAAAGAATTGAATATTAGGTGCAAGTTCCATTTTGAACCAGTCACCAATAGATTGCGGTAATAGTTCAGGAATAACCAAATACCAAGTAAAGAATTGAACAATTAAGGGGACGTTACGAAAAAGCTCAACATAGATAGTCCCTAAGCTTGAAAGCCAGCGGTTAGGTACGGTACGCAAAATACCAAACAGGGAACCAACAAGAAAGGCGATAATCCAAGCGCATAAAGACAAGGCAATAGTGACTTGAAAGCCAGAAATTAGCCAACCTAAGTAAGTGGTGTTACCGAATGGGGCTTCATGGAAGAATATCCCCCAATCCCAATCAATCGACATGATTTCACCTCCGGTGAAAAAAACTGGGGCAGGGAACGGCTGCCCCAAACTTCACTGATCTGTCTGTCCAACAGATACTTTATAATTATCAATTTGGTACTTTTAAAACATAAGCATTGATTAGTAAGGATTAATTTAATGCTTTATCATTCGGCTCAGCAAACAGTGCTTTCATTTCATCTGAAATGGTGAATTCTAGGTTGAGATTTTTTGGTGGAATTGGGGCGTTAAACCAGCGGTTAAAGGATTTTTCAGCCTCACCCGATTTCTGTGCATTCGCAATAGTGCTATCGATGAGTGCTTTAAATTGTGCATCATCTTTACGTAGCATACAGCCATAAGCTTCTTCAGATTGCGGTGTACCCACTATCTCCCAAAGTGCAGGCTTTTTGGCTTTCGCTCGTTCACCCGCAAGAAGTGCATCGTCCATCATAAAGGCAACCGCACGACCAGACTCAAGAGTACGGAAAGAGTCGCCATGATCTTTTGCGCTAATAATGCGCATGTTCATTTTCTTCTCATCATTGAGCTTATTGAGTAACATTTCAGAGGTTGTTCCTGATGTAACAACCACATTTTTTCCTGCTAAATCAGAGAAATCTTTAACGCCTGCATCTTTTTTCGCTAGTAAACGAGTACCTACGATAAAAATAGTGTTAGAGAAAGCCGCTTGTTGTTGGCGCGCTTCATTATTGGTGGTTGAACCACACTCAAAGTCAAATGTACCATTTTGTAATAATGGAATGCGATTCTGAGAAGTGATAGGAATTAAACGAACTTCAAGATTTGGTTTACCAATTTTCTCTTTTACCGCTTCAACAATGAGGTTGGAATAATCTTGAGAATAACCAACGACTTTTTGTTGATTGTCATAGTAAGAGAATGGAACGGAAGATTCCCTGTGACCAACGATAATAATATCGTTATCACTTATTTTTTTTAAGGTTCCAGTGAGTTCTTCTGCTTGCACAGCTCCTGCAGCCCCTAAAAACATTAATGATAATGCTAGTTTACGCATGCGCATAATAACTCCTGTCGTGGTAAATGTGATGTGGATGTATTGCTTGGTGTTTCTTTTTTGTTTTAATTTGTTTTGATAATGTTAATAGATAGAACAAATAACATACGGTTGGGAAGTGCATTTTTTGAAATACGAGAGCTATCTCCCAATAAAAGAATGAAATTAAAAAGAGTTTATTATTTTATTGGAAGTTGTTTTCATATTTTAAAATAATTGTAGTAGAAGCCATACAAAATGAAAGGTTAATAAGGCGGGTAAAAAATAAATAGAAAAAGAAAAAAATAAGGATTTTGTAAAGTTTATCTTAAGGAGTTGTTTGTCTGTGGATTACCGTTAAGATAGCAAGTTAAATAATGAGGGTTCTCTATGCGTAATTGGCGGTCAGGTCGCTGGCTAGTGTTGATAACAGTACTGCTGATATTATGTTGTATCGTTCAGCGTTCTCTTGGTGCACACATAATAAGTGAGCGCCTAGCGGGTACTATTGCTCAAACACAATATATGCCATCAACGCCAATAACTGATGATAATAGTGAAAAAACATCTTATTCACTTTCTACTTGTGATTTAAGTGCCAAATCTTTGTTATCAGTTCCTCCATTATCTATAGAACCTTTCTTCCATTCTTGGGCTGTTTTACTTTTGTTGAGCATGGCTGCAATTTACATTTCTCGTCAGCGTAGTCAGAAAAAACATCACCATCCCCCGCCTCGAATAAGACTTCACCTTCATTATTGTATTCTGAGGGATTAGCGACTTCTTTTACTAAAATATTATGCGTCTATTTTGGGGCGTAGCTGTAGCTTTAAGTGTAGCGTTAAAAGAATTTTTAGGGAGTTGCTATGTTTCGGTCTTTTGTTATGGCGTTAGTATTAACGCTATTTACTCTATCTTCATCTCAAGCTGCTGATACTGGCTGGTTAACTATGCCAGATAATGATCATGCGCAAGTGAGGGCGACGGCACAAAAGTCACCTACAGGAGATGTCAAAATATTGCTTGAAGTGCAATTAGAGTCAGGATGGAAAACCTATTGGCGTTCTCCTGGTGAGGGTGGCGTTGCACCTGAAATAAACTGGTCACAAGATATTGCGGAAATGGCGTGGCATTGGCCATCACCTTCTGCTTTTGATGTCGCTGGCATTCATACTCAAGGGTATGATAAGCAAGTTGTTTTTCCTATTTCATTATCTGCGGTTAATCGTGATTCGCTTGAGGGTGTTTTAACTTTATCAACCTGTAGTAATGTCTGTCTTTTAACGGATTACCCATTAATCTTCGATTTTAATCAACCAGCGCCAGCTGATTTTGAATGGCAATATAATCAAGCAATGGCGAAGGTACCCGTTACCACGGGACTTGTTACATCGGTTTCCTCTGATTACCAAAATAGCCAACTGAATATTGCATTACAACGTGAAAACGGTAATTGGGTAACACCTAATATATATCTCGATCCCCCTGAAGGAATGCTTTATGGCATTCCTCAGGTCACAAAGAACAATGAGCAATTATTTGTTTCAGTCGATGTAACCGACGATTGGGGTGATAAGGCCGGAGACATATCAGGAAAACAGCTCTCGTTTGTCGTGACTGATAACCACTTTTCTCGTCAAGTTAATAGCACGATAGGTCAGGGGGAGTTTAGTGTTACGCCATCTTCATCATCAGTCGGTAGCGTGGGGTTATGGAGTATTTTGGCTTTTGCGTTATTAGGTGGCTTAATTCTTAATTTAATGCCTTGTGTGCTCCCTGTATTGGCGATGAAATTGGGTTCGGTATTACATATTGAAAAACGCGATACAGGTACAATTCGCAAACAATTCTCTCTTTCTGTTGCGGGTATTTTAGTTTCATTTTGGGCATTAGCGCTGTTTATGACCGGTTTACGCTTTAGCCAAGAAGCAATAGGGTGGGGAATTCAGTTCCAAAGCCCTTGGTTTATTGGTTTTATGGTGTTGATTACAGCAATTTTCACCGCCAATTTATTTGGGTTATTTGAATTGCGTTTATCGAGTGATATCAATACCAAAATAGCAACCGCTGGTGGAAAGGGTAATAGTCGACATTTCTGGGAAGGCGCATTTGCCACTTTATTAGCGACACCATGTTCTGCGCCATTTTTAGGTACTGCGGTTGCGTATGCTTTAATTGCCCCACTAAGTGAATTATGGTTAATTTTTACCGCATTAGGTGTTGGTATGAGTTTACCTTGGATATTGGTGGCTGTTTTTCCTTCAGTAGCAAAAGTATTACCAAAACCGGGCAAATGGATGAATAAATTAAGAATTATTCTTGGTTTTATGATGCTGCTTTCCTGTATTTGGTTAATTACTTTATTGATACCTCATTTTGGCATCCCTATTGTTGCAACTCTCTTTGTGCTTATTGCATTGTTATTACTCATCGCTATTGCAAAGCACTATGGTAAAAAAGCATTATTAGTTTCAACGGTGATCACGCTTGTTTTAGGGGGGAGTACTTATTTATTTAGTATGCAGCCCGAAACGCAAACTTTAGCGGGTAAAGATGTCATTAATTGGCAACCATTAACAGAACATGCATTACATCAAGCGTTATCAGATAATAAGCGTGTTTTTGTTGATGTTACCGCAGATTGGTGTGTGACCTGTAAAGCGAATAAATACAATGTATTATTACGCGAAGACGTTCAAAAGGCGCTTTCTGAGCCAGATGTTGTCGCATTACGAGGTGATTGGACTAAACCTTCTGATGAGATAACGCAGTTTTTAAAACAACGTGGTCAGGTCGCTGTACCCTTTAATCAAATTTATGGACCTTGTAACAAGGAGGGGGAGATCCTACCGCCTCTTTTAAATAAAGATTCGATGTTAACTATTCTTTCAGAGGCTAAAGGAGCCCAATAATGAAAAAAACACTTTCGGCACTCGTTATCACTTCGTTACTTTTCGGTGCGAATGTGCAAGCTGCCGCTTTAAATGCCGCTCAAGAGAAAGAAGTTCGTGCATTAGTGCGTGATACATTAATCAGCAATCCAGAAATTTTGGAAGAAGCGATTATGGCATTACAAACTAAAAAAGCAGATGAGCAACAAGCACAATTTCGTGATGCATTAGTCGCCGAGCATGATGCACTATATAACGATGCTGCAAGCCCTCGTATTGGTGCTAAAGATGCAAAATTAGTGTTAGTCTCATTTACTGATTATAACTGCCCTTATTGCAAGCGTTTTGACCCATTATTAGAGCAAATCACTAAACAATATCCTGATGTTGCTGTTGTAATTAAACCGTTGCCTTTCAAAGGTGAGAGTTCAGCAAAAGCATCTCAAGCCGTATTGTCTGTTTGGAAAGAAGATCCTAAAGCTTTCCTGGCACTGCATCAGCGTTTAATGCAGAAAAAAACAATGCTAGACAGCGCAAGTATTGATGATGCAATGAAAAGCACCAATACCAGCAAAATTAAGCTAACTGAAGAGAGCTTACAAGCATTGCAAAATAACTTAGATCTTTCTCGTAAACTGGGTATTCAAGGTACACCTGCAACAGTCGTTGGTGATACTATTTTACCGGGTGCCGTTGATTACGCGCAGTTAGAAGTTATTGTTAAAGAACAATTGGCTAAAGTGAAAAAATAATGCTTAGTCGTTTACGAAAATGGGGTAAAGAGCTGATTGTTCTGGTCGCTATTTTCGTTTTAGTCTCTTTTGTTATGGACTGGTGGCGGCAACCTACGCCACCAGTGCTAACAGAATTATCAGCGCTTTATACTGTCGATAACAAAGCGATTTCTTTAGCTGAGCTGAGTGCCGAAAAACCAGTATTAATCTATTTTTGGGCAAGCTGGTGTGGTATTTGTAAAATAACCACACCAACGGTTAACTCATTAGCACAAGACGGCTATAAGATTACATCGGTGGTTATTCGCTCAGGTGATGATGCAAAAATAGCGCGTGGTATTAAATCCAAAGAACTTGTTTTTCCTGTAATTAATGATGATAAAGGGGCAATTTCTCAGCAATGGGGAGTTAGTGCAACGCCTTCCTTTATTATTATTTATAAAGGCGAAATGGTAAGTTTTACCAGTGGTTGGACATCCTCATGGGGATTAAAACTACGATTGTGGTGGGCGGGTATTTAATATTTTTTAAGGCTTCAATATTAACCTTTAAATATTGAGAAAATAATTTTTGGAATAGCCATAATACATTCGATGAACACAATGATTATATTGAACGCTACGTTTTCTCGTCTGTATTTTATTTTTTCTTCATCTGTTTCTTTTGCTGCCAATATAGCGGCATGAGCGCGAAATTCTTCAGTATTTATATGAACAGGAATAATTCTTGGTTGTATTGAAGCTTTTTTATGAGTGGGCGTTAAATAAGCTAATGTCCAACCATATTCATGGTTTTTATCACCAAAAGCATCTTGTTGGATCCACTTACCATAATAATCAGTACGAAATCCTTTATTTTCGTTGTCAGCCGAAATTTGGTTAGCATATTGCCAATATTTTTTACTATTTACTGGTTTATAAATAGATTGTGTTAACTCTTGAGGTGATAATAGTTCGATATTTACTTTCTCAAGTTCACTTTTTTGCTGTGCGTTTTGCTCAAGTGAAGTTTGCCAGTGCAGCGGAATAATGGTGCTGTCTTCTTCTAATTCATTTATTGATTCAGGCTGTTTTGATAATACCCAGCCATATTCTTGTTGTGGTTGATTAAAATATTGTCGTTTTATCCACCTTCCTGCGGTGTCTTTACGAAATCCTTTATTTTCGTTGTCAGCCGAAATAACAGCGGCACGTTGCCAAATAATATCAAGAATAGGGCCAGGATAATTATTCATATTATGAGTACCTTATAACAAAAGCCCCAATATTATATTGGGGCTTTATTTTGAACTGTTATTAATTGCGGCGCTTAATAAAGGCTAACGCTAAAAAGAGTCCAACTATTATCCAAAGTGGGTAATTTCCTAAACGATAATAAGGTGTTAATCCAGTTGTTGGCGTCATTTTCTCTGCTAATGAATTTTCTTCAAATTGAGGCAGCTGAGAAATAACATCACCATTTGCGGCAATAAATGCGGTGATCCCATTATTTGTTGAGCGTAATAATGGCCGACCTAATTCTAAAGCGCGCATTCTTGCCATTTGGAAATGCTGCCAAGGGCCAATAGAATTACCAAACCATGCATCATTTGAAATGGTGAGTAAAAAACGAGTGTCGGGCTGGAAATTAGCACGAACCTGTTCGCCTAATATAATTTCATAACAAATAGCCGCTGTAATTTTAGCGTTATTAACAGTTAACTGAGGTTGAACGTATTCACCTTGGCTAAGTGATGACATAGGTAAATTAAAGAACGGCGCTAATGGACGTAATAACGATTCTAATGGTACATATTCACCAAAAGGAACCAGATGATGCTTGTTATATCGGTCTGTTGCCGGATATTGATAGGCAAAATGTTCACCAAGAGTGATCACACTATTATAAAAACGATAGCCTTCTAGTGTTGGGCGAGCATCAATAATACCCGTCATTAAATGCGTATCTTTTTCTCTTAATTGCTTATCAAGTTCAGCTAGAAATGTCTGTTGTTGAATTTCAACATCAGGAATAGCCGATTCAGGCCAAATAATAAGGTTTGCTGTACCAATATAAGGGCGACTTAGGGTGAGATAAGTGGTTAATGTTTTTTCTAGTGCGTCAGGTTGCCATTTTAAAGATTGCTCAATATTGCCTTGTATTAAAGCAATTTCTTGCGCTTCTTCTGGTATTGGTTGATACCATTGATAAGATTTAAAACTTATTGGTAATAATAGCAATATGGCAGCCGCTAATAGGCTGTAGAGTGATTTACGATAAATGGCATATGCAATTAACCCACTAATAACGGTAAGCAACAGCGTTATCATGGTCACCCCTAAAATAGGTGCAATACCTTTTAAAGGGCCATCAATCTGACTATAACCAAATTGTAGCCACGGAAAGCCTGATAATACCCAACCTCTTAAAAATTCAGTGATTTGCCATAAGGCCGGGGCGGCAAAAGCAAAGCGCCAAAGTGTTGGATTTGGAAATAATTTATTGAGCAATCCGGCAAAAAGTGAAGTATAAAGCGATAAATACAGTGCCAATAAAATAACTAAGAAAACATTTATCGCAAAAGGCATTCCACCAAAATTAGCGATGCTGACATAAACCCAATTGACTCCACTACCAAATAATCCAAAGCCCCATGCAAAACCAAGAAAAGCACCTTGGCGAGCAGTACGCTGATTAATGATAAGAAGTAAGCCTGATAAAGAGATCAGTGCCGCAGGCCAAAAATCAAAAGGTGAAAAAGCCAGTGTACCTATTGCACCGAAAAAAACCGCCAGTAAGGCGCGAGCCCACTGGCGGTTTAAGAAAGAGATATTATTCATTTATATCCTAAGCATCGTTACCTAATTCAGGGATAGGTGCATCATCTGGAATATGCACATAAACCTGAATGATTTTACGACTATCTGCCATAACGACTTTAAATTGGTAATTATCAATGGTAATAGTTTCACCACGAGCAGGAAGATGACCAAAGGCTTGCATTACTAAGCCACCAATGGTGTCAACTTCATCATCGCTAAAGTGGGTCCCAAAAGCGTCATTAAAATCTTCTATTTGGGTTAAAGCACGAACTGAGTAAGCGTGACGACTTAATGGACGAATATCGATATCGTCTTCATCATCATACTCATCTTCAATTTCGCCCACGATAAGCTCAAGAATATCTTCAATCGTTACCAGACCCGAAACACCACCAAATTCATCAATCACTATCGCCATATGATAGCGTTGGGAGCGGAACTCTTTTAATAGGCGGTCTACGCGTTTACTTTCAGGTACAACAACCGCAGAGCGTAGAACTTTATCCATACTAAATGGCTCTGCACTACTGCGCATAAATGGCAATAAATCTTTTGCCATCAATAAACCTTCAATATGGTCTTTGTCCTCGCTTATGACTGGAAAGCGGGAATGCGCTGAATCAATAATGACATCTAAGCATTCATCAAGTGTTTGATTGCGTTTTAGCGTCACAATTTGAGAGCGGGGGATCATAATATCCCTAACACGCTGTTCAGCGATATCCATTACCCCTTCAAGCATGTCGCGGGTATCAGGATCAATTAATTCTTTCTGTTCAGAATCGCGGATAAGCTCCATCAGGTCATCACGGTTTTTAGGTTCACCGTGGAACAGCTGATTAAGCAGTGTGAGAAACCCTCTTTTAGGACCAGGGTTATCGTTACTCGAAGATTGGTCGTCGCTCATGGCGTTTTAACTATTTTTCCTCATTGAATGGTTTATTAGATATTATTTATCATAAAAATAAGAGAACTGTTACTCTTTTTCTATTAAATAGGGATCTTCATAACCTAAATTTTGTAAGATTTCTGTCTCTAAACCTTCCATTTCTTCGGCTTCGTCGTCTTCAATATGATCATAGCCTAAAAGATGAAGACATCCATGAATAACCATGTGTGCCCAATGTTCTTCAACAGTTTTATTCTGTTCAACGGCTTCTTTTTCGACAACTTGACGACAAATAATCAAGTCACCAAGTAACGGTAGTTCAATTTCAGGTGGCGCTTCAAAAGGAAAAGAAAGCACATTGGTTGGTCGGTCTTTTCCGCGATAAGTCAGGTTAAGCTCGTGGCTTTCTGCCTCATCAACAATACGGATAGTGACTTCACTAACAGGTTGAAATTGTGGCAATACAGCTTCTAACCATTTCATAAATTGGGCTTCAGTAGGAAGCCCTTGCGCATTTTCAGTCGCAATTTGTAAATCAAGGATAACTTCACTCATGATGTTCTCTCTGAAGCTTCTCTTTCTCAGCTTTGATAGCTTGGCGGCGTTTTTGATCTTCCGTTTCCCAAGCTTCATAGGCGATAACTATTTTGGCAACAACAGGGTGGCGAACCACATCTTCACTGTGGAAAAAGTTAAAACTCAGATCGTTAACCTCAGACAACACCTCAATAGCGTGGCGTAAACCTGATTTATTGCCTCTTGGTAGGTCAATCTGAGTAATATCCCCTGTGACTACTGCTTTAGAGTTAAAGCCGATTCGAGTCAAAAACATTTTCATCTGTTCGATAGTGGTGTTTTGGCTCTCGTCGAGAATAATAAAGGCATCGTTAAGGGTACGCCCACGCATATAAGCAAGAGGGGCGACTTCAATAACATTGCGTTCTATTAGTTTCTCAACTTTTTCAAAACCTAACATCTCAAATAACGCATCATAAAGTGGTCGTAAATAAGGATCGACTTTCTGACTTAGGTCTCCTGGTAAAAAACCGAGCTTTTCGCCAGCTTCAACTGCCGGACGCGTTAGTAAAATGCGGCGTACTTCTTGACGTTCAAGCGCATCAACAGCGGCAGCAACAGCCAGATAAGTTTTCCCTGTACCCGCAGGCCCAATACCAAACGTAATATCATGAGTCTGAATATTTGCGATATATTGCGCTTGATTTGGTGTGCGTGGTTTTATCACGCCCCGTTTTGTCCGAATATTGGTTGATTTTCCAAATTCAGGTACGTGTTCATCACTTTGCTCAAGCACGCGGCTTTCGGTGATAGCAAGATGAATTTGCTCAGGGTTGATATCGGGGATCACGCCTTTAATTGGCGAGGTTTCCACATACAGGTGACGTAAAATACTTGCAGCCGCAGTCACACATAATGATTTGCCGGTTAATTTAAAACGGTTATCACGATGATTAATCTCGATACCTAAACGGCGTTCAAGTTGTTTAATATTATCGTCAAATGGGCCACATAGGCTCATTAAACGGGCATTATCTGCTGGCTCTAAGAAAATTTCTTGGGTCGCTACTTGTGTATGCGCTATTACTGTCACTGATTATCCTTTTGTTAAGTCTAATAAATTAAGGGTGGTAAACACCTACACCTAATTCATCTTCTTTACGAGTACGAGCAATTACAGATTCAGGTGATTCATGGGAACGTAAATCCATTTGATCTTCTGTTCTGATAACTTTACCGCGCAATGAGTTGGCATAAACGTCAACAATTTCAACATCAACAAATTTACCAATCATATCTGGCGTACCTTCAAAGTTAACCACTCGGTTAGTTTCGGTACGACCTGAAAGCTCCATAACACTTTTACGAGAAGGGCCTTCAACGAGGATACGTTGTACTGTATTAATCATGGCACGGCTAAAGCTCATTGCTTGTTGATTAATGCGTTGCTGGAGTAAATATAAGCGCTGTTTTTTCTCATCTTCGCTGACATCGTCAGGCAAATCAGCTGCTGGTGTACCAGGACGAGCTGAGTAGATGAAACTAAAGCTCATATCGAAATTAACGTCTGCAATTAATTGCATTGTTTTTTCAAAGTCTTCTTGTGTTTCACCCGGGAAACCAATGATAAAATCAGAACTTATCAGAATACCAGGGCGTGCTTTACGTAATTTGCGAATGATGCTCTTATATTCAAGTGCGGTATGATTACGCTTCATCAATGTTAAAATACGATCTGAACCACTTTGTACAGGTAAATGTAAATAGCTAACTAGCTCTGGTGTATCTTCATAAACAGCAACGATATCGTCTGTAAATTCAATAGGATGGCTGGTAGTAAAGCGAACGCGATCAATACCATCTATCGCAGCAACTAAGCGAATTAATTCCGCAAAGCTGCAAATTTGGCCATCAAAGGTGGCACCGCGATAAGCATTGACGTTTTGACCTAATAAGTTAACTTCACGAACACCTTGTGCGGCAAGTTGTGCAATTTCAAACAGCACATCATCACAAGGGCGGCTAACTTCTTCGCCTCGTGTATAAGGTACTACACAGAATGAGCAATATTTATTGCAGCCTTCCATTATTGAAACAAAAGCAGAAGGGCCATCAGCACGAGGCTCTGGTAGACGGTCAAATTTTTCAATTTCAGGGAAGCTGATATCAACGACAGGACTTTTTGTCCCTTTAACCTGATTAATCATTTCAGGTAGACGGTGTAGTGTTTGTGGTCCGAAGATAATATCGACACACTGCGCGCGTTGACGGATGTATTCGCCTTCTTGAGAAGCAACACAACCACCAACACCAATAATAATATCAGGTTTATTATCTTTAAAATATTTCCAACGTCCTAGCTGATGAAAGACTTTTTCTTGTGCTTTCTCACGGATAGAACAGGTATTTAGCAGTAGAATGTCCGCATCTTCGGCGACATCGGTTAACTGATAACCGTGAGTGCTTTCGAGTAGGTCTGCCATTTTGGATGAATCGTACTCATTCATCTGACAGCCCCAAGTTTTAATGTACAGTTTTTTTATCGTCGACATTGTGTAAATCCGGTATTTTCAGTGAGACAATTGACCATCACTGGAAAACGTTGCGTGTAATAAGCCAATAAGACGGTTATTGTAGTCATTTGTGTGGTCAGTGACTAGAGTAAGTTCGGCGCTAATTCTTTATGGCGTTTAGTTTTATATAATTTATATAAGCAGAAACAGCGCTTACCTATTATTTCAAGTAATGAGTTATGGCATAACAATGATGAGTAATGTAAAAAACGATTTTGATGCAATCATCGCGGGTGGCGGAATGATTGGCGCTGCCGTTGCAATAGGGCTTGCGCAAGAAGGGTTGCGAGTTGCAATGATAGAGCGACAATCTCCAGCACCTTTTGATGCGTCATCTCATCCTGATATCCGTATTTCTGCGATTAGTTGTGCGTCAGTTAGTTTATTAAAACAGCTAGGCGCATGGCAACATGTTTTAGCGATGCGCTCTGCGCCTTACTTAACACTTGAAACATGGGAAGAAGAAAATACCCATGTTATTTTCGATGCCAAAAGCCTTGGCTTACCTGAATTAGGCTATATGGTTGAAAATCGCATTTTACAACTTGCATTATGGCAAGAGGCGCAACGTTATAGCAATATCACCATGTTATGTCCCAATAGTCTAAGTAAAATGAATTACTTAGATGATAAATGGAAAGTAACGTTATCTGATGGCTCTGATGTTACCACAAAATTAGTGGTAGGTGCTGATGGTGCCAATTCACAAGTTCGCCAATTTGCAGGCATTGGCAGCAATGGCTGGCAATATCGTCAATCTTGTATGCTTATTACGGTAAAAACAGAGTTACCACCTGAAAAAGGCACATGGCAGCGGTTTTACCCTTCAGGCCCTCGTGCTTATTTGCCGCTATTTGATCATTGGGCGTGTTTGGTTTGGTATGATTCGCCAGAAAAGATCAGAAAACTGCAAAGTCTGTCAATGGAGCAGCTAGAAAAAGAGATCCAGCATGCTTTTCCTGAACGTTTAGGTAAAGCGACTCCTATTGCTGCCGGTTCATTTCCATTAACTCGCCAACATGCGAGCCGCTATGTTGATAAAGGAATTATTCTATTGGGCGATGCTGCTCATACTATTAATCCATTAGCGGGGCAGGGAGTGAATTTAGGTTATCGCGATGTGGATTGTTTTCTTGAATTAGTCGCCAATGCGAAAAAACATTACGAACCGTGGGATTCAATGGCATTGCTGAAAAAATTTCAGCGTAAACGTATGCCAGATAATTTAGTGATGCAGGCTGGAATGGATGTGTTTTATCACGCATTTAGCCATCAATTACCAGGATTAAAATTAGCTAGAAATCTGGGGTTATTAGCTGCACAACATGCTGGAAAAGCCAAAGAAGCGGCACTTCGCTATGCTTTAGGGCTTTAATTGTACCGTTAAAGTAAATCTTAAACATGCGATGATCTTTCTAAATAAGATCATCGCATCGATATTTATTTTTTGTGTGTTTAGTATTTCTATTATTAAATCAATAATTTAAATATTTTGCATGAAATGCAATATGCTCACCAATAAAACTGGTCACAAAATAGTAGCTGTGATCGTAACCTTGATGTCGTTTCAAACTATAAACAAGCTGTTTTTCATCACAAACTTTAGCAAACAATTCTGGTTTGAGTTGTTCTTGATAAAAAGGATCATCAAGACCTACATCAATGCGCATTGGTAATGGATTTGTCGCTTTATTCAGTAACTCTATTGTGTCGTATTGTTTCCATAGTGCGGTATCTTCCCCTAAATAAGCATTGAAGGCTTTTTTACCCCAAGGGACTTGTGAGGGTGCCACAATAGGTGAAAATGCCGACACACTGCAATAGCGCTCGGTATTTCGCAGCGCAATCATTAATGCACCATGCCCCCCCATCGAATGTCCACTAATAGCACGCTTATTGGTAACGGGAAAATGTGCTTCAATCAATTCAGGTAATTCTTTCACAATGTAGTCATACATTTTGTAATGCGTATCCCAAGGCGCTTTTAGGGCATTAAGATAAAAACCAGCACCTTGACCTAAATCGTAGGCTTCATCATTAGCAACATGTTCACCGCGGGGACTTGTATCAGAAACAACTAACACAATGCCATGTTGCGCCGCAAATTGTTGGGCACCCGCTTTAGTTATAAAATTTTGTTCATTACAAGTTAAGCCAGATAGCCAATATAAAACAGGGTATTTTTGTCCATCTTTCATTGGCGGAAGATATACCGCAAATTTCATCTCACAATTTAACGTGCTTGAGTTATGTTGGTAGACATCTTGCCAACCACCAAAACAAGCATGACGTTCAATCCTTTTCATTTTTACTCCTTAAAAGCAAAGACAGATCCGTTAGGTAAGCAACGGATCTGTGAATGATTAATCGAAATGAATAACAGTGCGGATTGATTTGCCTTCATGCATTAAATCAAAGGCTTCATTAATTTTTTCTAATGGTAATGTATGAGTAACAAAAGGTTTTAGTTCAATTTCACCCTTCATTGCGTCTTCAACCATGCCTGGTAATTGACTGCGGCCTTTAACGCCACCAAATGCAGTACCTTTCCATGAACGACCCGTAACTAATTGGAATGGGCGTGTTGAGATCTCTTGACCTGCACCCGCTACACCAATAATGATTGATTGCCCCCAACCACGGTGTGCACTTTCTAAAGCTGCTCTCATAACATTGACATTGCCAATACATTCAAAAGTATGATCAACACCCCATTGTGTCATTTCAACAATGACTTCTTGAATAGGTTTATCGTAATCATTAGGGTTTAAACAATCTGTTGCACCGAATTGACGAGCTAGCGTGAATTTTTCAGGATTCGTATCAATAGCAAAAATGCGACCTGCTTTGGCTTGGCGTGCGCCTTGAATAACAGCAAGGCCAATGCCACCTAAACCAAAGACAGCAACAGAATCACCCGCTTGTACTTTTGCTGTGTTATGAACTGCACCAATGCCTGTTGTAACCCCACAACCTAATAAACATACTTCTTCGTGATTAGCCTCTGGGTTAATTTTGGCAAGAGAGACTTCTGCCACAACGGTGTATTCGCTAAAGGTAGAACATCCCATATAGTGATAAATAGGTTGTCCATTATAAGAAAATCGTGTTGTGCCATCCGGCATTAAGCCTTTACCTTGCGTTGCTCGTACGGCGACACAAAGATTGGTTTTACCTGATTTGCAAAATAAGCACTCGCCGCATTCAGCGGTATACAGTGGAATAACGTGATCACCAGGTTTTACACTGGTAACACCTTCACCGACTTCAACGACGACACCAGCACCTTCATGACCTAAAATGGCCGGAAATACACCTTCAGGATCATCTCCTGATAGCGTAAAGGCATCCGTATGACAAACCCCGGAGTGACTGACTTTAACCAGTACTTCACCCGCTTTAGGTGGCATAACATCGACTTCGACAATCTTTAAAGGTTCTCCTGGTCCAAATGCGACCGCAGCACGAGATTTCATGTTGTATCCTTTTAGTTATTAACGCAGGTAAGTGCGGATAAGTGATATGGCATCATCCACAGAGTTTTTTTGGTCTTCAGGAGAAGCGACGGCATCCATTAACCCCTCTCGTAGATGACTTTCAAGCACACCCGCCATCAGGCCATTAATAGCGCCTCGAATTGCAGCGATTTGTTGTAGTACCTGACTGCATTCATTTTCATTTTCAAGTGCAGTTTCTAAGGCTAGAAGCTGTCCTTTGATTTTTCTGACGCGAGTTAACGCGGCTTTTTTTTCTGCTGGTGAGTGTGGCATATATAATCCTTTTTTATACTGTAGGGGAGTATAGTATCCGTATGAATATATGTACAGAAAGATCAAAAAAAGCATAAAAAGAACTTAGACAATTAAAATTAGATAGAGGTATTGATGATAAAAAATATCAAAAAGTAAGAGAAGAAAGAGATAGTGTTAAGAATATTGTTAAACATCAAACGATAAAGTGACAAAAACAAAAAAGACCCGCTATTGCGAGTCTTATTTGTTGATTGTGTGATTAACACTATGTTGCGCTAAACACTTGATAATCAATGGTGCGGAAGGCGAGACTTGAACTCGCACACCTTGCGGCGCCAGAACCTAAATCTGGTGCGTCTACCAATTTCGCCACTCCCGCATACAACTTGGAGAAAAAAAGACTCGCTCAGCGAGTCTCTCTTTCAAATATGGCTGGGATACCAGGATTCGAACCTGGGAATGCCAGGATCAAAACCTGGTGCCTTACCGCTTGGCGATATCCCAAAAATGGTGGCTATGACGGGATTCGAACCTGTGACCCCAACATTATGAGTGTTGTGCTCTAACCAGCTGAGCTACATAGCCAATAGGAGAATTTTACCTCTCACTATTATTGAATTCAGCAGAATATGGCTGGGATACCAGGATTCGAACCTGGGAATGCCAGGATCAAAACCTGGTGCCTTACCGCTTGGCGATATCCCATCCGCTAATTCAGTTGTCAACACGTGAGCGATTTTATCAGTAATATGGCTGGGATACCAGGATTCGAACCTGGGAATGCCAGGATCAAAACCTGGTGCCTTACCGCTTGGCGATATCCCAACTGATAAAATCTGACGATGGTTAAAATGGTGCGGGAGGCGAGACTTGAACTCGCACACCTTGCGGCGCCAGAACCTAAATCTGGTGCGTCTACCAATTTCGCCACTCCCGCAAAAAAGATGGTGGCTACGACGGGATTCGAACCTGTGACCCCAACATTATGAGTGTTGTGCTCTAACCAGCTGAGCTACGTAGCCATCTTTTTTTGCATAACCTTCGTCGGCGTTGCGGGGCGCATTATGCGTATTACAGACAATTCCGTCAACTGCTTTTTGCATTAATTTTCAAGAAACGTGTCCGTTTGCTCGATGGTTAATCATTTTGTCGAAAAAAGATCCAAAAAACAACCTTGCTGATGAAAAATATAATAAAAAAATGCGGTGAGAAGAATTTAATAAAAAGAAAAAACAAAGGAATAAGAGAAGCGGCCAGTATTAATATGGCGTAAGAAAGCGATGAAATGGCTAAATAAAAAAAGCACAGTAAAAATAGCTGCGCTTATTTATTATATTCTGTAGTTACTTGCTGAATATTAAACAATTTCAGCTCTCAAACAGCATAAATTTCTTGTTTTTCTTACAATGGCTGGTTTTAAGTTAAAAAGTTACTTTTCTAGTAGGTGCTGGAGAAGTTCTCCATTGAGCATCGCTCGTTTTGTTAGTGCAAAGGCACCAATTGCAGAACGATGGTCAAGCTCTGAAATTACCACCGGTAGTTCTTCTCTAAATTCCTTTAACACTTGTGTGTTAATACAGCTTTGAATAGAAGGGAATAATATTTCAGCAGCTTCTGTTAACTCACCTGCAAGTACAACTTTTTGTGGATTAAATAAGTTGATGGCAATGGCTATCGCTTTACCTAAATGTAAGCCTACTTGTTTAATCGTCTCAACGGCCAATGGATCATTTTTTACTGCCGCACGGCAGATGTCTTGGATTTGACATTGCGTTGGCGATAAGTACTGGCTTGGATAGCCTTGTTCCAGCTGGTAGCGTACTTTTGCTTCTATCGCGGGATTCGAAGCTATTGTTTCTAAGCAACCAAAATTACCACAGTGGCATCGCTCACCAAGAGGATCTATTTGGATATGGCCAATTTCGCCTAAGTTGCCTCGTTGGTTGAGTAAGATCTTATTATTAATAATAACACCAGCACCGGCACCTCGATGAATGCGCACTAATAAGGAGTCTTCACAATTGCGGGTAGCACCAAAGTAATTTTCTGCTAAGGCTAGGCTGCGAATATCGTGTCCCGCATAACAAGGAAGGTTAAAGCGTTTTTCTAGGCTTTCAACTAATGCCCAATTATCCACCTTCATATGAGGCATATAACGGACAATTCCTTTATTAGGATCAACCAATCCCGGCAAAATCACTGAAATAGAAATAAGCTCACGAATGCGACGTTGATTTTGTTTAATAAAATCATCAATAGCATTAATGAGTCGTAGTTCTATTTCATGCTGAGTGCTTTGTTCGATAGGATAGTGCTGATCAACCAACACTTTGCCTGAAAGATCATAAAGCGCAAGAGTGACATCGTTACGTCCTAAACGCACACTCACTGTATTGAAGTTACGATGCTCAACGACAATAGAAATTGCACGACGCCCGCCGGTTGAAGCTTGTTGATCAACTTCTTTAATTAATCCGCGCTCTAGTAGCTGACGAGTAATCTTAGTGACACTGGCAGGGGCCAACTGACTTTGTTCGGCAATTTGGATACGGGAAATCGGCCCGTGTTGATCAATTAGCCGGTAAACTATCGCACTGTTAAGTTGCTTAACAAGATCGATATTGCCAATTTGCGTTTCAGTGTTGTTATGACTCATCAGCATATACACCCATTAGTTATCTGTTATTTCAATACCATTGACAAAAGTAGTACAAAGGTTGAAGTCCTTATCAAATGAAGTGAGGTTAGCAACCTTTCCTGCTTCAATTGTGCCTAGTTCTTTATCAGCGCCGATAGCTCGAGCAGGATAAAGTGTTGCCATTCGCAATGTTTCATCTAATGGAATGCCAACATGAATAACGCTATTTTTTATCGCATCAATCATGGTAAGCGATGAGCCACTTAATGTGCCATCAGCATCAACACAAAGACCATTACGATAATATATGGTTTTTCCTGCGAAAACGAAGCTATCCATCTCATTTTTATTAGGATCTAGCCCAGCAGGTGCGGTTGCATCCGTTACTAAGAGCAGCTTTTCGCCTTTTAAACGTTTACTGTTACGAATATTTGCCCATGAAACATGTAAGCCGTCGGCAATTATACCAGCATATACCTCTGGTGTATCATAAATAGCGCCAACTAAGCCTGGACCTCGGCCTGTAATATAAGGCATGGCATTATAAAGATGGGTCGATAATGAAATCCCCGTACGGAATCCTTTACGAGCTTCTTCATATGTAGAGTTAGAATGGCCAGCTGAAACAACAATGCCTGCTTGAATTAATTGACGGATATATTTTTCATCAACCATTTCAGGTGCAAGAGTGATTTTAGTAATAACGTCGGCGTTATGACACAAATAGTCAATCATCTCAGTACTTGGCTGGCGAATAAATTGAGGATCGTGGGTCCCTTTTTTAATCACATTAATATAAGGGCCTTCTAAATGCAGACCTAATACCTTATTTTTATGTTTCTTCATATAGGTACGAGTTGCTTCAATCCCTATTTTCATTAACTCATCAGAACAGGTAATTAAAGTAGGTAGATAACTTGTGCTACCTAAGCGCTCATTGGCTTTTTGCATAATTTCTAACGTTTCAACGGTGACATTTTCTGGTGTATCGTTAAATTGCACACCACCGCAGCCATTGACTTGTAAATCAATAAAACCAGGCGAAAGAATTGCACCTTTCATATCACGGACGGTAATGTTTTCTGGCAGTTGGTCCTGTGGACAAATCTGCTCAATACGGGAGCCGTTAATAATAATGGCGTGATTTTCTAAACGGTCATAACCTGTATAAATAACAGCATTTGTTAAGGCAAACATACCTTAGTCTCCTGATAAGGGAAGTAAATCGAAAATCCGATATCAGCCAGAAAAGACTGGCTGATAATAAAGAGAGTTTAGTCTTTTTCCACCAATTTAATAAATTGGGTACTTTATCACTAAACTTAATCTTGGTATTTCTGACACTCTAGCGCTTCGATTTGTTGAAAATAACGTAATGTTTTAACACGTAATTCCATTGTGGCTGGGTCATCACAGACTAAAAGTGCTTTTGGATGTAATTGAACACAAGAAATCGTCCACATATGATTCACTGCGCCTTCAGTTGCTGCTTGAACAGCTTGCGCTTTATTGAAACCCGTTGCCAAAATCATTAATTCTTCGGCGTCTAACAACGTACCTACACCTACGGTAAGTGCATATTTAGGTACTTGATTAATATCATTACCAAAGAAACGAGAGTTCGCTAAACGTGTATCTTCTGTCAGCGTTTTCATGCGAGTGCGTGATGCTAAAGATGAAGCCGGTTCATTAAATGCGATATGACCATCGTTGCCTACACCACCCATAAACAGATTGATTTTGCCATAAGACTTAATTTTTGCCTCATAACGCGCGCATTCTGCGGTTGGATCGGATGCATTGCCATTTAATAAATTGATATTTTCATCTTTAATATCAATATGGTTAAAAAAGTTTTCATACATAAAAGTACGGTAACTTTGTGAATGATCAGAAGGAATACCAATGTATTCATCCATGTTGAAGGTAACAACATGCTGAAAACTGACTTTTCCTGCACGATGCAACTCAATTAACTCTTTATACGTAGCTAATGGTGTACCACCAGTAGGTAAACCAAGTACAAAAGGGTGTTCAGCCGTTGGATTAAACGCATTGATCCTCTCAACGATATGATTTGCTGACCATTTTCCCACTTGCTTTGCTGTGGATAGGGGGATTAACCTCATAGTAACCTCATAGAAAAAAGACAAATCTGATAACTCAGTACGTTATATTTCATCGTGTGATTATCAGTGACTCATCTATAACACGAATTTATCTCGTTTTTTAGTCGATGAACGTGTTGTACACTGAAAAGATATTTTTAATCATAAAATAAGCTTTCTGACTTAGCCAGCATTTCAGTCAAAAAATATACGATATTGGTGACTTTAGTCACAAATTAGCACTAATTAATTTGCGATACGAAATAATTTTTTTAGACTAAAAATGAATTAAATAATTAGCTCATCAATTTTGTTATAAAATATATATGAGTATGAATAAGATCCCAATATAGGGGCTATCCAAGGGGGAGTTTGTGAATATTTTAAGTTATCTGCAGAAAATAGGGCGGGCATTGATGGTGCCAGTCGCTACACTGCCTGCAGCTGCAATACTGATGGGGATTGGATATTGGATTGACCCAGTAGGTTGGGGTAGCGATAACGCGCTAGCCGCCTTACTGATTAAATCTGGTGCTGCAATCATCGATAATATGTCAGTCTTGTTTGCTATAGGTGTTGCTTATGGTATGTCAAAAGACAAAGACGGCGCTGCTGCTTTAACAGGTTTTGTGGGTTTCTTGGTTGTCACAACACTCTGTTCACCTGCTGCGGTTTCAATGATTAAAGGGCTTCCGCTAGCTGAAGTACCTGTCGCTTTTGGTAAAATCAATAACCAATTCGTCGGTATTCTGGTCGGGGTTTTGTCTGCTGAACTTTATAACCGTTTTAGTGGAGTTGAACTACCTCGTGCGCTCTCTTTCTTTAGTGGTCGCCGTTTAGTACCAATCTTAACTTCGTTCTTAATGATCATCGTTGCATTTATTTTGATGTATATCTGGCCTGTTATTTATGGCGGATTAGTCAGCTTCGGTGAAAGTATTAAAGATATGGGGGCATTAGGCGCAGGTATTTATGCATTCTTTAACCGTTTATTAATTCCGGTTGGCTTACACCATGCATTAAACTCTGTATTCTGGTTTGATGTGGCTGGAATCAACGATATTCCTAACTTCCTTGCCGGTCAGCAAGCTATTGATTCTGGCTTAGCTACTGTGGGTGTTACGGGTCGTTATCAAGCGGGTTTCTTCCCTGTTATGATGTTTGGTTTACCAGGTGCTGCACTGGCGATTTATCACTGTGCACGTAAAGAACATAAGGCAAAAGTTGCGGGTATCATGATGGCGGGTGCATTTGCTGCATTCTTCACCGGGATTACTGAGCCACTTGAATTCTCATTTATGTTCGTTGCTCCAGTGTTATATGTTATCCATGCATTCTTAATGGCGATTTCTGTTTATATCGCAGCAAGTATGGAGTGGATTTCTGGGTTCGGCTTTAGTGCGGGTATGGTGGATATGTTCTTATCATCACGTAACCCATTAGCTGTTCACTGGTATATGCTGATTGTTCAGGGGATTGTTTTCTTCTTCATTTACTACGGTATATTCCGTTTCACTATCACCAAATTCAACCTGAAAACACCTGGTCGTGAAGATGAAGTCTCTGGTGATGAAACGGCTGATGGTTACGATGAAGATGTAAAAACCGCACCAAAAAATAGCAAAGAAGGTATTCAGCAAGAAGCTCGTCAATATATCGCGGCTATTGGTGGTTCTGATAACTTAACGGGTATCGATGCTTGTATCACCCGCTTGCGCCTTAATGTAAAAGACTCCAGCATTGTTAATGATGCTTATGCTAAACGTTTAGGTGCGTCAGGTGTTATCCGTTTAAATAAGCAAAGTGTTCAGGTTATTGTTGGAACACGCGCAGAATTAGTTGCTAGCGCAATGCGTGATGTATTAACACAAGGCCCAGTTCCTGCTTATGCTGGTGGTGCCTCATCTTCTATTTCTACTGAGAAGGCTGCGGTAGTAAAAGAAAATACGCATGCAAAAGTTGTCCTCAATATGATTGCACCTTTTGATGGTGAAGTTGTTGCATTAAAAGATGTACCTGATGAGGCGTTCTCTAGTGGTGTTGTGGGTGATGGTATTGCTATTAAACCTACATCTAACATTGTTATGGCGCCTGCGGCGGGTACTGTAGTCAAGATTTTTGATACAAATCATGCATTCTGTATTGAAACTAATGAAGGGGCTGAAATTATCGTTCATATGGGTATTGATACAGTAACCTTGGGCGGTAAAGGCTTTAAACGCTTAGTTGAAGAAGGCTCTGAGGTTACATTAGGGCAAGGCATATTAGAATTAGATCTTGATTATTTAAATGCCAATGCTAAATCGATGATAAGCCCAGTTATTGTCAGTAATATTGATGATTTCGATAAAATTGCAGAACAAGTATCAGGCAACGTTGTTGGAAACAAAACGGTCATCTATAAAGTATTAAAATAAATTTCATACAGATATTTAATCCTCTATAAAGAGATGGTTAAATAAGACGATAAAACGGGGAGTCTTTCAAACTTCCCGTTTTTTTATCCCTATTTTGATAAATATCTTGGCGGTGTATTTCGCTAGGGTATTTATGAAACCCACTTATTGGATTATAGTGGATTAATTATGCGTTTTGCTTTGAGGAAAAAATGACCATGAATGAGGCAGATGCCCGCCCAACCAATTTTATTCGTCAAATTATCGACGAAGATCTGGCTACAGGGAAACATAACAGTGTCCATACCCGTTTCCCACCTGAACCTAATGGCTACCTTCATATTGGCCATGCGAAATCAATTTGTTTAAATTTTGGTATTGCTCAAGATTACCAGGGTAAATGTAATTTACGTTTTGATGATACAAACCCAGTCAAAGAAGATATTGAGTATATTAATTCTATTCAAAAAGATGTTCAGTGGTTAGGTTTCCAATGGGATGGTAACATTCATTACTCCTCTGACTATTTTGATCAGCTTTATAATTACGCAATAGAGCTAATCAATAAAGGCTTAGCTTATGTTGATGAGCTAAGTGCTGAAGAGATCCGTGAATACCGCGGTACATTAAAAGAGCCAGGTAAAAATAGCCCTTATCGTTCTCGTAGCGTAGAAGAAAACTTAGCACTGTTTGAAAAAATGCGTGCTGGTGAATTTGCAGAAGGTAAGGCCTGTTTACGTGCAAAAATTGATATGGCATCTTCATTTATCGTAATGCGTGATCCTGTGCTTTATCGAATTAAATTCGCAGAACATCACCAAACGGGTAATAAATGGTGTATTTATCCAATGTATGATTTTACCCATTGTATTTCTGATGCATTGGAAAATATCACACATTCTCTGTGTACTTTAGAGTTCCAAGATAATCGTCGTTTATATGATTGGGTGCTGGATAACATTACTATTCCTTGTCATCCTCGTCAGTACGAGTTTTCACGCCTTAACCTTGAATACACTGTAATGTCTAAGCGTAAGCTTAACCAGTTAGTGACAGAGCATATTGTTGAAGGTTGGGATGACCCGCGTATGCTGACTATTTCTGGTTTACGCCGTCGTGGTTATACTGCTAGTTCTATTCGTGAATTTTGTCAGCGTATTGGTGTGACCAAACAAGAAAACAACGTTGAAATGGCCGCGTTAGAATCTTGTATTCGTGATGATTTAAATGAAAATGCACCACGTGCAATGGCCGTTATCGATCCTGTTCGCTTAGTGATTGAAAATATGCCAGAAGGCGAAGAGATCCTGACTGCGCCTAATCATCCTAATAAGCCAGAGATGGGAACACGTGAAGTACCTTTTAGTCGTGAAATTTATATTGATCGTGCCGATTTTAAAGAAGAAGCCAATCGTCAATATAAACGCCTAGTATTAGATAAAGAAGTACGTTTACGTAATGCTTATGTGATTAAAGCTGTCCGTGTTGAGAAAGACGAACAAGGTGAAATTACTACTATTTACTGTACTTACGACCCAGAGACTTTAAATAAAGATCCTGCTGATGGACGTAAAGTAAAAGGGGTTATTCATTGGGTAAGTATCCCACATGCTATTCCTGCTGAAATTCGTCTTTATGACCGTTTATTTAGCGTTGCCAACCCAGCGGCGGAAGATGATTTCTTAGCCACGATTAATCCAGAATCATTAGTTATTCGTCAAGGTTTTGTAGAGCGTAGTCTGAAAGGTGCTGAAATCGAAAAAGCTTACCAGTTTGAACGTGAAGGTTATTTCTGTGCTGATAAGCTCTCGACTGCGGATAAACTTGTTTTCAACCGTACCGTCGGTTTACGCGATACTTGGGCGAAGATTTCTCAGCAAGGCTGATAAATTTTTACCCATTAAGTGTTAATTAATTAAATAAAATGCTCGATATTTATTATCGAGCATTTTTTGTTTTTCTCATTTTATGGTTTTAGTTTTATTTCTTATTAAATAGTTTATCTACTGTATTACTAGTTATTCTGATATATAAAATTTGTGTTTATTTATAAACCTAATTATTTTCTATCATCAATATAATAAATCACTTTTAAAATAGTTAATTTTAGAGCGTTTTATTCCTCTGTTTTTATTGGTTATTACACAAAATAAGACTGTAATTAGTGAAATGTGATTTATTCCACATATTTTCCGTTGTTAAAAAAGATCTCTTATAAGAGATACTTATTATTATTAATTGTAGAAAACAATTCTAATATCATTAAATGATTAACTAATAAAATTATTTAAAATCAATTAATTAAATTTAATTTTGAAGATATGGCACAAAAGAAAACAAATGAAACATATTTTTAGTTATGTGCCCTTGGTCATATTTTGATAAAAATTCTATTTTTTAGGTTGATAATTCGCGTCGCGAAAAATATGCTGTTTCTAACCTAATTTAGGTTTTTTCCCCACTTGGGGTTTTATATTTGGAAATAGGCATTGTGCTTATTTCTTTTTTAGTCAAAGTCAAAGAGGAAACAATGCTATGGTTATGCAACATGCTAAACCAGGCAGGGTAGCACTTGCCGTTATGGGCGCATTGCTGGTAACTGCTTTACCTGCTCATGTGTCTTATGCTGAAGGATTTATTGATGACTCGACCTTAACTGGGGGTCTTTATTATTGGCAACGTGACCGTGATAGAAAACAGGTAGAACCAGGTAGCCCCGATCACGGAAAATATAAAGCCAACTTACACCACTCTTCTGCTAATGCTAATTTAGATTTTTCATCGGGTTATTTGGGGAATTTTATTGGTATCGATTTAGCCGCTTTTGGAGCGCTAGAACTGAATACCAGTGGGCCTGCTGCACCGAATGAAATAGGTTTTAGTGATGCAAAAAGTCGTTGGGATGAAAAATGGACCGGCGACCGCAGTGGCATGAGTGTTTACAAAGCCGCTGCTAAATTTAAATTAGGTAATTTTTGGGCCCAAGGGGGGTATATCCAACCTAAAGGTCAAACGTTATTACGTCCTCATTGGAGTTTCTTACCAGGAACTTATCGCGGTGCTGAGGCGGGTGCTGTTTTCGATTTTGATAAAAGCGGTGAGTTATCGTTCTCATATATGTGGACGGATGAATACAAAGCACCGTGGTATCGGAATATGTATAACTTCCGTAAAGCTGACCTAGAAACAAATATCAGTTATCTCCATTCTTTTGGCGCAAAATACGATTTTAAAAATAGTCTCGTTTTAGAAGCGGCTTATGGTCAAGCTGACGGTTATATTGATCAATATTTTGGTAAGGTTTCTTATGATTTCCCTATCGGTGATAATGAATTAAGAACTTCATATCAGTTCTACGGCGCTAAAGATAAAGTCACTGGTGGCGGTGTTAATGATGTTTATGACGGGCTGGCATGGTTACAAGCATTAACTTTTGGTTATACCCATAATGTGTTTGATTTTAAAGTCGAAGGTACTTGGGTTAAAGCTGAGGGGAATCAAGGTTACTTCTTACAGCGTATGACTCCGGGTTGGGCAACATCGAATGGTCGTCTTGATATTTGGTGGGATGGTCGTTCAGATTTTAACGCCAATGGCGAAAAAGCACTTTATGCTGGTGTGATGTATGATCTGAAAAACTGGGATCTTTCTGGTTGGGCAGTGGGTACTTCTTATATTTATGCATGGGATGCTAAACCAAGTGGGAATGCTATTTACGACCAAAATAAACGTATCAGAGAAAGTGCATGGAATGCGGATATTATGTATACAGTTCAAGAAGGTCGAGCAAAAGGTACGCTGTTTAAATTGCACTATACCCGTTATGACAACCACTCTGATATTCCTAGCTACGATGGTGGCTTCGGTAATATATTCCAAGATGAAAAAGACGTTAAATTTAACGTAATAATGCCATTTACTATTTTCTAAGTTAATGGCGAGGATAAAGTGTATTCATTCGCACTTTATCCTTAATAAAAATAGCTGTAAAAGAAGTAAATAGACCATGAAAACAAAGAAATGTACAAAATAATTAGTTAAGCGTCAGAAAGTGAAAAGTAATAGGTTAGATAAACGTTATCCTCAAATACGTTAGTCATAAGTAAAGCGGTTAGAAGTGAAAGAGTAGTTAGAGAGTCATTGCCATCACGCAGTAAAAAGAGTAAGGCTGAAATGAAGTAAAAGTCGTCATGTCATGTCGTCAGAAATAAATTTAAGCTAATTAAGTTTATTTCATCTGCTTCAGTGAGTTATTTCGCAATATTTGCGTAAGGTATTTACCCTAAGTAAAGGCAGTCAGAGTGGGTATCGTAGTGGGGGGTAAATACCTTTATTTTTTCTTTTGTTGAATCTTGAGAGATAATCCTTTTTGTGGCAAATTTCTTCTAATCAATTTTATTGAGCCTAATTTATTATTCTGAGTTTTATTGCATTAAGTAATGCGGGCTTTCAGGAAGAAGTATGTTAAAACGATTGGATGATTTTTTATTAGAGCCCCCATTAAAACCCTTCAAAGGTATTAAACGTTTTATTGTTGAATTTCTTTTTTTTGGTATTAAAGAAGCTCGCTCATGCCTATTTGCTGGTTTTTTCTTTTTTATATTATTTGCCACACCAAGTAATGGCATATTAGGTATACCCCGTTATGATGTTTTACTCATTCTCGCCATTATTTTTCAATTGTGGATGGTATGGGGAAAGTTAGAAACATGGGATGAATTAAAAGCTATCTGTTTTTTTCATCTTGTTGGCTTTGTTATGGAACTCTTTAAAACATCAGCAGCAATAGGTTCATGGAAATATCCAGATTTCGCTTATACAAAATTATGGGAAGTGCCTCTATTTACCGGATTTATGTATTCAGCGGTAGGGAGCTATTTAATTCAGGCATGGCGTTTTTTAAAAGTACGAATAGATCATTATCCCCCTTATTGGCTAGCTACATTAGTCGCTCTCGCAATCTATATTAATTTCTTTTCTCATCATTTTATTGGCGATTATCGTTGGTATTTAACTGCTTTTATATTAGGGCTGTACGCTCGTAGTGTGGTTTATTTCACTCCTTATGATAAAGAGAGAAAGATGCCTCTATTACTTGCATTTGTGCTGATCGGTTTCTTTATTTGGTTAGCTGAAAATTTTGGTACTTTCTTTGGTGTGTGGCAATACCCTAATCAAATTGGTGCTTGGTCCGCGGTTCATGCGGGAAAATGGGGGTCTTGGTCATTACTGGTGATTGTGACATTTACCATTGTGGTACATCTAAAACATATTAAGCACAGTATTAGTGTAGTGAAGTAAAATTATGTTCATTATACCATTTTATGGTGACGTCATTCATTGACGTCATGCTATCTTATGCTAAAGTAATATCATCATGTGACGTCAATGGAATGAGTGATGATAAAGACCAAAAAACTGAGTTCCAAACACTATAAAACATTAATTGATATACTAACAATGCCACCAAAGTCAGGAATTAAATGGGATGATGTAAAGAGCCTAATGAATAATCTTGGCGGGAAGGTTAAAAATGGTAATGGTTCTAGACGAAAATTTATTTTAATGGGAACTGTTTATCAAACACACCAACCCCATCCTAGCAATGTAATGGATAAAGGCTCAGTAAATGGTTTACGTGAATGGTTTGAGAATGTGATAGGAGTAAAGCATGATTAAAAGTACAAATATCATGATAATAAGTGGGCACCCTGCATCGGTTGTTTATGAATCTGAAATTAAAGCCTTCCGCGGGCAATTTTTAGATGTAAATGGGTACTGCGATTTTGTTGCTGATAGCATTGATGGTCTACAAAAAGAAGGCGCTATTTCTTTAACTGAGTTTATTGAAACTTGTGTTGAGGAAGGGATTTCCCCTTTTAAAGAAGAAGATAAGCTTAAAGCATTTACATTACGTTATCCTGCTTGGTTAGAAGCTCGCTTAAATGCAACAGTTGCAGCTCATGCTATTTCAAAAAATCAGTTCATTGTTCAGTTATTAGAGCGTGAATTAGTCACACGGTAATATTTTGTATGTGGCGTTAATCAATAAAAAAGGAACTGTAAACAGTTCCTTTTTTTTATGCGGAAATTATCCAGAATGAATTATTTCTCATCATGTGCATGGCTATCTTCTTTACAATTACCTTCAGCACAGTGGCCGTATAAATAAAGGCTATGATTAGAAAGTTTGATACCATGGCGCTCAGCAATATTTCTTTGACGAACTTCGATAGCTTCATCAGTAAACTCGATAACTTTACCGCAATCAAGACAAATCAGGTGATCGTGGTGATGTTGTTGAGTTAGTTCAAATACTGATTTACCACCTTCGAAATTATGTCGGGTAACAATACCAGCATCATCAAATTGGTTTAAGACGCGATAGACTGTTGCCAGACCAATCTCTTCACCGATATCGATGAGTTTTTTGTAGAGATCTTCAGCACTGACATGATGGCACTCAGGATCCTGGAGCACTTCCAAGATCTTTAAGCGAGGAAGTGTAACTTTTAACCCAGCATTTTTTAACGCTTTATTATTGTCGGTCATGCGGATTTAATCCTGTTGCTAATGGTGAATTTAATTATGTGCTCACAAATATTGTATGTTCATTAATACTAAGATTATGACATAACACTAATGATTATAGGCATGATATTTAAAAATAAACACCCCACCTATCACACTATCTTAGCACACCATTGAATAATTATCATTCTCAATATTGAGAATATATCTTATCCCAGAATTTCGTCGAGGCTCATTTCATTTTTGATTTGAGCAACCCAAGCGTCAACTCGTTCTTCGGTTAATTCTGGTTGGCGATCTTCGTCTATGGCTAAACCGATAAAGTGGTTATCATCTGCAAGACCTTTAGAGGCTTCAAAATGGTAACCCTCAGTTGGCCAATGACCAACAATAACCGCACCGCGAGGTTCGATAATATCGCGGATTGTACCCATTGCATCACAGAAATATTCTGCATAATCTTCTTGGTCGCCACAACCAAAGAGCGCAACAAGTTTGCCATTAAAATCAATGTCTTCTAATGTAGGGAAAAAGTCATCCCAATCACATTGAGCTTCACCATAATACCAGGTAGGAATACCCAGTAACAGGATATCAAATGCTTCAATGTCTTCTTGACTGGACTTTGCGATATCATGAACTTCGGCATTATCTACGCCCAGTTTTTCTTGAAGCATTTTGGCAATATTTTCAGTGTTGCCGGTATCACTGCCGAAGAATATACCTATGATTGCCATAAAGTGAGATAACCTCTTTTATTCTATTTGTCTGTGTTTGAACAATTATGATATCAAAGATAAACATCATGTTTTCAGAGAGAAAACCAAAAACCGTATTTTGACGAAAAGAGCAGGGTAATTCTGTCGAATTTGTGTGATTTTCCTGCTAATTCTTTATTGTTGATGTTTTTCCAACGCATACGTTTGTGCTAATTGTTCCAATAATATTTCTTCAATAAGCTCACTGCGACTAACATTTTTAGCTGTCGCTAGCTCATTAAGTGCATTCACAGCTTCTTCATTTAACTTCAATTCAACTCTACGTAACCCGTTAACTCGATCTCGTCGTAATTGATTGCGTTTATTAATTCTAAGCTGTTCATCCCGAGAAAGCGGGTTTGTTTTAGGTCGCCCAGGTCTGCGTTCATTTGCGAACAAATCCAGAGTGGTGCGATCAGTTTGTTCTTTTGCCATAAAATTTGCTGCGAAAGGGCGTATACCAATGACCAAATGTGAAACGACCAATAATACCTCACATGATGATATCCCGCCACTGCTTCATGTATTTAACCTATTGTCGTAAGATGTTTTTATTCATATAACATGCCATCAAGTACAATAATCGTGCATTTTATTCAATTATTGTTCTTTTAAGGCGCATTTTGAATTTAAGCTTTTGCTAAAAAACGACGAATGGCTTTGAGTACCGCTTCTGGTTTTTCTGAATGCACCCAATGTCCAGTATTTGCCACAACAAAACCCGTTGCTTTTGGAAATTGACGAGCAATATCATCATGATATTCATCAAGTATATAAGGCGATAATCCACCACGAATAAATAAAATAGGGTGTTGCCAAGCAGAAACATCATCCCAACCAATAATTTGTGGATAAGCACTCTTCAATGCAGGTAAATTAAATAGCCATTGACCATTTTTAAATGATTTAAGGAGAAATTGGATAACTCCCTCTTCATTAATAAAAGGGCGCATAATCTCTATGGCGTCCTGGCGACGAGTTATTTTTGCTTCAGTAACGGCTTCAAGCGCTGTAAAAATTTTATCATGGCGGCGCACATTATAAGCTACTGGTGACATATCAATGACGACGACTTTATCCAGCCTATCCGGCGCTAGTGCCGTCATGGCCATAGCAATTTTTCCTCCCATAGAATGACCGATAACAATCGCTTTCGCTATATTTAGACTATCAAGTAGCGTGATCACATCTTGTGCCATATCTAAATAATTCATGCTATTACTGTGAGGTGAATGCCCGTGATTACGAACATCAATTTGTATTACTATATTGTCTTGTCGCAGATCGCGTGCTAATACGCCCAAATTATTAAGATCACCAAAAAGCCCATGAATCAAAACAATAGGAACTTGATTGATTTCTATTTGTGGAGGTGTTGCTGGTTGATGTAATTGATAATTTAATAATGCATTCAGTTTCATAGTTATGACCAAAATTTAGCGCGATTTTTCTCTATGATGACATGCACAATCTCGTTAGCCAACTTATGGCAGTGATATAAAAGAGTTATTGAGCAAAAAAGCAATTATGTAAAAAAGTTTATTAAATATCGTGAAGGTTGATTTTTATAGTTTTAACTACTGAAGTTATTTAAATTGTTGCGATATTGATATTACTCAAGAATAAATAATTAGGGTTTTATATTATTTAAGTGTTGTTGCGGCATAAGACGAGGATGTTGAGTCGTACTTGGTGTTAATAACTTCAAAGAATAGAAGATGATACTGAGATAAACAATAGGATAAATACCGAGCTAAAGCTTTGGAAAGGTTAAATTTCCAATGAATACGCTTTAAGTTATTGAAATTTTACCTATTTTGTTTTTAAAGATTATATCTTATAATCCTAATCACTTTTTTTTTAAAACAGTACTGGGTAGCAATGAAAAAGATAGAAATTGATGACGAACTTTACCGCTATATTGCTAGCGAAACTAGACATATCGGTGAAAGCGCTTCAGATATTTTAAGGCGTCTGCTTAAGTTTGATGCCTCACAGCCCGTACAGCCAGTCGTTGTCACTGAGTCAGTACAAGCGCCTGTTATTAAACAGGAAGTAGAGCCTAAACCTGTCGCACCAGCAAAAAATCCGATCCGTGAAATGCGTGAATTGTTGTTATCTGACAGTTATGCAGAAAAAACGAAATCCGTTGATCGCTTTTTACAGATCCTTTCTACGTTATATAACTTAGATAGTGCTACTTTTACTCAATCGGCTGAAACAGTACATGGACGCACACGAGTTTATTTTGCGGGTGATGAACAAACGTTACTCGATAGTGGGCGTCATACTAAACCTCGTCATATTTCAGGTACGCCATTTTGGGTTATCACTAACTCAAATACAGAGCGTAAAAGAACGATGGTACAAAGCATTATGCAGGACATGCAATTCCCTGCAAATGAGATTGATAAGGTGTGTGGAACTATCTAAACACTATTATTAATTTGATTCATTGCAAAGGCTTTTGTTAAAGCGTGATTGTGATGTCAAATAGGAGAAGATTTGTGGCAATTCATTCAAGAGCAGGGCAGCATACGCGCCAAAGTGATCTTATTAATGTTGCGCAATTAACAGCACAATATTATTCGCTAAAACCGCAAGTTAGCAATAGCGCTCACCGCGTGAAATTTGGTACATCAGGTCATCGTGGTAGTTCAAATCGCCAAAGCTTTAATGAAGCACATATTCTTGCTATTGCTCAAGCTATCGCAGAAGTTCGCACTAAAAATGGTGTAACTGGACCATGTTATGTGGGTAAAGATACTCACGCATTGTCGGAGCCTGCCTTTATTTCTGTATTAGAAGTGCTTGCCGCCAATAAAGTGAAAGTCATTATTCAAGAAAATAATGGCTATACGCCGACACCTTCTGTGTCATTCTCTATTTTGACTTACAATCAAGCCCATCAAGATATTGCTGATGGTATTGTTATTACACCTTCTCATAATCCGCCTGAAGATGGTGGTATTAAATATAACCCTTCTAATGGCGGGCCTGCGGATACAGATTTAACGTCAGTTATTGAGCAACGTGCTAATGAGCTATTAGAACAAGGGCTGAAGGGCGTAAAACGACTTTCTTATAACGATGCGTTAGCCAGTGGTTTTATCCAAGAGCAAGACCTGATAATGCCTTATGTCACTGCATTAGGTGATGTTGTTGACATGAAAGCGATTAAAAAAGCAGGTTTGAAATTAGGTGTTGATCCATTAGGTGGATCGGGAATCGAATATTGGAAACGTATTGCTGAATATTATGAACTTGATCTTGAATTAGTAAACGATCAAGTTGATCAAACTTTCCGCTTTATGACTCTGGATCATGACGGTGTTATTCGAATGGATTGTTCATCACCGTGGGCAATGGAAGGTTTGTTACAACTACGTGATAAATTTGATTTAGCTTTTGCTAACGACCCAGATTATGACCGTCATGGTATTGTAACGCCATCAGGATTAATGAATCCTAATCACTATTTAGCCGCTGCCATTAACTATCTTTTCCGTCATCGTCCACAATGGTCTGACAATGTGAAAGTTGGTAAAACACTGGTTTCGAGTGCGATGATTGACCGTGTTGTGGCGGATTTAGGTCGTGAATTAGTTGAAGTGCCCGTTGGTTTTAAATGGTTTGTCAACGGTTTATTTAGTGGTGAATTTGGCTTTGGTGGCGAAGAAAGCGCAGGTGCTTCTTTCTTGCGCTTTAATGGTAAGCCGTGGTCAACGGACAAAGACGGTATTATTTTATGCCTATTAGCCGCTGAAATGACCGCCGTAACAGGTAAAGATCCTCAGCAGCATTACAATGAACTAGCTGAACATTTTGGTTCCCCAAGTTATAACCGTATTCAAGCACCGGCAAGTCATGAGCAAAAAGCGTTGTTATCTCGCTTGTCACCTGAAATGGTAACCGCAAGCACACTTGCTGGTGATCCTATTACTGCTCGTTTAACACATGCATCGGGTAATGGCGCATCTATCGGTGGTTTAAAAGTGATGACCGATTATGGCTGGTTTGCGGCGCGTCCTTCAGGTACTGAAGAAGCTTATAAAATTTACTGCGAAAGCTTCCGTGGTGCTGAACATCGTGAGCTTATTGAAAAAGAAGCGATAGAAATTGTGAATAACGTTTTTGCTAATAAGTAATCTATTGCATAATAAATTATCGCAATAAATCGTTGATAACGAATTTAAATACACTCTGCCGATAGGCGGAGTGTATTTTTTTAATCATTAAATATTTTTAGATCACAGCATTGATGTCTATCATTGAGGTTGATTTAGAATAAAAAATTAGAGTGGATAATCAATACAATGATAAATAATTTTGTTTTACGTAGTGTTCGTTACATGTTGGATCTTAGTGATGCTCAGGTTGTTGATATTATCAAATTAGCTGATCTCACTGTAACCAAAGAGCAAGTCAATGCATGGTTAAAAAAAGATGATGAGCCAGAGTATGTTGAATGTGATGACAATACGATGGGACATTTTTTAAATGGCTTAATTTTTTTCCGTCGTGGAAAAAATGAGAATTTCCCTGCACCAGAAGTCGAAACCAGAATAACTAATAATATTGTGCTGAAAAAACTACGTGTTGCTTTTGAGCTAAAAGATGTCGATATGCTTGATATTTTTGAGCGTGCAGATTTTAGAGTGTCCAAACCTGAATTGAGTGCTGTTTTCCGTAAACCAGGTCATAAAAACTACCGTAATTGTGGTGATCAGCTGGTAAGATATTTTCTTAAGGGCTTAACGATGACCTTACGTGGTGATGGTAAAGTCACTAAGAAATAAGTTTAAATATATTTAAATTTTAATTATCCCTCATTTAATATGAGGGATTTTTTATAGTATTTTATTGAAAGAATTAACCAATAGCCTAACTTTTCCAAATTTATGCTGGCTATTAACTTTTTATATTATTTAGCAGTAACCTGATTATTTACCAACACTCTCATTTTCCTCGCGAGTATGATTATTTTATTTTCTGATAATTTAATAATCGAAATTATTATTACAACCTCTCTCAAGTGAAGATACCTTTCTATTTTTGTTATAAATTATAAGTAAATGTTTGGTTTTTGTTTCAATACTGAAATATAACTACATATCAAGAAAAATAAAGGTGACTTTTCGCACAAAATAAGTGGTCTTATCAGTAGTAAAATTTCATCAAATGAGATAAAATTTCAGTCATTAATTTAATCTCTATGCAGGAGAACACTATGGCAGCTTATAACGAATATACAAAAAAACATGTTTTAGCCCGTCGTACTGGTGCGGTTGCGCTAGGTGTTGTGGCATTTCCTGTTATGGTTTTCCATCCTAAACGTGCTCAATTTTATAGCTATATACACCGTGTATGGTCTAAAACAAGTGATAAGCCGGTTTGGCTGGCAAAATCAGAAATGGCGTTAGATAGCCACAAATAAGCAAATATTTAAATAACGCCTACAAATGTAGGCGTTATTTATTCGCTCGTTTTTAAGCCCATTCTTTGCATTACTCATTTATTTTTCTTATCGTCAAATAACGCTTATTTTTACGTTACAATAAACGATAATAAATCACTTAAACGGACGTTAATTAATCTATTGCTATTTATCGCATTCTCATTGTTATATAAATAGTGGCATAAATAGAGATGTTCGTGATAACAGGGAGAAGAATGATATGAAAAATAGTGATCTTGAATTAATCATCAACGAAAAGCTGAGTATTGATAATTTTCAGGACTACGCACCGAATGGATTACAAGTCGAAGGGCGTCCTCATATTCAAAAAATAGTCACAGGTGTGACAGCTTGCCAAGCTCTGTTAGATGAAGCCGTAAAATTAGATGCTGATGCAATTTTAGTTCATCATGGTTATTTTTGGAAAAATGAGCCGACGGTTATTCGCTCGATGAAACGTAATCGCTTGAAAACATTATTGTGTAATGACATTAATCTTTATGGTTATCATTTACCATTAGATGCACATCCTATTATTGGTAATAACGCACAATTAGCCTTAAAAATGGGTGTTAAAGTTGAAGGTGAAATCATGCCTTTAGTACCTCAGGGTGTCTTTGACCTGCCATTAACGCCACTTGAATTAAAAGATCGCTTAGAAAAAGCTTTACAGCGCAATGTTCTTCATTGTGGTGATAATGCACCTGAAACAATCCGTACTATTGCTTGGTGTACCGGGGGTGGTCAAGGGTTTATCCAAGAAGCAGCAGAGCAGGGTATTGATGCTTTTGTTACCGGTGAGGTTTCAGAACAAACTATTCATATTGCTAGAGAAATGGGAATTCACTTTTTTGCTGCTGGACACCATGCGACAGAACGTTATGGCATTAAAGCATTAGGCGAATGGCTTGCCCAAACTCATAATCTTGATGTGATATTTATTGATATTGATAACCCAGCTTAAATCGCTTATCAATAAATAAACCTCTCCCTTATAGTAAAAATAAATAAGGGAGAGGGCATTGTATATTCTATTCTTCGTTTAGTTGAATTGGCAGTGGGCTTTGTAATTGTTGCAGATTATCGCAGAGCCAAATAAGTTGTAATAATGCCAAAGGATTTCTAGTTGTTAATGCCAAATAATGTGTTAATTGTTCAGCAATTAATGTCATACCCAAATCTTCAGCCGTTTGTTTGCTTATTGCCAACTGTTCTTTTTGCATCTCAGAAAGCAGTGCTCTACCAGTACAAGCTTGCGCTTCTAATACCGATAAAATAGGGCGACAAAATTTTTGTGCTAATGTCGGTTCACTATGGTGCATTGCTGTTTGACGCTTACGTTTTGCCATATATTCTTGTATACGACTCATAAAACCAGACTGTTTTTTCTTACGCGGAAATTGGTCAAAATCGAGATAAAACATTTCAATGCCTTGCTCTTTTCTGATCCAAATTGTTGTTGGTAATAAATCAATATTTACATCACGCCGAACAGGTTGCACAGTAACAGCAACAATATCGAGTTCTCTTTTGGTGAGAAAACGTAATTCTTCAAGATTATTTTGTGTCGTTCCTTCCCAATAAAGACGTAAAAAAGCTGAATTATCATGATTATCTGAAACCTGCCAAATAACACATTGCTCAACTTCATACCAAATTAAAGGCTTATAGCTATTGATGTGTAATACAAGAGGAGAAAGAAAACCCTCGGTTTGTTTAGCAAAATAATCAGGTAAATCTTGCCAATGACTAATGCCTAATTCTGATTGCAGATTTTTATAATCGGCAAAATCAAGAAAGTCAGCTTGGGCTTGAGCAAAGCTATCACCTATTGCGGCAAGCTTCCCTTCATCAGAAATTCGAGGTTCTTGCAATAAGAAAGGACGGCGCATTAGTTTATCGGCGGTTTGCTTCCATAATGACAAGTTATTCCACACACTATAGCGATTAAAAAGAGTATCAAGTTGATTAGGGCGAGCTTGTGTACTTTGCAATAGCTGTTTTTCTTCACTATCCCAAAAAGTAAAGGTCGCGCCTAAAGCACCACTTTGTGCTATCCACCAATTAGCCCCAATAGGAATAAGAGATAAACTCGCTTTTTTATCATCATATTGACGACGTAGTTGGCCTCTTAACTCTTTGAGTTGTTCTGGCGTAGCCTGTGATAGCTGGAATAAATAAGCTGAAATTTGCGCTAATAAACGCAACACACGACTTTCATCCATCGTGAAATGCCTATCAGCTAATAATTTGACTTGTGTGCTAAGCGCGCGTAAATAAGAGGCTAAACGTGGTAATCCCTCAGCACGAGCAGACATATTAAGTAAATGGAGCTGTGTTGCACTATTGCTACTAATATGGGATAACCCTTGGCGCAATAAATCTGCAATAAATTGCTCAATGGTATTAATTAAAGTTAGTTCTTCACTTATCAGTGGCCGTTTTGAGCTGTTAACGACGGCTAAATCGTCAGGCCATGGCCAAGGTTGATTATGTTGCTCAAATAACTTGGCAATAATGGCTAAATGAAAGGCTTTTTTCTGAGCATCAGAAAAGGGGGACAACATGCCGTCATAACCACTGCCCTGTAAGAAAATAACGGGCTCTTCAATATCAGGTAGCTGAATTTTAAGCTGTGTTCCTAAATCTTCAGTGATAAGCGTATGTTGTTCCCATTGCTCAATTAATTTTATTGCTGTACGACAAGCGGGCTTTCCGGTTTTTTTAATCAGCAATTCAGGCTCTAGTGCCAATAATGTGGGTAGAAGAGGCGTAAATTCAGCGATTTCTATCGCTGCTTGAGAAAGTATATCTTCAGCATCAACAACGTTATTTTCACTAGAAACATTCGATAGTGTATTGTTGGTTTGTAACCATAAAATAGCAGCTAAAATATGTTTACAACAACCCGATGCTGCGCAATCACAACTTGCTTTTTGAATGCCTGCGGCATTTAAAGTGACTTGCTGCCCATCACTACTAAATTGCCCATTATCGGCATCTATTAATGCCACTTTTTCATTATCGAGATCTTTTCTTGCTCGACGTAATAACCCTGCATTGGCGAATACCGTTAATGCGTCTTCATCGTAATGGTAATAAACAGTTTGCCAACTCATTGCATTACCTCTGCTAGCCATTGTGCGAAATGTTCTGGTGTTAGAGCCGCTACTTGCATCCCTCTATCAGCTAATTTTTGTGCAATAGTTGCGTCATAAACCGGTTGTGCTTCATCATCAAGTGCTGCCAGTCCAAGTAACTTAACTTGTTGGCTATTAAGCCGTTGCGTGCAATCCAATAAACGGTTTAACGAGCCACCTTCTTCAAAGTCGCTAATCAGTGAAATCACGGTACGCTTTGGATTTTTAACTAATTTTTCGCAATATTGCATAGCGCTAGCGATATCAGTACCGCCACCTAATTGCACTGTCATTAACACTTCAACAGGATCATCTGCAAGATGCGATAAATCGACCACTTGGGTATCAAACACAATTAAAGAGACATTTACTGCGGGTAGTGATGCCAAAATACTTGCACATACCGCGGCATACATAATAGAACTAGACATTGACGCACTTTGGTCAACGCAAAGAATAACATCCCACGGAAAATGCTGTTGCATACGTGAGTTAAAGTAAGGTGTTTCAATGACTAAGCATCGATTTTGTGTATCATAATGTTTTAAATTAGCGGCAATTGTGGCTCGCCAATCAAAATTTCGGCTATTTGGCACTAAAGAGCGTCTAAAACGATTACGACGACCTGTTAATGATTGGCGAAAATTATTGCGAATTTGACGTAAAATATCCTCAACAACTTGTTGAATAATCGTTTTTACTGCATCTCGTGTCTCTTCACTCATTCGTCCACGTAAGCTTAACAAGGTTTTTGCTAATGCTTTTGTGGGTTCCATCGATTTTAACGTATTGGGATCTTTCAAAAAGCTACTAATCTGATAACGTTCTATCGCTTGCGATTGCATACGCTCAAAGGTGCTATTAGGAAATAGCTTACGCGCTTGATTAAGCCAATTTACCGCAGTGAGCTGAGATGCATCAAGTGAGCCGTGTCGTCCTTGCTCTTGGCGAAGTCCTCGTCTTTGGTATTCACGGCGATAAAGAAAATCGAGAGTGCGTTCAATTTTAAGATCATCAGCATTAAAAGTGGCTTGCCCTAGCGCATCATCAGCATATTGACCTAAAATCAGTCGCCAGCGTTTTGCTTGTTGTAATTTATTTTGGGGCATATCTTCAGGCTTATCGTCATGCTGACTCATGAGCGTTGTCTCCTTTATCTGTTTTCTTAGCTTTAAACCAAGAAAGCATGCCTTGTTCCGTTATTCTCTGTTGTAATCGCTGGTTAAGCTTTGTCGCTTCAAGCATCTGTTTTGCACTAAATTCTGACTGCCATAGTGATAATGCTTGCGTATCTAAGCCAATATCACTGGCAATATATTGTGCAAGCTCAGCATTTTGTTTTGGATTGAGTTGGCTAAAAGCAAAACGCAGATCAGGTAAGATCTGAATAAATCGTTCTTCATCCCACTGTTGTAATAAATTATTGAGATGATCAACCAATAAAGGTAGGCGAATGATTAATTCAGGTGCAGTACGCATAATGCCAACAAAATAACCAATAGCATGTTCAGGATCACTTCCTGTACTAAATGTGGTGTTTAATGCGGTTACAAGCGTACTTTCATCAATATATGAACCTAAATAACGTAATGCATCCACCGCACCTTTAAGGCGAGGAACATTATTCAGTAGTCCATCAAGACGATTAAGTTGCTGATAAAAATCATTTTTATAATCATATTGATGATTTAATGATGGCATAAACTCAATGAGTTCACGTAAAGAGAGTAAGGCTTGCAAATTTGTTTCTTGTTGCTGCTCATCGCCTTGTGAAAGTTGCTCTAAGCAGAAAAAAGCTTGTGGGATAACTTGATGCAGACGGTTTTCTAATGCAGCTTCATCTTTAATATCCAAATATTGTCGTCCACGCCATAAGTGGATTAATTTATGCCCGCATTGAGTGAGTGAATCAAGACGAAAATCTTGTTGAATGTAGCTATCTAACAGCTTAAAGAGAGACGGAATGCGCTGGTGGAGCCCAATTAACGCGGCTTGGATCAACAATGTTACCGCACTTTGGCTAGAGCGGCTTTGGCCTTGTTCTTCTAACTGTGTTTCCATCGCTAATAATTTTGAAAGTGCAATAGCTTCAAGTTGAGAGCCTTTTTCTGATAATGAAATCAGTTCACCTTCAACATTTGGTGTCCAAGCATATTGCCATTCTTCAAATAAGAGATCTAACTGATGACCTGAAAGAAAATCAGGGCCGTTAATTCGGCGAGCAAAATGAATTTCTAAAAAAGCCAATAAATGTAAAAAACGGCTTCTTAAGCGATGTTGCGGGTTGCGGTAAACATCACATTTTGTGGTTTTTACTAATGTGTCATCAAGTTTAAAGCGAAAGGCTTTAGCGCGTTCATAGGTTTCGTTGACTAAAGGTGGCGTAGCAGTACCTAGAGGAATTTTTCCAAGCAAATAGCCAGAAAAACAGGTTTTGATTTCTGTCCATAATTCGCTTTGGCTATCGTCTAAACTACCTTTAATAAAAGCACTTTGTAGCCCATCTAATAAATCATTACGACCAGGGCCTATGTGATTTCTTAATAAAGCTAAACGTAAACTCTGTTCTGCGGCTAATTTTACGGCTAAATAACTTGGCGGATTATCAAACTGTTTTTCTCTTATTACTTGAGCAACATGACTTAAAAAAGCAATCGCCATTTTATTGCGATAAACTTGTGTTGGCTGTTTGGCAAATGCGTTATTTTCTATTTTATCGTGATGCTGTTGCATCATACCCAGCCAAACTTGTTGATAAAAAGCTGGAGATGGCATGCCTGATCCGTAGCCATTAAGGGCATCTAGGCGGTCAAAACTATAACGAATAAGCCATGCATATTCGCTTTCGCCCATTTTTTGCATCTTAGCAAATAGCTTTTTTTCTGTGCTACTTACGGCAAAATCTTGTGGTTGCGCGTCCGCTAAACCCTCAATTAATGCAAGGGTATGAAATCCACCTGTTACAATAAGAATTTTTGCATTAGGTTGTTGCTGTTTTATGGTTTTTATATGCGTTAGCATATGGGCTTCACGTTGTGATGAGCCTTCTGCTTCAAGCACTTGTGGTTCATAATCAAGGCGAGCAAGAGCACACCAGATAAAGGTATCGAAAAAGAGCGATTGCCAGTTACTCATCTCTTCAATATTACGCAATTCAAACAGATGCTCCCAAACATCATCATGATCACGGCAATGACACTTTTTAGCGAGTTGAGCAATAAATTGGCTGTGGGCTAAATAACGCTCTTTTTGCAGGCTACGACTTTGTGAATCACTATATTCTTCGTTATTTACTTGAGCAGACCAAGGCAAATCGATGAAACGGGTTTTGGCATTTATGCGTAATCCACCGCGTAATGCTTGCCATTCAGGCGAATATTCACAAAATGGAAAATAGGCAGAGTGTAGTGATTTTTCACGTTCTTCTTGTTCACCATCGTTATGTAAATATTCTGCTTGCCCCATTATTGCAACAGGTGGCAGGGTATCTTTATCCGTTAAGCTTGGGATTAGTGAGTTAAATGTGTCTGGGCCTTCTATCAATATATAATCAGGTTTTACTGAATCAATAAGAGATAAAATAGCATATGCACAAGCGGGGCTATGATGGCGCACGGGGGCAAAATAGAGATGTTGCTGCTGCAATGATGTCCATTTCAATCGAGCTTGTTCGAGTCTTTCAGGTAAAGTTATTGAAGGTAGTGTCACCGTTGTCATCCCTTTTCTGGGTGAAAAGGCAGAGTCTTGTTTAACCCTGCCTTTTAATTGATAAATAACCTATTTTAGTGCTTAGCAAGCAATATTAAGACTATTGCCAAAACTCTTTTGATGCTTCAAAGAACGCTTTCCACTCTTTACTATTTCTTGCGCGTTCTCTGGCTACGTTATCCATGTAATAACGTATACGTTTAATGTCATCAGCGTTATCTTTTAATACTACCCCAATTAACTGGCGCGCAATCGCGCCGGCATTAAGCACACCGTCACCTAAATAATGCGCTTCTAATGCACAAGCATAAGCAATATTTACCGCTTCAGCCGTTGACATTACCGCGTCAGGGGTTTTGATATTACCGCCATCTTGCGTATTACCCGAACGCAGCTCTTGAAAGGTTGTTACCAAAAGTTCGACAACATCAGCAGGTACTGTAATTTCGCTTGCTAAAGCACCTAATTCATTTTCAAGTTGTGAATGAATTAGGCTGATTTCAAACGCAGGATCACGGATCGGTTTAACGGTTTCGAAATTAAAACGGCGTTTTAATGCCGCAGACATCTCATGAACACCACGGTCACGTAAGTTTGCTGTACCAATAAGGTTAAAACCCGGTTTGGCACTAACACGTGCGCCGTCACCCATTTCAGGGATCATTAGCTGCTTTTCAGACATCAATGAAACCAGCACATCTTGAATTTCAGGAGGGCAACGGGTGATTTCTTCAAAGCGAACAATTTTACCTTGCAACATACCTTGATATAACGGAGAACCCACTAACGCTCGTTCAGTTGGACCTTCTGCTAATAGTAGTGCGTAGTTCCATGAGTATTTGATATGGTCTTCTGTTGTACCCGCAGTACCTTGAATCGTTAATCCTGAATCACCACTAATTGCAGCAGCAAATAGCTCAGATAGCATGGATTTTGCGGTACCCGGCTCACCAACTAACATTAAACCTTGTTTACCTAATAACGTGACAATTGCACGATCAACCAATGCATCATCGCCGAAAAATTTAGCTGTGATGCCTAATGCATCATCACCTAATACAAATTGACGAACAGCACGAGGAGAGCGAAGCCATCCTTGTGGTTTAGGATTATTGCTATCTGCTTGTGTTAAACGTTCAAGCTCATCAGCAAACCGAATTTCTGCGCTTTCCCTAATTGCTTGTTGCTCTACAGGTGCTTTTTTAGCCATTATGCTTTCCTAGTTATCCCTATTACTTTTCAACAATTGTTTGCCAACATGGTGCTTACCAAGGTGTTTTCTTTTCCCATTCAGGATCAAATCCGGCACAGGCCTCAGCAATTTTTAGATAGTCAGCATAACTTTCTGCTAATAAAATTGGCGGTACCTCTTTAAGCTCAATATTATTGCGGTTCCAGTAATCTTGCTGATTTTTCTCAAAACTTAAATCAAACAGCACTGCTGGAATATTCTCTTCTGGCACATAGCTGCCGCTAAAGCCAATATTGACGTAATAGTTTAAGCTAGAGAAGAACTTATAATAGTGAGAGAACGAGCCACCATCTTCAGCTGGGCCACGCTGATAACCCATTTTGGTTAAAATGCCGCGTAGCGTGAAGGTGTCTGTTATCCAACCTTTTTTATCTTCAATTTCAGTAAGTTTAAGGTCTAATTCAGGGATCTTATGTTCCATTTGTGAGAATAAGAACTTCACTTTGTAATCTTTAAAGTGTGCAATCCATGCTTTCCGTTCATCTTCATCAACTAACGCCGCATGGGCTAATTGAATTAATGAGTCATTAGATAAAGTGACTTCGTCATCGTCGAGGTTGAGCAATGCGCCATCATCAGAAGGACGGAATGTATTGATTACTTCATCATTTTTTACTTCTTGCCACACAAGCTGTTCAATAAGCTTGTGCATAATAGGGTGTGCAAGAATATATTCTTGCCAGTCAGTACTTAACCACTGACGTTGCGCACACATTGCTTCATATAAACGTACGCTTTGTAGTTCGATAACTTGTTTTAGCTCTTTCTTGCTCGAAGTGAAGAGCTTTTTCGCTTCTTTAATTAGCTCAGCATCATCATTTTTACGTGCCGCGGGTAATGCTTTAACTTCTTTACCTTCTGGATTAAACAGCACCAATTTTTGCTTAGCATCCATTTTTGCAGTAAAGATGCGTTCGCCATATTCCAGTACTAATGTGCCTGTATCATCAAATCCAGCCGTTGGAATAGTTCTGTCTGCTAATTCATCCGCACTCCAACCATTACGTTCAGCAATAAGGGTAACGAGGTTACGTGCTTTTTCTTGTACTGATGCGGTGCGATAACGGCGTGAAAGTGAAAGTAATAGCTGAATAATAATGGGGTCATTGCTTGATGCAACGGCATCAATCATAGCTTCAATTTGAGCACGGCGTTGATAGTGATCACGCATATAATTACGCAATACAGAAACTGCCACGTGGCCTTCAATACCACAAATTAGTGCCAGCATTCCTTTATCGCTAATAGCAGAGCCTAAATAACGACGTAAAACTTCGTTTTTAATCTCTTCAACCACTTGCTCTAAAGTATAAGTTTCATATTTAGCGTAATATTCAGGATAACGCTTAGCCCAATCTTTATATTGAGTTAATTGTGTCGGTGCTCGTTGTTGGGCTTCAGCCATGGCTTCTTCAAGTGATGGGCCTTTAACATCTTGAGCAACAAAGGTATGCAGAATAAAGCTAGAAAGTTTGTGCTGGCTTTCTACAGAGAGTAAACCAATATAACGTTGTAGTAATGCGTTACCACCTGGCATTTTTAATTTTACCGCCAGAATAATCCACCAACGAATAATTGCTGGATCAACTGCTTTTTTGTTTTGCCATGTTAATGCAGGAATAGCATCAAAATTAAACCATGACAAACTTGCAGGTGCTTTGGCTTTTAATCCTTTTTCTGCTTCTGCTAATAAAGTTTTTGGTGAAAGATAATTAGAAATATCAACACCTAATTGTTCTAATGCTGTTAGTAATGAAGCACGGACAATTTCACGTTTTTCTTTTTTTAATAACGCATTAAGAGCAGGTAATGAATCAGGGTTATTTAAACGAGCCAGCCATTCTATTGCAGTTACACGAATTTCTTGTTTGCTTGAAGATAAACCTTCTTGTGCACTTAAGTGAATATTAGGCAGTGTTTCTAATAACTTTTGTGCTGAAACACGGTGAGTCTTATTTTCACCTAAAGCTAATTCCATGATACGTGGTACAAATTGAGGTGGAATAGTTGGGAATCGCGCTAAAACATCAATAGCTTGTGATGTTTCAAATTGGCGATAACGATGTTCACTTTGATTTGGCATTAAATTCAACGCTTCTGCAATAAAATCAGTATATTGAGAGAAAAAATGCCAAACTTGCTCAGGCCGACGAAAACGACGTAATCCATCTTGATAAGATTCTAAACACAATGCCGCAGTAACACGTGCTGCATTTTTAAAATTACATCTGCGTAGTACATCTTCAATATGACGTAATTCAATATCGCTAAATAAACGTTCAGGAATTTCGCCATTAAAATAATGCGAAGAGAAATGCTCTGCATGTTGGCGATTATTTGTAATTAATCGCACAGCATGAAAAAACGTATATTCAGGTAAATTTAAAATACGATTTTTATGTTTAATAATTTGAATTTCATTTGAATTAATCGCACCTTGCCCACTATTTAATTTATCAATTAATGCACGGCATTGTTTTTCATTAATTTTAGATAAGTCTTTATAATGGCGTTGAGCCCAATTATAAGTGTGCTTTGAGGTTTTGTTTTCCTCTATTTCACGTTCGGCATTCTCTTTGGCTTTTTCTAAAATTTCATGAAAGTTGTTAACCAAAATATCACGCGCACTTTCTGGTAATTGTGTATCTTCTAGCGGTGTAAAATCAGGTACTTCAATCGCTTCAACAGTATTCGCATTATCTATAACATTAAAACGCAGCAGGGCGCTTTCAATACTTTTTTGTACCGCTTTAGAGGTTTCATGTTTTAGCGCTTCTTCTAACACATCACGGTTTTCACCTTGACGAGCAAATAAGTCCGCTGCTTGTGTTCTCTGTTTTGGCGTTCCATTCATTAAAACATGGGTTAAGTTTGCTTTAACGATATCAGCAGGTAATGTATTAAGAATGGGTTCAGCCGCTTTCTTTACTGTTTTTAAGCTGCTGGTGGCAAGTAATACTATTACATCAGCAAAATTATCACGTAATAGCGTGTTTTTATTAAGATAGTTTATAAGTTCAACTAATCCATTTGCAGATAATTTCTCAATTAACGTTGTTCGAACAAATTCTTGATGTTCAAGTACATAATCATGTAAGTCGGAAAGTTCATAAATACGCTTAAGATTTGTTGCATAGTATTCGGAAATATCTTTTCTATCGAATACAGCAAATAATGCATTTTCGCCTGGGATATCGGCTTCCTGTGCCAACATATTAGCAATAAATGCCATGCTCCAATGCTTACGGTGCTCTAAATTAAGATTCCGTGCATTTTCATAAGTGTTATAAAACACATCAATTAGCAGATAAAGCACCCAGGTCGGGACTTCTTTTGTGGTGATTTTAATATTGATATCTTGGCAAGCAGCAGCAAGTACTTTACCGTAACGTGCAATTTGCTCTGCGGAAAAACCGTCACCGACTTTAGAATAGAGCTTGTGTCGAGCATTAAGGCCTTGGGTGATAATTTTGCTGTATTGACCCGTATTAACACCATGAGCATACCACCACTCTAAGGTGCCGGGTTTGTCAAAGTAAACCGCTGCTTTTGAAGCATCCAGCTTGTTTAATTCAAAAAGTACCTCAGAGTTTTCACCAGTGAGTACATAATTTAATGCACGCTTAGGTAATTCCTCATCAAATGTAGCTAGTAGTACAAGAGATTCCTGTAGGTATTTTTCTGTCACAGGGACATCTTTTTTCCCAAAAATAGGGAAAATGTCTAAGATTTTTTTTATCACGCCAGTTCCTTAAGCTATGTATGGATAAACAGTTTTTTTTACCATGAAATGATGAATTGAACAATTTGATTATCAATGCTGCAAATGCAATTGGTGTGATATATTTGTGAAATTTATAGTGATAAACGCTAAAAAATATCACTTAACTTTATTAATATTCAATTAATCCTTATATAGAAGCTTATATCAGGAAAAATGACTGAAAATGAAGAAGTGATAAATAAGGCATTTATTGTGATATTTAAAATAATTTAAGAATTGTCTGTTAAGTGAGATCGGTACTAGCAGTTATTAAGATTGATTAAAAATATAACGTGATAAACTCAGACTAAAACAATGAAAATTGCCATGTCTTTTTACTCTTTTTTGCTTATTTATATTTGGAACTACCTAATTTATATAACAGCAGAAAATAATAAATTAATAAAAATTACTAATGTTATTTTAGTGGAATAAAAAATGCCTCGGTTGAGAGGCATTTTCAGTTTATTAATTTGTCGTTTGGCGTGAATAAGATAATAACAACGAACTCGCACTGCAAATAAGTAAGGTTATCGCTAAATCTTGCCCCCAGCCAGCAAGCGCAAGACCGCCTCCAATAAGTAAATAATAGAATAAACCTAATAATGCGCCCGCAGTACCTAAGCGATCTTTATATTGAGCTAATGCAGTGGCCAGTATATTGGGTATAGCAATGCCATAAGCAATTACACTGCCTATCATTGGAATAATAAAACTAATATTATTGCGCAATAAATAAACACCAATAGCACTAATTAATGCGATAAAACTGGCTAATAAAACTAATTTTTTACATGTCCATTGATGATTTAATAGTGTTTTATTAATAAAAGAGCCAATACCAACACCTAATGCTAAAGCAATACCGCTATAACCAAAGGTGCTGGCACTGTAGCCTTGGCTATTAAACATAAAAGGTGCTAGCTGATAATAAGCAAATAAGCTTATATTGAAAAAAGCAATTAATAATACTGTCTTAGCGATTTGCATATCACCTAGCATTTTTATTGCAGTTTCTCTTAATGGTGCGGTCTTTATTGTTACTGGGCGGCTTTCTGGTAATGCAAAAATACTCCATAACAATAAAATAACAGCCAGAAATGCAAGGCCGCTAAATACACCTTGATAACCAGCATAGTTCACCAATAAAGAACCACTTAACATACCAATAGCAGGACTTAATGCGATAGCAGCACCCATAACAGAAAAAACTTTTGCTAATTCATCACCACTATACACATCACGCATAATGGTTTGTGTTCCTACTGATCCCACCGCGGCACCAAAAGCTGACAACATACGTAATCCCAGTAGCACAGAGAAATCTTGGCTGATAAATACACCAAGACATGCAATAGCATAAATAAACAACCCAGCCAGCATAGTTGGACGACGCCCAATGACATCACATAACCGACCCCATATAATGACCCCCAGCGCAAAAGCAAAGAAATAGAGCGAAAGTGTTTGTCCAGCTTCACCTGCACTGACATTAAAGCCGTTTGAAATATCAGTAAGAGCTGGGCTATAAATGGTTTCTGCAATTTGTGGAAACATCATCAACGCAATTGCTAACCATAAAGAGAGTTTTCTGTTCATCTGTTGTATATCCTGAAACGTGGATCTTGATGACAGAATACAGAGATAAATAATGTCTAGTTACAAACATAAAGACATATTGTTTTTCAAATAGGACAAGTAATGGCTTGGCTTAATCAATACGACCACTTTGTGCCAGAAGAGCATCTAGCATCAGTTGTCGGTATTGCAGCGGAAATGGGAAAGCACGACTCCGGTTTTCATTCACACGATAGAGGGCAATTGTTATTTACGCAATCTGGCTGTATGAGAATAACCTTAGTTGATCGTGTGTCTGTATTGCCTCCAATGCGAATAGCATGGATCCCGCCTCAAATCGTACATCGTGTAGAAATGTATGCCTCTGTTGGTTATCGTTCAGTTTATCTCGCTGATAAATATCATGATAATTTTCCTATCGAGAGTGAAATACTAACTATTTCACCGCTACTTAGAGAAATATTAGAACGGATTGCAATTGCCGATTTTGAAACTCAATGGGAAGAAGGGCGTTATGCTAATTTACTCACCGTGTTTTTTGATGAAATAAAACAATCTCAACGACAGCCTAATCATTTATCAATGCCTAAAGATAGGCGATTAAGTAAATTATCTTTTCATGAATTACCACCACCATTACAAGAAATGGCAAAATATGTTGGTGCTAGTGAAAAAACAATTACACGCTTATTTTATAAAGAAACAGGGTTAAGTTACCAGCAGTGGCGGCAACAATGGCGATTAATGAAAGCGATAGAATTATTAGCTATGCATCACCGTTATATTGATATTAGCCAAATATTAGGTTTTGCCAGTGATAGTGCATTTATTACTTTTTTTAAAAAAATGACTGGGCAAACTCCACAAGAATATTTGAAAAGTTAATTTTGATATTTTTATTTATTTAAAAACATAAAGCCCCGAAATTTAACGGGGCTTAGCAAGATAAAAGAAATAATTTAAATAGATTTATTTCTTTTTAATATCAGAGTGAAATTGGCGCTCGGTATAACCTGTATAAAGTTGGCGAGGGCGCGCAATTTTCAGGCCATCTTCATGCATTTCGTTCCAGTGTGCAATCCAACCAATGGTACGAGCAATAGCGAAGATTACCGTAAACATATTAGATGGAATACCTAATGCTTTCAGGATAATTCCAGAGTAGAAATCTACGTTAGGGTAGAGTTTTTTCTCAATAAAGTATGGGTCGTTTAATGCAATACGTTCTAATTCCATTGCTACTTCAAGTAAGCTGTCATTAAGATTTAATTCTTTTAGCACTTCATGACAGGTTTCACGCATTACTGTGGCTCGTGGATCATAGTTTTTATAAACACGGTGACCAAAGCCCATTAAACGGAAAGAGTCATTTTTATCTTTTGCGCGTTTAATAAATTCAGGGATGTGCTCAACCGTTTTAATCTCTTCTAACATACGTAAACATGCTTCGTTTGCACCACCATGAGCAGGTCCCCAAAGTGAAGCAATACCCGCTGCAATACAAGCGAATGGATTAGCACCAGAAGAACCCGCAGTACGCACTGTTGATGTTGATGCATTTTGTTCGTGATCAGCATGGAGAATAAAAATTCTATCCATTGCGCGTTCAAGAACAGGATTAACCACATACTCTTCGCAAGGTGTTGCAAACATCATATGTAAGAAATTGCCCGCATATGAAAGGTCGTTACGTGGATAAACAAAAGGCTGACCAATAGAATATTTGTAACACATAGCAGCAACTGTTGGCATTTTAGATAGCAGGCGATAAGCCGTAATATCTCGGTGAACAGGATTGCTTACGTCAAGTGCATCATGATAGAACGCCGCTAGTGCGCCAGTAACGCCACATAATACTGCCATTGGGTGAGAGTCACGACGGAAACCATGAAATAATCGGGTGATTTGTTCATGGATCATGGTGTGACGAGTAACCGTTTTCTTAAAGTTGTCGTATTGCTCTTGTGTGGGTGCTTCGCCGTAAAGCAGGATGTAACAAACTTCTAAATATGTTGATTCCGTTGCTAATTGCCCGATAGGAAAACCACGGTGGAGTAATATGCCGTTGTCACCATCGATAAAGGTAATTTTTGACTCACAGGATGCGGTTGAAGTGAAGCCGGGATCATAGGTGTAATAACCTTTGGAGCCTAGAGTACGAATATCAATGACTTTGGAACCGAGTGTAGGGGTGAGAACGTCCAAATCCGCAGAAGTATCATCAATCGTTAGCTTAGCTTTGTTATCAGCCATTTATAATCTCCTTAGCGCTTATTAATCTCCCAACATTGTCGAGTGTTATCTTCATAAAGATGCACTTCGATAGTGAAACTATAGTTGACGTAGGATACCTAATGAATTTTATTTAAAGCCAATAAAAATCTAGGTCTATAGTGTGCCACTTATGTTACGGAGCTTTTGATGTTATGTTTTTTTAGGTGCTTTTTTATGCAATGCACTTAGAATTAGTACTGACAACACTTTTACACAAGTTTGCGGTTTCTGGAAGCGTGTTTGCGCACAAAAAAAACATAATCTTTAAAATTATGCAGTAAATGTAATGGAAATGTTGTGTATGTGTCAAAAATGATAATCATTTTTGCATCGAATGTATGAGATCGTGATCCCTCTCACTGTTCGAGGCAAATGTCAGGCACACTAGTTGTGTGGTAATTGTAATAATTTTGTGAAGCACTTATACTGCGCCCAGGTCTCCGGAACCGCTGTTGTATGGAGAACCAGCGTAACGAATCCACAGTTTTCGTAAAATAGACGGAATTAACATTTTACTTAAAATGTGCCTTTGTACCCCATTCGCTGTTTGATTTCCATCCAGGTCCGGAGGAAGGAAAAATTATAAAAGCTGTGTGGGCATAAATTGTGAAAAAACAAAGACCTGTCAATCTGGATTTACAGACGATACAGTTTCCACTCCCTGCTATCGCATCGATCTTGCATCGTGTCTCTGGTGTTATTATGTTAGTCGCAGTAGGTATTTTACTGTGGTTACTTGGCACCTCTCTCTCATCTCCTGAAGGTTTTCAGCAAACGGCTGAAATAATGACTGGTTTCTTCGCGAAATTTATTTTGTGGGGCATCCTAACTGCGTTGGCATATCATATTTGCGGCGGTATCCGTCATATGTTGATGGACTTCGGCTTTATTGATGAAACATTGATTGTAGGTCGCAATTCAGCGGCAATATCAATGATAATTACGGTTGTTTTATCAATATTGGCGGGGGTATTAGTATGGTAAGTAATTCATCTACTTTAGGCCGTACTGGCATTCAAGATTGGTTATTTCTACGTGCCACTGCCATTATCATTGTTTTATATGTGCTCTATTTCGTGGGTTTTATTGCAACAACAGATATCACTTATGAAGTATGGCGTGGGTTCTTTAGCTCATCCTTAACCAAAGTTTTCACCATATTGACACTACTTTCTATTCTGATTCATGCGTGGATTGGAATGTGGCAGGTGTTAACGGATTATATTAAACCAGTGGCGTTACGCTTAATTCTACAACTTATTATCGTAGTTGCGCTGTTGGCTTATCTTATTTATGGAACAATTGTGGTGTGGGGTGTGTAATGAATCTGCCAGTAAGAGAGTTTGACGCAGTCGTTATTGGGGCTGGTGGTGCGGGAATGCGCGCTGCTTTACAGATTTCCCAAATGGGACTGTCATGTGCACTAATATCTAAAGTTTTTCCTACTCGTTCTCATACTGTTTCCGCCCAAGGTGGTATTACTGTCGCATTAGGTAATACACACGAAGATAATTGGGAATGGCATATGTACGATACCGTTAAAGGCTCCGATTATATTGGTGACCAAGACGCCATTGAGTACATGTGTAAAACTGGCCCCGAAGCAATTTTAGAGCTAGAGCATATGGGGCTGCCATTTTCTCGTCTTGATGATGGTCGCATTTATCAACGTCCTTTTGGTGGTCAATCTAGAAATTTTGGTGGTGAACAAGCCGCTCGAACTGCTGCGGCTGCTGACCGTACAGGACACGCATTATTACACACCCTTTATCAGCAAAATTTAAAAAATCATACAACTATCTTCTCTGAATGGTATTCACTAGATTTAGTGAAAAACCAAGATGGCGATATTGTCGGTTGTACTGCAATTTGCATTGAAACGGGCGAAGTGGTTTATTTCAAAGCAAATGCAACTATTCTGGCAACGGGTGGCGCAGGTCGTATCTACCAATCAACCACTAATGCACATATCAATACAGGTGATGGCGTTGGTATGGCGGTTCGTGCCGGTGTTCCTTTACAAGATATGGAAATGTGGCAATTCCACCCAACGGGTATTGCGGGGGCGGGGGTATTAGTTACAGAAGGTTGCCGTGGTGAAGGTGGATATTTACTAAATAAAGATGGCGAACGCTTTATGGAACGCTATGCACCTAATGCCAAAGACCTTGCGGGTCGAGATGTTGTCGCACGTTCAATTATGATTGAAATTCGCGAAGGTCGTGGTTGTGATGGTCCTTGGGGGCCTCATGCTAAATTGAAACTCGATCATTTGGGTAAAGAAGTTCTTGAATCTCGTTTACCCGGTATTCTTGACCTTTCTCGTACCTTTGCTCACGTTGATCCAATTAAAGAGCCAATTCCGGTTATTCCTACTTGTCACTATATGATGGGTGGTATTCCAACGAAAGTAACGGGACAAGCTATTCGCGTAAATGCGCAGGGTAAAGATGAAGTTATCCCTGGATTATTTGCTGTAGGCGAAATTGCTTGTGTTTCTGTTCATGGTGCAAACCGTTTAGGTGGGAACTCCTTGCTCGACTTAGTTGTTTTTGGTCGTTCAGCGGGGGTTCACTTAAAAGAGTCACTGATGGAACAAGGCACAATGCGCGAAGCCAGTGATTCAGATATTGACGCTGCATTAACGCGCTTAAATCGTTGGGAAAACAATCGTTCTGGTGAAGACCCAGTCGAAATCCGTAAAGCATTGCAATCTTGTATGCAACATAACTTCTCTGTATTCCGTGAAGGTGATGCAATGGCAAAAGGTCTGGAAGAGCTTAAAGTTATTCGTGAGCGCTTACAGAATGCACGACTTGATGATAATTCAAGTGAATTTAATACCCAACGTATTGAGTGCTTAGAATTAGATAACTTGATGGAAACAGCGTATGCCACTGCGGTATCTGCTAACTTCCGTACAGAAAGCCGTGGTGCCCATAGCCGTTTCGATTTCCCTGAACGTGATGATGCGAACTGGTTATGTCATACGTTATATCAGCCGCAAACCGAAACAATGACACGACGTGAAGTCAATATGCAGCCGAAACTGCGTGAGGCTTTTCCTCCAAAAGTGCGTACATATTAATTAGCGGTGTTATTGAAGTTGCGGAGACTCAAAAATGAAACTTGAATTTTCGATTTATCGTTACAACCCTGATGTTGACAATGCGCCGCATATGCAAGATTACACCCTAGAAGCACCTGAAGGGCGTGACATGATGCTATTGGATGCATTAATTCAGCTAAAGGAAAAAGATCCTACTTTATCGTTCCGCCGTTCTTGTCGTGAAGGGGTCTGTGGTTCTGATGGTTTGAATATGAACGGTAAAAATGGTTTGGCTTGTATCACACCTATTTCATCTTTACACAGAGGAAGTAAGAAAATTGTGATCAGACCGTTACCCGGTTTACCTGTGATCCGTGATTTAATAGTAGATATGACTCAGTTCTACACTCAATATGAGAAGATCCGTCCTTATTTACTTAATGATGACAAAAATCCTCCCGCTCGTGAGAACTTACAGTCACCGGAACAACGTGCGAAGCTTGATGGTCTTTATGATTGTATACTTTGTGCTTGTTGTTCAACCTCTTGCCCATCATTCTGGTGGAATCCAGATAAGTTTATTGGGCCTGCGGGACTATTAGCTGCATATCGTTTCTTGATTGATAGTCGTGATACAGAAACAGAGTCTCGTCTTGATGATCTTAACGATGCTTTCAGTGTTTTCCGCTGTCACGGTATTATGAATTGTGTCAGCGTATGTCCTAAAGGACTTAATCCGACAAAAGCAATAGGTCACATTAAGTCAATGTTGTTAAAACGTAGTGCATAAAATAATAACCGCCCTAAAATAGTTAGGGCGGTTAATGGAAAAACTAAGTTAGACGTTTGCAATAATAAGTGTGTACAGATAGGCACCTTTAAACACTGTTAGACAGTGCTTAAAGGTTCCTTGAGAGCTAAAGCTCCATATTTAAGAACCTGCGAGAGAGCGGGTCATAAGAGAACCTTGCAATCGAAACCGTTTAATCACGGTATTAGTTATCCACGGCGAACTAAAGCTGTATAGCTTAAGGGATCATAATGCAGAACGGCGCAATGAAGGACTGGCTAGAATCGACATTTCTAGCAGGAGAGAATCAATCTTACATAGAAGATATCTATGAAGATTACCTAACTGACCCAAACTCTGTTGACGAAAGTTGGAGAGAGATTTTTCAACAACTACCCGCAAGTCAAGGCATAGAGCAGTCGCATTCTCAAACCCGCGACTACTTCAGACGCCTCGCTAAAGAATCCACTCGATACCATACCTCGGTAAGTGATCCGGCTATGGACTCAAAACAAGTCAAAGTTTTGCAGCTCATTAATGCCTTTCGTTTCCGCGGTCATCAAAATGCGAATCTCGACCCGCTTGGGTTATGGAAACAAGAATCTGTTCCTGATTTAGATCCAGCTTTTCATAATCTAACAAAAGAAGACTTTGAAGAAACGTTTAATGTGGGATCTTTTGCTATCGGCAAAGAAACCATGAAACTCGGTGAATTATATGAAGCCTTGAAGCGCATTTATTGTGGTTCAATTGGTGCTGAATATATGCACATTACTAATACAGAAGAAAAACGTTGGCTTCAACAGCGTTTGGAATCCGTTAATGTTGCAGAGCAATTTACTAAAGAAGAGAAACTCCGTTTTCTAACTGAGTTAACAGCGGCTGAAGGTTTAGAGCGCTATTTAGGTGCGAAATTCCCTGGTGCAAAACGCTTCTCTTTAGAAGGTGGTGATGCGCTTGTTCCGATGTTAAAAGATTTAATTCGTCATGCAGGTAAACAAGACACACGTGAAGTGGTTCTTGGTATGGCGCACCGTGGACGTTTAAACGTTCTCGTTAATATTCTAGGTAAAAAACCCGCTGATTTATTTGATGAGTTTGCAGGAATTCATAAAGAACACTTAGGAACGGGTGACGTTAAATATCACCAAGGTTTCTCATCAGATTTTGCGACTGAAGGGGCTCAAGTCCACCTCGCATTAGCATTTAACCCATCTCACCTTGAGATTGTTAGCCCTGTTGTTATTGGTTCTGTTCGTGCTCGTCGAGATCGTTTAGATGACGCGCGTAGCAATATGGTTCTACCTATTACCATTCATGGCGATGCGGCAGTGACTGGGCAGGGGGTTGTTCAAGAAACCTTAAACATGTCTCAAGCACGTGGCTATGAAGTCGGTGGTACTGTTCGTATTGTTATCAATAACCAAGTTGGTTTTACCACATCAAATCCGAAAGATGCCCGTTCAACACAATATTGTACTGATATTGTGAAAATGGTTCAGGCACCTATTTTCCACGTTAATGCGGATGATCCTGAAGCCGTTGCATTCGTCACTCGTTTAGCATTGGATTTCCGTAATACCTTTAAACGCGATGTGATGATTGATTTAGTTTGTTATCGTCGCCATGGTCATAATGAAGCTGACGAGCCAAATGCAACACAGCCTCTGATGTATCAAAAAATTAAGAAACACCCAACTCCGCGTAAAATTTATGCTGATAAATTAGTTGAGCAAGGTTTACTTGATGCCAATGACGTTACTGAATTAGTTAATCTTTACCGTGATGCATTAGATCGAGGTGACTGTGTTGTTGAAGAGTATCGCCCTATGGGGCCACACACCTTCACATGGGAACCTTATCTTAACCATGAGTGGAACGAAGAGTACCCACACAAAGTAGAAAAAACGCGTTTACAAGATTTAGCGCGTCGTGTGAGTAATGTTCCAGCAGAAATTGTTATGCAATCTCGTGTTGAGAAAATCTATGCAGATAGAGCAGTAATGGCAGAGGGTAAGAAATTACTCGATTGGGGTGCAGCTGAAACATTGGCTTATGCAACCTTAGTTGACCAAGGCATTACAATTCGTCTCTCTGGTGAAGATGCTGGCCGTGGTACGTTCTTCCATCGCCATGCGGTAATTCATAATCAAACTAACGGCTCAGTTTATGTGCCATTAGCAAATGTACATAATTCTCAAGGTCAGTTTAATGTTTGGGATTCTGTACTAACTGAAGAAGCTGTACTGGCGTTTGAATATGGTTATGCCACAACTGAACCTCGCGATTTAACGATTTGGGAAGCACAGTTTGGTGATTTCGCTAACGTTGCACAAGTTGTTATCGACCAATTTATTAGCTCCGGAGAGCAAAAATGGGGTCGTATGTGTGGTTTAGTCATGCTGTTACCACATGGCTACGAAGGTCAAGGGCCTGAGCACTCCTCTGCACGTTTAGAGCGCTATCTACAATTATGTGCTGAGCAAAACATGCAGGTCTGTGTGCCATCTACACCGGCTCAGGTTTACCACATGTTACGTCGCCAAGCATTGCGTGGAATGCGTCGTCCATTAATCGTTATGTCACCAAAATCATTACTACGTCATCCATTAGCGGTTTCTGCACTGGATGAATTAGCAGATGGTAAATTTTTACCTGTTATTGGTGAAATGGATGACTTAAAACCAGAAAACGTCAAACGTGTTGTGATGTGTTCAGGTAAAGTTTATTACGATTTATTAGAACAACGTCGTGCAAATGATCAAAGTGATGTGGCGATAATCCGTATCGAGCAACTTTATCCATTCCCACATGAAGATCTGGCTCAGGTTTTAGCACCTTATGCTCACGTGAAAGATTTTGTTTGGTGTCAAGAAGAGCCATTAAATCAAGGGGCTTGGTATTGCAGTCAACACAATTTCCGTGATGCTATTCCAACAGGTGCAACCTTACGTTATGCGGGTCGACCAGCGTCAGCCTCGCCAGCAGTTGGTTATACCTCTGTTCATCAGGAGCAACAAAAAGCTCTGGTTGAAGATGCACTGAAAGTTAATAAATAAGGATAGAAAATGAGTAGTGTAGATATTCTAGTACCGGATCTCCCTGAATCAGTTGCTGACGCAACGGTCGCAACTTGGCATAAAAAACCTGGTGATAGCATTCAACGTGATGAAGTACTTGTCGAAATTGAAACAGACAAAGTGGTATTAGAAGTTCCTGCTAGTGAAGCAGGTGTGTTGGAAAGCATTCTTGAAGAGGAAGGTGCTACGGTTGGTTCTCGTCAATTATTAGGACGTATTCGTCTTGGTGATAGCACAGGTATTCCTGCCGATGTGAAACCTGCACAAGATAGCACACCAGCACAACGTCAAAGTGCAGACCTTACCGTTCAAGGTAATAACGATGCACTTAGCCCAACGGCTCGTCGTTTAGTTGCTGAGCATGATATTAATCCTGCTGATGTAAAAGGCAGTGGTGTTGGTGGTCGATTGACGCGCCAAGATATTGAAAGTCATGTTTCTAGCAGTAAGCCTGTGGCGCAAGCTACAACTCAAGCTCCTCAAGAACTGTTATCGCACCGTAGTGAAAAACGTGTGCCAATGACTCGTTTACGTAAACGTGTTGCAGAGCGTTTATTAGAAGCGAAAAACACCACCGCAATGTTGACGACCTTTAATGAAATCAACATGCAGCCGATTAAAGATTTACGTAATCAATACGGCGAAGCTTTTGAAAAACGTCATGGTGTACGTTTAGGTTTTATGTCTTTCTATATTAAAGCTGTTGTTGAAGCACTGAAACGTTATCCAGAAGTCAATGCTTCGATTGATGGCACTGATGTGGTTTATCACAACTATTTTGATATCAGTATTGCGGTATCAACACCTCGCGGTCTGGTTACGCCAGTATTACGTGATGTAGATGCCATGAGCATGGCGGATATCGAGAAAAATATCAAAGCGTTAGCGGTTAAAGGCCGTGATGGTAAGTTAACTGTTGAAGATTTAACGGGTGGTAACTTTACTATTACTAACGGCGGTGTTTTCGGCTCATTGATGTCAACACCAATTATCAATCCACCACAAAGCGCTATTTTGGGTATGCATGCAATTAAAGATCGCCCAATGGCAGTAAATGGTCAGGTTGTTATTCTACCAATGATGTATTTAGCGCTTTCCTATGACCATCGCTTAATTGATGGTCGTGAATCTGTCGGTTTCTTAGTGACAGTCAAAGAGATGCTAGAAGATCCAGCTCGTTTATTACTGGATGTGTAGGTAATCAACAATCTCGCTTTTAGGCAGGAGATGCTCCTCCTGCCTATTACAAGCAGCATACACAAGCATCAAAGAAGTACAGTGTGTTCGTGAAGCCAGATTTCTCTGGCTTATAGTCAAAAAAATAAGAAAGCCCGACTTTCAACAAGATTATGGATAGAACATCATGAATTTACACGAGTATCAGGCAAAACAGCTTTTCTCACGGTATGGATTGCCAGCACCTGCTGGTTTCGCCTGCTCCACGCCGCGTGAGGCAGAAGAAGCTGCATCAAAAATCGGTCAAGGCCCTTGGGTCGTGAAATGTCAAGTTCACGCGGGTGGACGAGGTAAAGCGGGCGGCGTTAAAGTCGTAAAATCCAAAGAAGAAATTCGTGCATTTGCAGAACAGTGGTTAGGCAAACGTTTGGTGACTTATCAAACAGATGCTAATGGTCAACCGGTTACACAAATTTTGGTTGAAGCAGCAACAGATATCGCTAAAGAGCTTTATCTTGGCGCAGTTGTAGACCGCGGTACCCGTCGTGTTGTCTTTATGGCTTCAACAGAAGGTGGCGTAGAAATTGAAAAAGTGGCTGAAGAAACGCCAGAACTTATTCATCGCGCCATTATTGATCCCCTAACAGGGCCCATGCCTTATCAGGGAAGAGAATTAGCGTTTAAACTGGGTTTGAAAGGCAAGCAAGTTAGTCAATTTGCTAAGATTTTTATGGGGTTAGCAACAATATTCCTTGAACGTGATCTTGCTCTAATTGAAATTAACCCACTGGTTATTACCAAAGAAGACGACTTAATTTGTCTTGATGGTAAATTAGGCGTTGATAGCAATGCATTATATCGCCAGCCAGAAATGCGTGAAATGCACGATCCATCACAAGAAGATCCTCGTGAAGCACAAGCGGCACAATGGGAACTGAACTATGTTGCACTCGATGGCAATATCGGTTGTATGGTTAACGGTGCAGGTTTAGCGATGGGGACTATGGATATCGTTAAACTTCATGGCGGTGAACCCGCGAACTTCCTTGATGTCGGTGGCGGAGCTACCAAAGAGCGAGTAACAGAAGCATTTAAAATTATTTTGTCAGATGAAAATGTCAGTGCTGTGCTAGTTAACATTTTCGGCGGTATTGTTCGTTGTGACCTAATTGCAGACGGTATTATTGGTGCTGTTGAAGAAGTTGGTGTCAATGTACCTGTTGTTGTACGTCTTGAAGGAAACAATGCAGAATTAGGCACCAAAAAATTAGCTGATAGCGGATTGAACATTATCGCCGCAACAAGTCTAACAGATGCCGCTAAACAAGTTGTTGCAGCAGCGGAGGCAAAATAATGTCCATTTTAATCGATAAAAATACCAAAGTAATTTGCCAAGGTTTTACGGGTAGCCAAGGAACATTCCACTCTGAGCAAGCTATTGCTTATGGTACTAAAATGGTTGGTGGAGTAACGCCGGGGAAAGGCGGAACGACACATTTAGGTCTACCGGTATTTAATACTGTACGTGAAGCCGTTGAAGCAACAGGTGCGACCGCTACCGTTATCTATGTTCCGGCACCATTTTGTAAAGACTCCATTCTTGAAGCTATCGATGCTGGCATTAAGCTAATTATCACTATTACAGAAGGTATTCCAACATTGGATATGCTGACTGTAAAAGTCAAATTAGATGAGGCGGGTGTTCGAATGATTGGCCCTAACTGCCCAGGAGTTATTACTCCGGGTGAATGCAAGATTGGTATTATGCCAGGACACATTCATTTACCGGGTAAAGTAGGTATTGTCTCTCGCTCAGGAACACTTACTTATGAAGCGGTTAAACAAACTACAGATGTCGGTTTAGGCCAATCAACGTGCGTTGGTATTGGTGGAGACCCAATCCCGGGTTCTAACTTTATTGATATTCTTAAGTTGTTCCAAGAGGATCCACAAACTGAAGCCATTGTCATGATTGGTGAAATTGGTGGTGCAGCAGAAGAAGAAGCGGCTGCTTACATCAAAGATCACGTGACGAAACCTGTAGTCGGTTATATTGCGGGTGTAACTGCACCTAAAGGTAAACGTATGGGGCATGCTGGTGCAATTATCGCTGGTGGCAAAGGTACTGCTGATGAGAAATTCGCAGCACTAGAAGCAGCAGGGGTAAAAACGGTTCGCAGTTTGGCTGATATCGGCGAAGCAATTAAGTCACTTCTTAAATAAGTAACAAATCTGTTAATAGTTTCAGCTTGATATTATAAAAATACCAGCCTATAAAAAGAGGCTGGTATTTTTTTATCTATATTTCTAGTTTTTTATTATGAAGTAAAAAAAGTATTATTTTTTATCATTATTAACGTGTTTTTAGTTCTATCTATCTGTTTTATATTTGTTTTATCTAGTATTGATCTATGTGGCTAAATGGCTAAAAAGTCTTTTTATATCATTTTTTCTACTCGTATCTCCTTTATAAATGGAACATTTTCTTTCTTAAATTGTGAAAAATCGTTTTGATAAATAGATTATAAGAAATAGAGGAGCACTAACGTGAGAGTATTTGCCTTCTTTTTTGTCTTATTTTTATACAATTTATATCTCGATAACATGTAATTAAATAGCAAGTTATTATTTTTTAGTTACATCTATACCTTAAGAACAGTCTAAAAATCGCTGATCATGCCCATGTTCTAAGCCTTTTTAAAACACATTAATAGATAGAATACTCGTAAGTTAAGCTCCAGATAGCTAGGAAAATCGTTTTTTCATTATACTTATCACTTAAAATTAAATTTTGGGGGAGGATGGGGACATTATTTGAGGCTTTTTTTATATCACAATTACCACTGTATTAATCACACTTTAATTATCTAAAAAATATTACTTAATGATACGTAAAATATTTAATTTTATTTTTTAGACTATTTGTTTTAATTTAACATATTGATTTAAAATGATTTGTGTTGTTTTTTTTATTTTTTATTGAATACGAATTATACGTGATTAATTGGATTTTTATTGAGTAAGAGGAAAAGAAAAAGAAGGCTAATTTTATTGCTCATATGGAAAATTATTTATTTACGTCAGATTTTATTTAACTATTTTAATTTATAGTTATATTAGTCGTATATTTCCTATATTATAAAGCTATGAAATTTAACTTGCTAATTAATAAATTATTTTTTTAAATATTTATTTTTTACCTGCAAAAAAGTATTTTTAATATTAAAATTAGTGAAGCACAATTAAAAGTGTTTATTTTTGACTCGCTTATGAAAATAAAAAGTTAATTTTTTTATGGAAAATATAAGGAGGTAAATTAAACTTAAAAATAAAACCAACATTGCATTAACACAAAAGTAACTATTGGGTAATTTATTCGCAACTAGTTAACATTAAAGTGTTTTTTTGATGTAGGTCAAGTTATTAATTGTGGCAAAATTTTCTGAATATGCTTAAATTGGCGCACGATCAAATATGCTGTTACTAACCTAAAAGTCGTATTGTTGACCTAAGCTCAGAATTCAAATCTGGGTCACGCAAAATATATTTATATTATGTAAATATAAGCGTACTATTTGTAAGGTATTGTGTTTTTGGTCTTTAATATTCGTTGTTGTTTTTAGAGGCATTTATTGCTGGTAGTTATGAGGCTTTATTATTTAATAAAGTCGGGTTGCCGCAAGTCGGTGTCTTCCTGCTAGGAGCAAGGAGTCAAGATGTTTGATATTGTCGAACTGTCACGGTTACAGTTTGCCTTAACAGCAATGTATCACTTCCTGTTTGTACCATTAACGCTTGGTATGGCGTTTTTGCTGGCAATCATGGAAACGATATATGTTCTGTCTGGTAAACAAGTTTACAAAGATATGACAAAGTTCTGGGGTAAGTTATTTGGTATTAACTTTGCTCTGGGTGTCGCAACTGGGTTGACCATGGAGTTCCAATTTGGTACTAACTGGTCTTATTTCTCTCATTACGTCGGTGATATCTTCGGTGCGCCTTTAGCTATCGAAGGTTTAATGGCGTTCTTCTTAGAATCAACTTTCGTCGGATTGTTCTTCTTTGGTTGGGATCGTTTAAGCAAGAAGCAACACTTAATGGTAACCTGGTTAGTTGCCTTTGGTTCTAACTTCTCAGCGTTATGGATCCTTGTCGCGAACGGTTGGATGCAAAACCCTGTCGCTGCAGATTTCAACTTTGAAACCATGCGAATGGAAATGTTGAGCTTTGCTGATCTGGTTCTTAACCCTGTTGCTCAGGTGAAATTTGTCCATACTGTTGCTGCTGGTTACTGTACTGGTGCATTCTTCATTTTAGGTATCAGCTCTTACTACCTACTTAAAGGCCGTGATATCGGTTTTGCTAAACGTTCATTTGCAGTTGCAGCGACTTTCGGTATTGCAGCTGTATTATCTGTTATCGTTCTGGGTGATGAATCTGGTTACGAAATGGGTGACGTACAAAAAACCAAATTAGCGGCAATAGAAGGGGAGTGGCACACTGAACCTGCGCCAGCTGCTTTCAACTTGATTGCATTCCCTAATCAAGAAAAAATGGAAAACTCGTTTGCTCTGCAAATTCCTTACGTAATGGGAATTATCGCAACGCGTTCTTTCGATACGCCTGTATTAGGTCTTCATGACTTAATGAGCCAGCATGAAGTGCGTATTCGTAACGGTATGAAAGCTTACGAATTATTAAGTGAACTTCGTTCAGGTAACACTGATCCACAAGTTCGCGCTGCATTTAATGATGTGAAACAAGATCTTGGTTATGGATTATTGTTGAAACGTTATACAGAAAACGTTGTTGATGCGAGTGAAGAGCAAATTAAAGCGGCTGCTAAGGATACAATTCCTAAAGTAGCACCTCTGTTCTGGTCATTCCGTCTTATGGTTGCTTCTGGCTTCCTAATGTTATTAATCGTAGCGATCTCTTTCTGGACTGTTCTGTCAAACCGTATTGGTAACTACAAATGGTTGCTGCGTGCTGCCCTGTTTAGTATTCCATTACCTTGGATTGCTATTGAAGCAGGTTGGTTTGTCGCAGAATATGGACGTCAACCGTGGGCTATCGGGGAAATCTTACCTACAGCAGTTGCGACTTCATCACTGACTCAAGCTGATATTCTTGTCTCAATGGGTCTAATTTGTGGTCTGTATACTCTGTTCTTAGTTGCCGAAATGTTCCTGATGTTCAAATTTGGTCGCCTTGGGCCGAGTAGCCTGAAGACGGGTCGCTATCACTTTGAACAGAAGACAACTTCTTCTGCACAAAGTAAGTAACACAGGAGTCCACTATGTTTGATTATGAAGTTTTGCGGTTTGTCTGGTGGCTACTGATTGGTATCTTACTGATTGGCTTTGCTGTCACCGACGGTTTTGATATGGGTGTAGGTGTATTATTGCGAGTTATTGCAAAAGATGACACTGAACGCCGTATTTTAATTAACTCAGTAGCACCTCACTGGGATGGTAACCAAGTATGGTTAATCACCGCGGGTGGTGCATTATTTGCTGCATGGCCAATGGTTTATGCTGCGGCATTCTCTGGTTTCTATTTCGGTATGATCCTCGTACTGGCGGCGTTATTCTTCCGCCCAGTCGGTTTTGACTACCGTTCTAAACTGGAATCACCAAAATGGCGTGGTATGTGGGATTGGGGCATCTTTATTGGTAGCTTCGTTCCACCATTAGTTATCGGTGTTGCTTTTGGTAACCTGCTGCAAGGTGTTCCATTAGAAGTTGATAGTATGCAACGTGTATCCTATAACGGTACAACTAACGCTATCATTAACCTGTTAGGCTTATTAAACCCATATGGTTTATTAGCAGGTGTGATTAGCTTAATGATGATTATTGCACATGGTGCAAGTTATCTTCAGATGCGTACTACAGGTGAGCTGCACGAACGTACTCGTAAAGCAACTTACATTACCTCATTAATCACTTTCGTTGCATTCGCATTAGCGGGTGTGTGGTTAATCTATGGTATTGATGGTTTTATTATTACTAGTGCTATTGATACAGCTGGTCCATCATCTCCATTGCTGAAAACTGTTTCTCATGAAGCGGGTGCTTGGATGACAAACTACAACAATTACCCGGTATTATGGGCGCTGCCTGCATTAGGCCTGCTGTCTCCTTTACTGGCGATTGTTGCAACTAAAGCAAATAAAGGTGGTTGGGCATTCTTGTTCACTTCACTGACTATTGCTTGTGTTATCTTAACTTGTGGCGTGACTATGTTCCCATTTGTGATGCCTTCAAGCACTTTCCCTGATGTGAGTTTAACTATGTGGGATGCAACATCTAGCCTGTTTACTCTTCAGGTAATGACTGTTGTTGCGGCTATCTTTGTACCACTGGTTCTGCTGTACACTATTTGGTGTTACTGGAAAATGCATGGTCGCCTGGATAAGAAATTTATCGAAGGCAATAATCATAGTCTTTACTAAGGAGCATAGAGTATGTGGTATTTTACATGGCTTCTCGGCACACTCTTCGCTTGTAGTATTGCGGTTATCGCAGGACTGGCTTACGAGCACGCTGAAGCTAAAAAAACTTCAGAAAGTGAAGAATAATGTTGGATAAAAGCTACCAACTACTAAACAAGGGCCCTATTCGGGCTCTTGTTTTAATCATGGCTCTGGGTATGGCATTTTGCGTAATGTGGGATCCTAACCGCTTTGCTGCAAATACAAGCTCGTTGTCTATATGGCAAGGAATATTATTAATTTGGGCGGTGTGTGCAGGTGCGACATTTGGCGTTGCATTTCGTCCTAAACATGTTGTTGCTAAATGTTTGCTACATCCAATCCCAGCTATTATTATTCTTATTATAGGGCTGTATTATTTCTTTAATTAATAGAAATGCCTTATTTCTTATCATTAAATGAAAAAGAAATAAGGTATTTTTCATTTTTTATTCTCTTTTTATTTTTTTTCTAATTTCCTCTATTTTATTGTTTATCCTAAATTTTTATAATTGGATATTCTCTTTTAGATAATCTATAAATAGTCGTGTTTTCCTTGGAATATGTTCACTATAAGGAAAAATAATATTAACGGATTGTGTTAATAACGACAGTTCTGGAAATAACACCACTAACTTACCTTCTGATAATTCTTGATGGATAAACCATTGAGGCAAAATAGTCATGCCAGAATGAGCAAGCGCCATTTTTTTTAATGCAGCAATGGTGCTGGTTTCAAAGAAAGCTTCTTGATGTCGTTGTGACAGTAATGTATTGAACGCGGGTGAATCTGAAAGTTTAGTTTGACGTAAGTTACTGTTTGCTAAATAGGGAAGAGTACTTAAATCTGAGATCGTTTCTACTGGGAATTTCTGCAATAAATCAGGGGAAATAACAAGATTTATTGCGTAATCGGCCAATTTTGTAGAACGATAATTACTGTCTTTTAATGTGCCAAGGCGAATAGCTAAATCCAGTTTATGGTTTATTAAATCATCAATAGATGAATTAAATAGATACTGAACTTTTAGCCGTGGATGTGACTGCATAAATTGATTGAGCAATGGCAGAATATAATGCTCACCAAATTCAGCAGTTGAACTTAATCGTAATGAACCTTGTAGTTCTTGTGCTCCAAGCCGTGCTTTATCTAATGTTTGCTCTAATTGAAGTAAAACTTGGCGAAAATCTTGATAAAGCATTTCACCTGTTTCTGTAAGCGTAAATCGTCGTGTATTACGATTAAGCAAAGAAACATCTAACTCTGTTTCCAACGCTTTGACATGAATACTTACCATTGATTTACTTAGGCGTAAATATTTAGCGGCTTGAGTAAAAGACCCCGTATCAACAACAGCAATAAAAGAGCGGATCCGATCTATTTGGTTTTGCATGATTGTTTACTCTGATTAAACAATAAGTTCTATTTTGTCAGATAGACGCTATTCGTCAATCTTTCGTATTCTATGTGCGGAGGATTTCTATGACTTATCGTTATCGTATTGCACTTATTTTCCTGCTTGGCTTTTTTATTGACTGTATAAATATTTTTATGTCAGCTATAGCTCTTCCTGCAATTGCAGAAGATATGCAGGTTTCAATTGTTTCTGTCACTTGGGTATCAAATAGCTATATTCTAGGCTTAACACTTATTATTCCATTAAGCCATTGGTTGTCTCAACGCTTTGGTATTCGAGCGCTAATGGTGACATCGATGCTATTTTTTAGTTTGTCTGTTGCACTGGTGGGATATTCTCATCACTTTGGCGAACTTATATTTTGGCGTTTTATTCAAGGTGTGAGTGGTGGGTTATTAATACCTATTGGGCAAGCACTGACTTTTCAATATTTTCAAGGTCATGAAAGAAGTAAAATCTCAACATTGATTATGGCTGTTGCGCTTATTGCACCTGCGATCTCACCAACTTTAGGGGGACTAATTGTTGATGTAGTATCTTGGCGTTGGGTATTTTATAGTAATATTCCTTTTTCTTTATTTACCGCGTTTCTGGCTTTTTTATGGGTCAAAGAACCACGACCACAAGGAAAGAGTGTACCTGATATTAAAGGTGTTATTTTAATCAGCTTAATGATCGTTTCTGGGTTATTAGCGCTTTCTTCTTATGGTGAATACCATTCACCGTTATTAGCATTATTTGCTTTAAGTTTAGCCGTTTTATTTTTTGTGTTTTATTACTTTCATTACAAAGGTTATTCATCACCGGTTATTAATTTAAAATTATTAAAAAACCGAAAACTGTCTCTCTCCATTTTTGTTTATTTCTGTATTCCTGGCGTTTTTACTGGTGTAAATATTTTAGCGATTTTTTATTTACAGCAGCATTTAGGTTTTACCGGACAAGGAACCGGTATTTTTATGCTGTTATATGCCATAGGTGCGTTTACAGCTATGATAATAAGTGGTGCACTTTATAATAAATTAGGCATGAAATACTTATTTATTATAGCGTTGTTATTACATAGTACAGGTATTGCCTTATTAGCTTTGGTCAGTGGCCCTAATGATATTACATTGCTTATTGTGGCTTATTTAATTATGGGAGTTGGTGGTGGGATAGGTGCAAATACTGCACAAACAACAGCACTGTATGATTTTGTTTCTCAAGAATTAGTACAAGCAAGTGTTATTTGGAATATCAATCGCCAAGTTGTTTTCAGTATTGGGGCAACTGTTGTCGCAATGTTATTTAATACACTTTCTTTATTTAATATACCTCAAGCCGCTTACAGCATGACTTTTATAGGCTGTGCTTTAATTGGAATATTACCAATAACGTTATTATTAACGTTAAAAAAACAAAAAAACTCTCAGGAAATACATAATGAATCTCAATAATGATGCAATAATAAAAAGTATAAAAACACTTCATGATGCAATTGAAACTATTTTTACTTTATCGCCTTTATCAACTGAGGCGTTAGATAGTATTAAAACCCATTTATCAGCTGATTTTTCGATGGTGGGTTTAAGTGGAAAGGTAGTTTCTTATGATGAGGTTATCTCTTTGTTTAGACAAAATGCAGGTAAAAGAAGCAGTCTGAAAATAGAAACAGACGAGTATAAAATAATTTATCAGTCAGATTGTTTGGCAGCGGTCAGATATCGAGAAACTCACTATGAAAATAAGAAAATTCTTATGCGTCAGTCGATGGTGTTATTGAGACGCAATTCTCAAAATGATGATTGGCAGTGGTACTATCTTCATGAGACACCAATTACTAATAATTGATTGATTTATATAAAAAACCAGCTTAATTGCTGGTTTTTTATTCCATTAAAAATAATATTAATAATTGAGGCAGTCTACTAATTGCTAATTAGCAAGCATTTTTATGTTGTACTAATAAAAATATTTTTTCTATTCAGAGCATAAAGCATATTGCGTGTTGCAAAGAAGAGTTTATGATTGGCGGCTGAAAACTGTGTTTTCTATTCTTTACGTTACTATGATTCCCTTAGAGGCACCTCTTAAGTATAGTTAAGAAACCTATAGCTTAATTATTTATGGACTTAACTCTGGAAATGTAAGGAAGGTATTATGCAGTTTCTTTGGCCTGTTCGTGTTTATTATGAAGATACTGATGCCGGTGGTGTTGTTTATCACGCCAGTTATCTTAAATATTTTGAACGCGCCCGAACAGAACTACTCAGAGAAAAAGGTTTTCATCAGCATGATTTACGGGAGTATGATCATGTTGTGTTTGTTGTGCGTAAATTATCCATCGATTATATTGCGCCAGCAAGGTTAGATGAGCTTCTGCAAGTAGAAAGTGAAATTACCACATTACGTGGTGCATCAATGACATTTTCTCAAAAGCTTATTAATCAATATGGTTCTGTATTATGTAGCGCAGAGGTTTTAGTTGTCTGCGTAGATTCATCCAAAATGAAGCCGGTTGCGCTTCCTAAGTCCATTATCGCGGAGTTTAAGTAGTGGCTGACATGAATGTTATCGATCTCTTCCTAAAAGCGGGACTTTTAGTTAAGTTGATCATGTTGCTTTTAATCGGATTTTCTATTGCATCTTGGGCGATTATCATTCAACGGACTAAAGTCCTGAATGCGGCAGATCGTGAAGCTGTCGATTTTGAAGATAAATTCTGGTCAGGTACAGATTTGGCTCGTTTATATAAAGAAAGCCAAGCAAGACGCGATGAATTATCCGGGTCTGAACAAATATTCCATTCAGGATTTAAAGAATTTGCACGTTTGCATCAAGCAAGCGTTCATGCGCCAGATGCAGTTGTTAATGGTGCAGCAAGAGCAATGCGGGTTTCTTTTAATCGTGAATTAGAATCACTTGAAACTCATATCCCATTTTTAGGCACTGTTGGTTCAATCAGCCCATATATAGGTCTGTTTGGTACTGTCTGGGGGATTATGCATGCCTTTATCGCTTTAGGCAGTGTAAAACAAGCAACATTACAAATGGTCGCACCCGGTATTGCTGAAGCATTAATTGCAACAGCTATCGGTTTATTTGCGGCGATCCCCGCAGTTATGGCTTATAACCGGTTTACGCAGCGTGTAAATAAACTGGAACAAAGTTACGATAACTTTATGGAAGAGTTTCTGACGATTTTACATCGCCAAGCTTTCGTCTCCGCAGAAAAGAAATAATTAACGCAAAAGGAGAAGGCTGATGGCACGGGGTCGCAGTAGCCGGCGAGGCATAAAATCAGAAATAAACATTGTTCCTTTGCTTGATGTGTTACTTGTGCTTTTGTTGATTTTTATGGCAACAGCACCAATTATCTCGCAGAGTGTAGAAGTTGATCTTCCTGAAGCAACTGATACACAAACAGTTTCCACAGCGGATAATCCGCCTGTGATTGTCGAAGTTGCAGGGATAGATAAGTACAATATCCGTGTAAACCAAGAAATTTTGGAATTGTTACCGCAAGAACAGATTATGGCTGAAGCAAAGCTACAATTGGAAAAAAATCCGAAAGTAGTCTTTCTTATTGGCGGCGCTAAAGATGTTCCTTATGATGAGATAATTAAAGTGCTCAATATGTTACGTCAAGCAGGTGTTAAATCTGTTGGTTTAATGACTCAACCTATATAAATAGGTTGAAATAAGTTTGGATAATAGCGTGGGAAAGAAGACGAAACCAATCCGAAGTAAACTGAGCGGTTCAGTTATCTTGTCTACCGTCTTGCATTTGCTTGCTGTCGCATTACTTATCTGGGGTTCACTGACTCAGAAATGGGATTTAGGTGGCGGTGGTGGAGAAGGCGGGCAGGTTGTTGATGCTATTATGGTCGATCCTAATGCGGTGGTACAACAGTATAACCAGCAAAAAACACAACAAGCCAGCGTCCAAAAAGCAGAGCAAGAACGTAAAGAGCGTGCAGAGCAACAAGAAGATGAGTTGCGTCAACAGCAGCAAAAAGAGCAAGAGCGCTTAAAAACATTAGAAGTTGAACGTCTACAAGCTAAAGAAGCAGCAGAGGCTCAACGTCGTGAATCCGCAGCCGCCGCGGCAAAAGCGAAAGAAGAACAAAAAGTTGCAGAAGAAGCCGCAGCGCAGGCAAAAACAGAGCGAGATCGTATCTTAAAAGAGCAAGCAGACGCCAAAGCGAAAGCAGAAGCTGAAGCAAAGAAACAAGCTGAATTAGCTAAGCAAAAAGCAGATGAAGCTAAAGCAAAAGCGCAAGCAGAAGCGAAAGCAGAAGCCGATGCCAAAGCGAAAGCAGAAGCCGATGCTAAAGCAAAAGCTGCCGCAGAAGCCAAAGCGAAAGCGGCTGCAGATGCAAAGGCAAAAGCCGCCGCAGCTCAGCAAAGTAAAACAGTCGATAGTTTACTTGATGGTTTAGTCTCTGACGGAAATAATAAACAATCTGGTGCTTCAGCAATGGGGCAAGGTGGCAGCAATCGTACTGGCGCAAACGGTGAAGGTATCGACCGTTATAAAGGGCAGGTACAAAGTGCTATTCAACAGAAGTTTATTGATCCTGAGTTATATAAAGGTAAAACGTGTGAACTAAAAGTGAGTATTGCACCTGATGGTTTATTGATAAGTGCAAAAGCGGTTGGTGGTGATCCTGCTTTATGTCAAGTGGCATTGCGAGCAGCCAATACAGCTAAACTACCTAAACCACCAAAAGATATTTACGAAGAGGTTAAATCACCAGTAATTGAGTTTAAGCCATAAAACACTCTGATAGTAGGAAAACATACACGAATTTATAGCTATTTTAGAATGTTATTGATGCGTTGTATGGTGTTGTTGAGAAGCGTTTGTTACTATTCTGTGCGTTATTGCGTAATAACCGCAATAATAAAAGGGAGACATGATGAAGCAGGCATTAAATGTTATTTTTGGACTTTTTATCTTATGCGTTACAGCATTCGCTAACGCTGAAGTCCGAATTGAAATTACACAAGGGGTGAATACTGCTCGCCCTATCGGTGTTGTCCCTTTTAAATGGGAAGGCACGGGTCAAATGCCAGAAAATATTGCTGGTATTATTGCAGCTGATTTACGCAATAGTGGAAAATTTAACCCTATTGATGTCTCACGTATGCCTCAGCAACCGGTTACCGCATCAGAAGTTCAACCTGCGCTTTGGACAAATTTAGGTATTGACTCAGTTGTTGTTGGCCGTGTTCAACCTTCTGCTGATGGTCAGTATTTAGTGAGCTATCAGTTAGTTGACGTTGCAGGTTCACCAGGTGCGGTGTTATCACAAGGTGAATATAAAATCCCTGCAAAATGGCTACGTTACTCAGCTCATACAGCTAGTGATGAAGTTTTTGAAAAATTAACAGGTATTCGTGGCGCATTCCGCACACGTATTGCTTATGTTGTTGTGACAAATGGTGGGGCATACCCTTATGAACTGCGTGTTTCTGATTATGATGGATTTAATCAAGATCGCGTTTATCGTTCATCTCAGCCATTAATGTCACCCGCATGGTCACCTGATGGTGCTAAACTGGCTTATGTAACCTTCGAAAGCGGCCAATCTGCATTAGTGGTACAAACATTAGCAACCGGTGAAATCCGCCAAATTGCGTCTTTCCCAAGACATAATGGGGCACCTGCATTTTCACCAGATGGCTCTAAATTAGCTTTTGCACTGTCAAAAAGCGGAAGTTTAAATTTATATATTATGGATTTAGCCAGCGGCAGTATGACCCAAGTAACTAATGGCAGAAGTAACAATACTGAACCCGCTTGGATGCCAGATGGACAAACCTTAGTCTATACTTCAGACCAAGGTGGTAATCCTCAGATTTATAAAGTGAATATTAACGGTGGAACACCTGAACGTCTTACTTGGGAAGGAAAACAGAATCAAAATCCTGCTGTAAGCCCAGATGGTAGTTTCTTAGTTATGGTGAGTTCTGCAAGTGGTAGGCAACATATCGCGAAGCAGGATCTGGAAACGAACGCAGTAGAATATCTGACGGATACGTTTCTGGATGAAACGCCAAGCATCGCGCCTAACGGCACCATGGTGATTTATAGCTCTACTCAAGGGTTAGGCACTATTTTGCAGTTAGTATCGACTGATGGACGTTTCAAAGCGCGTCTTCCGGCGACTGATGGACAGGTAAAATCACCTGCCTGGTCTCCGTTTATGTGATGCATAAGAATTATGTGAATTATGTATGGCAAACAAATAAAGGAACAAATAGAGATGCAATTAAACAAAGTATTTAAAGGGTTGATGTTAGCATTACCACTCGTTGCTGTTGCAGCATGTAGCTCAAACAAAAACGAAGATCAAACAGATACTAACAATGTACCAGTTGTTGAACAAGGTCCTACTGCTGAAGAATTAGCGCGTCAGCAATTAGAACAACTGAAACAACAAAACATCGTTTACTTTGGTTTTGACAAATATGACATTAGCTCAGATTACGCTAACCTGTTAGATGCGCACGCAGCATTCCTGCGTTCAAATCCATCAGTAATTATCACTGTAGAAGGTCATGCTGACGAACGTGGTACTCCAGAATACAACATCGCTCTGGGCGAACGTCGTGCAAACGCAGTGAAAATGTATCTGCAAGGTAAAGGCGTTTCTGCTGATCAACTGAAAATCGTTTCTTACGGTAAAGAAAAACCAGCAGTACTGGGTCATGACGAAGCCGCTTACGCGAAAAACCGTCGTGCAGTACTGGATTACTAAGAGAACGGCATGAACAACAGTAACTTCAGACCTTTCTTGATGAGTCTGTTGTTACTGGTTGGCGTAGCGGCTCCTGTAGCCGCTATTGCCCAAGCGCCAATCAGTAATATCGGTTCTGGTTCGACCGATGAACGACTCACCCAACTTGAGCGTTTTTCTAATGCTCACAGCCAGCTTTTGACCCAATTACAGCAACAACTCGCCGATTCTCAGCGTGATATTGATATGTTGAGGGGACAAATTCAGGAAAACCAATATCAACTAAATCAAGTTGTAGAACGCCAACGCAATATCTATCAACAATTAGATAGCCTTGGTGGTGGTGCTTCTGGTGCAACTGCGCCAACAGAGACAACTCAACCTGATAATAGCGCTTCTTCAACACCTGCAACTGCAACTAGTGGTTCAACAGGGGATGAAAAAGCAGATTATAATGCAGCAATAGATATCGTATTGAATTCAAAAGATTACGATAAAGCAATTGTTGAATTAAACAACTTTATCAATAATTATCCGAAGTCTAGTTATCAATCAAATGCACATTTTTGGTTGGGGCAGATGTATTACCTGAAAGGTAATAAGGATCAGGCAGCAAGCACTTTTGCTATCGTTGTTAAAAATTATCCAAAATCTCAAAAAGCAAGTGAGGCCTTTTATAAAATTGGCCTGATTATGCAAGAGAAAGGGCAGAAGGATAATGCTAAAGCTATTTATCAACAAGTAGTGAAGCAATATCCAAATAGCGCTGGAGCTAAATTAGCTCAGAAGCAGCTAGGAACACTTTAATTATTGACCCCGTAATGCATTAAAGTGCATTTTCGGGGTTAACTGATTGTTTTTTCAGCGGTTGAATGTTTTTTTTAAAAAAAACATTGCACAAAAACATTAAATCAGTATTATTAGCCGCCGTTGCCACAGAATGTGGCGCGCTCGAAAAAGGGTCGTTAGCTCAGTCGGTAGAGCAGTTGACTTTTAATCAATTGGTCGGGAGTTCGAATCTCCCACGACCCACCATTTTCGAGTCCCTTTCAGTTGTATTGAAATGGGTCGTTAGCTCAGTCGGTAGAGCAGTTGACTTTTAATCAATTGGTCGGGCGTTCGAATCGCCCACGACCCACCATTTCAAATTATTATTTTTCTAAATCTAATCTCTCAGAAACAATCTCCCAATTAAACAAAATCGTAATAGCTACTAAATTACTCCTCTATCTATTTCTCTACGCTTACCATCACAATTTCAGTATTAAAAAATAGCTTTCCCAAAATAGAAAAAGCTATTTCAATTTGATTTAAATTGATTGTTGTAACTTATAGCGGCAATTTTTGATGGCAAATAATGGCAGATGTAATTTGCTTATATTCGTTTTCAGTCAAAAACTCATTATCGATAAACCAATTACTAATAAGTTCTTGGGTTTTTACGGCGGTATCAATAGATAAGTTAAATCTCTGCGAAGCGTCAGCAAAAAATGCCATGATAATCGATAAGGCAGCAGCAGCTTCATAAGGGGTGCTCATAGCTAAAGTATTTTCTAATGCACGTAATGAGTAAAATTTAGGTAGCCATTCTCTTAGATTTTTTCCTTGATACCATACATCTTGAGTTGAAGATTGCAGGGCAATTTGTTCAAGTAAACTGATTAGCCAAGCTCGCATGTCTCCCATGCGATTTTCAGCGGGCCAAAGTTCATGACGCAAAATAGCTACAGCGACCTGTGTCGCTTCAAACCAAAATTCTTGAGCATTAGCATTGGCTTGTTCTTTTGTAAGCGTAGGTGGCGTTATGGTGCTAATTTCGGGAAGCTCATCACATAAACCCGTTTTATCTAGTAAAACTTGATAGCCTCGCTGGTAAACTGGGCTAAGACCTTCTATTTTCATATCAGATATACGCTGAGGTTCAGCCATCATAATATCCATTTTTCGGCCTTGAGCTAAAACGTGTAAGTATATCGGCCATGATTTGCCTTTAGGATCTTCACATTCCAGTGGGAGATTAACAAGTGCTTCGCCAAATTGGTTGAGCCAATGCTGATTTGTCGCAAGTTCAGTGGCGCCGTGGCCAATAAGTTCTATATCAATGTCAGAATAGCTATCGATTTTTTTGTTACGCCCCAATGAACCGGTTAATACTACCGCTTCAATTCTTGGGTCGAGCAAAGCAAAAGACAGTATGTTGTCTATTAAGCGTGTTGTTGGCTCCATATTTCTCTCTAGTAATTAAGACTGAATTAAAGTTATTTATTATTGTATTGTCGTTCAATATTGGGTCAGAATAATTTGTTTAGTATGTAAAACATTTATTTGTTTTTATTGTAAATTTATAAGAATATGTTCAGTATTGGAAACGCATCACTATTATAAATATGAATTTATAATATATCTTCACTGCTTTGCAACGATATCGCAATAACCCATATTTTATTTGTTTATTCTATTATTTAGACGGGGTTGTAAAATGGATGTTATAGGTTGGTTTAGTATCAACAATATTTTAGTCAATATCCCATTAGGTAAAGAGGGATATGCTCTCTCTTGGATCGAAGCCGTGGGAACAATTGCTGGATTATTATGTATTTGGCTTGCCAGTCAGGAAAAAATCATTAATTACCTTTTTGGATTAATTAATGTCACTTTATTTGCCATTATTTTCTTTCAAATCCAATTATATGCCAGTTTATTACTTCAAATTTTCTTCTTTGCTGCCAATATTTATGGATGGTATGCATGGAGCCGCGTTAATGATTTTCAGCAAGCAGAACTAAAAATTCGTTGGCTTAAATCAAGCCATCGTATTTTTTTAATTATTGTTTCAATAGCTGCAATAGCTGCATTAACGCTGCATATTGATACGGTATTTGGTTATCTTGCGGTTATCGCTGTTAACATTCTCAATACCTTTGGTGCCGGCTTACCAGCGCCGGTGCTAGAGCCTGATGCTTATCCGTTCTGGGATTCGACCATGACAGTACTTTCTATTATGGCGATGATCTTAATGACTCGTAAGTTGGTTGAAAATTGGCTAATTTGGTCAGTGATTAATGTGATTAGCATAGTGATATTCTATAAACAGGGTGTCTACGCTATGTCGGTTGAATACATTATTTTGCTGGCAATTGCGATTAACGGTTCTCGTTTGTGGGTCAAAGCCGCAAAACGTACTAACAGAAATAATTACCTCTAAAAATAAAAAAAGGCTGGTAGAGTTATATTTCTATCCAGCCTTACCCTTCATTGCTTTTATTCTTATTTTTTATGAAATTTCAAATCATTATTTTGCTTAAATGCGCTATTGCCGCTTGGCTTATCTTTTTGATGAATAGATTATTGCGGCTTTAGCTAGAAAGAGTGTTTACAGATAGAAAACGAATGGTTAGATTGAGAAAGCATAATAACATCAATTAAACAACATAGAGTGGATACACGGGAATGAATTATCAAAATGATGACCTTAAAATAACACAAATCAACGAACTTTTGCCGCCAGTTGCACTATTGGAAAAATTTCCAGCAACAGATAATGCCGCTTTTACAGTTCGTCATGCCCGTGAAGCTATTCATCAGATTTTAGCTGGAAAAGATGATCGTCTGTTAGTGGTGATTGGACCTTGTTCTATTCATGATCCTAAAGCTGCCTTAGAGTACGCTCAGCGCTTAAGTCTAATCAGAGAAGAGCTAAAAGATAAACTTGAAATAGTAATGCGTGTTTACTTTGAAAAACCACGTACAACGGTTGGCTGGAAAGGGTTAATTAATGATCCTCATATGGACAGCACTTTTGATATCAATGAAGGTTTACGTATCGCACGTGATCTTTTGCTGACCATTAATGATAGTGGCTTACCTACTGCGGGTGAGTTTTTGGATATGATAACGCCACAATACGTTGCCGATCTAATGAGTTGGGGCGCGATAGGCGCACGAACTACAGAGTCTCAAGTTCACCGTGAGTTATCTTCCGGATTATCTTGCCCTGTTGGTTTTAAAAACGGAACTGATGGCACCATTAAAGTTGCAATAGATGCAATTAATGCCGCAGGCTCACCACATTGTTTTCTTTCTGTGACTAAATGGGGGCATTCTGCAATAGTTCGCACTGCAGGTAATGGGGATTGCCATATTATTTTACGTGGTGGCAAAGAGCCTAATTATAGTGCAGAACACGTTGCAGCTGTAAAAGAAGGGCTGAAAAAAGCGGGCTTACCACAAAATGTTATGGTGGATTTCAGTCACGCTAATAGCTGTAAGCAATTTAAAAAACAAATGGAAGTGGGCGCAGATATTTGCCAACAAATTAGTGGTGGCGAAAAATCACTGATTGGTGTGATGATTGAGAGCCATTTAGTTGAAGGTAGTCAGTCTTTAGAAAGTGGTGAGCCTTTAGTGTATGGCAAAAGCGTTACTGATGCTTGTATTGGTTGGGATGATACTGAAACGCTGTTACGTCAATTAGCAGATGCGGTTGTAGCGCGTCGTGGCTAACTTATATTAGCTTTAAAATTAAAATCTAATACCGTTGATAATTAATTCAACGGTATTTTTTTATATATTATAAGTAAAATATTAATCGTATATTTTTAATAAATTAAATTTAAACAGTATAATGTCCAGCTTAATCTTATCGTTTTATTAATATCATTTTATTTTCTTGTTTTCGGAAAAATAAATATTACCTAGAGAGAATTGAAAATAATAATGGTTTTGTTGAAATGGTAATATTGGATTGTTTATTTTATAGTTGTATATTTAAAGTTATTATAATTAAAGAATAATAAAGTGAAATATAAAAAATTAATAAAAAAATACCGCTATTATTTTTAGCGGTATTTATCATATAAACCTAAATAAATAGATTTAAGGCAAAATTATTTTGCTTTGCCTTGGTTAGCAACAGCGGCTGCTTTTGCTGCGATTTCGTCAGCATTACCTAAGTAGTAACGTTTGATTGGTTTCATGTTTTCATCAAATTCGTAAACTAAAGGTACAGCTGTTGGGATATTCAGCTCAAGAATTTCATCTTCACCCATGTTATCTAGATATTTAACTAGAGCACGCAGTGAGTTACCGTGAGCAGCAATAATAACTTTTTCGCCAGATGCCACACGTGGTTTAATAACTTCTTCCCAGTATGGAGTAACACGGTCGATAGTCAGTGCTAGGCTTTCTGTTACTGGTAATTCAGCCGCAGTTAAAGATGCATAACGTGGATCTTTACCTGGGAAACGTTCGTCATCTTTAGTTAATTCTGGTGGAGTGATTGCAAAACCACGACGCCATTGTTTAACTTGCTCATCACCATATTTTTCAGCGGTTTCAGCTTTGTTTAAACCTTGTAACGCACCGTAATGACGTTCGTTCAGTTTCCAGCATTTTTCAACTGGCAGCCATTGTTGATCAAGTTGATCAAGAATATTCCACAGAGTGTGAATTGCGCGTTTCAGCACAGAAGTATATGCGTAGTCAAAAACAAAACCTTCGGCTTTCAGCAGTTTACCTGCTTCTTGCGCTTCATTACGGCCTTTTTCGGACAACTCAACGTCAGTCCAGCCTGTAAAACGGTTTTCTTTGTTCCATACACTTTCACCGTGTCGAACTAGCACAAGCTTAGTTACTGCCATAGTTTAGACTCCTATAATTACTTTCTTAATATAAGTTTAAAATCAGCTTACAATCATTATATGGATCATCGACAAGAACGCCAAACATAACTAACAAAACAAGGGGTATTAAGTCAAAAATAGCGTTCGTTCGATGAATTATTGCACAGTTGTCACACCTTTTGCTTAATCGATCAAGCTATTAATCTAGCTGGTTCGGCGTAAAAAAACAAAATATCCATCTTGTATAAAAAACAGGCAAAAATGACGCCAGTAAAAATTATAAATTCGCTGCTTGTGTAGATTAAATAATAAGCAAAAAATTACCGAATTTTTAATAAAAAGCTAAAGCTAAATTAGAATCTAAGTTTACACGTAAATACTTAAATCATTGCCCCAATTATGACAGTAAAAATCAGTATTTAACAAATTTCTTGCTGATAACGATAAATTTCACCATCTTTAATAAAACTAAGTCGATGAGTAATACACTGTGGTGCATCTTCTTGGTGATGACTAACAAATAAAAGCTGAGTATTACTGTGACTAATCATGATATCGATAAAACGTTGTACCAATAGGCGATTAGTCGTATCTAATCCTTGTAAAGGCTCATCAAGAATAAGCAATGTTGGATGCTTTACTAAAGCCCGTACAATCAATACTAAGCGTTGCTGGCCCCATGAAAGAGAATGAAATGGATTATTTGCTTGTGCTGTTAAACCAATCAATGCAAGCCATTCATCAGCAAGTTTAAGCTGTTTATCCGTCACGGCTTGATAAACACCTATCGAGTCATGAAAGCCTGAAATAATGACATTTTTTACATTAGAAGAAACACGATAGCTTTGATGCAGAGCATTACTGACATAACCTATGTGCCGTTTTATTTCCCAAATGGTTTCACCGCTTCCTCGTTTACGACCAAATAAAGTCAAATCATTACTATAACCTTGGGGATGATCGCCTGTTATCAAGCTTAATAACGTAGATTTACCTGCACCATTAGGGCCTAAAATTTGCCAATGTTGTTGCGGTTTAACTTCCCAGTTTAAGTGATGAAGAACGGGTTTATCATTATAACTTACTACCCCGTCATTAAGAATAATAGGAGAAAGAGTCGGGGATAATATAGGAATAGCATCAGAAGGATCTTGTTCTGGTAGCGTGAGATTTTTAAGCGTCTCACTGTGAGATAATTGCCTAATAATCGAATTTGAAAGGATCTGCTGTTTTTCTCCCTGAGTGATTAATTTACAATCAATTAATAGACCTGCATATTGAATAAAATCAGGGATATCATTAAAACGATTTAAAATAAGCACTATAGTTAGATTTTTTTGATGTAATAAGGTTAATAACTCGTTTAAAGCATAGCGAGAATCTACATCTAAACCATCAAAAGGTTCATCTAAAATTAATAAATCAGGTTTATCCATCAAAAGTTGAATAAGCAATACTTTGCGTGATTCACCAGTAGAAAGATATTTAAAACGTCTAGACAATAAATGCTCGATACCAAATTGTTTTGCTAATAATAAACAGCATTCATCATCTTTAATATGCATTTGAACAACCTGTGTAACGGTTAATCCCGTATCATCTTCATCCTCACTGAGTAAATCTGTATTGTTACGTCGCCATTCGTCTTCGATTATTTTTTGCAATTTTTCAAACGAAAGACTGATAGGGCGAGTAAAGGTGTTAATTAATTTACCCGATAATAAAATACCTTCTTGGCATAAAGTATTAGCAAGAACCGTTTTTCCACTGCCATTACTACCGATAAATGCCCAACTTTCACCTTCGTTGATGGTTAAGCTTTCAATTTGTAAGCAACGTGTGTCACTTAAGCGAAATTGTGTTTGTTTAAGTTGCAAGTGCTTCATTATTATTTTCCTTGGTCTTTAGCGCCAGTTAATTATCTACCAATATAGTGTTAAGAAAAGCTTGTCAATATGGAAGAGCCATAATTAATGATAAAAAATATTATTTATTGTTAATTAATAAGGTCTTATTTAGTTGGGAAATAATGTAATAATAAATATCAAACTTTAAACTGTTTATTATTTTAAATATTTAAATGATATTTTTTATTATGTTTACTTGGCTTTGTTAATTGCTGGTTTATTATGTTTTTAATAAAAGCATAGGAGGCTTTTATGTATGAAAAGGATATTTCTAAAAAAAAGTGTTTAATCGTCTATAGTCTTATTTATTTAACCGCTATTTCTCCATTACATCCTGCTTGGAGTTCAGTGATTACTCCATCTGATAACACAATAAAAATAAATAATAAAAATACTATTCCTATTATTAATATAGCAACACCTAATGATATCGGTATTTCTCATAATCGTTTTCACTCTTTTAATGTGGGCCAACAAGGAATTATTTTTAATAATGCTACAACCACAGTTAATTCATCGTTAGCGAGCCAAATTAGTGCTAATACCCAGTTAAATGGTAATGCAGCTAATTTTATTATTAATGAAGTAGTGAGTAATGAACATTCTCAGTTATTAGGTAAATTAGAAGTAGTAGGTAAGCCAGCCAGCGTTTTAATGGCAAATCCTAATGGTATTACTTGCGATGGTTGTAGTTTTATTAACACACCAGTAATGACGCTGACAACAGGTAAAGTAATTCTTGATAATCAAGGTGCACTCTCTGCTATTTCAGTTAATAAAGGCCATGTCATTATTGGCGCACAAGGAATGGATGCAGAAGCGCAAATTTATACAGATATTCTTAGTCGTAGTATTGAATTAAATGGAAAAATTAAAGCGCAAAACTTTTCTTTAATGCAAGGAACTAATCGCATTAATTTTCAGTTAGGAACTGTTAGTACAACTACCGCGATTAGTGCTAAACCCGCCCTATCTATTGATATCAAACCTTTTGGTAGCATGTATGCCAATCAAATACGCTTAGTCAGTAGCGAAAAAGGTGTTGGTGTTAATTTAAGTGATATTCAAACAACCCAAAATAGCGTGAATTTAACTGTTGATGGAAAAATTACCTTTAATGGCAATATTCAGTCAGCTCAAGATATTAATGCTAGCAGTAAAGAGCTACAAATTAATAATAATGCAAAGTTAAAAGCGAAAAGGGATATTACGTTAGCAACAAATACATTAACAAATCAAAGTGAAATAATTGCAGAAAAAGATATGCGTTTATTTACTGATAAGCTCAGTAATAAAGGTGAAAAGGCACTTATTCAAGCGAAAGATAATTTATGGATACAAAAAAATGCACAGGGTGATCCTAGTACTTTAATTGAAAATCAATCAGCTACCATAAAAACAGAAAAGGGTGATTTGATTATTCGAACAAAGAAGCTGGTTAATGAATCTATTACACCTTTATTTAAGGAGATAAAACAAGAGCCTGATTCTAAAAAAATTTATAGTGTTAGAAATCAATTTATTCCACCTTATCCTAGTAGCAGTTTTTCCCAGGGTAATTATGAAGCATATATTATTGCTTACATACCTGAGTTAATAGATGAGAGAAGAAAAAAATGGTTTGGGGTAGCAAATTTAAACGATGATTATGGTATAAATGATGAGAGGAAAAAAGTAGATTTAATTTCAAGTTATATTGGTTCTAAAATTATCTCCGGTAATAATTTATATATTCAATCCAATAGTATCTCAAATTATCAATCATATATTTTGGCAAATAATAATTCTATTTTAACTGGTAAGGATGCTTATTTTATAGATTATTCAATAGGCCAGTTAGATAAATGGGTAATATATAAAAATAGTGATATTCTTCCAGAAGTAAATCCACTATTTGAGATTCCTAATAATCAGGTTGAGAAATCAAATTATAGAAAAGAATATATATATATACCATATGTTTCCACTGATATTCATAGTTATAATTTTAAATTTGAAAAAAATAATGAATATATTATAGCGAAAGGTAATTTGGTTTTAGATTTTAAAAATTCCATAAATATAGAAACTAAAGTACCATTTCAATATTCTAAAATAAAAAAAATAACAAATAAATCACAATCAGGATACAATATTTTAGCTAAGAATATATTAATCAATTCTGATTCTATTAATTTATCTTCAAATATAAAATCAGATAATGATCTATCTATCATCTCTAGTGGAGATCTTATAGCAAAAGATTTACATCTCTCATCTGAAAAATCGTTAAGTTTAATTTCAAATAAAAATATAGCGCTTAACCAAGTAGATTTAACGGCTAAAGATAGTGTTATTCTTGCCAAAAATGGAAATATTGATTATACATTAAACCCTATTTCTGCATTTAATGAAAATAATCTTTTAACTCCTCCTATTATTAATGTTTCTAATTCTATCTTATTTCAATCTGGAGGCAATGTTACTTTTGATAATATTGAGGTTAATAATGCTAACTCTTTAAATTTAATTTCATCTGGTGACATAAAAATTCAGAGAAATGAATCAGAGCTTTTTAAGATATTACCGTATTTCCATTTATATACTCAAGAACCTGCATTATCAAAAACGGAAAGCTGGAAAACGCGAGGTGATATTACATTCACTTCCGGTAAAGATATTATTAGTCAAGGAATAAAATATCATAGTGATAAAACCATAACTTTCAATGCAGGGCAGGATATTTTTCTTGCCTCAAAATCAATAAAAGATGCAGATCCTTTTTTTAAGGATATTCATTATCCTCAATTACAATCTAAATTATTTTCAGACAATAACCTTATTTTAAATGCCGCTCGTGATATTGATTTAACTTCAACAGTATTAAGTTCAAAAGATAAAGCAATTGTATTGTCGGGTAGAAATATAAAGTTAGGTGCAAATGCTTATTCCGTTATCAAAAATTTCCACGAAGATGCTCAAGATATTCAGTATGCCACATCTGCCATTACGGGAAATAACGGTATTTCTATTGCGTCATCAGGCTCATTAATCACAGAAGGAAGTTCACTTAAATCAGAGGATGACGTCACTATATCGAGTGGTGGCAATATTCAATTAGGATCAGTAAGAACACATTTTCGTAAAAAATCAGGCTCCAATCTAGAAGAAATATATAAACATATCGGTACAGATATCTCTAGTGGTAAAAATCTAACACTATCATCTGAAGGCAGTATTTTATTTCAAGCATCAAAACTCACCGCAAATAATACCATCGATATTGCTGCTAAAGGAGGATATCTCTACGCGCAAGCAATGGAGGAAACCAGTTATTACGAAGAGAAGAAGAAAAAATGCAATAGATGGACTTTGTGTATTACTAAAAAGAAATATACGAAAAAATCATATAACACCAATAATAAAGTAAGTGAGTTTATTGCTAATGGCGATATTAATTTATTTGCTAAAAATGATATCACGTTAGAAGCAACTAAAATTAATACAACAAAAAATGCCAAGCTAATCAGTAAAGCAGGAAAAATTAATTTTAAAGCAGTTAAAAATACAGCCTTTAAACAAGTTATTACTAATTCAAAAGATATTTATATCACTCAGCGTGATCAGGGATATACCAAAGGAACATGGATATTACCTGAACTTTATATTGACGGAAAGCTCACAATTGATGCGCCAAAAGGCATATCTGCTGATATTAAAATCCAAAAAGAACAATCACTAGAACAAGCATTAACCGTTTTAAGTAACACACCCGAATATGCTTGGCTTAACGATCTTCAGCACCAAGAAAATATTAATTGGAATTTAGTTAAAGACGCTTACGCTCATTGGGATGATAAAACTCAGCAATTAAATCCTGTTGTTGGTGCGGTTATTGCCATCGCGGTAGGGGTTGCAACTTACGGTACTGCAACTGCGGCGACCGTTGGTGGAATGGCAAGCAAAGCCACCATTGCGGCAGGTGCATCAGCCAGTGTGGCTTCAACGGCATCGGTTGCGGCACAAGCGGGTTTTGCCTCTTTAGTTTCGCAAGCGGCTGTCTCTTTAGCCGAAAACAAAGGCAATATTTCTAAAACCCTCGGATCGCTCGGTCGTAGTGACACCGTTAAATCTATTGTTACGAGTATGGTGGTTGCAGGGGCATTGCAAGGCCTTGACCAATTTATGGGTTGGGATCAGGCAATTCAGGGGGGAACATTACCCTCAACAGGCAAGTTATTGCTTACTGATAACGCAACATGGAATCAAGTTGCACAGCGTGTTGCCTCACACTCAGTCGTCAGTTCAACACTGGGTACTGCCATTCAAGGCGGCAGTTTTATTGATAATTTTAAAACCGCACTATTAAGCAATATCGGCAGTCAATTTCACGCAGAAGGTGCCAACCTAATTGGTGATAACGGTGCGGTATTAGGACATGCAGGAAAGGTTTTAAGTCATTCCGTTGTTGCAGGTATTAGTGCAGAAATTGCAGGAGGCAGTGTTACAGGAGCTGTCGCAGGTGCCTTGGCGGCAGAAATAGCGGCGATATCGTTACAAAGTAAATTATTTGAGCCTAGATATTTAAATGAAACTGACAGACAAGTTGCATTAATTCAAGAGGCAATCCATGGCAATGAAGGAAAAACACAGCTCACTAAATTAATCGGTGCACTGACAGGCGCTATTGTGACTCGTAAGCCTGAAGGCGTATTTTCTGCGGCTAATTCTGCGGAATTAGTTTATCGGCATAATTACAGTGAGCATATGCTTTCTAACTTAGCTTTAGAAAATAATAAAGATATGATCGCTGCTTCGAAGGGAGATATTGCAGCAGCAGAAAGAGTTGTAAATCGACAAAATGCAGGAATGGTTGCAATCGCGCTTGGCTTAGGAGGAAGTGCAAGTTTTATTGCTGGTTATACTGTTATTGCAGCAATACCAGAACTTATCGCTATTGCTCAAGTTGCATTTAATACATGTAAAGCTGACTGGATTTATTGTACTAATCAGCTAGGTATTAATATCGCGGGAATATCGGCTCCAGAAGCAGCAATAGCAGGCGTCACTTTTGGCAGCGGTTATAAGGTATTAGCAAGTTCAGAAGAAAGTGCTAAAGCTTTCTCTAGCATGTTAGCTAATAGCTCAAAGTCTTTAATGACGTCGGGTAAATTAAATATTACTGCTATAAAACCAATAGTAGAGCAAGAAAAATTATTAATAACTACCAATAAAAAAGCTATTGAAATAATCAACAACGGGGAGCTTGTAATATATTCAGGAGTAACTACGAATGGATATAAAGTATCTAATGGAGCCAAAACATTAGTTTCTAAAAATGAATTAGAGTATCCTATTGTTCAATCTAGGATTAATATTAAAATGGGAGATTTTGAATCAGGTTGGTTGCATGTACAAAAACGTCATTTTTCAGGAGCGCAAAATGCTAGCCAATTTACGCTTACTGAACAGGAAATTAAAGATATATTATTAAGTCCTGCTGTCATTAAGATTCCTATTAATAAAAAGAGAGAATCATATAATAAAAACACCAATGGTATTGATATTTTGTATGAAAGAGTGATTCGGCTTGATAAAAATATAGGAATTGATAAATTTAGTAAACAGCCAACTAACATAATTACTATGCTCACAGATAAAAATGGAAATTTAATAACTACTACCCCTGGGGAAATAAAGTGATGACAAATGAAGCTTTTTTAAAATTTAAGGATTCAGAAAATAAAATTATTATTCCGTACCTCAAAAAAATATTTCCATCATTGAAATCAGCATATTGTTTATATCATATGATAGAACAATTAGAGGATGTTTATACTTACTTAGTTAATAGCAAGGATGTTTTTTTTATTGAAGTTTCGAGGTTAAATAATTCTATTAATCATACGGATATTTTATCAATTAAAGATTATGCTATTATGAAAAAGGGGAAGCAATATCATCGTTATATGAAAGAGATTATTGCTTTATCAAATAGTGAGATAATTAAATGATAGTTTATAGATGGAATGTTAGATTAATAAATTATATATAATAATTCAATTATAACGTTAAAAATCCATTGTATTGACAAAGTATTAAGTGCCTCAATAAATTAATATTTTACGCGTTGTATTAGTCGTAAAATTTAATGGATACTAAATAAAATCACCTTATGCTAATTATGTGTAGGGTGATTTTTTATTATATATATCTATATAAAAATATTTTTAATAATTGTAAGTAATCAAATTAAAAATAGAATTATCTTAGTTGGTTTTATTTTTTAATAAAACTAATCATGTTAATAATTAATAAAGAATAGCGGTAATTACCTGAACTTTATATTGGCGGAAAACTGACAATTGATGCGCCAAAAGGCATAGCTGCTGATATTAAAATCCAAAAAGAACAATCACTAGAACAAGCATTAACCGTTTTAAGTAACACACCCGAATATGCTTGGCTTAACGATCTTCAGCACCAAGAAAATATTAATTGGAATTTAGTTAAAGACACTTATTCCAATTGGGATGATAAAACTCAGCAATTAAACCCAGTTGTCGGTGCGGTTATTGCCATCGCGGTAGGGGTTGCAACTTACGGTACTGCAACTGCGGCGACCATTGGTGGAATGGCAAGCAAAGCCACCATTGCGGCAGGTGCATCAGCCAGTGTGGCTTCAACGGCATCGGTTGCGGCACAAGCGGGTTTTGCCTCTTTAGTTTCGCAAGCGGCTGTCTCTTTAGCCGAAAACAAAGGCAATATTTCTAAAACCCTTGGATCGCTCGGTCGTAGTGACACCGTTAAATCTATTGTTACAAGTATGGTGGTTGCAGGGACATTGCAAGGTCTTGACCAATTTATGGGTTGGGATCAGGCAATTCAGGGGGGAACATTACCCTCAACTGGCAAGCTACTTGCGACCGATAACGCAACATGGAATCAAGTTGCACAGCGTGTTGCCTCACACTCAGTCGTCAGTTCAACACTGGGTACTGCCATTCAAGGCGGCAGTTTTATTGATAATTTTAAAACCGCACTATTAAGCAATATCGGCAGTCAATTTCACGCAGAAGGTGCCAACTTAATTGGTGATAACGGTGCGGTATTAGGACATGCAGGAAAGGTTTTAAGTCATGCAACATTATCTGGTTTATCTGCCCAAATTAGTGGCGGAAATGTTAATGGTGCAATTATAGGTAGCTTAGCTGCTGAAATTGCAGCTATTTCGCTGGGCGATAATACTATTAAGGCTGAGGAATGGCAGAAAAAATCAGAATCACAAGCCCAATTTATTAGATTATTCGGTGGCATAGCAGGCGGTATTTTTACTGGTGAGCCAGGTGGTGTATATAGTGGTGCAAGAGGGGCTGAAAATAGTTTCCGTTACAATTATCTCTCTCACCATCAGCAAAAATTAATGGAGAAAGAATTATCTACTGAAACTAATTATTTTAAGAAGACAGCCATTTATCTTAAATGGCTATCAGCAGATATAGGACAAAATACAGGGTTTAATGCGGGTCTTGTAGCAGGTATACCAACAGGATTGTATGAAACGATAGAAGGGCTCGCTTCTCTTGCTATAAATCCGTTAGAAACATATCAAGCAATCAAAGCGGTTATCCAAAGTGATAATGCTTTCGATACGTTAACCCAAGCGGTTAAGCAATCGTATATAGATCGCATTGAAAAGCTGGAGGCAGAATATCAAAAAGCCGGTGTATCTGGTTCATTTAATGCTGGTGTTGAAAGTGGAAAACTAATTTTTGATCTCGTAGGTTTATTTGCTGGTGGTGCTGGAGTTGCGAAAGGAAGTTCTCAGCTTATAGCTAAGACATCAGCTAAAATAATAAAAAAAAGAACTAGAGTTTCATTCCCTAATGGAATCAGTTTCGAGATTGAATTACCAAAACATTTAGCTACGGTAGATAAGTTTACTCAAAAAATGGGAATTTCAGGTGGTCATAATGCTAATATATTTTATAATGTCGTAAAGGATAAGAATTTAAAAATTATAAAAGAGAGCCCAAAAAATGTGCGAGGGATAACGTATATTGAATATAAAATACCTGCTAAGCATCCACAAACTGGAGAAATAACTCATTATAAAGGTAATGGCGCTCAACCTTTTAAAAAAACAATTTATGATCCCAAGATTTTTTCTGACCAAAAAATACTTGAATTAGGTCAAAAAGCAGCTGCAAATGGATATAAGAATGCGTTAGATAAAAATTTGCAATCTTATGATGCAATATCAGAAGGCATTACTTTTAGAGTATATTTAGATAAAGAAACAAAGATGGTTACTAACTTCCATCCTAAGTAGGAGTGTATTGATGAAATTTTTATTTGAATTGCCCTATGAAAAAAGTGAGCCTAGTTGGACTATAAAAAGTTATTTTGATCTTATATATAATGAAGGCTGTTTTTTAGAAGCTGTTTCGAATCTTATTCAAAAAGAGTCTTTTGTACTTGATGGTATATATTGCTTTTTTCCAGATATGAATAGTTCTGATGTATCTGAACATTTTTCAGGTGTTAAATTTGGAATAGGATATCCTCTAACAGATAAAGATATTATTACTGTAAGTGAAGATATTTGTTATAAATATATTAGACTATCGTGCAAAAAATACTTATTAATGCATCCTAAAGACAAAATAAAAATTAATATATTGCTATCAAAGAATAGATTAAATAATAAATAAATTTAAATTATATTTTAAAATCTCAAAACCATTTACGTATGGATCATTGGGTAGGTGAGGGAATACCCGATAGTGCAATTATTACATTAAAAACTAATTGTAGTGATGAGATTTTAGGTGCATCAATAAAAGAAGCTTTTACGCGTTGTATTAGTCGTAAAGTTTAATTGAATACTAAAATTACCTAATGCTAATTAGGTTTAACATGATTTATTATTATATAAATTTATCTATGAAAAATAATAAGCTAATTATTATTTCCAATTAAAAACCATCACTTAATATTATTATTAAAACACTAACTAAGTGATGGCTTTATTTCTATTTAAAAGTAATCAATGCGAATAATTAACACAATGTGGCGACAATCACCTGATCGGCATTAAATAAAGCTGTTACAGTATCGTTTAGTATTAAATTTCTGTCTTTAACATGCTGATTAGAACAGGTGGCACACACTTCTTGTCCTCCTGCTAATGTCACCACTAATTCGCTGTTTTCACTGCCGCTCTCTATTTGCGTTAAGGTGCCACAAAGTGTATTTTCATATTGAGCCGTTAATGATGTACCTTTCTCAATAGTTACCCAAGGCGCTTTAATTAAAATCAGCACTTCTTTGCCTTTTTTAAGACCCAAACGGTCAGCACTTTTTTCTGTTAATGCTGCGCGAATAACGGTTTTTTTATCAGCTAGTTGCACATTAACGTGTTGCTGAACTTGCAAATGATCACGTTCAATAATAGTGCCAAAAAACTGGTTTCTAGCACTGGTTTGTAATGAAAAGCGAGAAATAGCAGCTAATAAACTATCAAGTGGAAGTGAATCATCTTTAAGTACATCAAACGCTTTTTGTTGGATTTGACCTAATAAGTCATAAAGTTGTAATAAACGCTCACAATAGTGAGTCAGTGTTGCACCGCCGCCGCCTTTGCCTCCGGTTGCTCTATCAACCAGTAGCTCATCGGCGAGTTGATTCATTTCATTGATGGCATCCCATGCGCTTTTATAGCTGATACCAGCCATTTTAGCCCCTTGACTAATTGACCCCGTCGCTTTTATCTGTTTTAACAAAGCAACGCGACGTGGATCTGCAAAGAGCTTATCCTGAAGTTTGAGTGTCAGTAATATTTCTGCTTGCATAATGATAGGCTTCTTCTTTTTTATGTGGTTATCGCATTTTTTGTGGCGACACAACGCGATAATTCTCTAGAATATGGTGAACTATAGCGTTATTATTAGTCATTCATGGAAAATTGCCAACTCTGGATTTCCGAATATACCATGATAAAGAGGTTATCATGCTTGAATTATTGAAAAGTTTGGGGTTTGCTCTCTTGATGGTACCTGTTGTTATGGTCTTCATCATGGGGCTTATTTACTTATTAGGTGAATTATTTAATCTTATTTCACCAAGTCAGCCAAAAGCCGATAAAAAGTCATAATTTTTCCCCTCCTCATTTAGAACAGCCCTTTAGAAATAAAGGGCTGTTTTTTCATCATTATCATTATCGCTATATTTGTTGATATATAACTAGTTTCCATTATCTAATCCTTTCATGTTACGCTGTATTTTGCTATATACAGCGTGTCATCATTTAATTTAAGTGGAATTCAAACATGAAAAAATTATCAGGTAAATTGCTTGCTGGAGCAGTTATTTCTTTTGCTTTAGTTAGCCAAAGTTTTGCATCGGAAAAAGTAACGGTATTTGCTGCCGCTTCTCTTACCAATGCTCTTAATGAAATTTCGGCACAATATAAGCAAGAAAAACAAGGTGAGATAGTTGCTTCTTATGCATCGTCTTCTACGTTGGCTCGCCAAATTGAACAAGGTGCACCTGCAAACCTGTTTATCTCAGCAGATCAGCAGTGGATGGATTACGTAATCGATAAGAATTTAATGGTTGCAGATACTCGTCACACGCTATTAGGTAATGATTTAGTTCTTATTGCCCCTAAAGATAGTAAATTAAATGACGTTGTTATTAATAAGGAAACGAAATGGAAATCCTTACTTAATGGCGGAAAATTAGCTGTTGGTGATCCTGACCATGTGCCTGTTGGTATCTATGCGAAAGAATCATTAGAATATTTAGGTGCATGGGATACTGTAAGCCCTGATATGGCTCGTACTAATAACGTTCGTAGTGGTATGGCATTAGTTGAACGTGATGAGGCACCATTAGGCATCGTTTACGGTTCTGATGCGGTTGCGAGCGAAAAAGTAAAAGTTGTTGGCGTATTCCCTGCTGATAGCCACAAACCTGTTGAGTATCCAATGGCAGTTGTAAAAGATCAGGACAATAAAGCAGTTCGTGATTTTTATGACTATCTGAAAACACCTCAAGCCGCAGAAATCTTTAAGAAATACGGCTTTAGCCCACTGTAGGAATTATACTTTTGGAGATGTTAAGTGAATACGAATGGCAAGCTATCGTTTTAAGCCTTCAGGTTTCGACTGTTGCAGTTATTATCAGTCTTCCTTTTGGTATTTTGATGGCTTGGCTGTTAGTTAGAGTTCGATTTCCGGGTAAATCGTTGCTCGATAGTATTATCCATTTACCGTTAGTCCTTCCCCCCGTTGTTGTGGGATATCTTTTGCTTATTAGTATGGGAAGAAGGGGATTTATTGGTGAATGGCTCTATAACTGGTTTGGTTTTAGCTTTACCTTTAGTTGGCGAGGAGCCGCGCTTGCATCAGCTGTAGTTGCATTTCCACTTATGGTAAGAGCTATTCGACTGGCATTAGAAGCTGTCGATCAACGTATGGAACAAGCAGCAAGAACACTAGGGGCTTCGCCACTACGCGTCTTTTTCACGATAACGTTACCGCTGTCGATGCCGGGTATTATCGCAGGGATTGTATTGGCATTTGCACGCTCATTAGGTGAATTTGGCGCGACAATCACTTTCGTCTCCAATATTCCAGGGGAAACAAGAACAATTCCGCTGGCAATGTATACCTTAATTGAAACTCCAGGTGCGGAAATGGATGCTGCTCGTTTATGTGTTATTGCAATTATTTTAGCGCTCGTCTCTTTAATGGCTTCTGAGTGGTTAACTCGTTGGGGTCGTAAAAGATTGGGGGGCGTATGTTAGAGATGAATTTTAAACAGACGCTAGGTTCTTTGCGTTTGGAAGTGAACACAGAACTACCAACAGAAAGTATTACCGCAGTATTTGGCTTATCAGGTGCGGGTAAAACATCACTAATTAATGTTATTGGCGGTTTAACCAAGCCTGATTCAGGGCGCATTGTATTAAATAATCACACATTGGTTGATACGGAAAAGAAAATTTATCTACCGCCTGAAAAACGTAAAGTAGGTTATGTATTCCAAGATGCGCGTCTGTTTCCTCACTATCGAGTAAGAGGAAATTTACTTTATGGCATGTCACCAACCATGAAGGTGCAGTTTGATAAAATAATTCACTTACTTGGTATAGAACATTTATTATCTCGTTTTCCTATTACTTTATCAGGTGGTGAAAAGCAGCGTGTTGCTATCGGCCGTGCTCTATTAACGGCGCCTGATATTATGTTGATGGATGAACCTTTAGCTTCGCTTGATTTACCTCGTAAACGTGAATTATTGCCTTATCTCGAAAAATTATCGCAAGATGTACAAATTCCCATTTTGTATGTCAGTCATAGTCTTGATGAAATCATTCGGCTAGCAGATAACGTGATAGTTATGGATGCCGGTAAAATAAAGGCAACGGGTAAACTAGAAGATGTTTGGGCGAGTAGTGCTTTACGTCCTTGGTTGCAAAAAGAAACATTAAGCAGTATTGCGAATGTCATGGTAGTTGAGCATCATAACCATTACGACATGACAGCGACTGCATTTGGTAATCAAGTGCTTTGGTTGCCACAAATAGAAACAAAAATTGGTCGTGATGTTCGTGTTCGTATTGATGCTTCCGATGTGTCGTTAACAACAATTCGCCCATCAAATAGTAGTATTCGTAATATCCTTCATATGAAAGTGGTAGAGACGATAAAAAATGATGGTCAGATCGATGTTAAATTAGTCAACGATGGCAACTATTTATGGGCTCGGATCACGCCATGGGCAAAAGATGAACTGAATATTCAAGAAGGTCAGTGGCTCTATGCGCAAATTAAGAGTGTTTCTTTAAGCCGTCATCTTTGATTTATCTGATAAATGAAGATACAAAAAAACCTCATCATTAGTGAGGTTTTTATTTTTTAGGATAATCGATCAAGGTGAGATATTAAGACAGAATATATTTATGGATCGTTTCTGCGATGCCCGGTTGTGAATTCACTTTGGTCACTAATTTTGCGCGTGATTTTACTTCATCTGAAGCATTACCCATCGCAACACCTAAGCCCACATGCTCAAGCATACTTAAGTCATTAAAATTATCACCAAAAGCAATAACATCACTCATATTCATGCCATTTGCTTCAACCCAACGCTGTAAACGACGACCTTTACTGTTACCCTTTTTCGCGATATCCACTTGATCAACCCAAGACCATTCGCACTCTAAACCGACTTGTTGTTCGATTTTTTCGACTAAAGCGTGTAATTCATCATGGTTTGGTGTTGTAGTTGCAATTTTCCAAATTGCATTAACATCATGCATCGCTTTATAAAAATCATCGACTTTAACTAAATTAGGGCGTTGTGCGAGAGGTAAGGTTTCTGACCAGTTTAATGTACGTTGTACAGGTGCTGATAATTGATCATAAAGCATAGCGTCATCAGCATAAACTAAGTGATGTACATCAGTTTGTTTAACTAAATCTAAAACAGCGCTGGTTTCTTTGGTTGTTAATGGGTCTGACTCAAGTACTTTTTTACCAATATAATCATAAAGATAAGTTCCATTACAGCAGATCGCTGGCGTATCAAGGTTTAGCGCTTGATAGAAAGGATGAATAGCAACATGATGACGACCTGTTACTATTAATACTTTAACACCCGCTTTTCTTGCAAGATTGAGAGCTTCTAAAGATTCTGGCAGGATACGTTTTTGGTCATCAAGCAGTGTGCCATCAAGATCCAATGCAATAACGCGATATGACATAAATAAGCCCCTTGATAGTAGTAAGATGCAATGCTTTGATGTTACACGTTAACCAATAAAAGATAAACTAGCTTAATCGTGATAAGTAAAAGGTGGTTAGGTTATTATTCTTTATAAATCAATAGTTAATCGCTTTTAAGGAGATGGGATGAATCAGGTAGTCTACGTAGCAAGTCCAGAGAGCCATCAAATCCATGTTTATGCATTAAACTCAGTGGGTGAAATGCATTTATTACAGGTTGTTGAGGTTGCAGGACAAGTACAACCGATGATTGCAAGCGCAGATGGAAAATACCTCTATGTTGGTGTTCGCCCTCATTTTAGCGTGATGACATTTAAAATCGCTGTTGATGGTCAATTAGAGCAAAAAGCGGTTACGTCAATTCCAAGTACGCCGGTTCATTTATGTTTAGATAAAACAGGGCGCTTCTTATTTGTACCTTCTTATCATCAAGGTAATTTAGCCGTTTTGCCTATTAATGAAAATGGTATCGCCCAATCACCTATTCAAATCATTGAAGGGTTAAATAAACCTCATTCTTCTAATATTGATTGGAATAATAAACAGCTTATTGTGCCTTGTTTAGGAGAAGATCATATTCGTTTATTTGATTTATCACAGGAAGGTTATTTAACCGAAGCGGGTACTAAAGAATTAACTACAGCACAAAATGCAGGCCCTCGACATATGGCATTTCACCCTAATGGAGATGTGTTTTATTGCCTCAATGAATTAGATGCGACAATTAACGTTTATCGCCGTATGGGTGATTTATATCGTTTAATGCAAACGCTTGATATTGTGCCTGAAACATTTAATAGCACCCGTTGGGCTGCTGATATTCATATCACGCCAAATGGTCGTTTCCTTTATGCTAGTGAGCGCTCTGAAAGTTTTATTTGTGCAATGGCAATTTCACTATCGGGTGATTACCTACAACCTGTAGGTTATTATCCAACAGAAACACAACCTCGTGGTTTTAATATTGATAATACGGGAAATTACCTTGTTTCTAGTGGTCAAAAATCAGATTCAGTGTCTGTTTCTCGTTTAGATAAACAAACCGGGGCATTGACGGAACTTGCGCGTTATCCAGTAGGAAAGGGCGCAATGTGGGTAACAATAGTTACGCTATAATCCTATGTAATAAATCATCTCCCCTATATTTCTAGAGGAGATGATTTGTTGTTAATCCGAAACCACTTGTTTAATCGCATTTATCAATATCGATAGCTGTTTGGTAGTCATGATATAAGGCGGCATAATATAAATTAGTTTACCAAAAGGTCGTATCCAAACCCCTTTATCGACAAAGGTTTTTTGCAATTTTGCCATATTGACGGGTTCATTCATTTCCACTACGCCAATTGCACCTAATACACGCACATCTTTCACTTTTGTCGCTTGTTTTAGTGGCAGTAATTCTTGTTTTAATTGTGCTTCTATTTGAGCAACTTGAACCATCCATTCACCACTAGCTAATAGCGATAAACTTGCACTGGCAACAGCGCAAGCTAATGGATTTCCCATATAAGTTGGGCCATGCATAAAGCAGCCCGCATCACCTTGACTGATAGTTTCGGCAATATGGCGGGTGGTTAATGTTGCAGATAACGTCATATAACCACCAGTTAATGCCTTTCCAACACACATAATATCTGGTGATATACCAGCGTGTTCACAGGCAAACATTTTACCTGTTCTGCCAAAACCTGTGGCGATTTCATCAGCAATTAATAACACACCAAATTTATCACACAGGGCTCTGGTTTGTTTTAAATATTCAGGGTGATAAATACGCATTCCGCCGGCACCCTGAACGATAGGTTCTAGCATAACGGCCGCAATTTCTTGATGATGCTGCTCTAAAATTGAGTGCAATGAATCGATATCATTAGGATCCCACTGTTCATAAAAACCTGTTTTAGGCGCATTAACGAAAAGATGATTAGGAAGATAACCTTTGTAGAGGCTATGCATTGAGTTATCAGGATCACATACCGACATAGCACCAAACGTATCTCCGTGATACCCCTGTTTTAATGCCACAATGCGCTGGCGTTTTTCCCCTTTAGCTTGCCAATATTGCAATGCCATTTTTAATGCAACTTCAACAGCAACAGAACCGGAGTCAGCTAAAAAAATACATTCAAGCGATATTGGTGTTATCGCCAATAATTGTCGACAAAGTGCAACCGCAGGGGGATGTGTAATACCGCCAAACATCACATGCGACATATTTTCGACTTGTGTTGTTAGTGCACTATTTAATTCAGGATGATTATATCCGTGAATTGCAGCCCACCATGAAGACATACCATCAATAAGTTTTCTGTCATCAGCCAATGTAAGTTCAACGCCTTTTGCGCTCACAACAGGGTAAGCCGGAAGTGGGTTACTCATCGAAGTATAGGGATGCCAAATATGGCGTAAATCGAAAGCGATATCATCAGGTGTCATTTCATTATCCGCTTAATCATGTAAACCAATGGTGATCAATTTTAGTTGACATGATAACCCTATTATTTAAACTGACAATCACTTTTAAACAGGAGAATGTATTGTGAGCACACTAAAGCGTTGGACACTGAAAGAAGCAAGAGCATTGTTTGAAATGCCATTTTTAGATTTGGTTTTTCAGGCACAACAAATTCATCGTCAATATTTTGACCCTTCACAAATTCAAGTAAGTACACTGCTTTCAATTAAAACAGGCGCTTGCCCAGAAGATTGCAAATACTGTGCGCAAAGTGCACGCTATAAAACCGGTTTAGAAAAAGAACGTTTGATGGAAGTGCAGCAAGTTATTGAATCTGCTAAAAAAGCAAAAGCTGCGGGTTCAACTCGTTTTTGTATGGGAGCTGCATGGAAAAACCCACATGAGCGTGATATGCCTTATCTTGAGCAAATGGTAAAAGAAGTGAAATCTCTGGGTATGGAAACCTGTATGACACTAGGTAAATTAGACGATACACAAGCCACTCGACTTGCCGATGCTGGGCTAGATTTTTATAACCATAACCTTGATACCTCTCCTGAATTTTACGGCAGTATTGTCACCACTCGAACTTATCAAGACCGATTAGACACATTGGATAAAGTGCGTAATGCGGGTATTAAAGTGTGCTCAGGAGGAATTTTAGGACTAGGTGAGGAAGTAAAAGACCGAGCTGCAATGCTGGTTCAATTAGCTAATTTACCGCAACCACCAGAAAGTGTGCCTATTAATATGTTAGCTAAAATAAAAGGAACGCCGATGGCGGATAACGAAGATGTCGATCCTTTTGATTTTATTCGTACTATTGCTGTTGCGCGGATCATGATGCCTCGTTCTTATGTAAGACTGTCTGCGGGTCGCGAACAAATGAGCGAACAAACACAAGCTTTTTGCTTTATGGCTGGCGCTAACTCAATTTTTTATGGCTGCAAACTATTAACAACAACCAATCCAACCGAAGATAAAGACCATCAGCTGTTCCGTAAATTAGGATTAAATCCTGAGCGTTTATCCGTTTCTATGGGGGATAACCAACAAGAAGAAGCCTTGATGCAAGCAGTTGTTAATAAAGATACTGAACAGTTTTATAACGCGGCACTGTAATGAGCTGGCAAACCTATTTAGATAATCGTCTTGATGAGCGTAGAAATACGCCATTATGGCGCAAACGCCAAGTGATTAAACATTCAAATGGGCGTTTTTTAACGACGATATCAGAAGAAAAATATCTCAATTTTTCGGGAAATGATTATTTAGGTATTAGCCAGCATCCCGAGGTTATTAAAGCATGGCAACAAGGTGCGAATAAATATGGTGTTGGTAGTGGTGGTTCTGGCCATATTACAGGGTTTACACAAGCTCATGCGCAATTAGAAACAGAATTAGCTCAGTGGTTAGGCTACGATAATGCATTGCTATTCTCATCCGGTTACAGTGCTAATCAAGGTGTTATCGCTGCATTATTAGAAAAGGATGATGCGATAATTGCAGATAAACTGTGTCACGCTTCATTAATGGAGGCAGCAGTATTATCCCCAGCAACACTTTGGCGCTTTTTGCATAACTCAGCTGATTCACTGTCTCAACGCTTAAATAAAATAACGGCAACAAAAACATTGGTGGTTACAGAAGGCGTTTTTAGTATGGATGGTGATAAAGCACCATTAAGAGAAATTGCAAAATTAAGTCAGCAAAATAACACATGGCTGATGGTTGATGATGCGCATGGTGTTGGTATTTTGGGTCATCAAGGAAAAGGAAGTTGTGATGAGGCAGGGATTAAACCTCAATTATTAATTGTGACTTTTGGTAAAACCTTTGGAATAAGTGGTGCTGCGGTACTTTGTGATAAACATACTGCTGAGTTTTTTGAACAATATTCACGACATCTTATTTACAGCACTTCAATGCCACCTGCACAAGCTGTTGCATTAAGTGCAGCGTTGCAGGTTATTAAACGAGCGGATATTCAACGCAATCATCTTAATCAATTAATACAGCAATTTCGTCAGGGTGTTACGACATTACCCGTAAAATTACTTCCTTCCCAAACAGCTATTCAACCATTAATAGTGGGTGATGAACAATTATGTCAAAAGCTGTCGGATTATCTGCAAAGTAAAGGGCTTTGGGTTAAAGCTATTTTTCCACCTACCGTCCCTCCACAAAGTGCTCGTTTACGTATTACCTTAACCGCTAGCCATTCTATTTCAGATATTACGATGTTAATCGAGACTCTTCATGGCTTCTTCAGTGAAAACAGATAAACAGCGCCTTGCGCAAACTTTTGGTAAAGCAGCTCAATATTATGATGATTATGCGTTGATCCAACGTTATAGCGGTGAGCAATTAATGGCACTCGCTAATAATGAGCTTGGTTGTATTGTGTTGGATGCGGGATGTGGTACTGGCTATTTTAGCCAGCAATGGAGACAGCGAGGAAAATACGTTATCGCGCTCGATTTATCTCATCAAATGTTACAAGTTGCACAAAGTCAGCAACGTGCAAATAGTTATCTACTGAGTGATATTGAACATTGTGCTATTCAAGATAAAAGCATTGATATCGTATTTAGTAATTTGGCGATGCAGTGGTGCGATAATTTACCTTCAGCCATCAAAAGGTTAATGCGGACTTTACATTCTTCCGGCTCACTTTATTTTTCGACCCTTGGAACATCAACGTTGCAAGAAGTCAGAGACGCTTGGCAATCTATTGATGAGCACTCTCATATCAACCCTTTCTTATCTTTTAATGAAATAGAAAAAGCATGTACTGGCTTTAAAATACAGCTATTTACGGAAAATGTTACTGAACAATATGATTCATTAAATGAATTGTTTGCCTCACTAAAAGGTGTGGGGGCGAATTATCTACAGGGTGGACGACAAAAAGGCTTAATGACTCGGCAAAAATATCGTGAGTTAGAAAAAAGGTGGAAAACAGAGTCAGGTAAATATTTATTAACATATCAATTGGTTATAGGAAAATTATCTCATGGCTAAAACATGGTTTTTAACAGGAACAGATACAGAAGTAGGTAAAACCGTGGTGAGTAGCGCTTTATTGCAATGTGCAGCAAAACAAGGTTATAAAACAGCAGGATATAAACCTGTTGCTTCAGGGAGTGAATGGCATTCTGGTGAATTACGCAATTCTGATGCGCTAACATTACAACAACACAGCACTATTGAGTTGGCTTATCAACAGGTTAATCCCTACTGTTTTGAAGCGGCAACATCACCGCATATTGTTAGCCAAAAAATGAAACAGCCTATTGATTTCCAAGTAATAAGTGAAGGTTTATCTCGCTTAAAACATCAAGCCGATTGGATATTAGTTGAAGGGGCTGGTGGTTGGTTTACGCCATTATCGGGTAAAACATTTTTTTCTGACTGGGTGATAGCAGAAAAACTGCCTGTTATTTTAACCGTAGGTATTAAATTAGGATGTATTAACCATGCGTTATTAACTCAACAAGCAATTATTCAGTCTGGTTTAACATTAGCAGGCTGGGTAGCAAATGAAGTTGAACCTGCGGGTGAATATCAAACCGAATATCTTGATACCTTACAACAACATTTACATGCACCGTTGCTAGGCAAAATACCCTACCTAAATAGTGTTAAAAAGCATGATTTTACACCGTATTTAAACTTTTCCGCGTTAAAAATAGACTAATTTTGTTTAACAAACAGATAAAGTTAGCGAAGATATTTAATTGTAATATAAAAATAAAAAAAATAAATTTCGCTGATTTTTATCGATTTTTAATCAGTGAAAAAAAGACGTAACTTACCGAGGAATAACAACTTTGTGTAGTTATCCACTATTCCTGTGGATAACCTTGTGTATTACCATTATAAAAATACGCTGAATCGAGAGAAGACAAGGCATTGACAAAGATTGATGTTATTCTCAACTTTTATTTTTTATTGTTTTTTATCAGTTAGTTAAATAAAAGCAATAGAGTGGTTCACCTGATTTGTTTGCTAAGAATAATTCAAACATTGGGGCTTGATTTTTTTAAAAAAACCAGTTTTAAAACTGGGGATAACCTAAGCTTAATTATTCAGACAAATTTTAATAGATAGAGATTGAAGCTGGATTTTTATCCAGTATTATAAGAGGGAGGTTGTTAGGAGATGAGAATATGAGCAAAGCGTTCAAACTGCATTCAGAATTTAAGCCCGCAGGCGACCAACCCGCGGCTATCGCTTCATTATGTGAAGGGCTAGAAGATGGTCTGGCACACCAAACTCTTTTAGGGGTAACAGGGTCGGGTAAAACATTCACTATTGCCAATGTGATTGCAAACCTTAATCGCCCAACGATGGTACTGGCACCCAATAAAACATTGGCAGCTCAACTTTATAGTGAAATGAAAGAGTTCTTTCCTGATAATGCGGTAGAATATTTTGTCTCTTACTATGACTATTACCAGCCAGAAGCCTATGTACCGAGTTCCGATACCTTTATCGAAAAAGACGCTTCTGTTAACGAACATATCGAACAAATGCGTTTATCGGCAACGAAAGCACTATTAGAGCGTAAAGACGTTATTGTTGTGTCATCGGTTTCAGCTATTTATGGTTTGGGTGATCCTGATAGCTATTTGAAAATGATGCTACATCTTACTAACGGCATGATTATCGACCAACGTGCTATTTTGCGTCGCTTAGCTGACTTGCAATATACCCGTAACGATCAAGCTTTTCAGCGAGGCACCTTCCGTGTCCGAGGTGAAGTTATCGATATCTTTCCTGCTGAGTCTGATGACTATGCATTACGCGTTGAGTTATTTGATGAAGAAGTTGAACGGTTATCACTGTTTGATCCACTAACAGGTCAAATTCACTATAACGTTCCTCGTTTTACGGTTTATCCTAAAACTCACTATGTAACACCTCGTGAACGCATTCTTGATGCGATGGAAAAAATCAAAGTTGAGCTGGCTGAACGACGAAAAGTATTATTAGAAAACGATAAATTGGTCGAAGAACAACGTGTTTCTCAGCGGACTCAATTTGATTTAGAAATGATGAATGAATTGGGATATTGCTCTGGTATCGAAAACTACTCACGTTACCTTTCTGGCCGAGGTCCTGGTGAACCACCTCCAACGCTATTTGATTACTTACCTGCTAATGGATTATTAGTCATTGATGAATCACACGTTACCATCCCACAAATAGGTGGAATGTATAAAGGTGATCGCTCGCGTAAAGAAACATTAGTCGAATATGGTTTTAGGTTGCCTTCTGCTCTTGATAATCGTCCATTACGTTTTGAAGAGTTTGAAGCATTAGCACCTCAAACTATTTATGTGTCTGCAACTCCGGGTAAATATGAGCTAGAAAAATCAGGTACAGATATTGTTGAGCAAGTTGTTCGACCGACAGGCTTACTTGATCCCATTGTTGAAGTGCGACCAGTTGCAACTCAGGTTGATGATCTACTTTCTGAAATACGCATTCGTGCTGCCAAAAATGAGCGTGTATTAGTTACAACGCTGACTAAAAGAATGGCTGAAGACTTAACCGAATATCTTGAAGAGCACGGTGAACGTGTTCGCTATTTACACTCTGATATCGATACAGTTGAACGTGTTGAAATTATTCGTGATTTACGTCTTGGTGAGTTTGATGTGCTGGTGGGTATCAACTTATTAAGGGAAGGGCTGGATATGCCAGAAGTCTCTTTGGTTGCAATTTTAGATGCTGATAAAGAAGGTTTCTTACGCTCAGAACGCTCTCTTATTCAAACCATCGGTCGTGCTGCTCGTAACCTTGAAGGTCGGGCTATTTTATATGGTGATAGGATCACCGATTCAATGGCAAAAGCGATAGACGAAACAGAACGCCGTCGTGAGAAGCAACAGCAGTTTAACTTAGAAAATGGCATTGTACCAAAAGGGTTAAATAAGAAAGTTGGTGATATTCTAAAAATTGGTCAGCCATCGCAAGGACGTAATAAAAAAGGCCATAAATCGGCTAATGCAGAAGATAGTTACCCACTGCTTTCAACGCAAGAGTTAGAAAAAGAGATCCAACGTTTAGAAGCACTAATGTATCAACATGCTAAAGATCTTGAGTTTGAAAAAGCCGCAGGGCTTCGTGATAAGCTTCAAGCATTAAGAGCGCAATTTATCGCTAATTCTTAACATTATATTTTAAGATATAAGTTAAGCTGTAAATCTATTGGTATAGATTTAAAAACATAGGCTTAAGGGCATAAGCTTAAAGGCATAATACGACAAGTATTATTAATATATCTGTCTGTCATTATGCCTTTTCTCTTTTATCTTCGACAATTTATCCAATTGTTATTCCCTTAATAAGCTTGTGCTGTTTAAATACCTTAAACAGAGAGTCTCAATTATTCAAAAAGATAAAAAAGACATTAAGGATAGTGAATGAGTGGTTATGTTGTGGCAGGGTTTCCAAGCTCTGTGGGTGTAATTATTGGTGTTTTTTTCCTCGTTCTGCTTTTTAAGTGGTTACGTAAGTTTGCTATAAAAGGTAGCGATTCGTCGAAGCCACCAAAAGTGCAGGGATCTAATCTTGTTGTAGAAGAAAATAATCAGCCCCCAGTTCTATTGCCTAATGAATGGGGATTATATGTTGGGATGCCTTATGCCGTAATGAATGAATGGGCATATAATGATTATCAAAAAAGTGAAAGTGATGGTGGATTATCTTCCGGTTGGGGAATTAACGACCGCTGGGATTTAATTTATCAACTTTATTGGTTATTAACTCAAGGCCACACCTACGATTTTTATCAACTCCGTGATCAAATTGTCGATGCTAAAGATGGCGATATTCAGTCAATGAAAAATGATATTTTATTATCTGAGTTAACTGAAAATGATAAGAATGAACGCCTTTGGCAAATTGATATGATGAGCACCAACAGAATGAATATTCTTAATGGCAAATATTTAATTTGGGATTTTTGCCGTTTTAGTAAGCTCTGTTTAGAAGGTTGTAAACAAGGCTATATTACTCAACAAGAAGCACAAACATGGTCATTAATGAGCGCGTCTATGTTACGTCGTGTTTATGATGGTTGGGAAGATATGTGGAAAAACTTTATTGCTACACGTTGGTTATGGGCAAGTGGCGATCAAGATTGGGTTTCTTCTCATCAAACATTTTCAGATACTATTCAAAATATCATTAATGCAGAAGGTACCTTGGCAACAGAAGAAAATTGGTTAATGGATTTACCTCCGCTTGATCTTATGTCTTTTACTCGTACTGTTGCCGGGTTAGGGCTTATGAAAGAAGATAAACCGATGACGCTTGATGAAATAGAGGAAGTAATTAGCCAGCGTATCACACTGAAAAAGCTTAATAGTTAGGTAAATTACATTGTATTTAATCGTTTATTTGTAGATGTAATTAATGATTATGTGAGGCTATTAAACGCAAAAAACCGCACCTTTAAGATAATATTCTCTGGTGCGGTTTTTATTTAACTCATTTATATTTAACTCGTCACGAAAGATAATATAAAAATAATTTACTTGCGTTGCTATATCAAAAATTAGCATAATGATTTTTTATCATTTTGTTTTTACAAGATTATTTTTAGTAAACTATTTTTTATCACATTATTTTGTGGTGTGACTTAATGCGTTACGTTGTCCTAATTGTTGCAATGTTAACTCTATCGCTTTACTTAAAAGATGACGATCATGACGATATGGGACATCTTTTGCTTCTAATTGTGCTTGCACAATTAATCGGCCTTTCATTGATTCGTATTGTGTTTCAGGACTAAGGATCACGGCATCTATGGTTTGAGAACCAATATAGGTTTCCATCATGGCGATTTTATCTGACATCGTCATACTTGCCGCCGCAGGGCTAAGTTCCTTACCTAAGTTAGCAATATATATAGTCGTTGCACTACTACGTCGTAATGCTTGAGCAAGTTCTGGCAACAATAATAACGGCATTAAACTGGTAAAAAAGCTACCAGGACCAATTAAAATTAAATCAGCTTGTTCTATCGCTTCTATCGCTTCTCGTGTTGTGGGTACTTTAGGATAAAGGTCTAATTTTTTAGGGATTGTAGGTAAATTATCGACATTAACTTCACCGTAAATTTCGCGATCTTCATCATCAATAGCCATTAAATCGACAGCTTGTTCAGACATCGGAATTAAATGGGCATTAACTCTTAATAAACCACGAATAAGATTGATTGCTTCAAGCGGTCTAACACTTAAGTTATCTAGTGCTTTAAGCATGAGATTGCCTAAATTATGACCTGCTAGCTCACCGGTACCTGAAAAACGATATTCAAACATTGCAGAAGCCACAGAAGGCTCTGTAATTAATTGATTAATGCAATTACGCATATCTCCCCAAGCAATACCGCCTTCTTCTTGGCGAATACGGCCTGTAGAGCCACCATTATCTGTTGTGGTTACAATACCTGTAAGGCGAGAGCCTAAATAGGAAAGTGCAGAAAGCACGCGTCCAAGGCCATGACCACCACCAAGGGCAACAACACGATCTAAATCACTTAGTGTGCGATTTCGCATATTTGTCCTGTTTAATTTTAAAAATTTGCGGCTAATTTATCACAATTATTTTTTAAGCCTATGATCACGGCGTGATTTCATCACATTCTTAGTTTTAATTTACTATTAGTAGCCTATTATTTAACCAAAGAAAGTGGTTTTACTTATGTTATTAAAGAGACTGAAGTGTCGTAAGTCGTTGTATTGTAAATTATATAGCGAAAACAAAGTTCGCTTTTTACCAAATTAGAAGGTAGAATCCACACTAATTATATAGGTATAAGAAACCTGTCAAAAACAGGTAAAGATTAACTCCTAGCCTTAACATCTAAGTCGAAAACTGTTGTGAACGATATGATGTTCTGGCCGTGGCTCAAGCCACCAGGGTGCAAGGTAGAAATGCCAGCATCTCCCGAATTTGGAAAGGTGTTATTATGCAACAACTCGTTGATGCGTTTTCCCGTAAGTTTTTTTATCTACGTCTCTCTATCACCGACGTATGTAATTTCCGTTGTACTTATTGCTTACCCAATGGTTATAAGCCTAATGGTCATAAGTCATTCCTTTCGTTAGATGAAATTCGCAGACTGACACAATCCTTCGCTGCCCTTGGTACAGAAAAAATTCGTTTAACTGGTGGCGAACCAACAATGCGTCGCGATTTTACCGATATTATCGCGACTATTAACGAAGAACCTTCCATCAAAAAAATCGCTGTTACGACTAATGGCTACCGCTTAGCACGTGATGTTGCTCAATGGCGCGATGCTGGTTTAAGTGCGATTAATGTTAGTGTTGACAGTTTAGATCCCCGCCAATTCCATGCTATTACAGGGCAAGATAAATTCTCTTTAGTTATGGAGGGCATTGATGCCGCATTTAGTGCTGGTTTCGAAAAAGTAAAAGTAAACGTTGTGTTAATGCGTAACGTAAATGATAAAAATCTGCCAGATTTCCTTCATTGGATAAAAGACCGACCCATTCAGTTGCGTTTTATTGAATTAATGGAAACTGGAGATGGCAGCGATATTTTTAACCGCTTTCATCTATCTGGTGAAGTTATCCGACAACGCTTATTAAATGAAGGTTGGATACAAATTCCTCGCGCTCGTAGTGACGGGCCTGCTCAAGTATTTACTCATCCTGATTATCAAGGTGAAATTGGTCTTATCATGCCTTATGAAAAAGACTTTTGCCTGACTTGTAATCGCTTACGCGTTTCTGCTATTGGTAATCTCCATCTATGCTTATTTGGCGAAAATGGCATTCCGCTGCGTGATTTACTGGCTGACGATTATCAGCAAGAAGCCTTACAGCAACGCATTCAGGGTGGTCTTCTTCATAAACGAGAAACGCATTTTCTACATCAGGGCGATAGCGGTATTACACCGAACTTGTCCGTTATTGGTGGATAATTTTTCTCGCTCTGTTATTCCGTTAATTTCAGGAGTTGTGCATGTCTCAACTAACTCATATTAATGCCGCCGGTGAAGCCCATATGGTGGATGTTAGCGCTAAGGCTGAAACTGTACGCGAAGCACGTGCTGAAGCCTTTGTAGAAATGTCGGCAGAAACATTAGCCATGATAACGCAAGGTAAGCACCATAAAGGTGATGTTTTCGCAACGGCACGTATTGCAGGCATTCAAGCAGCAAAAAGAACATGGGAATTAATTCCATTATGCCATCCGCTGTTATTAACCAAAGTAGAAGTCCGTTTAGAAGCACTCACTGAATCTAACTGTGTGCGCATTGAATCGGTTTGCCGTTTAACTGGCAAAACAGGTGTTGAAATGGAAGCATTAACCGCGGCTTCTGTTGCCGCATTAACGATTTACGATATGTGCAAAGCGGTACAAAAAGATATGGTGATAGGGCCTGTTCGTTTATTAGAAAAGACAGGTGGCAAATCAGGTCACTTTAAGGTGGAAGCATGATTAAAGTTCTCTTTTTTGCTCAAGTTCGTGAACTAGTGGGTGTTGATTCATTAGAACTACCCTGTGAATACAAAACAGTAAATGATTTGCGTAATGCATTGATTGCTAAAGGTAAACGGTGGTCATTAGCACTGGAAGATGGCAAATTACTTTCAGCCGTTAATCAATCTTTTGTACAAGGTGAACATGTTCTTTGTGATGGTGATGAAATTGCCTTTTTTCCACCGGTAACAGGAGGATAAAATGAGCGCCGTAACGCATATTTCTGTTCAAACTGAAAATTTTAGTGTTGGTGAGCAATATCAATGGTTATCTGAATGTGAAAGTGACGGTGCTGTTGTCACTTTTACCGGTAAAGTACGCAACCATAATTTAGGCGATGCCGTAAGTGCACTAACTTTAGAGCACTACCCTGGCATGACAGAAAAAGCGCTGCACGATATTGTCACCGAAGCTCGTTCTCGTTGGCCTTTACAGCGTATTAGTGTTATTCATCGAGTTGGTCGATTAAATATTGGTGAAGAAATTGTGTTTGTAGGAGTAACCAGCTCTCATCGCAATAGTGCTTTTGAATCCGCTGAATTTATTATGGATTTTTTAAAAACGCGTGCACCATTTTGGAAAAAAGAAGGTTTATCTGAAGATAATGAACGTTGGGTAGATGCTCGTCAAAGTGATCACGACTCTGCCGAGCGCTGGGAATAAATTGATGTAGTTAATTAAACACTACATTAATTTACCTAAATTTATTTTCTGGTGACATTTCATACAGTTTATTTCGTGGAAATGTAAAATCAGTGTGATAAAATTAAATCCTAATGAGCTAACCATTAGCTCTTTACTGAAAACGTTATTACTAAACCTAACGTATCACTATGATTAAAGGGTAATCATCATGGATCGATTTTCACGTTCAAATGATTCAATAGTGCAGCGCACCGGTTCTGGCTTACAAACCTTTATGGCTCAGGTTTATGGTTGGATGACGGTAGGGCTGTTACTGACAGCGTTTGTTGCTCTTTATGTAGCATCAAGCGAAACATTACTTTCAATGATTTTTTCTAGCAATATCGTCTTTTTTGGTCTGATTATTGCTCAGTTAGGATTAGTGTTTGTATTATCGGGAATGGTTCATAAAATGAGTGGCGCTGTAGCAACAACACTATTTATGCTCTATTCTGCGTTAACGGGTATCACTATTTCTAGCGTATTAATTGTTTACACTGCGTCTTCTGTTGCGAGCACTTTCTTTATTTGTGCAGCAATGTTTGGTGCACTAAGTGTTTATGGTTATACCACTAAGCGTAGCTTAACCGGTATGGGTAGCTTCCTGTTTATGGGGCTTATTGGTATCCTGCTTGCATCACTGGTTAACTTCTGGCTGAAAAGCCCGATGATGCATATGATCATCTCTTATGCTGGTGTGTTGATTTTCGCAGGCTTAACGGCTTACGATACTCAAAAGCTGAAAGATATGGGTAGTGAAATTAACCAAGAAGATAAAGAAAATATGCGTCGTTACTCAATTATGGGTGCATTAACGCTTTATTTAGATTTCATCAACCTATTCTTAATGTTACTGCGTATTTTAGGAGATCGTCGTTAATTTCGATGATATCCACTAAAAAAGCGATTTAGCTTTTATCGATACAAAAAATCCCACAGCTAAATAGGTTGTGGGATTTTTTATTATTGCTATTAATTATTCTTGTGAATTTATTTTTCGAATATGTTTATAGATTGTTGCTGAACTTATACCTAATTCTGTGGATACAATTTTATGTGCTGCTGAAAATTCAAACATACCACAATCATGCAACTCTTTGATTATTTCGAAATTTTTATTTTTACTCGGTATGTTTTTATTTGAGTAAACAGTATTCTTAATTGGTTCTAAATGATCTAGTATTAATTTGTTCACATCCTGTGAGAAATTTTCATTTTTTGAATTATTATTTGCATTAATTAATTCAACCATCGCATTTAAAGGCATATCTAATGCCAAATTCATACAAACCATACCTATTGGCTGATCATCTAAATTCATAATTAGCGTTGAAGATGAACGAAATGGGCGAATATTTTTCATATTAAAATAAACTTCCCAAGACGAATGTTTCTTTCTAAAGCCAGCCAGCTTCTCAAGAGCGATGTTTGTAACAGGTGCACCAATAGTTCTGCCTGTGATATGTCCATTTGCAATATGGATTACAGAGCTGTGTAAATCTTCGAAGCTGTGTAAGACAACTTCACAATAAGGCCCAAAAAACTCGCCCAGACAATCAATCATCGGAATATAAGAACGAAGAAGCTTACGATCATCTTCTGTAAATGTATGATTTATATTTATATCCATATTAAGTTACCCGCTCAAACTTTTCGTTAATTTTAGTCAAAGTGGTCAAATTATTCAACACTAACAACCTAAAAAAATTACTGAGTAAAATATTTGTTTACTTAATCAAAAAATTGACGCCAATCACGGTTGGTAAGTTTTGTCTGTGGTTAAATACGCTCAAATAAACGCATCAACAAAGGTAAGTTAAAAATGATCATCTCAACAGAAAATGCACCAAAAGCGATAGGCCCTTATTCACAAGCAAGAAAAGTGGGTTCAACACTCTATGTTTCTGGCTGTTGCCCATTTCATCATCAAGATGGTTCAATTATTGGTGAAAACATTATTGAACAAGCTCATCAAGTGATGAAAAACTTACAAGCTATTGTTATCGCTGCTGGTTATTCAATGGATGATATTGTGAAAACGACATGTTTTATAAGTGATATGGCTAATTTTGTACCTTTTAATGAAACGTATAAGTCTTACTTCAATGCAGGTATTTATCCAGCTCGTTCATGTGTAGAAGTTTCTCGATTGCCAAAAGATGTATTAATCGAAGTTGAAGCCGTTGTTGCAAGATAAATAAGGTAACTTTATGAATAAGTGGATAAAACTCAGTTTTCTAATTTTAGGTGGCGGAACTATATTTAAACTGTCTAGTATGAAAGACGTTTTTTATGTTCCGATGCAACAAGATTGGGGATTGACGAATGCTCAAATTGGTTTAGGGTTTACCGTTTACACTATAGTCCAAACTATTGGCCTTTTTTCATCACTTTATATTGCAGATAGATTTTCTAAAAAGATCCTACTACCTGTAGGCCTGATAGGCGTTGGATTATGTGGGGCATATTTATCCACGCTTCCTTCTTTTACTGGTTATTTAATTAGTTTTGCTGTTATGGCTCTGTTTGCTGATGTCATATATTGGCCAGTACTATTAAAAGCCGTTAGATTATTAGGAAATAAAGAAGAACAGGGGCGTTTATTTGGCTTTTTAGAAGCAGGGCGTGGCATTGTTGATGTTATTATTGCTTCTGGCGCTCTCTATGTTTTCGTCTTATTTGGCGAAGGCAAGGAAGGGATGCAGGCTGGACTTATATTCTATACCATAACAACCATTGTGATAGGTGTTATTACTTATTTTATTGTCGATGATGATAAAACAGTCGCAGATAATACAGTTGATGCAAATAAAAAAGTATTTGAAGGAATTAAAAGTGTAATTAAATGCCCTAACTTATGGTTAGCCTCTATGACAATATTCTTTATTTATTCAGCATATTGTGGCTTAACTTATTTTATTCCATTCCTTAAAGATATTTATGCACTTCCAATTGCTTTAGTTGGCGCATACGGAATTATTAACCAGTACGCATTAAAAATGGTCGGCGGGCCAATTGGTGGCTTTTTATCAGATAAAGTATTTAGATCGCCAACCAAGTTTTTGCAGTTCACTTCATTATTAGCTGCAATTGCAATGGCAATCTTTATGTTTTTACCTCATGAAACTATGAATGTTTATTTAGGTATGGCGGCAACATTAGGATTCGGTGCAATTATTTTCTCACAAAGAGCTATTTTCTTTGCACCAATGGAAGAGATTGGTACTAAACGTGAATATGCAGGTTCTGCAATGGCATTTGCATGTATTTTAGGTTATATGCCAGCGATGTTTGCTTATGCAGTTTATGGTTCTTTCTTAGATAATTACCCAGGAATTAAAGGCTATAATTTTGTTTTTAGTATGATGATTATATTTAGTTTATTAGCCTACACAACCGCAAAAATATTATCTAAGCGTATTAAACAAAGAAATGAAACAAACGCATAATAAAAAATAATGAATTAATTCAATTAAAAGTATTTAAGGTAAATATTATGACACCGATTGAAGCAAAAAAAATAATTGAAAGAGCGGACTCTATACCTTTATATTTACACGCATATGCTTTTCATTTAAATATGAGAAAAGAACGCGTGTTACCTAATGATTTATTAGAGCTTGCAAAGCAAAAATCACTTACAGGTGCCAAAATACATGTGGAAGATGGTGAAACTCAATCTCTGTGTATGATGAATGATAGTGAATTAATAGCTTTTGGTGAAAAAGTTAAAGAATATGGATTAGATCTTAAAATTGAAACCAGTTCTTCAGAAGCAAAAGCAATAGATAAAGCGGTCGATATTGCACTAAAAACAAAAGCAAGTTCAATTCGTTTTTATCCTAGATACGAAGGACATTTGCAGGATGTTTTAGCGAAAGTTAGTGCTGATATTCAATATATTAAAAAGCAGTATGAGAATACAGGGCTGAAGTTTGTTATTGAACAACATGAAGATTTAAAAAGTTATGAATTAAATCGCCTTGTTGAAGAGGCTAATTTTGCTAATTTTTCATTATTATTTGATTTCGGTAATATGTTCAATGCAAATGAATTACCACTTGAAGCATTTGATAATATGAAAAATAATATTACTCAAGTACATATGAAAGATGCGGTGAAAGTTCCAGAGGGTAAAGGATTTGGCCATAGAGCGAGTCTTTCTGGAAAAGGTGAAGTACCAATTAAGACATTATTAAAACAATTAATCTGTTTAGGTGATGATAAACCTCAAATTGAATCTTTTGGTTTAGAGGAGGAGGTTGATTACTATGCACCCGCTTTTCGTTTTGATGATGAAGGTGATAATCCGTGGATCCCTTATCGAGGTGCAAGTGAAACGCCAATGCCTGTAGAAGGTTTAGATGCTCGTTTAGAAAAAGAAATTAATGATGCAATGAATCAAATCGATTTTATAAGAAATTTAATACAAGAATTAAAAGAAGAAGCAAAGTTAGTATTAAATAGATAAACATTAAAGAGAAAGATTTTAATAGAAAATAATAAATAAAAAGATATTAAATAATAGGGAATTTATTATATATCTAATCACTATTTATATTTTCAAAATGACTTAACTGGTATTAAATAACCCACGTTATTATATGTGGGTTATTTTTTAGTTAAATAATTTACCTAATTATTTCTTAGCCAAGGTGTAATGGTTAATCCTACTAGCATTCCTTCCGGGCTTAATAAACGCGTTACTGTTTGGCCCCAAGGCTCTATACGATTGTCGACTAATAATTGATAACCTTTTTGTTTTAAGGTTTCAGTGGCAGTTTCAATATTATTAACTTCGAACTCAATCCAACTTTGTGGAATGGGAAGTGTTTCAGGCCAATTACTATGATTGAAACAAGAAATAGCAGCTTGTGCTAATGGCCATAATGCAAAATGCTTAACACCCTTTAATTCACCTTCAGGTGTTAATAAATAATCGCTGTTTTCTTCTATGGGTTTTAAAGGAAGTTTAAGCGTTTCTTTATAAAATTCTTGGCTTTGTGCATTATCACGGGTGATAGGACCAAATCCTGCAATAAATAACACATCAATATCAGAGATAAGAAGAGTCATTAAATATTCCTTTAAATTAATTGTAATGGTTTAAGCGATCTTTCTTCGGAAAAGATAATACGCAATAGCGCCAGTGATTATCGCTATTACCATTAACGGCCATAAACTGTGCCATATAACAGTAATGTCGGCATTTTTAAGATAGATCTGTTTTGTGATATCAGTGAAGTGTCGAATAGGATTTATCCACGTGGCTTTCTGTAGCCATACCGGCATATTTTCTACTGGTGAAATATAGCCCGATAATAATACTGCTGGCATCATAAATACGAATACACCAATAAATGCCTGCTGTTGCGTAGAACTGATTGCTGATATTAATAATCCAAAACCCACCAACGATAAACCATAAATCAACATGGTAAAGTAGAATAATAATAGCGAGCCTGAAAAAGGAATTTGATAACCAAAAATACCAATAATAAGCACAATGGTACCTTGAACAGCGGCAACTACCATTGCAGGTACGGCTTTACCAATAAATATTTGCCAGGTCGATAAAGGCGAGACTAACAACTGATCTAACGTACCTTGTTCGCGTTCACGCGCCACAGAAAGCGAAGTGACAATCATTACACCAATAGTAATGATCAAGGCGACTAATGAAGGCACAATAAACCATTTGTAATTAAGGTTTGGGTTATACCAATTACGTACAACTAATTCGCTTTTATTCAGTAATGAAGGACTGTTACCTGAAAGTTCGACTTGGTAATTTTGCACAATTTGCTGAATGTAATTAGCAGCAATTTGCGCGCTATTTGAATTACGGCCATCTAGGATTAATTGCAATTTAGTCGGAACACCACTGGTTAAGTCAGCACTAAAGTTTTGTGGAAAACGCACTAACAAAAGCGCTTTACGATTATCTATGGTTTCTTTAATTTCATATTCATTTTTAAGCAACAATGTTTGAGAAAATGCACTAGCTTTAGCTATTCTTTGCGTTAACTCAATGGATTGTTTTCCGTTATCTTCATTGAAAATAGCCACTGATGCATTAGTCACATCAAGCGTTGCGGCAAAAGGAAATAATACCATCTGAAAGATAACTGGCATGATTAAAATCGCGCGAGTTTGAGGCTCTTGTAGTAATGATTGCAGCTCTTTCATTATTAAAGTGAGCAGCCGATAAAACATAAGTATGCTCCTTTAATCTAAACGACGTCGTGTTGCCCACGCCGTTAAGCCAATAAAAAAGATTGCTGAAATAATCAGTAACCACATATCTAACATTAAAATCAGTGGAATATCACCAGCAAGAAATAGTGTTTGTAAGCTGCTAACAAAATAACGAGCTGGAATAAAATAAGTCACTACTTGTATAAAAAATGGCATGCTATCAATTTCAAAAACAAAGCCTGATAACATTATGGCGGGTAAAAACGCAGCATTAAGTGAAATCATTGCAGCATTAAATTGATTACGGGTTAAGGTTGAAATAAGTAACCCCATCCCTAATGCGGTAGCTAAGAAAAGTGAAGTAATACCAGCTAATATCCACAATGATCCGCGATAAGGCACACCAAGCACAAAAACAGTTACGACCATACAAAGCACCATAACAAAGCTACCAAGTACTTGGTAAGGAATAAGCTTAGAGAGCAATAGTTCGGTACGGGTAATTTGTGTTGAAAGCAATGCTTCCATCGTGCCACGTTCCCATTCACGCGCAATGACTAATGAAGTTAAAATTGCACCTACCACAGTAATAATAATGGTTACAGCACCAGGAATAATATAGTGCTGACTAATAGCCGCAGGGTTAAACCAATAACGAGGTTCAACTTCAATTAATAAAGTTGTATCAATACCTTTACTTAACGCTTGCTGTTGTAGCCAAACTTGCCATACGCCTTTAGTATAAGCCTGCACAAAATTAGCGGTATTTGGTTCACTGCCATCAGTAATAACTTGAATTGGTGCTTCGGTATCTTGTCTGGCCAGTAGTTCAGCAAAATTAACAGGAATAACCACAATGCCTCGAATTTGCCCTGCTTGCATTTTATCAATTAATAACTGACGATTATCACTAATAGTCGCATTTATATACGGGGAATTAGTAAAGGTATAAACCAGTTCTTGCGCGGGTTGGCTTTGCTGATTAGTTAAAATGCCAAGGTTTAATTTGCTTGAATCTAAATTAATACCGTAACCAAAAATAAAGAGCAATGTCAGCGGAATAACGATAGCAATTAAGGCACTACTAGGATCACGAGTTATTTGTTTAGTCTCTTTTAAGCAAAGTGCATATAAACGACGCCAAGAAAAGCGCACCGATGAAGATTGAGACGAATTATGCATGTTTTTCGCTCCCTTTATCATGTTGGTTTTCAAGTTGTTTATCATAATTAAGGACTAACCCGATAAAGGCATCTTCCATTGAAGGCGTTGGGTTTTCTTTGGTCGCAACCATTTGTTTTAAAGCGTCAGGTTCGCCAGCTGCGATGATTTTCCCGCGATAAACTAAACCGATACGATCACAATATTCAGCCTCATCCATAAAGTGAGTAGTGACCATCACCGTAACGCCTTTATCTACCATACCGTTAATGTGTAGCCAAAATTCACGACGCGTTAATGGATCAACGCCAGAGGTAGGTTCATCAAGAAATAAAATATCAGGTTCATGCATGAGTGAACAGGCAAGGGCGAGGCGCTGTTTATAACCTAAAGGCAGCTCTTCAGTAATTTGATTTACCATTGGCTGTAGACTAAATGCGGTTATCATGTCATGGATTTTATCGCGCTGCGGCTTACCATGTAGACCATAAACACCAGAAAAGAATTTTAAGTTCTGGCCTACTTTTAAATTACTATAAAGCGAAAATTTTTGTGCCATATAGCCTAAATGCTGACGGGCTTTGCCTGAACTTACTTTTAAATCCATACCTAAAACCAACGCCTTACCGCTGGTAGGTACTAACAAACCACACATCATTTTAAAGGTAGTCGATTTACCGGCACCATTAGGGCCTAATAAGCCGAAAATTTCACCACGCTTTACTTGAAAATCAACATGATCCGTTGCAGCAAACTGGCCAAACATTTTGGTGAGTTGTTGTGCTTCAATAACCGTTTCATCAGGGTTTGGTGGAATTTGTGGCATGATTTCTGCTAACTCAGACTTATGAGAAGGGCCACCCCCTAATAAATCGATAAAAGCATCTTCAAAGCGAGGGGCTGCTGGTATGAGTTTAGCGTTGGGCATCTTTATGGCATTTAATAATGCTTGTTGGTCACACTCTTTTTTTATAATTAAGCGAGCAGACTGCCCTTGAATAACACCATCTGTAACTTGTGGCTGAATAATTGCTTGTTGCAGAACTTTTCTACGTTGATGACCTTCAACACTAAGTAAAAAAGAGCGGCCTGCCATTTTGGCCGTTAACTCTTGAGGAATACCGCTATAAAGCAACTTTCCTTTATTGAGTAAGAGAATATTTTTGCATTGTTCTGCTTCATCAAGGTAAGAAGTACTCCAGAGTATCAACATGCCATCACTTGCTAAAGCATGAACCATTTGCCAGAGTTCTCGGCGCGCAATAGGGTCAACACCGACCCCTGGTTCATCAAGCAGCAAAACTTTAGGGTTGCCTAATAAAGCACAAGCAAGCCCTAGTTTTTGTTTCATACCACCAGAAAGATTGCCCGCCAGGCGAGAAGTAAAACGGGTTAAATCAGTAAAGCTTAATAGTTGTTGATAAACTTTTTTACGTTCTTCACCAATCACATTTTTTAAATCAGCATAAAGATTTAAATTTTCTAATACCGTTAAATCTTCATATAAACCAAACTTTTGTGGCATATAACCAAGAATAGCTCTGACATCGTTGCTCTGTTTTTGCGGATCCATTCCTAAAATACGAATATCACCAGCGTCAGGTTTTAATAATCCTGCAAGCATACGAATTAATGTGGTTTTACCTGCACCATCAGGGCCAACTAAACCCGTGACGGAGCCACCAGTGATAGTGGCTTTTAATGAGGAGACGGCTGGATTTTCTAATCCAGCAAAATGCTTCTCAACACCTTGTAGTTCGATAGTGTAATCAGCGTGTTCCATTTTGCTCTCCACAATTAATGAGTGGGTGCAAATTTTAAGGTAACAGGCATTCCTTGGCGTAGAGCATCATCAGCATCAGTAACAACAACCCTGATCCGATAGACAAGATCGGTTCTAAGCTCTGGTGTTTCAACACTTTTAGGGGTGAATTCAGCGGTTGGAGACACAAAACCAATGGTGCCATGATAAGGTTTATCTTTACGGCTATCGGTATAAAGATAAATTTCTCTATTTGGAATGGCTTCACCTAAATGCGCTTCACTAATATAGGCTCTTACCCAAACAGGGTTAGTTAATGAAACGGTAAATACAGGGCTACCCGAAGGTAAAATAGTACCAGGTTCTACAGCGCGTGTGAGCACAGTACCTGCAGACGGTGAAAGTAATTTAGTATCTTGTAAATTTAGCTCGGCTTGTGCCACAGCGGCTTTAGCTTGCATAACTAAACCTTGGGCTGAGGCAATATCTTCTTTGCGATAACCATTTTGATATTGATTTAGCTTATCTTGTGCCGCTTTTAATGCTGCTGCCGCTTGATTACGATTATTTCTCGCACTGTCTAAATCGTTGGCTGAAATGACTTTGCGATTAGCTAAATCTTGTTGGCGTTTATAAAAATTATCGGCATATTGCCAAGCAGCTTGTTTTAATGATACATCAGATTGTGCTTGAGCAATTTCTTCTGTGCGGTAACCTGCCTGCATTAATGCTAAAGAGGCAACAGCACTGTCGCGTTCGCCATAAGCTTTATTGAGTGCGTTGATATAAGGCGCATCATCTAATTGGCCTAATAGTTGCCCTTTTTCAACATGAGCCCCTTCATCAACATATAAAGCCTCAAGTTTGCCAGCAACACGGAAACTGAGGTTAACAGTACGGATATCGACATTTCCATAGAGTACCAACTCAGGATCTTTGTTTTCTTCATAATAATAGATACCTGCGAAAATACCGATAATAATCATTAAGATAATAAAGAAACTGACTTTTTTTATGTTCATAATAACTCTATTTGTATGTAATTATTTGTTGGTGTAAATCTCTCTTAATCCATTTAACAGTATAGTGATATGTGTTTTTAAGGTGTTGGAAATAACCTGATATTCGTTTTTACCAATTCTATCCCATCCTGTTTGTCGTAAGATAGTTTCTCTTACTAAACGAAATGATAACACTTCTCCTAAAATAGCGTGAGTGTGTAACATTGTCGCTGGAAGCGTAGCATCTAAACCTATATATAGCGCTAATAATTTATTTACGCGAGTAAGAAGTGGAGATAACGCTTGCTGGTGGATGAGTGAGTATGCTTCTGTGGGGACTAATTGCTCTCTTGCCATAATACGGCTTAGGTGAATGTTTTCTTTATCAAGTACAAGTTGTGCGTATTGTAAGAAACTATCGATAATCAGATTTTGTAACAAAGGAAGATGTGCGGTAGGATCAGGACGAGCGAGAAACTCATCAAGCACAATAACAGTAGGTTCAAAATCGATACGAATTAAATCGGCAATATGTTGTGCAACAGCAAGATATAAGCCTTCTTTTGAACCAAAATAATAAGCAATTGCGGCAATATTTTGTTGTGCTGATTGTGCAATTTGCCGTGTGGTTGCGCCATCGGACCCATTTTTACCAAAGATTTCGCATGCAGCTTCCAGTAATTGTTGCTTTGCGAGTTCACCCCGAGTCGTCTTCTGATGAGTGTCTGACATAATAGAAGGTACCTTACTTAAGTAAAATGTAACAAACTCATGATATTAAAATAGCGATAATAATTGCATTATATTCGATGATATTGAGTAAAAGGAAAAAATTGTTATAAATACTTAAATAAAAATGACATGTAATAAAAAAATAACGATTTATTCTTAAAAATTATTTTTATATTCGGAACATATCAAAAACTGTTAGAATAGGAGTTATTAGGTTAACCTGACAAGGTTCATTCTCTTTCACTTATTGTGAAAGCCCGTCATTTTTAATTTCAATCACCGTGTTATACGTTCTGGTTGTAGGAGACTACTGTTTTGACCGATTTTACATCGCTTGGTTTAAGTGAGGCGCTGCTCCGCGCTATTGATGAACAAGGGTATAAAACCCCAACCCCTATTCAACAACAGGCGATAGAGCCGATTTTGGCGGGTAAGGACGTATTAGCAAGTGCGCAGACTGGTACAGGTAAAACGGCAGCTTTTACTCTCCCAATTTTAGAAAAGCTGTTTAAATCAGCAGATAAAACCAAAGGCCGCCAACCTGTTAAAGCCTTGATTTTAACGCCAACACGTGAACTGGCTGCACAAATTGCAGAGAATGTGAAAGCGTATAGCCGCTATTTGCCTATTCGTTCTTTAGTTGTTTTTGGTGGCGTTAGCATTAACCCGCAAATGATGAAGCTACGCGGTGGTGTTGATGTGCTAATTGCAACACCAGGACGTTTACTCGATCTTGAACATCAAAATGCCGTTGATCTTTCTCGTGTTGAAATGCTGGTATTAGATGAAGCTGACCGTATGTTAGATATGGGCTTTATCCACGACATTCGCCGAATTATCAATAAATTACCTAAAAAGCGTCAAAATTTACTGTTTTCAGCGACATTTTCTAAAGAGATCACTGGCCTTGCCAATACATTATTAAATAATCCAATTAGTATTTCTGTGGCGCCAAGAAACTCAGCGGCAGAATCAGTTGAGCAACATGTTCATTTAGTTGATAAAAAACGTAAAGCTGAACTGTTATCTTACCTTATTGGTAAAGAAGATTGGTCACAAGTACTGATTTTTACTCGTACTAAACATGGTGCGAATAAACTTGCAGAACAACTGAATTTAGATGGTATTAAATCTGCGGCTATCCACGGAAATAAAAGCCAAGGTGCGAGAACACGTGCATTGGCTGATTTTAAAACGGGTAAGTTAAAAGCATTAGTTGCAACAGATATTGCAGCGCGTGGATTAGATATCGATCAGCTACCGTATGTCGTGAATTTTGAGTTACCACAAGTAGCTGAGGATTATGTTCACCGTATTGGTAGAACAGGTCGTGCTGCTGCAACAGGTAAAGCAATTTCTTTAGTTTGTGTTGATGAACATGGATTATTAGCTGATATCGAGCGTTTACTAAAACGTGAAATTCCACGTTTAGCGCTAGAAGGTTATGATCCTGATCCGTCAATCAAAGCTGCACCTTTGCATAAAAAACCAAAAAATAATGCACCACGTAGAAGTGGTGGTGGTCATGGCCGTGCTGATATTCGAGGCAAAGACAATCGCAATAATTCTCGTAAAGAGGGCGATAGCGAAGGCAAAGAGGCTGGGCGTAATAAAAGTAAAGAAAGTTATCGCAATAAAGATGGCTCTCGTACAGGTAAACTAGGGCCTCGTCGTACGGGTAAAAGTGAATCAGATAGCGATAATCAAAGTCCTTGGTCAAAAGCTAGAAAAGAGTTCTGAGGCTAAAAAGTGCGAGTATTATTAGCGCCAATGGAGGGGGTTTTAGACCCCCTTGTTAGAGATTTACTTACCTCTATTAATGACTACGACCTTTGTATTACTGAATTTATTCGGGTCGTGAATTCATTACTGCCAACAAAAGCGTTTTATCGCTTATGTCCTGAATTACATAATCAAAGTCGCACTAGTAGTGGCACTTTAGTGCGTGTTCAACTATTAGGACAACACCCACAATGGCTTGCTGAAAATGCATTTAGAGCCACTTCTTTAGGTTCTTGGGGGGTCGATCTTAATTGTGGTTGTCCATCAAAAACAGTAAATGGTAGTGGTGGCGGTGCTTCATTATTAAAGCAGCCAGAGCTAATTTATCAGGCAACCAAAGCTATCCGAGGTGCTGTGCCTACGCAATTACCTGTTTCAGTAAAAGTTAGGCTAGGCTGGGATTCAGTAGAATCTAGCTATGAAATTGCTGATGCGGTTGTGCAAGGCGGCGCAACAGAAATTACCATTCACGGTAGAACCAAAGAAGATGGTTATCGTGCTGATAAAATAGATTGGCAGGCTATTGGTCATATTCGCCAACGGCTGTCTATCCCTGTTATTGCTAATGGTGAAATTTGGGATCGTGAAAGTGCGTTAAATTGTTTATCTACAACAGATTGTGATGCGGTAATGATTGGGCGTGGTGCAATGAATACCCCTAATTTAAGCCGTGTTATAAAAGGCACTGAGCAACGAATGCCTTGGAAAGATGTTGAGCAGTTATTAAAGCGATATATTCGTTTAGAAAAGCGCGGCGATACAACGATTTACCATGCGGCACGAATTAAACAGTGGTTAGGTTATTTGCGTAAAGAATATCAAGAAGCTGATACGCTATTTACTCAAGTACGTACATTAAAAACATCACCTGAAATCGCGGTAGTGATAGAAGCGCTGTAGTTTAAGCTGCTGTAAAAGATAAAGTCTAGAAATAATCTGATGCCCAGAAATAGCGCAAAATGTATTGCGCTATTTTTTTATTCTCATTTTAACCAAAAATATTTTATTGATTATTGTCAATTATTGGAAAAAATCATTATATCGACTTACACTAATTAAGTGACGAATTTCTGATATGTCTTTATATCATATATTTTTAGGGGGAATTATGGGTGTATTAGCGTGGATTATCTTTGGTTTAATTGCGGGTATTCTTGCCAAATTTCTGATGCCAGGCTCTTATGATATTGGTCTAATATGGACTTGTATTCTGGGGATTGTCGGTGCGGTTGTTGGTGGTGCAATTAGTAGCTTCTTTGGTAAAGGCAAAGTTGATGGTTTTAACTTCGGTAGTTTTATCGTTGCAGTTATTGGTGCGATAGTTGTTTTATATTTGGCTAAGATTTTTGCCAGCTAATTTCGCTGATTAAATAGCAGTAAATTAAAAAAGTAAACCCGCATTGGCGGGTTTACTTTTTTAATTTAAATGTTGATTGTTAACTTTTAACACTCGCAAGGTAATGCGTTATCGGCACCCCATTGTGCCCAGGAACCATCATAAAGTGCGACAGATTGGCAACCTAAAACAGTTAATGCTAAAAATAAAATAGACGCTGTCATACCTGAACCGCAGCTCACAATAATAGGTTGTGATAAATCGACACCCGCTTGTTCAAAGTGTTTTTTTAACTCGCTCCGGCTTTTTAATTGTCCTTGTTCAACTAGCAAATCCCAAGGTACATTTTTACTTTCTGGAATATGTCCACTGCGCAAACCTGGACGAGGTTCTGGCGCACGACCATAAAATCGATCAGCAGAACGAGCATCAATGACTTGTTTTTGCTGATTAGTTACATTTTCTAATACTTGTTGCTGATCCGCTTTACGTTGAGCATCGCGTTCAACGACAAAAGGAGTTGGTGCTGGTATGCTAATCACATCACCTTTTTCGAGAGGAAATCCAGCATCAACCCACGCTTGTAAGCCCCCCGCTAAAATGCGCACGTTTTTACAACCCAATGTGGTGAATGTCCACCAGCCACGAGGTGCTGAAAATAAATTACCTTGATCATAAAGAATCACTGTAGTGGAGTTAGAGATACCTAATAAAGTCAAGGTTTCTGAAAATAACTCATCAGAAGGCAACATATGCGGTAATGCAGTGGTTTTATCTGCTATTTCGTCAAGATTAAAAAAATGAGCGCGAGGAATATGACGTTCAAGATAATGTTGCTGATAATTAATCACTTGTGTTGGCATTGGCGCACTAACATCAAGGATCACAAGGTCATTATCATTTTGATGTTCAAATAACCATTGGGGAGTAACAAAATAATCATATTCCATGATTCAACCTCATTTATTTTGCAGAAGGTGAGCTGTCGGGTATTGCCGGGAATTGTTGTGTTGGTGATGTTTCAGGCTGCGTTTGTTTAGATTCTATTGGTGTAGTAGAGCGAGTATAGATATTTAAACCCGCAAGAAAAACGCCACCTATTGAGCCAAATGCAAGTAGTGCGATAACGACGATAATTATTTTTTTCATAATGTTCATTTGCAGATGAATGTTGCGCAAAAGTATATCGAGATATGTGATTGAAACAAGCACTAAGTCGGCATAAATAGCAAATAAAATTGCTTAAGCTTTAGACAAAAAGTAGTTATAAATTATAAGTGTGATAAATAATAAATAGGCTGTTTATTTGCATAAACAGCCTTAATGGTACTGATAAGTTGTAGTTAATAATGTTGATCAAAGATTACAGTCAATGATAAGAAAAAACCCCTTAAACTCTGAAGTAATAGAGTTTAAGGGCAAGGGGTAACGCAACTTAAAATATCATTTAAAGCATAGTAAGTACCTTTATGAATAAAGGAACCAAAATGTCATTACTAAGTTCACAATAGCGGCTACAGCCATAGGAATTGCTGTACGTTTAACAATTTGGAAAGGTGACACATTAGCAATACCAGCAATAGCAACAATTGCTGCGGTAATGGGTGAAACTGTACGACCAAAGCTGGTCATAATTTGCATTGGTAGAATTAAAGTAATGACATCAACTTTTAAGAATGCGGCAATTTTGGGTGTTAATGCGGCAAATGAGAAGAACGCAGCATTACCCGAGCCCATTAAAAAGGCGGCTAATGCAAGGATAGCGCTCATAACAATTATCATAGCTGCAATACCAAAACCAGCATCTTGTGCAGATGAAATTAGCGTATCTACTGCACCACTTTTTAATAATCCATTTGCAAAGAATTCACCGGATACAATTAGCGATACCACTAAAACAAACTGCTTACCCATTCCTTCAAAAAATAGCATAAAACTATTCATGACTGCTTTAGCGTCACGTAAGCGAGCATATTCAAATAAAAGTGCAATCACCGTACTAATAATCATAGCAGTGGTAACTTCTAATTTAATATAAGGATGTAATAGTGGGCTAAAGCCGATAATTAAAATTAATGGAATAACAGGTAATAGAGCGTAAGACAGTGGAATTTTATTACCTTCTTCTTTTACAGCATCAATAGTTGTTGGGTCAAAAACAAAACCTTCACGTTTATCCCACCAGCGTTGAATAAAGAAATGGGTAATAGCAACAGCAATAATAATAGGAATTGTAATAGGTAATTGATGTTGAACAAAATAAACCGCAGGTTCAATATCGGCTGTCTTTGCTGCCATAATAACGTTACCAGAACCTGGTCCGTGGTCGATAAATTGGCAGCACCCAATAACTGCTAATGCTGAAAGAGGGCTAATGCCAGAACGAATTAAAATAGGGTACATCGTGACCATTAACAGCATACCTAAACCAGCATGGCTAGGGATAAAAATAACCAAAATTTGGGTAACTAAAAATGAAATAACTAATAACAAATAAGGCGATTTAATTGCTTTTAATGGTTTTTCAAAAATAGCGAATAAAGCACGGCTAGCACCTACATGTTCCATATAACGAGAGAAACCCGCAATTGCCATTAACGTTAAACCTAATCCCGCTAATCTAGAACTCATGATATCCGTAAATATTTGAAAAATATCAAAATACTTAAATTGAGTTGATTTGTTTTCTGGTAATAACGGATTAAGATCAAGAGATGCGGTGAGGAGCAATAGCAGCAAGCCCCCCAGTAATAACACGGGTTGAGGTTTATAACCTCGCGCCAATAAATAAACCACCAGCGCTGTTACCAGCGCGGCAATAATTAAACCTGTCATAGTAAATTCCCCGGTAGTGATGCAGTATTCTTGTTATTGGTTTAATGTTGAAAATGCTTGTGTAATATCTGCAATAAGGTCATCGGTTGCTTCAAGTCCAATATGTAAACGTACAAAAGGACCGTGGCCTTCACGCCAGTCAGATGCGGTTCTTGCACCTATAACGTTTGCTGGTAATGCAAGACTTTCAAATCCGCCCCATGAAGCGCCAATACCAAACAAATTGAGTGCATCAATAAACTGTTCAGATTGTTTAGTGGTAAATTGTTTTTTAAATTCAATGGTTAATAGTCCATTGCTCCCTTTACAGTCGCGTTTCCATAAGTCATGGCGAGGGTGACTAGGTAATTCTGGGAACCAAACTTTTTCAACTTCAGGGCGCGTTTCGAGCCATTGGGCGATAGTAAAAGCCGATTTACCATGAGCCGCAATTCGTTGACCCAAAGTTCGCATTCCGCGTAATACTAATGCTGCGTCATCTGGGCTACTGGCCTGACCTAAAGCTTCTGGCAACGCGCCAATTTTTTGCCATGCTTTTTCATTAGCAACCATAATGCCCATCATGACATCTGAGTGGCCGCATAAATATTTCGTCGCTGCAATAACAGAGACATCTGCACCTAGTTCTAATGGGTTATAAAGCCAAGCGGATCCCCAAGTATTATCAACACCAACAGGGATATCTCTCTCATGAGCAATACGGCAAATTTCAGGTAAATCCAGCATTTCATAAAGTAATGAACCCGGTGATTCGACAAAAATTAGCTGAGTATTTTCTTGTATTTTTTGCTCAAAATCTGAACCATCAGTTTTAAAAAAACTGTAAGCAATATTATTTGGTTCTAAAAATGCTGAGGCGATTTTACGCACAGGCTCATAAACGGAGTCGGCAAATAAAACATGACCGCCATTACGTGCATATCCCATAATAGTGACGGCGATAGCGGCAAGCCCAGTAGGGAATAGCTGAGCGCGATGGCCACCTTCTAGCTCTGTGACTAATGCTTCAAGTGCAAAGGCGGTTTCTGTACCACGAGCGCCATAACTCAAAACGCGTTCTGTTGCTCTGCGATCACGAACATCACGCCAGCTTTTAATTGAATCAAAAACGATAGTACTTGCCCGCATTACAGGAGGATTAATTGGGCCTGATGTTTTAATTTCTTGGCGTCCACTGTGTATAAGCGTTGTTTGTTTATTCTGTTTCATTATTAATATCTCCGAATATAGAAATAGAGGTCCCTGGTAATTAAATAAAAGAATTAATTACTATCTGCGTTTCGTGTTTCTATTATTTATAACAAACTTATTTATTTTTAAAATATCTATTTTCTAAAAATGATGATCTTGCTCTAACTTTTTAGCATTAATTATTCTAATTAAATCTTAAATAATGCTTAAGATTTAAAAGTTATAATTAATAAATAAATGATTATTTGTAAGTTATTGAATTAATGTTATTTTTTAATTGATTAGAAATATTTAAAATTAGATTAAAATTATCAAAGTGTTTTTTATTAAATTATATTGCATAAATAAAATAACAAACCAATAAGTCATTTTATTTAAAAAGTGATTTTTTAATTATTATTTTCACAGGGGAAAATATTATGGGTACTAGCGTATTTGATTCGGTTTTATTAAAGAATTTATGGTCTACAGAAGAAATGCGATCTATTTTCTCTGATAAAACAAGAATGCAAAATTGGCTCGATTACGAAGCGGCGTTAGCGATAGAGCAAGCAAATTTGGGGTTGATCCCGAAAGATGCCGCAGAAGTTATTGCTGATACAGCAAAACTTGAAAAGCTCGATATGGATTATGTACTAGAACAGGTTCGTCTTACTCGCCATCCATTAGTGCCAACCATTCGCGGATTAGAACACGCTTGTCCTGAACATTATGGGGAATATGTTCACTTTGGGCCAACGACACAAGATGTCATTGATACCGGGCTAGTGCTGCAACTTAAAGATGCACATCAAACTTTTTTACGTGATATCAAGATATTAGGTCGTTCACTATTATCACTAAGCGAAAAACATCGCAATACACCCATGGTAGGGCGCACTTTAGCGTTACAGGCACTGCCGATAACTTTTGGGCATAAAACAGCAATTTGGTTAACCGAACTTACTCGCCATTATCAACGCCTTAAAGAAGTTGAGCCTCGTTTATTTGTGGGAAGTGTTGTTGGTGCAGTGGGAACAAAAGCCTCTTTAAGTGATAAGGCAGATGAATTAGAAGCGCGAGTTTTAAAACGTTTAGGCTTAGGTGTGCCTGAAATTTCATGGCAGCCAGCGCGTGATAGATTTAGTGAATATGGCATGTTATTGGGCTTAATTAGCGGCACTCTAGGTAAAATTGCTAATGAAATATTACTATTAGCACATAATGAAATTGATGAGCTTTCTGAACCCTTTAGCAAGGGGCAAGTGGGATCTTCAACCATGCCACATAAGCGTAATCCAGCTATTGTTGAAAATGCCGCCTGTGTTAGTAATACCTTAAAAGCTAATTTATCTGTGTTAACCGATATGATGAAACACCAACATGAGCGTGATGGTGCCATTTGGAAAATGGAATGGAAAATAATGCCAGAAATGTGCTTAATGCTATCGGTTATCTTCGATAATATGAAAACGGTATTAGGTGGATTAAATGTTCATGTTGATAAAATGCGTTCAAATATGGATATTTTAGGTGGATTTATGCTGGCTGAGCGTGTGATGTTTGCTTTATCTGATAAAGCAGGTAAACAAACGGCTCATGAAATAGTGTATGAAGCTGCTATGTATGGGCAAGAAGAAGGAATTACATTTGTCGAGGCCATCAATCGCGATACGCGTATTCGTGATCATATCACTCAAGAAGAACTTGATGCATTGTTAGATCCAACGACTTACGTTGGTAATGCACCAGAGCAGGTGGGTCGTGTTATCGAACAAACTCAAGCTTCTGGTTGGTTAAATGATTAAGTGACTTTATAAAACTTACCCTTTTTATTATCTAAAAGCCGGTGAAACACTGGCTTTTTCTTAATCGATTTCGAGGTGTTTATGACATTGAGTCAGCATTTAAGCCAATTTATTACTACAACCACGTTTGCTGATTTACCCGTTGAAGTTATTAGCCGAGCAAAAATTCATTTATTAGATACATTAGGCGTTGCACTTGCAGGAAGTACACAGCAAAGTGCACTTCAAGGGCGACAAGGTATCGCGTTTCTACCTGATAGCCAAGGTGATATTCCTATTTGGGGAAGCTCACTAACAGCAAGTACAACAGCCGCAGCTTTAGCGAATGGAATTGCTGCTCATGCACTAGATTTTGATGACACACATACGGATTCTATTACTCATGGTAGCGCCGTTTTAACACCAATAGCGTTTGCATTAGGAGAATCTATCGGGGCATCATCAGAAGAGATTTTAACTGCATGGATTGTTGGTTGGGAAGTTGCGGCGCGAGTAGGCTTAGCCAGTCATAATGGGTTTCATCAACGAGGTTTTCATGCCACGGCAATAGCTGGGATTTTTGGCGCGACAGCTTGTGCAGCTTCTTTACTAAAACTCACACCAGAACAAACAACCAATGCGTTGGGACTAACAGGAAGCCAAGCGAGTGGTGTGGCTGAATATTTAACTAATAGCTCATCTTCAAAGTGCTTTCATGCCGGGTGGGCTGCGCAATCAGGCATTATTGCTGCCTCATTGGCAAAAGGGGGAATGACAGGGCCTGAGACAATATTTGAAGGACGATATAGCCTCTATCATACTCATGGTATAGAAGCGCAAGCCCAGCCAAATCAAGTTGCTCAGGGATTAGGTGAGGTATGGGAGTTTTTAAACGTATCGATTAAACCTTATCCCGTGTGTCATTTTGCTCATGCAACTGTAGATTGTGGTCGTAAATTATTAAAAAGAGGTATAAGTGCCGATGATATTAAGAGTGTGGAATGTGTTATTGATCCTATTGCTGCGGCATTGATTTGTGAGCCACCAGAAACAAAATGGGCACCAACAACGGCTTACGGTGCAAAATTTAGCTTACCTTGGTTGTTTGCCGCAGGATTTTTAGATGATGAACTGACTTTATTTTCATTATTACCTGAGAATTTACAGCGTAAAGATATTCAAATGTTAGCTAAGAAAGTGAGTTATCGTTATCCTGAAAAAGATGAAATTCCATTTCCTACTTATTTTCCAGGGCTTATTTTTGTCACTTTACATAGCGGTGAACAGCTTAGTGAAAGGTTAGATATTCAATACGGCAACCCTAAAAATCCGATGATGGATGCTGATGTAGTAAAAAAATTCTACGATAACACAGCGTTGGTGATAGAAAATCAACAAGTAACGCAGCTGGTTGAAAAAGTGTTGGTATTTGAAACAGTAGATATTTCAGAAATTACGCAATTACTGCGTAGATAAGCACTTATCGAGCAAAGTTAAATAACTCTTTAGTGGGATTGGTTTGATTAACCAATCCTTTATTTTTTATGTTTTTTAGTGAATAACTTAATGAAAAATAAGTATTTATTGTCTTGCGCACATAAACTCTGATGTACAAACAATGTTATCGCCAATACGTGCAACGCCTGAAAAACTAACAATCGTTCGACGCTGTCGGCGAAATTGAATATCAAAATGCAGTTGATCACCTGCTTTTACCACATCATAAAAACGCGCATTTTTAATACTGGCAAAATAACATTGCTGCCCTGTTGCCATAGGCGAAAGGTAATAATGAGCTAAGACGCCTGCTGCTTGAGCCATACTTTCAAGCAGCAATAACGGGGGGTAAAACTCACCATAAACGACGGTGTCGTTAGTGGTGACGTTTTTAAGTGCAGTCAATTTTCCCTCAGCGAGTTCTAATGGTTCTGAAATTACGCTATCAATAAGTAAAAAGGGATAACGATGAGGTAAAATTTCCATTATTTCGTTCACTGAGATCGGCATTCAACGCCTCCAATGGATGACTAAAGCACATAGCCGCTACAAAAGAGTCGTTATTCTAGACTCGTAATAATGTGACGTAAATCAGTTAAAGCTGATTCATTGAGTGGCTCTTGAGGCAAAATAGGATCGCCAACTTCAAATCCTTGGATATTTAATGAGGCTTTAATACAAGATGCCAATGAGTATTTAGTAAAAGCTTCGTTGATTTGCCACATTTCTTTTTGTTTCGCCAGTGCAGTATCAAAATCGCCTTGAGTTGCTAATTGATAAAGCTCGACGCATTGTTTGGGTAAAACACAAGCAGGCCCAGCCATCCAACCTACGCCACCCAGTTTTAGTACTAGTAATGGAATATGAGCTGATGCACTAAAGATTTTAACGCGATCACCAAAGGTGTTAATCATGGTTAATAATCGCCCGGTATTACTAGAGGCATCTTTAATATATTCAATGTTAGGCACATAACTGAGTTCATTGAAGAGAGAAATAGGAAGAACATCGCCTAATAATCCCGGATTAGTATAAATAGTCATTGATTTTTCAGGGAATGCTTCTGCGATAGTACGAAAATAACCCGCTTGTGCACTTTCACTTAGTGGATACATTTTTTGTGAAATCAACACCATGCCATCGACACCCAGTTTGGCGTATTGCTCAGCTTGATGACAGGCATCGGCAGTTGAAAACCCTGCGACACCTGCGATGACAGGAATACGGCCAGCGGTTTGATCTACGGTAATACGGACAATTTCATTACGCTGTGCTTGTGAAAGATAAGCATATTCGCCAGTACTACCTAGCGGGCTTAAGCCATGAACGCCACACTCAATAAGGTGCTCAATAAGGCGACGTAATGAAGCCTCTAGTACAATACCTTTATGTTGATCGATAGGAGAGACAAGATAAGGAAAAATACCATGAAAGTGAGTCATAATCGGTGTCCTGTTTTATATTTTTAGCGTGTTATCTATCGCTGTTCTTGATCATTTTAATTGGATTGTTAGTTTTTGTTTAATCCTGTTGATGAGTAATATCAGCATGATTTATAACTTCATTTTGCTCATTTTTTAATGAATCAAACAATATTTGAGCAGCTTTAGCAGGGCTATTGGAATTAAGATAAAGATTATAATGAATAGCAGGAAGTGCAGGTAATCCCTCGTTCTCGCCCAAAATGCGTAAATCATCTCCTGAAAGTTCTATTGAGCGTGCCATAACGCCTAAACCGGCACGAACTGCTGCGCGAGCACCTGAAAGCGTGGTGGCAATATAAGCAATTCGCCAACGAATATCTTGCTGATCAAGATGATTAATCATCATGTCGCGATAAGTGCTTGGTTCATCAAGAACAACTAACGGTAACGGTTCATCAAGATCAAATCGAAAGTGCTTTCCGCAATACCACAGTGAAGGTGATACGCGTAAAACAATTTTTGGATAGCCTACATGCTCTTCTGTAGAAATAACCAAATCAAGCTCGTTATTTTCTAACATCGACATAAGAAACGGGCTGCGTTTAACAATAATTTCCATAATAAGGCGAGGATAAGCGCCAGAAAATCGCGCTAATAGATCAGGTAAAATAGTGTTTGCGGTGTCGTCAGGCGAGCCTATTTTTAAAATGCCGTCTATTTCTTCATGCATTAGCGAAAGGCAGGCTTCATCATTAAGTCGTAAAATACGTCGCGCATAGTTGAGTAACTGCATACCTGCTTCTGTCAGTGTTTTATTGCGCCCTTGGCGAGCAAAGAGTTCTTTTCCTATAAGGGATTCAAGGCGTTGCATTTGCTGGCTAACGGCAGACTGGGTACGACAAACAGATTCAGCGGCAGCGGCAAATGTATTGCCATCAACGACAGCAACAAAAGTTCTGAGTAAATCGAGCTCTAAATTAAAAATAGGGCGCTTTGCAGAAGTCATTTTTATTATCTCTTCAAAAGGGTTGGTGTTGTGTGTTATGCAAATGAAATAATATTTTGTTAGAAAGCTATTTTAAGTATTACGTAAAGCGTTACTCATACTAAAAAGAGTTGAATTAATAATCTATAACTAAGCTCAATAATTTCGTAGTGTTACCCATTATTCGATGAAAAATAAGAGTAAACGAAGGTAACTACTGATTTTTATACAGTGTTATGAGACAATGACGCTCTTTTTTAACTCAGCAATAGAGTGGTTATGTCCCTTTCCCAGTCCGTGAAAAATCAAATAAGTCAGTGGTATAAAGCCTTGCCAGATCATATTGACGGGTTTGTTCCTCGCGCGCCACAGCGACAAATGATTGCTGAGGTTGCTAAGACTTTTTCAGATGATGCTGGACGCCATTTGGTGATAGAAGCGCCAACAGGAGTAGGTAAAACCCTTTCTTATCTTATCCCGGGAATTGCGATTAGCCGAGACGAGAAAAAACCGCTGATTATTAGTACTGCCAATGTGGCATTACAAGATCAAATCTATAGTAAAGATTTACCATTACTGAAAAAAATCATTCCTGATCTTACTTTTACTGGCGCATTTGGTCGTGGTCGCTATTTGTGTCCGCGTAATTTAGCGGCAATTTGTGCGACAGAAGGTGAGCAAATTGATTTAATGTTTCTGCTTGAAGATAAAGTAGATATTGCAACCAGCGCAGAACGCGATATTTGCCAAGAGTTAAAGCAAGATTTTACCCGTTTTGGTTGGGATGGTTTACGCGATCACCATAAACGAGCATTAACAGACAGCTTATGGCGCAAAATTAGTACTGATAAAATGAACTGTTTAGGTCGTAATTGCCAATATTACCACCGCTGTCCATTTTTTATTGCTCGCCGTGAAATTGATGAAGTTGATGTTGTTATTACTAATCATTCATTAGTGATGGCGGCAATGGAGAGCGAATCGGTTTTACCTGATGCTAAAAACTTACTTTTGGTACTTGACGAAGGTCATCATATTCCTGATGTAGCAAGGGATGCACTTGAAGTAGAGGGTGAAATTACACTGTTATCGTTAAATAGCCAACTTGATAATATTACTCGACATGTGAGCCAATATTTAGCGCAGTTTGTTCCTGTAAAACCACCCAAATTGGCTGATCCCATTCGTTTTGATGCGCATATAGCAAAATTACGTGAAACTTATCAAGATGTTGATACCTTTACTCGCGCCTTACTACCTGAACGCAGTGAAAAAGATGAGTATATTTTTCCATTAGGGGAATTGCCAGAACAGCTATTATTAAGCTGTCAGTCACTCTTTAAACTTACTGATGGCTTAAAAATATTAGGTGAAGCCATTCTGAGTGATTTAACAGAGCGTACGGCAAAAGAAGATGTGGTGCGTTTACATCGGGCTATTTTAACCACCAGCAGAATGGTGGGTTATTTAGAAAATATGTCAAAACTGTGGCGTTTAGCGACATTAGAACAAACATCAAAAGCACCTGTCTCAAAATGGCTTACGCGTCGTTATGAGAAAAAACAATCTCATCTCTCTTTTCATTGTGCGGGTATTCGTGTTAGTGAGCAGCTTACTCAGCTGTTATGGCGCAATATCCCTCATATTGTTGTGACATCTGCGACTTTGCGTTCTTTAAATAGCTTTTCACGTATTCAAGAATTAACAGGATTAAGTGAACACTTTGATGATCGTTTTATTGCATTATCATCGCCATTTACGCATGAAAAACAGGGTAAATTAATTATTCCGCAAATGAATTATGAGCCAACTATTCATAATGAAGCCGAGCATTTAAAAGAGATGGCGTGTTATTTTCGTCAACAAATGAAAGAAAATAACCATCGCGGACAATTAGTTCTGTTTAGTAGCCAACGTGCGATGGAAGGTTTTTTAGAGCAAGTAAAAGATTTACGTTTATGTTTGCTGGTGCAAGGTGATCAACCCCGTTATCGATTAGTCGAAACCCACTGCAAACGTATTGATGCTGGTGATAATAGTGTTTTAATTGGTCTACAATCTTTTGCTGAAGGATTAGATTTGAAAGGTGATTATTTAACGCAGGTGCATATTCATAAAATTGCGTTTCCACCTGTCACTGATCCCGTTATCGTCACTGAGGGGGAATGGTTAAAATCGCTAAAACGTTATCCCTTTGAAGTGCAAAGTTTACCGAGTGCATCGTTTAATTTAATTCAGCAAGTAGGGCGATTAATTAGAAGTCACCATTGTCATGGCGAAATTGTTATTTATGATAAACGCTTATTAACTAAAAATTATGGTTCTCGTTTATTAACTGCTCTTCCTGTATTTCCGATTTATCAGCCAGAAATGCCTCAAGAGAATAAATAAAAAGACTGCCTTTAATGACAGTCTTTTTAAGTAATAATAATGATTTTATTACAGTTTATTAATTTTCAATATTCGCTTCTAGGAACCATAAGAATTTATCAAGATCACGAGATGCGGCTGTAAACATATCTGCGGTGTCTTCATCTTCGGCTTCATCGATAGCTTTGCGAATATCGTTAGCCACTATCGCATAACGGTCTGCAAGTGCTTTTAAGTGCTCTTGTACATCATGAATATCTAATGGGTAGGCTTTTAGTGGTGTCTTTTTGCTAACAGTTTGCGCTGTACCAAGTACTACACCGCCTAATTGGACAATACGTTCTGCGAAAGTATCTGTGTGCTCATTAATGGTATCGCGGAAGCCATCAACCATTTCATGTACAGAAATAAAATTTCTGCCACGCATATTCCAGTGAGCTTGTTTTGTGATGAGAGACAAGTCGATAAACTGAGTCACCATCTGCTGAAGTAATTCGATAGTGTGCAGTTTAACACTGTCATCAAGATTATTACGGGTATAAAGCAGGGTTGAAGGTGTGGATTTGACTAATTTAGCAGTACTCATAATCGTTCTCCCTAAATAATTAATAAATCAAAATCTTAATTTCTGGTAATTATGATAGTGAATTATTAATGGTTAGTCTTATCGCTTAATACTATTAAATTGATAGGTCATCTCTTGGCAAAATGTAAACTATCTAAATAGTCTATTTAGGGTAAGCCAAAGCTATTAAAATAGCAATAATAGCTCCGTAAAGTTATTATTTAATAAGTAAAAGGGATCTTACGATCCCTTTTTATTTTATGATTAACAAAATAAGTTAATTATCTATTTTACTTCTTCAATTTTTGTCTTACTTTTCATTGTGGTGGTTGAGCCAATAGAAGCAAGAACAATAAATGCAAGGGCAACCCACTGTATTAAAGTGAGGTGTTCATGAAGGAAGATAATACCAATAAACGCGCCCATACAAGGCTCTAAACTCATCAGAGTACCAAAGGTTTTGGCGGGTAAACGAGTAAGCGCAATCATTTCTAGTGTATAAGGAAATGCGGTAGATAAAATCGCAATAACCAATGCGATAGGTAAAATAGACCAACTAAACATAAGCTCAGGGCTACTTTGCATTAATCCAATAGGGAAGAAGATAAATGCAGCAATTAAAGAACCAATAGAAACCGTTGCGGTACCGTAGCCTTTTCCTGCACGTTGTCCGAATACGATGTATAACGCCCAACCAACACCTGCACCTAAAGCATAAAGAATGCCAAGGGGATCAAGTCCATGAATATTATCCCCAATCGGTAATAATAATCCTAACCCTGCAATAACTAAGATAATCCAGACAAAGTCGATGGCTCTACGTGAAGAGAACATAGCAACTGCCAATGGCCCAGTAAATTCGAGAGCAACGGCAATGCCTAATGGAATAGTCTCTAATGCAAGATAGAACAAATAGTTCATTGCACCGAGAGATAAACCATATAAAAACAATGGCATTAATGATTCACGAGTAAATTTTATTCGCCACGGTTTAAAAATAAAAAAGAGTATTAAAGTCCCCAATAGCAGTCGTAATGCGGTAACGGCTGGGGCGCCAATAACAGGAAATAGGCTTTTTGCCAGAGAAGCACCGCTTTGTATTGAAAGCATAGAAAGAAGCAAAAGCAGTACAGGGTAAAACACCTGTAATTTAGCTGAGTATCTGGCTGACAACATCCTGATAAACCTCGTTAATAATAATTCGTGTATGGATCCCTGTTATGCTATATAACAAAGGATCGCATAATATAAAATAAAATCATGGTATTTAATATGATTATTTATTATTTATTTTATTTAATTTATGTTTCGTTTTAATAAATTAAAATTTAAGTTGGTTGATTTTTAATAAAATACAAGAAATAAATTGATTAAATAATTTTATTTAATAAAAGTGAAACAGAGAGATATTTTATAAAAATGATAAAATTACTTCTTTTAACCTTTGTAATCAATAATAGCTCAAGTATAATTTTTACTTCGTTTTAACTAGCAAAAAGAGAATAAAAAATGAATAACATAAAATCTATCGCCGTGTATTGTGGTTCAAGTTTAGGTGCTTCATCTATTTATAAAGAGCAAGCAATTATTTTTGCCCAAGAGCTAGTTAAACGAAATATCACTTTGGTTTATGGTGGTGCAAGTGTAGGAATTATGGGAGCGCTAGCTGATACAGTATTACAAGAGGGCGGGAAAGTTATTGGCGTTATCCCAACGTTATTAGAAGGACGAGAAATTTCACATAAAAATCTGTCTGAGCTATATGTTGTTGAAACAATGCATCAGCGTAAAAATAAAATGATTGAACTAGCAGACGGATTTGTTGCATTACCGGGTGGTTTTGGTACGTTGGAAGAGTTTAGTGAAGTATTTACTTGGAGCCAAATTGGTCTTCATCAAAAGCCATTAGGTATACTTAATATTAATCAATTCTACGATCCATTATTAATGATGATTAATAAAATGGCTGATGAACAATTTTTACACGAAAAATACCGTACAATGGCAATTGTAGAACAGTGTCCAATTCAATTACTCGACAAATTTAATTCTTATATTGCACCCCCAGTAAAAACCTATAATAAATAAAGGTGAAGAATGATAATAATAAGAAAAGCAATTTTATCTGATGTAGATGAGATTAATGTACTTTATACCCATCTATTTAATGAAATGGCACAGCTACAACCTGAAAGATTAAAACCGGGTAAACAAGATGAAGCCTTTATTGTTAATGGTATTGAAAATAATAAATTTCATCTTTTGGTCGCTGATTCAGATGGGAAAGTGGTTGGATTTAGTATTTCACAAATCCAAGAAACGCCCATGTTTAATTGTTTAGTGCAGCGTAAATATGCTTATATTTACGACATTGCGGTTGATCCTTTAGTACGTAGTCAAGGTGTTGGTCGTTTGCTACTAGATGCAATGAAACAATGGGCTAAATCGCAAAAAATGACGCATCTAGAATTGTCGGTATTAGCTGAAAATGGCGCGGCAAAGCGTTTTTATCAGCGAGAAGGATTAACCGAAATCAGTACGGTAATGGGAATAGCTTTATAACAAGTACAATTAAACGCATTTAATTCTTGTCGAGCCCACAATAGATAAAAATAAACCCGCGATTAAGCGGGTTTATTAATTATATTATTCAGCTAAATTGTGGGTTTCCCCGCAATGATCGTACACAATACCCTGACATTTTCAATATCTTCTGGTGATATTTCAAACAAGTTTCTATCTAATATGATCATATCGGCAAATTTACCTTGTTCTAATGAGCCAATATATTGTTCTCTGCCTAGCGCATAAGCGGCATTAATAGTCGCTGAACGTAATACTTCGATTAATGTAAGGTTGCGGTCATTATCAAGGCGAGGAGCTGATACTTCTTTTTGGCGTGTCATCGCGACTTTAAAGTCGTACCATTCATTGAGTGGATCTATTGGCCAATCACTGCCAAAGGCAATGGTCACACCCGCATCAATAAATTTACCTGCTGTTTCTAAATATTGGCACCGTGCTTGACCTAACATCTCAATCTCTTTTTCGATATTATTCTGTTCTACGCCAGCCCATTGAAATGAAAGAAAAGGATAAACATTTAACTGTGCAAAACGCGCGTAATCTTTTTCACACATTAATTCGTTGTGAGCTAAACCGGGACGAATATCTTTATTGGGTAAGGTATTGCGCATTTCGCCAATTGCATCAAGGGCGGTGCTAATTGCACCTTCAGCAACGGTATGAATATGAGGATGATAGCCTGCTCGGCTTATTTCAGTGATTAGTGGTGTTAAAATTTCAGCTGAAAAATAGAGATCACCTAAATGTTCTGAAATTTGCCAGTGTGGTGTTTCATCGGTGCCTACATTAATACGATAAGGTGAATGTAAGCGAGCTGTCATTATTGGCGCTTGTAATACGCCATCAAGAAACAGCTTAATATGACGAATTGCAACGCTAGGCTTCGCCCCTTCACTGGTTTGATGCCATTGTGAAAAACGTGTTGCAGCATGATGTACTGCGTTAGGAATATCATTAATGGTAGGCACATCATCAGGGGTGATTTCAACCGCATTTTCAACCCGAATAGTGAGCTCATCGGCCGCTCTTAAGGTATTAAAAGCACGTAATTGTGGCTCTCCAACACGAGCATCCATAATGGTTGTAACGCCTTGCTCATTTAGTATTTTCTGAACATGACGCGCAATTTGTAGATTTTGTGCTTCAGTTAATGGCGGCAAGCTATCAATTGCCTGCATTGCTGGTGCATCTTCAAGAATACCTATCGGGGTTCTATCGGCGTCGCGCTCAATATTACCGTCGGGTGGATCTGGTGTTTCTGATGTGATGTTTAGCAATGCCAATGCGCGAGAATTAGCTAAAACACTATGGCAATCACTTGAAAATAACAAAATAGGGCGTTGGGTGTTTAAAGTATCAAGATGATAGCGCGTCATTTGCACACCTTCGGGTTGCATTGCTTCACGATACCACGCTGAGACTTTTAACCATTCGCTATCATTATCAACAGGAGAATTATCAAGATGATTTTGAATATGAGAAAGAATTTCAGGAATGGTAAGTGACTCATAATTAAGATGACAACCCGCTAATGTAGCACCACCCCAAAATGGATGCATATGGGCATCAATAATACCCGGCATAACCATTTTCCCTTGTAAATCTATCATTTTTGTTTTTTCATTACAGAAAGAATTTAAGCTCTCTTTGGTTCCTGTGGCGATAATAAATCCCTGAGATATAGCGATAGCATTAAGGATACTGTTGTTATTATCGGCGGTATAAATATATCCGTTGTAATAGAGCGTTTCTGCAATTTGAAATGTCATTATTCTGCCTTGTCTAGCTGTGTTGATTGTATTGCTTGTGGTGATTGCTATTTTGCTTTCGTGCTTATAGGAAATCCTGTTGCGTTTAACGTGGTTGGTCATATTAGGAAATCAAGGTAAATACTACAAGCTTGTTACATTGATTTAACTAGGGGTTATACCTAGAACAGTATTTAAAAGATGCTAAATAGCATAAAAGAATAATACTGAGAGAGATAAGGCAGGTGGTGTGAGATATACCTGCCTTATTAGTATTGATGATAGAAAAGGTCAGTTATCTGGTGAGTGTGTTGAGCAAACTTCACAATGAGGATTTTTGGGCAATTTAAATTCACGAAATTGCATTCTCATTGCATCAAACATCAGCACTTTACCATAGAGGTTTTCACCATAGCCGGTAAGTAGTTTTATTGCTTCAACAGCTTGTAACGTTCCGATAGTGCCTACAACAGGCGCCATAATGCCCGCTTCAACACAACTTAATGCATTATCGCCAAAAAGGTGACTAAGGCAACGATAGCAAGGTTCATCATTTTGGTAGGTAAATACGCTAATTTGACCTTCCATCCTAATTGCTGCACCAGAAACTAATGGTTTTTTCTGTTGGAAACAAAACCGATTAAGTTGCTCACGTATCATTACGTTATCTGTACAATCCATCACAATATTATGTTGGCTAATCAGTGAGTTGAGTGCGTCTTCTTCAAGTAGCGCATCTACTGTATTAATAATAACGTGGGGATTAATCGCTTCTAATGTTGCTTTTGCCGACAGTACCTTAGGTTGACCTATCGTCGTATCCCGATGAAGAATTTGACGCTGAAGATTAGATAATGAAACGGTATCAAAATCGAGTAAAGTTAACTTTCCTACACCCGCAGCCGCTAAATATTGCGATGCACTACAGCCTAAACCACCTACGCCGACAATCAAAACGGAGGCACTTTTTAGTGCTTCTTGACCGTCAAAATCAAAGCCTCGCAATACAATTTGGCGATTGTATCTTATCGTTTCTTCATCGGTTAGCTCGATATTCATATCGATTATTCGCTTTTTAACAAAGGATTAAACAGCTCGATAGTAACGGTTTCACCTGCTGCAACCTTGCCGCGTTCACGTTCTAGTACGATAAAGCAATTTGCCACACTAAAAGAGCTATAAATATGTGAACCTTGGTGGCCTGTTGTTTCAACTTGCCATGCGCCATCTGCATTAACACTGGCAATGCCGCGCTGAAAATCAAGACGACCTACTGATTTTTTCAGAGAACATTGGGTGATTGCTTGAAAACGTTGTGGTGCTTTCCATTGGCTAAAGCCTGATAAACGCGCAATTAATGGCTGAACTAATTGATAAAAAGTGACGGTTGCTGAAACTGGATTACCCGGTAACCCACAAAACCATGCATTGTGTAAATGACCGAAAGCAAAAGGTTTACCCGGTTTAATCGCCAGCTTCCAAAAACCAATTTTACCAATTTCATCTAGCATTTGTTTGGTATAATCCGCTTCGCCCACTGAAACACCGCCACTGCTGATGACTAAATCGGCTTCTTGATCGGCTTTCATAAAGGTTTCACGTAGTTTTTCTGGTGAGTCGGGAATAACACCGAAATCGAGCACTTCACAACCCAGTTTTTCCAGCATTAAACGTACGGCAAAGCGGTTAGTATCGTAAATTTGACCTGCTTTTAGCGGTTGACCAATAGTTTGTAGCTCATCACCAGTTGAAAATACAGCGACTTTTAATGGACGATAAACTTGAACGTTGGCGATACCTAAAGAGGCTATTAGCGGTAATTGGGCTGTAGAGAGTTTTGTACCTGCGGCTAATACAATGTCGTTTTCTTTTATATCTTCACCAATATGGCGAATATTTTGCCCTTTTTTTGCTGGGTGAGAAAAACGAACGCCGTTTTCAGTTACTTCTGCTTCTTCTTGCATAATGACAGTATCAACATCTGTAGGCACCATTGCGCCCGTCATAATACGAACACAGTGACCTACAGGTAATTCATCCTCAAAAGGTACACCAGCAAAAGCTTTACCAGCAACAGGAAGCGGAGTTTGATTCGCTAAATCTGCATAACGAAGCCCGTAGCCATCCATCGCAGAGTTATCAAAAGAGGGTACATTAAGTGGAGAAGTAATATCTTCACTTAAAATATAACCTGCTGCGTTATTTAATGGGATGCTAAGGGTGTCTGTTATTGCCACCGGTTTTTCAAGCAGTTTTTCTAGCGCTTCATCAAGGGATAACAAACCGCTAACGTGACATTGACTCATTATAAACTCCAAAATCCATAGAACTGTTTTGTTTTATCTCATAATACTAATCTATCATGATGAGCATCATCATGTCAGAGATCATCTTGAGGAGAAAAATCAAACCTGATTGAATAGTGATAATGTTAACCATTTAAAGTTTAATTGTTATTAAATATGTTAATAATTACGAGAATAAATCGGCAGTATAATCAAAACTTAATTGTGGATACCCATGAATACGCCAAATTATCAAAGCCATTCAGCACAAGCATTTCATATCGCTTTTAGTGGATTTCTGGCATTAGTTGTTGCGATGGGAATAGGTCGTTTCACCTTTACACCTCAAGTATCACTAATGATTGGTGAATTTCAATTAACGCTAACCAGTGCCAGTATTGTCGCAGCATTTAATTATTTAGGGTATTTAGCTGGCTCTTATGATGCGATGAAAGCAACACGAGGTGTTGGCTATCGGTTATGGGCTGGATTATGGGGTGCTGTAACTATTACTTTGCTATCTGCTTTTTTAACGGATGCTGTTACGCATAGCATCGCTCGTTTTTTTATTGGCTGGGCAAGTGGGTGGACTTTAGTGTTAGTGGCTTCATGGGCAAATGAATTATTGGCACGCCTTAATCGTCCTGCATTAAGTGTTGCTGTTTATGCTGGTACGGGTGTTGGCATATGTATAAGCGGTGTTTTGGCTGTGCTTATTATGAAATGGCATATGAGTGCAACACAAGGATGGCTGATTTATGGTTTGCTAGCATTTATTTGCGCTATATATGTAAGTTATCATTTACCAAAACCATGGTTGATGAGCCGAGACGAAACAAAAGTAGAGCCTTTAACGCTTACAATACCAATGAAAAAGCTTATTTGGGGCTATACCTTTGCAGGTTTTGGCTATATTTTGCCCGCCACATTTCTTTCTCAAATGGCGGCAGAGCGTTTTCCTGGTAGCCTTGTCGCGCAGTTTGTGTGGCCTATATTTGGTGCATCAGCAGCGCTGTGCATTGGTATTGCGATTTTAACTCGTCATTTTTTAAATACGCAGTTGCGTTTAGCGATTACCTTATGGTTACAAGCGTTAGGAATTATTATTGCTTTGTGGATCCCATCGATTACAGGCTTGGCAATAGGGGCTTTTTTAATTGGTGGTGGCTTAATGTGCGCGGTTCAACTGGCTTTTTTACGTGGCAAAGAGTTAGCGCCTAATCACGGTCGTTATATTGCGGGATTACTTACTACCTTCTATGCGATAGGGCAGTTAGTTGGTCCGGTTATTTCATCACTTTCTACTGTATTAACAGGCAAATTAGAGCCTGCATTGTATGTGGCATTTATTGTTTTGATTATGGGTGGTTTTTTAGTTTGTGTAAAAGATAAAAATAGCAGTTGAAATAAAAATTGTTCATACAAAAATGCAATAATTTCATAACGAAAAATGCTGTATCGCTGGATAATGTGATTCAGGTCATCTAAAGTGTAGGCTGTTATTGCTGGCAATAAAACAGATGCTAATTAACGTATTTATCGGAGAGTCCAATGTCATCATTAAGTAAAGAGGCGCAATGGGTGCATGCTGCGTTAGTGGAACGTGGTTTGGAAACGCCTCTTCGTGAACCAAATTTATCGCCAAGTGAGAGTAAACAGCAAATTGAACATCACATGACAGAAGTGATGAAACTGTTAAACCTTGATTTAAGTGATGACAGTTTGGCTGAAACACCGCGCCGCATAGCTAAAATGTATGTTGATGAAATTTTTTCCGGGCTAAATTATCTCAATTTCCCTAAAATCACACTGATTGAAAATAAAATGCAAGTGGATGAAATGGTTACGGTTCGTGATATCACCTTAACCAGTACTTGTGAGCACCATTTTGTGACAATTGATGGTAAAGCAATAGTGGCTTATATCCCGAAAGATAAAGTGATTGGCCTGTCCAAAATTAATCGCATTGTACAATTTTTTGCACAACGCCCTCAGGTACAAGAACGTTTAACTCAGCAAATTTTGATTGCATTACAAACCTTACTTGGTACTAAAAATGTAGCTGTCTCTATTGATGCTGTTCATTATTGTGTAAAAGCGCGTGGTATTCGTGATGCTACTAGTGCCACCACAACAACCTCTCTCGGTGGGCTATTTAAATCAAGTCAAAATACGCGTCAGGAATTTTTACGCGCCGTTCGCCATCTTTGAGAATAATGAATGAATAATACGTCAAATCAACGTATCGAAGCGTTAGATGCGTTGAGAGGAATGGCGATCCTTGGTATTTTATTACTCAATATTTCTGGTTTTGCGTTACTAAGAATTGCCTCGTTTAATCCACTTCATGGTGGAGAGGCATCTTTTGCTGAACGTATAACATGGATGCTGTTGAATTTATTTGCACAGGGTAAATTCCTGTTTATTTTTGCACTCTTATTTGGTGGTACGCTCTATTTGCTTTTGCATAGGGGGACAATCTGGAATGTCTCCCGCTTAGTTATTCTTATCTTAATTGGTTTGTTTCATACTCTTTTTATTTGGGAAGGAGATATTTTATTTCCTTATGCCGTATGCGGGTTATTTGTTTTTACGTTGATTAAATCTATTACAATAAAACAGCAATTTGTATTAGGTGGAACGCTTTATTTTTTAGGCGCTATTATTCTTGGTTTGTTGTTTTATTATTATCGCAATTTTGCCGATTTTGTTTGGTATAGCACACCTTTTTCTCGATTAAGTGAATCAAGTTGGAAAACAGGGGATTACATTACCAGTATTTATTTTCGCTGGCAGGAACTTAGTCTGTTTTTATTTAACTTAGTACGTCAGTATAGCTGGTTTTTATTAGGTGCAATGCTGGTGGGCTCTGCGCTAATGGCTTCGGGTTGGTTACAACAAAAATTTAGCCGAACACATTATGGTTATATTGCTTTCTATTTTTTAACCACCAGTTTGTTATTACAAACGGGTATTGTGTTGACAGACTATTATTTAAATTGGGATTACCATTGGTCTGCAATTATTGCTCAGCCACTTACGATGCTTATCCAAGTGATACAAAGTCTGGGTTATATTGCGTTGTTATATTGGAGTTGGCCATTAATACAATATTCGTTTTTTGCTTATGCACTACGTTGCGTTGGTAAAATGGCACTGACTATCTATTTATCGCAAAGCATTATTGGCGTGGTTATTTTTCAGCGTATGGGCTTATTTAATCAATTTACTTTGCCTGAATTGATGCCTTTTGTCGTTGTTATTTGGTTTATTAATATTGCATTCGCCATTTTTTGGTTACGCTATTTTCCGCAAGGTCCAATGGAGTGGCTATGGCGTAAATCATCAACATGGTTGGCTCAACGCTTTTAATTGCTTTTGTTATCATTTAAAGGAAGTAATTCAACTTCCTCTGGTGAAACCGCAGGATAGCCTTTTGTTCCTTCAGGAATAGTGTGAATAGGTGGAATGGCTTCTGGTGGTCCCAAAAAGCGAGGCTCACGCTTAAGAATATAAAGATCAATTATTGCACCTGTTCTTGCCAGTATTTCGCGAACACGCACCTTAAACATACTTTTGGGTGATGCAACTGCGAAGCATTGCGCATCAATTCCTTTTTCTAACGCAATAAATACGGCTCGTTCACAATGAAAGCGCTGCGTAATAATGGTAAAGCCATCGGTACCAAATACTTCTTTGGTACGTACAACGGAATCTAGCGTTCTAAACCCGGCAAAATCCATCACAATACGGGATGCTGGCACACCTGCTTTAATTAAGTCTTTGCGCATGGTGTTAGGTTCGTTATAGCTGTGCTGAGAGTTATCGCCGCTTAATAGTAAATATTGTACTTTTCCGCTGTTATAAGCATTTACAGCGCCTTGAATACGATATTGATAAAACTGATTAATATAACCGCTGGTATAATATTTAGATGTGCCTAATACCATACCCACTTTTTTAGCAGGAAGCTTATCGATATCATCAAAAATATATTGATTGGTTTTCCAACCGATCCAGCGATCACTAGCGATAAGGGCAATAGCAAGTATCGTGAATAGTGTCAAAGATAGATAGATGAGGCGTTTTAGCATTTCCTTGCCTTAGTGACGCATGATTTTAAAAACATAATTACACTAAAGGCTACTTGAGCAAGAGTAGGGAAGCAAGAAAAAAGCGCATCATATTGGGTAATGGCGCGCTTTTCAGAATGGTACTTAGTCATTCTAATTAATATTAGAATGAAGTACGCTTATAAATACGGTATTCCGGTTCCCAATAATTTTGTTCTATTGCTTCATCTAATGCTGAGTCTGAAGTGACAGTTGCAACACCTTGCACTTGCGCTTCTTTTGCTACTTGTTTTGCAATGTAACGCGAGACTTGTTGGATCTCATCAAGTAAAGGTAGCAGTGAACCATTACCATCTTTCGCCATTGGTGAGCAATCCGCTAATGCACGGCTTGCAACCATAAGCATCGCATCAGTGACCCGTTTTGCACCACTAGCAATAGCACCTAAACCAATTCCCGGGAATATATAAGAGTTATTGCATTGTGCAATTGGATATTCTTTCTCTTTGTATATTACAGGAGCAAATGGGCTGCCGGTAGCGACCAGTGCTTGTCCATCAGTCCAATTGATAATATCTTCAGGGCGCGCTTCAACTCGTGATGTTGGGTTTGATAAAGGCATCACAATAGGGCGTTCACAATGCTTGTGCATTTCACGAATGATTTCTTCAGTGAATAAGCCTGCTTGTCCTGACACACCAATTAGAATGGTTGGTTTGGCATTTTTAACTACTTCGAGTAGCGATATAGCATCACTTTCAGTTGCCCAACTCGCAATAGACTCGGTTTTTTGAATCAATTTACTTTGGAAATCAAGAAGATTTGGTAGCTTATCGGTTAACAAACCAAAACGGTCAACCATGAAAATACGTTCACGGGCTTGCTCGTCACTTAATCCTTCAGATTTCATTTGAGCAATAATTTGTTCTGCAATACCACAGCCAGCAGAGCCTGCACCCAAGAAAGTCACTGTCTGATCTTTTAACTGACGACCCGCCGCGCGGCTGGCGGCAATTAAGCTACCTAATGTGACAGCAGCAGTACCTTGAATATCATCGTTAAAGCAACATAATTGATCACGATAACGGTTTAATAGTGGCATTGCGTTTTTCTGAGCAAAGTCTTCAAATTGCAATAAAACATTTGGCCAGCGACGTTTAACAGCTTGAATAAATTCATCAACGAATTCGTTATATTCATCACCCGTAATACGAGGATGACGCCAACCCATATAAAGTGGGTCGTTTAATCGTTGTGGATTATTGGTACCAACATCTAATACAACAGGTAAAGTATAAGCAGGGCTAATACCACCACAAGCGGTGTATAATGAGAGCTTACCGATAGGAATACCCATACCACCGATACCCTGATCGCCTAAACCAAGGATACGTTCGCCATCAGTGACAACAATCACTTTTACGTTCTGTTTGGTGGCGTTTTGTAGCATGTCGTCGATATTTGCACGATTTGGGTAAGAGATAAAAAGCCCACGCGCACGACGGTATATATCAGAGAAATGTTCACAAGCTTCACCGACTGTTGGTGTGTAAATGATAGGCATCATTTCAGTCAGGTGTGATTCCAATAAACGGTAAAATAGCGTTTCATTGGTGTCTTGGATGTTTCTAAGATAAATATGTTTATCGTTATCGTTTTTAAAATCAAGATATTGGCGATAAGCACGTTCTACCTGTTCTTCAATTGTTTCAACTGCTTCTGGCAGTAAACCATGTAAGTTAAAGGTGCTGCGTTCTTCTTCGCTGAAAGCACTACCTTTATTTAACAGGGGAAATTCAAGCAGGATTGGACCTGCATACGGGATATAGAGAGGGCGTTTACTTTCGTGTTCCAGTTCCATGAAAAATACTCTTGTAAGGCAGTTAGTCACATGACAATAGTAGATCCTACAAAATAATAAAAATATGTACAGCTTATGTTATTTTTTTATTATTTTTATGTGTGGAAATGAGAGATAGATACAGTTGTTACAACTTTTTCTGGTAAGCATCAGCAATGTTTACATGCTGATGCTCTTTTAGACGATATTGTTAGAGTAATAGATTAAAATTTTCTATAAAGCGATGCGTTGTATCTGGCGACAACCTAAAGCCATTAATGTCGCTTGTGTCGCATCCCACTGCGTTAATATAGTGTCTGTTTTTTCAACTAAAACAGCAGATTCAATATCCATTACACTTTCACCCGCCATATTTAATGCAATTAAGGCTGCTTGCAGTGGGGGCATACTTGGATTGAAAGCGGCATTCTCGGCATAGCTGCCTTGGAAAATTTTACCATCTTTCATTTGAACCGCAATCCCACTATAAGATTGGCTATAAGGTGCATGGCTACGATTAGCTGCTTTTAATGCAAGTTGTACCAATTCATTTGGGTTATCAATTTGATAACCGTGATTGACTTTATCCATTAACAGGGTAGTGATATTGAGATCTTTAGGGCCAAAACTATCAGGCAGATAATCAGCCAGTGTTGCTGCTTTTCTACCGGGTAAATGAATTTGAATATGTGTGCCGCTATTTAGCTCATTCATAAATTGACGACAGTGGCCACAAGGCGTGTAGTTAACAGTAATGGCGGATAAGCGTGTTTCACCCTTTAACCATGCATGAGTAATGGCACTTTGTTCCGCGTGCACTGTTTGTTGTAATGGCGCGCCAGCAAATTCCATATTGGCACCAAAATACAAATTACCGCTTTCACCACGAGCTACTGCACCAACATTAAAATGTGATATAGGCGCTACTGCACAAGCAGCTGCGACAGGAAGAAGTGCTAATGCAAGAGCATCATCATCACATTGCAACTGTGTTTTGATGGTATTGACCTGCTGCGCTGTAAACATGGCAGGGAACTCATCCTGCTCAATATAAGGAGCAAGGGCTTGTTGTAGCTGAGGGGATAAATCTGACCAAATTGACTGAAAGCGAGTATGCATACATGAGTCTCCCATTAATCTTTCTGTATTATAAGATTTTAGGCATCTTTATCTATTCTTATATGTGATTAATATCATGCTTTCAATGAAACCATTGCAACAAGTTGGCTAATTGAGAGATGCATCTCAAATTTATGGTCTTATTCCCCAGAATAAATAATTATACTGGGGAATAAAAAGTCGCCGTAACAAGAATATTAACCAAAAAGATGAAGTATAAAAGGAAAAATAAAAGGTGCGGTTAATGAGGTAATAATACCGCAGGTCATTAATGCTAGTGAACTATAAGCACCTTCAATATAATCAACCTCAGCAGCTCTTGCTGTTCCGACGGCGTGAGATACTGTTCCCATCGCTAAACCACGAGAGGCATGGGTTGGTATACGTAATATTTTAAATAGCGTGTGACCAAAAATGGCACCTAAAATACCTACTGCAATAACACATGCAGCACTGATTGCAGGAATACCACCTATAGAGTCCGCGACAGCCATCGCAATAGGCGTTGTAACCGATTTAGGTAAAATTGATGCAGCGATTTCAGGTGTTGCACCTGCCCATAAGGCAATTGCTGTACCACTCACCATCGCAGCAACACTACCAATAAAACAAATACTAATGAGTGATTTCCACTGTGCTCGAATTTGGTGTAATTGCTGATAAAGCGGAATGGCTAAAGCAACCACTGCTGGTTGTAATAAGTCATTTAAAATACGACTACCGGCAAAATAATGCTCATAGGGTGTATGTGTGATTAATAAAATAGGAATAATAACCGCAATACCAATAAGCAATGGATTCAAAATAGGTAATTTATAACGAGCTGCGAGTTTACGTGATAAATAAAAGACAATTATGGTCAAAGGGAGCGACCACCAAATATTCATTAACATTAACATTTTTTCTTCTCACTTAACGCCTTATCGTCGTCTTTCTGTTGTGTTTTTTCTACAACGTCTTCAACTATATCAGGCTTTGAACCCACGATAATGCGCTCACGGTGAACATAGTGTGAGCAATAAGCGACTAATGCCATAACACCAAAGGTACTTATCACACTTGCTAAAACAATAGGGAAAAGTTGCTGACTTAATAAATCATAATAATTCATTACTGCTACTCCGATAGGAATAAAGAGTAATGTCATATTTTTTAATAAAATATTGGCACCGGGTTTTACCCAACGTAAAGGAATAAGTTGGAAAGCGAGTAAACCAAATAAAATAAGTAAGCCAACAATACTGCCTGGAACCGCGAAGGGTAGAAGGGCTGAAATAAGATTACCAGCAAAAAGACAAAGATAGAGTACAAGAAAAGCGCGTAGATAATGCCAAAGTGTAATCCGCACTCGTGCCCGATTAGATTTCATAAGTAAGTGTCCTAAATCAACTAACAGATTTATCATACACCGATTTTGAAAGTGTGCTATGGATCACAATAAAAAAAGAGCGGGGCTCTTATAGAACCCCGCCATTTATTTATCTGGCAAATGAATTTTGGTGATTATTTCACTTGTTGACCCGGTTTTGCACCATTGTCTGGGCTAAGTAAGAAGATATCTTCGCCGCCAGGACCTGCTGCCATGACCATGCCTTCTGAAATACCAAAACGCATTTTACGAGGTGCTAAGTTTGCCACCATAACAGTTAAGCGACCTTCTAACACTTTTGGATCTGGGTATGCTGTACGAATTCCAGAGAATACTTGGCGTGTTTCACCACCTAAATCTAAAATTAATTTTAGCAGTTTGTCAGAACCTTCAACGAAATCTGCTTGTTTAATTTCAGCAATGCGCATATCGATTTTAGCAAAATCGTCAAACTTAATCGTTTCTTGAATGGGATCATCAGCTAATGGCCCTGAGACTTCTTTAATTGGCGCAATAGTACTTTTTGATGCTTCAACCATTGCATCTGCTTTATCCATATCAATACGGTTAAACAATGCTTTAAATTTGGTGATTTCTGTACCTAAAAGAGGTTGAGCCAATGAATCCCATGTTAACTCTGTTTGCAAAAAGGCTTCAGTACGTTCGGTTAATGAAGGTAAAATTGGTTTCAGGTAAGTCATAAGTACACGGAATAAGTTAATTCCCATTGTACAAATTGCCTGTAACTCAGCATCTTTGCCTTCTTGTTTTGCCACAACCCACGGTGCTTTTTCGTCAATATAACGGTTTGCTTCATCAGCTAATGCCATAATTTCACGAATAGCTTTACCGTATTCACGGCTCTCAAATGATTGAGCAATAGTAGTTTGCATATCAACAAAGTGCTGATAAAGCTTAGCATCATCTAAGGTGTTTGCTAATTTGCCATCAAAACGTTTACTGATAAAACCTGCGGTACGAGAAGCGAGGTTAACCACTTTGTTAACGATGTCGCTATTTACGCGTTGCACAAAGTCTTCTAAGTTTAGGTCAATATCATCAATGCGTGATGAAAGTTTCGCTGCATAGTAATAACGTAGGCAATCAGCATCAAAATGGTCAAGATAAGCACGCGCAGTAATAAAAGTACCACGAGATTTAGACATCTTGGCACCATTGACGGTGACATAACCATGAACAAATAGGTTTGTTGGTTTACGGTATTCACTGCCTTCTAACATTGCTGGCCAGAATAAGCTGTGGAAATAGACAATATCTTTACCAATAAAGTGATAAAGGTCGGTTTTGCTGTCTTTATTCCAAAACTCATCAAAACTTAAGTCACCACGTTTTTCACATAGATTTAAGAATGAGCTCATGTAACCAATAGGAGCATCTAGCCAAACGTAGAAATATTTACCCGGCGCATCTGGAATTTCAAAACCAAAATAAGGCGCATCACGAGTGATATCCCACTGCTGCAAACCACTGTCGAACCACTCTTGCATTTTGTTCGCAACTTGCTCTTGCAGTGCGCCAGAGCGGATCCATGCTTGTAACATATTGCTAAAAGCGGGTAGATCAAAGAAATAGTGCTCAGTTTGACGCATGACAGGCGTTGAACCAGAAACAACAGAACGAGGATTAATTAACTCTGTTGGGCTGTATGTTGAGCCACATACTTCGCAATTATCGCCATATTGATCTTCTGCTTTACATTTAGGGCAAGTGCCTTTTACAAAGCGGTCAGGCAAAAACATGCCTTTTTCTTCGTCATAAAGCTGAGAAATAGTTTTGCTTTTAATATGGCCATTTTGTTTTAGCGCAAGATAAATTTTAGTCGATAATTCACGACTTTCATCACTGTGAGTTGAGTGATAGTTATCATAGCTAATATTAAAACCCGCAAAATCCTGCTGATGCTCTTGGCTCATTTCGTCTATCATAGCTTCTGGGGTAATACCCAGTTGTTGAGCTTTCAGCATAATTGGTGTGCCGTGAGCATCGTCAGCGCAGATGAAATGAACTTCTTTGCCGCGCATTCGGTGGTAACGGACCCAGATATCTGCCTGAATGTGCTCAAGGATATGACCGAGATGAATTGAACCGTTAGCATAAGGTAACGCGCAGGTTACCAATAATTTATTCGCGACGTGAGACATAGTAAGGATCTTACTTCCATAAAATTAATAAAAGGGACTTTGATGTTAACCTATCCGCCATCATGTCGCTAGGGCAATAACGGAGTTTTTGCAAGAGAAATTTCCGTTAGCAAATTGAGGTAAGGCATTATCGTAGTCATCGACTATCTGATATGATGGATGCACTCATATATTTAATAAATAATGAAAACGAGAGGAGCCGGGATGAGTGAAAAATCCCCCGAGCAGACCACCCCTGAGATTCTGAAAGAAAAAGTTTCAGGTGTCTTGTCTACTTTTGAACACCCGACATTGAAGCGTAACCTGCTTTCATTAAAAGCATTACACCAATGTGCGATGATTGACGATGTTCTTCATATCGAATTAGTGATGCCATTTGTTTGGAAAAAACCTTTCCAAATGCTAATTGAAGAAAAAACAGCTGAACTTCGCGAAATCACAGGTGCAAAAGCCATTGAATGGAAACTTAAGCATAATATTTCAACTTTACGCCGTGCTAATGATTTGCCAGGTGTAAATGGTGTTCGTAATATTCTTGCCGTGAGTTCCGGTAAAGGTGGTGTTGGTAAATCAAGTACTGCGGTGAACCTTGCTTTAGCATTAGCGCAAGAAGGTGCAAAAGTGGGTATTCTTGATGCTGATATTTATGGGCCTTCTATTCCAAATATGTTAGGTACTACGATGGAGCGTCCTACATCTCCAGATGGTCAGCATATGGCGCCAATCATGGCTTACGGATTAGCATCTAACTCTATCGGTTATTTGGTTACTGATGATAATGCGATGGTTTGGCGTGGTCCTATGGCAAGTAAGGCGTTAATGCAAATGCTGCAAGACACGCTATGGCCTGATTTGGATTATCTGGTTATCGATATGCCACCGGGCACTGGTGATATTCAGCTAACCTTATCGCAAAATATCCCTGTGACTGCCGCTGTTGTTGTGACAACTCCGCAAGATATTGCGTTGGTGGATGCAATGAAAGGCATCGTCATGTTTAAGAAAGTCAATGTACCTGTATTAGGTATTATTGAAAACATGAGCGCGCATATTTGCAGTAACTGTGGCCACCTAGAACCTATTTTTGGAACAGGTGGTGCGGCAAAATTAGCTGAAAAATATAACTGTTTACTGTTAGGTCAAATTCCACTGCATATCTCTTTACGTGAAGACTTAGATCGTGGCCAACCAACAGTAATGCGTGATCCTGAAGGTGAATTTGCCGATATTTATCGTGAAATTGCATCGAATGTATCAGCACAAATGTTCTGGGATGGTGACACTATTGCGACGGAAATTTCTTTCCGCGCAGTTTAAGCATCATTCGAATAATTTATTGATTAAAATGGGAAGTTATTTGGCTTTCCATTTTTTTATCTATTATTTCTGACTATTTTTGATAAAAAATAAATAGATTTCTGGTTTTACTCTGGAACCTGAATGATTTCAAAACTATAATCTGCGCTAGCGTAATGTTTCCATATTATTACGTTATCCCTCTTTTTATTTCAAACCAGGTTTTTTTAATTATGGCTGACACAGCACATCAGTGCACAATTGTAGGTATCGCTGGAGCCTCTGCTTCAGGTAAAAGTCTTATTGCAAGCACGCTTTACCGTGAATTAAGAGCGCAAGTAGGTGATCATAATATCGGAGTGATACCCGAAGATTGTTACTATCGTGACCAAAGTGATTTAACGATGGAAGAGCGATATAAGGTTAATTATGACCACCCCAATTCGATGGATCACTCACTTTTATATCAACACTTGTGTGAACTCAAAGCAGGAAATGCCATCGAACTCCCTCAATATGACTACGTTGCTCACACTCGCAAGCCAGAAACCATTCATTTTAAACCAAAAAAAGTTATTATTATTGAAGGTATTCTGTTATTAACAGATAAACGTCTACGTGAAGAGATGGATTTTTCTATCTTTGTAGACACGCCACTTGATATTTGCTTGATGCGTCGTATTAAACGTGATGTTAACGAACGTGGACGCAGTTTAGATTCGGTTATTGAACAATATAATAAAACCGTTCGTCCTATGTTCTTTCAATTTATCGAACCTTCTAAACAATATGCCGATATTATTGTTCCAAGAGGCGGTAAAAACCGCGTGGCGATAGATATCTTAAAAGCAAAAATCGGACAGTTTTGCGAATAATTAGTTTCATTTGTGGGCAGCTTTCATGCATGATGAAACTGCCTATTTAACTTGAAGAGGGAAATAAAATGCGATTGTGCGACCGTGATATTATTCAGTGGCTAGATGACGGAAAGTTGGTTATTGAACCTCGCCCGCCTATTGAGCGAATTAACGGCGCAACAGCGGATGTTCGTTTAGGAAATCAATTTCGTGTTTTCCAAGGGCATACTGCCGCTTATATCGATCTTAGTGGTCCTAAAGCTGAAGTTAATGAAGCATTAGAACGAGTTATGAGTGATGAAATTGTTTTGCTTGAAGGTGAAGCTTTTTATTTACATCCTGGAGAGTTGGCTCTGGCTGTGACTCTTGAGTCTGTTACTTTGCCCGATAATGTGGTGGGATGGTTAGATGGACGTTCTTCATTAGCACGTTTAGGTTTAATGGTGCATGTTACTGCTCATCGTATTGATCCGGGCTGGCATGGACAAATTGTATTAGAGTTTTTTAATTCAGGAAAACTACCATTAGCATTAAGACCAGGCATGGTGATTGGTGCATTAAGTTTTGAACCCATGTCAGGCTCTGCGGATAGACCTTATAATCGCCGCCAAGATGCAAAATATAAAAATCAGCAAGGGGCTGTTGGTAGTCGAATTAGTGAAGATTAACTATTCTTTACAGTAATTATTATCAGATTTTACTAAAACGGGTAATTATATGAAAAGGTTTCTGACAACACTGGCTATTTTGCTTGTCGTTATTATTGCTGGCTTAACTGCATTAGTTTTGCTCATTAACCCCAATGATTTCCGTGGATATTTAGTTGAACGAGTTGAAAAACAAAGCGGTTATAAGCTGACATTACAAGATGATATGCGCTGGCATGTATGGCCAAAACTCAGCATTATTACAGGTAATATGTCGCTTTCTGCACCTGATGCAGAGCAACCTTTAATTACCGCAGATAATATGCGCCTTGATGTTGAATTATGGCCGCTACTTTCTCATCAGCTCGAAATAAAAGAAGTTATGCTAAAAGGTGCAGTTGTTCGACAAACACCAGAAAGTAGAGCTATCCCTAAGGTTGCCCCACCTGCAATATCGAAAAGCCAATCTCATTCAAATATTGAACCTAAAACAAATCGTTGGCAGTTAAATATTGCCAAGGTAAATATCACCGATAGCTTGCTGATTTGGCAAACAGGTGATGGTGAACAGCTCAATTTACGCGATATTAATTTATCGCTTAAAACAGATGCTCAACAGCAAGTAACGCTAGAGATGAGCACGAAAGTAAATCGTGATCGTCGAGAAATTGCATTTAATCTAAATGCTGATGTGGATATGAGTGAATATCCATATCAAATTAGCGGTAATATTACGCAGTTTGATTATATTTTATCCGGAATGGGGTTTCCTGAAAGCGGGATTCAAGGCAACTTAACCTCTGCTTTTAGCTATAAAAATGGCAATTCAAATAGTCTCTCATTTGATAATTTAATTTTACTGGCTAATGAAAACCAACTTCAGGGACATATTAGTGCTAATTTTGCAAAAAAAGCACGGTATGAAGTGGTTTTAAATAGTGACTCTTTAAATCTTAATACATTATTGCCAAATATAGCGCCAGATAAAGAATCTGAGGCCGCATTAATTACGCCGAAATCAGACAAGACAAAACCACAGTCATTCGCATTATTTAACACGGCGTATGCCGCCCCTGCGCCTAATGCAACAATTATGACTCGTCCTGTTATTACCTCTATGAATGATGAAAATAAAGATTATGATTTAACTCATTGGGGTAATATTGAATTTGCGGTTAAATTAGCATTTAACAAATTGATTTATAAAGATTTAGAAATTAATAATTTTAAAGTAGATGCTGAAAATAAACAAAATGCGTTAAAAATCCAAACATTAGCAGGGCAAATTCTTAATGGTGAGTTTTCTCTTCCTATTGTCGTGTCGACCAGTGTTATTCCTGCCCATATCAGCATGGATATCACTATGAAAGAGATCCCATTACAGCCATTATTACGTGCTTTTGAACAGCCTGAAAACTTTAGCGGTTTTATTTCAGCGAACGGAAATTTAGACGGTACGGGATATAACCGCGATGCGTTTCTTAATAGCTGGCAAGGTAATTTGAATACTACACTCACGCAGTTTAAAATGTATGGTTTAAATATTCCTCAAGTTATTCAACAATCAATTGCGCAAGCTACAGATAAAGTGATGTCTCCTGAAGATATTACCAACTATACACAAGCAGATAGTGTTATCGCCCAATTTAAATTAAGACAAAAAGGGCGTATTACTTTAACGGCGCTTGATGCTCAAGCTGATATAGCAAGTATAAAAGGACAAGGTGAGGTTAATCTTCAACGCCATAATCTTGATATTATGTTGCTGGTTAATATTAAAAAAGGTTGGGGAAAAGAAAATGAATTTGTCCGTCAGTTAACTAAAATTGCTATTCCTTTGCGACTTTATGGTGACTGGAGCGCAATTCAATACGAATTTAATGTAGAAAAATTATTTCGAGATCAACTGCAACAGAAAGCGAAACAAGCTATTGATAACTGGCTTAACAAACAAGATGAAAGCCCAGAAGTAAAGGCTCTTAATCAGTTATTGAAAAAGCTATAACATCGTAATTTTTAACTCCATCACATCGTGAATAAAAGCACACTATCTTAATGATCCTGTGCTTTTTTCTTTATATCTATCATTTAATTTATATTTTGAATAAAAACTAAGCATTCGTGCTATATAGACATAAAAAAATAGTCATTTTTTTTGATATATGTCATACACTGCTCTGTTCGCTTTGGGCAGAGTGTCTCAATCGCGCAAAACGCAAAAATGATGATAACAATAAAACACTTCATTTTATTAATCACTATGTATGACAGGAACTGTGTAAATGATCGAAATTCTTATTGGTGCTCTGGTCGCTGTGGGCGTCGGACGCTATATCGTTAAAGGCTACTCACCAACCGGTGTTTTAATGACAGGTGGTTTATTATTACTGATTATCAGCGTAATAATGGGCAGAGCAGTATTACCACCAAGTGCAGCAGCAACAGGTTATGGTTTAATTGATATCGTTGAGTATGTGAAAAATCTACTTATGAGCCGTGGTGGCGATTTAGGTATGATGATCATGATACTTTGTGGTTTTGCCGCTTATATGACACACATTGGCGCCAATGATGTGGTGGTGAAATTAGCTTCTCGTCCACTAAAAATGATCAACTCACCTTATCTTTTAATGGTTGCGGCTTATATTGTTGCTTGCTTAATGTCATTGGCTGTTTCTTCTGCTACAGGTTTAGGCGTGTTGTTAATGGCAACATTGTTCCCAGTTATGGTTAATATGGGAATAAGTCGTGGTGCAGCAGCGGCTATTTGTGCATCTCCAGCCTCAATTATTTTAGCGCCGACATCAGGAGATGTAATTTTAGCCGCAGAAGCGTCTAAAATGCCGTTAATTGATTTTGCATTCAAAACAACATTGCCTATTTCTATTGCTGCGATCATTGGTATGTGTATCGCTCACTTCTTCTGGCAGCGTTATCTTGACCGTAAAGAGCACATTGAAACAGAAATGTTAGATGTGAATGAGATCAAAACTCATGCTCCAAGTTTCTACGCTATTTTACCATTTACGCCAATTATTGGTGTTTTAGTGTTTGATGGTAAATGGTTACCTGAATTACATATCGTCGCGATTATTATTATCTGTATGATGTTAGCGGCAGTTATCGAATTTATGCGTAGTTTTAGCGCTAAACAAGTTTTTGAAGGCTTAGAAGTCGCTTATCGTGGTATGGCCGATGCCTTTGCACAAGTTGTTATGTTATTAGTTGCAGCAGGTGTCTTCGCGCAGGGCTTAACAACCGTTGGCTTTATTAATGCGTTAATTGACGGTGCACAGGCATTGGGCTCAGGTGCGATTGTTATGATGATTGCATTAGTCCTTATCACCATGTTAGCAGCTATGACAACGGGTTCTGGTAATGCGCCATTCTATGCTTTCGTTGAATTAATTCCGCGCTTAGCAAACAATATGGGTGTTAACCCTGCTTACTTAACTATTCCTATGTTACAAGCATCAAACTTAGGTCGTACATTATCACCAGTTTCGGGTGTTGTTGTGGCGGTATCAGGTATGGCAAAAATCTCACCTTTTGAAGTGATGAAACGCGTTTCTGTCCCTGTATTAGTGGGTTTAGTGATCGTTATTGTTGCTACCGAGATTTTAGTACCAAGTACTTTAGGTTAATTATTTAAAAGATTAAATTCACGTTAACTTATTTAGTTATCGCTTTATTGGCGGGCTTTGTTGATAACAAAGTCCGCTTTTTTATATGTATTATTGAAAGGTAGGAATGGGGGGTTATTGTGTCGATTGAATAAAGGCGCTAGCCACTTTTTTAGGCCCTTCATAAATTTCAATTATATCTAATATTTTTAATAAGTGATGAGGTGCTTGTTCGACTAAAAATTGTAAATTCCCTTCGCTTACCCACCGTTCTTGCTCTTTTAGTGTTTGAATGATGTCAATGGTTAAACTCCAAGCGTTAGGCTCGTTAGGTAGCAATGTCATTGGATAATAAAAACCACGCATAGGCGGTGATGATTTTCGCCCACCTTCATCGACAGTTAACCAAATAATTTTGACTCTGACGCTATTATTCATGCTGGTTCTTATAACAAAAAAATGAGATAAAAAATATCCGCCATAAAGGCGGATATTGAAAAGTTTAAATGAGATTACGCTTCATCAACGTTTTCTTCATCATCAACAACAGGTTCGACGATGCGGACTTTATTAATGCGGTGATTATTGACTTCTAATGGCTCGAATTCAATGCCATCAATCATGATTTTCTCACCCACTCTTGGCACACGTTGTAAGTGTTCCATGAGTAAGCCAGCAAGCGTTTCATACTCACGCTTTTCATCCAACTTGATAGGAATATAAAGTACTAAATCTTCAAGTGGAGTGAAGCCATTAACGGTCCATGAGCCATCTTCATTCTGTGAGATATCGTGGCGAGAATCGTTTTCTTCTGAGCTAACAGGTAAGTTACCTGCAATAGTTTCCATGACATCGGTTAATGTCACAATACCTTCAACAGAACCAAATTCGTCAACGACAAACGCAAAATGAGTATGCGCATTACGAAATTGTTCTAATGCTTGTAATAGTGATAAACCTTCAGGGAAAATAAGCGGTTGCTTTACTAGCAAACGTAAATTTAGCTCTTCATCACGCAACTGCTGATTCAGTAATTGGATAACATTAACAACACCAACAGGTTCATCGCTGTGTTGTTCATCAGTAATAACCAGACGTGAATGTGGATCTTTCTCTAATAATTCACGAATATCATCTTGAGTTGCGTTTAAATCGACGTATTCCACATCATGGCGCGATGTCATTATGCTGTTTACGTTTCGCTGGCTTAATCCAAGCACACGTACAATCATTTGACGTTCTTGAGGATCAAACGCTTCTTCTGTATTCGCAATTAAATCAGAAGTATGAGGATCTAATTCAGCAGCATCAGGCTTACCATTGATAATCCGTAGAACCGCATCAGCTGTACGTTCACGTAAAGAACGAGACGCTGTTAAGAAGCGGCGACGGTTAAATTGTGCGAGCTGATTAAATACCTCTATCATGATAGAGAAACCTATCGCAGCATACAGATAACCTTTTGGAATGGCATAACCAAAACCTTCGGCAACCAGTGCAAAACCAATCATCAGCAAGAAGCTTAAACACAAAATAACAATGGTTGGGTGGTTGTTAACAAAAGTAGTTAATGGCTTACTTGCAAGGATCATCAAGAACATTGCAATAGTCACTGCTGCAACCATGACACCCAAATGATCAACCATACCAACAGCGGTTATCACAGAATCTAGTGAGAACACGGCATCTAGCACGATAATTTGCGCTACTACGGACCAAAATCGGGTAGTTTTGCGTTGTTTTCCTTCGTTGTGATCTTTACCTTCTAGTCGTTCATTAAGCTCCATTGTGGCTTTGAACAGCAAGAATATCCCCCCAACAAGCATGATTAAGTCTCTTGCACTGAAAGGATGATCAAATAAAGTGATAATTGGCTTGGTTAGTGTAATTAACCAAGATAGGCTAAATAACAGAACAACGCGCATGATTAAAGCGCATAATAAACCTGTTATACGAGCTTTATCTCTTAATTTTGCTGGAAGTTTATCTGCCAGAATGGCAATGAAAACAAGGTTATCGATACCTAGTACGATTTCAAGAACAATAAGGGTGGCCAGTCCAGCCCATATCGTCGGATCTACGATCCATTCCATACAGTTTGTTTTACCTTCTATAAAGACGGCTCATGCCGACTTAGGAATAATGAGCAATTTGAAGGAATTTTTCAATAATTTATTATCAATATAGAGGTAATAATTTCATTTTACGTGAAACAGAGCGATATCGATTGCATCAATAACTACCACCAATTGATAGAGTGAGTTACTATGTGATCAGGTTAACAAATTGTCAGTACTTAGATACTGGCAGGTATATTTTCAGACGGGAGTTATTTCATGTCAAAACAGCAAATCGGCGTGGTTGGTATGGCAGTTATGGGACGTAACCTTGCGCTAAATATTGAAAGCCGTGGTTATTCTGTATCTATCTACAACCGTTCAAGTGATAAAACAAACGAAGTTATCGCTGAAAACCCGGGTAAAAAACTAGTAGCTAATTATTCTATTGAAGAATTTGTTGATTCATTAGAAAAACCGCGTCGTATTTTATTAATGGTAAAAGCCGGTGAAGCTACAGACAAAACAATTGCTGCACTGACTCCTCATTTAGATAAGGGCGATATCCTTATTGATGGCGGAAATACTTTCTTTAAAGATACTATTCGTCGTAATCGAGAATTATCTGCACAAGGTTTCAATTTTATTGGTACAGGTGTTTCAGGCGGTGAAGAGGGTGCATTAAAAGGCCCTTCAATTATGCCGGGTGGACAAAAAGAAGCCTATGAATTAGTGGCTCCAATTCTTGAAAAAATTGCTGCTGTTGCTGATGGCGAGCCTTGCGTTACTTATATTGGTGCCGATGGCGCTGGTCACTATGTGAAAATGGTTCATAACGGTATCGAATATGGCGATATGCAACTAATTGCTGAAGCTTATTCGGTATTAAAACACTCTTTAGGTTTATCTAACGAAGAGTTAGCGCAAGCGTTTACTGAGTGGAATCAAGGCGAATTAAGTAGTTATTTAATCGAAATCACAGCTGATATTTTCCGTAAAAAAGATGACGAAGGTAAATATCTGGTTGATGTTATTCTTGATGAAGCCGCTAATAAAGGTACTGGTAAATGGACGAGTCAAAGTTCATTAGATTTAGGTGTTCCAGTAACACTTATCACTGAATCTGTATTTGCTCGTTATATCTCTTCATTAAAAGATCAACGTGTCGCAGCATCTAAAGTACTATCAGGCCCAGCACCTAAAGCATTTACTGGCGATAAAAAAGCCTTTATTGAAAATGTTCGCCGTGCCCTTTATTTAGGTAAAATAGTTTCTTATGCTCAAGGTTTCCAACAACTAAAAGCAGCATCAGATGAATATAATTGGGATCTGAACTACGGTGAAATCGCGAAAATTTTCCGCGCTGGCTGTATTATCCGTGCACAATTCCTACAAAAAATTACAGATGCCTATAATGAAGATGCAAGCATTGCTAACTTGTTATTAGCGCCTTACTTCAAAAATATAGCGGACGAATATCAACAAGCTCTGCGTGATGTGGTTTGTTATGGCGTTCAAGCAGGTATTCCTACACCAACTTTCTCAGCTGCAATTTCTTATTACGATAGCTATCGTGCACAAGTGTTACCTGCGAATTTAATTCAGGCTCAGCGTGATTATTTTGGTGCACATACTTATAAACGTACTGATAAAGATGGCGTATTCCATACTGAATGGATGGAATAAGGCTTTAGATTTTAAGTGATAAGCTTATCAATATAATAAAAGGTGCTAAATATTTAGCGCCTTTTTTATTTTCAATTTAATTTGATATTAAAAATTGTAGTTGGATAGCTCATCGACGCTAATTTGCCCTTTACCAACTAATAAATAATGCTTTTCTTGTAATTTTTTTACTTCATTATTTTCTAATACAAATTCAAAAATGGCTATTTTATCATTCGAAATAAATTGTGTTGCTATGGGTCTACAAATCAAGTTGGGGTATTTATGCCTACATAGTAGAAAGTCTTGTTCTATTTGAACAATACCCAATTCATCTTTTCCTCCTTTAGCTTGCACAGGAAAAATAAATTGTCTTCCCAAACGGTCAACACCAACATATATTTCATCAGTTTCAATTTGTCCTACAGAAGGCACTGTTGTTCTTAGATGATTTTGTAATGAGTAACAAACTGCACCTGTAAATATATCGATTAATCGATTGTATCTGACTCTTGTTAATAATGCTTGTTCATCATTAAAGGCATGCTCAGCAACTATTGTTGGTGTTGAATCTGGTATTTTTATTGTCGATAACATCATATCAGGTAATATTCTTGAATAGTTAACTTGTTGAAAGCAATATAAAGAACGCCCGATATTTTTTATTACCCATTCCTTCCCATTTTGTGCTTTTTGGGTTATAGATACGGGTAACGAAGCTCTATATTTAAATGAATAAATTACATCACCAATATTTTTTGGCAGATTAATATCTAATTCAGCTGATTTAGAAATGATATCAGTACGATTAAATTCAACAATATCATTACCATCAACGTATTTATCTAAGAAAATACCTTCAATTATTGATTCGTATCTATTTTTTTTCATGATTAAACTCTAATAATAAAACTTCTTCATTTAACATATCTTTTGTTACAGTTGATATTCTTGTTCTAAATAGATCAATACCAATAACTTTATATCCAAGCTGTTCTGCAATTTCTGACAATAAATGGCCAGTTCTAATTGGTATTCGGAAATAAGATGCTTGATCACCAACAACATAAGCCAGCTTAGCACCATCTTTTAATTTAGGTTTTAAATCATGCAAATGTTTAGCCATTCCACCGAAATATAATCTCACTACTTTGTGATATAATTTTTCAAAGCCTGAAGTTTTGCCCAATTCAATACGTTTATTTTCAATTAAATCCGCTAAGTGTGTGACACTAACATTGTCTTCTATCCAATTTAAATCATCATCTCCTTTGTAAATACCGCGAGTATTTGATCTTAACAATCCTTTTTTTAATATTCTTAGCTCTTCTTTTGTTTCAACAAAATTTAATAAAACAGATTCTAAACGAGTTGTTCTTGAATAATCTTTTTCATTTGGATAGGGCGGTGACGTAATGACAGCATCAATGGAGTTATCATCGATTAAATAAAGATCGTTTCTTGAGTCTGCTAAAAAAACGTGGCTAGAAATATCTTTGTTATTATCATGAATAACAATATCATCACACATTGAATGTACAGCTTTGAGCCATATATCAACAACATCAGCATCTAATTTTTTCTTTCTACCCACTCCTACTTCCGGGCCAAATTTAAGATTACTGAAAGAAAAAACGATATGTTTTGCTAGTGCAGTTTTATAAAAAGATAAATATTCATCTGCATATTTATTTACTATTTCAATAAGTATTAATGTTTTATGTAATGGTAATTGGCTTATTGAGTTTTTAATAATTAACTTTTCTTTGTCTTCACTTAAATATCTAAAAGAAGTGGTTTCATTTTTAATTTTATTTTTAGCTATATCTGCGATTTTTTCGGCATTTTTTCTTACTTGGATTACATCGATATTCCAATTTACTTTTGTTGAAGCACACATTTGAACAACAGGATTCGCTTCTATTCCAATTGATTTAATTCCTAATTTTTTAGATTCAACGAGTGTTGTCCCAGTTCCACAAAAAGGATCAAGAACAACAGAGTCAGAATTTAAATCAAAAATTTCAATATACTTTCTTACTAAATGAGGAGGGTAAGATAGAACGAACCGGTACCAATCATGAATGGCTTTATCCTCTTCATAAAATCGGTTTAACTCTATTCCATTGTTTTTTTGTGCAATATAACTCATATAATAAATCAACTTTTTAATGTTTTTCTATCGTTACTAGGCAGTAAAAATAATTTTTATTGATAATTCCAGTTTGCTGATTATCGATTTTACCTGTTCAGAACAGGTTTGTAACCATAGTTTATAAGTTGAGTAATTTAAGAAAAATTATTCAAAAAAAAGAGCACCATGGTGCTCTTTTAGATGATAGAAGAATAATTAATAAATTATTTTACAGGAAGTTCTACTGTGAATTTAATTTATCGTTCTCTATTATGTCCGTCATTGAAATATTTTCTTGTTCCATCATTTCGGCAGTAACTTTACCACT
>NZ_LXEV01000019.1 GCF_001654965.1 Proteus hauseri ATCC 700826
CGCTAAAGAAATACCAAAAATAATGGATACAAATAGCACTTGCAGAATATTACCGTTAACCAAAGGACTCACTACGGTGTCAGGAATAATATTCATTAGAAAACTAACCAGTGAGCTGTTATGTGCTTGGGTAACGTACATCTCAACTTTGCTGCTATCTAATGACTCTGGCGAGATATTTAAACCATCACCAGGGCGAATAATATTTGCGGTAATTAGACCAATAACAAGTGCGATACTAGAAAAGGTTAAAAAGTAAATCATCGATTTACCTGCAACTTTTCCTACTGTTTTCATGTTATTCATACCTGCGATCCCCGTAACAACGGTTAAGAAGATCACGGGGGCGATAATCATTTTTACAATTTTGATAAATCCATCACCTAGCGGTTTAAAGGATTCACCAACATTAGGGTAGAAATGACCAAGTAAAATACCAAGTATAATTGCAACAATGACTTGAACGTAAAGTACTTTGTAAATTGGGCGCTTTTTAGGGGGTGTCTGCATACAAATTCCCTGTATCTAAAAGATATATTAATAAATTGAATAATTATTGTGTTGTAAATAAAAATTTACATATTTTTCTTTTTGTTGGGTAACTTAAAGGTATGAGTAAATCAGGTCAATAAAATAAAGTTCATTTTATTAAATATTGTGGTCTGTATCTAAAAAATTAGATTTTATTTCAAAAAAGGTGTTTTATTGAAATAAAACATAAGGAAAACTCAATTTTATGGTATCTGATTTTGTTTCAATTGTTTTAATTTCATTAAGAAAATGTATGTTATAGATGTGCGTTTATGTAAAGTTGAAATTGAACATGTAAAAAAAATAGACAAAATATAGATAAAATAAATATTCACTAATTAATTATGCAGTGGTTTTTGTCAACTACTCTACTGTATTAACGATTTTTAAATAGAAGCCAAATAATAAAAAAAGCACCCCAAATGGAGTGCTTTTTTTATTCGATTATTTTTATCAATCAGCAGACTATTTTACTGGGATTTTTAGTGGATCATTAGATTCATTTATTTCTAATGGTGCTAAGTTTGCATCAGTCATCAAAATATCTTCTTGTAAAATCATTTCTCCTGAAGCTTTACCATT
>NZ_LXEV01000020.1 GCF_001654965.1 Proteus hauseri ATCC 700826
TGCTAAAGCGATACCAAACACGACAGATACAAACAGCACTTGCAGAATATTACCGTTAACCAAAGGGCTCACGACAGTTTCAGGGATGATATTCATTAAAAAACCAACAATAGAAGAATCATGCGCTTTAGCAACATAACTTTCTACTTTGCTTGCATCTAACGAAGCAGGCGAAATATTTAAACCATCACCAGGGCGAATAACATTTGCAACAATAAGACCAATAATCAGGGCTATTGTTGAGAAAGTTAGGAAGTAAGCCATGGATTTACCCGCAACTGTACCGACAGCTTTCATGTTATTCATACCTGCGATCCCCGTAACAACGGTTAAGAAGATCACGGGGGCGATAATCATTTTTACAATTTTGATAAATCCATCACCTAGCGGTTTAAAAGATTCACCTATGTCAGGGTAAAAGTGACCAAGCATAATACCGAGCAAAATTGCTACGATAACTTGTACATAAAGCACTTTATAAAGTGGCTGTTTTTTGGTTGATGTTTGCATGAAGAATTCCCTGCACCTGAGTGGCACAATTATATTTATTTATAAGTTAGATAATTAGTTGTAAATAAAAGTTTACATTTTTGTGTTTATATTGATGCTAACTTAAATGTATGAATAAATCAGGTCAATCAGATAAAATCGATTTCTTTAATTATTGTGTGCTGAATCGAAAAAAAATATTCAAAATTTGTATTTTGTGCGATTTTTGGTGTTAAAAGCGATAAAAAGTTAAATTACTGTTATTTATTCTTTGTTTTTATTTTTTTATGGTATTAAATTCTATTATTTTTTCAGATTATATTATCTAATGGTGGTATTGTTAGACGAGGGAGTAGATATATTCTGTAATGGGAAGTATTAATTATTACCTCATAATTTAACATATGAGGCAATTTATCTGACTAAATAAGAATTATATTACTAAAAAGCATTTATTAGTTTTCATCTTCACGAATAAAGTTAATTAATTCGGGTTGAGCTATTCGTTTATAGTCTTGTGTATTTAAAATAATTGAACGCTCTAATGTGCCAGCATTAAAAGCAAGTTCATCAAAACGCTGAAAAAGTAGCGGATCAGCAACTAATTTTAACGAAGGATGAAAACTAAAAGGGGGGATAGCGCCAAAAACACATTGCGTAAGAGTATTTACTTCTTTTGGACTGGCTAACGAGGCTCTTGTACCACCAATTTGTATTGCTAGTTTAGCTAAATCAGCTTGCTTATCAGCAGGTAAAATCGCGAGCACATGTTGTTTAATACCATTACCTTTAACATGACATACTAATCCTTTTGCTCCTTGACCTAATTGCGTTCCTCTTATTTTTGCTACTTCTTCAGAACGTCCGGCAGTGCTGTGTTCTACAACACGATAAGTTGCCTGATTATCATTTAATAATGATGTTAATTGCTCGAAAATAGTCAAAGACATCAATGACTCCTAAAATTTAATTAATTCTAAATATTGTCATTATACGTCATTAAAAAAAATTTTCTGCTTTGACGTAAATAGATGGTTTTGATTTTTTTGATAAGCTTTTCAAATTATTTTACAACAAATAATAACATGTTAATAGTTTTATCCTATTGAATTAATAGGGTGTTTCGGATTAAGATTATCTTTAAATGTCACTATTTAATAAAAATAATTACTATTAATTAGATATATTGACAGTGATCAATTTAAGAACAAAAACAATAGAACATATTAAAACGTAGCTTTAATTACTATAAGGAAGTCAACAATGGCTGTTTCAACATTCTATATCCCTTCTGTAAATAAACTTGGTGCGGGTTGTCTTGCAGAAGCCGTGAGTTCAATGAAAGACTTTGGCTTTCATAAAGCACTGATCGTGACTGATAGTGTTTTAAATAAACTGGGCGTGGTTGATAAAGTAAGTAAACTCCTTGCTGAATCAGGTATTTCAAGTGTGACTTATGATGGTACAGATCCAAACCCGACAGTTGAAAACGTTGAAGCTGGTTTAGCGTTGTTAAATGCTAATCAATGTGATTGTGTTATTTCTTTAGGCGGTGGTTCTCCACACGACTGTGCGAAAGGGATTGCATTGGTTGCTGCTAATGGCGGTAAAATTGCTGATTACGAAGGTGTAGATCGTTCTGCTAAACCTCAATTACCTTTAATTTCTATTAATACCACAGCGGGTACAGCTTCAGAAATGACGCGTTTTTGTATCATTACAGATACTGCACGTCATATCAAAATGGCTATCGTTGATAAAAATGTGACACCAATTTTATCAGTAAATGATTCAGAGCTTATGATTGGTATGCCTAAAGGCTTAACCGCAGCAACAGGAATGGATGCATTAACCCATGCTGTTGAAGCTTATGTATCAATTGCTGCCAATCCAATTACTGATGCATGTGCATTAAAAGCAGTGACCATGATCAGCGGATCATTACGTTCTGTTGTTAATAACGGTGGTGATGAGCAAGCTCGTGAAAATATGGCTTATGCGCAGTTCTTAGCAGGTATGGCATTTAATAACGCATCTTTAGGTTATGTTCATGCCATGGCTCACCAATTAGGTGGTTTCTATAACTTACCACATGGTGTTTGTAACGCGGTTTTATTGCCACATGTTCAAGCTTATAACATTCAAGCAGCAGCGGGTCGTTTAAAAGATATAGCACAAGCAATGGGTGTTGATGTTTCTGCGATGAGTGATGAACAGGGCGCTCAGGCATGTATCGAAGAAATTCGTAAAATGGCAAAAGATGTAGGTATTCCGGCTGGTTTAACTGAGTTAGGTGTTAAGGAAGAAGATTTCCAAACATTAGCTCAAAACGCACTGAAAGATGCTTGTGCCATCACTAACCCTGTTCAGGGTACTGAAAGTGATGTTATCGAGTTATTCCGTCAAGCGATGTAATGCTTAAAAAATAAATGATTTTAATTTAATCATTAATACCCCAAATATTTAATATGATATTTGGGGTGTTTTTATATCTACACTATTTATAAATAGCTAGTTTATCGATCACTAAATCATATATAAATATATTGTAATTAATTGATAATATTTGTTTTTTATATATATAAGTATTTTAAGTGCCATATTCGATAGTATTCGACGTTTTTTCTCAACGATGTATAAGGTCACATTGAGCTCTATAGCATCAGTAACCTCTTGTTAGTTCATAGTGGAGCATTTACGTATTGTTTTAATATCAAAAGCTTAACACGATCAGCTTTAAATAGTTCATCAAATCTCTATCCATTGAAATGAGTTTAGTGGCATTAAATACGGGGATTAAATTGATATTCAGTACTTTTTTAATATATAAAAAAGACTAAGCGTGCTGAGTGTTAAGCTTAGTCTTTCTGTTTTACCTAACGCGTAGATAAATAGAATTATTTACTCTGCTTTTTTATGGCGTTCTTGTAAGCAACCTATAACATCAGATAGTGATAATGACTGATCTTGTAATAATACCATTAAGTGATAGAGCAAATCTGAGGCTTCATTTTTTAGCTCTTCTCTATCATTAACCGTTGCCGCTAGAGCGGTTTCAACGCCTTCTTCACCTACTTTCTGTGCTATACGTTTTGTTCCACTGGCGTAGAGACTTGCTGTATAGGAGCTATCTGGTGAAGCAGTTTTACGTTCACGCAAAATATTTTCTAATTCATAAAGAAATCCCCACTGGCTTTGTGCTGGGGAAAAGCAGCTTTCTGTACCATTGTGGCAAGTTGGGCCAATTGGGTTTGCTAATATTAACAATGTATCATTGTCGCAATCAGGATAAATATCAACCAGCTTAAGGAAGTTGCCAGAGGTTTCACCTTTAGTCCATAAGCGTTGTTTCGTACGAGAATAAAAGGTGATATTTTCACTTTCAAGCGTGACATTTAAAGCTTCTTTATTCATATAGCCAAGCATTAAAACATCACCGGATATAGCATTTTGGATAACGACAGGTATAAGATTATCCACTTTTTGCCAATCTAAATTGTCTATTTTTTCTTTGCTAATCATATTCTCACCTTAACGCCATTTTCTGCGAGATACTGTTTTAATTCATTAATATTGATAATTTGTTTGTGAAAAACAGAAGCTGCAAGTGCACCATCAACATTTGCTAGCTTAAACGCATCTAAAAAGTGCGACATTTCACCTGCACCACCAGAGGCAATTAACGGTACTTCAGCAGCTTGGCGTACTAAGGCAAGTTGTTTTAAATCGTAGCCTTGGCGTACTCCATCTTGGTTCATCATATTAAGAACGATTTCACCAGCACCTAGCTTTTGAATTTCACGTACCCAGTCTAGAGTTTTCCATTGTGTTTGCTGAGTTCTTTTTTCATCACCAGTAAATTGATAAACCAGATATTCACCTGTATTTTCATCAAACCATGTATCAATACCAACAACGACACATTGCACACCATAGCGATCAGCTAAACGAGAAATAAGATTGGGATCAGAAAGTGCAGGGGAGTTGATAGAGATTTTATCCGCACCAAAGGAAAGAATTTTTCCTGCATCTTCAACTGAGCGTATTCCACCCGCAACGCAAAAAGGAATATCAATAACTTCAGCAACGCGAGAAACCCAGCTTTTATCCACTACGCGTCCATCAGAAGAAGCGGTGATATCATAAAAAACTAATTCATCAGCACCTTCTTTTGCATAACGTTCAGCAAGGGGAACAATATCGCCAATGATTTCGTGATTACGAAATTGAACGCCTTTTACAACTTGGCTGTCACGAACATCAAGACAAGGAATTATGCGTTTTGCCAACATGTGATAGCCTCTTTTAATGTGAATTTGCCTTCTAATAATGCTCTACCAACGATAACACCTACAACACCCGAAGCTGGGAGATCTGCGATATCTTGTAAATCACCAATGCCTCCTGATGCTTGAAATAAGATATCAGGAAAGCGCTGGTTGATTTCTTTATATAATTTGACGTTAGAGCCTTCTAACGTACCATCGCGTGAAATATCAGTACAAAGAACATGTTTTAAACCAACAGCTTGATAGAGTTCAATTATTTCTTCTAGGGTATAAGATGAATTTTCTTGCCATCCACTCACTGCAACCCATTTTTTACCTTGTTTATCAATACGTACATCTAAAGCGAGAACGATAGCGTCGGCACCATAGCGTTCAAACCAAGATTTCACCATTTCAGGCTGGCTAATTGCAGTTGAACCAATGACTACACGACTTGCACCCGCATCTAATAGTGATTTCACATCTTCTTCTGTACGTATACCTCCGCCAACTTGTACTGGAATATTTACGCACGCAACTAGTTTTTTCAGTAAGGGGATTTGGCGTGCTGAAGGATCTTTTGCTCCGGTTAAATCAACTAAATGCAGAAGGGTTGCACCTTCTTTTTCATATTGCTGATAACGAGTTAGTGGGTCGTCGTTGTAATCGCGTTGTTTAGCGTAATCACCTTGGTGAAGACGAACGACTTTACCATCAATCAGATCTAATGCTGGAATAATCATAACGCGTTACATCTCCAAAAAATTCTTGATAAGTTGAGCTCCCGCTTTTCCTGATCGCTCTGGGTGAAATTGCACACCATAAAAATTATCTTTTTGAATCGCACTGCTAAAGCGAGAACCATATTCCGTTTCTGCGATAGTTGATGAATTAAGAGCTAAACCATAACTATGAACAAAATAGAACCATGCATCATCACTGAGATTGCGAAATAATGGGTGTGCTGGTTTTGCAAGCACTTGATTCCAGCCCATATGTGGAAGGGGTAAACCTGCGGTATCTAATTTATCAATGGTGCCATCAATTAAACCTAATAAAGGAATGTCTTTTCCTTCTTCACTTAGCGATGCCAGAATTTGCATACCTAAACAAATACCCAAAACAGGTTGAGTTAAGGCTTTAATTAAAGGGATCAACTCGCGAGCTTTAAGTTGTTCCATTGCCGCACGTGCAGTACCCACACCAGGTAAAAACAGCTTATCAGCACCTAATACGGTATTTTTTTCATAAGAAATAATAGGGTCATAACCCAGTCGTTTTACTGCATAAGCCACTGAGGCTAAATTAGCGCAACCTGTATCTAATATGACAACTTTCATTACAAAACACCTTTTGAGCTTGGTAAGGTATTGCCTTCCACGCGAATGGCTTGGCGTAAAGTTCGACCAAAAACTTTAAACAGACTTTCTGCTTTGTGATGATCGTTTCTACCCTTAGATTTTAAGTGCAGAGTGCAGCCCATGGTGTATGAAAGAGAACGGAAAAAGTGTTCAATCATTTCTGTGCTTAAGTCGCCAACACGCTGATATTTAAATTCAGCTTTGTATTCTAAGTGAGGTCTGCCAGAAATATCTAATGCACAACTTGCAAGGCATTCATCCATTGGTAATGTAAAGCCAAAGCGAGCGATACCGCGTTTATCGCCAAGGGCTTCACGCAATGCTTCACCTAAAGCTAGGCCGGTATCTTCAACCGTGTGGTGATCGTCAATAACTAAATCACCGTTCACATCGATATTCATGCGAAAACCACCATGAGTGGCGATTTGATCAAGCATATGGTCAAAAAAACCAACACCTGTACTAATTTGGCTATCACCTTCGCGATCTAACCAAATATCTATCGCAATTTTTGTTTCTTTGGTTTTACGTTCAACGTGAGAATAACGATCTTTTTTCGTTAATTGTTCGGCGATCATCGTCCAATTTAAATCATTTGGGTTATAGCGTAATCCTTGAATATCCATATTTTCAGCAAGTTGGATATCAGTTTGTCTATCGCCAATAACATAGCTATTTGATTTATCTAATACGCCATCAACAAGGTATTGGGTCACTAATCCAGTTTCAGGTTTACGACAAGGACAATTATCTTCAGGTTTATGAGGACAAATAAGGATCTCTTCAAACTCAATACCTTGTGATGAAAAAATTTGCATCATCAAATTATGTGGCGGATCAAAATCAGCTTGAGGAAAACTTTCTGTGCCTAAACCATCTTGATTGGTGATCATTATTAGTTTATAACCCGCTTTTTGCAGAGCGGTAAGTGCAGGAATAACGCCTTGCTCAAAAGCAAGCTTATCGAGTCTATCAACTTGATAATCTGTTGGCGGTTCAGAGATAAGTGTGCCATCACGGTCAATAAAAAGAATTTTCTGGCTCATGGTTGCGGTTCCTTAGTTGCGATTTTTTCGTTATTATTTTTAATAGTTATATATTTACAGTTTGAATGTTTCTTATGGCGTTAATCACGCTATCACACTCTTCTGTTGTTCCGATAGATATACGTAAACAACCATTTAAGCCGTATTGACGTTGTTGATCGCGTAATATGATCCCTTGTTCCCATAAAGTGCGGAAAACTCGGCTAGCATCAGTGAATTTCACTAATATATAGTTAGTTTCACTGCGATAAACTTGTTCAACATTAGGCAATTTTTTTAACGCATCAGACAACGCGTTTCTGTTGCGAGATATTTCAGCAACACGCTGATTCATTACCTCAATACCTTTTTCCGTTAACGCTTGAGCTGCAATGTCTGCAACCGGAGTTGAAAGAGGGTAAGGTGCGATGACTTTAAGTAATAATTCAATAACAGGCGGGTTGGCAAGTGTAAAACCACATCGTAACCCTGCTAAAGCAAAAGCTTTCGACAAGGTTCGCAAAATCACTAAATTAGGATAATTTTTTAACCACGAAACAATAGAAGCTTGTGGACAAAATTCAATATAGGCCTCATCAACAGCAACTATTGCTTTACCTGCTGTCATTTCTAACACTTTACGAATAAGTTCTGGGTTAATAATATTTCCAGTTGGATTATTTGGACTACAAAGATAGATAAGTTTTACATTATCTAGTTGTGATGCCATGGCTTTAATGTCAGGGCTCCAATCAGATAGTGTAGGAATAACACGTTGTTCTATACCAAATGTTTCGGCGCTAACACTGTACATGCCGTAAGTTGGAGGGCAGTAAATAACCGCATCTTTACCCGGTTCACAAAAAGCACGGATCAATAATTCGATAGCTTCATCAGCACCACGGCTAACTAAAACGTGTTCAGGTTTGACACCGGCATATGTGGCATAACGCGTAATAACATCAACGGGCTGACATTCTGGATAACGGTTTAGGTTTTTTGCATTAAAACTAAATTCAGGTGCAATGGGATATTCATTTGCATTCAACCAAACTGTTCCATTGCCCCCTAAGCGGCGTGCTGATTGGTATGGTGTTAATTCACGGACATTTTTTCTTGCTAATAAAGTAATATCGAATTGATTATTCATGACTTATTTATTCCCCTGAGCTAATGCTTTCACGCGCAATGTGACCGCATTTTTATGAGCAGTGAGTTGTTCAGCTTCAGCCAGTATTTCTATCGTTTGTGCTAAATCTGATAAGCCTTGCGCTGTTAATTTTTGTACTGTCATGCGCTTCATAAAATCCGCTAATCCTAAACTGGAATAGGTTGCGGTATACCCATAAGTAGGTAGTACGTGATTGGTTCCTGAGGCATAATCACCGGCTGACTCAGGAGACCAAGCTCCTAAAAAGACCGAACCAGCACTTGTGATGCTATCAACCCAGTCGTCTGCATCATCAGTTTGAATAATTAAATGTTCAGGGCCGTAACTATTACTAATTTCAATACATTGTTGGATATCGCGCGCAATAATAACGCGGCTTTCTGCCAGTGCTTGCTTAGCAATTTCCGCACGGCTTAAAAGTGCGAGCTGTGTTTCAGTTTCTTTGATTACTGCTTTTGCTAAGGTTTCATCGGGCGTTAATAAAACAACTTGTGAATCAGGGCCGTGTTCTGCTTGTGATAATAAATCGGCTGCAATAAATGCAGGGTTTGCCTTAGCATCGGCAATGACTAATACCTCAGAAGGCCCTGCTGGCATATCAATAGCCGCACCTTGTAACGATTGGCTTGCTTGGCGTTTTGCTTCAGTCACATAAGCATTACCAGGGCCAAAAATTTTATCCACTTTAGCAATAGATTCGGTACCAAATGCCATTGCTGCGATAGCTTGCGCGCCACCGACTTGAAAAATATCATCAATACCAATTTCTTTAGCGATATATAAGATTTCATCAGCAATAGGTGGTGGTGAGCAAAGAATGATTTTTCGACAACCCGCAATTTGCGCTGGAATTCCTAACATCATTACTGTTGATAATAAAGGCGCTGAGCCGCCGGGAATATAAAGTCCGACAGCATTAATAGGTCTGCTGACTTGCTGGCAAAATACACCCGCTTGAGTTTCGACTTCTATTGCTGTTGGAATTTGTGCTTCATGAAAACGGCGAATATTTCCCATTGCTTGAGCAATAGCTTGTTTTACTTTGCTATCGAGTCTTGCAACAGCTGCATCAACTTGCGTTTTTGTAACCAATACACTTTCTGGCGCCGCTTTATCAAATTTTTGGCTAAGTGCTTTAAGTGCTTTATCCCCTTCATTACGTACCTGTGAAATAATGCTCGCAACTTGTTCTGTAATGGCGCCAGATGCAGAAATAGCTGGGCGAGTTAATAGCACTTGTTGCTGTTCTTTAGTGCATTTATTCCAGTAAGTTAATGTATTAAAACCCGTTTTCATCATTTCACCTTATTCCATCATTTTTTCAATTGGTAAAACAAGAATTGAACTTGCACCTAATGCTTTAAGCTTTTCCATTGTTTCCCAAAATAATGTTTCACTACTTACCATGTGCATAGCAACACGATTTTGATCACCGGCTAGAGGTAAAATAGTTGGACGTTCAGCGCCAGGCAGTAGGGCAATAACATCATCAAGACAATCGCTTGGTGCGTGTAGCATGATGTATTTTGATTCGCGCGCTTGGATCACCCCTTGAATACGTGTGAGTAAACGGTCAATCAATGCTTGTTTATCAGCATCCATTGCACCGTCACGCTGGATAAGACAAGCTTTTGAACGATAGATAACTTCAACTTCTTTGAGTCCATTGGCTTCTAGTGTTGCGCCAGTAGAAACTAAGTCGCAGATAGAATCTGCCAGCCCTGCACGAGGCGCAACTTCGACAGAACCATTTAATAAACAGGATTTAAACTTAATTCCTTTTTGATCTAGGTAGCGTTTTAAAAGATTTGGATAAGAGGTTGCAATACGTGAGTTGTTTAGGCATTCAACACCTTGATAATCAAAATCTACAGGTGCAGCAAGTGATAAGCGGCAAGCACCAAAGTCAAGGCGGCGTAAGGTGACATAACTTGGATTTTCACCTTGAGCTTGGCGCTTTAATAACTCTTCTTCTAAAACGTTTTCACCGATTATCCCTAAATCGACAACGCCATCCATCACTAAGCCGGGAATATCGTCATCTCTTACGCGTAAAATATCGATAGGCATATTTTCAGCGTAAGCAATTAGGCGTTGTTGGTTTAAATTAATTTTGATACCACAACGTGCTAATAAAGCACGAGAATCATCACTCAAACGACCTGATTTTTGCATTGCAATTCTTAATCTTGCTTTATCTAACATGTTGTCACCCTATCTTTATTTATATTTTTGTTATGAAAATTAGCTATAAAAAAACCCCGGAAGTTGCCTTCCGGGGTTTTCTTTTTCATCTGCATTCAGACCACCGGAAGCGTTACTTGAACGTCTTCCAGCACTCATCGCCTGAAAGACTAGTCAGGGTGATGGTGATGATGATGGTTTAATTGAATGCTATACATGATTATTTTCCTAGCTAATTACAATGCTCGTTATTATTACCAGCATTTAGAATTTGTCTGCCTTTCAACCTACATGATTTATAAAGCCAAAAGCAACCTATTTTTTAATAATAAATTAAATATTTTATAACTCTATGTTTTTAATATTATTTTAATATTTCTCTTATTTACTTAAATACATAAGTAAGCGAGTATATTGCTTTGTTAGAAAAATAAAAAATCATAAGTAGTATTTATTGGTAATGGCTAAATAAGATATTTGTTGCATAATTCATATGAGCAATTTGTGTAGGGGAGAAAAATGAAACGGATAACCATAGTTGGACTTGGTTGGTTAGGATTGCCGCTAGCAAGTGCATTGCGTGATGCAGGGTATCAAGTCAAAGGTACCAAAACAACAGAAGATGGTGTCGAAGCTGCCAGAATGAGCGGTATTGACTGTTGTTTACTGAAATTAACGCCAGCTATCGAGTGTGACAGAGATGATTTTGACTATTTGATGGAAACAGATGTTTTGATTATTACATTGCCACCTAGTGCTGGTGGTGGTGGATATGATTATGTAGAAAGTATTCAAGAATTAGTAGATAGTGCAATGTCACGCCATGTAGCTAGGGTGATATATATTAGTTCTACTTCAGTATATGGTAGCCAAAGTGGTGTGTTAACGGAAGAAATGGATATAAAGCCTGAAACATTATCAGCAAAAATGATGGCTGAAGTTGAAAATTGGCTGCATCGTTTGCCGTTAACCACCGTTGATGTTTTGCGATTAGCTGGATTAGTTGGACCTGGACGTCATGCGGGACGTTTTTTATCAGGGAAAAAGCAGGTAAAAGGCGCTCAGCAATGTGTTAATTTAGTGCATTTAGATGATGTTATTTTTGCTGTTGAACAACTGCTTGCTCAAAATGAAGGCGGGCATTTATATAATTTATGTGCGCCTATTCATCCAAGCAAAAAAGAGTTTTACGCCAAGGCATCGGCACAATTAGCGCTAGTTCCACCTGAATTTGTGGAAGAAGAGCAAGCACCAAGAAGAGAGATTGATGGGCAAGAGATCTGTCGAGATCTAGGATTCCATTATCATTATCCTGATCCCGACAAAATGCCGATGGACTAAATTAGCTAACTGGTAATAAAACAATATCGCGGAAAATGGTGCGTTCACTCAATTGTGCAAACCAACGTTCAAGGTGAGGAAAACTTGGTCTATCTTTACATACTTCAAGCCACGGATAGACCAAAGGTGCGATAGCAATATCTGCAAGAGAGAAGTGATTACCCGCAAAATAAGACGTTTTTGCCAATTGATCATCAGCAATTTTTATCAGTTTATTAAGTTTTTCTTTTAATGCCTGAACTTGTTGAGGATCTTGCTTCTCTTTTGGTGTTCGCACTATCATGATCATCATTTGCTGAATTGGCGAAAAAAGTGAGCCATTTGACCAATCCATCCATTTTTCTACAGATGCACGTTGTTTTGGATCAATAGGGTAGAGTGTGTAATCTTCTTGTTTTGAGCAAAGATAACGAATAATGGTGTTAGACTCCCATAAATAAAAGTCATCTTCTTGTAATGTTGGAATGGAAGCATTGGGATTCATTGCAAGATAATGTGTGTCAGTCAGTCCACCAAAAGGACCACCAACATCAATTTGCTCATAAGGGACGTTAAGCTCTTTTAGGCACCAAAGGACTTTTTTAACATTCGATGAATTCTTTCTACCCCAGACTTTTAACATAAATGTCTCCTAAATCACGATTAATAACAAAATTCCACTCTATAGGGTGCTAAATATAAATATAAGATAAATCTCTATATATCAATGTTGGCGTCTTATTCCAGAAAGCCCTATAGTAGGAAAGCTTTAACAAATTGATATAAAAGGGTGATCGGTAATGAAAAAAAATCTTCCATCCGTACTCGGTAAGGTTACCGCGGGAATGGGTTTACTGCTAATAATTTCTAGTCCTGTATTTGCAGTGAATAATCCTGTGCCTCCTCAGATTGATGCGAAATCTTATGTTTTAATGGATTACAACAGCGGCAAAATTCTTGCTTCAGAACGACCTGAAGAGCGTTTAGATCCTGCAAGTTTAACCAAGATTATGAGTAGTTATGTGGTTGGGCAAGCAATAAAAGAAGGTCGATTGTCACCCGACGATACAGTTATAGTGGGGCGCAATGCATGGGCAACAGGCAACCCAGTATTAAAAGGCTCTTCGTTGATGTTTTTAAAACCAGGTGACCAGGTTAAAGTTATTGAACTTAATCGCGGTATGGTTATTCAATCTGGTAATGATGCCAGTATTGCATTAGCAGAACATGTAGCAGGAAGCCAAGAAACATTTGTTGATTTAATGAACACTTATGCTGCTAATCTGGGTTTGAAAAATACCCATTTTAAAACGGTTCATGGGCTAGATTCTGATGGGCAATATACGACTGCAGAAGATATGGCATTGCTGACAGCTGCGATGATCCGTGATGTGCCTTCTGAATACGAGATCCATAAAGAAAAAGAATTTACGTTCAATAATATTCGTCAGCCAAATCGTAATCGTTTATTGTGGAACAAAAACATGAATGTGGATGGTGTAAAAACCGGACACACAAGTGGTGCGGGTTATAATTTAGTTTCTTCAGCAACAGAAGGCGATATGCGCCTAATAGCTGTTGTGTTAGGAACGCCATCAGATAAAGTTCGTTTTTCTGAAAGTGAAAAGCTACTCGGTTGGGGATTTCGTTTTTATGAAACCGTAACACCAGTTAAAGGAAATGCGCCATTAACAACACAAAAAGTATGGTATGGCGATAAAGGTGAAGTGGCGTTAGGGGTAGCAACAGATGCTTCTATTACTATTCCTAAAGGTGAGTTAAAAAACCTGAAAGCGTCATTTACTTTAACTAATCCGGTATTAGAAGCGCCGTTAGCGAAAAACCAAGTTGTGGGTACTGTTAACTTTTTACTTAATGATGAAGTGATTGAACAGCGTCCATTAGTGGTCAAAGAAGCGGTTGAAGAGGGTGGTTTCTTTAGTCGTATCTGGGATTTCATGGTAAAAACAGTATCTGGTTGGTTTAATGCTATATTTGGCTAACAACTATATTGTTACTGAGTTTTTCACCCAATAATAAAAGCAATGCCAGCAATAGCTGGCATTTTTGGGTCATCATTTTAGCTAAAAAACAGCTTAAAAAAGCCCATTAATAACCCCATCATTATCAATATTAATTACTGTTGCTGCGGGTATTTTAGGAAGACCTGGCATGGTGGTAATAGAGCCAGTTAATGCAACAACAAAGCCTGCACCCGCAGAAACATAAACTTCACGCACATTGATAGTAAAATCAGTAGGGCGACCCAGTAATGTTGCATCATCTGAAAATGAATATTGTGTTTTAGCCATGCATATAGGTAAGTGACCAAAGCCCATTTTTTCTATATTTTCTAACATATTACGAGCATTATTGCTGTAAGTTATACCCTTAGCACCATAAATTTCTTTAGCTATAGTTTCAATTTTTTCATTTAATGAAAAATTATCTGGATAGAGTAGTTGAAATTGTGCTGATTCATTTTGAAGTGTATCAACGACTTGATTGGCTAATTCAATACCACCCGTACCGCCATTTTCCCATACTTTAGTAATAGCAAAGCGGCATCCTCTATTTTGGCAGAATTGTTCGATAAATTTATGCTCAGCTACGCTATCCGTTATATAAGCATTAAGCGAAACAATAACAGGTAAGCCGTACTTTTTAAGGTTTTCTATATGTTTTTCAAGATTCACAATTCCTTTTTCAAGCGCAGCTAAATCTTCTTTATTCCATTCACTTTTGCCTAAACCACCGTTATATTTTAATGCTTTGGTAGTGACAACAATAACGGCACAGTCAGGTTTTAATCCACTTATGCGACATTTAATATCGAAGAATTTTTCAGCACCCAAATCAGCACCAAAACCTGCTTCTGTAACCACGATATCCGCTAATCCAAGGGCGAGTTTTGTCGCTCTGACGCTATTACATCCGTGAGCAATATTGGCAAAAGGGCCACCGTGAACAATGGCAGGCGTATTTTCTAATGTTTGCACTAAGTTAGGATTAATTGCATCTTTCAGTAAACTTGCCATTGCGCCAACAGCACCAAGATCTTTTGCTGTTATCGGATTTCCATCATAAGAATAAGCAATAATTATGCGAGAAAGTCGCTGTTTTAAATCATCAATATCTTGAGCTAGGCAGAGAATAGACATTACTTCAGAGGCAACAGTGATAACAAAATTATCTTCTCTAGTCACACCATCTTTGGCTCCACCTAATCCCACAACAGTATGACGTAAAGCGCGGTCATTCATGTCCAGACAGCGTTTGAAGGTGATCTTTTTAGGATCGATATTTAATTCATTCCCTTGATAAATATGGTTATCAAGCATTGCTGAAAGTAAATTATTAGCTGATGTAATAGCATGAAAATCACCCGTAAAATGGAGATTAAGATCTTCCATTGGTACTACCTGAGCATATCCGCCGCCAGTTGCTCCGCCTTTAATACCAAAACAAGGGCCAAGAGAAGGCTCACGAAGTGCGATAATTGCATTTTTACCAATATGGTTGAGCGCTTGCCCTAATCCTACGGTAACCGTTGTTTTGCCTTCTCCTGCGGGAGTTGGATTAATTGCGGTGACTAGCACTAATTTGCCACGTTTATTCTGTTCTATTTTTGACCAAATGCTGTTACTAAACTTTGCTTTATATTTACCATAAAATTCAATATCTTCTTGATCAATATTTAATTTTTTAGCGATATCCTGAATAGGTAAAAGGTGTGCGTCATGGGAGATTTGAATATCTGATTTCATTTTAATTCTCTTTTATCCCGTTGATATATATCTAATAATTTTTGTTAATCTACGCTATAGATAGAGCGACAACGTAGTGCGAGACAAATGCTTGATGAATCAACTTTAGCTAATAATATAAATATGACCAATATATTGATAAGCATGTAAATATTTAGCTTTCGATAATCAGTTTACTATTAAACCATTCAATCACCATTTTTCAATATACACAGACCTTATAAATAGAAGTATTTTTCATTCTGGATGATGATTTATTGAGTACAGAGAAAGCGTTTTACAGAAAGATCATAACTAAAAATGGGTTAGATATAAAAAAGGCGCTTATATCAGCGCCTTTTAGAGTTATTTAATACAATAGAATGTCAACATTAATCACAAGAGACTTTAATCGCTAATCCACCTTGAGAGGTTTCACGATACTTAGAATTAATGTCTTTTCCTGTTTCATACATTGTTTCAATAACTTTATCTAAACAGATACGAGGATCACTAACACGACGTAAAGCCATGCGTGATGAGTTAACGGCTTGTACTGCGGCAATAGCATTACGCTCTATGCAAGGGACTTGAACTTGTCCAGCAACAGGGTCGCAGGTTAAACCTAAGTTATGCTCCATTGCGATTTCAGCTGCGATACAAACTTGTTCTGGACTACCGCCAAGTAGTTCAGTTAATGCACCTGCTGCCATTGAACATGCAACACCAACTTCGCCTTGGCAGCCTACTTCAGCACCTGAAATTGACGCGTTCATTTTGTAAAGAGAACCGATAACGCCAGCCACTAAGAAAAAGCGACTATAAGAGTTTTCATTTACAGGTCGAATAAACTTATCGTAATAAGAAAGCACTGCCGGAATAATGCCACAAGCACCATTTGTTGGCGCTGTAACGACACGCCCACCTGCCGCGTTTTCTTCATTCACAGCAAGCGCGAACATATTAATCCAATCAACTACCGTCATTGGATCTGTGGTAGTTTTATCTTCTGTTACCAACATACGGCGTAATGCAGATGCACGACGTGGTACACGCAATGGCCCAGGTAATAAACCTTCGGTATTTACACCACGCTCAATACCTGATTTCATGACATCCCAAACGGCAGCAAAATGTGCTGATATCTCTTCTTTACTGCGTAATGCTAATTCGTTTTGCATGACTAATGCAGACAGAGAAAGCCCGGTTTCTTTGCAATGACGACGCAAATCTGCCGCATATTGGTAAGGATAAGGTACTTGAATGCTATTTTCTTCGGGTTGACCAAAATGTTCTTCATCAACAATAAAACCACCACCAATTGAATAATATGTTTTTTTCAATAGGGTGAGATCACCATTAAATGCAGTGATAGTCATACCATTTTCATGTAATGGTAGATTGGTTTTATGGAAGTTCATGCCGCCATTAACAGGAAAATTAACTTCTTTCGCGCCATTAGCTAGCATTAAGCGGCCTGTTGTTGCCACTTGCTTCATAAAAGGCGCAATGGCATCAATATCAACCGTATCAGGTAAATTTCCTGCTAATCCCATAATAATCGCGATATCAGTCGCATGGCCTTTACCTGTTAACGATAAAGAACCATAAACATCAACAATAACGTGGGAAACAGAAGAGAGAAGATTTTTTTCAGCAAGTAAATCGACAAATTCTTTACCCGCTTTCATCGGGCCTACAGTGTGTGAGCTTGAAGGGCCAATACCAATTTTAAAAATATCAAAGACGCTAACCATAATATTCGCCTCCCTAATTTAATTTAAAGGCGCAACTGTGTGATTATTAGAGTAATAAGTGTCAGTCTTGAAAACTAAAGCTTTGTAATGGCTACTTTCATTATTGAAAGTAGCCACGTACGCTTCATTAGCCCATTAAAGAGCTTGCTAAGCTATAGAAAACTGCTGAGATTGCGATAAGACCCATAATTACAACAAATACGTTGCTGATATGGCCTTGATATTTCTTCATCGCAGGTACTTTGTGGATGGCATACATAGGCATCAGGAACAGTAACATTGCGATAATTGGACCACCTAATGTTTCAATCATACCAAGAATACTTGGGTTTAATGTTGCTACGATCCAAGTTGTTACTAGCATGAATAGAGCGGTGATTTTGTTTAAGCGATCTTTCTCAATAGTTTTACCTTTATCACGCAGTGATTTGATAATTAAACCATTGAAACCTTCACGAGCACCAAGATAGTGACCTAAGAATGATTTAGTAATTGCAACAAAAGCAATGAAAGGCGCGATATAAGCAATTACTGGTGCTTCAAAGTGGTTCGCAAGGTAAGACAGGATACTGATGTTTTGTGCTTTAGCTTCTGCTAAGTTCTCAGGTGTTAAGCTAAATACGCAGCTAAACACAAAGAACATTACTGTGATAACCATCATGATGTGTGCGTAAGCTAAAATGCGTGAACATTTTTTCTCAGCATTTTCACCATATTCTTCACGTTTTGCTACCGCAAACGCAGAAATGATTGGTGAGTGGTTAAATGAGAACACCATAACTGGAATAGCTAACCACAAAGTAACTAACAGGCCTTGACCCATACCAGAAGTGGTTGCGTGGTCAAAAGAAAGAGTATCAAGGATCGCGCCATTCCACTCAGGAATAAGATACAGAGCTAAGACCATCAGTACGGCAACAAATGGGAACACCAGTACACTCATTGCTTTAGCGATAGCTTGTTCACCAAAGCGGATGATGCTCATAATACCAACAATCAGTACTAGTGATAAAATCGCACGTGGTGGTGCTGACATATGCATTTGGTTAACAATGAAGCTTTCAACGGTATTGGTGATCGCCACACTGTAAACAAGCAAAATAGGATAAATTGCAAAGAAATAGAGCAGAGTGATCAGTTTACCTGCGGTTTTACCAAAGTGTTCTTCAACAACCTCAGTGATATCTTCACCAGGGTTTTTACCAGACAATACAAATCGGCACATACCACGGTGCGCGAAAAATGTCATAGGGAATGCAAGAACCAGCATAATAAGCAGAGGAATTAAACCACCAATCCCTGCGTTAATAGGTAAAAATAGAACACCAGCACCGATAGCAGTACCATATAAACCTAACATCCACACGGTGTCTGATTTACGCCATGCTTTGTAATCACCCTTGGTGTTACCTGATGTGATAGAACCAGCTTGGGTTGTATCCATAATACTCTCCGAAATAACGCGGTAAAAAAATAATGAAAAAATAAGTGAGTAATAAGTTCTTTCTTACTTATAAAGGAACAAATCACTGTATAAATTTAATAATGAATAAATGAGTGCACTGAGTACCTGGTGTTATCTCAATATCTTCAATTACCACAGTAGATAAATCATTAAACTTCAAAAGAATTATGCTCTTTTGAAATTTGAAAAAATATTCAATAAGTTTATATCCAGACTTAAGAGGTGCAGAATATAGTGTTTTTCAGGATAAAGTACCGTGATCATCATCTCAAATGCTAAATATAACTAAAAAACTGGAAATTGTAACATTTTTTATATTTTGTGTTTTTATTCGCCTTTTTTAAATATTTTGAAATATATTTCCAATTTTGACGATATGAAAAAATAAAGCCAAATAAATCTTATTAATATCTTAATGATTATTTTTGTTCTTTTTTATTTTTTATAAAATAAATGATTAAAATCAATAAGGTTATTTTTGTTTACAATTAAAACATTATTTTAACTTTGTAGTTAATTGAAAATTAACAGTTTTTTATTTTAGACTAATTATATTAAAAGAGAGAGACAAGAATATAAAATGGGCTAGATATGATTATTTATTAATGAACTTAAGTCTTTTTATGAAATTAATATACCGTTCCACTTTGGACGAATAGAATATTGTGCATATTTGATACAGATATAATGTTAATAAATGAGTATGATAATTTATTATATAACGAATATAACAAATTCTGTTTGATTAAAATAACACCGAAATACCTCTTGGACAAAAGATATAATAGTAGAGGATAATTTTATTTATATATTAATATATGGATGAGTGAAATTAACCGAAATTAAATATAAAAAAGACCACAGTAAATGTGGCCTTTTTCCATTGAATTTTGGTTTATGCTTTTGTCCAGCCTTTACGAATAGGATAGGCAAAACAGAATTGATAAAGTTGCTGTATCCATGATTGAAGCTTTTCTCCACCTTTAGACCAGAGAATTTGACTTAAGCCGCAAGAAAGCAGACCAACGATAAAGCCGCCTACCATGTCAATTGGCCAATGTACGCCAAGATAGATACGTGACCAAGCTATAGCAATACTTAAACCAAGTAGGATGCCACCAATTTTCTTATTGCTATGCCAAAATAAATAGGCTAATGCAATGGTAAAGACAAAAGTGCCATGATTACTTGGAAACGAAGGTGTTGCATCATGGTCGAGAAAGTTATAGCCAATTTGAGCAGCAAAAGGACGGTCATGAGGTGCAATTACACCAATTAGCCAAGATATAGAAAGTGCAATAACTAATGAAATTGCTGTTTTGCAAACTAAAGTACGTTGCTGTTGAAGGTGCTTTTCGTTACCCCAAAGCCAATAAATGAGTAATGATAATGGAAAAAGGTATACAAGATACTTAGCAATGATTATTGCTAGGTTAATCTCTAAAGGAGAGGATGCCGGTGTTGCATTTATTATCGAAAAAACGGCTAAGTTAAGTTGTTCCAGCAAGGTAAGCTCCATACATGTCGTGCTGATAAGCGATGTTTATGGTACATAATACGCAAGTCTGTAAGGGTAAATGAGCCAGTAATAGGGGTAAAGAGTATTTTTCTTATTTAATTGTGCTTTTTTAAAAGAAATGTCAGTTTTTTTGTAAATAGGTCTGATTTCGACTAAAAAATAAGAAACTACAGTTATCACTATCTTGCTCTCTCGTCTTCTCTTTCATCTAATACTTTATGAGGTGTGAATAATGTGGATCCAAAAAAATATCCTACTTAATGCTAGACCAAGAGGGTTTCATTTAGTTACACCAGCCTTGATTCAAGATTTACCGGAACTGAGACAATATAAAATCGGAATTGCTCACTTTTTTATTCAACATACTTCAGCTTCATTAACGATTAATGAAAATGCAGATCCTACAGTGCGTAGTGACTTTGAGAATTTCTTTAATAAAAATGTTAGAGAAGGGGAAGACTATTATCTGCATACTTATGAAGGAAGTGACGATATGCCTGCTCATATAAAAAGTAGTTTATTAGGGCAAAGTGTCACAATACCTATTACTCAAGGAGAGTTAAATATGGGGATATGGCAAGGTATCTATCTTGGAGAGCACCGTAATCATGGAGGCCGCCGTACTATTATTGCGACACTACAAGGTGAGTGTTATTAATTTTTAGACAATAAAAAACCCGACAGTTATTTCACCAAAGGGGTTGAAACTATCGGGCTCCTCAATATTTGGGGACATCAAAGAAAAGCAGTGGCACTAATTCAGACTGCGGGTTAGAAAGAAAGTTCGCTGATTAATGAAAAAAAATATAAATATTTTTTAGAAATGAAGGTGGGTAAAAAGAAATGAGGGTAAAGATAGAGAGAGAAACGCTAAAACAGTTTGATAAATAAGCTGTTTTAGCGTTTTTAAATTAGTTATAGATGCCTAAATGCTCTTTAGCATAAGCTTCAAAATCTGTACAACCACCAATGTGTTTCTCATCAATAAAAATTTGAGGAACTGTTTCAACGGGTTTACCGACAGTTTTAGATAAATCGGCTTTTGAAATACCTTCAGCTTGAATATCAACATAACGGTATTCAAAATCATCACGTTTTTCAGTCAGGGTATCAGCCAATTGTTTTGCTCGTACACAATATGGGCAACCAGGGCGGCCAAAAATAACAACAAACATACGACACTCCTTATTGAGGAAATAAAATTCAGGCATAATAAGTTTTATTGTTTAACACTATGCCTTTTTATTTTGCTAAACAAAAACAGTTATTGCCTTTTAGTGTGATAAATTATACCAATTTGATGATTAATGAGATAGGACTTGCTGTAAAGCAATTGTGGAGAAAATATGGGAAAGCCTTCAAATCGTGATATGCGAACATTATCAGATATGCCAAAACCTATCATTATTATTGAGGTGATTGGTATTATTCTATTGGTTATGGCTTATCTTTATATCAACCAATATATTACTTCACCCTTGTGGTTTAGCTCTTATACAGGGCAACTTACTTTGGTTGTATTAGGGGTAATTTGTATGATCCCTCCAGCATTTCATATTGTTTGGCGAGCTATTCATCGTTTAACTTTTTTGGGTATTGATCAAAAGCCGGCTGATAATAAAAAGAAAAGTGATCATACTGAAAAATAACAAACTGCTTTTATTCGTCAAGATTGAGTCATTTAGCTGAGATATCTACAGTCTCAATTAGTTTAATTTTTTAGATTTTCCATTTATTACTGCCTTCATGCTAGAAAAAGTGGCAAAATAGAGCCCATGCAAAAGGCACTCTCTTTTTAGCGCTTAAAGGTTATTTTAATGGACGCTGTTGTTACTACAGATCTGGAACAGCTAAAATCTTGGCTGGACGAATTACAGATTGCTTATTATGAATGTGACTCTTGTCAGGCGTTACATTTACCTCATCTTCAATATATCAATGGTATCTTTGATGCCAAAATTGATATTCTCGAAGATGTGCTAGTCTTTACTGCTATTGCTGAGCTAAAACCATCAGCTATAGTGCCGTTGATGGCGAATCTTAGTCAAATCAATGCAAGTTCTTTATTTATTAAGACGTTTTTAGAAATCAGTGATGACAATTTACCCAAACTCGTTTTATGTCAATCACTGTCTGTCGCTGTTGGTATTTCATTTAATCAGTTTGATTTTTTTCTGCAAAAAGCAGAAGAGCAATCAGCTGAGGTGATTAGTGAAATATTTAATAATGGTTTCTTATATGGCGAAAGACAAGAAACTGAAGATAGTGATGACGGCGACGTTGAAGACGAAGAAATAGATATTAACGTTTCATCTACTGACTCTGCCTATACTGTACATTAATTCTTATAACGGTCACAAAATCTTATGCAATGCGCACGATTTAGTGCGGGTGAGTGTCATTCTTGTGAATGGCTCTCTCTTGCTTATCCTGAACAAATAAAGAAAAAACAATACGATTTATTAGAACGACTTCCAAAAGATTATTCTTTTAATACTCTGATACCAGTTGAAAGCCAACAAATTCAGTTTAGGAATAAAGCTAAAATGGTCGTTAGTGGTAGCGTAGAAAGGCCTATTTTAGGTTTAAAACTGCGCGATGGTTCTGCTGTCGATTTATGTCAGTGCCTTCTTTATCCAGCTTCTTTTGAGCCAGTTTTCAAAATAATAAAAACCTTTATCGCGAAAGCGGGACTGGTACCTTACGATATTGAGCGCCGCCGCGGTGAATTGAAATTTATTCTATTAACAGAAAGTCGTGCTGATGGTGCAATGATGTTGCGCTTTGTTTTGCGTTCAGAAAAAAAACTTGAACAATTACGCACTGCCTTGCCTTGGTTACAAACACAGCTTCCTCTGCTAGCTGTTATTTCAGTGAATATTCAGCCTGTGCATATGGCAATATTAGAAGGCGAAAAAGAGATAGTATTAACTGAAAAATCTTTTTTAGATGAATCTTTTAATCAGATCCCACTTCATATTCGGCCTCGTGGTTTCTTTCAAACCAATCCGAATGTTGCCGCTACTCTTTATGCAACAGCGGGTAATTGGGTACGAGAATTAAATATCACTCGGTTATGGGATCTCTTTTGTGGTTCCGGGGGCTTTGGTTTACATTGTGCAGATAAATTCACCAAGTTAACAGGTATTGAAATTAGTCCTGAAGCCATTGAATGTGCAAGATTATCAGCGAAAGAACTAGGGCTTGAACATGTTGAATTCCAAGCTTTAGACTCAACTGGTTACGCACAGGCCAAAGAAGATGTCCCGCAATTAGTTCTGGTTAATCCACCAAGAAGAGGAATTGGCGAGGCATTATGTGAATACCTTAATAAGATGAAACCAAGTTATATTCTTTATTCCAGCTGTCATGCTCAAACAATGGCTAAAGATATAGAACGTTTGTCTCATTATCAGATTGATAGAGTGCAGTTGTTTGATATGTTTCCCCATACTTCGCATTATGAAGTACTAACATTGTTAGTATTACAAGAGAGTTAAGATATTCATTACAAAATAGATAATGAATGTTAGTATAAATAAGCATTTAACGCTCGATGGATAACATCGGGCGTTTTCTTTTTTATTAAATAGGCATTTTATTTTATGCGAAATTTAAAAGCGTTATTGTTAGTGATGGTGTTGCTAGGGCCATTGGGAATCGATCTTTATTTGCCAACAATACCAGCGATTGCTCAAGATTTAGGGAGCAATGAATCTCTTATTCAATCAACTATCGCTTTATTTATTTTGATTTTGGGCGTAGGGCAACTTATTTCGGGGCCATTGGTTGATAGATTTGGTCGTAAGCCCATCGCGATTATTGGTATCGTGATTTATATTTTAGGTTCAATTATTGCCACAGTTTCGACTGATTCGACACTGTTTATTATTTCACGTTTATTGCAAGCTTCAGCGGTTTGTTGCACTTCTGTCGTCGTTTTCACTTGTGTGCGTGATTGTTTTAATGGTAATGATTCAGCCCGCGTTTTTGGCTTTTTAAATGGTACTTTAAATATTATTCCTGCATTAGCGCCGTTGCTAGGTGGATTATTAGCTGAATATTGGGGATGGCGAGCACCTTTTGGCTTTTTAATTTTTTATTCAGTTTTAGTTTTAATTCTGATTACATTATATTTACCTGAAACTAAACCAGAAAATATTGCTCAATCGCAGCAAAAATTGGGCAAAACATATCTTGAGATTTTGTGCAGTAAACGATTTTTAACTTTTGCGTCAGTTAATGCGGGGACAATGGGAATGGCATTAACTTATGTTTCGTTTTCTCCTATCGTATTAATGCATGATGCAGAATTAACTCCGTTGATATTTTCAATTGTTTTTGGCGTTAATGGTTTTTGGATAATGTTTGTTAGCTTCTACGCCAATCGCATTATTCACCGTGTTGGTAGGCCCATCTGCCTTATTTTAGGTGGTGGATTAATGGGATTAGGCGGTATTAGTTTATTATTAAGCTTATTATTTGTGCCAAACGAAATACAAAATCATTGGCTTATTTATATGCTTCCTGTGGCAAGTGCTTGCGCTGGACTTGCATTTATTATGGGGCCTGCAACTAGCTATGCACTTGAGCCTTATTCACAAAATGCGGGTATTGCATCTGCTTTGGTTGGTTTTATACAAATGGCAGGTGGCGCGGTATTTGGCTTAACAGCGTTAGCTTCACCAGTGCAACCTAAATTAGCGTTAGCTATTGTTATGTTGATTGGTGGTTTATTAGCATGGAATGCATATAGAGTAAGTCATAAAGAAGCGTTGGTAGAAAAATAAACCTCATAAGATTTCTATTATTCTTTAGTTATAAAAAAGCACCCCACCGTATTTAACATTGGAGTGCTTTTTTTAAAGCTACTATTTCGTTGTGCGATCTTTAATTGCGATGCTCAAACTCTAATGCTTTTTTCTCTATCATTCGCATAATGAGTGTTAATAATCCATTAATACACAGATAAATAATGCCGGCAGCAACAAACACCATTACATCATAGCTTTGTCCAAAAACTTGACGGCTATAGCCTGTTAACTCAAGTAATGTAATGGTACTTGCTAATGAAGTACTCTTAAATATCAGTACAACTTCATTGGAATAAGAAGAAAGTGCGCGTTTAAAAGCATAAGGTAAAATTACTCTTGATGTTTGCAACGGCGACATTCCTAATGCTTGACACGATTGCCATTGGCCAGCAGGTATTGCGCGAACAGCACCGTGGAAAAGCAAGGTTGAATATGCAGCACTATTAAGTGCTAGCGTGACCATTGCGCAAAACCAAGGTGTTGAGAATAACTCCCAAATGATTGGATAGTTTTTTAATGCAGGGAATTGACCTGGGCCATAATAGATTAAGAAGAACTGTACCAATAAAGGTGTACCTGTAAATAAGGTAATATAAGCTCTTACTATAGGTGTAATAATGGGCGTTTTTAACGAGAGTATAAACGTCATTAATACAGATAAAGTAAATGCTACCAATAAGGCAACAAAAGTTAAGGATAAACTAGTGGGTAATCCCGGTAGAATAGCAACAATATAATCCCACATTATGAGGCTCTCCGTTCAAATCGGGTCGTTCTCATCTCTAACCACTTAAGGATATATTGGCTAACTAAGGTAATTGCCAGATAAATAAGAGCAACAATGCTATACCATGTAAACGGTTCTTGAGTCCTATTAGCAATACTTTGTGTCTGCAACATCAAGTCATTTACACTAATTAGCGAAACTAATGCAGTATCTTTAAGTAATACTAACCACTGATTACCTAATCCAGGAAGTGCATGACGCCACATTTGTGGCATGATAAAGCGCAAAAAGATACTCGCTCGTTTCATTCCAAGTGCTTGGCCTGCTTCCCATTGCCCTGAAGGCACTGCTTTTAACGCACCACGTAAGGTTTGGGATGCATAAGAAGCGTAGAGCAATGAAAGGGCGATTACACCGCAATAAAATGGCAATGAATCTGTATCATTAAAATCGATTTGAAGAGTAAACGAGCCGATTTCAATACCATCCATTAGCATCATGACACCTTGTAAGGTGCCATAATAGACAAAGAGAACTACCAGCATTTCTGGTAATCCTCTAATGAGCGTGACCCAACATGTTCCTAGAAAAGCAAAGGCTTTCCATCTCGCGGATTCCCAAGCTGTAAACAGCATGGCTAGAACTAATCCGATAATAAGAGCAGAAATAGCAAGTGAGACCGTTGTAACGGCCGCACCTGCTAGAGTTGTTATTTCATTCATTTATTAAGCTATTGTTGTTATTAAGATATTTTTATTCAAACCATTTTTTATAAATGACATCATAGGTGCCATCGGCTTTAACTTCAGCTAATGCTTTATTTAATTTATCTTGTAAATCAGCATTACCTTTTCTTACCGCTATGGCAAGGCCTGCACCGAAGTAGTTAGGATCAGTAACTTTCTCACCAACAATGCCTAATTCAGGATTTTTCTTCAGCCATTCATTAACAACAGCGGTGTCACCGAAGATAGCTTCAATACGACCATTTTTAAGGTCTAATACCGCATTTTGATAGCTATCATAAGGAACAGTTTTCATCTCTTTATGTTCTTCATTGATGAATTTCTGATGCGTTGTTCCGTTTTGAACACCAATTTGTTTACCTTTTAAGCTCGCAACATCAGAGATTTTACCTGTGACTGTAATAAATACAGCAGAGTTATCATAGTAAGAATCTGTAAAATCAACTTGTTTTTGACGTTCTGGCGTAATATCGATACCAGCCATTAGTGCTTCAAAACGGCGAAATTTCAGGCTAGGAATTAAGCTATCAAATGACTGATTAGTAAAGGTACATTCAGCGTTAATTTTTTCGCACATTGCATTTGCTAAATCAACATCAAACCCTACGATTTTGTTATTTGCGTCAATCATTTCAAATGGAGGATAAGTTGCCTCTGTTGCAAAACGGATTGTCTCTTTTTCAGCCGCAGTTGCAGAAAGTGTAATACTGGTCAGAAGTGCTGCAAATAATATCTTTTTCATTGTCAGATCCCGATTTAGTGTGACAAATAATTAGCAAAAGCTTCCGTTTGTGGAGCAATAAAATGATGATTATCACCTTGCTCTATAATACGGCCGTTTTCCATATATACAACTTTGCTCGCGGCTTTGCGTGCAATTTCGACTTCATGAGTAACAATAACCTGTGTAATACCAGTTTCAGATAACTCACGAATAATATCAACAACCTGAGCTGTGATTTCAGGATCTAATGCTGCAGTAGGTTCATCAAATAACAGAACTTGTGGTTCCATCATTAATGCTCTTGCTATTGCAACACGTTGTTGCTGACCACCTGATAAATGCAAAGGAAAACGTCCTGCATAATCACTTAAACGTAAACGTTCGAGTAATTTCATGGCTTTTTCTTTCGCTTGTGGCTTTGATAAACCTAATACACGACAAGGTGCTTCAATTAAATTATCAAGAACCGTCAGGTGTGGCCATAAATTATATTGTTGGAATACCATACCGACATTTTGGCGCAAAGTACGAATCGCTTTTGCATTAGGTTGTTGGCTAAAATCAAAATTTAAGCCCGCAATCTCTAATTCGCCAGAGCGAGGCATTTCCAGTAAATTAAGAACTCTCATTAAAGAGCTCTTACCTGCACCACTTGGTCCTAATAGGACCATTGTTTCACCAGCAGAGCATTCTAGATTAATATCATAGAGTGCTTGGTGCGAACCGTAGAAACAATTTATATTTTTTAATTGAATACTCATGCGTTTTTTCTGAATAGTCATTAACTGTTTCAAATAATAAAACGGTGAGAATAATTATGCAACTAAAACTGCATAATAAAGTGATTTTTTTACTTAAAAATGGATATATTGGCTATATTTCTTCACTCTTAGGTGAATTTTTATCCAATTTGTAAGCGCTATTACTGATTGATTGTGCCATACCTTTGAAAATAAATAAGTGAGCGGGCATCATCGCAAACCAATAAAGTAATCCACTAAAACCGGCTGGATGCCACCAAGCCCGAACATCTAATGAGCGAAGGTTACCACTATCATGAATAGTAAAAGAGAGGCGGCCTAATCCCGGTGCTTTCATACCAAAAAGTAAGGTAAGTTGTTTCTCTGGCTGGATTTTAATGACTCGCCAGCCATCAATCATATCACCCAGCTTGAGCGTTTCATGTTCAGGTCTACCATAAATCACCTTATTACCCACAATATCATCCATTACAGCCCTAATTTTCCATAAAGAATTGGCATAAAAATAACCTTGTTCACCCCCAATTTGTTGAACAGTGTGCCAAAGGGATGCGGCACTGGCTGGTGTCGAGACAGTATAGCCCGCATTTTTAGGATAATAACCATAACCGGGTTTCCAACGATTACGAACAACGGGATCGTAACCCCAATCTTGGTTATCGATAGCCGCTTCTTCATCCGCAAGTGTCTCTTTAACTGCATCATCAAATGAAATAAGTGTTTGAGGAATAAGTTTGCGTAAAGGTGCGTCTTTCGCCGGTAGGTCGTGTTTTAGTCCTTGAATAAGTTCTTTAGCAATTGAGGTGGGAACAGACGTTATCATGCTAATAAAACCAGCGGAAATAATACTCTCAGGAATAGGTAATGGAATTAGCAGACGTTTTTTCCCTGAAATTTTAATAAAGCGCTCAAAGAGTGTTTGATAACTAATATATTCAGGGCCACCTGCATCAAAAATACGATGTTGATGGGTTGGATGCGCAATAATTTCAGTTAAATAATGAATTAAGTTTTTTAACGCAATAGGGGATGATTTTGATCGAACCCAACGTGGTGGCGTTAATATAGGAAGGTTGTAAACCATATCGCGCATAATTTCAAAAGCCGCTGAACCCGGGCCAACAATCATAGATGTACGAATCTCTGTAACAGGAATAGTACAGGTTCTTAATACTTCTCCGGTGAGTTTTCTTGCAATGAGGTGGGGCGAATATTGCTGATCTTTATGTTGTAATGCGCTTAAAAAAATGATCTGTTTAACGTCAGAACCTTCTAGTGCATCCACAACATTAAGTGCCGCAATACGTTCTTTCTCAACTAAATTGTGTGCATCACCCATACTGTGCACAAGGTAATACACAATATCTGTGTCGTGCATTATCTTTTTTAAGGTGTCAGGGTTATGTAAATCGACAAAAACACAGCGTGTATTTTCCCAACCTTGAGACATCATCCAATCTATTCGACGGGCACCCGCAGTAACTTGATACCCTTGGCGAATTAATGCTGGAATAAGATTTTGACCAATGTGCCCACTTGCACCGAGTACTAATATACGCTGCTGATCCATTGTTAACCCACTGTAAAAAATGACTTAGTAACCTCTATTGTTACTGATTTTTCTATGAAGTAAAGAAAGCCATTAATATTGGTGTGATTAAACTTAAAACAAAACCATGAACAATAGCGGCAGGAACTATACTTACGCCACCACTACGCTGTAAAACAGGTAGCGTGAAGTCCATAGACGTAGAACCACAAATACCTAATGCGGTATTTCTATATCGATTAACAATAATTGGAATAAGCATAATCGCCGCTAACTCACGCATTAAGTCGTTAAAAAAGGCGGTACTACCAATAACTGGACCAAAAGCATCAGTTAAAACAATGCCGGATAATGAATACCAGCCATAACCAGAAGCAATAGCTAATCCCATTTTCATTGGTAATCCAAGTAAATAAGCAGCTAATGCCCCACCAGCAAGGGCGCTAACGCCCATAACAATAGCGACCGTTGTGCCTCGGCGATTGATTAAAATTTGTTTTGGGCTCATGCCACTATTACGCAGCTGTAGTCCAACTAACCATAATAAGAAAATAAGTGCGCCCTGACTTGCGTGAGCGGCATAATTAAAAATAGACCAACCAGTTAAACCTACTAAGAAACCCAAAACGACGACACCACATAATTGTAGTGACTCAAGTATCATTTTTATGCGTGATGGTGGCTTAGATTGCTTATGAGCTGGAACATGCCACGGATCTTTTTTATCAAGTAGCCATAAAAACAATAAATTCGCGCCAAAAGTACAAAAAAAGAAGACACTAGCATAAGACAAAATAGAGACTAAATTTTCACCAATATTATCTAACATGGCCAAACTTACACCCATGATAAATAGGATAACGTAAACCATCGCACTGAGTAGGCGATTAGCTAATTGAAGTAGAGGACGATGGTTTAGTTTAATCAAATACCCTACAAAAAGAGGAAGTAGGATAATTAATAACCCTGATAACATTGCTATTCCTTACTGAGTGGTCTCAAAATTATAAAATAAACTAATAACGTGAATTGTATTATAACATTTGCTAATGATGTTGTGGATACAGAAATGACGATAAGTTTAAAATTTTTATTGGCAGAGCAAGAGCCTAACATGATTATTAAAAAAAAACGTAGATTGCTTGAAAATTAAACTATTTAGAAGTTTATCGAATAGTTGAGTAAATTTTATTACGGTTTATGTTAACTATGATATTAATGGCAATATTATTAAGTAAAATTATTGATATAACGATAAAACGAGTTGATAAATAGGAAAGAAAATAAAACCATAACTTAGTCGTTACCTGCGAGGGATAATATGTATTTAGAACGAGTGGAAATAGCAGGATTTCGGGGACTCAATCGCTTATCGCTTCCCCTTGATATGAATACGGTTTTAGTCGGTGAGAACGCTTGGGGTAAAACATCATTATTAGATGCGCTAACGCTGAGCTTAGGAATTGAGTCCTACCAATATGTTTTTACACCAGAAGATTTTCATCGGTTACCTAATGAACCTGAAAATAGTAAAAAAAGCTTACAGATTATTTTAACATTCACAGAGATTCGTCCTGGTCGTCATCACTCTTATCGTTTTCGCAAATTAGCGCCTATTTGGGTAGAGAATGGCGATGAGCTTAAACATATCTATTATCGTATTAGTGCTGAGCTGGATGAAGCTAAAAATGTAAAAACGTTTCGTTATTTTCTTGATAAAGAAGGTAAACAAATTCGTTTGCCAAATGGACAAACAAACGAAATTATTGCTGAAATTGTACGACTTTACCCGGTTCTTCGTCTGCAAGATGCGCGTTTTATGCATAAGTTAACCACGGATGTGATTGATCCTCACAATAAACCACAGCGTGAAGAATTTAATAGTAAAATGAATGCGTTAACAAAGGCATTTATTAACAACCCGTATAATCTTTCTGATGAAGATTTAAGAGAAGGGCTTGATGCAATGCAGCAATTGTTAGGCCACTATTTTGCTGATCATGGCTCTTTATTATTTAAGTCTAATCGACATAACCATAAAGCCAATGAACCTCATGTTAGAGGATGGCATGCTTTAGAAAATATTAACAAAATTTTGGCGAAACCCAATCAACGTAATATTCGTTTGATTATTTTGGGAATGTTTTCATCCATTTTACAATCTCGTGGTAGTGTCGCGCTTGATCCTTATGCTAGACCTATTGTGATTGTCGAAAACCCAGAAACACGCTTACATCCTATTATGTTGTCTGTTGCATGGGGATTACTTAATCTATTTTCTTTACAGCGTATTACCACAACTAACTCGGGTGAATTACTCTCTCTGGCTCCTCTACAAAGTGTGTGTCGTTTAGTTAGAGACACTGATAAAGTGGCGGCTTATCGTTTAGGCAATAAACAATTACAAGCAGATGAAGAGCGTCGAATATCTTTTCATATTCGTTATAACCGACCATCAGCACTTTTTGCTCGTTGCTGGTTATTAGTTGAAGGTGAAACCGAAATTTGGCTAATGAATGAGTTAGCAAGGCAATGTAGTTATTTCTTTGAGGCAGAGGGAATTAAAGTTATTGAGTTTGCACAGTGTGGACTTAAGCCATTATTAAAGTATGCAACATTAATGGGGATAGAATGGCATACCTTAGTTGATGGTGATGAGGCAGGTAAGAAATACGCAGCCACAGTTAAGGAATTTGCTTTACGGATGAATGATACTGAGCGTGATCGATTAACTCGTTTACCCGCTTTAGATATGGAACACTTTTTATATAAAGAGGGATTTCGCAATGTGTATCACGATGTTGCTGGGGTTGCTGATAATGAAAAATGGCCAACTCGACGCGTGATTATTAAAGCTATTCAGCGATCTTCAAAACCTGATCTCGCACTCGCAGTAGCTAACAATGCGGCTCAAAGAGGGATAGATTCTATTCCTTCATTACTAAAAAGTATGTTTTCACGTGTTGCTTGGTTAGCACGAGGGAAAGCAAATTAGAAATAACATACTTATGTAACGTGTTTTTTATTTATAAATATCCCAGTGTGACGTTTCATCGTCACACTCAGTATTAATCATTTTTTATTTTGCTTTAATGAATTAAGAAGGATGTTTTATGGCTTTTTTTCCTTTAAAAAAGCAAGGGAAAGTCATTGCCCTTATTTTGATTATTGTTGTTATTGCAGCGTATTTTTTTTGGCCAAGAGAAAATTTACCTACTTATCACACTGAAACCATTATCCGTGGCGAACTTTCTAAAGAGGTAACCGCTACAGGTAAACTTGATGCAGTGAGAAAAGTAGATGTAGGTGCTCAGGTCAGTGGACAGCTACAAACGTTGTTGGTTAAAGAAGGGGATGCTGTTAAAAAAGGCGATTTGTTAGCGATTATCGATCCTAAAAAAGCACAGAATGATGTTACTGAATCGCAAGAAACTGATAACGAATTAAGAGCTAATCTACAACAAGCAAAAGCTGAACTACGTTTAGCTCAGTTAACTTATCAGCGACAACTCAAATTAATGGGTACTCATGCAATAGCACAAGAAGAGTTAGATCGTGCCAAAACAGATGTTGAAGTTAAAAAAGCACGCATCATTACCTATGAAGCTCAAATAAAGAAAAATCAAGCTACTCTCGATACGGCAAAAACAAATCTGCAATATACACGGATTACTGCGCCTATGGATGGTGTTGTTACTTTTATTAAAACGCTTGAAGGGCAAACCGTTATTGCAGCACAGGAAGCACCAACTATTTTAACCTTAGCAGATCTAGATACTATGCTAGTGAAAGCAGAGGTATCTGAAGCAGATGTTATTTATTTAAAACCCAATCTTAGTGCTTCATTTACGGTATTAGGCGCGCCTGATAAGGCATTTAGCGGTAAATTAAAAGATATCCTTCCAACACCTGAAAAAATTAATGATGCTATTTTTTATTATGCTCGTTTTGAAGTTCCTAACGATCAGCATCTTTTACGTTTACAAATGACGGCTCAAGTAAAAATCTTACTTGAAAATAAAGCGAATGTATTATTGATCCCTTTATCAGCATTAGGTGATGAAGAAAGTACAAATCAGTATAGCGTTGATGTATTAGTCAATGGGAAACCAGAAAAACGTGTTGTGAAAATTGGTATGCGTACCGATGTTTATGCGGAAGTTCTTAGCGGATTAAATGAAAACGATAAGGTTATTTTAGGCGAAACCTCAGAGGAGTCATAATGTCTGCATTATTAGAACTTGATAGCGTTAGTCGTTTATATACCAATGGCGAACAAGAAACCGTTGTTCTCGATAAAGTTTCGCTCAAAATTAATGCGGGTGAAATGGTCGCTATTATTGGCGCTTCTGGCTCGGGTAAATCAACGTTAATGAATATTCTTGGCTGTTTAGATAAACCAAGCAGTGGAGAATATAAAGTCGCAGGTTTAAGCATCGAAACGATGGAAAGTGATCAACTTGCAGCATTGCGTCGAGAACATTTCGGGTTTATTTTCCAACGTTATCATTTAATGGCGCATCTTAGCGCTGAGCAAAATGTTGAGATCCCTGCTATTTATGCCGACAAGAATAAAGCTCAGCGTAAAGAGCGTGCAAAGGCTTTATTAACACGGCTAGGCCTTGGTGACAGAGTTGATTATCGCCCTAATCAGCTTTCTGGTGGTCAACAGCAGCGCGTTAGTATTGCCAGGGCGTTAATGAATGGCGGTGAGGTTATTCTTGCAGATGAGCCTACAGGTGCATTAGACAGTCATTCTGGTAAAGAAGTGATGTCAATCCTAAAGCAATTAAATGAGCAGGGGCATACTGTAATTATTGTCACTCATGATCCTTTAATTGCTAAACAAGCATCACGAATAATTGAAATTCAAGACGGTAAAATAATCAGTGATAATCATCATCAAATAGATAGCAGTAAAAAAAACAAAGAAGTATCTACGCTAAAGGCTTCAAATTCTTCATATATTAGTCAAGTCATAGGTCGTTTTACTCAAGCATTAGATATGGCTTGGCGTGCAATGGTGGTGAATAAAACTCGTACACTCTTAACCATGTTAGGGATTATTATTGGTATTGCTTCTGTTGTTACCATTATTGTTATTGGTGATGCGGCGAAAAGTATGGTGTTAGCGGATATCAAAGCCATAGGTTCAAATACTATCGATCTTTATCCTGGAAAAGATTTTGGGAGTGATGATCCTGAAGATAGACAATCTTTAACTATTCAAGATGTATATGCATTAAAACAACAATCTTATATTCAAGCAGTAACCCCTGAAGTGAGCTTTAGTACACGATTACGTAAAGGTAATCAAGACTCTCCCGCTCAAGTTGCTGGTGTGAGTGACGATTATTTTACTGTTTATGCGATGAAGTTTGCACAAGGGCGTACCTTTTCAACGGACATGATCCAGCGTCAAGCACAAGTTGTCGTTATTGATGAAAATACGCGACGTCGTTTTTTTGGCACTAAAAAACAAGTTATTGGTGAGCAAATTATTATTCGTAATATTCCAACAACTATTATTGGCGTAATTTCTGAACAAAAATCAGCATTTGGTAACAGTAAGTCGTTAAGAGTCTGGGTGCCTTATAGCACATTAAATAGCCGTATTTTAAACCGAGCTTATCTTGACAGCATTACAGTAAAAGCGAGGGAAGGCTACGATGCTAATATTGCAGAGCAACAAATTATCCGTTTACTTACAGTAAGACATGGAAAGAAGGATTTTTTCACTTATAACATAGATAGTTTGCTTAAGGCGGCAGAAAAAACAACGCATACGATGCAGCTGTTTTTAACATTAGTTGCCGTGATCTCCTTAATTGTTGGTGGTATTGGTGTGATGAATATCATGCTGGTTTCTGTAACTGAAAGAACGAGAGAAATTGGCATCAGAATGGCGGTGGGCGCAAGAGCAACGGATGTAATGCAACAATTTTTGATTGAATCTGTCTTGGTTTGTTTGGTGGGTGGTTTAATTGGTATTGGGCTTTCATTTGGTATTGCGATGATAGCCAGTTATTTGTTACCTAATTGGGATTTTATCTTTCAACCCATAGCCTTGATTAGTGCTTTTGCCTGCTCAACTGCAATTGGTGTTATCTTTGGATTTCTTCCTGCAAGGAGTGCTGCAAGAATGAATCCTATTGATGCTTTGGCAAGAGAATAATTTTATATGTTTATGCTCTCGATGCGCTCATTATTTTATAATGATGCTTAGGCTAATATGACGAGAGATGATAACAATAGTGCACCTGTATAAAAGGTGCACTATTTGAATAGATTAAATGATGTCTTATCAGGTGAATATTTAGTGAGCCTGAATTACAAAACGTTGATAAAAGAGGTGCTAGTCATACTCATTTTTATGCAGCCTTTTATTCAATGATAGGAATGATAAGATCTGCATGATCACCTTTAGGCCCTTTTATCGTGCTATAACTAACTTTCTGCCCCGCCTTTAGTGTACGATAGCCTTCCATTCGAATTGATGAATAGTGGGCAAAGATATCCTCACCACCTTCTGCCGGGGTAATGAAACCAAAACCCTTAGCATTATTGAACCACTTAACTGTACCTGTCTCCATACTTAGCATCTCTCATATACTTGTACTTGTATTTATTTACTTAACATTACCTTCAGTATATTTACTGAGCTGTTCATAAAACATACTCTAATTTATTGTTTCTGTCGTCAAGGGGCTAGGGCGGTAGAAATTGTTTCGAATAAGTGAAATTTTGATGTAGCTAACGCTTTGTTATTTATTTAGGTGTAAAAAGAGGTAATAAAAAACCGTTGATAGGCAGAGTTTCCTGTGAGATGGTAAACTATACGTCATAGATAAGACGTTTTAACAAATAAATGAGTAGCGCAAAATAATGGGTCAGTTTGATTTTTTAACAGAAACCATACTTGGGGATCAAGTCGGTCAGCTTAATGAGCCACCATCAATGTATAAGGTGATCTTGAATAATGACGATTACACCCCCATGGATTTTGTTGTAGAAGTACTTACGATGTATTTTTTCCTCAATGAGGAAAGAGCCACACAAATTATGTTGGACGTTCACCATAAAGGAAAGGGAGTTTGTGGGGTTTATAGTGCGGACATCGCTGAAACTAAAGTGACACAAGTTAATTTGTATGCCAAAGAAAATGGTCATCCACTTTTGTGTACACTTGAAAAGGCATAATCCGATTAGTCTTTTAAGGAGGAGGTGCTTATGCTTAATCACGAATTAGAGCTTAGTCTTAATGTTGCATTCGCGAAAGCCCGTGATAACCGACACGAATTTATGACTGTAGAGCACCTGTTGCTGGCGCTATTAAGTAATAAATCTGCGCGTGAAGCATTAGAGGCTTGTAAAGTTGATTTAGCCGCTTTACGTGAAGAACTCGAAGTATTTATTCGTAAAACAACCCCAGTTCTACCTGAGAATGTAGATAGAGAAACTCAGCCAACGCTCAGTTTTCAACGTGTTTTACAACGTGCTGTCTTTCATGTTCAATCATCAGGTAAAAATGAAGTCTCTGGTGCTAATGTGCTAGTGGCTATTTTCAGTGAGCAGGAATCTCACGCAGCTTATTTATTACGTAAACACGACGTTAGTCGCCTTGATGTGGTTAATTTTATCTCTCACGGTATTTTGAAAGATGATCAACAAAATGATGATCCTTCAGATATGGGAGATATGAATACTCAATCTCAGCAAGAGATGCCACAAGGTGACGATCATATGGATAATTTTACCACTAACTTAAATCTGTTAGCGCGTCAGGGTAAAATAGATCCTCTTATTGGTCGTCAGGCTGAATTAGAACGTACTATTCAGGTACTTTGCCGCCGCCGTAAAAATAACCCTCTGCTGGTGGGAGAATCAGGTGTCGGTAAAACAGCTATTGCCGAAGGGCTTGCATGGCGTATTGAGCAAGACGATGTACCTGATGTGATGAAAGATTATACCATCTATTCTCTTGATATTGGATCGCTATTGGCGGGTACAAAATATCGTGGTGATTTTGAAAAACGTTTTAAAGCACTACTTAAAACGTTGGAGAAAGATGAAAAAAGTATTCTATTTATTGATGAAATTCACACTATTATTGGTGCCGGGGCCGCATCTGGTGGACAAGTTGATGCAGCAAACTTGATTAAACCATTACTATCAAGTGGCCGTATACGTGTGATTGGTTCTACCACTTATCAAGAATTTAGTAATATTTTTGAAAAAGACCGAGCGCTTGCTCGTCGATTCCAAAAGATTGATATAACAGAGCCTTCGACTAACGAAACCGTATTAATTATTAAAGGGTTACGTCAGAAGTACGAAGAACATCATGAGGTACGTTATACCAATAAAGCCATTCAGGCAGCTGTTGATTTATCGGTTAAATATATTACAGATAGACATCTTCCTGATAAAGCGATTGACGTTATTGATGAAGCAGGGGCAAGAACTCGCTTAATTGCTCCAAGTAAACGTAAAAAGACCATCAATGTCTCGGATATTGAAACGGTTGTTGCAAAAATTGCCCGTATTCCTGAGAAAACAGTATCTAGTAGTGATAAATCAACACTGAAAAATCTTGATAATCAACTGAAAATGTTGGTGTTCGGACAAGATGAGGCGATTCATGCATTATCCGAATCAATAAAAATGAGCAGAGCAGGGTTAAGCCAAGATAATAAACCTGTGGGTTCTTTCTTGTTTGCAGGTCCTACAGGGGTTGGTAAGACTGAAGTTACTGTTCAATTGGCAAAAGCGTTGAATATCAAATTATTGCGTTTTGATATGTCTGAGTATATGGAACGACATACTGTTAGTCGACTTATTGGTGCGCCTCCTGGTTATGTGGGTTTTGACCAAGGTGGATTACTAACAGATGCGGTGATTAAAAATCCATATTCGGTTGTATTACTTGATGAAATTGAAAAAGCACACCCTGATGTGTTCAATATTTTATTACAAGTTATGGATAACGGAACATTAACTGATAATAATGGACGTAAGGCTGATTTTCGTAACGTTATTTTAGTGATGACAACTAATGCAGGTGTACGCGAAACGCAACGTAAATCCATAGGTTTTACTGAGCAAGATAACAGTACAGACGCAATGGTCGAAATCAAAAAAGCCTTCTCTCCAGAATTTCGTAACCGTTTAGATAGCATTATTTGGTTTAATGCCTTATCACCAGAAATTATCGCAATGGTTGTGGACAAATTTATTGTTGAGCTTCAAGCTCAGTTAGATGATAAAGGTGTTTCTTTAGAAGTCAGCCAAGAAGCCCGCCAGTGGTTGTGCGATAAAGGCTACGATAAAGCGATGGGCGCAAGACCAATGGCTCGAGTTATTCAGGAAAATCTGAAAAAACCATTAGCTAATGAAATTTTGTTTGGTTTGTTAGTTAATGGTGGCTCAGTTTCAGTAACCTTAAATAGCCAGTCTAACGAGTTAAACTATGAATTTTTAAGCCAAGAGAAGTTGGCGAATAGAAAAGAAGATACTGTCATCTAAGTGATGGCAGTTACTTAATATTGAGTAAAACCGTTTTAGTGAAAAAACATACACCACAGGTTGGGCATTAATAAATGCTTTGCCTGTGGTGTTTTTTTTCACCCTAATATATGTTCATTTAAAATTGAACGATATTGGGAGAGAACAGATTGATATCAACGGCTACGGAAGATGATACGGCCTTTGCTCAGGTCATATGGGGTCAGTTCAACGGTAACCTTGTCGCCTGTCAGGATGCGAATATAGTTTTTACGCATTTTTCCTGAAATATGAGCGGTAACGACATGTCCGTTTTCTAATTCTACACGGAACATCGTGTTTGGCAGAGTATCTAGTACAGTGCCTTGCATTTCAATGTTGTCTTCTTTGGCCATCTAATCCTCTAAGTTTTAATAACCATATTTTTTAAACGGCAAGATAATGCCGAAAATATTGACCTATGTAAAGGAATGTTATTGGATAGCAAGCGTGTGAATCTTGCTAATTTGTTTAACTTCCTTACCGTTACTTGCGTTTTACTTGCTTAAAGCTACGTAATAACAGAAGTAATAATTCTGAGTATCGTGGTGTTTATAGCAATAAAGAAGCTACACCCAAACCACGTAATGGGCGTAGTAAGATTGAATTTTTGTATCAACCGTAAAATGGCTTTGCCAATTTTGACTTAAACAATAAAGGCCTTACAAAAATAAGCAGTGATTATAATTCCAACGATTGTTGATACCAACACTTTTTATCAATAATCACTTTTTTCCAACGAGATAATGAGGATAAATAGCTTTCGCGAGATATCTCAGTGGCACCTAACGCTGAAGTATGAGAGTTTAACACCTGACAATCAAATAGTTGACCCCCATAACGCAGAAAATGGTTATAAAAAGCAATAAAGGCGCATTTTGATGCATTATCTTTGCGGCTAAACATTGATTCACCACAAAAAACAGCACCGACACCGACACCATACAAGCCACCAACCAATTCATCAGCTTCCCACACTTCGACAGAATGAGCCAGCCCTTCTTGATGTAATCCTTCATAACCTTTTTTAATATCAGTGCCTATCCATGTTCCTTCTTCACGAATAGAGCAAGATTCAATAACAGATGAAAATGCATGATTTAGCGTTATTTTATAAGGATGACGCCGCAAAAATTTTTGCAAGGTGCGTCCAATATGAAGCGAACCTGCAGGTAGTACAGCTCTTGGATCAGGAGACCACCATAAAGGGGCCTCTGATGGAAAATACCAAGGAAAGATCCCTAATTGATAAGCAACTTTTAATCGTGAAGGGGAGATATCTCCCCCTATTGCTAATAAACCATTTGGCTCTTTCAATGCTAAATGTGGTTCAGGAAAATCAAAATCACTATCATCTAATTGAAACAACGGCATATTATGCCTCGTGAGTCGATGTAAACAATGCTTGTCTTTGATGAAACTTTGCGTATTGACCTTGTTGTTGTAGCAAGGCGTGATGTGTTCCTGTTTCAACGATTTCACCACCATCCATAACGCAAATTCTGTCCATTTTATCTAAACCATGAAGCCGATGGGTAATCATTAACACTGTTTTTTCCTTACAATGCTGATGAAGTAGAGCAAGGATCTGCTGCTCTGTATCCGCATCAAGTCCTTCTGTCGGCTCATCAAGCAAAACAAAAGGCGCATTGTGTAATAACGCACGGGCAAGACCTAAACGGCGCTGTTCGCCACCAGAGAGCTGTCTGCCACCATCGCCCATCCAAGCATTTAAGCCTTCATCATTTTCAAGTAGCTGTTCGAGGCCAACTTGATGAAGTATGTGAGTAAGTTCTTCATCTGTAGCATCTTGTTTTGCCATAATTAAGTTTTCTCTTAATGTATGACTAAATACATGAACACGCTGGGGAACAACAGACATCATTGCACGTAACGTGGGCTCGTCATAATCAGATAATGGCAAGTTATTAAGTGTGATTTGACCTTTTGTACAATCAAAAGCGCGGTTTATTAGTTGCAACAGCGTTGATTTACCACAGCCAGTTTTTCCTAATAATGCAATATGTTCGCCAGCAACAATGTTTAAGCTAATACTATTGATTACTTGCATTGGTTGGCCTGCATAAGTAAAGCACACATCAGTTAAAGCTAATGTGGCACTATTTTGTTTATCTCCCCCTTTTTCAGGGAAAGTGACATCGGGTTTTTGCTCAATTAAATGAGAAAGGCGTGTTGCAGATGTCATTACTTGGCCTAAGTGCTGAAAAGCTACCGTCACAGGAGCTAAAGACTCAAATGCGGCTAATGCACAAAAAGTAAATAGTGCTATTAAAGCTTCGGGCATAAAACTGTGATTAATACCTTCTGCGGCTAACCATAAAATAAGTGTTGCTGTTAGGCCAGAAGCAAGGATCATTAAAGATTGAGATAAACCTGTCAAGTTTGCTTGCTGTGCTTGTCTACGTAACCACTTGTTTTCTAGCTGTGCTAAGTTTTTTCTAAAGCGCGGCAATGCACCAAAAACGGTCAGCTCTGCTTGTCCTTGCAACATACTCGTAAGAACAGTGCGATATTGGCCGCGTAAATCAGTTAAATCACGACCTATCGGTTTTCCTGCGTAATAAAAGATAAATGGCAAAATAATAAGTAAGGCTAGCATTATGCCACCTAAAGTATTTGCCAAGTGCGCATCGATTAAGCCAAGACCAAACATAATGGTCATAATCACGACAAAAGCAGCGATAATTGGTGAAATAACACGAATGTAGAGGTGATCTAATGTTTCGACATCCGCCACTAAACGGTTTAATAATTCACCTTGGCGAAAACGAGCAATCCCCCCCGGTGATAGAGGCAATATTTTCTTAAAAGTAAATACGCGCAAGTGGGATAGTACACGGAAGGTCGCATCATGGCTCACTAATCGTTCGAAATAGCGCCCTGCAGTACGAAAGATCGCAGCACCCCGAACACCCGCCGCAGGTAACATATAGTTAAAACTATAAATACCAGCAAAACCCGCAATAGATGTTCCTGCTAAAAACCAACCCGACAAAGTTAAAAGTCCGATACTGGCCAGTAACGTTAAAATGGCAAGTACAATACCAAGTAACAACATAAACCAGTGACGGCGATAAAGCGCGAGAAAAGGAAGCAATACTCTCATGATTAAAGTTCCTCTTTACGGTGAGCAAGAAGACGGGCAAATGCACCATCTTGATGACTTAGCGACTCATAAGTACCCATCTGAATAATTTTGCCTTTTTCCATAACCCAGATTTGATCATAACTTAGCGTTTCCTCCAATAAATGGGTGATAAGCAGAGTCGTTTGGTTTAAAGAGGCATTATTTAGTGCTTGCATCACACGTTGTTCACTATGAGAGTCAAGACTTGCCGCGGGTTCATCTAATAACAGAAACTGACAAGGGGATAATAGAGCACGCGCAACAGCAATACGTTGTGCCTGCCCAACAGAAAGGCGTGCAGCGTTATCACCAATTACAGTATTTAACCCCTCAGGTAATTCGTTAATAAAATCGCTAACATAAGCTTTTTCTATTGCTTGATTAATTTGGGCTTCGCTAGCATTAGGATTACTTAAGCGAATATTATCAATTAGCGTTTGTTCAGGTAAATTAGGATTTTGACCAACCCAACTTAAACATTTTCGCCATAAATCAGGTGAAAGTTCAGTTAATTCAATACCATTAACTTTTAATGAACCATGATAAGGTAAAAAACCGAGTAGAGCATTTAGCAACGAACTTTTGCCTGCGCCACTTTGGCCTACTATCGCAACGCGTTGATTACGGTTAATAGTGAAAGTTAATGGCCCTGCTAATTTCACCCCTTGATGAGATAAGATTTCGAGTTCATAGGCTGTAATTTCAATACTTTCAGTGGCGTCAATTGACGCTTTACCTTGAAATTGTGGTGTTTCACCATCTGATTCAAGAAATTCCACTAGAGATTCAGCCGCACCTACGGCTTGTGCTTTGGCATGATAATAAGTACCTAAATCACGTAGTGGCTGGAAAAACTCAGGTGCAAGGATCAACGCCAAAAAACCAGAAAATAGCGTTACACCTAAACCATAACTACCGAAGTTCAGCTCACCTAAGTAAGAAAAACCGAAATAAACAGCAACTACGGCAATAGATATAGCCGTAAAGAATTCCAGAACACCAGAAGAGAGAAATGCCATTCTCAATACTTCCATCGTGCGTTTACGAAAATCCTCAGTCGCTTGTGTTATTTGTTTTACTTCTGCTTCACCGCGATTAAATAAGCGTAAAGTATCAAGGCCCCTTAATCTATCGAGAAAATTACCACTTAATCGACCTAATGCGAGAAAATTACGGCGGTTAGCATCAGCGGCGCCTAAACCGACTAATGCCATAAACAAAGGAATAAGCGGTGCTGTGATAAATAAAATTAAGCCTGCAACCCAGTTAACAGGAAATACAGTAATTAAAATAAGAATAGGAACAATGGTTGCTAAATACATTTGTGGCAAATAGCGTGCATAGTAGTCTTGCATATCCTCTATTTGCTCAAGAATAATTGTTGCCCAACTCCCCGCTGGCTTACCTTTAACCCAAACTGGGCCTAGTTCTTGTAGCCTGTCGAGTACTATTTTACGAATTTGTTGCCTGACTGCCATGCCACAACGATAACCAACTCGCTCGCGGATTGCCGTAATGATGGCACGTAAGAAAAAAATACCGATAAGTGTGAGAAAGGTTGGTATATGAGCATCACGGCTAAGATGATCCATGATAAACGCTTGAAGTAAAACGGCCAGTAACCATGCTTGAGCAATAATTAATAAACCACTTACTACACCTAAAAACATTGATAGCCGTAGCCATCGGCGGGCTGGAGCACTTTGCTGTTTCAGCCATCGAACCAATTCATTTTGTTTAGTTTTATCCATAAGAAAAGATTCAAATCTGCAGGTGAGATACAAAGTATCAGAAAGGCCATAAGTAAAAGTTCTTACTATTGGCAACCAGCGTAGTATGTTACATGTTAAAAGGCGCTACTGAAATAGCGCCTTGAAAGGAAGTGATGATTTTAATTGTCTTTTAGTGCGTCTAAGTAACGTTCTGCATCTAAAGCAGCCATACAACCAGTACCGGCAGAGGTAATTGCTTGACGATAAATATGATCCATAACATCGCCAGCAGCAAAAACACCTTCAATAGAGGTTTGTGTTGCGTTACCTTGTGTACCAGATTGTACTTTGATGTAGCCATTATCAAGTTCAAGTTGACCATCAAAAATAGCGGTGTTTGGGCTATGGCCAATAGCAATAAAGACACCCATAACATCTAATACTTCTGTATTGTCACTTTTGGTATCTTTCAAGCGAACTTGAGTAACACCCATCTCGTCGCCAAGAACTTCATCAAGTGTACGATCAGTATGTAAAATGATATTGCCGTTATTCACTTTATCCATTAAGCGATTAATTAAGATTTTTTCAGAACGGAAAGAATCACGACGGTGAATAAGATGCACTTCAGCTGCAATATTAGCTAAATAGAGCGCTTCTTCTACGGCAGTATTACCACCACCAACAACAGCGACTTTTTGGTTACGGTAGAAAAAACCATCGCAAGTTGCACAAGCAGAAACACCGCGGCCTTTAAAGGATTCTTCTGAAGGCAAGCCAATATAACGAGCAGATGCACCTGTTGCGATGATTAAAGCATCACAAGTATATTCTTGTTCATCACCAAATAGGCGGAAAGGGCGGTTTTTCAGATCGACTTTATTAATATGGTCAGAGATAATCTCTGTCTGGAACTTTTCTGCGTGTTGAAGCATACGATCCATTAAACCGGGTCCGGTTAACCCTTCTGGGTCGCCAGGCCAGTTTTCAACTTCTGTTGTTGTTGTAAGCTGTCCCCCTTTTTCAACACCAGTAATCAGCACTGGTTCCAAATTTGCTCTTGCGGCATAAACAGCGGCTGTATAGCCAGCAGGACCTGAACCTAAAATAATAAGCTTGCTATGTTTGATGGTGCTCATGAATACCTCATCTCTGATTATGCTTGATGCGAAATGAGCGATTGTAGGAGAAATAAGAGGTTAAAAAAAGCGATGGAGCGGAAATAGACATAATATTTTAGCTATTTTAGCAATAGTCACTAGCTATGTAGTTATTAATTATAGAGTTATATTGCGTTGACATCATCGAATTAACCTGACACTTTTTGCTTTACAATTGATGCTTATCTTGCATATATAGAGAATAACATAGCGCCTTGTTCTGATTTTTACTCATTTACTTTGACAATCCGCTGTACATTTGCGAAAACATGATTGTAAAAGACAATTATCCTCAAGCGTTATATGCATCATTTTATAGACAGACAGGGTATGAGATAGTTATTTTACAAAATTAGCTAATGAGTATTTAGATAAAACATTTATTTTATCTGGCATTAAAAGAAAATAGATTGGTAGTTTGCTCTGACCGTTTGATACCGAAGTTTCAACACTGATTCTGATGGTGTACAGGTATGGGTATAGGAAAATAAAGTAAGAGAAAAAGAGAAAGAGAGTATAGAGATGATTGATAATAAAAAACGTCCGGGTAAAGACCTTGATAGAATAGACCGGAATATTCTAAATGAGCTTCAAAAAGATGGCCGCATTTCAAACGTTGAGTTATCTAAACGTGTAGGTTTATCACCAACACCATGTTTAGAGCGCGTACGTCGCTTGGAACGCCAAGGATTTATTTCTGGTTATACTGCGCTGTTGAATCCTCATTACCTTGATGCATCATTACTGGTATTTGTGGAAATTACATTAAACCGTGGTGCTCCAGATGTTTTTGAACAATTCAATATGGCGGTTCAAAAATTAGAAGAAATCCAAGAGTGTCATTTAGTCTCTGGTGATTTTGACTATCTGTTGAAAACTCGTGTGCCTGATATGTCCGCTTATCGTAAATTACTGGGTGAAACCCTGTTACGTCTTCCTGGTGTCAATGACACTCGTACCTATGTGGTTATGGAAGAAGTTAAACAGAGTAACCGCCTAGTTATTAAAACTCGCTAAGCCAACTAATAGGTTGGTGCAAAATAGGAAAATTTTAGGTACACTCCTGTTTATGCATACAGTTTCAACGCTGGGATATCTCAGCGTTGTTCCGTTTTAACTTTTAACCCTAAGCTAAACCTGGAGAGCCCTCTTTGAGCCAGGAATATACAGAAGATAAAAATATTCGTTTGACCAAGATAAGCAACCGTCGTCGTGTTTGGGAAGCTATTCTCATATTGATTGGCCTCGGTGCTATCTTTTTAATGGTATCGTTATTTAGCTTTAATCCCTCTGATCCGAGTTGGTCACAAACTACTTGGAATGAGCCTATTCAAAATTTAGGCGGCAATATCGGAGCATGGTTAGCTGATATACTATTTTCTGCTTTCGGCTTACTTGCCTATGCTATCCCAGTTGTTGTGGTATTGGGTTGTTGGAACTCTTTACGTTATCAACAAAATCGCGAATATACTGATTTCTTCTCGCTTTCATTACGCACAATTGGCGCTTTAGCGTTGATATTGACATCTTGTGCATTAGCCGATCTTAATTTTGATGATATCTACAATTTTAGCTCAGGCGGGGTTATTGGCAGCTTATTTAGTAAAGCTTTATTACCGTGGTTCAATCTATTAGGTGCAACGCTTGCATTGCTGTCTGTTTGGGCTATTGGTTTTACTTTATTCACCGGGTGGTCATGGTTGACCATTACTGAAAAAATTGGTGCAGTTATTTTAGGTGGTCTTGGCTTTATTACTAACCGAGGTCAACATGAAGCAGAATATGATGAAGATGAAGCACAAGAGCAAACAGATGACTTTATCGAAGATACTGAAAAAAATAACGAACAACAAATAACTGTGGCTGAAGATAGCACAACTGAAGATAGTGACGATATTCTATTTTCTGCACCATCAGCACTTGAATTAGCTCGTCAAAAAGATCTTGATTCTTTACAACAAGAGACAGAAAAAAATCTCAATTTACCTTCTTTCTCAGCGACAAACGAAAGTGCTGAATTAGCAGTAAAACCTGAAATTGAATCTAGTTTAAATGTTGCAACAGCCTCAAATACAGCTAAAGCTGAAACACCTGTTTATGCTCAACAAACTACAGAGCAATTAAATGACGAGCCTGAACATTATCGTTTTGATATTCCCGAAGCATTTTTGAAAACAGAAACACCGTTAGATGCAGCGGATACAGTAACTTCAGTAGTACAAGAAGTTGTACCTTCATTTTCACCATTTACTGAAGATAGAACGACAATATCGACTCAACAACCAGCAGAAAACGCATTTAGTGTGGGTAGAGCAGAGCCGACTTTTACATTGTCGTCTGAAAATGAGGGGGCTTCTTTTGCTCAAACAGCATCGGCGACAACCGGTGCTGTCGTTGCTCATGCAGCACAAGTAAAACAAGGCTTAGGACCAGAACTTCCTAGACCCAATCCTGTTCGCTTACCTACTCGCCGTGAATTATATGGCATTCATATTCCTTCTCAGCGAGAAGCTGAACTACGTCGTAGAGAAGAGGCTATTCAGCCAGGATCTGAAAATGAGCTTGAAGATATTCAAGAACAAGCTAACTTTGAGCAAGAATTGCGTCAGCAATTTCTTGAACAACAACGTGAACGTTATGGTGAAGATGATGCACAACAACATAACGAATCAGATGCACTAACGTCTGATTATCAGCAAAATAATCACAATGATTTTGAGCCAACCATTACAGAAAATACATTTTCGCCAACAGATGATAACGAGGTTGATGAAGAAGAACAGCAACTTGCGGCGCAGTTTAAACAACAGTTGCAATCGCGTTATGGTGATGATGCTCCATTTGAAGACGACGATGAAATTTTGCCCCAAATATCAACAATAGGGGCAGTAGTTGCAGCAACCACACAACCCGTTGTAGCAGGCTATCAGCCACATATTCAACATTCTTTTGCATCACAATCGACGCCTAAAGCAGCAGAGACAAATGAGATAGCAAAAAAAATGAATTACCCAACCAGTAATGCATTTTTGCAAATATCCCCCCGTGATGACGAAGAAGAAGAGTACAGCCCGACTATTGAGCTAAAAGAAAACCTTTCAGCATTAGAGGCGTTTTCACCTATTGATGATCTTTTAGATGAAGAACCCGCCGAGCCTGTATTTATTCCCATTATTACAGAGGCAGTTAAACAAAATATTGCACCGCAAGCTGGTATTGAACCTCAATCTAATATGGTTCAACATTTTGCACAGCAACAGCAACAGCAACAGCAACAGCAACAGCAACAGCAACAGCAACAGCAACAGCAACAGCAACAGCAACAGCAACAGCAACAGCAACAGCAACAGCAACAGCAACAGCAACAATCTCTTATTCATCCATTACTGATGCGTAATGATCAGCCATTGCCAAAATCAACAACACCAATGCCATCATTGGATTTGCTGACAACACCACCAATAGAAGAAGAGCCTGTTGATATGTTTGAATTAGAACGTATCGCAAGCCTTATTGAGGCACGACTTAACGATTATCGCGTTAAAGCCAAAGTTGTTGGTATTTCTCCAGGACCTGTTATTACTCGCTTTGAACTTGAATTAGCACCGGGTGTAAAAGCAGCTCGTATCTCGAATCTTTCTCGTGATTTAGCGCGTTCTCTTTCTGCTGTTGCAGTTCGTATTGTTGAAGTTATTCCTGGAAAACCTTATGTCGGGTTAGAATTACCTAATAAAAAGCGCCAAACGGTTTATATGCGTGAGTTGTTAGATAGCGATAAATTCCGTGACACGGGATCGCCATTAACGGTTGTATTAGGTAAAGATATTGGTGGGCAGCCTGTTGTTGCTAATCTAGCTAAAATGCCTCATTTACTTGTAGCGGGTACAACAGGCTCAGGTAAATCAGTGGGTGTGAATGCAATGATTATCAGTATTCTTTATAAAGCGAAACCAGAAGATGTTCGTTTTATAATGATTGACCCGAAAATGCTTGAGCTTTCTGTATATGAAGGTATTCCACACCTTTTAACGGAAGTTGTTACTGATATGAAAGATGCAGCGAGCGCGCTACGCTGGAGTGTGGCTGAAATGGAGCGTCGTTATAAAATGATGTCCGCGCTTGGTGTGCGTAACCTTGCGGGTTATAACGAGAAAATCAAAGAAGCTGAAGCAATGGGACGGCCAATTCCTGATCCGTTCTGGAAACCAACAGACAGTATGTCTCCTACTATGCCAATGCTTGAGAAAGAACCCTACATTGTTGTTATCGTTGATGAGTTCGCCGACTTAATGATGACCGCAGGTAAAAAAGTAGAAGAACTTATTGCTCGCTTAGCACAAAAAGCGCGTGCCGCTGGTATTCACTTGGTATTGGCAACCCAACGTCCTTCAGTTGATATTATTACTGGACTTATTAAAGCCAATATTCCAAGCCGTATTGCGTTTACGGTATCAAGTAAAATAGACTCGCGAACTATTTTAGACCAAGCAGGTGCAGAATCATTATTAGGTATGGGGGATATGCTTTATGCCCCTAATGGCGCAGTTCCTGTTCGTGTACATGGTGCATTTGTTAGTGATGACGAAGTACATGCTGTAGCGACAGACTGGAAAGCACGAGGTCGTCCACAGTATATTGAAGCTATTACTAAATGTGGCGAAGAAGGCGAAAATAGTGGTGGATTTGATGATGGTGAAGAGCTTGATCCATTGTTTGATCAAGCAGTTGCCTTTGTTGTCGACAAACAACGTGTATCTATTTCTGGGGTTCAGCGCCAATTTAGAATTGGTTATAACCGTGCGGCAAGAATTGTTGAGCAAATGGAAAACCAAAATATCGTTAGCTCACCTGGACACAATGGTAGCCGAGAAGTACTAGCGCCACCTTCTTCAGATATGTAATATCTTGAAAACACAGTTATCAGCGACTTAACTAGCATGGTAATCTGCATCATCATTAATAAATCATGCGCCGACATTATGTCGGCGCTGTTTCATGCCGAGGGCTTGTGGAATGAAAAAAATACTACTATCAGCGTGTGCAATAACATTATTTGCTAGTCAAGTTACTTGGGCTGATGCTCGCCAAGACTTACAGCAACGTTTAAATAAAGTGAATAGCTTTCAAGCTAATTTTAGCCAAACAGTAACAAGCAACGAAGGTGCATTAATCCAAAAAGGCGAAGGTCACTTAAAGGTACAACGCCCTGATTTATTTAATTGGCAAATGACTGCACCTGACGAAAGCACATTAATTTCTGATGGTAAAACTCTTTGGTTTTATAATCCTTTTGTTGAACAAGTAACGGCAACTTGGCTTGAAAGCGCAACAACCAACACGCCATTTATGTTAATTGCACGTAATGACAGCAAAGAGTGGCAACACTATGAAGTAAAACAAAGTGGTGATCGTTTTGAGTTAACGCCTAAAACAGAAAACAACTTAAAACACTTTACTATTACAGTATTACCTAATGGGCAAATTCAGCAATTTGCTGCCACAGAGCAAGATGGCCAAGTCAGTAATTATCAGCTAACAGCACAAACTGTTGCACCTATCGATGCATCAACTTTCCGCTTTACGCCACCTGCTGGTGTCACTGTGGATGACCAACGTCAGTGAGGATGTTTTGAGTAACTTATCGCTCGATTTTTCACACAATGAATTTCAGCCTTTAGCCGCAAGAATGCGACCTGAAACGCTGGAGCAATATATTGGCCAAACACATTTACTTGCTGAAGGAAAGCCTCTTCCTCGTGCAATTAAAGCGGGTCAATTGCATTCGATGATCTTATGGGGCCCGCCAGGGACAGGTAAAACAACACTGGCTGAAATTATAGGACGTTATGCACAAGCGGATATTGAGCGACTTTCTGCGGTGACATCGGGTATTAAAGAGATCAGAGAATCTATTGAGATCGCACGACAAAATAGAAATGCAAGGCGTAGAACTATTTTATTTGTGGATGAAGTTCATCGTTTTAATAAAAGCCAACAAGATGCTTTTTTACCGCACATCGAAGATGGTACGATCACGTTTATTGGTGCGACAACAGAAAATCCCTCTTTTGAGCTTAATTCTGCATTACTTTCAAGAGCACGAGTTTACTTATTAAGATCACTTACTGAAGCAGATATTGAGCAAGTTTTACAGCAGGCATTAGATGATACAGAACGTGGTTTAGGAGGTAGAAATATCATTCTACCTAATGATACGCGCAGAATGATTGCTGAGTTAGTGAATGGAGATGCGCGGCGTTCTCTGAATTTGCTTGAAATGATGGCAGATATGGCTGAAATCGATAGCCAAGGAAAACGCACCTTAACGCCTGAGTTGCTAAAAGAAATTAGTGGTGAGCGAAGTGCCCGTTTCGATAACAAAGGCGACAGATTTTACGATCTTATATCTGCTTTACATAAATCGGTACGAGGCTCTGCGCCTGATGCTGCTCTTTATTGGTATGCAAGGATTATTACAGCTGGGGGAGATCCGCTTTATGTTGCTCGTCGATTACTGGCAATAGCTTCAGAAGATGTCGGTAATGCAGACCCGCGAGCAATGCAAGTGGCTATTGCTGCATGGGATTGTTTTACCCGAGTAGGGCCGGCTGAAGGTGAACGTGCAATTGCACAAGCTATCGTTTATTTAGCCTGTGCACCAAAAAGTAACGCAGTATACACTGCTTACAAAGCAGCATTAGCTGATGCAAAAAATCGGCCTGATTACGATGTTCCTGCTCATTTACGCAATGCCCCAACTAAATTAATGAAAGAAATGGGGCTAGGTGCAGAATATCGTTATGCACACGATGAGCCTAATGCTTATGCCGCAGGAGAGGTCTATTTCCCTGAAGAAATGGCAAATACGGAGTATTATTATCCGGCTCAAAGAGGGCTAGAGATCAAGGTTGCTGAGAAATTAGACTGGCTTACTCAGCAAGATCAAAATAGTACGACAAAACGCTATCGTAAATTGTAAAGATGCGGTAAGGTTGTTTAAATATTATTAATTTCTTAACTATGCCTTTTCTCATATGTGTTTATCACATAACGAGTATTTTTATATAGTCGTAGAGAAGGTTTTTATTAATCTATCGATAAGCACAGGATAAGCATGCTCGATCCAAATCTACTGCGTAATGAGCTAGACGCGGTCGCCGAAAAACTGGCTCGCAGGGGGTTCACCCTCGATGTGGAAAAAATCCGTCAACAAGAAGAACGCCGTAAGGTGTTACAGGTTGAAACTGAATCCCTGCAAGCAGAACGTAATTCTCGATCGAAGTCCATTGGTGCTGCCAAAGCGCGTGGTGAAGACATTGAGCCACTTCGTCAGGAAGTTAATCTGCTGGGTGATAAACTTGAAGCTGCAAAAGCAGAACTTGAAGTGCTTCAAGCAGAAATTCGTGATTATGCATTAACTATCCCGAATATGCCTGATGACGCTGTACCAAACGGCAAAGACGATAGTGAAAATGTTGAAGTTTCTCGTTGGGGAACACCTAAAACTTATGATTTTGAATTAAAAGATCATGTAACGTTAGGTGAGTTAACCGATGGTTTAGATTTCGCTTCAGCAGTTAAAATTACCGGTTCGCGCTTTGTTATCATGAAAGGACAAATTGCACGTTTGCATCGTGCTATTACTCAATTCATGTTAAACCTTCATACTGAAGAACATGGTTATCAGGAAATGTATGTTCCTTATCTGGTAAACCACGCAACATTGTATGGTACTGGCCAATTACCTAAATTTAGTGGTGACCTTTTCCATACTAAACCACTAGAAGAAGAAGCTGAAAGTCAGTATGCACTGATCCCAACAGCGGAAGTGCCTGTTACAAATATGGTAAGAGACGTTATTCTTGATGAAGACGATTTACCACTGCGAATGACAGCACATACACCTTGCTTCCGTTCAGAAGCAGGCTCTTACGGACGCGACACTCGTGGTCTTATCCGTATGCACCAATTTGATAAAGTTGAATTGGTTCAAATCGTTCATCCTGAAAAATCAATGGATGCATTAGAAGAGTTAACTGGCCATGCAGAAAAAGTCCTGCAATTGCTAGATCTGCCATATCGCAAAGTTGTACTTTGTACAGGTGATATTGGCTTTGGTGCTCGTAAAACATACGATTTAGAAGTTTGGGTTCCTGCTCAAAATACTTATCGTGAAATCTCTTCATGCTCTAACTGCTGGGATTTCCAATCACGCCGTATGCAAGCGCGTTTCCGCTCTAAAGGTGATAAGAAAACTCAACTAGTTCATACCTTAAATGGTTCTGGATTAGCAGTAGGTCGTACATTGGTTGCTATTATGGAAAACTATCAAATGGCTGATGGCCGTATTGAAATTCCAGCAGCGTTACGCCCTTATATGAATGGTTTAGAATATATCGGTTGATTTTCAAACAATTAATATGATGTAAATATTTAACCCTCTGTTTTTACAGAGGGTTTTTTATTATCTGTAATAAATTTACAATCTTAAAATATCCGTTATAACAATATAAAGCGTTGGTTATATCGTAAATATTAGATATAAAATTCAATGTTAGGCCCAAAAGATAACGTTTAATCCTATGATATATTTTAAAAGTTTATTTATTCTTTATTACTTTCTTGACAATCTCACAGATTATTATTAATTTGGATTTCTAGATGTTTAGACGTCTAGAAATCCAATTAAAGGTGAGTAGAAAATGATAACGCTAAAAAATGTCAGCAAAATTTATCGCCGAGGAAAAAAGCAAACTGTTGCTGTGAATGATATTAACCTCAACATTGCACAAGGAGATATCTTTGGCATCATTGGCTATAGTGGTGCAGGAAAGAGTAGTCTGATCCGTTTATTAAATCGCTTAGAGCCAGTAACAAACGGTGAGGTGATTGTAGGAAAACACAATATAACAACGAGCAGTGAACGAGAAATTCTAAAAATACGTCACTCAATAGGTATGATTTTTCAGCATTTTAATTTGCTATGGTCACGCACTGTTAGAGAAAATATTGAATTTCCATTAGAAATATCGGGTGTTGATAGACAAAAACGCCATCAGCGTGCTGATGAATTAATGGCATTAGTTGGTTTAACTGATAAAGCAGATGAATACCCATCGACGCTAAGTGGTGGACAAAAACAACGTGTCGGCATTGCTCGTGCTCTTGCTAACAATCCTGATGTTTTGTTGTGTGATGAAGCTACATCGGCATTAGATCCAAAAACAACACAAACAATATTATCGTTGTTAGCAGAAATAAATAAAAAAATGAATATTACAATTGTTCTTATTACTCATGAAATGCAAGTGGTGAAAGCAATTTGTAACAAAGTAGCGGTAATAGAACAAGGGCGAATAATAGAACAGGGCGATGTGAAAAATGTATTTAATAAACCAAAACATAAAGTAACACAGCAATTTTTATCACAGACAGCGTATATTACAGATAATATAGATGATATTGAAAAAATAAAACAGCAAGGTACAGTGATCCGTTTATTTTTACAAGAAAATAAAAATTTTGATTATCTTTTTTATGACTTAGTTTCTCAGTTTAATGAGCCTATTAAACTAGTAAGGGGAAATTTTTCACAAGAAAATGGTTTTATTTATTTGCAATTAACTAATAAATCAAATGAGATTATTCAGTATCTTAAAAATAATAAATTTAATATATCAATACTTTAATATAGCGGTAACTTAATATGGATAGAATACAACAGTGGTCATTTATTTATTTTCCTAATTTAAAATTAAATGTACTAGGCGAAGAAACAATAAACACCTTATATATGACATTAGTTTCTGGTGCATTATCTTGCATATTAGGAATATTAATTGGCGTAGCTCTATTTTTAACAGCCAAAGAAGGAAAAAAAGAGCAGCTTTTTATTTATCGAATACTCTCTTTTATTGTTAATGTATTTAGAGCAGTACCTTTTATCATATTAATTATTCTTCTTTTCCCATTTACCAAATGGGTAGTTGGAACCATTTTAGGTGTTAACGCAGCATTACCTGCATTAGTTATTTCAGCGGCGGCTTTCTATGCGAGGTTAGTTGAGTTAGCACTACGTGAAGTTGATAAAGGTGTTATTGAGGCAAGTCAATCAATGGGTGCCAACTTATCTACATTAGTTTTTAAAGTATTATTACCAGAGTCTTCACCGGCTTTAATTTCAGGTTTAACAGTAACACTGATTTCATTAGTAGGTGGAACAGCTGTTGCTGGTGCTATTGGAGCCGGTGGATTAGGAAATCTTGCTTATTTAGAAGGGTTTCAACGTAGCCATAATGATGTTGTTTGGGTTGCTACATTAGTTATTTTACTGATTGTTTTATGTATTCAGTTAATAGGAGACAGCTTAGTACGCAGCATAGATAAACGTTAATAAAAAACAAATCACAGAGTGTATTAAAAATAAATTTAAAATAAAGGTCATAAAAATGAGATTAACAGTATTTAAAAAACTGGGTTCGCTGCTGCTTGTTAGTTTGGCTCTATCTGCTTGTAAACCAACAGATGAAAAGCTGGAAAATAAACTTATTATTGGTGCCTCCAGTACACCTCATGCGGAAATATTAGAATTTATTAAACCGCAATTGAAAAAAAATGGGCTAGAATTAGATATTAGAGTTTTCAATGATTATATTATTCCTAATCAAGCCTTAGCCGAAAAAGAATTAGATGCTAACTTTTTTCAGCATGTCCCTTATTTAAATAAAACATTAGCAGATCATCCAGATTGGAATTTAGTCTCTGTTGGTGCTGTACATATGCATCCTTATCGTTTTTTCTCACAAAAATATAAAAGCTTACAAGATTTACCCGATGGTGCAAAAATGATTAGTAGCAATAATCTGGCACAGCATGGACATATTTTAAAATTGTTTCAAGATGAGGGGTTAATTAAATTGCGTTCAGGTATTGATCCTGATGATTCAACTATTGATGATATTGTAGAAAACCCACGTAATATTAAATTTTTATTTACTTACGATGGACCACTACTACCACAAATTTATAAAAATGGTGAAGCGGATGTCGCTTCTATTGATGGACACTTTGCCATCAATGCCGGTTTAGATTTAACTAAAGAGGTGATTTATACCGAATCTGCCGCAAATAGTAAATTTGCTAATGTAGTGGTAGTAAGAGAAGAAAGTAAAGATGATCCACGTATTACAAAATTAATGGAAGAACTACGGGCTCCTGCAACTAAACAGTTTATTCTTGAAAAATTTAAAGGGGAGGCAGTTCCCGTTCCGTAATTTTTTAATCGTAAATAAAAAATTACTTATTGAGTTGATGTTAACCAAAGTGGAATAAGCAATTATTCCACTTTTTCATTTATTAATACGGTTATTATTAAAAGCTTTTTAATAAAAAAATGGTTATTTAACAAAAATATAACGCAATACTTTATCAGCTAAGTTGATCACAGCAGTTTCTTTTTATGCTGCTACATTGAGGATATCGCTCGGATTTATCAGCAATATTTTATTGTTTTTGATAATTCTATTTATTTAGAACCCTACAAAAAAGAGCATATCTTATGATAATTTTCAAACAACAGTTACATCAACTGATAAAAAATAAATTACATCTTGCAGGACTTAATCAAATTCATGCTGATACGGTTGCTGATGTATTAGTACATGCGGATGCTAAAGGTATTCATTCTCATGGTGCTGTGCGTGTTGAATATTATGCAGAGCGTATTAGTAAAGGTGGCACAAATACCACACCTAACTTTGTTTATACAGAAACAGGACCTTGCAGTGCGGTGTTTGATGGTGATAATGGTGCAGGTCATGTTGCGGCAAAAGAGGCAATGGAACGCGCTATTGAAATGGCAACACAAAAGGGCGTCGCTGTTGTGGGAGTAAGACGCATTGGTCATAGTGGTGCGCTGTCTTATTTTGTTGAGCAAGCATCACAAGCTGGAATGATAGGCATATCTCTTTGTCAGTCAGATCCAATGGTCGTGCCATTTGGCGGCAGTGAAGTTTATTATGGCACTAATCCTATCGCCTTTTCTGCACCAGGAGTAGGCGACAAACATATTACTTTTGATATGGCAACCACAGTACAAGCATGGGGTAAAGTACTTGATGCTCGTTCACGTCACGCTGAAATTCCTGATACTTGGGCTGTTGATAAAACGGGAAAACCGACAACAGATCCCTTTGCTGTAAAAGGTTTATTACCTATTGCTGGGCCTAAAGGTTATGGTTTAATGATGATGGTTGATGTGTTGTCTGGTATCTTGCTTGGGCTTCCTTTTGGTAAACATGTCAGTTCGATGTATCACGATTTAACACAGGGGCGAGAGCTAGGCCAATTACATATTGTTATTAATCCTGCCTATTTTACTGATGCCACCTTATTTAGAGAGCATATTTCTCAAGTGATGAGTGAACTTAATGACATTAAGCCGGCAGAAGGAGTTGAAAAAGTATTATATCCTGGAGAGAACAGTCAAATAGAAGAGAGAAGAACAGAACAAGAAGGTATTGAGATTGTTGATGAAATTTATGATTATTTAATCTCTGATTCGTTATTTAACCATTCATATGATAATAAAAACCCGTTTGCGAGTTAATTTAAGTAATAAAAAAACAGTAGGGTGTATTCACTACTGTTTTTTATTTAATTTATAATATTGTATTAACTCACTAATTTTCCGATATTGGATTCAGCTGTTTTATTTAATGAAACAGGGGAACCACCGTTACCACTATTAGTATTATTGCCTACATTATGATGATAGAAAATATCACGATATGAAGCGTACATTGCGGTATAAGAAAGTGGAATAGTAATCAGTAATCCTAAACCCAATGGGATCACACTAATAACGATAATAATGAGTAATAATACAAAAAATAGGAAACCACCAAATAGGTTAGCTTTAACTGCCGCTAGGCTTGTTTTAACCGCTGGAATTGCTCGGTAGCCATTAACTAAAATTAAAGCAGGAGCGAACCAGTAAGCGGCCGTGCTAATAACACCAAAAACAGCAATAATAATGAAAAATAAGCTAAATGATGAGGAGTTATCGACTAACCACTCTTCGATATACTGGTCTGAGTAATAACCACCATCCATAGCATAGTAGATATCCATTATTGCAGAGCCACTGACGAGTATTGCAACAATAAAGCCGGCGATAAGAATAAGTGCACTAATACAATAAGCACCCATTAAACTGATATAGCGTTTGTTATGAAATCCTGAAAATAAATTATCAAGATCAAGGCGCTTAGTTTCGTATTGTTGATGAGCGATGCTGATAATACCAGCAGCTAATACAGCTGAAATAAGAGGAGAAAGCAATGGGCCAATAAGTGGAATTAAACCGAGAATACCCGAAATAATTAAACTAACCACAAAATAGATGATAATAACGGCGATCCACATCCAAAAACGTTCTTTTACTAAATCCCATCCTAGGCCTAACCAACGAGTACCACCAGAAGAGCCTCTAGCTTGAGGAATAGGTGTAAATACCTCTTGTGGTTCTGTTAGCGATGAATTGTTGTCTTGTTCCATTTCCTTTACCTTAATCACAACGTCTTTTGTTTATAAATATAAGAGCACTATAGTATCTTTTTGTTTTGTTATTAATCAACAGTATTCAACTGAATATAGATTCAGGATAATCTTAATATATTTTACTTGTCTGATAAGTACTTTTTTATGTTATTAGTAAATTTAGAATAGAAATAGTAGTCACTATTTTTTAACGAGCACATTTATTTATAGCGGTAAGATATATTTGAGTTATTAAAGTTGATAATAAAAGAAAATATTTCACCTATTGGTTTATTGTGGATAACTAAATTCTTATTGTTAAGTTTTGCTACTGCGATCACTTAATGTAGTGGTGATATTTATTATCTTAAAACTACGTTATGTAGTTAAAAAAGGAATTATCATGGGAATTAAAACAGGGCGAAAACCTATTGCAGAAACAACAGGTAAAGAAGATAAAAGACAAAGAGTCACACCCGAAAATAAGACAAAACATCCAGATTTGAAAGAGCATGATCACAAGAAGGGTGATTAATAAATATTAATTTAACTAATTGGTGTACTAATAAAAAAGCAGCGCCATTAAAACGCTGCTTCTTGATTAATGATTAGTAGAAAGCTTAGTAAATGACCTTATGTCCATAAGATTCAAGAATGGATTTTACGTTTTCCATCGTCTCTTTTGACGGCGGATGAATGCCATCTAACTTATATTCTTCACCTAAAGCAACCCATTTATGTTTACCTAATTCGTGGTAAGGGAGAAGCTCTACTTTCTCGATATTTTTCATATCTTTAATAAATTCACCTAGACGATGGGCTGAATCATCATCATCAGACCAACCTGGGACAACAACATAGCGGATCCATGTTTTTTGTCCTCGTTTCGCTAAGTAACGAGCAAATTCTAGTGTGCGTTGGTTGGAAACACCCACTAATTTTTGGTGGATTTCATCATTGATCTGTTTTAAATCCAACATGACTAGATCAGTAGCATCCATTAATTCGTCAATAACTGGATCATAACGGCGAACGAAACCGTTGGTATCTAAGCAGGTATGGATATTCTCTTTTTGACAAGCTTGAAACCAATCACGCACAAATTCAGCTTGTAAAATAGCTTCACCACCAGAAGCAGTAACACCGCCACCAGAAGCATTCATAAAATGGCGATATGTGACCGCCTCTTTCATCAGTTCATCAACAGTGACGATTTGCCCACCATGAGTATCCCATGTGTCACGATTGTGACAATAGAGGCATCTCATTAGGCATCCTTGAAAGAAAACAATGAAACGTATTCCCGGACCATCAACAGTACCGCAGGATTCAAATGAGTGGATACGACCAAGTACGGACATAACAGGGTTACTCCAAAACTGTCTAGATAAAAAGGCCCCAATATAGGGGCCTTTATTCTAAGCGATTTTATTTACTTTCTCAGTAAATAAATGCATATAGTTATCTTTATTACATTGTTTTTGTAAATGTACGGGTGATAACGTCTTGCTGTTGTTCTTTAGTTAGTGAGTTAAAGCGAACTGCATAACCAGAAACACGGATAGTTAATTGAGGATATTTCTCAGGATCTTCCATTGCTTCTAACAGCATTTCACGGTTCATCACGTTTACGTTTAAGTGTTGACCACCTTCGATGCCTGCTTCGTGGTGGAAATAACCATCCATCAGACCTGCAAGGTTCGCTTTACGAACATCATCATCTTTACCTAATGCGTTAGGTACGATAGAGAAGGTGTAAGAAATACCATCTTTTGCATAAGCAAATGGCAGTTTCGCAACAGAGGTCAGTGAAGCAACCGCACCTTTTTGGTCACGACCGTGCATTGGGTTTGCACCTGGTCCGAATGGCGCACCAGCACGACGACCATCTGGCGTATTACCTGTTTTCTTACCGTAAACAACGTTTGAAGTGATAGTCAGGATTGACTGTGTAGGTACCGCATTACGGTAAGTACGCAGTTTCTGAATTTTCTTCATGAAACGTTCAACTAAGTCGCAAGCGATATCATCTACGCGAGAATCGTTGTTACCGAATTGTGGGTATTCGCCATCAATTTTAAAGTCTACTGCTAAACCGTTTTCATCACGGATAGGAGAAACTTTTGCATATTTGATTGCAGCCAGTGAGTCAGCAGCAACAGACAGACCTGCGATACCACATGCCATTGTACGATAAACATCACGGTCATGAAGTGCCATTAACGCTGCTTCATAACTGTATTTATCGTGCATGTAATGGATAACGTTCAGTGCGGTTACATACTGAGTTGCTAACCAATCCATAAAGTGATCCATTTGGTTCATCACAGTATCGAAGTCTAAGACTTCATCCATGATTGGCGCATGTTTAGGACCCACTTGGATTTTCAGTTTTTCGTCAACACCACCATTGATGGTATACAGTAAGGTTTTCGCTAAGTTTGCACGAGCACCGAAGAACTGCATTTGTTTACCAACAACCATTGGGCTAACACAACATGCGATAGCATAGTCATCGCTGTCGAAGTCAGGACGCATTAAGTCATCATTTTCGTACTGAATTGAAGAAGTATCGATAGAGACTTTAGCTGCGTATTTTTTGAAGTTGATAGGCAGTTGTTCTGACCACAGAATAGTCATGTTTGGTTCTGGTGATGGACCCATTGTGTACAAGGTATTTAAGAAACGGAAAGTATTCTTAGTTACCAGAGTACGGCCATCTAAACCCATACCTGCTAATGATTCTGTTGCCCAAATTGGGTCACCAGAGAACAGCTCATCATATTCAGGAGTACGTAAGAAACGAACCATACGTAATTTCATTACTAAATGGTCGATTAATTCTTGAGCTTGTTCTTCAGTCAGTAAACCTGCATCCATATCACGTTGGATGTAGATATCTAAGAAGGTAGAAACACGACCGAAAGACATCGCAGCACCGTTTTGAGATTTAACAGCGGCTAAATAACCGAAGTAAGTCCATTGTACTGCTTCTTTTGCGTTTTGTGCTGGGCGAGAAATATCACAACCATAAGTTGCAGCCATTTCTTGAATTTGACCTAAGGCAGCATGTTGCTCTGCGATTTCTTCACGCAGCTGAATAGTCATTTCCAGATCTTCACCTTTTTCCAATTTTTCTTGTAAAGAGGTGAATTGAGCAAATTTGTCTTTGCGCAGGTATTCGATACCATACAATGCAACACGACGGTAGTCACCGATGATACGGCCACGGCCATATGCATCTGGTAAACCAGTTAAGATACCTGATTTACGACATTTGATGATGTCTGGAGTGTACACATCGAAAACACCTTGGTTGTGGGTTTTACGATATGTAGTGAAGATTTTTTTCAGTTCTGGATCAAGCTCACGATTATAAGCATGACAAGAACTTTCTACCATACGGATACCACCGAATGGGATGATTGCACGTTTTAAAGGTGCATCAGTCTGTAAACCTACGACTTGTTCTAAATCTTTCTCAATGTAACCTGCATCGTGAGAAGTGATTGTTGCAGCAACAGAAGTATCAAAATCAACCGGCGCATGAGTGCGGTTCTCGATTTTGATGCCTTCCATAACTTGTTCCCAAAGTGTATCAGTTGCTTTAGTGGAACCAGCCAGGAAAGATTCGTCGCCTTCATATGGAGTGTAGTTCTTTTGGATGAAATCGCGAACGTTTACTGCGTTCTGCCATTCACCTTCAGAAAAACCTTTCCATGCTTGAGCAAATTTTTCATTTAAATCAGACATGATACTTCTACCTTTTTACAATGGAACTTAAGAAATCAGTCATACCTGCACGGAATTAATGTTTCTCACCGCGCAGATGCATTAACCAGTATACCAGACCGACTAGGACTGCACCGCCAATAATGTTACCGATAGTGACTGGTAATAAATTATCAGAGAGGAAATTCGATACTGTTAAGTGTGAAAATTGTTCGGGTGATGCACCTACTTTAGACCAGAATTCTGCTGGTGCAAAATTCTTAATAACAATACCTAAAGGAATAAGAAACATGTTAGCAATACTATGTTCAAAGCCACTAGCAACGAACATGCCAATAGGTAAAATCAGTGCAAAAAGTTTATCAATTAAAGTACGGCCAGCATAACTCATCCATACAGCAAGACAAACCATCAAGTTAGCTAAAATACCTAAACAAACGGCTTCAACAAAGGTGTGCTCAAGTTTATGTTGTGCTGTTTGCAACACATTCAGCCCCCATAAACCGTTAGCGGCCATATGCTGACCCGCAAACCACATCAAGGCGACAAAAAAGAGCGCGCCAACAAAGTTGCCAAGATAGACGTTTATCCAGTTGGCAAACATGGTGCTCCAGGATATACGTCCTGTTGCTTTAGGAATAATAGTGAGAACAGTTGAGGTGAATAAGTCCGCGCCACAAACGACAACGAGCATTAACCCCAGAGAGAAACAGATCCCACCGACTAGTTTAGCTAGTCCGAAAGGAACAGACGCTGTGCCTGTAGTCGCAGTAATATAAAAAACAAAAGCAATTGAAATAAACATTCCCGCAGTAAATGCAGACAAGTAAGTCGTTGGAATATGTTTAGTTGCTTTATAACAACAAGCATCATCGGCAAATTTTGCCATTTCAGCAGGTGATAATAAATTAAAAGGGCTGTCAGCTTTCATACTAACACTCTCTTATATGTTGGAATAATTATAGTACGCAATAATAGTAGCAAAGGGGCTTACTTCTAAAATTGATATGGATCATGGTCGCTGATTAGAAACTCAATCCCAGTGCGTAAAAACCCGCTATTTTTACTATAATTATTTGATTAATAAAGTAAAAAAATTTTTTAAAAATTATCAAAAAATTTTAGACTAGCTGGATAAATAAAGCGAAAAGTAAATATAACGTATTATTTCCTCTCCTTAATGTTAATAATTAAAAACTAAAATTAACGGCCTATTTACTTTTGATTTAAATATAAACACTACTTTATTTGTGGATAATCTAATTGATTACTCCAGACATATACCCATTATAAAAATAAGGTTTTTTATTTTTTGAGATCTATGTACATAAATAGAAATTTAAACCATTTTTAAGTTAAATTATTAGTTTATAAATTCAATGTTATATTTTAATGTCATATTTAAAACTACAAATCGTCACTTTTGCCATATTTTGACATTTTTGTCAGTTGGCATGTTTGCCATTCTGACAAAATTGCCATTATTTATTTTGAGCAAAAGAAAACACTCTATTTTAAAGTAGAGTGTTTTAATTAAACTCAGATAATCATTATTCAATTAAAGGTTATTTATCATTAGTCAATAACCTTTAATGTTGCATCGTTATTTAATGGATTGGCGCTTTGCTTTTTGTAGTTTTTCATAAGCGGCTAATAATGACTGATGAACGGGTAAATTCGCTAATGATGGCTCAATAGTTTGTAAGCCATAAAAAGCATTTTTACCCTGCATTGCATTTTGTGCAGCAAGTAAAGTTTCTGCACCATACATACGAGAAAAGGCATGCATATATTGTTCTGGTTGGCGCTCTGTTTCTTCTCTTAATAATAAGAGATTATGTAAACAGCGATAATAGTTTTGGCGTTCAGGTGTAAATAAGGATGCATTGAAATCTTGTGTCCATTCAACCCACACTAATGCTTGTTCATGGTCGCCACCAGCTAACGCTAACATCGATTTTAATTCACCAACACGCAGATGGCTCCAGCCATTATCTTTACCTGGTGCGATACCAATCATTTCTCTTACACGAGTAAAATCGTCTAATCCATCTTCATCAAATTGACCGATTAGCGATAAGTATTCGTTTTTAGTTCCTTGGCTACTTGGTAATGCAAGTAGCGTATCACGCCAATGAACACCCATTATGTTGTTTGCTAGTTGCAAATCTTCAGCTGGGTAAATATCGGATAAACCGGGTACTAAAATACGGCAAGCATAAACACCTAAGTGTGAATAATCCATGATATAAACTTCAGCATCACATTGTTTACACAGTGACATTAAAGTTTGGAATTCTTCTTCTGTGGTGCCGCTGAAATTCCAATCAACAAACTGATAATCCGCATCTTTTTTGAATAAATCCCAGCTAATTAAACCACTAGAATCAATAAAATGGGTTTCAAGATTAGTATGATCGCCAACCTCTTCATCGTCAAAACTTGGCGGATTAAATACATCCAAATCTTTGAGGCTTCGGCCTTGTAATAATTCAGTAACAGTACGTTCTAATGCCACGCCAAAGTCTGGGTGTGCGCCAAAAGAGGCAAAACAAGTCCCATTTTGTGGATTAAATAGCACTACACAAATAACAGGGAATTGACCACCTAAAGAGGCATCAAAACTGAAAATTGGAAAGCCTTCTTTCTCTAATGTTGTAATAGCTTCAACAACAGAGGGATAACGAGCTAACACTTCTTGAGGAATTTCAGGCAAGCTGATTTGTTCAACGATAATGCGATTTTTCACATAGCGTTCAAATACTTCTGAAAGGCCTTGCACACGAGCTTCATTTTGCGTATTGCCCGCAGACATACCATTAGAAGCATAAAGATTAGCAATAATATTTACAGGAATATAAACGGGTTTTTCATCTGATTGGCGAATAAATGGTAAAGCACAAATACCACGATCAGGGTTGCTTGATTGCAAATCAACTAATTCACTACCGCATAATTCGCCTTCAGGATCATAAAATTTACGCAGGCGAGCATCTAATAAGCTTTCTGGTACAGAATCATCTTCTGTTAAAGGGAACCATTTTTCACTTGGATAGTGAACAAATTCACCTTGTGCAATTTCATTACCCAGCCAGAAATCGGAAAAAAAGTAGTTAGTTGAAAGACGTTCAAAATACTCACCTAGAGCAGATGCTAATGCTGCTTTTTTAGTCGCCCCTTTGCCATTAGTAAAACATAAAGGGCATTCTTTATCGCGAATATGTACAGACCAGACGTTAGGAACAGGGTTTAACCATGAAGCTTCTTCAATATTAAAGCCTAAATCGGTTAGTTTTTTCTGAAAGCTAGCGATGGAGTCTTCCAGTGCGGCATCTTTACCGGGAATAAATGTTTGTGACATGGCAGGTTTCATCAATATTTTGCTGGTGATAGTTAGGGGCACATGATACTGAAATCTCCAGTAATGCACTAACGATTTATCATTCCTTTTATTGCTACTAATATTTAATCTAACGATTTTCTTGATATATGAGTTTTTTTAATAAATACGTTCCATTTATCACGGAATTAGTAATTATAAATCATCATAATAGATTTATTTATATATTCATAAGGGATCTATACAATGATGAAGAAAACATTGCTTGCCAGTTTGTTAGCCGTTGCTAGTGGCTCCGTATTTGCATTACCGAACGTCACTATTTTAGCAACCGGTGGCACTATAGCGGGAGGGGGCGATTCAGCGACTACTTCAAGTTATACCGCTGGTAAATTAGGTATTGATACATTAATCAATGCCGTTCCTGAGGCTAAAACGGTGGCTAATTTAAAAGGCGAGCAAGTGGTTAATATTGGTTCGCAAGATATGAATGACCAAGTGTGGTTAAAGCTTGCTAATAAAATTAATGCTGATTGTGATAAGACCGATGGTTTTGTCATCACCCATGGTACAGATACTATGGAGGAAACGGCTTATTTTCTTGATTTAACAACTAACTGTAAAAAACCTGTAGTTATGGTTGGAGCAATGCGCCCAGCCACGGCATTAGGGGCAGAGGGGCCATTAAATTTATTTAATGCGGTGGTTATTGCTAGTGATAAAGCATCTGAAAATCGTGGTGTATTAGTGACCATGAATAACGCCGTTATTGGCGGAAAAGATGTAATGAAGATGAACACCACTGAAGTCCAAGCTTTCCAACCCGTTAATGCGGGTGCTCAAGGCTATGTTCATAACGGTAAAGTACATTATTACACTGTTGCCGCACCACGTGCAGATAAAGCGGTATTTGATGTGAGTAAATTAACCGAACTACCAAAAGTAGGTATTGTTTATAATTACGCTAATGCTTCTAACTTACCCGCTAAAGCTTTTATAGATAATAAATACCAAGGCATTATTAGTGCGGGTGTAGGTAATGGTAATTTATATACCGATATTTTTGACACTTTAGCTGAAAGTGCAAAAAACGGTGTTGTAGTTGTTCGTTCAAGTCGTGTTCCTGTTGGCTTTACTACCCAAAATGGTGAGGTTGATGATGTTAAATATGGTTTTGTGGCATCAGAACGTTTAAATCCACAAAAAGCACGAGTATTATTACAGTTAGCATTAACTGAAACTCAAGAACCGGCTAAAATTCAAAAGTATTTTGAAAAGTATTAATAATTATTAATTAATATTAATGAGGCTATACTAAAATAGTAGTATAGCCTCATTATCTCGTTATCTTCTTACAGAAGAATTATCCTTTATTTTTGAGAGAGAATTATAAGAATGCAACTGTGCATTGTTAGTAATAATATTATGAATTGATCCATCTATCGTTTTAAATTTATCTGTTTTTAATGCGCCTTCATTAATGAAAATACTTGAATTATCAGCAGAGACTTTAAATCTATATATGTTTTCATACTTTATAAAGGGATCTTTACTGCGATAGTAGGCATAATCATCATGACGAAATTTAGCAATTACACTATCTTCTTTATTTTTAAAATGAGAGTTTCCCTGTAATTTTATTGTGGTTAAATTGCTGGAAATTACACCGTGATTATTAAATTTAGAATTGTTTAATATATTTAAGTTTATTTTTGTTGCTTTAATTACAGAGTAATTATTAACTGTTGATACATTTGTATGTATGTTTATTTTATTAGCTTGAATGCCATTTAAATGTTGTGATTTATCTATATTGTTTTTATCTCCAATAGCTAAGTTAGTATCAATTTTTCTACCTATTAGTCGACTTCCTTTACTATTGTTAAGTATATCCACTTTTTGATTGTTGGTTTTATAATTAAGTAAACTAATGCCATGATAAATATTTATACTTTCTTTTGCTTTTAAATACATATTAATGTCGATGTTATTACTTATAATATTTAATGTGCTAAATTTATTAGTTGTATTTTTATTTTTCTCATTTTCAATGAAATTTATTTCGCCATGGTTTCTGGTGTCAATTTTTTTTTCACGATACATATTATTACTAGGGAGGAAATTAGATGTGCGATATGTAATAAGATTATCTTTAGCATATTGAATTGATGCGGTTGCTAAGGTTTCTGAAAGCGTGTTTGAAAAACTACAATTATTACAAGTAATTCCATTAGGATTAGCAATAATAACGTGGGCAGCATTACCTAAAACGGCAATGTTACCCTCTAGTGTTGAACGTGGTCCAAACTTAACTTCATTAATAATAAATTTAGCATTAGATTCTTTATTATTTAGGATCGCACCATCACTATCAATGTTAAATGTATCATATATATTATGAGATACTCTATTTCTATCGCTATTTTCAATTAATACTTCAGCAACCATATCGTCATCATTATAAGGTCTAACTGTTGCTGTTGAATCCTTATTTATAACGATATCTGTTGAATCAGCATAAAAAGAAAAACGTTTATTTTCTTCTGTGTCAGCAAAACCAACTGAAGGTAATATTGAACTTACAATAATAGCAAGTGTTTTTAATTTCATTTTGATTTCCTCTCTATATTTGTTGTTCTACAATTTATAGATAACAATGAAAGAAATAAACTTTCTAAAATAGAAAAGGTGTTTATTTATAAATTAGAAAAAGACTGTTATTTAAAAACAGTCCTTTAATCGGATTTAATCATCCTGAGTTATAAACTATTTATTTTTAGCGCGAGAAACGACAACATTAGCCGCAAAAAAAGCAATACATGGAGTTAATGCAAAAGCAGTAAACAACCAATGAGCTGCATTTTGAGCGCCTAACACACCGCCTGGTTCAGTTAATCCCGCCATATTCACAATGGTTCCTGAAATAGATGCACCAACAGCGGTAGAAAAGAGTTGTATAGTCGTAATTGATGTTGCTGCTTTTTGAGCTTCTTGGCCTTGAGAAACTTGTAATACACGGGTTAGATAATGAGGCCAAGCCATACCAATACCTGCACCAGTAAAGAAAAGGGCGATGCAAATAATAATTATTTGACCGTAAGGTAAAATAACCACATTAGAAATTAATAAACCAAGAATTAAAATAGCAGCAAAGTTAATTGCTGGGCCTATTCTCATCAAACGTTGCGCCGTAGATTGCTTACGTGATGAAGAAATAATGGCAGAAAAAGACCAACCAGCACCCACTAGTGCAGCTAAATAACCAGAAAGCAGTGGTGTAATATTATGTATTATTTGTAAGAAATAAGGGACGAAGACTTCAGTTTGAACGCTTATTCCTAATAATGCCATTGTTAAATAAATGGGTGCTAAAGGTGCTGAAAAAGAGAATGTTCCTTTAGGAAATAACCCATCACTCGATTTTTTATCAATACGCACAAGTAAAAGAACAAAAAATACTGCAAAAATAACAGATAACAGATTATAAATAATAACGTTATATAGACTGCCTATTGAAATGGATAATACCGCTAAAATTAATAATGCTAGTTGTTGATAAGGAAGTGGTGATTTAGTGATGCCTATATCAGCTGTATTTTGGGTAGGAAGAATAGTAAATAATAAAACAATATAAGGAATACCAACAAGTAATATTGACCAAAATGCGCCACGCCAAACATTATATTCTGCAAATATTCCGCCTAATGCAGGGCCTAATAAAGTAGATATTCCCCACATACTAGACATTAATGCCATGGCTCTTGACCAAAGAGCTTGTGGAAACATTACTCTAACTAAAGAATATGCTAAAGCCAGTAACATACCGCCACCCGCACCCTGAATAAACCTACCTAATAGCAATATCGGCATTGATGGTGCTGTTGCACAAATAATTGAACCCAATAAAAAACACAGCGTAGCCAATAAATAGCTATTACGTGGTGCAAATGCATTTAGTAGACGAGAAGTGAGTGCTGATGAAAGAATAGAGGCCAAAATAAAAATGGTGGTATTCCATGCGTATAAATTAAGTCCACCGATATCCCGAACTATTGAAGGTAAAGTCGTGATCGTAATGTAGACATTAATTGCATGTAATGCGACACCACCAGCTAATGCTAGCGATTTCAGACTATTTTTCCCTTTAAGAAGCATTCCCCAGCTTGCTTCTTCTTTTTTATGAATACTCCCCGACATAAAATACTCCTAACGGTTATTTTTACGCACTGCATATTATGTGTTAGCTCACAATAATCATTGCGCCAATTTAATGGGAATGATACAACCGATAGAGGTCGTTTTGTAAAAACATATTCAGATAGGGTGAATTTGAATGAGTCAGGTATATAACTTTAGTGCGGGTCCGGCTATGTTACCGGCAGAAGTTCTTCGTCGTGCAGAATTAGAATTATGTAACTGGCACGCGTTAGGGCGCTCGGTGATGGAAATTAGCCATCGTAGTAAAGAATTTCTTGAAGTTGCACATCAGGCTGAGCAGGATCTCCGTGATCTATTAAATGTGCCAGAAAACTACAAAATTCTTTTCTGTCATGGTGGCGCGCGAGGTCATTTCGCTGCATTACCGCTCAATTTATTAGGCGATAAGAAAACGGCTGATTATATTGATGGCGGTTATTGGGCAGAAAGTGCAGCAGAAGAAGCTGAAAAATATTGCTCACCAAATATCATTAAAATTAAAACAGAAATTGATGGCAAAGTTGGCGTAAAACCAATGAAAGAGTGGCTGTTAAGTCATGATTCAGCGTATGTACACTATTGCCCAAATGAAACCATTGATGGTATCGCTATTCATGAAGAGCCTGATTTCGATGATAAAAAAATCATTATTGCTGACTACTCTTCTTCTATTTTATCTAAACCAATAGATGTGAGCCGTTATGGCGTAATTTATGCCGGTGCGCAAAAAAATATTGGCCCTGCAGGCTTAACTATCGTTATTATTCGCGAAGATTTGTTGGGTAAAGCGCGTAAAGAAACACCTTCTGTGTTTGATTACACGGTGCTTGCTGAAAATGACTCAATGTTTAATACGCCACCAACTTTTGCTTGGTATTTATCAGGTATGGTTTTCAAGTGGTTAAAAGAACAAGGCGGATTGCAAGAAATGGCAAAACGCAATTATGAAAAAGCAACACTTCTTTATAGCGCGATAGACAATAGTGATTTCTATATCAACCGAGTCGCACCAGAAAATCGTTCATTAATGAATATCCCTTTCCAAATGTCATCTCCTTCTTTAGATTCAGTATTCTTAAAAGAAGCTGAGGCACAAGGGCTGGTGGCATTAAAGGGGCATCGTGTTTCTGGTGGTATGCGTGCCTCTATTTATAACGCTATGCCTCTAGCGGGTGTGCAAGCATTAGTTGACTTTATGGCTGATTTTGAGCGTCGTCACGCTTAATAGCTAAAATTAGGCTAAGAAAACCTGCCTATAAGCAGGTTTTCTTATAACTAAGGGTGCTAATAATTAAAATAGAGTTATCCCTGTACAAAAATAATAAATAGATAATATCAGTACAAAAATAATTTTAATTTTAATTGTTTAATTAGCACTTCTTCTTATTATTAAATTGATTTATCGGAGTTTCTACCTGTTTATGGAATCGTTGACACTACAACCTATCGCTCATATTGAAGGCACTATTAATTTACCAGGGTCTAAAAGCGTCTCTAATCGTGCATTATTACTGGCAGCGCTAGCGAAAGGTAAAACTCGTTTAACTAACTTACTTGATAGTGACGATATTCGTCATATGTTAAATGCATTAAAAGCACTGGGTATTCATTATCAATTATCGAATAACAATACAGTCTGCGACATCGAAGGTTTAGGTGGCGAATTCAAAACATCAGCATCACTAGAGTTATTTTTGGGCAATGCTGGCACCGCAATGCGGCCATTAGCGGCTGCTTTAAGTTTAGGTCATCATGATATTATTTTAACGGGTGAGCCTAGAATGAAAGAGCGGCCTATCGGGCATTTGGTCGATGCTTTACGTCAAGGTGGTGCAAAAATTGATTATCTTGAACAAACAGATTATCCCCCAATCCGACTTCAAGGTGGTTTTAATGGTGGCAATGTTGACGTTGATGGCAGTGTATCAAGTCAATTTCTTACTGCATTGTTGATGGCTGCACCTTTAGCGCCACAAGATACTACTATCACTATTAAAGGTGAGTTGGTATCCAAGCCTTACATTGATATTACATTGGCATTAATTAAAACTTTTGGTGTCGATATTGAAAATCAAAACTACCAGCAATTTATCATCAAAGGTGGCCAGCAATATCAATCACCGGGTCAATACTTAGTTGAAGGCGATGCATCATCAGCCTCTTATTTTTTAGCCGCCGCAGCAATTAAAGGCGGTACAGTTCGCGTAACAGGAATTGGTAAAAATAGCTTACAAGGTGATATTCATTTTGCTTCTGTACTGGAAAAAATGGGTGCAAAAGTTCGTTGGGGGGATGATTATATTGAATGCGAGCGTGGTACGCTTAAAGGTATTGATATGGATATGAATACCATCCCCGATGCAGCAATGACTATTGCAACAACAGCATTGTTTGCAGAAGGCGAAACAACCATTCGGAATATCTACAATTGGCGAGTCAAAGAGACTGACAGACTAGCAGCAATGGCGACAGAATTGCAAAAAGTAGGTGCGACGGTTGAAGAAGGGCATGATTACTTAAAAGTAACGCCTCCTAAGCAATTAAAAACAGCTGATATTGAAACCTATAATGATCATCGCATTGCAATGTGTTTTTCATTGGTGGCGCTTTCTGACATACCGATCACAATCCTTGATCCTGGTTGTACAGCAAAAACATTCCCCGATTATTTTGAAAAATTAAATACACTGGCATAAAGATAGAATTATTTATTTTGTGATATTAGGTTTAATCGGCGGTATTTTTATTAATAAAGCATAATACCGTCGGTTTTTTATTTTATAGAGTAAGTTTTTCTCAAAAAATAGCTTTTTTTCAAAGTTTATCGTCAATAAGTTTATCTCACGCTCAACTGCTTATTCCTTCATATACATTGTATGCGTATAATGGCGCGCAATATGATTAATACTGTTTTTCTCTGTTTGAAATTTATACTTATTATATCAATGTAATGGAGTATCAAATATAGAAACGCAGTGCCCATAAAAAGGAGAAACTCATGGCAGTTATCGTCCCTGTTATTACTGTTGATGGGCCAAGCGGAGCGGGTAAAGGAACATTATGCCAAGCCTTAGCAACGGCTTTTGGTTGGCACTTACTTGATTCTGGTGCAATTTATCGTGTATTAGCATTAGCTGCATTACATCATCATGTGGATATTAGTTCTGAAGATGCACTGGTTCCATTAGCAGCAAATCTTGATGTTAGATTTGTACCTAATGAAAATGGGCTAAGCGTTATCCTTGAAGGTGAAGATGTTTCAACTGAGATCCGTACAGAAACGGTAGGAAATACAGCTTCCCAAGCAGCTACATTCCCACGAGTAAGAGAGGCTTTATTACGACGTCAACGAGCATTCCGTACTGATCCTGGATTGATTGCTGATGGCCGAGATATGGGCACAATTGTTTTCCCTGACGCACAAGTGAAAATATTTCTTGACGCCAGTGCTGAAGAGCGGGCTCGCCGCCGCATGTTACAGTTGCAGGAAAAGGGCTTTAATGTTAACTTTGAGCGCCTTTTATCCGAGATAAAAGAGCGTGATTACCGAGATCGGAATCGTGCGGTTGCGCCATTAGTTGCAGCAAAGGATGCATTAATTCTCGATTCAACAAGCTTGTCTATCGACGAAGTCATTGAAAAATCGTTGACTTATGCTAAAAAAAATCTGCAATTATCAGCGTAATTAATTTTTATTTCGTTTATACTGGGTAATATTAAAATCGGGTTACGTGTTAATGAAAACACAATAATGCCCGATGACCTTGTCACAAAGGATGTAACGAGGTATGTGAAACAACCCCATTCGGCCGGATGCTAAATGGACGTTAATTAAATTTACTTGAAGATCATTAACATGACAGAATCTTTTGCTCAACTCTTTGAAGAATCCTTAAAAACAATCGAAACTCGTCCAGGCGCTATCGTTCGCGGCGTTGTAGTTGCTATCGATAAAGACGTTGTTCTGGTTGATGCAGGTCTGAAATCAGAATCTGCTATTCCTGTAGAACAATTTAAAAACGCTCAGGGCGAATTAGAAATCCAAGTTGGTGACGAAATCGACGTTGCTCTGGACGCGGTTGAAGATGGCTTCGGTGAAACCGTTCTGTCTCGTGAGAAAGCTAAACGTCACGAAGCGTGGCTGATGCTGGAAAAAGCTTACGAAGAAAACGAAACTGTTGTTGGTATCATCAACGGTAAAGTTAAAGGTGGTTTCACTGTTGAACTGAACGGCATTCGTGCGTTCCTGCCAGGCTCACTGGTAGACGTTCGTCCAGTACGTGACACAACTCACCTGGAAAACAAAGAGCTTGAGTTCAAAGTCATCAAATTAGACCAAAAACGTAATAACGTTGTTGTTTCTCGTCGTGCGGTTATCGAATCTGAAAACAGCGCAGAACGCGATCAGTTATTAGAAAACCTGCAAGAAGGCATGGAAGTTAAAGGTATCGTTAAGAACCTTACTGACTACGGTGCATTCGTTGATCTGGGCGGTGTTGACGGTTTACTGCACATCACTGACATGGCTTGGAAACGTGTTAAACACCCAAGCGAAATTGTCAATGTTGGCGACGAAATCACTGTTAAAGTCCTGAAATTCGACCGTGAACGTACTCGCGTATCATTAGGTCTGAAACAACTGGGCGAAGATCCTTGGGTAGCTATCGCTAAACGTTACCCAGAAGGTACAAGACTGACTGGTCGTGTAACTAACCTGACTGATTACGGCTGCTTCGTAGAAATCGAAGAAGGCGTTGAAGGTTTAGTACACGTTTCTGAAATGGATTGGACTAACAAAAACATTCACCCATCTAAAGTTGTTAACGTTGGTGATGTTGTTGAAGTTATGGTTCTTGACATCGATGAAGAGCGTCGCCGTATTTCACTGGGTCTGAAACAGTGTAAATCTAACCCATGGCAGCAGTTCGCAGAAACTCACAATAAAAACGACCGTGTTGAAGGTAAAATCAAGTCTATCACTGACTTTGGTATCTTCATCGGCCTAGACGGTGGTATCGACGGTCTGGTTCACTTATCTGACATTTCTTGGAATGTTGCAGGTGAAGAAGCCGTTCGTGAGTACAAAAAAGGCGACGAAATCGCTGCTGTAGTTCTGCAAGTTGATGCTGAACGTGAACGTATCTCTTTGGGCGTTAAACAATTATCAGAAGATCCATTCAATAATTACCTGTCTGCTCACAAAAAAGGTGCTATTGTTTCTGGTAAAGTAACCGCTGTTGATGCTAAAGGCGCAACTGTAGAGTTAGCTGATGGTGTTGAAGGTTACCTGCGCGCTTCAGAAGCTTCACGTGACCGCGTTGAAGATGCAACTCTGGTTCTAAATGTTGGCGAAGCTGTAGAAGCTAAATATACTGGCGTTGACCGTAAAAACCGCGTTATCAACTTATCTGTTCGTGCTAAAGACGAAGCTGATGAGAAAGACGCTATCGCTTCTGTGAACAACAAAGAAGAAGTTGGTTTTTCAAATAACGCTATGGCTGAAGCTTTCAAAGCAGCTAAAGGCGAATAATTTAAGTTATTAACGAAGGCAACGTTATCGTTGCCTATTTATCGGTAGTCTAGGGAGGTAATATGACCAAGTCTGAATTAATTGAGAGACTTGCAGGCCTACAATCTCATCTTTCGGCTAAAACAGTTGAAGATGCTGTAAAAGAAATGCTTGATCATATGGCTGACACATTGGCTGATGGTGAGCGTATCGAAGTCCGCGGATTCGGCAGTTTTTCTCTACACTACCGTGCGCCGCGTACGGGTCGTAACCCGAAAACTGGTGATAAAGTGGATCTGGAAGGTAAATACGTTCCACACTTTAAGCCAGGTAAAGAGTTACGTGACCGTGTAAATATTTATACGGAATAAACAACTTCCTGTCGAAAAGGCATAAGTTAGTTAACTTTCTCAAAATGGTGCTTCGGCACCGTTTTTTATTACTTATTTTTTTGTTTTAGCTTTTCTTATACTAAGCCTTTAAGTTTTTATCATCAAATTTTGCTCACTCGTTCTTTCTTAGAGTTAATATCTCTCTTATTCTCTTATTCTCTTATTCTCTTATTCTCTTATTCTCTTATTCTCTTATTCTCTTATTCTCTTATTCTCTTATTCTCTTATTCGCAGCTTGTAATGAGTTTATGTGCTTTTCTTAGTTATTTCCTTAATAAACGTTCATAAAAAATGTTTAATTTATTTTATTTAGAGTTGTCTCACAATAAATTGCATATTATCAAAAAATACATTTTTTATTTAGAATAAAACTCGAAAATATTCAGATCAACTGCATATTTAAATTTTATTTAACGATATGATATTAAAAGGATAAAGTTAACACTATGGATTAGTAAAATGTTTTTTTTGAAAAAAATAAGATTTTATAATGATTTTAAAATAGCATGTATAATAAATAGATATTTTAAACTGTTATATGTTAATAAACTCAATGTAGATAAAGCTGCTTTTGCGATAATATTAGGATGTCTTCCTTTATTAGTTCAATCAGAACTTATTAATAGTAAAGGATGCTTTTTTATTATTATCTTTTCTTTATTATTACTTCTTGTTCCACACTCTAATATTCGGTTTTTAGCATTTATATTATTATTTTTGGGATATTCAAATAGTATTGCTTTATCGTTGATCTCTAGAACAAATCAATTGTCTGATAGCATTATGACGATTGAAACAAAAATTATTGAATATCGCCAATTGCAAGATGGTGATATCATCATAAAAATTGCCATTCCTAAAGAAAGTATATTTTCATCTACTATTTATGCCAATGTCTATTGGCGAAATCCACCTAAAACTAGCCTTATTGGGCAATATTGGCAATTTAAAATCCAATTTCGTGCTGTACATAGTTATTTAAACGAAGGGGGCTTCGACAGTCAGAAATACGGTGTATCAATAAAAGAAACGTTGGCTGGAAAAGTGATGTTGGCAACTTTAATCGATGCAAATATTTCGTTACGTATGCAATTTATTCAGTATTTATCAACATATTGGGAAGCTACGAAAAACAAAGGCGAAATTGTTGCATTGGTTCTTGGTGATAAACGTCAAATAAGCGTTAAACAAAAAGATATTTACATGAAAACAGGTGTAGCGCATCTTGTTGTTATTTCTGGACTTCATATTGGATTATCAGCATTTTTTGGTTGGTTTATTGCTAGAGCTATTCAGTTGTTATTTCCTATTAAATGGATTGGAACATTATTTCCGCTAATTATAGGATGGAGCTGTGGCGTTATTTATGCCGCTTTATCTGGATGGGGTATTCCTGCAATAAGAGCTATAATAGGGTTAAGTGTATGGGTGTTATTACATTGGCGTAGTCGGTTATTTTTACCTTGGCAATGGGCACTTTGGAGTGCTGCACTTATTTTAATTTTTGAACCCCTCTCTATCTTATCTGTCAGTTTTTGGCTCTCATTTTCCGCTGTATTTGCGATTATTTTTTGGTATTGGATGTATCCATTGATAGGGAAGTACACCTATCAAAAACGTTGGTTTATTTTTAGATTAGTCCATTTACAGTTTGGGCTAATGATTATTTTATTACCTTTTCAATATTATTTATTTGGTGGCGGTAATCTTTTTAGCTTTTTTGCTAATTTATGGGCTGTTCCTATTATCTCTTTTATTACTGTTCCGTTGATCATGCTTGGGTTATTTACTTCGTTTATGCCTTTTTGCCAGCCTTTTTTATGGCATTTGATCGATCTTTCCATTAGTTATGCATTTTGGTGCCTTCCTTATTTTTCTTCTTTTTGGCGTGATAGTGGTTCGATACCTTTTTTACTCAGTCTCAGTGGTATTGTCGGTATTCTAGTTATTAAGATGAAATGGTGGTGTAGTCACTTTATTTTAGTGATAGCCGTGGAAACACTTTTATATTGTGAGATGTTCACTTCAGCGCGTTATCAATGGCGTATGACAATGTTAGATGTTGGGCATGGGCTGGCTATTATCATTGAAAATGATGGCGATGCGGTAATTTACGACACAGGAATGCGTTGGAAAAGTGGTGGTTCTATTGCAAAAAGAGTGATTATTCCTTATCTAAAAAGCCGTCAACTCACACCTAGCGTATTAATAATTAGCCATGATCATTTAGATCATACCGGTGGAGTGGCTGATCTGTTAGTTGCATATCCTCAATTAATCATTCGCAGTAGTTTTAATCAGCCCCGGCACTTACCTTGTTTACAAGGACAATCATGGCAGTGGAAAGGGCTTGTTTTTCATGCTTTATGGCCAATTCACTTATATACTTCACCGAAAAATAATGAATCATGTGTTATTAATGTTAGTGATGGAAAGCAGAGTATATTACTTACAGGTGATATAGAAAAAGAAAGTGAGGTGCAATTAGTCAGGTCGAAAAACAATCGATTAAAGGCAGATATTTTGCAAGTCCCTCATCATGGTAGCCAAACATCTTCAACATTGGCGTTTATTCAAGCAGTTTCACCAAATATTGCACTTGTTTCTGCTGCTCGTTATAGCCCTTGGCGTTTACCTTCTGATAAAGTACATCGCCGTTATAAAAATGAAGCCATTAATTGGCTAACCACATCTATTAGAGGGCAGATTTCTATTGAGTTTAGTCACAATAAGATTGATATATTAACCTACAGACAAGATATATTGCCTCGTTGGTATAATCAGTGGTTTGGTATTTTGACTATTAACGAGTAGAATAACCCGCTATTTATTAAAAGTTTGGTAATACATATGAATGATATAGACCTATCAACGTGGCAAACTTTCCGTCGCTTATGGCCGATGATTCGTGTCTTTAAAGCCGGTTTGTTAGTTGCAGCAGTCGCATTGGTGATAAATGCGAGCGTTGATGCTTTTATGATCTCTTTACTAAAACCACTGCTTGATGAAGGCTTTGGTAAGGCGAGCAATGACGTATTAAAATGGATGCCTTTTGCCATTATTGGATTGATAGTTCTACGTGGTATATCTAACTTTGTATCAAGTTATTGCCTTTCATGGGTTTCTGGAAAGGTAGTTATGAATATGCGACGTCGGTTGTTTTCTCATATTATGGGAATGCCGGTAAGCTTTTTTGATCAGCAATCAACAGGAACACTACTTTCTCGAATCACTTACGATTCAGAGCAAGTCGCTTCATCTTCTTCTGGTGCATTAATTACCGTTGTGCGTGAAGGTGCTTATATCATTGGTTTATTTGTACTGATGTTCTATTACAGCTGGCATTTGTCACTTATTTTGATTGTTATTGCACCTATTGTGGCTGTTGTTATTAGAATTGTGTCTACACGGTTTAGAACGATAAGTAAACGTATTCAAAATAGCATGGGGCAAGTAACAACAAGCGCTGAGCAGATGCTGAAAGGCCATAAAGAAGTTCTTATTTTTAATGGCCAAGAAGTTGAAAACAAGCGTTTTAATCATGTGAGTAACCATATTCGCCGTCAAGGTATGCGTATGGTAGTTGCATCATCAATTTCTGATCCTATTATTCAGCTTATTGCTTCTTTTGCATTGGCATTTGTTTTATATGCGGCCAGTTTTCCTGAAATTATGGATACATTGACCGCAGGGACTATCACCGTTGTTTTCTCTTCAATGGTTGCATTAATGCGCCCATTAAAATCGTTAACTAATGTTAATGCTCAATTCCAACGTGGTATGGCAGCTTGCCAAACATTATTTGCCATTTTGGATCTAGAGCAGGAAAAAGATACGGGTAAATTAGAGCTGAAAAAACCAACGGGTGATATCGAGTTTCGTAATGTCACTTTCCAATATGCGACGAAAGATACTCCTGCATTGAAAAATCTTTCTTTTACAATTCCTGCAGGAAAAACAGTTGCTTTAGTTGGTCGCTCAGGTTCAGGTAAATCAACGATAGCAAATCTGCTTACTCGTTTTTACGACATTAATGAAGGTGAAATTCTAATTAATGGTCACGATATTCGTGATTACACATTAAAATCACTACGTGACCAAGTCGCATTAGTTTCTCAAAATGTTCATCTATTTAATGAAACAGTAGCGAACAATATTGTTTATGCATGTGAAGATAAATATAGCCGAGAAGATATCGAGAAAGCCGCTAAAATGGCTCATGCTATGGACTTTATCCAAAAATTAGATAATGGGCTTGATACTGAAATTGGTGAAAATGGTGTACTGCTTTCTGGTGGACAACGTCAACGTATTGCTATTGCAAGGGCGCTATTACGTGATTCACCCATTTTAATATTAGATGAAGCAACATCAGCACTCGATACCGAATCAGAAAGAGCAATTCAATCAGCACTTGATGAATTGCAGAAAAATAGAACCTCTTTGGTTATTGCTCATCGCTTATCTACAATTGAAAAAGCAGATGAAATTCTGGTAATTGAAGATGGTGAAATTGTTGAACGTGGTGCGCACCTCAATCTTCTAGAAAAAGAAGGTGTTTATGCACAACTTCATAGGATGCAATTTGGAAAATGATTGAACGGATTTGGTCTGGTAAATCTTGGTGTTATATTCTCTTGCTGCCATTTTCATGGTTATATGGTGCTATAGCAATACTGAGACGTATCGCATATCAAAAAGGGTGGTTATCATCGTGGAAATCACCCGTTCCCGTTGTTGTCGTTGGCAATTTAACCGCGGGTGGTAATGGAAAAACGCCAGTTGTTATTTGGCTGGTTGAGCAACTTATTCAGCAAGGTTTTAAGGCTGGGGTTGTTTCACGCGGCTATGGCGGTAAATCAGACCATTATCCTTTATTACTTTCTTCTGAAACAACACCTGCAATGGCAGGTGATGAGCCGGTATTAATTTATCATCGAACTGGTGTGCCAGTTGCGGTTGCACCAGTTCGACGAGATGCTATAAAAGCATTATTAGCCCAGCATAAGCTTGATGTCATCATCACTGATGACGGATTACAACATTATGCCTTACAACGAGATTATGAAATTGTTGTTATTGATGGGCAACGCCGTTTTGGTAATGGTTGGTGGTTACCCGCAGGGCCTATGCGTGAACGTGCAGAGCGCTTAAATACTGTTGATGCAATTATCGTTAATGGCGGATTAAATCAAAGTAATGAGATAGGTATGGTTTTAGAGGGAGATCTTGCTATTAACCTTAAAACAGGTGAAAAAAAACCTATTAATCAACTAAATAAAGCTGTAGCTATGGCGGGAATTGGTCATCCTCCTCGTTTTTTTAATTCTTTAAACGATAAAGGTGTTGAATTAATTGCGACTAAAGCATTTAGCGATCATAGTGATTATCGTGCGCAAGAGTTACAACAGCTTACTCCACATAATGAGCCACTTATCATGACAGAAAAAGATGCCGTTAAATGTCAGCATTTTGCTCAAGATAATTGGTGGTATTTACCTGTCTCTGCGGTGCTTAATAATCAAACCGTGCTAAAACAAGTGATTAATTTAATTTACAGCTCGAAAAAAACTTGTGTCTAATCTGAAACAATGATATTTATATTGGAAATCAGGATAGCGTTACATAAAAGATTACCTACCCACTAATCGCATATCGCTTTTGTCGTAGTCCAATTTAAATCGCTAATACCCTATCTACTCAAAAGCCTTGTGTGGGTTGTTTGTGGATCTTTAGTGTTGGGTTAATTCTTTTGTGCTGTAGATATTGGTTAGCTTTGCGTACTGTTGGTTATAGAAATTGTTTTAAGTAGATACTATTAATTATTTATTTCGAGTTATTCTATTTATCGATACGCAATAAAATATTTTTCTCATATCATGTCATTTAATTGTCATGATAATGCTGTAAATATTTTATTAAGCTTATAGATATCTCGTAAGTTAGCTATCACGATTTTGAACATTTATATATGAATAATAAAATGCACTACTTAAATTAATGTGTTCAGAATTTAATGGGGTTTTATATAAGAAGACTTAATAAAAAGTAGGATGCATTTGTGTAGTGAAATAAAACTATACAAAGAACAAAAGGAGTTTATCTATCATGACATTACAATTAATTATGGGTCGCGTTAAATGGTTTGATACTAATAAAGGTTACGGCCTTATTGTATCAACGGATATTGAACAAGAAATTTACGTCAATAAAAAAGCGATAGCCAATACAAAAAATAAAGCTTTAACAGAAGGTCAGCATGTTGAATTTTCTGTTATCAGAACTGCGGCAGGTTTAGAAGCTGCTGATGTTATCGGCTTTTAATTACTATCTATACTAATTTATAGATAAAACAATAGGTTAAATTATTTTTTTCCTATTGTTTACATTATTGTTTTTTAGTTATCTTTTGGCCTGGGTTTAATGAAGAACATCATAAGTATGTTTAGAAGATAATATGAAACTCACTAAGTTAATTAGAATGCAATAAAGATAATAAAATGGTTAAATTATTATCAATAAAAGTCGAATGTAATTCTTTATTAATGATGTTGTATCCTAATCGATAAAAAGCCACTTTGATGTGGCTTTTTTGTTGCTGATAGTGAAAAAGAAAATAATAAAATCATTAATAGCAAAAAATAATTGCATAATAATCGCTAAACGAGCGAGTTAGAGTATTAACGCTGATCCTTCCTTATGATATCCTTTTGGCATATAAATGATTAACCCTTGTGAGGGACACATGGATCACCGTTTACTCGAAATAATTGCTTGCCCAGTTTGTCATGGCAAACTTATCTTTGATAAAGAAAATTCAGAGCTTATCTGCAAAATTGATCATTTAGCTTATCCTGTTCGTGACAATATCCCCGTTCTTCTAGAAAATGAAGCAAGAGAATTGTCACTAGAAGAGGAAAGATAATTTCATGTTTACGGTCATTATCCCTGGTCGATATGCATCGACTCGTTTACCCGGCAAACCATTAGCTGATATTCATGGTAAACCTATGATTGTCCGCGTAATGGAACAAGCAAAGCGCTCTGGTGCGCAGCGTGTGATTGTAGCTACAGATAATTTGGATGTGGTGGCTGCAGTTGAAAATGCGAGGGGTGAAGCGTGTATGACCCGTGAAGATCACCACTCAGGTACTGAACGCCTAGCAGAAGTGATTGAAAAATATCAATTTGCAGATGATGAGATAATTGTTAACGTTCAAGGGGATGAACCCCTTATTCCTCCTGCTATTATTAGCCAAGTTGCAGAAAATTTAGCTAATTGTGGTGCAGGAATGGCAACACTTGCTGTGCCTATCGTTGACTCAAAAGAAGCCTTTAATCCCAATGCTGTTAAAGTGGTAATGGATGCTAAAGGGTTTGCTCTCTATTTTTCTCGCGCCACTATTCCTTGGGAACGTGACCGTTTTAATTTATCCCATGATGAAATTGGTGAGCATTATCTGCGTCATATCGGTATTTATGCTTATCGTGCAGGTTTTGTCCGTCGTTATATCAATTGGGCACCAAGCCCGTTGGAATCTATCGAGATGTTAGAACAGCTTCGTGTTCTGTGGTATGGCGAAAAGATCCATGTTGCGAAAGCATTAGAAGTGCCTGGTGTAGGTGTTGATACACAAGATGACTTAATTGCAGCAAGAGCAGCATATCGAGCCCTTAACCAAGAGTTCTAATATTTGGTTAAAAAATAATTTTTCTACGGCACTCAATATAATTAGAGTGCCGTTTTTGTAGTTAAATCTAATAACGATCTAGTTATTCGCATTTATCTCTTTATTCTTAGCTTTTTCATTCTCTGGGATCACCGCAGGCTGCCCCGCAGGTTTAATTGATTGCCACATTGATCCTAAAAATTCATACCACGCGCGTTCGCTATGTTGAAAATAGCTTGCTGAAGGAATGTATTTTTCCCAAGGATGTAGTGGTGTTGTGATAGCTAATTGATTAGCTGGAGCAACAATAGGCTGCATTCCACGGGCTAAAAAGAAACGCTCAGCACGAGCTAAGTGATTAGCTGAAGTAACTAATAAGAACGGTTGTTTACCTATTAGCTTATCAACTTCGTAAGCTTCTTCTTCTGTATCTTTAGGAATGGATAATGCAATGGTTTTATCCGCAGGCACTCCTAAAGATTGAGCAACTTGGGCGGCAACTTCAGCACTACTTATTTTATTTACCCCAGCACCACCTGTAAAAATAAGGGTTGCGTTAGGGTTGCAATAATAAAGGCGTACAGCTTCAGCAACTCGAAATAAACTATTATTTAATAGATTAGAACTTGGTGCCCACTCCGGGTTATAAGTAAATCCACCACCTAAAACGACAATATAGTTAACTTCTTTAGGTAAATTTTCTCGTAATTCATAACGAGTTTGATACTCTTTTTCACTTGGCATCAATAAGGTATCAGCGATGGGTTGTATTCCTAAAATAGCCAATAAAAATATGGCTGCTGTGAGCAAGCTTTTTCCTGTTTTTTGCCAGCGAGTAAACCAGAGTAAGATAAGAGCAAAAGAAGCCACAAGTAGTAACAAAGGAAAAGGCATCAATAGGCTACCAATATATTTTTTGAGCAAAAACAGCATAAATTATCCTGAGTTGAATGAAATACATGCAATTGATAGCAAAACCTTAGTGAAAACTAGGGGATTTAAGAAGCGCTGTGTCAAAATAGGCAATAGCGTTCTATCTTTCTAAATTCTAGCCGGTAGAAATCAAAAGCAGTTAATAATTTATAAAACGATAAACGTTTGAACGTTAATTTTTTCATTAATAAGCGTTATATTTATACAGCGCTTTGCGAATAGTCTGATTCATGGCTTATTTCTTTATAGAAAACAGTCAGTATCATAGAACACTGGTAAAATTATTGTCTTTAATGATGCACAGTGTCTCATATTTTTTGAATTTATCAGAATGCAAAGAGCGCAGTAACAGGTCGTTATCATGAGGCGTTTTAATGTCAGATCGTAATTTTGACGATATTGCTGATAAGTTCTCTCGCAATATCTATGGCACAACAAAAGGTAAAATCCGTCAGGCAGTGATTTGGCAAGATTTACAACAATTACTGACTCAATTTCCTAATCGTTCTTTGCGTATTTTAGATGCTGGTGGAGGCGAAGGTTATTTTTCTCGCCAACTTGCAAAACTTGGCCATCAAATCATTTTATGTGATTTATCTCAAGAAATGCTTAATCGAGCAGAAGAAGCAGCAATGGAAGATGGCGTTGTGCAAAATATGACATTTATTTGTTGTGCGGCTCAAGATATTAAACAGCATGTAGATGAAAAACTTGACTTAATTTTGTTTCATGCAGTATTGGAATGGATCACGGATCAGAAAGATGCCGTAAATGTTCTTACCGATATGCTATTGCCTAATGGTATCTTATCGTTGATGTTTTACAATGCTAACGGAATTGTAATGAGAAATGCTATTTTAGGGAATTTTCATTTAGCGGCCCCTGAAATACCGCGTAGAAGAAAACGGTCGTTGTCACCTCAAAATCCATTACAACCTGAAGATGTTTATCAATGGCTGTCTGAATTTTCGATGAATATACTAGGAAAAACAGGTGTACGTGTTTTTCATGATTATTTGCAAAGTCGTCAGCTACAAAATAAAGATTTCCCTGCGTTGCTTGCGTTAGAGCAGCGTTATTGTCGGCAAGAGCCCTATATAAGTCTGGGGCGCTACATTCATGTCATGGCACAAAAGCGTGTAAATTAAGGATGTACTATGAGTGATTTTACCCAGACCGTTCCTGAGTTAGTGTCTTGGGCGAGAAAAAATGATTTCTCGATTTTACTGCCACCTGAAAGATTAGCTTTTTTGATGGCAGTTGCTGTATTAAACAGCGAACGCCTTGATGGCGAGATGAGTGAAGGTGAGTTGATTGACGCTTTTAGAGAGGTTTGCAAGGGCTTTGAACAACCGGCCGAAGCGATTCAGGTACGTGCTAATAATGCCATTAACGATATGGTTAAACAGCGCCTCTTTAACCGTTTTACTAGTGAACTGGTAGAAGGTAATGCGATTTATCGCTTAACGCCATTAGGTATTGGTATTAGTGATTATTATATTCGCCAACGTGAATTTTCATCATTACGATTATCAATGCAGCTTTCTGTCGTTGCAGGTGAATTAGATTCTGCTGCAAGTTCAGCAGAGGATGGGGGTGATGAATATCACTGGCATCGAAATGTCTTTGCCCCATTAAAATATTCAGTTGCTGAAATTTTCGATAGTATCGACTTGTCTCAACGTATTATGGACGAGCAGCAAAACAGCGTAAAAGAAGATATTGCCGAGCTACTAAATCAAGATTGGCAAGCTGCAATTTCAAGTTGCGAACAACTGTTATCAGAAACATCAGGTACGTTAAGAGAACTACAAGATACCCTTGAAGCCGCCGGTGATAAGCTACAAGCTAACCTTTTGCGTATTCAAGAAGCGAATATGAATTCAGGTCATGTAGAGCAAATTGATACACTCGTTTTTGAATTACAAAGTAAGTTAGACCGAATTATCAGTTGGGGCCAGCAATCCATCGATTTATGGATTGGTTATGACCGACACGTTCATAAATTTATTCGTACAGCGATTGATATGGATAAAAATCGGATTTTCTCACGCCGATTACGCCAGTCAGTACAAAATTATTTTGAAAGCCCGTGGGCATTAACTTATGCCAATGCGGATAGACTTTTTGATATGCGCGATGAAGAACTGACATTGCGAGATGAAGAAGTTACAGGTGAGTTACCTGAAGAATTAGAATATCAAATGTTCAGTGAAGTTAATGAGCAAATAACCCAATGGGTTGAACAAGAACTCGCCTCTTATAAATTAGAAAAAAGAGCGTTAGATCTGGGTTCAGTGCTGGTTGAATTTCTTCACCATTATCCACAACAAAAACATTTTGATGTGGCGCGTATTGTCATTGATCAGGCGGTACGATTGGGTGTAGCACAAGCTGAACTTGCAGGATTACCAGCAAAATGGTCAGACATTAACGAATATGGAGCTAAGGTACAGGCGCATGTCATCGATACATACTGAGCAATTTATGCCAGCAAAACTGGCACAGGCATTAGCGAACTCACTTTTCCCTGAACTGGATAGTCAGTTACGTGCAGGTCGGCATATTGGTATAGATGATCTAGATAACCATGCTTTTTTGATGGATTTTCAAGATGAGTTATCCGATTTTTATGCGCGTTATAACGTCGAATTAATTCGAGCACCTGAAGGTTTTTTCTATCTTCGTCCACGTTCAACCACACTTATTCCTCGTTCAGTACTTGCAGAAATGGATATGCTGGTGGGTAAAATTTTGTGTTACCTCTACCTTAGTCCAGAGCGATTAGCGAATCAGGGGATTTTTACCGTACAAGAACTGTTTGATGAATTACGTACTCTTGCGGATGAGTCAAAATTACTTCGTTTAGTCAACCAGCGTTCTACAGGCTCTGATTTAGACTTGCAAAAACTACAAGAAAAAATGAGAACATCACTAAACCGCTTACGTCGTTTAGGTATGATCGCGTTTTTACAAAATGATATGCAACGTTTTTCAATAACTGAGTCAGTGTTTCGCTTTGGTGCAGATGTTCGTAGTGGTGACTCTCCTATTGAAGCTCAATTACGCATGATCCGCGATGGTGAAGCAATGGCGCTAGAAAGTGAGCCGGCATTATCCAATGATGATGACGAAAATGAAGATGAGCAATTGCACGCCAATGAGGATGATGCGGAGGAAGAAAATAAATGATTGAACGGGGAAAGTTTCGCTCATTAACACTAATCAACTGGAATGGCTTTTTTGCTCGTACGTTTGACTTAGATGAGTTAGTTACCACATTATCGGGTGGTAATGGTGCAGGAAAATCAACCACCATGGCAGCTTTTATTACTGCTATGATCCCAGATCTCACCTTACTTCATTTCCGTAACACCACAGAAGCAGGTTCTACGAGTGGTTCACGTGATAAAGGCTTATACGGTAAATTACGCCCTGGAGTTTGTTACGCTGTATTAGATGTGATTAACTCTCGCCATTTACGTGCGGTTGTAGGTGTACGCTTGCAACAAATTGCAGGAAGAGATAAAAAAGTTGATATAAAACCCTTTATGATCCAAGGGTTACCAATGGCTGAAAATCCAACGGAAATCTTAACGCAAGCCGTTGCCGAGCGCCAAGCACGTGTTTTACCGCTTAACGAATTAAAAGAGAGAGTTGAAGCGATAGATGGCGTGGTATTTAGACAATTTAACTCAATTACAGATTTCCATGCTGTTATGTTCGATTTAGGGGTTATCCCTAAACGTCTTCGATCAGCCAGTGATCGAGCCAAATTTTATCGCTTAATTGAAGCTTCTTTATATGGTGGTATTTCTAGCGCCATTACTCGTTCTTTACGTGACTATTTATTACCTGAAAATAGTGGTGTCAGAAAAGCATTTCAGGATATGGAAGGGGCATTGCGTGAAAACCGCATGACACTCGAGGCTATTCGTGTAACTCAATCAGACCGTGATTTATTTAAACATTTAATCACTGAGGCAACCTCCTATGTTGCCGCTGATTATATGCGCCATGCTAATGAAAGACGGGTTCATCTTGATGAAGCATTGAATGTTCGCCGAGAATTATGGAGCCAGCGTAAATCGATTAATAACGAAGCGTATCGCTTTGTGGAAATGGGGAAAGAGCTTGAAGAACAACAAGCGTTATCTTCAGATCTTGAAGCAGACTATCAAGCAGCAAGCGATAGATTAAATCTGGTGCAAAATGCAGTTCGCCAGCAAGAGAAAATTGATCGTTATGTTGCTGATGTTGAAGAGATAACATTTCGTTTAGAAGAACAAAGTGAAGTTGTTGAAGAAGCCGCATCAAAGAAAGAAGAGCTAGAAGCAAGAGTTGAATCAGCAGAAGAAGAAGTTGATGAACTGAAAAATCAGCTAGCAGATTATCAACAAGCGTTGGATGTGCAACAAACGCGAGCGATTCAATATCGTCAAGCTGTACAAGCGTTAGAGCGCGCCAAAGCGCAGTGTGGTATCGATGATTTAGATGAAACCAACGCCGAAGAGTGGGCGAACCGTATTCAAAATAAGATACAAACTATCACTCATACGCTACTTTCTATGGAGCAGAAACTAAATGTTTCTGATGCAGCAAAAACTCAGTTTGATCAGGCATATAAGCTAATTAGCTCAATTGTTGGTGAAGTTAATCGCCAAGATGCGTGGGGCGCTGCAAAAAATGCATTGCGCGAGTGGTCTTCACATCGACATCAAGCTGATAGGGTTCATCCTATCAGAATGCAGTTGGCAGAATTAGAGCAGCGTTTACAGCAAAGAAATAATGCGCAAAGACAACTTGCAGAATTTAATAAACATCATGGTAACGCAATGGAGCCAGATGATTTATTGATTCTACAAGATGAATTAGAAGCAAAAATTGAAGAATTGAGTGATTATGTCAACGAATCTGGCGAACAACGCATGCAAATGCGACAAGAGCTAGATCAGCTAAAACAGCAAATTCAAAAATTAACTAAGCAAGCCCCAGCTTGGATTGCGGCACAAGATGCGCTAACTCAATTATGTGAACAAACAAATCAATCTTTCGAAACAGGGCATCAAGTAACTGAATATATGCAGCAGTTACTTGAGAAAGAGCGTGAAGCCACGGTATTACGGGATGAAACGGCAGCACGTAAACAACAGATTGAAGCACAAATTGAGCGTCTAAGTCAGCCAAGCGGTGCTGAAGATAGCCGACTGATTACATTAGCTGAGCGTTTTAACGGTGTTTTATTATCAGAAATTTACGATGATATTACTCTAGAAGATGCGCCATATTTCTCCGCACTGTATGGCCCTGCTCGCCATGCTATTGTGGTACAAGATCTCGCACCGGTTCAGGAACAATTAGCAACATTAGAAGATTGTCCTGAGGATCTCTATTTTATTGAAGGTGATCCTCAATCTTTCGATGATAGCGTGTTCAATGCACAAGAAATGGATAAAGCTGTTCTAATCAAAAGTTCAGATAGACAATGGCGTTACTCTCGTTACCCAGAAATTCCACTTTTTGGTCGCGCTGCTCGTGAAAGCCAATTAGATATTTTAACGCATCAACGTGATGAATTATCTGAACTGTATGCGACACAAGCTTTTGATGTGCAAAAAATTCAGCGCGCCCATCATGCTTTCAGTCAATTTGTTGGGCAACATATTTCTGTCGCTTTTGAAGCTGATCCTGAAGAAGATATTCGTCAGTTAAATCAGCGTCGCAATGAAATTGAAAGAGCTCTGGCACAGTACGAAGAAAGCACTCAGCAGCAACGTCAGCATTATGCGCAAGCGAAAGAATCGTTAGCGCTGCTAAATAAACTGATCCCACAAGTTAATATCTTGATGGATGAGACGTTAATTGATCGTGTTGAAGAGTTGCGCGAAGAACTTTATGTTGCTGAAGAGTCTATGCGTTATTTGCAACGCCATGAAAAAGCGTTGGCGACATTAGAGCCCATAGCGGCTATTTTGCAAAGTGATCCGCAAGAGCATGAACAATTAACAAAAGATTACGAACAAGCTAAAACCGAGCAACAGCGTTATCAACAACACGCTTTCTTGCTGGTGGAAGTGGTGCAACGTCGCGCCCACTTTAGTTACAGCGATGCGGTCGAGATTGTGAGTGAAAATAGCGATCTTAATGAAAAATTGCGTCATCGTTTAGAAATGGCAGAAACCGAGCGCACAACAGCCCGTGAGTTATATCGTCAGCAACAAGCTCAGTACGCTCAATTTAATCAAGTTCTCGCCTCACTAAAGAGTTCTTTTGATACCAAGTCTGAGTTATTAAGAGAGCTTGAGCAAGAAATGAAAGACACGGGTATTCATGTTGATGCAAGTGCCGAAACTCGTGCTAAAGAATTGCGAGATCAACGCTATTCAGCGGTAAGTATTAACCGTACTCGTATTAGTCAACTTGAGCGTGATATCGCCTTGAGTGAAGCTGAACGCGATAATATGACGAAGAAAATTCGTAAACTTGAACGTGATTATTTGCAAATTCGCGAACATGTTGTTAGTGCAAAAGCGGGTTGGTGTGCAGTAATGCGTTTGGTAAAAGAAAATGGCATGGAGCGTCGTTTACATCGTCGCGATTTTGCTTATCTTTCTGCTGATGAATTACGCTCAATGTCGGATAAAGCGTTAGGTGCGCTACGCCAAGCCGTTGCTGATAATGAATATTTACGTGATGCATTACGTCGTTCAGAAGATGCTAAATTCCCAGATCGTAAGGTTCAGTTCTTCATTGCAGTTTATCAACATCTTAGAGAACGTATTCGTCAAGATATTATCAAAACGGATGATCCTGTTGATGCTATTGAGCAAATGGAAATTGAGCTGGCACGTTTAACTGAAGAACTGACAAGCCGAGAGCAAAAACTGGCCATCAGTTCACGAAGTGTTGCGAATATTATTCGTAAAACTATTCAGCGTGAGCAAAATCGTATTCGTATGCTTAACCAAGGCTTACAAGCGGTGTCATTTGGTCAGGTACGAGGTGTTCGCTTAAACGTTAATATTCGTGAAAGCCATCAAGTGTTACTTGATGTGTTATCAGAAGAAGATAACCAGTACCAAGACTTGTTCAAAAATCAAAATTTAACCTTCTCTGAAGCGATGGCGAAGCTCTATCAACGTTTAAATCCCCAAGTTGATATTGGACAGCGTATGCCACAAACTGTGGGTGAAGAGCTACTCGATTATCGTAACTATCTTGAAATGGACGTTGAAGTTAACCGTGGGCCAGAAGGTTGGTTAAAAGCAGAAAGTGGCGCTTTATCTACGGGTGAAGCGATAGGTACGGGGATGTCGATTCTGGTGATGGTTGTACAGAGTTGGGAAGAAGAATCTCGTCGCTTACGTGGCAAAGATATTTCACCTTGTCGTTTGCTATTCCTCGATGAAGCGGCTCGTTTAGATGCTAAATCTATCGCTACACTGTTTGAGTTATGCGACAGATTAGATATGCAGCTTATTATTGCCGCACCAGAAAATATTAGCCCTGAAAAAGGGACAACCTATAAATTAGTACGTAAAGTATCTAATGGAACTGAGCACGTACATGTTGTTGGGCTTAAAGGTTTTGGTCAACAAAGCGAAAAAGATAAAACTGCATCATCAAATGTTACTGAAATAACAGAAGTAGCAGAGTAGTATCAATCTGTTATTCAACAAGAAATAGTGATAAGAAGGCGTTACTGGGTTATTCCGGTAGCGCCTTCTTTTTTCAAAGTGTTAGATAGATCAAAAAATGAAAGTAAATTAACAAATAATTGAAAACATAAATGGCATAACGTGCGCTGCATCTCATTTAAATGTAATGCTGATGTCTATGATTGTCCGCGTATGTGATTAACATAAAAATTAAAGGAAAGAGAATGCGTAAAGTCACGTTAACTTTGAGTGCGATAGCTTTAGCGTTGAGCCTAAATGGCGCAGCAATGGCCAAAGTTCATATGCCAGAAGTCGTAAGCCCGGGTGTTACTGTTGCTGAATTAGCACAACAACAACCAATTAATTGGGTGTCTGTTGCAGATATTGAGAAAAGCCTAGCTGGTCAACCACCAATGGCTGTTGGTTTTGATATCGATGATACCGTTCTGTTCTCAAGTCCAGGATTCTTTCGCGGTAAACTGGAATATTCTCCAAATGATTTCAGCTACCTGAAAAACCCAGAATTCTGGGAAAAAATGAACAACGAGTGGGATAAATTTAGTATGCCTAAACAAGTCGGTATCGATCTTGTTCAGATGCACTTAAAACGTGGCGATACTGTTTATTTCATCACAGGCCGTACTCAAACTAAAACTGAGACTGTGACTAAATACGTTCAAGAAGGTTTAAATATTCCTGCTGATAAAATGCAGGCTGTTATTTTTGCAGGTGATCAACCTGGTGCAAATAACAAAGTAAGCTGGATGCGTGATCATAAACTGAAAATTTACTACGGTGATGCTGATGCAGATATCGCCGCAGCAGATGAATTAAATATCCGTGGTATTCGTATTTTACGTGCTGCTAACTCATCTTACCAACCACTGCCTAAAGCAGGTCAATTTGGTGAAGAAGTGGTTATCAATTCAGAATACTAATCTCTGTGTGTTTTTGTTTACCTTTATTTGTCAGGCGTAGGAAACTACGCCTTTTTCTATTTTAATATTTTATTATTTTAATTGACTGTAATTCACCCTGATCATTTATTGAGCTATCATCTTCTATTTTTACCTTTCATTTTTTCATTTTTTTATGCTAAAGAATTCTTTTTTATTTATTTTATACCCTTTATTTTTATATATTCAGAGGTGTTAAAACTAATGGAATAGTCATTTTATGATTATTTTATAAGAATATTCCCGTAAGAAACTTATAAAACTTTACAAATATTAGTTTATTCCTATAAAACTCTTTTTCTATCTCATCTAATATTCTAGGATACCAGAATAATAATAAGGGAAAGAGGGCAAGAGGACTTATGGCGCAACGACAAATTAAACGAGCAATTGTATATTCAGTTGTAATAGGCACACTTCTTTCTGCGCAAAATGTAATAGCGACAGAAAATGGCGAACCTATAAAGTTATCTATTTCAGAGGAGAAAGCGATAACGGCTGCTCCTGTAAATGATGCTAGGGCTCCAGTAGCTGTAAGTGAAATTACAACACTTGTTCCTGTGAGTGAAACAACAACTCCAGCGCCAATAAATGAAACAACAGTAGCCATTCCTAGTAATGACTCTGCTGTTCTGGCTTCTGAAAATAATGCAGCACCTACTGCTATTACAGCCGAAACACCCTTAATTTCAGAACAAGAAGTGAGGGCTAAATTACAGTCATGGATACCTCAAGAATTTAAGCCACTCTATTTCAATCAACTGACTAAAGTTTATCAAAGTAATAATCTGGCATTAATCTGGCAAGATGAAAAAATAACAGAACAGCTACAACAGCAAATTGCTGAAGTTGCACTTTCGGGTATTCAGCCACAATTTGGACGTTGGTTAGCACAGCTAGATACACCGGGGTTAAGCCAAGAAGGGCGCGATATTATTTTATCAGATGCATTTTTAGGCTATATCAACTTTGTTGATCAAGTGAATAAATCCGGTGCCTCGTTACTTTATCGTGGAGCGGTGCAAACATTAACTGCACCTACCGATAAAGCAGTAACCGACTTTCAGCAAAATATAAAAAATGCCACACTAGGTGGTTTTGTTATCTCTTTTGCACCCTCTCATCCTTATTACGCATTAATGAAAAACGAAATGCGTAAACAACTTCATCAAGACGTTGTTTGGCCAGAAATGAAAGGGACGAGCTCATTAAAACCTAATCAATCAGCAGAAGAAGTCGTTGCACTTAGACAAATTTTGCGCAATCTTAAATTATTACCAGAACTTGGTGTTAATGAGCAGGAAATTGCCACAACGGTATATGATGCGTCGTTAGTTGCTGCCGTAAAATTATTTCAAGCTGCACATGGATTAGAAACGGATGGTGTTATAGGTAAACAAACACGTGTTTGGCTAAATACCACACCCGCTAAACGTGCAAGTATTATGGCACTTAATATACAACGTTTGCGTTTAACGCCTGCTATCGGTGATACAGGTATTTGGGTTAATATTCCTGATTTCTCGCTTTATTTTTATGCTAATAATGAGCTTATTTTAGACTCTAAGGTTATTGTTGGGCGTCCTGATAGAAAAACCCCAATTATGAGCAGTGCACTTAATAATGTGGTCGTCAATCCGCCGTGGAATGTACCCACCAGTATGACACGCAAAGATATTGTTCCTCGAGGAAAAGCAGACCCAAGTTATTTTAGCCGTAAAGGCTATACCATTTATTCGGGTTGGGGTAATGATGCATATCCAATAAACCCTTATGATATTGATTGGCAGAATACGAGTGCGGCTAATTTTCCTTATCGTATTTGGCAAGCACCTGGGCCTACTAACTCATTAGGGCGTTATAAATTTAATATGCCTAATTCAGAGGCAATTTATTTACATGACACACCTAACCACACATTATTTTCAAAAAATATGCGAGCAATTAGTTCTGGGTGTATTCGTGTAAATAAAGCATCTGAATTAGCTTCTATTCTTTTAGGTGATGCAGGATGGAAGCAAGATCGTATTGATGCCGCATTAAAACGTGGAGCGACACAATATGCGCCAATTCCAGAACGTATTCCCGTTTATTTATATTATCAAACAGCTTGGGTTGCTCAGGAAAATGAGCCACAATATCGCGCAGATATTTATTCTTATGACCAAAGCATTTCAAATGCAGAACCTTATTTAGTCAATATTAAGCAACATCTATAATATAAAAGTCACTAACGCGATAAAAATAAACCAGGGGTAATTTAAAATTATCCCTGGTTTTTTATAAGAATCAATAAATTAAAGTAAATTAATTTAAGTTATAGAATGGAAATATTAAATGATAATTAATTTATAAACTATTTTTGAATTCCTCAGGAATATAGAATAATAAAAGTGCATTTAGTACAAATAACTAATTAATTAGCATGTCGAGTTATTGTAAGTGAAAATATTGCGTTATTTACAATACTATACAAACGACAGGAAACAATTCGAGAAAAATATTGTCATAATAAAGGTTCTTCCTTCTGAATAATTTTTGATTGAGTATACATACTATGGATATCATTGATTCACAGCGTCGAAAGTGGCTTGGCCTTGGTATGGCGGCGGTTGGTTTAGGTTTACTTCCTTCTCATGCATTTGCTTCATTAGCAACACCTCGTCCAAAAATTCTCCGCTTTAATAATTTAAATACGGGCGAAACTATTAAAGCCGAGTTTTTTGATGGCAAACGTTACAATAAACAAGAACTGTCTAAACTAAATCACTTATTTAGAGACTATCGCCAAAATAAAATTAAAACGATAGATCCCGCATTGTTTGATCAAATTTATCTTCTGCAAGTAATGCTTAATAATAATAAACCTGTTGAGCTTATTTCCGGTTATCGTTCTTTAGTGACGAATAATAACTTACGCCAAAGTAGTAGTGGTGTAGCTAAGAAAAGTTACCATACCCGTGGGCAAGCAATGGATTTTCGTTTAGTCGGAACTGACTTATCTAAAGTTCGCCAAGTCGCATTAAGAATGAAAGCAGGTGGTGTAGGCTATTACCCACGAAGTAATTTTGTGCATATTGATACAGGGCCTGTTCGCTCATGGTAATCTATTGAGATTCAGTTATTAAAGAGCGGAGTATTTCATGATGTATCACATAGTACCTGTGACAAACTATATGCAAAATTGTACTTTAATTTGGTGCGATGAGACGAAGGAAGCAGCAATAGTTGATCCGGGTGGAGATGTTGAAACGCTTATTTCAGAAATTGAACAGCGTCAGTTAACATTAACAAAAGTATTATTAACACATGGCCATTTTGATCATGTTGCAGGAACTGCACAAATTGTTGAACATTTTCATGTACCCGTTTATGGGCCACATAAAGATGATAACTTTTTATTAGAAGAGTTAGAGCAGCAGTGTCGAATGTTTAATTTTCCGGGTGGAAAATCTTTTTCACCTGATCAGTGGTTAGATGAAGGCGATACAATAACAGTTGGTAAGACAATTTCGTTATCGGTATTGCATTGTCCGGGTCATACACCAGGGCATATTATTTTTGTTAATCATCAAAGTAAATTAATTTCTATGGGTGATGTTTTATTTCGTGAAAGCATTGGTCGTACTGATTTCCCTCGTGGTAACCATGCAGATCTTATCGCATCTATCAAAAATAAAGTTTTACCATTAGGCGACGATTATCAGTTTATTCCAGGTCATGGGCCAATGTCTAATTTAGGTCACGAGCGTTTATATAATCCATTTTTACAAGATGAAATGCCAATCTGGTAATTAAACTATTTAAGCTAATCAAATTAAATAAAAAAGCCTTTTCATATTGAAAAGGCTTTTTTGTCTATTGGTTTGCCGTTTATGCTTTCTGTTAAAAATTAGAGCACAGCAATAATGGCTTCACATAATGGAACCATATTTTCAAGTGTTAAACCTGCAACGTTAATTCGACCAGAACCTACAATATAAATACCATATTCAGCACGTAGACGTTCAACTTGCTCTTTATTTAGTCCACTAAAGGAGAACATACCATTTTGATCAATAATAAAGCTGAAGTCTTGTTTTGCACCTTTTTCTTGTAAGGTGGTAACTAATAGCTGACGCATACGCTGAATACGTTCGCGCATCGTTGTTAGTTCTTCAATCCATTCTTCTTTTAATGCCGGATTAGAAAGAATTGTAGTAACAACAGAAGCACCATGAGCGGGTGGGTTAGAGTAGTTAGCACGAATAATTGCTTTTGCTTGGCTAAAGGCTTTTTCTGCGGTATCGCTATCTTTAGTGACGATAGTACAAGCACCAACACGTTCGTTATAGAGTCCAAAGTTTTTAGAGTAAGAACTAGCCACAATTAGCTCAGGATTCTTCTCTGCAAATAAGCGCAAACCTTGTGCATCTTCTTCAAGACCACGAGCAAAACCTTGGTAAGCAAAGTCAAAAACAGGGAGCCAGCCTTTTTCAGCACAAAGTGTGGCTAATTGACGCCATTGCTCTTCTGTAGGATCAATACCACTTGGGTTATGGCAACAGCCGTGGAATAACACAACATCGCCTGCTTGTGCTTTCTCAAGGCTTGCTAACATACCATCAAAATCTAAGCAGCGATTCGTTGCATCATAATAATTGTAATTACAGATTTCGAGGCCTGCAGTTTCAAAGATATTATTATGATTTGGCCATGTTGGATTACTTATCCATACGCGTTTAGCTGTAGTTTGTTTAGCAATAAAGTCAGCTGCGATACGTAGGGCACCGGTGCCGCCGGGTGCTTGTGCTGTACGAGCTCGTTTTTCAGTAATAATAGGATGTTGTTCACCAAACAAAAGTGCTTGGGTAACATTGCCAAACTCTGGAATACCGCTAATAGGAAGATAATTCTTGGTGGTTTCGTTTTCTAACAGGTATTTCTCTGCCTTTTTAACAGTGGTTAAAACAGGTGTTTTGCCTGTTTCATCCTTATAAACACCAATCCCTAAGTTGATTTTGTTTTCACGAGTATCAGAACGGAAACTATCAGCCAGACCTAAAATTGGATCAGCTGGTGCAGCAATGATTTTCTCAAACATAGTGTAATTGTTCCCTTAGCTCAAAACGAAGCCGAAATATGAGTAACAAGAGTACCGCTATGGCAGGTTTTTGCCAACTGTTTGTAGAGAAATTAACAAGAAGTTGTGAACTAAGTGAGAATAAATAGCAAATCAAGATGTAATTAAGTAAATATCCTGTGATTACATTAACATGTAATAATAACGACTATAATTAATTGATAATTTAGTGCGATATACTTTTTAAATTATCAACTAAAACAAGTAAATAAATAAAATATAGTCAAAATAATAAAATGGTGAGTAATAAAAATAGCGGGAAATTGTTTTTTATTATTGTAATGAGATTAGAAAAGGAAACCTAGCAAAGCGCTAAGGGAAGGGAGTCTTGAGATAAAATTAGAAAGTAATGCATTAAAAAAGCAACACCGAAGTGTTGCTTTTCAAATCAATTAACTTGACTGTTAATTACCTTAAGCGGCAATTAGAACTGGTAAGTCAGACCTAAACCAACAACGTTGTCGTCGTTCAGACCTAAAGCATTATCAGATTTCAGCAGGTTGATTTTGTAATCAACAACTGCAGTCATGTTTTTGTTAAATTTGTAGAAAGAACCTACAGAGATATATTTAACTAAATCTTCGTTAGCAACACCAATTGCAGCGTTATCAGCATCTAAGTTTTTACCTTTAGATTGAACATAAGCTAAAGATGGTTTGATACCGAGATCTTTGAAATCGTACTGTGCAGTTAACTCAACGTTTTCAGTTTTGTTAGCAATACCTTTGTTGTAGGTAGTCATGTTACGGGTTTCACCGTACATAGCTGCTAAGTATACGTTGTTAGCATCGAATTTCGCACCAACGTTCCATGCTTCAGCGCGTGAACCGCGAGCTGAGCTATAGTCTTGTTGCCATGAAGTACGAGCTGAACTTGAGTAACCACCACCCAGTGTTACGCCCCAGCCTAAGTTATAAGCTGTAGAGAAACCGAAACCGTCGCCGTTAGCATCTTTGCTACCGTCTTTACGGGTGTTGTTAGTGTTTTCGTTGTTTTTGCCTTGGTATTGCAGAGCAAAGTTCAGGCCATCAACGTAACCGAACATATCAGTGTTACGGTAAGTTAATACGTTAGCAGTACGGCCAGTCATGTAAATGTCAGTTTGTGACATTGAGTCGCCGCCCCACAGAGGCAGAACGGCAGTCCATGCGTTGGTGTCGTAAATTACACCGTAGTTACGACCGTAGTCCAGTGAACCGTATTGTGCGAATTTAAAACCAGCGTAAGCGAAACGAGTTTTAGCTTTATTTTCGTTTTCAGTTGTATTGGTTTTAATTTCATATTCGAAACGACCGAAACCAACTAAATCTTTATTGATTTGAGTTTCGCCTTTGAAACCGATACGAGCACGTGAAGCGTCACCGCTTTCACCTGAATCTTTATCAGCGAAGTAATGATGAACGTCAACTTTACCGTAGATGTCTACTTTGTTGCCGTCTTTGTTGTACATTTCAGCTGCGTTTGCTGCACCAGCAAACATCAGAGCTGGGATTACCACTGCAAGAAGATTGCGCTTCATCATTATTATTACCCTCATTGGTGTTATTCAGACACCTTTGCCACTGCCAGAAATAGTTTCTTAATTTTTATGGAACTATTTATGAGAGTTAAGTGTCGTCTGTGTCGGGTGACAGTGTTCCATTGCTGAAAAATTTTATCTACCCCCAATTTGCTACAAAAACGAAAAAAGTGTAACAAATTGTAACTATGTATTTCAAAGTGTGTATTTAAGGGAACTTTTGCGTCAAATAAGGACCATGCATAAAAAAAGCCAACCTTGAGGTTGGCTTCTAGTATTAAGTAAAACAAGTATAATAAATAAACAGCATAACTGCCATGCTGAATATTAATTAATCAAAAAAATTAGAAATCAGCATTTCTTGGTGTGCGTGGGAATGGAATAACCTCACGAACGTTTGCGACACCGGTCACATAAGCGACTAAACGCTCAAAACCTAATCCAAAACCAGAATGTGGCACTGTACCGTAACGACGTAGGTCACGATACCACCAGTAGTCTTCTTTGTTCATTCCCATTTCTTCTAAACGTTTATCAAACATATCTAAACGCTCTTCACGCTGAGAACCACCGATAATCTCACCAATACCTGGCGCTAATACATCCATTGCTGCAACAGTTTTCCCATCGTCATTCATACGCATATAGAATGCTTTAATGTCTTTAGGATAGTTTTTCACCACAACAGGTGCTTTAAAGTGTTTCTCTGCAAGATAACGTTCGTGCTCAGAAGAGAGGTCAACACCCCAATAAACTGGGTTTTCAAACTTCTCACCACAGTTTTCTAATACAGTTACTGCATCTGTATAATCAATCTGAGCAAAATCAGAAGTAATAAAGTTCTCTAAACGTGTAATAGCATCTTTATCGACACGTTGTGCGAAAAACTCCATATCATCTCTACGCTCAGCTAATACAGCAGCAAAGGTGTATTTCAACATTTTTTCTGCCAGTGCTGCGATATCGTTAAGATCAGCAAATGCGACCTCTGGCTCAACCATCCAAAATTCAGCTAAGTGACGGCTGGTATTTGAGTTTTCGGCACGGAAAGTCGGGCCGAAAGTATAGACTTTGCTTAATGCAGAAGCATAAGTTTCGCCGTTAAGCTGACCTGATACTGTTAGAAAGGCTTCACGACCAAAAAAGTCTTCACTATAGTCAACTTCGCCTTTGTCAGTACGAGGCAGGTTATTCATGTCTAACGTAGAGACACGGAACATTTCACCAGCACCTTCGGTATCAGCTGCTGTAATAAGAGGCGTTGATACCCAGAAGAAACCTTGTTCATCGAAGAAACGATGTAGTGCTTGTGCCAAAGTATGGCGAACACGAGCAACGGCACCAATTAAGTTCGTACGTGGGCGAAGGTGTGCAACTTCACGCAGGTATTCAATACTATGACGTTTGGCGGCCATCGGATAAGTTTCCGGATCATCAACCATTCCCACTACTTTGATTGCAGTAGCATGAATTTCAAAGTTCTGTCCTTGGCCCGGAGATTCAACAATTTTACCGGTGACTTCCACAGAACAGCCTGTGGTTAAATGCAGCACTTCATCTTGATAATTCGGTAAATTATTATTAATGATGGCCTGTACTGGATTAAAGCAGGAACCGTCATAGACGGTAAGAAATGAGATACCAGCTTTTGAATCTCTTCTTGTACGTACCCAACCGCGAACGGTGACATCTTCGCCAACCGAGATACGGCCTTGCAGTACGTCAACTACAGGCGCAACGATCATAAATAAATCTCTCTTCGTTTAATTAAAATAATTGTTTGGTTAATTCACTCTGCCCCTGTCGGACAGTTTTTCTATGTTACTTGCAATAGCGCAGGAAACAAGTAGGAAATTTTAGTTTAAAGAGTGAATAAAGAAGAGAAAAGCCTTTGTATAAAATAAATTGATAAAAATTTGTGATTCATTGATGAAGTGGGGCATTTTTTACTAAAAAAGGGTAGTAAATACCCTTTCTTTTATAAGCTACTTTTTTGTTGCAAGATTGATTTTCAAAAAAAGGCCAATAAATTTGAATTAGCAAGCCTGTTTAACAAGTGGAACATCAAAGGCTTTGCGTAATTTATCAACAAAATCGTCATCTTCACAAATAGTTTTACCCGGACTATCTGATAATTTGGCTACCGGCTTACCATTGCACTCTACCAGCTTAATCACAATATTAAGCGGAGTAATAGTGGGAATATTACAGGTGAGTCGTGTTCCAATACCGAAAATAAGGCGAATACGCTTATGGAAATGTTTATAAAGCACTAATGCTTTCTGAAAATCGAGACTGTCAGAGAACACCAACACTTTACTCATGGGATCAATACCCAACTTTTCATAATGGGCTATAGCTTTTTCACCCCATTCAATAGGATCACCAGAATCATGACGTAATCCTTGATAGCGATTTGCAAAAGGTCTATCAAAATCACGCAAGAATGCATCCATCGTAATGCAGTCTGTCAGCGCAATACCCAGTTGATCTGGATATTCATCTAACCATGATTGCAATGCAGCACGCTGGCTATTTGCTAATTCAGGACTAATTTGCTGATGGGCTTGAAACCACTCGTGAGCCTGTGTGCCTACAGGTGCCAATTGCATACGTTCAGCAAAATGATAATTGCTAGTACCAACAAGATAAGGAAAGTGATTTTTTAGCTCATCAACAATGGCACATTGCACATCATAAGAAAAACGACGACGAGTACCAAAATCCATCAGTTTAAAATCAGCTAAATCTATTTGTTGCTCAGCCGCATCTTGATAAAACACGTTAATTAATTTACGTAATTGATTAACGGCATCATCTGGGCTTATTTGAGGCGAACGTTCACGATGAACAATTTCACTTACCAACGCCAATAAAGGTACTTCCCATAGAATAACTTCGCACCAAGGGCCTGTTATCCTAATTCTTAGTTGGTTTTCTGGTGTAGCAGAAATGTTGACTTGTTCAGGTTTAAATCGAAATTGCTTAAACCATTGCAGATAGTCATTTTTGAAAAAAGGGAGACTCTGAAGATAGTCAAACTCTTCATCGCTCAATGACAAGTCTGCCATCATATTCACTTGATGGCGCAAAGTTGTTGCATATTCACCTAGGCGTTCATCACTCCGACAACGGAACTCTGCAACGACAGGAATATCACTGTAATGATGGAATACGGCCTGTTGCATATGAAGCTTGTAAGCATCAGTATCCAGCAGTGATGTAATAATCGGTGTAGCGTCTAAAATCATAGCGCGTCAAGCATCCTCACGGAGCGTTTTTATGTCAGCTAAATCGTTAAGGTTGGAGAGTATACCCGAATATGACAACAATGGAGTCACTAATCGATGATATTTCTCTGCGACATAAAAACAAGCTATAAAACTTCGATCAGTTTACCACGTTAAACATAATTTGGGAGTAGCTTAGCATCATTTACCAAATAAATTGATTACAACTATTAATAAACTGTTAACATTCTTTTGACTTTTGATGTTTTCAATTGAAGTTTCGACTGGCTAAAGCTATTTTTCACGAGTAAGCTTTGGTTATATAACCGTTAAATAGTCGTGTTAACTAAAAGGTTTTTTCTATGACACAACAAAGAATTGCTAAATATCGTAAAGATTACCGCGCTCCTGACTACACTATCACCGATATTCATCTTGATTTTATTCTCGATAAAGAAAATACACAGGTTACAGCGATTAGCCAATGTAAACGCTTAGCTTCAACATCAGTACCTTTAGTGTTAGACGGCGAAGATCTCAAATTAAAATCAATAACTGTTAATGATGTTGCTTGGACACAATATAAAGAAGAAAACGGCAAACTCATCATTGAGCAACTTCCTGAACAGTTTACTTTAAAAATTATCAATGAGATTAATCCTTCGGCAAATACGGCATTAGAAGGCTTATACGTATCCGGTGATGCGTTGTGTACACAATGTGAAGCAGAAGGTTTCCGCCATATTACCTATTATTTAGATAGACCTGATGTATTAGCACGTTACACCACAACAATCACCGCAGATAAAAAACAGTACCCTTATTTACTCTCTAACGGTAACCGAAGAGCACAAGGCGAACTAGAAGATGGTCGTCATTGGGTAACATGGGAAGATCCACATCCAAAACCAAGTTATCTCTTTGCTGTGGTTGCTGGCGATTTTGATGTTTTGCGTGATACTTTCACCACCAAAAGTGGTCGCAACGTTGCTTTAGAGCTTTTTGTTGATAAAGGTAATCTTGATCGTGCTGATTGGGCAATGACATCCCTAAAAAATGCGATGGCATGGGATCAATCACGTTTCAATTTAGAATATGACCTTGATATTTACATGATAGTCGCGGTCGATTTCTTTAATATGGGCGCAATGGAAAATAAAGGCTTAAACGTTTTTAACTCTAAATACGTGCTCGCAAAAAGTGAAACAGCAACTGACAAAGACTATTTAGGTATTGAGTCTGTTATCGGCCATGAATATTTTCATAACTGGACGGGTAACCGTATTACTTGTCGTGATTGGTTCCAGTTAAGCCTAAAAGAAGGTTTAACCGTTTTTCGTGATCAAGAATTTAGCTCTGATTTAGGCTCTCGCTCTGTGAATCGTATCAATAATGTACGAGTGATGCGTACCGCTCAATTCGCAGAAGATGCAAGCCCAATGGCACACCCAATTCGTCCTGATAGTGTCATTGAAATGAATAATTTCTATACCTTAACCGTGTATGAAAAAGGTTCTGAAGTGATCCGTATGATCCACACGCTATTAGGTGAAAAGCGATTCCAAGCGGGTATTCATATGTATGTTCACCGCCACGATGGCAGTGCAGCAACTTGTGATGATTTTATTCAAGCGATGGAAGATGCTTCTGATGTTGATCTTACCTTATTCCGTCGTTGGTATAGTCAATCAGGTACACCACAGCTAACGGTTCGTGATAGTTATGATGCTAATAAAAAACAATATACTTTAACTGTTAGTCAAATGACGGCACCGACAGCCGATCAAACTGAAAAACAGCCGTTACATATTCCATTAGATATTGAATTATACGATACCAAAGGTAATGTGATCCCACTGCGTTCACAAGGTCAAACTATTTCTAATGTATTGAATGTGGTACGTGAAGAGCAGCAGTTTGTCTTTGACGATGTACCAGAGCAGCCAATTCCTTCTTTATTACGAGAGTTCTCGGCGCCAGTAAAATTAGATTATCCATTTACTGATGAACAACTTTCTTTCTTGATGAAATATGCACGTAATGCATTCTCTCGTTGGGATGCTGCGCAATCACTGCTTGGCCGCTATATAAAAGAAAATGTGGCTAGAGTACAAAAAGGTGAAGCATTAGTTTTACCTGACATGGTGATTGATGCTTTCCGATCTGTATTATTAGATAAAGATATTGATCCCGCTTTAGCCGCGTTGATCTTAACGTTGCCAACAGATTTAGAAGCAGGTGAAGCATTTGCCATCATTGATCCCTCTGCGGTTCATCAAGCATTGCATTTTATTCGTACAACGCTAGCAACAGAAATGGCAGATGAATTCTCTGCGGTTTATCACTCAATGCATATTGGTGCTTATCGAGTTGATCATGGTGATATTGCTAAACGTGATCTGCGAAATGTTTGTCTGGGTTATTTAGCGTTTGAAAATCAGCAAACTGGTAATCAATTAGTTGAAGCTCAATATCATAATAGCGATAACATGACAGATGCTTTAGCTGCATTGCACAGTGCTGTTATGGCAGATTTACCTTGTAAAGCGGCGTTATTACAAGCCTTTGATGATAAATGGCACCAAGACGGCTTAGTCATGGATAAGTGGTTTAGTTTACAAGCCACCAGCCCAGCTAAAGATGTACTCCAAACCGTGCGTAATTTGTTATCTCATCGTTCATTTACTCTCGCTAACCCGAATCGCACACGAGCATTAATTGGTGCTTTTGTAACAAATAACCCAGTGGCTTTCCATGCCGAAGATGGCTCTGGATATTTGTTATTGACAGAAATTCTGACTGACTTAAATAGTCGCAATCCACAAGTTGCTTCTCGCTTAATTGAGCCTTTTATTCGCTTAAAACGTTATGATGCAGCTCGTCAGGAAAAAATGCGAGCAGAGTTATTAAAGCTAAAAGCGCTAGATAACTTGTCAGGTGATTTATATGAAAAGATCACTAAAGCATTGGCTGATTAATAACACGCACAATATCACTTTATGAATGAATAGAGAGTGTTAAATCATAACGGTAATCAGATCCCCAGCGTAGTCTGGGGATTTTTATTGGCAATTGCTAAATTAGAACGTTTACTTTTAGGATGTTTCTCTATATGATGCTCGACGCTTAAATCGTCGTAGACACATCATTCCTAATACCCGATATTCTCAATGGAGATCGTATGTATTATTCCCTAGTCAGGAAGGCATTGTTTCGGCTAGACCCTGAACGTGCCCATGATTTTACCTTCCGTCAATTAAAACGTTTATCTCATTCCCCATTTCAATTTCTAATTCAACAATCGCTTCCTTCAAAACCCGTTTCTTGTATGGGACTCTCATTTAAAAATCCACTTGGTCTTGCTGCTGGTCTTGATAAGAATGGCGATTGCATAGATGCATTGGGTGCAATGGGTTTTGGTTTTATTGAAGTGGGTACAGTGACACCACGCCCTCAAGTAGGAAATGATAAACCTCGGTTATTTCGCTTAGTCGAGGCTGAAGGTCTAATTAACCGAATGGGCTTTAATAATTTAGGTGTTGATAACTTGATTGAGAACGTAAAACAATCACGTTATGGCGGTGTGCTAGGTATTAATATTGGCAAAAATAAAGATACCCCTGTCGAGCAAGGAAAAGATGACTACCTAATTTGTATGGAGAAAGTCTATCCTTATGCGGGTTATATCGCGATTAATATCTCATCACCAAATACCCCAGGTTTGCGTTCACTACAATATGGTGAAGCATTAGATGATCTTTTATCTGCAATAAAAAATAAACAACTTGAGTTGCAAGGTAAATATCAAAAATATGTACCTGTTGCAGTAAAAATAGCACCGGATTTAACGCATGAAGAATTAATCCAAGTTGCAGATAGTTTAGTTCGACATCATATTGATGGTGTTATTGCAACAAATACAACATTAGATAAAACATTAGTAAATGGATTAAATCATTGTAATGAAGCAGGTGGATTAAGTGGGCGTCCGGTTCAATCTAAAAGCACGCAAATAATCCAACAATTAAATGATGAATTAAAAGGTGCATTACCTATTATTGGTGTTGGTGGAATTGACTCATTAACAGCAGCAAGAGAGAAAATGGATGCAGGAGCATCGCTTATTCAAATCTATTCTGGTTTCATTTATCACGGCCCCGCACTTATCAAATCTATAATTAATCATATTTAATTACATCTAAATAATGGGACAGGGGCTTTTCTTCTGTCCCTAACTCGTTTATATTGCCTCTAGTTGATTATTTTTTATTAAATTGCACTAATTGTGCTTAATTAATAGTAAAATGAATCCTGTTTTTGATAGGTGATATTAAATATTTTATTTATGTCATCTGTTTTTCGATTAGTTGTATAGACAATAAAGCAGGTAATGAATCGAAGGGGGATTAATTAGTGATAATAAAACCCGATGATCGCTGGCGTTGGTATTTTGATGATGAACAACAACGGCTGATGCTTGATTTAGCAAATGGTATGGTTTTTCGCTGCCGTTTTCCAAGCAAAATGCTAAGTGATTGTGCTTGCCAATCAGCATCTTTTACCGTTGATGATGCCGCTCTTTATTATGGATATGATGAGCAAATTCGCAAAATAGATATGCCATCTGAATCAAGAGCTGAATTAGCTTTAAATGCATTAATTGCCCATCGCTTTTTAAAACCACTAATGCCTAAAAGCTGGTATTTTGAAGTTAATTGTAATCAATTAACGCCTTATTTATCACAAGTGGTCGAAGTTTCATTAAAAGATGGCAATGAGAAAGCTCTCTTTTTAGTGACAGAAGTGGGTACTCAAGCTTGTTTATGTTTATTAGCTCAACCGCAATTAGCGTTATTTGATAAAACACTTAATTTTTGTGACCCAATAAAAATTATGAATGACAGGTTAAGCGAATATCATAAAGTGTCAGCGTCAGGATCATTATTGTACGGAAAGGTTATTTAACAAAAAGAGTAAAAAGGATTTACTCTTTTTTATCATCCCCCCTTTAAATCATGCCTCCTAAAATCAAATTCCCATAATTCTCTTTGCGATATTTCCACAAAGAAAAATAAAAAATATATTTATAAATAGGATGCTTAATAAGAAAATTCTTATTAAATATGTTTATTTATATAGGAGAAATAAAGAAAAGAATAAGAAGGCAATAACAAATTACCTTCTTTTATTTGTGATAAAATCGAGTATTATTTTTTCTTAAAAGAAAGTTTCACGTTTCCTTTAGGAATACAACTACAAGCAAGAATTTTCCCTGCACGTTTAATAGCACCTGCTTTTAATGCAGCAACATCACCATCATCTAATTGAATGACACAAGAACCACAAAGTCCTGCTCGACAACTATAAGGAATATTATGACCGTTATTTTCGAGTTGTTCTAATAACACTTCTTGGTTATTACCTTCAAAAGTGACGCCATTAAATTCTATCGTGACAGATTGTTCACAGTTCTGTTCAATAGCAGGTGTTATAGATTCAACCGGTGTAGTAACTATTGGTGTAGTAATAAGGTATTGCTTGGCTTTTTTATACGCTAATACTTCAACGACATCGCCAACACGAATAATACCTGTTTGGCGAATAATGACATTTTGGCCAAAATCGACATCACCTTTTTCATCACTACGGAATGTTTGCAGTGTCGCTAAGGGTTCTGTGTTAGGATGTTTGACGCCTTTATCAATACTGATAGTTGTCATGATGCAGCGACTACAAGGTTTCATGAGATCCATAACGACTGAGCCGACACGTATTGTTTGCCAAGTATCTTCTTCAAAAGGTTTTGCACCCGTAACTAAGATATTGCCGCGAAATTGTTCAATATTAATTGAAGCAGAGCAACGTTGTTGCAAATATTGAAACGAAGCTTCGTTAATTAATAAATAAGGATAGCCATCAGCAAACGAAACGGCTGTATCAGGGCTTTTTTTCACGCGACGAGTTGGCTTTTCGCCTGTCCATCGCAGTTGAACATCCATATTTAAATACCGGCTGAACCACTGATTTATTTCATCTGGTGCGACATACGCGGTAAAATGATTTCCCCAAACTTCTGTTGGCTGCAATGTGGTTTTAAAATCCTGATAAGTAATAGCGATACCTTCGCCATCAGGTGCTTGAATATAAATACCATTTGCCATAGCGGTTGGGATAAAACACAGCAAGTTAGGAAATTTTCGTGCAGTAAGAAAAGTACCTTCAGGGGTGGTTATCATAAAATCACGATCAAACGTGAATCCGCTTTCGCGAGCAAAAGCCTGAGAAAGGCGAATTCCTTTCATTGATTTAACTGGGTGAACATAAAGGCGTGATACGTTGATCATGACTGCTCCAAAAAGACTTTATTATTTTTTATAGCCAGTAACTTTATGACAACGTAATACAATTAGCTATAATGCCCAACAATTTTATTTTAGGTGGTAACAATATTATGCGCTCTCTGTTTGCCAGCACAGGCCGAGGTCTGGAAGAACTATTAAAATCTGAACTTGAGCATCTAGGTGCTCAGTCTTGCCAGATAACTCAAGGTGGTGTTTATTTTCGTGCTGATGATAAAACCATGTATCAATCTTTACTCTGGAGCCGTTTAGCATCGCGGATCATACTTCCGCTAAATGAATTTAATGTCTACAGTGATTTAGATTTATATCTTGGTGTGCAATCAATTGACTGGAGTGAAATTTTTACTGTTAATGAAACCTTTGCCATTCATTTTAGTGGCACCAACGATGTTATCCGCAACAGCCAATATGGCGCATTAAAAGCAAAAGATGCCATTGTCGATTCATTCCAGCGCAAATTGGGGCAACGTCCTGATGTTGCTAAACAATCTCCTGATATTAGACTGACTATTCATCTACATAAAGAAAAAGCCTCTTTATCATTAGACTTAAGTGGTGATGGCTTACATCAACGTGGTTATCGTGACTTAACTGGGCAAGCACCACTAAAAGAGAACTTAGCCGCAGCCATTATTATGCGTTCAGGTTGGAAAACAGACACTCCATTAATTGATCCAATGTGTGGTTCAGGCACTTTATTAATTGAAGCTGCAATGATGGCGACAGATTGTGCGCCAGCATTAAATCGCGTGCATTGGGGATTTCGTCATTGGTTAGGTCATGATGAAATGCTGTGGAAAGAAGTCACTCAAGAAGCATTTTCTCGCTTTCGTGAAGGCAAAAAAAATGCTATCGCCCGTTTTTATGGTTTTGATGTTGATAAACGTGTGCTTGATATGGCAAGAGCTAATGCACGCAGAGCTGATGTCGCTGATCTTATTACCTTTACACAAGGTGATGCCGCAAAACTGACGAATCCTATTGCGGGTGAAATTAAAGGAACCATCATCAGTAATCCACCTTATGGTGAGCGTTTAGAAAGCGAACCAGCACTAATTGCCTTACACAGTCAGTTAGGAAGAGCTATAAAAGCACACTTCCCAGGCTGGAGATTATCACTATTTAGTGCTTCGCCTGAGCTATTAAGTTGTATTCAGCTACGAGCAGAACGTGAGTTTAAAGCTAAAAATGGTCCACTTGATTGTGTACAGAAAAACTATTTACTTTCTGATACCCCTTCAACAATCAACACGGGTTTAGCTGAAGATTTTGCAAACCGTTTACGCAAAAATGAGAAAAAACTCGCGAAATGGGCAAAACAACAACAGATTGAATGTTATAGATTATACGATGCGGATTTACCTGAATATAATGTTGCTGTAGACCGTTATGGCGAGAAAGTTATTATTCAAGAATATGCACCACCAAAAACAATTAATGAGCATAAAGCTCGCCAGCGTCTCTTTGATGTCATCAGCGCGACAATGGAAGTGTTAGCACTACGGTCTGATCAACTGATTTTGAAAACACGCCAACGTCAAAAAGGCAAGCAACAGTATGAAAAAATGGCTGAGAAAGGTGACTTTTTCTTAGTTGATGAATTTGGTGCAAAATTCTGGGTGAATTTAACCGATTATCTAGACACAGGACTGTTTTTAGACCACCGCATTGCTCGTAAAATGCTAGGCGAAATGAGCAAAGGAAAAGATTTCTTAAATCTGTTTGCTTATACCGGAACCGCCTCTGTTCATGCGGGATTAGGTGGTGCAAAAAGTACGACGACGGTTGATATGTCACGTACTTACCTTGAATGGGCTGAAAAGAACTTTCAAGCGAATGGCTTAACCGGTAGACAACATCGCTTAATGCAAGCCGATTGCTTACAGTGGTTAATGCAGAGTAATGAACAGTTCGATGTGATTTTTATTGATCCACCGACTTTTTCTAACTCTAAGCGAATGGAAAATACATTTGATGTTCAGCGAGATCATATCGAGCTAATGAAACATCTCAAACGTCTGTTAAGAAAAGGGGGCACTATTATGTTCTCTAATAACAAACGTGGATTCAAAATGGATAATGACGAATTAGCAAAAATTGGGCTATCTGCAAAAGAAATTACGCAAAAAACATTGTCGCAAGATTTTGCACGTAACCGTCAAATCCACAATTGCTGGCTATTATGTCATGCTGGTGAGGAATAATTTACAATGCCATTAATTAGTTTGACTGGGGCTTATTTAGCGTTTAGTGATGCCCCGTTATTGGATAACACCGATTTATTTATTGATGAAAATGAACGCGTCTGTTTAGTCGGACGCAATGGTGCAGGAAAATCTACACTATTACGTGTACTAGCCAAAGAACAACAATTAGATGATGGTCAAGTTGTTTACGAGCAAGATCTGGTTACTGCACGTTTACAACAAGATCCACCCAGAAATGTTGAAGGCACTATTTTTGATTTTGTCGCACAAGGCGTTGAAGAAGATGCTAAATATTTAACGGATTATCACCATATTTCTAAGATAATTGAGACAGATCCATCAGACAAAAATCTTAACCGTATGGCGGAACTTCAAGAAGTATTAGATAACCGTAACCTTTGGTTGCTTGATAGCCGTATTGCTGAAGTATTAGAAAAATTAGGTTTAGACGGCGAAGCACAACTTTCTTCTTTATCGGGGGGATGGTTAAGGAAAGCCGCATTAGGCCGTGCTTTAGTTAGTGCGCCTAAAGTCCTGTTTTTAGATGAACCAACGAACCACCTTGATATCGAAACTATTCTTTGGTTAGAGAAGTTTTTAAAAGATTTCCAAGGAAGTATTGTCTTTATTTCCCATGACCGTTCATTCATTCGTAATATGGCAACACGTATTATCGATCTTGATCGTGGGCACTTATCCTCATGGCCAGGCAATTACGATAAATATCTTGAAAGCAAAGAAGAAGCATTGCGTGTTGAAGAACAACAAAATGCAGAGTTTGACCGTAAATTAGCACAAGAAGAAACGTGGATCCGACAAGGTATTAAAGCGCGTCGTACTCGTAATGAAGGGCGCGTTAGAGCATTAAAAGCGCTCAGAGTTGAACGAGGTGAGCGCCGAGAAGTACTTGGTAGCGCTCGCATGCAAGTTGAAGAAGCTGCACGTTCAGGAAAAATTGTCTTTGAGTTGGAAGATGTTAATTACAGTATCGGGTCGCGTACACTGGTACGAAACTTCTCAGCTAAAGTACAGCGTGGCGATAAAATTGCTCTTGTAGGGCCTAATGGTTGTGGTAAAACCACACTATTAAAATTGATGCTAGGTGATTTAACAGCAGATAGTGGTCGCGTTCATTGCGGAACTAAACTTGAAGTTGCTTATTTTGACCAACATCGAGCAACACTTGATCCTGATAAAACGGTAATGGATAACCTTGCTGAAGGTAAGCAAGAAGTGATGGTAAATGGACGTCCTCGCCATGTATTAGGCTATTTACAGGACTTCTTATTTCCACCTAAACGCGCCATGACTCCCGTTCGTGCGCTATCTGGTGGTGAGCGAAATCGGCTGTTACTTGCACGTTTATTCTTAAAACCAAGTAATTTACTTATTCTTGATGAGCCAACAAACGACCTTGATGTAGAAACATTAGAGTTGTTAGAAGAGTTGGTCGATGCTTATCAAGGAACAGTTCTACTGGTCAGCCATGATAGAGAGTTTGTTGATAATAGCGTGACTGAGTGCTGGATCTTTGAAGGTGATGGTAATATTAGTCGCTATGTAGGTGGATATTACGATGCTCAGCAGCAAAGAGCACAATCAGTATCTTTGCGTAGCGAAGCAAATAAATCACCTACAACACCAGAAAAAACTGAAAAAGACGTAAAAAACAAAGAGAACGCAAGAAAGAACAATCGCGCTGTTAATAAGTTAAGTTATCATTTAACAAGAGAACTTGAGCAGCTTCCTGCGAAACTAGAAAGTTTAGAAAACGAACTGAGCGCATTGCAAGAAGAAGTTGGGGCTCCTAATTTTTTCACTCGACCTCATGAAGAGACCGAGATAGTGCTCAAAGCACTCGCAGATAAAGAACTAGAGCTAGAAACAACTTTTGATAGATGGCAAGAGCTAGAGTTAATGCAAAACGGTGAATAGCCAAAATAAAACGGGGCATAAGCCCCGTTTTTTCTTCTAGGATGCAATACTTATTGATAACCAAAATATAAGAGGTGTCGCAGTGTGTTCAGGTCAACAACATCAGCATGAACATAAACATGAACAGATATTATGTCCTCAGTGCGATCTGGTGGTCGGTGTACCTCAATTGATTCAAGGCACTAAAGCAACCTGTCCGCGTTGTCATACGATGTTAATTGCGCGCTGGAGACAACCTTTTCGCCAGCCAGTTGCTATCGCTATCAGTGCATTGTTTATGCTTCTTATGGCATGTCAGTTTACTTTTGTCAGTATGGAAGTGGCTGGTATTGCAAATAATATAACGTTATTGCAAATTCCAAGAGTGATGTTTAGTGAAAACTATATCGAGCTTGGTGCCTTCTTTTTATTATTTGTGCAAATAGTGCCCGCATTTTGTATGTTTGCCATCATATTACTTTGCACGCCAATAAATTTGCCAAGAAAGTTACAAATTTGGTTATCACGAATTCTTTTTCAGCTTAAATCGTGGTGTATGGCTGAAATTTTCCTCGCTGGTATTTTAGTTAGCTTTGTTAAACTTATGGCTTATGGTGATATTGGATTGGGTCTAAGTTTTTTACCTTATGTTCTGTTTTGCTTATTACAAATTCGAGCGTTTCAGTGCCTAGATCGCCACACGTTGTGGGAAAAATTAGAACCACGACCTGAACATCCTCCGATTGAATCGGGCAAAACAGGTTTAAAGCAGGGGGTAAGACTATGTCGTTCATGCACAGCAATACTGCCAGTAGATCAATACGAATGCAGCCGCTGTGAAGTAAAAGGCCATGCAAGAAAACCCAAAAGTTTACAATGGACAGTGTCGTTATTAATTACCTCGCTGGTCCTTTATATCCCAGCTAATTTATTACCTATTATGGTAACCGAATCGCTAGGTAATAGCCTCTACTCAACAATTATGGCTGGAGTGATATTGCTATGGGAAGATGGGTCTTACCCTGTCGCTATGGTTATTTTTATTGCTAGTATTATGGTGCCTAGCTTAAAGATGATAGCCATTGGTTGGTTGTGCTGGGATGCCCATAGAATAAAAGGTAAAAGAGATCCTGCAAGAATGCATTTTCTCTATGAAGTTGTTGAATATGTAGGACGTTGGTCGATGATTGACGTTTTTGTTATCGCTGTTTTAGCTTCATTAGTCAGAATGGGACGTCTGATGAGTATCTACCCAGATTTTGGTGTAGTGCTATTTGCATTGGTGGTGGTGTTAACCATGTTCTCTGCAATGATGTTTGATCCTCGGTTGACATGGGATAAGTGTAATACCGAAGATGATAACCCGATGATTAAGGAGCCTAAGGGTGACTGAAAAGAATGAAACTGCTTCATCTGAAGCAAAAATTAACAAATTAAAGAGCTGGTCTCCAGTTTGGATAATACCGCTAGTCACGTTATTTATTGGAGCGTGGATCCTTTACTATCATTTCAGCCATCAAGGTCCTGAAGTTACATTAATTACTTATAATGCGGATGGCATTGAAGCGGGAAAAACAAAAATTAAAAGTCGAAGTGTGGATATTGGTTTAGTAGAAGCCGTCACGCTCGATAGTAATTTCAGTCGAGTTATTATAAAAGCGCGTCTTGATACTGAAATGAAAGAGTTACTCCGTGCTGATACGGCATTTTGGGTAGTTAAACCTCAAATTGGTAAAGAGGGTGTAACTGGCCTTGGAACGCTATTATCAGGTGCTTATATCGAATTACAACCGGGCTTAACAGGCAAAGAACAAGACGAATTTAATTTGCTCGATTCTCCACCGCTTGCGTCTCCTGATGCTCAAGGTATTCGTGTTAATTTAGTCAGTGAAAGAGCAGGACAACTAAATCCAGGTGATCCGGTTTTATTTAGGGGATATCAAGTCGGTTCGGTTGAAACTAGTGAATTTAATATCGATAGCCGCGATATGCATTACCAGCTATTTATTAAAGCTCCTTATGACAAAATGGTAACCTCGAATGTCAGATTCTGGAAAGACTCAGGTATTGCCTTTGATATGTCATCATCGGGTGTTCGCGTTGAAATGGCATCTCTTTCTACACTCTTTAGTGGTGGCGTAAGTTTTGATGTGCCAGAAGGTTGGTTGCCGGGCGATGAGCTTGACCCTAAAGCAGAATTCAAACTTTATGATAACGAAAAAAGTATTCAAAACTCTCTGTATACTGACTATCGTGGTTATATTATGTTTTTCTCTGACTCAGTTAGGGGATTACAACCCGGTGCTCCAGTTGAGTTTCGTGGTATTAGAATGGGTACTGTGGTTCAAGTTCCTTTCTATACTAAAGGGATGCAGCAATCACTTGATAAAGATTTTCGTATTCCTGTACTTATTCATGTTGAACCAGAGCGTTTCGCTGATGATGTTGGTAAAAGCTTTGATTACATTAAAGAGATCTCCTCTGCGGTTAATGGCGGATTAAGAGCTTCTTTAAAATCTGGCAATATATTAACGGGGGCGCTTTATATTGACCTCGATTTCTATCAGGATGCAGAGGAATGGAAAGGGGCTAAAACAGTCGCAGGTTTCCAGCAAATTCCAACTGTAAGTTCAGGCTTATCGCAAATTCAACAAAAAGTGCTGACATCACTGGATAAAATTAATAATTTACCCGTAGAGCCAATGCTAAAACAGATGACAGAAACGTTATCTGAAAGTCAAAAGGCAGTTGCTGAAGCGAAAGAAACCTTAAAATCATTAAATACTATGATAGGTAGTGATGAGTTTAAAAATCTGCCAAATGAAATTCAGCAGTCTATTAAAGAGATTAATCGTAGTATGCAAGGATTCCAGCCGGGTTCTCCTGCATATGGCAAAATGATAGATAATATGCAGCGGTTGGATCAGGTATTAAGAGAAATGCAACCATTGTTGAAAACACTAAACAACAAGAGTAATGCATTGATTTTTGAAGCACCACAAGGGAAAGATCCAGAACCAAAGAGGGCTGAAAAATAATGAAATATATTATTGGAATATTTGTGTTGATGCTGACGGCATGTTCGAGTCAGCCGAACAAAGCGTATTATCAATTGCCTATAGCTCCTGCTCAGCAAGCAGTAACCGCTAAAGCACAGACTGTACAAAAATCACAAATATGGGTTCAGCCGATCCGTTTATCAGATATGTTAGTAAGTGCAGGGATTGTTTATCAAACTTCAGATATAAACTATACCGTCGCTAATCAACATCTTTGGGTTAACCCTCTAGATCAACAATTACAACAAAATTTAGTGTCAGGTTTATCTCAAGCATTTCCTGATACGGTAGTAGCAACACAACCAATAGATGACAACTTAGCAAGATTGACAGTTTCTGTTAACTATTTCCAAGGTCGTTATGATGGAAAAGCAGTGATTGCTGGTGATTGGATTTATGTTGATGGTAACAAGGTGATTAAACAACCTTTTTCATTAACACTTGATCAAAATGAAGACGGCTATCCGGCGTTAGTACGTACTTTAGGTCAAGGTTGGCAACAAGTTGTTGCAAATATAGCGCAGGTAATTACAACTCAGCGCTAGCTGCTATTTTTGTTCTATCTGTTAAAGCTCGATATTCACTTAAATTATTTTAAGCTGAGTATTGAGCTTTTATTTTAGCTTTAGGAAATGACATGTTAAATCGACTAAAAAATAAATATCCTCATGCAATTAGTTGGTCGTTTGGTGATAATGAGAAGCTTGCCGATGAATTAGCTATGCTGGTGGTTCAAGGTAAAAAAACGGCAACTTGCAGCTCTTTAAGTGGATTTTTTAGTGATAGCGAAATTCCCATTATTGGCGGATTTAATATTATTTTAAATAGTAAACAAGAACCCGTTTGTGTCATTAGAACGCGTTCCTTACGATTAATCAGATTTTCTGAAATAACACAAGAACTTGCTGCTAAAGAAGGTGAAGGAGATTTAAGTTTGGCTTATTGGCAACAAGAGCATAAAGAATTTTTTAGTAGAGAAGGGTATTTTTCTGAAGATATGGAATTAGTCTTTGAAGAGTTTGAGTTAATAGAACTCTGTAATAATAGTTATTAATCTCTTTTTGATGAAATGCATTTCTATGTCCTTAATAAATACAAGGTAATTAAAAAGCTTTTTTATTTTTCTTGATGTAAATAGAACAGATAATTATAGTCTCTGACGGAGTGTTTTATTGACATTAATTGAAAAATAAACATTATTTATTTTTATCTAATTTATTGGTAATAAGTATTATTTTTAAAGTTACAATATTAACTGTATAAAATAGTTTTATATTTCAATAAAATAAAAATATTTTTTATAACTAGAAACAATCTAAAATAAATCATTAACTTAATAATATTAAATATAATTAATTGTAATCTAAGGTTATTTAAATTAGAGCTAGCTTGATATCACAAATATGACATTTATATTAACTTCTTTACTTGCTTAAACTCTTAAGAAAGCGTATCAATTTAGGTGGACGTTGAAAAAACGACCATTATCTTTCCGCTTAAACTTATAACGTGAGGGTTGTCTAAAGATGAAAAGACAGAAACGAGATCGTTTAGCTAGAGCATTATCGAAAGGTTATCAAGCAGGTATTCAAGGACGTTCAAAAGAGCTATGCCCCTATTTTGCAATAGATGCGCGTTCACACTGGCTGGGTGGTTGGCGACAGGCAATGGAGGATCGCCCAGGTCTGGTAAAATAAAATAACCCATCGTAATAATTTATGAGTAAACAATTTAGATCGAATGCTCATTGTGTTATTACGTTTTTACTGACAATCAGAATAGGGTTATTTATCGCTATTCCTATGTGGTGAGTTTTACATAGGACAATTTAATAACATAATGAATTGGAATAAAAAGGCTTACATCTGTAAGCCTTTTTACTTTAAATAGCGCTTATTTTTTCGTTTACGATATATCGTTTTTTTCTAAGCTAAATCTATTGTGCGAATAGTATCGCGATACTGAAATTAATGGGATTATATAATCAATCTTGTTAGAAATATACCAATAAAGGGGAATGTGAAGATAAAAAACATTTCACAATAAAATAAAAAATCAGTAAATATTCTGTATTTTATCAATATTTTCTTTCGTAATAATCTTAATAGTAGGTATTCAAAATACATTTGATACTATTAATAACAGTAATCAAGTAATAGCAGTAATCAAAATAAAAACGCTGAAGAAATATTAAGAATATTATTTTTATCTTACTTTCTGCTTATTTTCTCACCAAAAATTAAACACTATTTTTAGTTTTTAAAAATGGGTAATCAGCATAATGCACAAGAATAAGGTTAGCTAAAATTTGATGTGTTTTATATGAAGAATATAACCAATTAACAAAGAGAGATAAGATAAAAAAATACCGTGTATTTATCTTACACGGTATCTTATTTTCTATAATAATTTCAATTTATTATAGATTTTAGAATGCAGAGGTATCTTTAAATAAGCCGACTTTTAAGTCTTTTGCTTCATAAATCAGTTTACCATCTACAAAAACTTCACCGTCAGCAATACCCATAATCAGTTTACGATTAATAACGCGTTTGAAGTTAATCTTGTATGTTACTTTTTTTGCTGTTGGTAATATTTGTCCAGTGAATTTAACTTCACCTACGCCAAGTGCACGGCCTTTGCCTTCACCACCAAGCCATCCTAAATAGAAACCAACTAACTGCCACATGGCATCAAGCCCTAAACAGCCTGGCATCACAGGATCATTAACAAAATGGCAATCAAAGAACCATAAATCAGGCTTAATATCGAATTCAGCTTCGATAAAGCCTTTATCATGGGTGCCGCCATCTTCAGTCATTTTAATGATGCGATCCATCATTAACATATTACCAGAAGGCAGTGGCGGTCCATCCTGACCAAATAATTCGCCACGGCCTGAAGCAATGAGGTCTTCTTTAGAATAAGATTCGCGTTTATCAACCATTGTTTACATAGCCTTTATCAAGTGTAAGAACACAGAATAGCGTACACTTGTACGCTGAACAACTCCGATCACTTGAAACAGAATTATCTTAATATGCGAAGAAACCAAGGTAATCTAGGTCTATCCTGATTATTTGCTTGCGTTATTCGGTCATGAATAACAGCTAACAAGTGTTCATCAGATTGTGCTTCTTCACACTGTCCTTCGTAATATGGCTGACGGGTTAACAAAGTGATCGCTTCGGCAACATGGGTAACAGGCCAAATATGAAATTTATCTTCTTTAATTGCCTGTACAACATTTTCGTTTAACACTAAATGTCGGATGTTTGCTAAAGGAATAATGACCCCTTGTGAACCTGTGAGTCCTCTCTCTTGGCAGATATCAAAAAATCCTTCAATTTTTTGGTTAACACCACCAATCGGCTGTACTTGACCAAATTGATCCACTGCACCTGTTACCGCAATTTGTTGATCAATAGCTTGCTGTGCAAGTGTACTGATTAATGCACACAATTCAGCTAATGAAGCGCTATCGCCATCAACCTCACCATATGATTGCTCAAATACAACAGAAGCGCTGAATGGTTGTGGCTGGTCTAAGCGTAGTTCTGAGTTAAGATAGGCTTGCATTATCATCATACCTTTAGCATGGATATTGCCACCTAACTCAGCTTTTCGTTCTACATCAGTAAATTCGCCATCACCAATATGGGCAACACAGGTAATTCGAGCAGGTTCACCAATTAAATCCGGGTAACCAGGATAATCTAATACAGAGAGTCCATTGATTTGACCAATGATTTCGCCATCAGTTTGGATCATGATTTGACCTTGTAAAATCTCATCACGGCTACGTTCTAAGAGATAACTATGACGCCATAAGCGATTTTCTTCGGCTTTTTTTAATGCATCTGCATTGAGATAGGCATCATGATTAAAACGTAATGCATTACGAAGTTGACGTAAGATCCATTCTAGATCAAATGTTAAAATCAGCTGATCTTCATGGCGTCGAGCAGCTTGTGTTAATAATACTTCCCAAGCTTCAGGCGCTAAAGAAGGTAAGCGATATTTTTGGCATAGCGCATTAATAAAACCACACCATTGAGAAAGTGCGGCTTCATTTTCTAAATACATATCTTGTTCGAATTCACCATAGAGAGCAGCTCCACTTAATTCTGGCTCCATAAACTCGAATTCTTCAAGACTTAGACGATCACCAACAAGAATAACGCGTAAATTGAGTGGCATACTTTCTATTGGTAGTGGTAAGGATTGGTTTTCATTCCAAATCAGCCATTCAAAGCGTTGCTCTTCTACCATTTTTTTTAGTCGAAACCACATAAGTGGTTGCGCTAATAGTGCTTTTATCGAAAGAATTAAAATACCGCCATTAACCTGATGTAATAGGCCAGGATTTACGCTCACTCTCTCTTTATGGCAGTAGAATGAACCAAAAAGTTGTTCTGGCTCAATCCAACTACAACTAGCAACGGGTACTGATGATGAAAAAGTGCCTTGCACATTCTCTTGCCAATAAATTTTGTTGGATTCTACTTGATAGGCACCCACAACAGGATAAGTTTGAATTTCTGATTGTAGCAATGTGTCGCAGAGCGTATCAAAATACACAGCAGAATCTTCTGCTTTTAACAGCATAAATTGGCCCGAATCGGCATTATTTAGCCATTGTAAGCTTTCATACAGGCGAGGCTGAACCTCACGAAGTACAGATGCAGGCAATTGAGATGCTGTTTGGAAAAAAGTCTGATAGGAGGCGTAATCAGGGCGTAACGCCTGCCATTCTAATTCGTTGTTTTTCAAGGTTACCGTTTTTTATTATTGGTTAGTGAAAAGAGTCATTATTATGATATCTAACAAAAGATATCTATCCTGCAAGTAAGCTGTCATTAAAGGCATTGGCAGGGAATATTTTGCTATTACCAAACAAAATTGCCTTATAGACATATTGCTTAGATTTTATAATAGCGACGCTCGATTCTATCACAACGTGCTCAGAAAACTATCCTTAATCAAAGCTTGTGACAGATTGATAAAAAAGCGTATCTGAAGCAAATTAGTTTATAAAACAACCGAAAAATTTCGGTTCAGTGGCAGTATTTTTGTAAAATTGTTGATATGCTTATATATAGTTACGTTGTCACTGGAATTTGTATGAAATATCAACAATTAGAGAACCTAGAATGTGGCTGGAAGTGGGCTTACTTGGTAAAAAAACACCATGAAGGTGAATTAATTACCTGCCATATAGAGAAAAGTGCAGCTCAGGATGCTGTAGAACAGCTTTTGCTTATTGAATCTCAACCAATAAAAGTATTGGAATGGATTAATTTGCATATGAATCCTGAATTATCAAACCGCATGAAACAAACGATTCGAGCACGAAGAAAACGTTATTTTAATGCCGAGCATCAGCATACTCGTAAGAAATCTATCGACCTCACCTTTAAAGTTTGGCAGCGACTTTCAGCATTATCTCAGCGACGAGGGATCACCTTATCAGAAACAATAGTTCAGTTAATTGAGGATGCTGAACGAAAAGAGCAATACGCATTAAAAGTTCATAGCTTAAAAGATGGGCTAATTGAATTATTAGGAAAAGATAAAACGGAAAAATAATAAATTAACTTAGCGCGGTGTTGAATAACTTTTAGCAAAAGAGACTAATAGTTTTGCCTACTTGTTATTATTTACTGTAGTTTCCTATTGCCAAAATATTTGTCCATGTTGTTTCCATACTATTCTCTGCCTTGTAATTTTCAATCTGTTATATGTGCTTTATATATGTGTTTTATACAAATTAATCATAAAAAAAACCCTGCCAATTTGACAGGGTTTTTGAATTCTCAGCAGTAGATAAATCTACTATCAGAATTAGTTACCAGGTTGAACAACAACTTCAGTTGTACCTTGGATTTCGATTTCTACACGACGGTCTGGCGCTAAGCAGTCGATCAGTTCTGCACGAACTTTAACGTTGTCACAGGTATTACCTGTAACTGGGTTTTCTTTACCACGACCTTCTGCAGAGATGCTGTTTGCAGGGATACCTTTAGATACCAGGTAATCTACTACAGATTGAGCACGTTTTTCTGACAGAGGCAGGTTGTATTTTTGAGAACCGATACGGTCAGTGTAACCGATAACAACTACACGACCTTGAGTTGGGTCGATGTTAGCCAGTTCGCTGTACAGACCATTCAGAGCTTCTTGACCTTCAGCTTTCAGTGAAGATTTGTTGAAGTTAAACAGAACGTCTGAACGCAGAGTAAAGGTTTTGTTTTCTACAACTGGAGCTGGAGCTACAACTGGTGCTGGAGCTACAACTGGAGCTGGAGTTTCTTGGTTGAAACGGTAAGAAACACCAACACTCAGCATGCCATTGTCTGGGCGAGTATTCAGTGTGTCTTTATCACCGATGTTGTTGATCCATTGGTATTCGATACGAGTAGCGATGTTTGGAGTGATCGCATATTCAGTACCTAAAGCAACTAATGGAGAAACACCAGTGTCGTTTTCAGAGAAACGTTTTTGGTTCAGTGAAGTAGCGCCAACTGTTGCAGTTGAATCTGCACGCCATACCATACCACCTAAACGAGTATAGACGTCTAAGTCTTCCATTACTGGATAACTTAATTTAGTTGTTAACTGGATACCTTGTGCTTTGAAAGCACCGTTATCGTATGAACCTTTATAAGTCATACGACCTAACCAGTCATAACCCAGTTCAAAACCTAAGTATTGGTTGTATTGATAACCAGCAAATGCACCGGCACCTAATTGATCACGGTGAGTATTACCGTTACCAATAGAAGTATCACCGAAATGATTACTTGTACTTTGGTATTGTGACCAACCTAATTTACCACCAGTATACCAGGTGTTGTCTTTTGGAGCTGCTTGCGCTGCAGTTGCGAAAGCTGCCACTGCCACTGCTAATGCGATAGCTGTCTTTTTCATTTTACGCCTCGTTATCATCCAAGTTAGGCATTTGGCTTTAAGCCTTATTATTTGCCCTTGGTTAAATTATTGTTAGGAATTCTATGCTTTCATCAAATGATGATCCCAAAAATTGGGATTTAAAGCATAACCTTAACGATATAAAGTCTACAATGAACTTAAAAAGTTACAAGTATCCCTTTAATATTCGACTTAAAATTTTAAAAAAATCCGTCAATTGCTACAATAGGGAACATTCTGTGTTTTTGTTAAATTTATTGTAACTTCATGATTTAGGTTATAAATCCTTATTCCTTATCTTAAATGATATCTAGGCATTTTGAGTATTAGGAAAACTCTTAAATTTCACTAATGGTAGTGTAATGAATGAATTTTTACGGAATTCAAATGTCGTTTAAAAGTATTTGTACTTTCTATTTGGATATTATTCTTATTTTGCTGACGCATAATAAGGCCCAAACTTTTGCCTTGGCTGGCAGCAGATTCTAAAGCTTTCATTTCATCTGACGATATTTCTGGTAACCACGCTAAAACGACACTGTAATTTCCGCTCATCAATGCTTTCTTCATTAAATCTACAGTTGTGATGGCATGAACATGATTCAGTTGTATGATTTTGTTTAAAGGCAAACCTGCTTGTTGTAGCCAATGACGGTTTAGTTTTTGTTGTGGATTAACCCAAAGTAACCAACGTGATTCATGGCTATACTGCTTAAGCAGTGGTAATAAAATATGGTTGATAACCAGTGGGTTTTGATAAAGTAATTCACTTACCATGCCATGCTTATCATTTGGTACAGAAGCTATAGCACTAGATGCTATAGATAGAGGTAATACCTCATTTGAGATCTCTTGGAGAATGGTATGTTGTCTTGTCGGAGATGATGTTGAGATTTTCATATTTACCTCATTCATTATGTACTGTATGAATATACAGTATATCTAAATTTCGCTTAAATCAAGAGCAATTTTTTGAAAGTTGATCTCAATTTTTATCTAAATCCATAATTTGGGGGGGATAGCTATTGGCAGAAAAAGAGAATTTATTTATTGTTTTAGATATCCAAGTAGTATTCATGTTTTTGAATTCAAAGATAAAAAATGTAATGCCAATTATGGAGTTTTAATGCTGTTTTTATCTGAGCAAAGGAAGGCTCGTGTGTTATCGCGTATTGCGAAATATGGAGCGTTAACCACTAAATCGCAATTTGGTGGTTCTAGTTTGATGGTTGATGAAATTATATTAGCTATAAATTCAGATGGTGAATTTTACCTAAAAGGAAGTGGATTTTTAGAGACGCTATATAAAGCAACTAAAATGAATGCTTATGTCTATTTAAAAAAAGGAGGGCCAATAACGTTGCGTTACTACCGCATCACCGAGGTGATATGGAAAGATCAAAAAAAATTAGAACAGTATATTGATTTATCATATCACTATAGTGTTCAGGAATATTTAGGGCAGCGAAAACAGCCTAGTAGAATAAAAGATCTTCCTAATCTTGGGGTTATGTTAGAGAAAAAGTTAAATCAAATTGGAATTAATAAAGTAGAAGAATTACGACATATAGGTGCTAAGGCGAGTTATTTAAAATTAATGCAGTTGTATAACTATAAAAATAGTGAGTTATTGCTTTCTTTAGCTGGAGCCATTGTTGGGTGCCATCGTTCAGTATTACCTGATCAATTAAAAATGGAATTGCTGAATTGGCATGATGAATTGTCATTTTTATGATAATGAAATTTAATAGCCATACTATTCGATAACAGTGATGAGTAAATATTACACGTTATTTTCTCTAATGTTCTTGTGGGAATTAGAGAAAATAACTATCAATTTTTAAGGTTTAATTTTGTACTGTTTCGCTATGTATCTTTTTGCTTAATTCACTTTGCTCAATGAGTTGGATACAACTGACTATTTGTGGAAGTAAATCAAGTAATAGTCGAATTTGAGTGAGAACTAATTGAGCACGGCTATCCTCTGTATTAGAAAGTGCATTCACGCGTTCGAGTAGTTGATGATGAGTTTGTTTAAAAGCATCGTCTTGATATTCTTTTCTGTGTAGCGCGCTATCAATATAGCAAACTGTATCGTTTAACAATGTCAGCACTGCTTCGTCTGTTATTTTATTGCGATGAACACCTAACGCTGAAATGTAACTTAATAAAGTATGGTTTAGACAAAGTAGCTGAAAAGCCTCTTCTTGAGAGGTTTGATAACTTTTCGGTTCCGATGCCATATTAGAAATTAATGATGCTAATTCGCCATCACTACTGTGTGCATTACGCCGAGCAATACGATAATTCACGCTATTGTCTTTACCTTGATAATATTGAATAAGAATGGCATCAAGATAGTAACAATTATGCGCCATGGTTTTATTAATGACTAAAGGGAGTTGACGAAATTTCCAATCAGGCCAAATATAACTCACTGCAAACCATGCAATAGCACAACCTATTACAGTATCAACTATACGAGGTAAGGCAACATCATAGCCTTCACCTAATAAATTAAAGCTTAATAACACTAATAAGGTAATAAAAAGTGTGGCGTGGGCATATTGTATTGTTCGAAAAGCAAAGAAGAGAGTGCCCGTTACCACAATCAACACAAGTTGCCCTTCGATAGAAGGTACAAAATAAAGGATTGGGAAGCCGATTAAAATACCAATAATAGTGCCACTTACACGCAGGGTGAGTCGTCGGCGTGTCGCATTATAGTTAGGTTGACAGACAAAAAGACTGGTTAATAAAATCCAATATCCTCGATCTAAATTAAAAAATTGAATAATGGCATAACCAATACATAAAACGAGAGACATCCTTACGGCATGTCTAAATAATGCCGATTTAGGGGTAAGATGCCCTTTTATTCGTAATGCAATATCTCTCCACCCAGTTAAACCTTCATCAGATAACTGAGTCTCTTCTTCTTGGTCATGAGATATTTGATATTGTTCTGTGCTGATGCTTCGTAATAATGCATCAATCCCTTGGAGATTTTGCAGTAAATTATATAAAGGTCCTATTAGGTTTGGTTCTGTGGTGGTCTTCTTTAATAGATTAAGAGAGTTTTCTAAATAATTAATCGCACGTTCAAAGTGTGGATTATGCTGATATTTCTTATGCCATAGAATAGATTGAGCAACTTGTTCACAAGCTCTAGCCTGCATAGAAAGTAGACGCTGAAAGCGGAATAGCACATCACTATGACGTAATTCATTGCTTAATAGCTGATATTGAATATGAGATGAGCTTGCTCTTTCATGAATATCCTGAGCAACAAAGTAATAATGAAGAGTAAAACGGCTACTACGTTGACCACGGTCACCTTTTAAACGACTTAATAATGTCAATTTTGTTTGGCTCATCGCCTCAATTAACTGATTATTAGCCATAGCTAGAGTGTAAAGTGACTGCTTATAATCTTCCTCTATATCAGGATCAAACAAAGTTGCTTTTGCTTCAAGATAAGCTGAAAGCTGTTGGTAATAGCGCGTTAAACTATCTTGAACAGGGCGAATAGGAAATAAAAGATGGCCAATTAACGTTAATACGTTATACCAAATTGCACCCAACAGTAATAAAGCGGGTTGTTCATACCAAATAGGGAATATGGGCATTCCAAGCATGGTATAAATTGCAATTAACAGTGCGCCAAAAGCAATAGTAGCATAACGTTGGCCTAATGCGCCTAAGAGAATAAAACCCCAAGTAGAAAGTGCGAGACCAAAAAAGAATAAAATAGGGTAAGGATAGAGTATACCTATTGATGCGGAAGCGATAAAAAAGCAGCAGAGGGTAATAACTAAATTTTTTAATCGACCAACAAGTCTGTCATCTAAGTCAGTTAATGCCGCTGCAACCACACCTAAAGTCAGTGGTATTGTATATTTAGGCTCTTGTCCTAAAATCCAAGGAAATAAAGTCGTTCCCGTAAGCGCGATTATTATGCGAATATAATATAAAAAATGGCTATTATAGATAAATCGGCGTGCGCCATTTAGCAGATTGAACACAAAAAGCCCTTAAATAAACAAGATGAAGGTAATTACCTCTTAGAATATAGGGTTTATCACCGATTAAAAAGGGCTTAACAACAGACTATTTGTTATTTATTGCAGGAATTACGGTATGGAACTGAAATCCACCCCAATGGGACAGCGTTTAGCACAACATCCTTATAATAGAGTTAAATTGTTAAATGCAGGTATTGAAGTTAGTGGTGAAAAACATCAGTACCTAATCCCTTTTAATGAACTTATCGATATTTATTGTAAACGAGGAATAGTTTGGGGGGAGTTAGAATTTTTACTCCCAAATGATAAAGTCGTCCGATTACATGGAACAGACTGGGAAGAAACTCAACAATTTTATCGTTATCTTCTGCAAACATGGCAAAAATGGAGTCAAGAAATGAGCGAAATAAGTGCTCAGGTTCTTGAAAAACAAATTCGTTTTATTAATGATGTCATCAATTTAAATCAATGGATAAAACGTTCTCGTCTTAAAGATATTCAACAAGCCATTCAAGAAAGTTTTTCTGCTATTCCTTTACCCCTTGAGCGCCTCATTCAATTTGATAATTGCCGAGAACTTTATCAACGTTGCTTACAGTGGTTGCAACAAGGTGACACTTTAATAGACGAAGAAAATAGCTGTTGGACAACACGTATGCTAAATCAGTATGCAGAGTTTTTTAATACTATTGAATCTTCGCCTTTAAATGAATCGCAGTGTAGAGCTGTTATTAATGGCGAAAATAATACTCTTGTATTAGCGGGTGCAGGCAGTGGAAAAACATCTGTATTAGTCGCAAGAGTAGGGTGGTTGCTTCGCCGTGAGTTAGCACAACCTGATCAAATTCTTTTATTAGCATTTGGGCGTAAAGCAGCTGAAGAGATAAATGAACGTATTTCTGAACGCTTAAATGTCGATATTACTGCAAAAACATTTCATGCACTCGCTTTATCTATTATTCAACAATCTACTAAAAAGCAACCTAAAATAAGTAGTTTAGAAACAGATAATAAAAAACGTCGTTCATTATTATTAGAAGAGTGGCGTAATCAATGTCAGCAGAAAAAAGCACAGGCTAAAGGTTGGCGAGAGTGGCTTTCTCAAGAGCTCGCATGGGATATTCCAGAAGGTGAATTTTGGCACGATAAAAAACTAGAAAATCAAGTGGCTGTTAGATTAGAGCGATGGATCAGTTTATTAAGAATGCAAGGTGGTAGCCAAAAAGAGATTATTGAAAGTGTTCAACCCGAATTTACAGATACCTTTAAAAAACATCTAAAATTACTAGCACCATTATTAAAAGCTTGGAAAGCAGCATTAAAAGAAGAAGGTGCAATAGATTTTTCTGGCTTATTACATCAGGCAATTAGTTTTATCGAAAAAGGTCGTTTTATTAATCCTTGGAAACATATTCTAGTTGATGAATTTCAAGATATTTCGCCATTAAGAGCCAGATTACTTATGGCATTAAAACAGCAAAATAAACAAACTGCTTTATTTGTGGTTGGTGATGATTGGCAAGCAATTTATCGTTTTAGTGGAGCTGAACTCTTATTAACAACTGCTTTCCATCGCCAATTTGGTGAGGGTGCTGAATATGCACTAGATACGACCTACCGTTTTAATGACATTATAGGTCAGGTTGCTAATGAATTTATTCAACAAAATCCGATTCAATTATCAAAACCATTAAATAGTCTAGTAAAAGGTAATAAAAAATCGGTGGTATTGCTGCCAGATGATCAACTAGAAAATTTACTTAATAAAATGAGCGGTTATGTTACCGAAGATGAAACAATATTATTGCTCGCACGCTATTACTATTTGCAACCCGAATTATTGAAAAAAGCACAAACACGTTGGCCTAAATTGAATCTACAATTTATGACTTTTCATGCATCAAAAGGTCAACAGGCTGACTATGTAATTATATTAGGGTTACAAGAAGGAAAGGATGGATTTCCTGCACCTGCAAGAGAATCTATTATTGAAGTTGCTTTATTACCTAAAATTGAAGATTATCCTAATGCAGAAGAACGACGTTTAATGTATGTCGCACTGACAAGAGCTAAAAAACAAGTATGGCTATTATTTAATAAACAACAGCCATCTTGTTTTGTTGTAGAACTTAAAGCTCAAGGTGTTCCTATACAAAAGAAACCTTAAAACTATTTTAAACGTTCTTTTAAGTAACCTTCGTAGTCAGGAATTTTAATTTTTGATTCTTGTGCAAATAAAGGGGAAGAAATTAAAAAGTTTGCTGTTGAACGATTGGTCGCAACAGGAATATTCCAGACTGTCGCTAAGCGCAAGAGCGCTTTAACATCCGGATCATGTGGGACTGCATTAAGTGGATCCCAAAAGAAAATCAAAATATCTATTTTCTTTTCAGCAATCATAGCACCAATTTGCTGATCGCCGCCCATTGGGCCACTTAGCATTTGAGTTACTGTTAATCCAGTATGTTGACTAACCAGATTTCCAGTTGTTCCTGTTGCAAATAACTGGTGGATCGCAAGTTGTTCTCGGTTATTTTGAACCCATTCAAGTAACGAACTTTTACAGTGATCATGTGCAACAAGCGCGATATTTTTTTCTATAGGGAGCGTGCGGTCAATTTGTTCCATTTGATACCTTTAAAATAAATACAGTTATTATTCCAATTGTAAAAATACCTTTTTTTTATTCTACAAGCTATGAACTCATCAAGATACTATGATGTATCATAACATTTTCGATCTTCTGCTTAATTTACGGAGTATATAAATGGTTGATTCCGACATTTATGACATTTTAAGAAGTGTCAAAACGATAGCATTAGTTGGAGCCAGTGCTAAAGAAGAGCGTCCAAGTTATAAAGTCATGAAATTCTTATTAGAACAAGGCTATGAGGTTATTCCTGTTAATCCTGCAATGGTAGGGCAAACTTTACTTGGACAACAATGTTATGCATCGTTGGGCGATATCTCAGTTGCAGTGGATATGGTTGATGTATTTCGTCAGTCATCTCTTGCATTAGAAATTGCAAAAGAGGCGATAGAAATTAAGGCTAAAGTATTGTGGTTACAAATTGGTGTGATTAATGAAGAAGCCAAAATATTGGCGGAAAAAGCAGGTTTACGAGTGGTAATGGATCGTTGTCCTAAGCAAGAGATTGAAGCACATGGTTTGCCTTGGTAACTTACCAGGCAAAATAAAATCGCCGAAACCAGTTCGGCGATTATCGATTATTACTGATGTTACTTAAGTCGTATGCTGCTAGTTTCTTAATCTTGGTGCCTGTAATTGACTTCGAATTGACTGTGATAATTCATCTAGTGAATCATTGTCTAAATGTTCGTCCGATATTTCATAGGTAATTTGTGCTTCAGCAAGATAAGTATGAACGGGTTGTCCTTCATCATCTTCCATCACAACATGGTACCAAGGGGCGGCTCGCAAGGTTACATTAGATGCAATATCATCCTCATTGGGTTGATCAAGGGAATACTCAGCATCTACATCGACAACAACACCTAAATAACCAAGTAATTTGTGTCTAACCTGCTGGCCTATTCCAAATTTGCTGGCGGTCATCATATTATCACCTCCACAGAGCCTTACTATATTGACTGTATATATGAGGGCATAAAGTGAAATTTCAAGAAGTTAGTCAAAAAATAAAATTCTTTATTTTTCAGCGTGAACTAAACACCTCACAAAATCAGATTATCTATTGTATAAAGAAAAGACAATAACCTTATTAGAATATTTATTTTAAATGGACAATATGGGGATTAAATGACAGTAGGCAGAGAGTATATTATTCAAGGACGTGTTCAAGGTGTGGGTTTTCGTTTTCATACATACCAATGGATGCAAAAAAAAACTATTACTGGTTACGTTTGGAACCGTGAAGATGGCAGTGTGGGTATAAAAGCCTTTGGTAATGAATTAGATTTACAAAATTTAGAACGGTGGCTAGAAGCTGGTGGCCCAATAGGAAGTAAAATTACTTTTTGGTCAGCAACTCCTTGTCAATATGAACAAATGACGAACTTTTCAATCCGCCATTTTTAAAAACAGGATTAGGCTATTTATAGTTAAAATCTTAACTAAAGGTAATAAGCTAAATACATTTGACAGGCTTTGGTAAACCGGCCAATTTTGTTGCCTGTTTAGCAGGACCTTTAGGAAATAAACGATAGAGATAGCGGCTATTACCTTTTTCTTCTCCATATTTTTGGGATAATGCTTTAACGAGCATGCGAATGGCTGGAGAAGTATTAAACTCCAAATAAAATTGGCGTACAAAGCGAATAATTTCCCAATGTTGCTCTGTCAGTTCAATTTCTTCTTGTTCAGCTAATATTGGGACCATTTCTTCAGTCCATTCATTGCTATTATTTAAATAACCGTGACTATCTGTCTCGATTTTTTGTCCATTAAATACAAACATATGTGATATAACCAATAAAAAATAATAATTTAATTTAGCAAAAATGAGCAAAATACCCAAGTACTACCGGTAAATTGTTGATTAATTAATCCATTGAACCTGAATGCGTTTAATTTTAAGACAAACAGCAGAATAAGGGCTTTACAATATAAGCTTAGATGTTTATATTGCTCCCCATTGCGGAGGGGTGGCCGAGCGGCTGAAGGCAGCGGTCTTGAAAACCGCCGATGGGAAACCATCCGAGAGTTCGAATCTCTCCTCCTCCGCCATTTCATCATCTCCTAGCATCTCCTGAAGTCCCCCAAATCCAATAAAATCAAACCTTGTTACTAAATTATTATCTATTTATATTCCTTAATATCACTTCTCATTTCTGCTTTTTTGTCTGTTTTTTGTAGAGAATTTTCCTTGCAATTACTCCTATACAATATTGATATTTTATAAATACAACTCAAATATCGTTCAAAAAAATAGTCAGGTTATTGTAAATAAAGGCTTTTTATCGGTTGCTGTTGTCCGGGACTTATTAGTTGCTTAGTATTCTTGTTATTAATTTAAATGGGTGTCAATATGAAAAGAATATTTATGGGATTATTAAGCACTATTTCTATTGGTGCGATAGCTAAAAATGCAGAAGGTAATAAATATCCTAATTTTTCAAAAAATCTTAATCGCCAAAACAATTAGTCTGCTGGAAATATGGAGATTCTGAAAAATGCGTGCAAACGTCTCGTTAATACTATTATTGCTTCTGCATATTTCCAAGGAGGGGGAATATGGGGTATCAATTAAAAGTAGGTGATCCAGAGTTTAAAAAAACACCGAATATAAATAAAATTTGCGATATGGCTAAATATCTTATCCAAAATTTAAACAATAATGATTAAAAATGGTTCAACCCTTTATATCGCGAGGTTGTAATGGAGGATCTAATTCACCCTGATATTATTTTTGATCTTGCATTTCCCAATGGTTAGCTACGATTTTTATTTTTTGCATTATATTCTGTATAAAATAAATAATTACAATATATATAAACTGGATATTAACACAATAAATAAGAGTATAAATTTAGTATAACATTACCTAAATAAGATTGTGTTTTTAATAAATATCTTAGAGCATATTCCTCATATTTCATCGGACTAAAACACAAATAGAATTACTTTAGAATCACAATATTGTGTTACGCATCAATGCAAGTTTTTTTAGCTAAATATATTTACGTAACTAACTAAAGTTCTTAAGTAGTGTACCGATACTGTCAACTCATCAATAAGTTATCAATATTGATTAATGGCAGAAGCAAAAAAGGCAAAATATGTTTTTTAATAACGTTAAGATCGGTACAAAATTAGCTACCGCATTTATTACCTTCATTATATTAATAATGCTTGGTTCTACACTCGGGTTGGTCGGATTAAATCGTGCAAATGAGGGGATTAAAGATGTTGTAACCGATATTTATCCCTCTACAGTAAAAGCAAATTTATTAATTAATTATTTTAATGAATTTATTGGGTTCCAACAGCTCTCTATGTTAGATGAAAGAGGTACTTTAAGTCATCAACAAGAGAGTAAAAAGAAAGAGATTACTGCAAAAATTGCACAATTATTGAAGGAGTTAGAAGAAAATACACATGATAGTGAATCTAAAAAAATTATTGCTGAAGTATACGATATTCGTCAGAAATATATAAATTCACAAAATTATGTTGTGCAAGCGATTAGTGATAATAATAGACAAGCGGCCATCAATGAGCTGCTAACTAATACCTCTGATATTCAAAAGAGGTATCGAGATAAAATAGTTCAATTTATTGAGCTACAGAACCAAAAAATGTATAAGTTTGGCAATGAAGTTGAACATGACTTTCTTGAAAAAAGAATGTATTTAATATTGTTGGCTATTTTAAGTATTGTAGTTGGTAGTGCTATGGGATGGTTTATCACCAGAGCTATTACACGCCCATTAGTTCAAGCGGTTAATTTTGCTCAAGCAATAGCTAACGGTGATTTAACTCAAAATATTAATATTAATTCTCGTGATGAGACTGGTATTTTATTACATGCATTATCAGATATGAATATGCATTTACTGGAAATAGTGCAAGAAGTGCAAAATGGTTCACAGAGTATTTCAGCTGCTGCCGAGCAAATTACATCAGGTAGCCAGAATTTAGCAGCAAGAACAGAAGAACAAGCAACATCAGTGGAAGAAACAGCGAGTTCAATGGAGCAGATGACCTCGACGGTTAAAAATACAACCGAGCATACTCATGATGCTATTGCTGTAGCAGAAAAAACCGAAATTGCAGTACATCATAATGGAACTATGATGGAACAAGTCACTGAAAAAATGACAATGATTAATACATCATCGGCGAAGATGGTAGATATCATCAATTTAATTGATGCAATAGCATTTCAAACTAATATTTTAGCGTTAAACGCTGCGGTAGAAGCAGCAAGAGCGGGCGAGCATGGTAATGGGTTTGCCGTTGTTGCAAGTGAAGTTAGACTATTAGCGCAAAAAAGTGCTACTTCAGCGAATGATATACGTATATTAATTGAAAACTCATCAGTACAAACACAAGAGGGAATGGATTTAGTTGAGCAAGCAGGGCAACAGATCAAGAAAATGGTGACTGATGTTGAGGAAATAAATGCATTATTAAGAGAAATCGGACAAGCCAGTAGCGAACAAAGCGATGGTATTTCACAAATAAATAATGCTATTGCTCAATTAGACTCAACAACCCAACAGAATACTGGGTTAGTAGAAGAATCAGTTGCAGCGGCCGATTCATTAAATGAACAAGCGATCAACCTTAATAAATTAGTAAGTTATTTTAAACTTAGTCATTTATAATTTTTCGTTGTAAATATTTAATTAAATTATTTCTTAAAGGTTATTACATATAATCATGTAGTAGCCTTTAATATCATTAAATGAATAAAATATTTTTGGACTATTTTATAAAAATGTATTTTTATGACTAATTAAAGAAGGATGGGAAATTAATAAATTAAAATTCTATTGGTTAATGATATGTATAAAAATAATTACAAATATGTTTATTGTTTTTGCTCTGTGTTATTTTTATTGGCTTATTATTAATTGATTTATTGTAAAACACTATTTTTATAAATATTTATTTGTCATTTATGTGAGAGATCAAGTATAACAAAATGAAAATAAAAGTTAGGACATATAAAAATGACAACTAAACAAACACACAAATTTAAATTTGGGCTTGGGTGGCAAATCCTAGTTGCCCTTGTATTAGGAATAATTGTTGGCGCTATTTTACATGATAATCAAAGTAAAGAGTGGCTAATTGAGAATTTTTTATCACCAGCAGGTAAGATCTTTATTCAGTTAATTAAAATGATTGTAGTGCCTATTGTTATTTCAACATTGGTTGTTGGTATTGCGGGAGTGGGCAGTACAAAACAACTAGGCAAGCTAGGATTTAAAACAATACTTTATTTTGAGATCATCACTACAATTGCAATTATTGTCGGAATTAGTTTAGCTAATATATTCCAACCCGGTGTTGGCATTGATATGTCTTCACTTAATCAAGTCGATATCTCTCAGTATGAAAAAACAACACAACAAATAGAAAGCCATTCTCATGGAATTATGGCTACAATACTGTCGCTTGTTCCTTCTAATATATTTGCTGCGATGGCTAGTGGGGAAATGCTACCAGTTATTTTCTTTGCTGTTATTTTTGGTATGGGGCTTTCATCATTACCACAAGAGAAAAAAGAGCCGTTATTAGTTGTATTGCAAACCTTTTCTGAAACCATGTTCCGTGTAACTCATATGATTATGATGTATGCACCCATCGGTGTTTTTGCACTGATTTCTGTTACCGTTGCTAATTTTGGTTTCACTTCGTTAATTCCATTAATTAAATTGGTAATGTTAGTTCATTGCGCAATATTATTTTTTGCCATTGTGGTATTAGGTATTGTTGCGAAAATCTGTGATATAAATATATTTACGTTAATTAAAATTTTAAAAGATGAGCTGATATTAGCTTATTCGACAGCAAGTTCAGAAACCGTTTTACCAAGAATTATGGATAAAATGGAGAAATATGGTGCTTCTAAATCTGTAACAAGTTTTGTTATTCCAATTGGTTATTCTTTTAATCTTGATGGTTCAACTTTATATCAGAGTATTGCAGCGATATTTATTGCCCAGTTATACGGTATTGATCTATCCCTATGGCAAGAAATTACATTGGTTGTTACTTTAATGATTACATCGAAAGGTATCGCTGGTGTACCTGGTGTCTCGTTTGTTGTTCTTTTGGCGACATTAGGCTCGGTAGGAATTCCTTTAGAAGGATTAGCCTTCATTGCTGGTATTGACCGAATTTTAGATATGGCAAGAACGGCACTCAACGTTGTTGGTAATGCTTTAGCTGCATTAGTCATTGCTAAATGGGAACGTCAATTCGATAGTAAAAAATCAAAAGAATATGAAGCTACTTTTAAATAAAAAATAACTTTTATAGCACTAAAATAAAAAAGCTCTTTGGGAGCTTTTTTTGAATTAAATTATATTTGCAAAGATATAATTTTTTAATATATTCAGTAAGGTTTCAACCTAAGATTATCTACATTGATAATAAAAGTTTTAATTTTTGAGAAAAGAGTCTAAATGTTAAAAAGGATATAAATAATGATTGTTTATATTATAATAATGTATTTTTTATTAAGATTACATTTAATAAAATAGAAATAGAAATAGAAATAGAAATAGAAATAGAAATAGAAATAGAAATAGAAAAATATACAGAAAATAAGTGCTGAAATTATTCCTTATATTAAATAACTTTTATATATACTAATAATAAAAAGGAACAAAATTATTACTGTTCCTTTTAGCTTTGTATATAAAACTAATACGTATTTATTCTGAGTAGGGCTTCTTCTACTTCTTCATCATGATCGATAGTAAATGCGATAAAATCAGCCGTTTTAGGAATTTTTTGATAAGTTTCTGTTTGCTTAAATAATATTAGGCATTCAGAGAAAATTTGCACAAGCTCTTCGATAAACTTTGGCAGTGAATTATCATTTAATGATTGAATAATAGTTGTTAGCACATTTTCGTTGATAGGGTAAATGGTACTAAAACACTGATATTCCCAGTCGCCAGTATTGTATTTTAAACTTTGTATCTCTTCTTTTGAGCTGTAGCCATGTAAGCTATTGGCGTTTTGGTAATATTGTAATGTTTTACTAAAATCATCTTCAGTATTAAAGCAAAGATTAATCTCGCCATATTCCGCATTAAGATCAAATGCGAAGGCATAAAACACTTTACCTTTATTTTTTATTAGAAAATTTTCAGTTTCTTCGATGGTAAAAGAAACAACATCCTGTTTGATTTTTTCAATAGTCTGTTTATCTAATAGCATTTAAAAATCCTTATTCATTAGAAAAGCACCGCTAAATCTAAAGCGGTGCCAATAAACTAATAATATTAATTTCGTATTGCAATACGTTTTTCTTTACGAGTAAACCACTTTTCACGCAATTTATCGTAACTAAGATTAAATGCATAAGTATAAAATAAGAAAAAGGCAAAAAATCCAATTTCTAGCATAAATGCATTCCATAATGACATATTTAACAAAATAGCGAGTATTGGTAAACCAAAGATAATAAAGCTTAACTCAAAGCCAATAGCATGAATAATCCGAATTTTTGCTGGACGAGAGCCTTTTGATAGGGGCCAATAGTGGTCAAAAATTATGTTATAAAATAAGTTTAAAAGCATTGCTAATGTTGATAACACAATGGCGACCATACCCATTTGAAAAATAGAGCATCCCAAAATCCATGCACTAAGCGGTGCGGTTATTAAAATAGCAATAACTTCAAATGAAACAGCATGAAAAACACGCTCAGCAAATGTTTTTTGATATTTGCTCATATACACCTCTAATTTATTGGTAACAAAAAACAAGTGCAATTATTGGCAAATTTTTATATATATACAAAATAGGAGCCATCGATAAAAGCGATACCATATGAACTATTCTATTGAAACTTTGCGTACCTTTGTTGAGGCCGCTTCATTAAAATCATTCTCGGCAGCGGCAAGAAAATTAAATAAGAGCCAATCAACTGTTAGTAGCACAATAACGGGGTTTGAAGATGATATGGGTTTTGCACTTTTTGATCGTAAAGGTCGAGAATCCACACTTACTTTTGCTGGGCGAAAAGTATTGAGTCTAGTTGAAGATATACTATCAGCGGATGAGCGTTTGCAGGCATTAAGAACAGAGCTTTCACCAGATATTGAACCAAGATTAAGTTGCGCTTTTTCTGATATCTATCAACCGCCACATTCTGAGCAATTACTCAGAACATTAGATAAAGAGTTTCCTCATATTGAATTTGAGTTTTTAGTTGCTGAAAATGACGATGTCATCAATATGCTACAAAATAAACAAGCACACATTGGGATGATGGAATCTCGAATTGAATATCCTACAGATATTGCATTTGCCAGATTACCCATTCAAGGTGAGTTAGGATTATATGCAAAAAAAACACATCCATTAACCAAAGAAAAAAAGATTACTTATCAGCACTTAACGATGAGTCGTCAGTTAAGATTAAGTAGTAGCGCTCAAATGGTTATCAATAGTGAAAAAAATTGGTTAGCGCCAAACTATTTATTACTTCTTGAAATGGCTGAGCAAGGAATGGGCTGGGCTATATTACCAACTTGGTTAGTAGAACAATTTGGTCATGATTTACTAACTAGTCTTAATTATGATTGGTGGCCTAAAAAATAGATCTTGATTTAGTCTGGTCTAAAAATAATCCACCAGGAAAAGCAGGGTATTGGATGATTGATAAATTACTCACCAATAATGCACTTCTTTCTGGATAAATAAAGTGGCATTAAATGAAGATCACCTTCTTATTAGAAGGTGATTGGGTATTTTAAATTACCTTATTGTACTTACCAACCGCAGACATTGGTCTCTTCATCCATATCATAGCCGCGTACAATATTAATCAGATCTTTTACTAATAGGTTCGACATATCAGGATCAAGTAATTGTGTTAAATGACTCTCTTTATCAACTGAAACACCATTATTTTTATTAGTAAGAACTAAATTAATCTCTTGATTATTAAGTTCTGTTTTATTTTTTAATGCTTCAACTAATAATAATATTTCTTTAGTAGCAACTTCAGGAATATATAAAATTTTAGGATTCAGATAGGTCTTTTGGGCTTTTTCATTATTATTTACACAAATAAGTTCTAATAAATAACCTTTATTTTCATTTTCCATAATAAGCTTTTAACCTTCAGCGAGTATTTTAGGATCAACGTAAAAATCGACATTAAAAACAGTATCTTCAGTTTTTGCTTCTATTTTGTGCCATGTTTCTGGCGGAAATACACCAAATTCACCCGCATTAATGACTAATGTTTCAGTGGGGAGCGGGCTGAATTCGTCAGCATAAGCGTAGTAAACAATAGTACCTTGCATCACAGATAATTTGGGATAAACACCTTGCCGCGTACCTTTATCTAAATGTCTTTCCCAAATTGATTTGGGTGCTGTTTCTACTGTCCAAAGTGGAGTAGCACGTATATGGATATAGTTTGTTGGTATGATGATACGTTCCATTTTTTCTCCTTTCATAGTTAATATAATTGATTTTCATAGCTTTTATCTTAGTTGGAGAGAAAAGTAATAATTAATCACTAACTAAATAATAGCTATATCTTATGAAATTTACGCACCATAAAAAAGTATTTTAAATACACCTTTAAGGCGGCGAGCTTATGAAAAGAGCGTAAACTAACTTAATTATTTGATTTGCAATATAAAAATTTTTATCGTTTTTTATCCTTGTTAAGGAAATTAATTGGGATTTAAATAAGAGAATACTTATTAAATAGATTTAATTAACAGGGTTGATTTCTCTGTCCTATAATTTATATGTGAACAGAATTTAAACTAATTCTTCATTAATGATAAACGAGACATGACTATGGAATTAAAGGATTACTACACCATAATGGGTGTTAAACCGACGGATGATCTCAAAACAATTAAAACAGCGTATCGTCGTTTGGCAAAAAAATATCATCCTGATGTTAGTAAAGAGCCTAATGCTGAAGATAAATTTAAAGAAGTCGCTGAAGCTTGGCAAGTATTAGGTGATGAACAACGTAGGGCTGAATATGATGAATTGTGGGCCCATCGTAACGACCCCCAATTTAAGCAATTTACACAACAAAATCAGCAATCCCAGCATGAACATTTTAATCAAGAAAGTTTTGATGATTTTTATGCTTCGTTCTTTGGTAAAGGCTCTCCTTTTAGTAAACAAGAACAACGTTATCAGCAATCACCAAAACAACGTGGGCATGATTTAGAGATAGAATTAGCTGTTTTTCTTGAAGAAACATTAGAAGAACATAAACGTACTATTAGCTATCATCTTCCGGTTTATAATGTCTTTGGTATATTAGAAACAGAAATTCCTAAGACTCTTAATGTAAAAATTCCAGCGGGTGTGAGTGATGGACAACGTATTAGATTAAAAGGGCAAGGTACGGCAGGTGAAAATGGCGGTGAAAATGGTGATTTATGGTTAACCATCCGTATTGCACCCCACCCACTTTTTGATATTAAAGGCCATGACCTTGAAATTGTGGTTCCTATCACGCCTTGGGAAGCAGCATTAGGTGCTAAAATTCCTATACCAACATTAAAAGATAAAATCTTATTAACTATTCCCGCTGGTAGTCAAGCAGGGCAACGATTACGAATTAAAGGTAAGGGATTAGTTAATAAACAACATAGCGGTGATCTTTATGCCATTATAAAAATTGTAATGCCGCCAAAGATAGATGAAGAAACCCTCGTATTATGGCAAAAAATTGCAGATAGCCAAGCTACTTATAATCCACGCAAAGATTGGGAGAATAAATAATGGCTCAATTCACAACGCAATCAACCACTGCAGTATTTACTGTAACAGAATTTTGTTTTCATACTGGTGTATCTAAAAATGAACTAAATGAAATCGTTAATTTAGGTGTAATTGAGCCGTTAGAAAGAGAAACTCAAGAATGGTTTTTTGATGATAATGCCGTTACGGTTATGCATCGAGCATTAAAATTACATAAAGAATTAGCTTTAGATTGGCATGGTATTGCTATAGCCCTCACTCTTTTAGAAGAAAACGATCAACTTAAACAAGATAATAAGTATTTGCGGCAACAATTAATGCGTTTTATTAGTGAGTAGACTATAGGCTATTAATAATAGCTTTATAAAAAGATGCTTTAATAGGAGAATTATAATTCTATTAGAGCATCGAGTTATAACAGGAAAATAATGAAAGCAACCTCAGAAGAAGTGCAAGTCTTTATCACTGTTGTTGAATGTGGCAGCTTTACTAAAGCAGCAGAACAACTTTCATTAGCTAATTCAGCAGTTAGCCGAACAGTGAAAAAGCTAGAATCTAAACTGGGCGTTAATTTATTGAACCGAACAACTCGCCAATTAAGTTTAACCGAAGAAGGTGAGCGTTACTTTCATCGTATGCAGATAATCTTACAAGATATGGAATTAGCAGAAAATGAATTAATTGATACGCAAAATTCACCAAAAGGTTTATTACGAATTGACGCAGCGACACCTGTTGTTTTGCATTTATTAGTACCTTTTATTCAGCAATTTCAGCAAACTTACCCTGAAATAACACTTTCTTTAATTGCTTCAGAGACATTTATAAACTTAATTGAGCATAAAGTTGATATTGCGATTAGAGTGGGAATTTTAACTGACTCTAGTTTGCGAGCACGTCCTTTATTTAATAGCTACCGTAAGATTGTTGCTTCACCAAAATATCTAGAACATCATGGAATACCAAAAAGCGCAGAAGATTTGGCAAAACACGCTTGTTTGACTTTTACGGAACCTGTGTCATTAAATACGTGGCCAATTGCATTGAAAAAGGGGCAGTTATTAGAAATAAAATCAGGTATATCCTCAAATAGTGGCGAAACAATTAGACAGCTTTGTCTTGAAGGAAATGGAATTGCATGTTTATCTGATTTTATGTTGGTAAATGATATAAAAAAAGGACATTTAATTGAGTTGTTATCAGATAAGTTGCAGCCTATATCATTACCATTTAATGCGGTTTATTATAGTGAAAAAATGTTAAGCCAGCGTATACGTGTATTTATTGATGCTCTAAGTGAGTATATTGCAAGAAAATAGGGTGATAGTATTATCACCCTTTACCATAGAGTAGTAATTATCTATTAATCCCAATTAGGTGCTAGGCCTTCTGGATTAACGAGTCGGTCATTACATTCAAGAGAATCTATTGCTTTTATATCTTCACTATTAAGTTTTTTACTTACACTAAGTAAATTACTTGCCAAATTTTCACGTTTTGTTGAGGATGGAATTATTGAATATCCTTTTTCTATCGCCCAAGCCAGAATAATTTGAGCGGGTGTTGCGTTATATTTTTTTGCAATAGTTTGAATAACGAGATCTTTTAAAGCTTTGCCATAGGCTAAAGTCATATAAGATGTAATCTGGATCCCGTTTTCTTTGGCAAAGTTCACTACTTTATTATTTTGCAAATAAGGCGACAATTCAATTTGATTTGTTGCAATATTTTCAGCTCCAACTGTAGCAATGGCTTTTTCCATTAATGGAATAGTAAAGTTTGAGATCCCAATTTCACGGGTTAGACCTAGTTTTTTTGCATCGAGTAATACTTGCATAAACTCTTCTACTGAAACTGCATCATTAGGTGATGGCCAGTGAATAAGAGTTAAATCTACATAGTTCGTTTGTAAATCACCCAGGCTTTTTTTCAAACTAGAGATAAGCTTATCTTTGCTTAAATTCTCAATCCAAATTTTGGTTGTGATATAAAGGTCTTCGCGAGGTATACCTGTTGCTATAATAGCTTGACCAATTGCGGCTTCATTTTCATAGATTTGCGCAGTATCAATTGCTCGATACCCTAATTCTAATGCAGTTTTCACTGATGCGATAACAACATCATCTTTTAAACGAAAAGTACCAAGACCTAATACTGGAACGCTCATAATATTCTCCCTAAAAAGGTTTAATTGCTTTACGTGAATTACTTTAGTAACTACGGAATGCTAGCTATTGTATGTTTTATTTTTATTTTAAAAAGAAGAAAAGACGCAAAAGACTTTTACAAAATTAGCAATAATCAGCGATGGGAAAATTATTTTTAATATTTTTTAATCGATTTTATTGTTTAACAAGTAAAGTAATTATATAGCGACAATGTTAGTTATTATAAATAAGATGAGTTTTTATGGAGCCGAGTTATTAAAATTTACTATCAGTTTAAATATTGTTTATTTTTAAATAAGCATTTATCATTTATCATTTATCATTTATCATTTATCATTTATCATTTATCATTTATCATTTATCATTTATCATTTATCA
>NZ_LXEV01000021.1 GCF_001654965.1 Proteus hauseri ATCC 700826
TTTATCATTTATCATTTATCATTTATCATTTATTAATTTAATTTAATTTAATTTAAATAATAATCAATGTATTTATATTTTATATGATTATTGCAATTAAATTTACCTGAAAAATACAGTCCAGTAAATTAGTCATTTCTTTGTTTTAATACCTAGTCATTGAGATGTTAATCACGGAAAAAGAACATTAATCATTGCTAATATCCTATGTTCTTTTAATTATCTAGTTTTTTATTTTTAGGATAATTAATTGGTGCATAAATTATAAATAACAAGCAAATGAGGCATGATATGTATTTATTTAAGAAATGTGTTATCGCATTGTCAATTAATATAGCATTAATATCTTCAGGTTTTGCCTGTACAACACTTCTTGCAGGCAGCGAAGCAACAAATGATGGTTCATTAATTATTGCTCGTAGTGCGGATAGTGATGCATTAAAAGCGCAACATTTTATTATTCATCCAGCTAAAGATAATCAAACGGGTATTTACAGCACTAGAGAACATAAGGGTGCAAATGATTTTTCCTATCCATTACCTAAAAGCTCATTACGTTATACCACTGTACCAAACTGGAAAACACAATTACATGGAGCAACGGGTTTTAATGAATTAGGTGTAGGAGTAAGTGGTACTGAATCTATTTTTGCTTCACCTAAAGCGCTGACTTTTGACCCATATGTTGAGGACACTGGGATTACTGAAGATGATATTCCAGATGTTTTACTTTCAAGAGCAAAAACAGCCCGTGAAGCTATTGAATTATTAGGTAATATAATTGAAACCCAAGGTGCAGGTGAAGGTTTTGGTGTTGCTGTTGTTGATAAAAATGAACTTTGGTATTTAGAAACAGGAACGGGGCATCATTGGATAGCGCAACGATTACCAAAAGATCAATATTTTGCTACAGGTAATCAAGGGCGCTTACAATTTTACGATGTAAAAAGTGAAGATATATTAGGCTCTAAAAATTTAGTGGAATTTGCAGTAGATAACGGGCTTTATAATCCAGCAAAAGATAGCGCTTTTAATTTTTCTAAAGCCTATACACGAGATGATGAACGAGATCGTACATATAATGATCCGCGAGTATGGATTATTCAGCAACAATTTAATCCATCTTTAAAACAAGCTGTTGATGATGGAAGAAATTTTGCACCTTTCTTAATACCAGAGAAAAAAATATCTGTTGAAGAGGCTAAGGCTATGCTTCGTAATCATTTTGAAGGGACTAAACATGATCCTTATACAAATGGATTAAATGGAAATGAAACTTGGCGGCCTATTAGTGTATTTAGAACTTATGAAGCTCATGTAATGCAAGTTCGTCCTGAATTTCCTCAAGAAATTGGCGAAGTGACTTATGTTGGTTTGGGTATGGCAGATTTAACTGCATTTGTTCCTTACTATAGTGGATTAAAAGAATATCCGGCTCATTATAGTATTGGAACAGATAAAGCAGATAGTGATTCAGTTTATTGGAAATATCGTAAATTACAAACTTTGGTTATGACTGATTATCCAACACTTGCACCTATAGTTAAAAAAGCTTATCAAGAATGGGAAGAAAAAACAGCGTTAGAACAAAAAGAGATGGAAAATAAATATTTAGCAATGATAAAAACAGATAAAGTTGGTGCAGATAAGATGCTTAATGAATTTAATTTACGAGTGATGTCTGATGCTGAAAAGCTGACAGAAAATCTGACTAATGAATTATTTACTATTCGCACTAAAGATATTCAAAGCGATATATTTTTTGCTAATAAGTCTAAAAAAGACTAATTAAAATGAGTTTATTGAATTAGAAAATAAGAATAAAAAGATCTCAATTGATGATATTGAGATCTTTTTAAGAATGAAAATATTTAATTAATCATTAAATTACAGGTATATAGTAGTTTATTTCTTGTAAATGTTTTTCACTTTGTTCAACTAATTTATCGTAACTCACTGCTTGTTTCAGCATATAGCGTTCAATATCTGGCCCTGGTCTACGTAGTAAATTCATTTTAGGAAGAACTTTGGTATATGCAGTATATATAATATCGTCATAGCCTTTCATTGAACCTAAAATTTCGGCCATTGTAAATGTAATGACTAAATAATTACCCCCAGGTAATTCCATTTTGGTCATAGAGGGGAGATTTATTGAGGGAGGTAGTTGTGCTTGATTTATCGCCGTAGTGTAAATATAAGCTGTATCATCAAGTGAACCCGCAGATGCTCTATGTATTGCATATATTTCTGATGGCACAATTTTAGTTTCACTTAAGAATTTTTCCCAGAATTCTTTTCTAAATTTCTTTTTATCTGAGTTCCATGCAGAAATATTTTTATTATAGTAATGGTTTGTACCAACTAAATTAATAGGGGATAGTGTCATTACTTCGTATTTTGCGGCTAACTCGACGCTTTCTAATGCTGGAAAAAATAGTTCACTAATATTCCAACCGGTTTTTTTTCTATATTCTGATGGTGTAATATTGAATTGTTTTTTAAAAGCACGACAAAAAGTCTGTTGTGAGTCAAACTGATATTTTAATGAAATATCTAACAGACTACTTTTGGTGATACGAAGGGCATAAGCCCCACAAGACAGACGTCGAGCAAGAATATATTTTCCTAAAGATATTCCTGTATATGCTTTAAATAAACGTTGAAAATGCCATTTTGTATAGCCTGACTTATCAGCAATGACATCTAACGATAAACGTGAGTCTAAATTTTGTTCTATCCAAATAATGATATCTTTAACAACATTTTCTTGAAGCATGAGTGTTCCTATCATTTCACTCTATCGATAAATTTCAATAAAATCGAAAAATTTATTAAGCTGCAATGAGTTTATTAGTTAGAGAAAGTAAATGATAACATATCAAATAGCGGCTGTTACTCAATATTAGGTAAAACTGCACCAAAGTAATGTAAAGTTATGTATGAAATTTGAATTAAATAAAAAATAGACTAAGGCTATTTTTATACATGAAATGTAAATGTTAAAAAATATTCCTCATATGTAATAAGATTTATTATATTTGTTTTAATAAAATACGGAGATATCTTATATTTTAATTTAAAATTAAAGTCTAACTTGAATATATAAATGAATTAACCTGTTATATTAGGAGCTGTAAATGCGTAAATTATTTTCTATCTCTGCAATTGTTTTGGTTTCATCATTATTAGCAGCACCAGCGATGGCAGCAAAAACAGATACCTATAATTGTGATGGTCAGAAAATTAAAGTTTCTTTTCCTGATGATCAAATTGCTGTGATGTATTATGGCGATGAACTAATTGTACTGAAAGAGGCTATTTCAGCTAGCGGTGCCCGTTATGTAGGTGAAAATTTTCAAATATGGACTAAAGGAAAAGATGATTTGAATTTAGCGACTATTTCAGAAGATGACGCTGTAAATGGCCGAGTAGCTGAAGATAATGGCCGCACTTGTCAATTAGTAAAATAAGTTCAATAAGTTATTATTCTAATTTCTTATAAGGCGAGCTAATCTCGCCTTTATTTTTATTTAAGAAAAATAAAGTATTATTATTTAAGAAAGTCGATGTTTTTTATAGAAATAAAGTAAATATATGTACCGACAACGTACCGACAATATAGTGTGAGAATATTTTTAGTAAATAAGCTTCAATGCTATACTTAACATTAAAGCTTATTTAGTGTATAAAAAATATAATTACTGAATATTAGATTGATTTTTTAATATACTTGGCATTCTATTTCTAAAAAATAAAATAACGTTTATTACGGTTTAATATGAAATCTTATCCTTAGCTAGTCTAATTAATTTATATTCGGCTCTTATTTGCCGATAAAAATATTGCCATATTAATACTCAATGAGTATTAATTTTTATATGAAAAAATTTTAGGCTATTACGATGACTTTTAAAAACTCAAGAAAACACAATATAACATTACCAAATAATCGAGTACTGAATTGGTATGAATCAGGGCCTGAAAAAGGAATTCCTGTACTATTTTGTACGGGAGCAGGGATGAGCGGTCTACTTGGTGTTGATGTTAATATTTTAAATGAGTTAAACATTCGATTGATTACACCAAGCCGAGCCGGTTTGGGTGACTCAACTTTTGACCCGAATAAAACATTAAAATCTTTTTCTGAAGATATTCTATTTTTGCTAAATCATCATCTTAATATTAATAAATTTAATGTTATTGGCTTTTCTCAAGGTGCAGTTTATGCAATGGCACTTTGTCAGTATGGCAATGTTAATAAGCTTGCTATTGTTGCAGGGCAAGATCAATTTGATTATCCAGCAACAAATAAACAATTGGTACCAGATGTTATTAACATGCAAAAACAAGCTATAGATTGCCCTGATCAGCTTGTTTATTGGATTAAGCAAAATATAACAGAAAGCTGGTTAATGAATTTTATTTTAAATTACAGTGCCGAAATTGATTTAGCTATTTATCAATCACCTGATTTTTTCTCTGCTTATCAGCAATGTATGAAAGAAGCATTTAAGCAGGGAAATGATGGCTATACACAAGATTTATTAAATACATTACAACCTTGGGGATTTACTCCAGAAGAAATAAAGACGTCAACAATATTGTGGTATGGCATGAAAGATACCAGTACAGTACATTCTCCAGACTTTGGTAGAACGCTATGTGAACGCTTTCCTAATGTACAACGGCATGTATACCTTGATGAAGGTGGCTCATTATTATGGACAAAAACTAAGGATATTTTAGCTCAATTTGCTGATTAAAATGTAAAGTCATAATTATTTAAATAAACAGATATCAGCATATTATAATAATAATTTTTATTGTAGGGTGCTGGTATCTATTTTTTATATTAGTAAAATTAAAATAGTATTCAGCTGATCGGTTCTAAAAGTAAAATGTGTATTTATGCTGAATATTTAGACAGTTAAGGTCAAAATGACATTGTTTTTCTTAACAAAGATCGGTAGATAAAAATAAAATAGAAAATCGTTTGCTATAAAACGAATTCTATGACTTAATAGCGACATTGGTTTGGAAGTACAGACCTATTTATGTTAGTCCAGTTTTAAGTAGTTCACCGTTTAGTGTTATCCATGTATATGATACCTCTTCGTTGCGAATTCCTTCTAATTAGTTCTAGTACCCATAAGTAAAAATCGAAATCAAACCGCAAACAAGCCCTATGGCAAACTAAATTAATTAAAGGAAATCCTATGTCTAATACAATGACTGGTACAGTAAAATGGTTTAACGATGATAAAGGTTTTGGTTTTATCACTCCTAAAGACGGCAGCAAAGATGTATTCGTTCACTTCTCTGCAATCCAGAGCGATAGCTTCAAATCACTGAAAGAAGGTCAAGAAGTTTCATTTTCTATCGAAAATGGCGCTAAAGGTCCTGCTGCAGCGAATGTAATCGTTCTGTAAGACGAAGATAATAAAACAGCTTTTTTGTTATCTCTTTATGTCTAGCTTAATAGCTAAATTCATAATTAATGTCATTAACAAAACTGTTTTAAGAACCTCACTCTGGTGAGGTTTTTTTATATCTGCTAATCCTATAATTTCCATATGCCACATATCCATTAGAAACTCTTATTAAAAATAATATAATTAAAGTTATGTAAAACTTTTAAGCTAAATAATAATTATAGGTTTATTATTTAGCTTAAAAACCATCACTGAAATTTAAGGAATATTTAAAAAATAATAAAAATCTCACAATAGGGAAATTAAGTAGGGTGAGAAGAGGCTTTTCAGTGAAAAGAAAGAAAAAAATTACTTTAAAATATAAAAACATCAGATAAATGATAAAAGTATAATTTAAAGAAAAAATAAATTTATTATTAATGATTTATCTTGGATAACTGCTGTCTAATTTAAATACAGCTTAAAGGAAGGTCTTTTAAGCTTCTAAGGGACAAAACCTGTGTACGCTAAAAATTTTTTTTCATTGCATTTACTACACCCGAAATATTTTTTAACTTGGCTTGGCGTCTTTATTCTTTTTTTATTAGTTCAATTACCTTATACATGGCTATTATTTTTAGGAAAACACTTAGGTCAATTATCTCGTTTTTTTGTAAAAAGAAGAGTTTCAATCATTAGAAGAAATTTAGAGTTATGTTTTCCTAATAAAGATAAAACAGAAATTGATAAATTGGTAATGGATAACTTATCTTCTTTGGGGATCGCATTATTTGAAACCGGTATGGCTTGGTTTTGGAGTGATCGCCGCTTAAAGAGTTTATACGATGTAAGTGGAATATCTAATTTTATTGATGCAAACGATAAAAACTTAGGTATTTTATTAATTGGTATACATTCTATGTCATTAGAGCTCGGTGGCCGTATTATGGGGCTTTGTTTCCCTGTTAATGCAATGTATCGACCTCATAATAATAAAGCGATGGAGTTTATTCAAACGAAAGCGAGATGCCGCTCTAATAAAGGAATGATTGACCGACGTAATTTGAAATTTATGGTTATGGAATTAAAAAAAGGCAAAGCGATTTGGTTTGCTCCTGACCAAGATTTTGGCTTAAAAGGTACGACGTTTTCACCATTTTTTTCTGTTGCTAAAGCTTCAACATCAAAAGGTGTTGCGATATTAGCTAAATTATCTGGTGCTCCTTCTTTAACCGTAACGCTTGTCAGAAATCAAGGGAATAATCCTAAACACTACAGCTTGATTATTGGTGCTGAAATTACGAATTACCCTTCGGAAAATATTCAGGATGATACCGATAGAATGAATCGATTGATTGAAGTTGAAATAATGAGAGCTCCCGAACAGTATTTATGGGCACATAGACGATTTAAAACCAGACCCGTAGGCGAAGCAAGTTTTTATAAATAATATAATTTAGAAAAAGTGAAAAAAAAGACCAACATAATTAAATGTTGGTCACAGTAAATACTGGAAGCAATGTGAGCAATGTCGTTGTGATAAAGTTTAGTAAAATACTCAACTATTCACAAGTTAAAGATAATCATTATCATTCGTGTTGTCAACCCTAGGATTATTATGGCTATTAATAGAGATGTCTATTTTGCCAGTTGAATATTCTTTTCTTTTACCCAGTTTCTTAGTCGACTATAGGCATTGGCATAAGGTGAAGATGTATTTAATGAAATCATTCGGCCCATAGTCCACTTACCGTACCATGCATCACCATAAAGAATATCGTTATTTTTTGATGCGATGAGTAATGTGATATTTTTCTTTGCCAGTTCTAATTTTTCAATTAATGAATTTAAATCCTCATCTTGGTAATCCTGGTAAAATTTTTGAGCAAGTAAACCAAGTTGATTCCATTTGTAACCTGTTTCAGGAAAATCAATTGGCTCACCTTTTAAATCATGCTCTAACCACTTAATCACCAATGTATTCCAGCCAATTAAATATGCAACTAAATTACATATGCTTATTTGAGTATCTTTTGTATGGCCTGGCATCGTTTTATCAACTGTTAATTCAAGTGGAATTGAATTGAGATATTTTATTAGCTTCAAGAAACTCTTATCAATAGCGAATAGAAGCGTTTCTTTTGAATTTGGTACAGCCATATTTTAATCTCCAATAAATAGACTATTTAAATAATATAATTATTTGTTGAGGTTAATAATACTTTTTACATCACAAAGAATAAAGAATATATTTAAATAATTATAGATAGTGGATATCAATACTATATTTTTCAATATATTCTTATAATAAAAAATATTATATATAGCTATATTTAAATGATTAAAGCTTGTACTTTCGTATTATTTTCAATAAGCTATAGTCAATTAAATAATAATCTCAGTAAGCTAAGGACTATTATGCAGAGTTATCACTCTTTATCTGCTCAAGTGTATCAAATAGATAAGCCGATAGGATGTAGCTTTGGTGATGTCGAATATTATCAAGAACGCCTTAAAGGAGTAGATGGGCGAATTTTAGAGCCCGCAGTCGGTACAGGACGGATCCTTATTCCTTTATTACTATCTGGTTTTGATGTTGAAGGATTTGATCTTTCCGATGATATGCTGCATTTTTGTACCGAAAATCTAGTTAGGTATGGATTTACCAAAGATCGCGTTAAAAAAGGTGATTTAACTTGTTTTGAAGTTAAATCACTTGTCGACGCTATTATTATTCCTACAGGTACATTTTTATTATTGGATAGTGAAGAAAAAGCGCGTCAGTCACTAGCTCAGTGCTTTAATGCACTCCAGTCAAATGGACGTTTACTTATTGATATCAGTCTTTCTCATCAATTTGTTCAAGGTAAATGCGATAGTCGGCAATTTAAAACGGCTGAAAATGATTTGATTACATTACAGATAATAAATGCAGAGATAGATTATATCAATCAGCTTACAATTTCTCATCATCGTTATGATAAGTGGCGCAATGGAAGTATTATTGACAGTGAATGGGAGGAATTTAAGTTGAAGTGGTTTGGAGTATCTGAATTTAAGCAATTACTTATTTCTGCGGGCTTTAGTGATATAACTATTTCTGCTGATTATCAATATCTACAAAAACCTATTAATAGCACTGAAATAATGACTTTTGAAGCATATAAAAAATAGTGATTATTCTAAAATTAATAAGATTATATTTTCATTTTATTGGTTTTTAGTATCAAATAATTACGTGCTTTCACTTAGGTTTATAAAAGTAGTAAATTAAATTAAAATTATTTTGAATAAAAAAATCCTCGCGTAAAGCGGGGGGAATGATAATATATATCAATGATTAAATACTAAACAAATAATAATATAAAAAACGTATCCATCTGTAACAAATATCGATAAAAAATAATTTAGTAAATAAAATATAGTTATTAATGAATAATGTTAACTTAAAAAACATAACATATTGTTTATATTGAGATTAAATTATAAAAATAACATCAGTTTTTATGTTGAGTGAATTAATATTTTTATAAATACTTTTGGAGTGTGGTATCAAAAAATATTCATTAGTAACCTATTTAATCATGCTATCAATAGGTGATTTTACATAATCACCTATTAATGAAAGGCTCTCACATAGTCAATAACTAATTTTCACCATTGAGTTATATCAATTTTTTTATTTGTTCCTGTTTTATTAATATAAGAATTAATATTATTACGAATGTAAGGATCTTTTTCGATAGGATACATTTCCCATGCTTTTTTTAAATAAGGCAGTAAGTTATCATTTATTTGATTAATTTTTGTTGCCGACTGAATAGCAATTAAGCTAATTCTTTGATTTGTAGAAATAATAGCATCAAAGAAAAATTCAATTTTATCTTTTAAATTAATATCATGTGATGCAGAGTAAATTGCACTTATCGCTAATTCTTGATTTTGATGAATAAAAAAGGGTTGAAAGTCTTCAACTCGGACAGCATTTAAACTTTTAAGAATATAGCCAATATGACTTAATGTATTATTATCATTGGTCTTTTTAAGGAACTGTATAAGATCATCCTTAAATAGTTTAAAATTCTCTTTTTGTGTAAGGTAAATAATAGGGATCACTATTTTTGTTTTTTCACTATAAGGAATTTTTAACTCTTTTTGAATATAAGGAATTGCTTGTTCACACGAATATTCGCTAAATACATTTAATGCTGCTTTGTACAACATTATTTCAGTTGTATTTAATTGTTTTTTTAAAAAATCCAGTGCATTTTTTGAAAGAACAGGAAGTTTTGTGAGTGAGGTTATTGCATCTATTTTTTTGTTAATATTATCTGTATTTTTAGCAATGTTAATTAACGTTTTTTCATCCCCACCCATTTTATGTCCAAACCAGCTGGTATTATAACCCAAAATAACTTCATCTAACCAACGCTCATACTATTCGATAAATGAAGTTTCATAAGAAAATGTGTAAGGTGTATTTGAATTAACCCAATGGGAAGTATATAGAATATGACCTTGATAAGGACCATTTATGACCAATAATAAATCGTATTCACAGCCACAAGTCCCTAAATAAAGGGTGCCTTGATGCACTCTATCACAAATAATATCAAATTCGTCATCACTACAATCTTCAGGTACTTCACATAATGCTGCCCATTCTGCGATATCCATATCAGGATGAAGTAAGCAAGGTTGTGCACAATTTCTTATACCATTTCTATCTATTTCTTCATCAAAAGCAGCAATGCCATAATAAGGGCCAGCACCACCATAAGTACCTGAGCCGCCATTACCAATTTGAGTAATAAAATCAATATAATCTTGAGGAAAACTACAACCTGACTGAGTTTGCAGTTGTTTCACTTTTTCAAAAGAGAGTGGAGGGTTAAGTTTATACTGATGATTATCAGCGCCAAACTCTTTAAACTCATGATCTACTTTAGCAACAAGAACTAATTTTTCACGTACGCGTTCAATAGCATTATTGGGGTGACGATTATTTATTTTTTTCAATAGCTGTTGCGGCGAATTATCCTGATTCATTTTAAAATCAGATGAAATAAAGTCCATATTTTCAAATCCTTATTGATTATGGTGTTATGTTGATAATAGAAAAGAATTACTTTTTTCTGAATTTTACGCAGCTTAGTTTTTAATATTAATTTATCTAGATTTATATCTGTTATTAAAAAATAGCTAAAAAAAGACCAACGCTAGGAGAGTTGGTCAATAAATACTAGAAGCAATGTGAGCAATGTCATTGTGAATAACCAAGTAAAACACTCAGATATTCACGAGTTAAAAAATAATCATTATCATTTATTTTGTCAACCCTGCTATAAATGTGGTTGTTTTTTTATTCATATTTATTGACAAAATAATGTTAATTTTATTGACCCTAATGTAGGTAATTTATCAATAATAACAATAAGATAATTTTGTTTTGTATTCAATTTTAGTGATTTTTCTATTGCATTCATTTTTTATTTTATAATTCCTTAAAATGTGAGAGAGTAGAGAAATTGTTTTCTTAACCATTGTTTGCTCTAGTGAATTTAGATGAAGCTAATATTGATGTTAATAGCTTTACCTCAAGGAGATTAGAGTCGCTACTATCCAGCATTAATAAGCGAGCAGTTCTCATTGTTAACAGAAGAAATAAGAGCGCATGTATTGTATGAAGTTGGTTATTAGCCATTTACAAGCGACAGTATGAGATTAATTCTCTGGCGTAAAGCCAGTGCGTATTAGCGTTTCTGAAAACAAAGCAAATAAAAATAAACAAGTAGTCATCAACTCTAAGCCTAATGCTGGATACTATATTCCTTCATCTAAATTAAAGACCCATCATGCAATTGTTGATTTTGGCGGTAAGCATGAAGCTCTTTATGTCTTTATTATTGACGTTATTGATGTCAATAATGAAGAGAAGATAGTTGAAAAAGAATGTGCAGAATGGTCGAAGTTACACCCTTTAGAAGCCGCATTATTAGAGATTGAAGAAGCAAAGAAAAGATTAGCTAATATTATAAACACTTTCAGGCTCAAGTCGCTGTATTAATAAACTCAAAGCTACACTAGAAGGGTTAGCACTGGCTGACCCTGTTAAAAATTCTCTTGTTTATAAACAGGCCAGTAAATAATTAAAACTAACGAAACAAGAAGTTAAATTTAATGACAAAGAGTTATTAAAAGCAATTTTAAGTAAACCTAATGACTATGCCAACATTGTTATTCAAAAATTAGTTAAAGAGTCTATCAAAGGTCCACTATTATTTGCTGTTACAGCTCTTCTAAGTGCTTTATGCGATTCTATTTTAAAAACTCATACTCAAAGAAGATGCTAAGAAAAAACTGCCCCCTATTCTCGAACCATGCAAAAAAGCGGGAAAAAACTGTTGAGAATAAAGTCGAAGATATAGAGAAAAAATTAGGTATTTATGGTGAGGTAAATGTCAAAGAAAAATCCAGTGGTCGTGAGTTAAAAATAATGCGGGTGGATCAATTGAATATTTAGACTAGAAAGATGCAAAAATTGACCGTGAATAAGTAGATAAAGTCAAACTATATACTGGACGATTTACTAAGTCTGATTCAAATAAGGAAATGATTGACCGGTTGGAAAAATTCTGAAAAAGGAAATTTTAGCCACAGATACTGACAAGCGGTTCTATATTCATGAAATTAGGGAGCTGGAACGTTATTGAGTATTAGGTGTACTAGACGGAGCTGAAGATAAATCAGTTTGGAATAATGCGCATATCGCAACTTTGGAAAACTATAAAATAAATGAAAGAACACAACCTCTGTATACGCCAGAAGCAATTAAAGCCTATGAAGAACAAGAATGGATAGAAAACCAATGATTGATTTAAAAAAAATGATAGAGAATGAAAGTATTAAAGATGTTTTATTGTATTTAGCTCCACTTAAGTCCTTTCCTATATTGATAATATGTTTGTTCGATATAAATTTGAAGTTATTGAAAAAGGAAAGCTATACCCAGCATATGCTAATTTATTAAAAGGGAAAATGTTTATTGAGGATGAAAAAGGACATACACATAAAGGCCCTAACTGGAAAGAACCCCAATTTATTACTCAAAAAAAATACGGTATTAAATAAAAGGATACTTATAAAGTATGTTATATACTTTGCAAGTTACCTAATTGTGCCGGCACACTGGCCTGATTAGGTGTTCTTTATATGCGATACACTCGCAGATAGATCAACGTTAATCTTGTCTTTTTCTTCCTGCGTTAGTTCAGCGAGATTATTCATTTGATAAGCTCTGTTAATGCATTTGAGGTGAATTATAGCATAGAAGTAGGACGAGAATTGAGCTTTAACTAAGGTAAATATGATGGGGGTTTTACACCAGTTTTACACCAAGCAAATTTCAGGCATAAAAAAACCAACCTTAAGTGGTTGGTTTTTCTAAGGAATTTTGGTCGGCATGATAGGATTTGAACCTACGACCCCCGACACCCCATGACGGTGCGCTACCAGGCTGCGCTACATGCCGTTTGAGCTCGTATATTACTGTTTTTCGCTGCTAAAGCAACCCTTTGAGGGTTAAGTGATGTATTTTTGTACACTCATGTCGAATGCTATATTTGATATGAGTACACGAATAATACTATCTCTCAATAAAACGTTTTTGCTCAGCTAGCACTTGTAACAGTAATCCTAAATCTGGTTTTTCCGATGCTATTTCTTTACCTGATTTATCGAATAGGGCGTATCTGCCGTTTTTATCTATTAATAAAGTGTTGTCTTGTAAGAAAACGACAAACGTTTCATCATCACCGGTGAAAATCCAAGGGTGATGACGGCTACTTGCAAACAGATCTTCACCTTGTGAGTAATTCTCTGCGGGGCTAATAACGTGCAGCACATGTTTCATCAAGGTTGTCATAATATCTTGATGACTGGTCATTTTATCAATCTGCTGAGGTGTCATATCAGGCCAATGAACAATCAGTGGTACTTGTGATTGCGCTAAATTAAAAGTGTCTTTATTACTAAGCCATTGGTTGTGTTGTTTTTTATCATCATCTTGATGATAATTTGATGTAACCACCACAACCGTATTATCTAAAACATTATTTTCTTGTAATGTTGTAAATATGCTCTCTAGCTGGCTATTTAATTGCGCTTGCTGAGTTGTCTTGTTGGTGTAGCCATTAATCTGCAAAAACGAGAACCAAGGTGAGGTCTTATTCTCTTTTATTAACCAATTACGCCAATTACTAATGGTTGCGTCGTTATTATCACTAGGTGTTGAAGGAATAGAAAAGTCAGATAATACCGCTTGTTTAAATAGAGGCGTTTGGAATCCATTGGTAGAAAATAGTGCTAATTGATAGTTGCGATAATTCAATGCATCAAACAGTGCAGAGTTTTTTCGGCTACTTAAAACACTGTCTAAATAAGACGGTGATATGCCATAAAATAGACCAAATAATGCTGTATCGTTATCAATACCAGATGAATAATGGCGAGAGAACGAAAGATTATTATTAGCAAATTGTTGCAAACTCGGTAATTGAGCGGCTTCTTCATTCCCTAAGCCATCAATCACAACAATCAGTAAATTATAAGAATAGGCATCTTTATAGTAAACCAATGGTGCCAGTGGGTAAGTAATGCTTTGAGCCGTCGGATTACCTTCACTGATTAAGCGTTGCTCATACTCAGATTGATTGATAAAACCGTGGCGCTCAAGAAATTTTCGGGCTGTCATCGGATATGACAATGGTAAATTAGCGCGTTGCATGGTGATAGGGCGATAGAAATTAGCATCAGCCCAAATAGACATCGAGTGCGATAAAATAAAGCAGGAGATAAATACACCCGCTAAAGGCTTGCCCCATCGTTGTCGATTTAAACTGCGTAGTTTTTGCCAGCTCCAAGTAGCAAATAGCATCTCAACAAGAAAAATAATAGGGATCGCAATAAAGATAAGCTGCCATTCACGCGCCATTTCGCCTTCATTTGGATTGATCACTAAATCCCAGACGAGTTGAGTAAGATGAAGCTGAAATTGTTGGTAAACAGCAATATCAAAGAGAAGAATAGTCAATCCTGCACTGGCTAAAGCACAAGAGACAACTCTAAGAAGCCGTTGTGATACCACCACAAAAGTCAGTGGAAAAAGAATAAGGATATAGATGGCAAAGACGATAAAACTAAAATGCCCCATCCAACTTATAATGGCATAAAGGCGACCTGCAAATGTACCTGGCCAGTCTGAAATAAACAGGTAACGGCTCCCAAGCAATAAGCTTAGAATAATATTGAATAGCGCAAACCAGTGTCCCCAACTAATCATTTGGGATACTTTTTCACGATAGGACTGATGTCTCGTTACCATGTCTATAAATAGTTTTTCTATGTTTATTAGTGAATTTTGCCTTCATCAATTGAAGCACGCAAAGCGTGAACAAAAGAATCTGCAATTAACATTCGTTGAGCAGGGGCAATACTTGTATTGATTAAGTTTGTCACCATGTTCCCCAGCACCATCAAAGAAAGATCTGTAGGAGTATGATGTTTTTCAAGAACGCTGACAAGTTCTGCTAATAATTGCTCGACTTGCTCATCACTATAACGGGATTGTTGTGGCATAAAATCTGAATTCCTACTAAATGAATAAAACGCTATATGTTACCGCAAGGACAGCAATTTTTCTGCTATTTAAAAAAATTAATTTTCTATCGGTTTTTCCTTGCCTGTAATAGATGGGAATGTTTGAATACGCGCACGAAAGGTTTGGGATAAAGGAGGGCGTCCATGAGTCTAGATATTAATCAATTAGTCTTACATCAGCTAATAAAGCGAGACGAGCAGACATTAGAAGTTGTGCTACGTGATTCACTATTAGAAATTCAACCTGTTGTTCAGGAAATGATAGAAGAGTTACATCGCGTTTATAGTGCTAAAACAAAAGCTTATGGCTTATTTAATGAAGAGAGTGAACTTGCTGAAGCTTTACGGTTGCAACGTAAAGGCGAAGAAGACTTTTTAGGCTTTTCACGAGCGGCAACAGTACGATTAAAAGACGAACTTGCTAAATACCCTTTTGCAGAGGGCGGAACCGTTCTATTTTGCCACTATCGCTATTTAGCGGTCGATTACTTATTAATCGCGGTACTTAATAGCTGTAATAGTATGTGGGTGAACGATAGCCTTGATGTTTCATCTACTCGCTATCTTGATATTCCTCATGCAGACATTATTGCTCGTATCGATTTAACTGAATGGGAAACAGCGCCTGACTCATTGCGTTACTTAACTTTCTTAAAAGGTCGAGTAGGACGTAAAGTCTCAGATTTCTTTATGGATTTCTTAGGTGCTCAAGAAGGCTTAAACGCAAAAACTCAAAATAAAGGCTTATTACAAGCCGTTGATGATTTTTGTGAAGCGTCTGAAATGAATAAGCAAGAGCGACAAACTTGCCGCGAACAAGTATACAGCTATTGTAATGAACAATTACAATCAGGTGAAGAAATTGCATTAAATGAATTAGCTCAAGAACTGCCAGCCATTGGCGATCAAAACTTCGCTCAGTTTACTGAAGATAAAGGCTATGAACTCGCAGAAACATTTCCCGCTGATCGCAGTACATTACGCCAGTTAATGAAATATGCAGGTAGCGGCGGTGGAATGACAATTAATTTTGATGCGAAATTATTAGGTGAACGAATTTTTTGGGATCCCGCAACAGATACGTTAACGATTAAAGGCACTCCGCCTAATTTACGTGATCAGTTACAGCGCAGAGCATCAGAAAAGTAATCGAAAAAATCATTGAAAGCTAGAAACAAATAACGCCACAAAAGTGGCGTTATATGCTCGGCGTCCCGAAATAAAGCTCGAAGGGTGGCTAATTAAGCGCGCAGGAAGTCAATATGAGTAATTTTTGGCTTATACTCATGACGTTGCACTGCTTTAACTTTAACTTTAGTTTCTTTGCCATCGATAACCAGGTTAACGAAATCACTGTAGAACTCAGATTTGTGTTCTTGGTTGATAACTTCGTTGTGATCTAAATCGATAGCGATTGGCTCTTCATTTCCGCCATAAACGATAGCAGGAAAACGGTTAGCCACACGCAGGCGGCGGCTCGCACCCTTTCCCTGCTCTTTACGTACAGTTGCATTAATAGTTAACATCTTTTTTCTCTTTAAAAAAGAAATAAAGTACATACTTGTTACAGGCGACCCAGCAACAAGCTCGATATTTGGTTTATCTAAAAATAGATAAAGCGGGCGCATTTTAACGAAAAAGCGGCCTGACAGCAAATATAAATCCATATTAATACAAGGTATCTGCTTTTCGGTAGCGCCCAACGTAGTCAAATATTTTGTTTCGTATCTGCCAAAACTCACCTTTTTTATGAGCAACAATAAAATCAGGGTGACGTAACAAGCTAAATTGTTTGATGATATCGTCAGCATTGTGCCAAATAAAAGGTACCGCAGGGGCGCGTTGATGTTGGCGAAGAAATTTTAATTCAAATACTTTTCGTTGTGCTGGGGTTGTTAAGCGAAAGCGCTCAGAAACGGAGGTGCCATCTTCATCATAGTAATTAATTTTTAACCATTCGCCTTTATTATCGTTTCCATGAGTAAATTGCATCCCACCACAACGCAGCACTAGCGCTCCTTTAAGTTTTAGTGCAGCTTTAAGCATATCATCAGGGTCAACTAAAATTTCATCACAGTGAACACAACGCCGTGCTGCAATGTCATTTTCTTCATTACAGTGTGGGCAGAGTTTAAAACGAAAGCGAAACTGGCATTGTTGTTTTTGGCCATTGTTATCGAACTCCCAACCTTGGCAGCGTCGTCCATAGTGTTCGATAATATCGCCATCACTATCCACTATTCCCCAAAAGGTATTGGCAAACTGACAAATAGGGCAAAATACTTGTACTGGTTTACTATTGGAATTGGGCTTTTTGCTACCAACTTCAGGAAAATAAAGATCATGAGGATTACCCGCATAATCTAAAATAAGACATTCAGTTTTTCCTGCAAATAATCTTAATCCACGGCCTACTATTTGTTGATAAAGACTAACAGATTCGGTAGGGCGTAATATCGCAATTAAATCTACATGTGGTGCATCAAATCCGGTAGTTAATACCGCGACATTGACCATATAACGTAATTGTTGCTGTTTAAAATGTAAAATAAGCGCATCACGTTCTTGAGATGGTGTCTGCGCACTGACTAAAGCAGCTTCATTTTTAGGCAGTAATGAAAGAATTTCTTTTGCATGTTCAACGGTGGCTGCAAAGATCATTACTCCACGGCATTTTTTGCTGTATTCAATAATTTGATCGACAATATGAGGTGTGATCCGTTTTTGTTTTTTTATTTCGCGGTTAAGATCTTTCTCATTAAATATACCATTTTGACTGGTTCTTACTTTGCTAAAATCATATTGCAAAATAGGCATATCTAAACGAACAGGGGGAACTAAAAAGTGATTACTAATCATATAACGTAAAGGTAATTCATAAATGCAATCACGGAAAAAGCAATTTTCATCGCCTCTAATCATGCCATGATAATGATATTGATAAATCCAACCACTAGGTAAACGATAAGGTGTTGCAGTAAGTCCTAATATACGTAATTGAGGATTAACAGATTGCAATTGTTTAATAACTTGCTGATATTGACTATCTTCAGAAAGGCTAATGCGATGACATTCATCAATAATCAATAACGAAAACTTTTCACTAAATCGAGCGAGATTACGCGCGACTGATTGCACACTGCCAAATACAACTTTTCCGCTACTCTCTTTTTGTTGTAATCCAGCAGCATAAATATCTGCCGATAGACCGTAAGCTTCATATTTGCTATGGTTCTGTTCTACTAATTCTTTTACGTGTGCCAAAACTAATACGCGTCCACGGGCTTTTTTTGCCAGTTCAGCAATGACCAAACTTTTTCCTGCCCCAGTTGGTAATACAATCAGAGCGGGTGTTTGGTGTTGACGAAAATAAGAGATTGTCGCGTTAACTGCGTCGAGTTGATAAGGTCTGAGTGTAAAAGCCATAACCGTGTATAAAGAAGTAAAACAGGCATTTAGCCTAGCATTTTTTTATGGCAAGTGCGAATGAATACGCTGTATTTAAACACAGTAATTTTGTGGGTAGTTCATTGGTAAATTAATTAGTTGTTTTATTGTTAATATTCATTTTTAATAGATACCTCATATCAGATGGTATTCTTCCATTTTTCAGAGAAATTCATGCGATTAGATAAATTTTTAGCCCAGCAATTGGGAATTAGCCGTAATTTGGTTGCTCGTGAACTTAGATCAGGGCTAGTAACAATTGATGGTGATGTAGTTAAGTCTGGTTCAACTAAAATTACACCAGAGCAAAACGTAGCCTATAACGGTAAAGCACTGACACAAATTTTAGGCCCACGCTACTTTATGTTGAATAAGCCGGTGGGTTATGTGTGCTCTACGGATGATCCAGTTAATCCAACAATTCTTTATTTTATCGATGAACCACTGGCGCATAAGTTACATGCAGCGGGGCGTTTAGATATTGATACCACAGGGCTTGTTTTATTAACGGATAACGGGCAATGGTCACATCGTATTACTGCACCAAAACATCATTGTGAAAAAACCTATCTTGTTACTCTTGAAGAACCTATTGGGGATAATGTTGCTGAACAATTCCAAAAAGGTGTGCAATTAAATGGTGAAAAAGAGCTGACAAGACCCGCAACACTAGAAATCATTACGCCAACTGAAGTGAAGTTGACGATTAGTGAAGGCAAGTACCATCAAGTCAAACGCATGTTTGCGGCTGTTGGTAATCATGTCTGTGGTTTACATCGCGAGCGTATAGGGGATATCACATTAGACGAAACTTTGGCTGAAGGTGAGTACCGCCTATTAACTGAAGAAGAAATCAGTAGCATCCATATACCTCAGTAATAATTGTTATCCTGCCGTTTTTGGGAGTTTATCTGCGTGCAACAGCAACGTTCGTCATACCTTAGTCTCATTTTAATTCTGGGACTAATTTCCATGCTTACGCCATTGGCTATAGATATGTATCTACCTAGCTTACCGACTATCGCCCAAGATTTTGGTGTGCCTGGTGGTAAAGTTCAGATGACACTCAGTATCTATATTTTTGGTTTTGCGATTGGGCAATTAGTTTATGGCCCAATGGCAGATAGTCTGGGGCGTAAACCGGTTATTTTGGGTGGTGTTATTGTTTTTGCTTTTGCATCAGGTGCTTGTGCATTATCTGAATCTATAGATATGCTGATATGGATGCGTTTTTTACATGGTTTTGCTGCGGCTGCCGCCAGTGTTGTGATTAATGCATTAATGAGAGATATGTTTTCTCGAGATGATTTCTCTAGAAGTATGTCTTTTGTTGCCTTAGTGATGACCATTGCGCCATTACTTGCACCTTTATTGGGCGCTGGAGTAATGAGATGGTTTTCTTGGCATGCTATTTTTTGGAGTATTTCAATTGCGGCAATTATTGCAGCTGTACTGATAACGGTATTTATTCCAGAAACCTTGCCGAAAGAGCGTCGCCAGCGCTTTAGCTTAAGAGTGACATTTAGCCAATTTATTAGTTTATTTAGAGCGCGCCGTGTTTTTTGTTATATTTTGGCATCCGGCTTCTCTTTTGCTGGAATGTTCTCATTTTTAAGTGCTGGGCCTTTTGTTTATATCGAATTACATGGCATCCCCTTCGACCAATTTGGCTTCTATTTTGGTTTTAATATCATCTTTTTAATTATCATGACGGGTATTAATGGGCGATATGTTCGTCGATTTGGCGCTTTAAATATGCTGCGCTTTGGATTAACCATTCAATGTTTGATGGGCGTATTTTTAATGCTGGTAGTTGCGTTGAATTTACATTTCAATTTCTTAGTTGTGGGTGTTGCAATGTATGTTGGAGGAATAGCGATGATAACCTCTAATGCAATGGCTGTTATTCTTGATGATTATCCTCATATGGCTGGTACAGTTTCCTCTTTAGCGGGTACTGTGCGTTTTGGGGTTGGGGCTTTAGTTGGTACCGCAATTGCAATGTTACCGGCTAAAACAGAATGGCCAATGGTCAGTTCAATGGCTTTTTGTGTTCTGTGCGCAATGGGTTTTATTCTGTTAGCTCGCCGTTACAAATAAGAATATCACGCTATAAATTTATATTATTTATAGCGTGAACTCTCCTTTTTAGTGCTGCTCTGCACGAAAAATTACTATTTCCTTCAGATATCCCCTGTGAATCGTTTCAATTTAGTGGCATTTCTTGATTTCAATCAATACTTGATGTTGTGTGTTTGTTAAATTAAGTGAAATTTATTTTAATGACCATCTGTCATTGTTTTGTTGTTATGAATCATAGTGATTAAAATTGATAAATTGTTTTACATGAATACGTAATATTTTATACAATTTTTTTATATAGTTGATAAAATGTTAAATAAATGAAAGAATAATTGAAGGATACATTCTTCAAGGGAATGAGTGTATGAAAACATTAGAACTATAAAATGCGTAATAAGGGATCTTCACTTTTTTTGTAAAATAATTGTAATAATTATGTTTTATAGTTAACAAGGTTTTAATATGAAGTGTGGGCAAGTCAGTTCAAGCTCGTATTGATGATGCATTAAACTAACGTGTTGATGAAACAGGATTGATTTGTGGATAATGTACAACTTTCGGTAGTTCACAAGCTGCCGCTGAGTTATCGGTGGCTAGCTGGTTTTACAGGTACAAGAGTAGAGATACTGCCTGAAAATGATGCGGGAAAGCAAAATACGCTAATTGGTTTAAAATTGTTAAGCCATGATGGTATGACACTGGATGAAGCAATACAGCATTTGCGTCAGTATCTGAATAATCTCCATATTGAAAGCGTTATTATTGAGTGGGATGGCGTACCTTGCCTTTTTCTGGGAAGCGATGATGAATGTGCAGCACTGTGTTGTTTAAAAAATGCAGGTGTTGCGATAGCTGAGCCATTTCCTACTGCATACTCTTATTTATAACGTTTACTCATAGCACGAAGTAAGCTTTTATCGTAACTCTAAGATAATATTATTAATATTATATCAACCGTGCTGGTGAGCTGTTGTTTTGTAATCAAGATACAACTTATTAAGTAACACAAATATCCTCAGCAGTCATAGCGATAAATTACAAACACAAAAAAAGGCTCATTTATTAATGAGCCTTTTTTATTCGATATAAGATATAAGGGAAATAATTATCTTAACGTATTCAATGAGAGGTTCTCAGCTATAGCCGCTTCTTTCTCAATAACTCTTCGCGCTGCATAAAAACGGTTATTCCAGTAAGTATTCGACATTTCTGAAACGATTACACCACTACTTGTTGATGCATGAACAAATTTATCGTTACCAATGTAAATACCAACATGACGCATTGTGCGACCTGTTTTAAATAAAACTAAATCACCAGCTTGTAATTTGGTTCTATTTACTTGGGTACCTGAAAATTGTTGATCTGAAGTTGAACGCGGCAGTTCTACACCAAACTGATCGCGGAATGTTCTTTGAACGAATGCAGAGCAATCAATACCACTTTTAGTATTACCGCCTAAACGATATGCTACGCCTTTCCAGTCTGCATATTGGTCAAGTATCTTAGATTTTATATCGAGATTCTTCACCAATGATTCAAATTCATCTTGAGATGCTTGAGAAATAGAAGTACTAGGTGATGTTTTAAGTGGGGTATTACTTGGATTCGCTAAGCGTGAATTTGCGTTCTGTGAGCTACATGCAGATAACGTAGCTACGACAATGAACGCCGGTATGAGCTTAAGCATTCTCATAAACGGTTTGTTTCTCATTGTGACAGATTTCCCTTACATCCTTATGTGCCGAATTGCACATGAATAATTCACCAAATAACCAGAGAATATAGTGTAATTTAACTCTGGCAACCCCATTGCGCGAAAAACGTGCACTAAAGCACGTAATTATCCGCATTTAATGATAAATAATGCGGAAACACAAAAAGTGTACATAAAGAAAAGTTAAATGGCGAGAGAAAAGGCGCTTAATTTACAAAACATTAGATAATAAAGTGCTAATACTTAAAATAGATTCAATTATGTCATCAAAGTTTCATTTAATTGATATAATTCTGACCAAAATGAATAAGCGCAGATAAACTTGCGCTTATTCTTATTTAATGGTTTTTAATTATTTTAACTAAAATGTTTCTTCTCTTTAAAGGGAAGAACTTTTTCTAACCATTTAATAATGGTGTCTGACAGAGGAGTAATTAATAACCAGCTGGTGGTGAGTAAGGTTAACGAAAGAGAGCCCACTAATATATCAGAAGCCCAATGCGCTCCCGCCATTACGCGTGGTAATGAAAAAACTACCGTAATGAGCAGTGCACATAAAAAAGAACGAAATGAGAGGTAGCGTAATATAAAGCTACAAAAAATAAGCAGCATTAAGCCGTGATCACCAGGGAAGCTATCACCAGAAGCATCTTTGGTTGCTATTCCTGTTACAACACCCACGCGATGTGAATCTTGAAAATGAAGTGTAGGGCTAGGTCTATCTATAGGGATATTTTGACCAATTTGATTTATTAGCACGGCACTGACCACCATAACTAATCCCACAATAATAAGATGACGCTTTCCTGCGTAATTTTGTTTACGAAAAGTATTGTAATAAAGCATTCCCATTGCGAGCAGAATAATAAGATCAAATGATCGCTTATTAACGTAAGCTACAAATTTTGCAAAAAAAGAATCAGGCAAAATATGCTGATTAAAAAAATAAAAAATATGAGTATCTAGTGATAGCCAAAACCCATGTTGGGCAGGAATATACCAAGAACAGAAAATGAGCAAACTACATAAATTAAGAATTAAGATAAGGCTTACTTTTTGGCGGGTGTTAGAAAGTTTCATAAATAATCAAGCTGCTTGTATTACGTATATTTAGTGATCGTGATCACGAAATTTTTGATATTGATTATAGGACTATAGTCAAAGTAAAAAAATATATCTTTGCAAATAGATGCTTTAAAAATTGTTATCTATAAGTTTCATTTCTGTTAGCTGTACTAATATCGCCTTAAGGTAAACTTTGAATATATTTTCTTGATAGTCGTATATTGAGTGTTTTATAATTTTTTTCTAATCTTAAAGTAATGATAAAAGTTAAATAAAAAAAGTAACGAGCCGATATTAGTTAGGTCTTTAATAACATATTGGCTCTTTTGCTTGACGTTATCTATAAACACTGGGAGATTAATCATGAAAAAGATATGTAAGGTAGTTTCATGTTTGTTTTTATTATTAACTGCTGCATCATTTGCTAGTGAAAATAAAGTAATAGGATCGGGTACCATTACATTCGTTGGTACTATTGTTGAAGGTAACTGTGAAATGGAAACAAATAAAAACACTTTTAAAACAAAGTGTTGGAATGGGGTTGAAATGGAGGAATCACGTTAGCATTTAGAACCAAACAAACAATTTAATTCAAAATTGATTAATAACAAAGGAACAATGGCTATAAAATGGATTAAGGATGACTTAGCCATAATGAATATTGTATACAATTAATTTCTTTTGAATTAAATAATAAAAATATTTTTACAATTTAAATATTTTTTTAATATTTTTAAAATTTAATTACAATTATAAATATTTGACTTAAGTTTTATCAACGTTGATTTTCTATTTTTTTTATTTATAAACAATGAAAGCTTATATTTGATAGACATCAAATATTCTTCTTCTGTCTATATAAATGTCATGTTTTATTGCTATGATGAAAATATGTCGGGTAGGTGTGATCCTCATACCTGCTAGTGCAAACAAGAAGTGAGGTCGTTATGAGAAAATATCTGACCGTATTATGCAGTCTTCTCGTTTCCTGTTCGATATCTCTTGCTTGGGCATCATCACTAGAGCAAACCACAGGGCAGATTTATCTGCGAGGTGCTATTGTAGATCCAGCCTGTGAAATGAATTTTACATTCGATAAAGCACAATATCAGTGTTACAAACACAATAAAGTTTTTACCTCAACTCAATCTATTGTTCCTGCATCTTTTGATCATTCACAATCCATTCTTTTGCCTCAAGATATGGGGAAAGCGGAAATCCGTTGGATGGACGATAGTCAAAAGAATGGGATCATTGATGTTCACTACTTTTAATTATATTTTAGCATCATGCTTAACGTTACGTTTTAAGAGCATGGTAAAAGGTGATAAATAGAAGAGTGATTAGTTGAGGTAAATTAGTTGAGGTAAACAAGTCAAATAATCGTCTGCCGCATTGGGTTTCTACGATTATCTGACCCATTTAGCCACACATTAGCAATATTTAGCTAAGTGTAGGAGAGATTTTGCACTTATTTAGTCAGCACGGCCCATATAACGGCGCTCTGCAATATGAATGCGGACTTTATCACCCGTTGATAGATATTCAGGAACCTGAATCACTAGCCCTGTAGGTAATGTCGCTGGTTTGGTACGAGCACTTGCTGAAGCGCCTTTTATTCCAGGCACAGTTTCAACAATTTCCATATCCACAGTTTGTGGCAGTTCTAATGCAAGAACTTGTCCATCCATAGTTAATACCTGCATTCCCGCTAAACCTTCTTCAGGAATAAACAGCAATTCATCTTCTATTTGATCTTTTTTGAAGGTATATGGTGTGTAATCTTCATTATCCATAAAGATATACTCATCACCATCAATATAAGAGAAGCTAACGGCACGACGGGTTAAGTTGATAGTTTCAACCATGTCATCGCCTTTAAAACGCTCTTCTACTTTTTGACCTGTCCGAATATCGGTAAAACGCATTTTGTACAATGTACTTGCGCCACGAGCACTTGGTGCTTGAATATCGACATCTTTAACCAGCAATAATTTGTTGTTATAACTGACTGCCATACCGCGTTTAATTTCATTGGCTTTTGCCATATAAAACCTTCCATTAAATAACATTGACGAGAATGGCGACAAAATTACTCGCAGTGCAGAAACTTGGCAAGTTATTCGCAAACTTTTTTATAGAGAAATTGATAAAAAGCGTAAAGCCAGCAAGTGCTGGCTTTAACGAAGGATTAGCGGTAGATAGGAAGCAGATCAAAACTTGCTAGTATATGCGCAGAAGCATTAATTAATCCGAATAAAATAACAAACACAATCATAAACATACCGCCGGGTGCTTTAAAGCTTTGCGCTTTATGACGTTGGCGACTTGCTTTAACCATTAATGCAGGAATAATTGCCGCCCAAATTGTCGCTGCTAGACCTGCAAATCCAATGGCGTATAAAAATCCATCAGGGAAGATAATGGCTAAAATAGTCGGTGGAATAAACGTAATTAATGCTGATTTTAATCGCCCACTACCATTATCTGAAAATTTAAAAAAGTCTGCTAAGTAATCGAATAAACCTAAAGATACGCCTAAGAATGAACTCGCTAGTGCCATATAAGAGAAGATATCTAATAGGTGCGATACCATTTCATTTGCGGTACTACTGCGCATCTGTGTTAATAAGTTACCAATATTCCCACCATCAGCAATAACCTGTTTAAAATCTTCACGAGGAATATTACCTTGTACTACGAACTGCCATAAAATATAGATAGCTAGTGAGATTAATGTTCCTATTAACAGACTTTTCATTACAGCTTTGCCGTCTTTTTTATAATAGGTCACTAAGCCAGGAATATTTCCGTGATAGCCAAATGATGTCAGTAAATAAGGCAATGCAGCTAAAGCATAAGGTAAATAACTAGGATGATTTTCTGTGGTATTAAATAACACAGGCATTTTGACTTCAGTAAACAAACCACCAATAGCGAGAACAAACGCAATCACCATACCACCAATTAAAATGGTACTTAATCTATCTACTGCACGGGTTGATAACCAAACAAAGAAAGCCACTAATAAGGCAAAAAGTAAGCCAGCAATAGCTTGAGGTACACTTACAATACCTGAGAAATTCTGCACGATAATAGAACTGCCAGCAGAGATATAAGCGTAGGTTAAAATATAAAGTACAAAAGCAATTGATAAGCCGTTAATTGCACTCCAACCTTTTCCTAATAAATCTTTGGTAATGGTATGAAAGCTTGAGCCTAAAGGATAATGAAGATTAACTTCAAGGATCATTAGGCCAGACATAAACAGACAAAACCAAGTATAAATTAGCAGAAAAATAGAGCCAGTAAACCACACACCGGAAGTCACAATTGGAATTGAAAACATGCCAGCACCTACTGCAGTGCCTGCAATAATCATCGCTCCACCAAGTACTGATGGGCGTTTTGTTGTTGAAGTGACTTCTGACATACGATGTCCTTATAATTATTGACTCAATGTACTAGCTTGATAGTGTGGAGGATACACGCTTGTTTAGAGTGTGTAAATAGAAGTCAGCAAGCTTTAATTATTAAAAAAGTGAGTAAAAATAACACAATAGAAACCCTATGCTATATAAATCAATGAATTAACATCAAGGGAATAAGAAATAAAAGAGAAATCAAAGAGTAAAAAAGGAGAGGTTTAATTTAAAAAAAGGGATTACAAACATTATCCTGAACAAAAAACATCCAGAATAATGAAGGAGATAGCTAAAAAATAAATTATTTTTGATAAAATTGATGGTTTTTCCATAAAGCAATGGAATTACGGCTTGCCTCAAAATGAGGTTCTGGCAAGTTATCAGGCGAACACCAGCGAAGTTCTGAGCATTTATCGGGTTCCATCAGCGTTGGTTCACCATTTTTGAATTGTGCTAACATACAAATAGAAACAGTATGTTTTCCTTCTTGCTGATAAGTTTCTAAGTTATTACTGATGCCTATCACTTTAGGTGCATCGATAGTGATACCTATTTCTTCTTCAATTTCACGGATTGCACATTGTTCAAAGGTTTCACCGGGGTCAACATGACCACCAAAAATTGACCAGTAAGGCGCATGTGATCCACAACGTTTTCCTAATAACACTTCACCTTTTTCATTGACGATAATTACACCAACACCGACTACTACATACTTAGCCGTATCTACAGCAGACATTTGATACTCCTTATTTTTTATATTGGTAGAGAAAAGTCATTTTTACGAGGGTATTGTCCTTGGGCTACTTTAAAAGTTCAAGGATAGCATGGGATGTTTTGCTGAATGAAAAACAGGGTTGGTGATAAAATAGCTCCCTTGGTATTTATGATAAAAATGGCCTTAGGAGCAATAATCATTTCGTTTAATGGTGATTAATTAATTTGCTGTGATTTTAGCCATGCAATTTCGTCAGGCCAAATATCAGGATTAATAGTTTCTAAAATAAGTGGGATATGATCAAAACGATCATCTTGCATAATATATGTAAAAGGCACTTTGCCTATATTGCCTTCTCCTAAACTATGGTGGCGGTCTACGCGGCTTGCTAATTCACTTTTTGCATCATTTAAATGCATTGCTTTTAAATACTGAAACCCAACAATTTGGCCAAATTCAGCAAAGGTTTTTTCGCAATTTTCAACAGTACGCAAATCATATCCTGCTGCGAATGTATGACACGTATCAATACATACACCAACCCGAGATTTATCTTCCACGCTATCAATAATAGCGGCGAGATGTTCAAAGCGAAAACCTAAGTTAGTGCCTTGTCCCGCAGTATTTTCGATAACGGCGGTAACGTTTTGTGTTTTATCTAATGTAATATTGATGGATTCCGCGATACGTTTTAGGCATTTATCGATATCGATTTTATTTAAATGGCTTCCGGGATGGAAATTGAGTAGTTCGATACCTAATTGTTCACAACGTTGCATTTCATCTAAAAATGCGTCTCTTGATTTTTCTAGTGCTTCTTCTTCAGGATGACCTAAATTAATCAAATAGCTATCATGAGGTAAGATTTGAGAAGCTGTATAGCCATAAATTTCACAATTATTTTTAAATTTATCAATAACTTCGCTGGCTAATGGCGCTGCTTTCCACTGACGTTGATTTTTAGTAAATAGGGCAAATGCAGTAGCTTTTATTTCATGTGCGCGCAATACTGCTTGATCGACGCCACCAGCGGCACTGACATGTGCGCCAATAAATTTCATGACTCTCTCCTTAGATTTTATTTCACACCACGATAACAAATATAAAAGTGTATAACACCATATTGATATGTTAAATGCAAAAAAGCGCAACTGATTTACAGTTGCGCAAGAGGAAAATAATTTTCAAGGAGGAAAGCTGAGCTTTAAATTTTTTATAAATCGTTATTAATAGCTTGTTGGCGTAAGAACTAAGCCATTAATACCGATTGAATAAAGATATTAATAAAAGCGCCTCCAATAGTCAGCCAGAAAAAGAGAAATAATGCTAACAGCAGCGGTTTAACCCCCGCTTGGCGAATTGCGCTAATATGAGTTGTTAAGCCCAAAGCAACCATTGCCATTGCCAATAAAATGGTATCAATAGTCACAATATAGCTTACTAATACAGCCGGAATTAAATTTAAAGAGTTAAAACCGGCCATTAAGATAAAGAACACAGCAAACCAAGGTATGGTAATTGGGCTTTTTTGTGCAACACCTTCGCTATTTTTATTATTCTTTTTACTTAAGTAAGTAGAAAGAATAATTAAGAAAGGCGCTAACATCATAACGCGGATCATTTTACTGATAACCGCTGCATTTTCTGCATCAGGACTTATTGAGTGGCCAACAGCAACGACCTGAGCAACTTCATGAATAGTTGAACCAGAAAAGATACCAAAAGTTTCTTCATTAAAAGGCAACCAACCTGCAAACGCATTTAAATGGAAAAACCAAGGGTAAAGGAAAATACCAATAGTGCCAAAAATAACTACGGTTGATACAGCAACTGCGACTTGACTTGCTTGTGCTTTAACAACCGGTTCTGTTGCCATAACGGCGGCGGCACCACAAATACTGCTACCAGCACCAATCAAAATGACAGTCTGTTCATCTAAACCAAAGTATTTTTTACCTATCCACATAGCAATAAGGAAGGTTGATGTCAGCATAATGGCGTCAATAATCAGCCCTGTGGCACCCACATCGGCAATTTGCTGAAACGTCAGTCTAAAGCCATAAAGAATAATACCCGCTCGTAATAAATAATGTTTCGCAAACTTAACACCGTCATCGCTATAAGGTTTTGCAACGGGATAAAACGTATTACCAATAATAATACCGAATAAGATAGCTAGTGTTAAAGCGCCTAATCCCATGTTGGAAAACCAAGGAATATCACCCACAAAAATAGCGAGAGCGGTTAGTATTCCTGTTAGTAATAAACCGGGGATCCAACGATAAATTGGCATAAAATATTTTTTAGCTAATGTCATAGATTGAGTTTGCTCAGACATAGAAAAACCTTGCTTATATAAATTTAGCATAAGCATATAACAAATAATCTTATTTATTAAACTCATTATTTTTATAATAATGACCACTAAAACTAATAGATGTATATTTTATCAATTGTTCTTGGTATGTTATTGGTTTGTGGATAGTATGTTATGACAATGACAGCAAAAAGGTGGTATGGATATGCGAATTACGTTGCGGCAACTGGAAGTGTTTACGGAAGTACTCAAGTGCGGTTCTACAACGCAAGCGTCACAACAACTGGCATTATCTCAGTCTGCCGTCAGTGCTTCTTTAACTGATTTAGAGAGCCAATTGGGCGTACAGCTTTTTGATAGAGTTGGAAAACGTTTAGTCACAAATGAACACGGGCGGTTACTTTATCCCAGAGCACTTTCTTTACTCGAGCGAGCCACAGAAGTAGAACAACTGTTTCAGGCAGGAAATGGCGCATTACGTATCGCTGCAAGTACCACTATTGGTAACTATATTTTGCCGCAAATGCTGGGACATTATCATCGTAATTATCCTGATATTCCTTTAGAAATGAGCATCGGAAATACAGAAGAAGTGGTTAAATTGGTGAGTGAGTTTCGAGTTGATTTAGGTCTTATTGAAGGCGCTTGTCAAAGTTCGGAGCTTATTAGCCAAAAATGGTTATTAGATGAGATGGTCATTTTTTGTTCTCCCGATCATGCTTTAGCAAAAAGTAAAAGTGTAACTTTGGCTGATTTACAATCAGCACCTTGGATTTTACGAGAAAACGGATCAGGTACACGAGATGTGCTTAATCATCTTTTATTTGCATCATTACCCGGTTATCGCATTGAAATGGAGTTAGGAAATTCAGAGGCGATAAAGCATGCTGTTATGTATGAAATGGGTATTAGCTGTTTATCACGCCGAGTAATAGAAGAACAGCTTAAAAATGGCACACTAAAAGAGATTAAGGTAGAGGGATTAACGCTGCAACGTACTTTATATCCGGTTTATCATCGTCAAAAACATGTATCGGATGCGCTAAAAAAACTACTTAAATATTGTAATGCAGAACATTTAATCAGCAATTTTTCATAAATTGCTAATAATGGACGCTCGATCATGAAGGTATCTTATAATCATGGCTCCTTACTATTCACGACTGGTAGATTTGCATACAATCCTCATAGGACAGTGAATAGAAAAGTGGAATGATATGTCAGAACAACAAAATGGTGCGGCCAATTCGGGCGCAGTACGTACTTTGCGTCGAGAGTTAAAGGCGCGACATTTAGCGATGATCGCTATTGGTGGTTCAATTGGTACAGGGCTTTTTGTCGCATCAGGTGCGACTGTTGCACAAGCTGGCCCTGGTGGAGCATTACTCTCCTATGCATTAATTGGGCTGATGGTTTATTTTTTGATGACGAGCCTTGGTGAATTGGCTGCATTTATGCCAGTTTCAGGTTCTTTTTCAACTTATGGTTCTAAATATGTTGAAGAAGGTTTTGGTTTCGCATTGGGATGGAACTATTGGTATAACTGGGCGGTAACAATTGCGGTTGACCTTGTTGCTGCGCAATTAGTGATGCTTTATTGGTTCCCTGACATCGATGGCTGGATCTGGAGCGCGCTTTTCCTTGGCGTTATCTTTCTGCTTAACTATATTTCGGTAAAAGGTTTTGGTGAAGCAGAATACTGGTTCTCGTTAATTAAAGTCACTACAGTCATCATCTTTATTATTGTCGGTATTGCGATGATAACCGGAATAATGAAGGGGGCAGAGAACGCGGGTTGGCACAATTGGGAAATTGGTGATGCACCTTTTGCTGGTGGATTTGCGGCGATGATTGGTGTGGCAATGATTGTTGGTTTCTCATTCCAAGGTACTGAGTTAATTGGTATCGCGGCGGGTGAATCTAAGGATCCGGCTAAAAACATTCCCAAAGCAGTGCGTAAAGTGTTTTGGCGTATCTTATTATTTTATATTTTTGCTATTTTAATTATTAGCTTAATCATTCCTTATACAGATCCTAACTTGCTGCGTAATGATGTTGGCGATATTAGTGTAAGTCCATTTACGTTAGTATTCCAAAATGCAGGATTACTTTCTGCTGCGGCAATTATGAATGCAGTTATTCTTACTGCGGTACTTTCTGCTGGTAACTCGGGAATGTACGCCTCAACGCGTATGTTATTTACCCTAGCAAGAGAAGGTAAAGCACCAAAATTCTTTGGTAAATTATCCAAAAATGGTGTGCCACGTAATGCGCTTTATGCCACAACTGTTGTTGCCGGATTATGTTTTTTAAGTTCAATGTATGGTAACCAAACTGTTTATCTATGGTTATTAAATACCTCAGGTATGACAGGCTTTATTGCATGGTTAGGTATTGCGATTAGTCATTACCGTTTCCGTAAAGGTTATGTATCTCAAGGTCGTGATTTAAATGACTTACCCTATCGCTCGGGCTTTTTCCCAATTGGGCCTATCTTTGCTTTTGTATTGTGTTTAATTATTACATTAGGGCAAAATTATCAGGCCTTTTTAGCGGATACCATTGATTGGTATGGTGCAATTGCAACCTATATTGGTATTCCATTATTCTTACTGATTTGGTTCTCTTATAAGATTGTGAAGAAAACACGCTTTATTCGTTATAGCGAAATGGAATTTCCAACACATATTGAGAATAAAAAGTAATCTAATTTAGTTTTATTAAATTAAGTTATAAAACGCCTGATTTGTGATTTAGATCACATAAAATCAGGCGTTTTTTTTATTTTTTAATCAACTAATTGCGCAAATCACATAAAAAATAGATTTAAATTAGTAATCGCATTGATAAGTATTCTTATTTGCTTTATTGTTAGCGAAGAATCTATTTACATAATTTATTCACATAATCATGTGATGATGGTGCTATTGGTTGTAGGCGAAATGTTTAATACAAATCAAGTAACGACAAACGCTATAAGAAATAATCCGATAAATAGTCAATCTATTTCTCTTGATATCGCGAGCCTGTGTTTTTTAACCACCGCTACAACTGCGTTCAATTTACAAATAACTCTTCGTCATATAATAATTTATACAGCAGATATAATTCACCGTATAATATTTTGGCGACTTAGTTTTTTGTTGAATGCATCATCTTGCATAAATAACGTTTTTTTTGCTCTTAAAAAACAATTAACGAGTTGTACGATAGCTTTTTGCTTTTTTAACCCGCAAGTAAAAGCTAAAAAACAGAACAAAAATAATAGGTACAACAAGTAATATGAGCCTTCTTTCAGAGCCGCTAACTGTTGAGGAGCGTGAAAAAAACGCTTCTGAATATGTCAAAGCGCACTATCGCCAAATGATGAATAAGCGTGTGTTATGGCTGGGTGTGATTGTTTTAATCATTTGTGGTTCTGTTGTTATCGACTTTACCATGGGGCCTTCAGGGCTATCGTTAGAAAAACTGCTAACAACACTGTTTCAGCCTAGTTTGGTTGATGCAGGTTCAAGAGTGATTGTGTGGGATATCCGTTTACCTTACGCCTTAATGGCGGTTGTGGTTGGTATGTCTCTTGGGTTAGCAGGTGCAGAAATGCAAACTATTTTAAATAACCCATTAGCGAGCCCATTTACGCTGGGGTTATCTAACGCAGCTTCATTTGGTGCTGCATTGGCTATCGTTTTAGGTATTGGTATTCCGGGTATTCCAGATCAATGGCTTATCTCTGCGAATGCATTTATTTTTGCTTTATTATCAGCGTTACTATTAGACGGTATTACACGTTGGACAAAAGTACCCACCTCTGGCGTAGTGTTGTTTGGTATCGCCATGGTATTTACTTTTAATGCACTGGTTTCAATGATGCAATTTATTGCCACAGAAGACACGTTACAAGGTTTAGTTTTTTGGACAATGGGCAGCTTAGCGCGAGCAACATGGATAAAACTAGGGGTAATGGCAGGGGCTTTTGCCATTATTATGACGATTTCATGGATGAGTTCATGGAAATTAACCGCATTGCGCTTAGGTGAAGATAGAGCGATTAGCTTTGGTATTGATGTTAAACGCTTAAGATTAGGCTCGCTGTTACGCATTAGTATTTTAACGGCGCTTGCGGTTGCATTTGTTGGGCCTATTGCGTTTATTGGCTTAGTTGCACCTCATATTGCTCGTATGATGTTTGGTGAAGATCATCGTTTTTATCTACCAGCAAGCGCATTAGTGGGGGCGTTAGTTTTATCTTTAGCCTCTATTGCGTCTAAAAACCTAATACCAGGTGTAATTATTCCTGTTGGCATTGTGACATCATTAGTGGGTGTACCATTTTTCCTCAGTATGATTTTACGTCATAGAGGAAATATATAATGATTGAAGGATTGCAAATACAAAACTTTAGCGCCGGTTACGCTAAACATATCATTATTAATTCGCTTAATGTTGCGCCATTACCAAAAGGTAAAGTCACGGTATTATTAGGGCCTAATGGCAGTGGGAAATCGACATTATTAAGAGCATTAGCAGGATTAAATAAATCATCAGGCACAGTAAGTTTAGATGGCAATAATCTTGGCACAATGAATTTTGCCGAACGGGCTCAAAACGTGGTTTATTTACCACAAACTTTACCTGCTGGTGTGCATTTACATGTATTAGAATCCATTATTGTTGCCCAACGCGCTTCTGGTGGATTACATAATGAGCATAGCGAAGCTGAAGTAATGAATTTATTACGTCAGTTAGGTATTGAACATTTAGCATTACGCTATTTAGATCAATTATCCGGTGGGCAAAAACAATTAGTCGGACTCGCTCAATCATTAATAAGGCAGCCTTCGTTATTGTTATTGGATGAGCCGTTAAGTGCGCTAGATCTTAATTATCAATATCACGTAATGGATTTAGTGGCAAAAGAAACACATCATCGAAATATTATTACGGTTGTCGTTGTCCACGATATAAATATCGCACTACGTCATGGTGAACATATATTAATGCTAAAACAAGGGCAATTAATTGCTCAGGGTAAACCTGGCGAAGTGATAACGCCAGAAAGCCTTGCTGATGTATATGGTGTTAAAGGCAGATTGGAATATTGTTCACAAGGAGTTCCTCAAATTATTATTGATGGATTAGTGAAGAAAATAGAGAAGTAAAAATAAAGCAGTAAATATAGGGAAGTAATAAATAGGGATATAAAAATAATATTAAAATAACCAAGGGTAATTAATTTTATTCCCCTTATTGTCGAGCAATTGTCGGTATATCCATCTATATAACTTACAGAATATATATTCTTGGAGAGTCGGGAATGGTAGTGTTAAATAAAAATAAAATCGCGCTGAGTGTTATTGCTGCAATTGCAACAAGTTTTGTAATGACTGCATCAGCAGAAAATACAGAAAGACTTCTTGTAACGACGGCTTCTGGTTTTAAACAAACCGTAGAAGATGCACCGGCATCGGTTTCTGTTGTGACACGTGAACAATTAGAAACTAAAGCTTATCGCGATGTTACTGATGCCCTAAAAGATGTACCGGGTGTATTAGTGACAGGCGGTGGTAGTAGCTCAGATATTAGTATTCGTGGTATGGATGCTAAATATACCATGATCTTAGTTGATGGTAAGCGTGTAGCATCGCGTGAAACGCGTCCTAATAGTGATAACGCAGGGATAGAGCAGGGGTGGTTACCGCCATTACCGGCTATCGAACGTATTGAAGTTGTACGTGGGCCAATGTCTTCTTTATATGGTTCTGATGCAATGGGCGGTGTTATCAATATTATCACTCGTAAAGCGCAGAAAGAGTGGAACTTTAGTTTACGTGCTGATACCACATTAACTGAACGTCAAAACTCAGGTAATACTGGGCAAGGTAGCTTCTATGCTGCGGGGCCACTAATTGAAAATCTTTTAGGCTTAAAAGTTCAAGGTCAATATTCACATCGTGGTGAAGATAAATTTGCTGATGGTTATAATCGCCAAATTACAGCAAGTGGTGGTGGTACATTAAGCTGGACACCAGATGAGAAAAATACGATAGATTTTGAATTTAAAAAGGATAATCAACATCGTGATGCTCGTTGGGATTATTCAGCTTCAGAGCGCTCTCGTAAATCTAAAAGCAGTTATTTTAGTAAATATGAGTTAACTCATTACGCATTAACCCATGATGGGATTTATGATTTTGGTACAACGAATACTTATATCCAACGTGATGAGAATAATAATCCAAGTCGCAAAATGGAATACAACGATACGACAATTCGTAATCAAACCGTATTCATGTTGGATACTCATACTTTAAGTGTTGGTGCTCAGTATCGCTTTGAAGAATTAAAAGATAGTAATAATCACTTAGATAACGGTAGTAAATTAGATCGTTATAGTTGGGCGTTATTTGCAGAAGACGAGTGGGCTATCACCAATGACTTCGCATTAACGGGTGGTTTACGTATGGATAAAGACGAAAAATACGGTACGCATTGGACACCACGAGTTTACGGTGTTTGGCATATGGCTGATGAATGGACGTTAAAAGGTGGTGTTTCTACAGGCTATCGTTCACCAGACCTACGTCAAGCGACCAAAACATGGGGACAAGCCACAGGCGGCTCTGGTGGTAATGCAGTCATTTATGGTAATCCAGATCTAAAACCAGAAAAATCAGTGACCGAAGAAATTGGCATTATTTGGGATAACCGTGATAACTTAACAGCCAGTGTTACGGTTTATAATACTGATTTTAAAGATAAAATAACTGAACGCCGTATTTGTGATGACAAAGGTACGTTACCTGTTTGTACCAAAGAGCAGGGATATGGACATCAATATGACTTTATTAGTACGCGTGAAAACGTAGATAAAGCCAATATGCGCGGTGTTGAAGTTACAGGTAACTGGACTATCACACCAGAATGGAATTTAGCGGCTAACTACACCTTTACTGATTCTGAACAAAAGAGTGGAAACTTTAGTGGTAAGCCATTGAATAAGCAGCCTCGTCATATGGCAAATGCAACCTTAAACTGGGAAACCACACCAGAAATGGCAACATGGGCACGTATTAATTTCCGTGGTAAAACATCGGATTATCTATCACGTACCAGCATGGCTTCAGGCACTCCATCCTATGCATTTGTTGATATTGGAACGAGCTACAGCTTAACCAAACAATTAAATGTCATTGGTGGTGTTTATAACGTATTAGATCGTCGTATTAATTATGAAAACTTTAATACAACATTAGAAGGTCGTCGTTATAACATTGGTCTAAACTATAACTTCTAATAGCGTACTTTTAAGATAGTATTTTTTAAATAGTAATATCCTCAGGTTGTGTCATTAAGGCTCCATTTTTATGGAGCCTTTTTTTGTTCTGAATTGATGAAAATTAATACTGGAAAACGTAATAAGAGATAACTATATTTAGTACAATTAAGCAGCAAACTTTTAGTTTTTTTATTGGTAAATAGTGCGGTTTCTACTTATTTATTTAACTATTTAGCATGTTTTTATTCTATTTTTCCTGAAAATTTTAAAATAGGTTATTAAAAAACAACAGATTTCTAAAAAATAATTATTTTTTGGAGAGTAAAATGATTAAATTTACAATTTAATAGCATTAATCTTATTAATGCATTTTAAATATCTCATTTAGATTGTTTTTTAATTTTTCTTATTATTTATTACGATCTATCCTTTATACATCAATTGGTTGTGGTTATATTTTTGAAATTGAGTTAATGATTTAGATATTCAAATTATCTTAATTTTTGTGATGAAAGGATTAATTATGTCAATAAAATGTAACATTAGATGTTGATTAAGTTTAATGTTTAAAAAGATCATAAAAAAAGGTGATTTTTTCATGAAAATCTATTGCTATTTCACTCTGAGGCGTGCAAAATGCGCCCACTAAAAATATGACTGATGCGTTTAAATTGCATCGGTTTTTTTTTGCATTTTTACTTATTACTACACCTAGAGGTCAGACTTTTTTTAGTCTGAATAGATAACATAATTTGATTAGCAGCCAGCCCCTTAGAGAAAGGGTTGTCATGATAGAGGAATGCTAATATGGTACAATTATTCTCTTTCGCAGTCGCGCCTAACGGCACCTGCGGTAATGATGACTACGGAGCATGGCGTCTCCAAAATACATTCACATCCTCAAAAAATTCTTTCTATTCTGTTTATAGGCAGATGCGAAGTCTTCCCAGTAACTGTCGGATGAGTTTATCTAAAACTCAGTCCGAAGTTATGGGAGGTTTCGCTCATGTCAGATAACGTCATCTCCTCTATCGGCACCAATCAAACTGGTGTTAATAACCGAGTTCAGTTACGCAAAACATTGACTCTTATGCAGGTAGTCATGATGGGGCTTGCTTTCTTACAGCCTATGACTATTTTCGATACCTTTGGTATTGTTTCTGGCATTACTAATGGTCATGTTGCGACATCTTATGCTATTGCATTAATTGCTATTTTATTTACAGCAGTAAGCTACGGAAAATTAGTTAAGCGTTTTCCTTCAGCGGGTTCGGCATATACTTATGCACAAAAATCCATGAGTCCATATGTTGGTTTTATGGTGGGTTGGTCTTCTTTATTAGACTATTTATTTATGCCAATGATTAACATCTTACTGGCAAAAATCTATTTGCAGGCAATATTCCCAGGCGTTGATCCGTGGATCTTTGTGTTTGTTTTAGTCGCATTAATGACGTTCTTTAACTTACGCGGTATTAACGTTGTTGCTAACTTAAATACCATTATTGTTATTGTACAAGTTGCAGTGATAGTGGTTTTTGTTGGGTTACTGATCCATGGCGTACATAACGGAGAAGGTGCAGGGGAGTTATGGACTATTCGCCCGTTTGCGTCAGTTGATGCTGAATTAATACCAATGATAACCGGGGCAACAATACTTTGTTTCTCATTCTTAGGTTTTGATGGTATTAGCACATTGTCAGAAGAGACTCCGAATGCAGGTAATGTTATTCCTAAAGCGATTTTCTTAACGGCGCTGATTGGTGGATTAATCTTTATCGTTGTATCTTATTTCTTACAACTTTATTTTCCTGATATTTCGCGTTTTGAAAAACCAGATGAATCACAACCAGAAATAATGTTGTATGTTGCTGGGGCTCTGTTCCAGTCCATTATTTTAGTGTTCTCATGCGTTACTGTACTGGCTTCAGGTATGGCGGCTCATGCAGGGGTTTCACGTTTACTTTATGTCATGGGGCGTGATGGTGTTTTCCCTGAAAAAACCTTTGGTTATGTTCATCCAAAATGGCGTACACCAGCATTTAACGTATTATTAGTCGGTTTCTTAGCGTTAGGCGCGGTATTCTTTGATTTAGTTACCGCAACGGCATTAATTAATTTTGGTGCGCTGGTTGCCTTTACGTTTGTGAATTTATCGGTTATTTCACAATTCTATATTCGTGAACGTCGTAATAAAGGCATTATGGACAATATTAACTTTTTAATATTACCAATTATTGGTGCTGCGACAGTAGGTGTTTTATGGATAAACCTTGAACCTGGTTCTATGGAATTAGGACTCATTTGGGGTGCTATAGGTTTACTCTATATGGTCTGGATCACTCGACGCTTCCGTCGTCCAATGCCACAAATGCCAGAGAAATAATCGTGAATTAAAAACGCGCAAATCAGAGATAAATGGCTTCAGAAATGAGGCCATTTTTTTATCTTCTATTTATTCCTTTATTTTCCCTTTTTTATAAATAACTCATTATTTATTATTTTTATTTGCCATAAGGGGGGACCGTGGTGAACCTCTGTTATTTAAATAAATTAATGACTAAATAAGGTTTTTAGTTAATAACGATATTCATAAATCGAGATCTTCTAATATTCTCGTGCAGATAATGGGCGTTGGGCTGTTAAAGCTAATGATGGAAGAGTACATCTAGTCGAACTTGATGGTGAGGTGGTCATATCATGCAAAAATAGTGGCAAAAATACCGCTCAACGTATCAGAGATGGAAGATGGAGTTGGCCTTGTAATGAAAAAACAAATGAGTTTAAAGAGACATTTTCTGATTATGCGAGGTGGTAGAATGGGTATTCTAAAAATAAATTATATATCGGAAGCGGATGTCACTTTATTTGACGTTCGTTTATCTGAATCAGAAATTGTAATTTATACAGATTGTTTAAACTATGTATGGCTCATTTATTTGATGAACAAATATACGAAAAAAAATCTAAGACAACAGTGTTGAAAGTGATATTTAACACACCATCGTACATGGCTTTATTAATGCCAGTCTGCATTAGCCCAAGGTAAAATGCTGCTGCTCAAGCTGCCGGTACGATGACAGGCAATTAAATTAAATAAAACACGATTAAAAAATTATAAAAATAAATGTTCATTAATATATTTCATATTAAAATTTAAAATAAATTATTTCTAATTTAAACAAACTATATTTATAATAAAGCTATAGTATTATAAATTTATTTATATTTCTTTGTGTTATTTTTTCATGTTAATAAAGCCCAGCTAAAAAATAATAAAACGATAGCTAGGCTTTATAGCCTAATAAATTTGATTTTTTAAGTGTTATTTAATTATTTACTTTAAAATGAATATAATGAATCTTTAGATTCTTTTAGCTTTTGTGCTAAATCAGAAGCTTCATATCTTCCTGTTACTATTTCAATATAAGATGCAGTATTTACAGATCCAGCTGTTTTCAGCGCGTTGTCTAACTGCCCAATGGTGGTTACTTTTTCGCAATACCAATCTTTAGCACCAAAGGCTTTAGGTAATTCATGATAATTCCATTGTGCTAGGTCGTTATAATAAGCTTCAGGATAATTACAAAGTAATCGCTCAATTAAATAGCCATCATTATTAAGTACTAAAATAATTGGCTTTAATCCGAAACGTGCAAATTGACTAATTTCTTGCACTGTTAATTGATGCGAGCCTTCACCTGTTATTAAAATGATACGGCGTTCTGGAACAGCTAATGCAGCACCAAATGCAGCGGGTGTTGCCCAACCAATAGATCCCCATAAAGTTTGATTATGAAACTGAGCGCCTTCTGGTAATAGTGCAAAGCCAAGCCCCATTGAAGAAGTGCCTGTTTCTGCAATAATAATATCATTAGGCTGAAAGAATTTTTCTAAACAAGGGTAAAGATACTGAGCAGTAATTTCACCTTTATCAGATAATACTGGTTCGCCAAGGCCTTCTACTTTTATCAGATTATAATCTTTATAAGGTAAGATTAATTCTAATCTTGATAATACATCTTCCATATAAATAGAGTCATAGATTGTAGAATCTATTTCAACATGTTCAGGCATGATGTTAATGAATTTTTCTGGAGCAATCTTTGCTGTGAAACTACCGGTATTAAAATCTGTCATCATTGCGCCTATACCAAGCACATATTCACTATTTTCTACAAATTCTCTGACTTTGGGAGTCATTAATTTTCCATCATACATACCAACATAATGTGGATTTGACTCGCTTAAAATACTTTTATCCATAAACATAGTCGCATAAGGCAAGCCTGTTTTATTAATAAAAGATTGGACTTTATCTGCAAAACCCAAACGTTTTGATAAAATACCAGGGAGTACACAAATATTATTGCTTTGTATAAGCTTTTCTTTAATTGCATCTACTGCTTTATCTAAGGTTTCTTTATTACTTTTCTGTTTTGTAAGAGATAGATTATCTCTATTTTCTTGTATAGGCATTAAAGCATAATCAGAAGGTAAACCAATATAAACAGGACGTCGTTCTTTTAATGCGCAAGTAATTAACCGTTCGGTTTCTGTGACACAATTTTCAGGCGTCATAATAGTGTGAGCACAAGCTAAACGCTGACCTAATTGATAAAAAACATCAAAATCACCATCGCCTAAAGTATGATGAACTAGGCGTTTACTTTTTTGTACACCGCTTGCAGGCATTCCCACTAGATGAAAAATAGGTAAGTTCTCTGCATAAGAGCCAGCAATAGCATTAATGGCACTTAATTCGCCCACACCAAATGTTGTTGATAATGCTGCCATTCCTTTAATGCGGGCATAACCATCAGCAGCATATGCAGCATTTAATTCATTACAATTTCCAATCCAACGCATTGAATTACCATTACATATTGCATCTTCTATGGGAAATGCATAATCTCCAGCGACACCAAAGATATCTCTTATTCCTAAGTCATATAATCGGCTTAGTAGGTGCTCTATAACGCTATTATTCATATAATCTCCAGATATTCCTAAACAATCGTCTACTATATATTAGTGAAGTTTCTATAATGTGCTTAAGTTTTATCGTGGATCCCTTTTTATAGGAAATGGTTTATTATCATTAAGGCTATAACAAAAAGTAATAGGGAAGTATTAATGATGGATATACGTGCATTGCGCTATTTTGTTGAGGTTGTTCAATTAAATGGTTTTAGCCGAGCAGCAGATTCTTTATTTGTTACACAACCCGAGATTAGTCGTAGTATTAAAAAATTAGAAGAGGAGCTTGGCGTTATTTTATTGGTAAGAGAAGTAAATGGAGTCAAATTAACCGATGATGGTGCTATCTTATTTGAGCATGCTAAACAAATAATTGCACAATTTAATAGTATGAATAAAGCATTACATGATAAGACAGGACCATTGACCGGAATATTAAATGTTGGATTACCTCCGGTTATAGCATCTACTTATTTTGCTGATATTATTATGGCATTTAGTTCTTCTCATCCACAGGTTGAACTTAAGATTTTTGAATTAGGTACAAAGCAGATGGCAGAAGCGATGCGAGAGGGAAGTGTTGAAACCGCGGCCGTTGTTTTACCTTTTAATGATAGTGCTTTTGAATTAACCATATTTTCTGAAGATTGTTTAATGTTATTAATGAGTGATAGTCACCCTTTAGTAATAAAAAAAGAAGTGCATTTTAAAGATCTTATTACTGAGCCTTTTGTCTTTTTTTCAGAAGATTATCGTATTAATGATTTAGTACATAGTGCATGTGGTATTTATAATGCAGAACCTATTATTGCTGGGCGAAGTAATCATTTGGATTTAATTATTGCTATGGTAAAAGCAGGCGTTGGGGTGACTTTATTACCAAGTAGTATGTGTAATAAAAGCTCATTAGAAAATTTGGTCGCGATCCCTGTTATTGAGCCAGTACTTTCTTATCAATTAGCATTAGCAAATAATAAAAACAGTTATCAAAGCCGTAGTTGCCAAGCATGGAATCAGTTAGCGATAGAAAAATTAACAATGTAATAAAGTATTAATAAGAAATTATAAAATAAGAATAGGTTAGATTTATTTTTTTACCCATATAGACCTCACTAAAATTTATGGTTATTTACCGCATAAAAAGAAATTTTTTAATAAAATAAAGATACAAATTTTCTAGGGCTTGCTTATCGTGGTGTAAAAATGGTTATATTGATGACAGGCTTATATTTCATCAGTTTTATCTTGAACAAAAATAGAGGCTGATAAAATAGAAGATTAATCAGACAAGACAGGAATAGGGCAGGGAATATGAATGAGAGTAACAGCTCCGCTAACCAACATTTTATTCGTAAGTTAGAAGGCATCGTCGGGAAAAAACAAGTACTAACACAAGCACATAAAACCGAGCGATATCGCAAAGGCTTTCGTTCAGGGCAGGGTAAGGCATTAGCTGTTGTATTTCCAAGTTCTTTACTAGAACAGTGGCGCGTATTTAAAGCCTGTGTTGAAGCCGATAAGATTATTATTATGCAAGCGGCAAATACTGGGTTAACAGAAGGTTCAACACCTAATGGTGATGATTATGACCGAGACATTGTTATTATCAGCACTTTGCGCCAAGATAAAATTCAAGTGCTCTCAGAACATAACCAAGTTATTGCTTTTCCTGGTAGTACATTATGGCATTTAGAGAAAGTCTTAAAGCCACTTGGCCGTGAGCCTCATTCCGTTATTGGTTCTTCTTGTATTGGTGCTTCTGTTATTGGTGGCATTTGTAATAACTCAGGTGGCGCTTTGGTTCGTCGTGGTCCTGCATATACTGAATTATCGCTTTATGCTCGTGTAAATGAAAAAGGTGAAGCTGAATTAGTTAATCATTTAGGAATAGATTTAGGTGAAACACCTGAAGAGATTTTAACTAATCTTGATAATCGCCATTATCATGCAAAACAAATTCATGCTACAGAAAAACTGGCTTCAGATCATGAATACCATGAGCGAGTGCGTGATGTTGATGCAGATACACCTTCTCGTTTTAATAACGATGAGCGACGCCTATATGATGCCGCAGGAAGCGCAGGAAAACTGTCTGTTTTTGCTGTGCGATTAGATACATTCCCAGCTGATCATCGTACTCAAGTATTCTATATTGGTACTAATAATCCTGATGAGTTAGAAGATATTCGTCGTCATATTTTGAGTAACTTTAAAACACTCCCTGTAGCCGGTGAGTATATGCACAGAAGTTATTATGAAATGGCAGAAGTTTATGGAAAAGACACTTTTCTTGTTATCGATAAATTAGGTACTGATAAAATGCCAACCCTTTTTGCAATTAAAGGGCGATTTGATGCTGTATTAAATAAAGTGCCATTTTTACCTAAAAATATGGTTGATAGAACAATGCAGTTAATGAGTAAATTATGGCCCTCGCATTTACCTGCACGAATGACTGATTTTCGCGATAAATATGAGCATCACTTGATGTTAAGAATGGCAGATGGTGGTATTGATGAGGCATCAACTTATTTAAAAGAATATTTTAAACAAGCTTCTGGCGATTATTTTGAATGCACAGAAGAAGAGGGAAATAAAGCCTTTTTACATCGCTTTGCTGCTGCCGGCGCTGCTGTTCGTTATCATGCGGTTCATGTCAATGAGGTAGAGGATGTTTTACCTTTAGATATTGCATTGCGTCGCAATGATAGAGAGTGGTTTGAAAAATTACCACCAGAAATAGAGAGTAAATTATTGTTTAAACTCTATTGCGGACATTTTATGTGTCATGTTATGCATCAAGATTATATTATTAAAAAAGGTGTTGATGCCAAGGCACTAAAAGCCCAAATGCTAGAATTATTGGATAAACGTGGTGCTGAATATCCCGCAGAGCATAACGTAGGACATATGTATCATGCTAAACCACAATTAAAGGCGTTTTATCAGCATAATGATCCAACCAATAGTATGAATCCGGGAATTGGTAAAACATCAAAATTAAAATATTGGGGTGGTGAGTGTGGTTGTGAGCAAACTCACGCTGATAACGAAATAGAAAAATAATTTAATTTATTTGATAGTCTGAATAACTGAAAAGGCAGGATTACTCTGCCTTTTTCAGTTATTAAATTGGTTAACTTGCAATTTCTTGTGCATATAAATAAAGCGCATGAAGTTGTTTTAATTTCTCTTCATTATCACTATGTTCTTCAGCTAATAACTGAATAGTGTTGAAATAGTCAGTTAATTTTTCAGGTGTTAACATCTCTTTTCTATGTGCTAACCAGCGTTGTTGTTCATTATAATTTAATGTTGAAGGATAATTTCTTGCACGATAACGGAAAAATAGCGGTTCCATTCTTGCATCTTCAAATGTTAAATCTAAAGCAGGTAAATTTTGAGGTGGTGTTGTACGAATAATATCCATTGCACTGCGATCATTATCACTAAAAAAACCATTATATAACTGCGAATCAACATTATCAGAAACCGCAAATGGTGTTTGTTCAGTAAATATCTCAACAACTTTATTGCGTATTTCTGGATGAGAGAATAATAGCGCCTGATTCTTTAAACATTGATCAACGTCTAAACCAATTCTATCTGCATCTTGCGTTCGCAGCGTATTTTGCGGCGCGACGATAGGGCATTTATTTATATGCAGTAATTTTATTGGTACTGGTGGTTCGTCAGTAGATAATTCTTTTCGAGGTGTATATAAACGCTCGCGTAATTGATCTGATGATAAAGTTAATAACGGTGATATATCCGCAGATAAATCGCAAACAATAACAGCATTACGATTATCGGAATGCCAAGCAAGAGGGGCTACCAGACTTAAATTAGAACGAGCCGCACCAAACATGCCTGATACATGAACAATTGGCGTCATGGCTGGAATATCAATTAAAGCTTGTACTTTACGTTTATCTCGTAGGTTGAAAAAGTAATCAAACATACGAGGTTGTGCTTGTTTTAATTTTTTTGCCATAGCAATAGTGGCATAAACATCAGACATTGCGTCATGGGCATTTTCATGGGAAATACCATTTGCTTTAGTTAATAGCTCTAATCTAAAACTTGGAAATCCGTCATCGTTTTCAGGCCAAATAATACCTTCAGGGCGTAATGCATAACAAGCACGTAAAACATCAAGTAAATCCCAACGTGAATTACCTTTTTGCCAGCTATAAGCATAAGGATCGTAAAAATTACGATAGAGAATATTACGAGTAACTTCGTCATCAAAACGCAGATTGTTGTAACCCATAATACAGCTATTAGGTTGGCTAAATGCTTGATGAATTTGGCGTGTAAATTCGGCTTCGTTTACCCCATTTTTTAGTGCTATTTGAGGCGTTATCCCCGTTATCATTACGGCCTCTGGTTGAGGAAGATAATCATCATTAGGTTGGCAATAAATAACGAGAGGATCTTCGATAATATTAAAGTTCATATCGGTTCTTACACCCGCAAATTGAGCTGGGCGATCCATTGCAGGGTGCTTACCAAAAGTTTCGTAATCGTGAATATAGAATGTGGGCGTTTTCGCTGAGTTAGACAAGGTTTCCTACCGTAATTTTATCTGCTTAACACATCATTTTGCATGATGCATAAAGTGTTGAATTAGTTTTAATTGATTTTTTTGCTGGCATATTTAGCCTAACCAAATGATTTTTAGTACATCATTAAGTATAAATGTATGGCTTACTGGCAACGTCAATTTAATATCTTGTCATGGTAAACCATATTCAAAGAAACATGAAATGCCTTGATAGTGTAAGAGAGCGGTTTAAGAAAAATTTCAATAAATAAAGTGGGAGAGATATGATGTTAATCTGTACGTTTAAATACATCATTGTATCGCGTATGATAAAAGTAGATCTAACGCACATTACCTAAATTGTTAACGTTAACTTTTGTGTCTTATATCACATAATGCCAACGATTTTGTTTGTTACCCTCAAAGTTAACGTTAACATTTGATAATGAAATAATTCTATAAGGGCTTAACCATGAACAAAGACGCTAAGAAATACTATGCCATTTTAAGTGCATTGCTATTTTTCTTCTTTTTTACGTGGTCTTCATCATTTTCATTAGTCTCTATCTGGTTAAACCAATATGTTGGATTAAGAGCAACAGATACTGGTTTAATATTCTCTGCAATTTCTCTTATCGCCTTATGTGCTCAACCTCTGTATGGCTTTATTCAGGATAAGTTAGGATTAAGAAAAAATTTATTATTAGTTATTGCGGTATTGCTGATCCTTTCTGGGCCATTTTTCCTTGGGTTTGCCTCTATATTACGTTGGAATATTTTTGTTGGCTCAATTTTAGGTGGTTTATATATAGGTATGACTTTTAATGCGGGGATAGGCGTATTAGAGTCATATACAGAGCGTGTAAGTCGCATTCGTGGTTTTGAGTATGGCAGAGCAAGAATGTGGGGATCTTTAGGTTGGGCCTCTGCAACATTTATTGCAGGTCATAATATTAATATCGATCCTAATTACAATTTTGTAATGGCTTCTATTTCCGGTGTGGTTTTTTTAATTCTTTTAACATTATTAAAAACAGGAAAATCAGACGCATTTAATCAATTAGAACATGGAAAGACCTCGGCAATCACAGTAAAAGATGCGCTAAATTTACTTTCATTGCCACGCTTTTGGGCACTGATATTATTTGTGATTGGTACTTGTGTCTATGGCGTTTATGATCAGCAGTTTCCTGTTTTCTTTTCATCGCAGTTTGCAACCTTACAACAAGGTAATGAGATGTACGGGTATCTGAATTCATTACAGGTATTCTTAGAAGCAGGCGGCATGTTTATTGCTCCATTTGTAGTCAATAAAATTGGTGCAAAAAACGGTTTATTACTTGCAAGTAGTGTTATGGCGGCGCGTATTATTGGTTCAGGGGTAGTCGAAGGACCCGTAATGATTTCATGTATGAAATTACTACATGCAGTTGAGTTACCTATTTTATTAATTTCAATCTTTAAATATAACAGCCAACACTTTGATAAACGTTTATCTTCAACACTTTATTTAGTTGGTTTCCAATGTGTTAGTTCTATTGTTGCAACCTTATTATCCCCATTAGCGGGTTATGGATATGACCATTATGGCTTTGCACCAACTTATATGGTGATGGGATGCATTGTAATTGGTACAACGTTAATGTCCGCTATTTGTTTACGTGCGGATGATAAGACATTACCGGGTGAAACAGCAAAAAAAGAGTTATCATCAAATAAAGCTCAGCCAGTTTAATTAGTATTGTATTTTCTGTTTGAATTTATGCTTGTTCGTTTTCTACGGTTAGCGCATTCTGATAGTAAATGAAATGAAATGAACAGCATCACCCTGTGAGCAATCTGCTAGCAGGGTGTTTTTTTAAGCGTCATTATGAGTAACACCAATCAAAATAATAAAAGAAGAAGCCAACTTAATGATAAATTTTTATTAAAAGCAATGTAACGCTTGGTAAGCAGTAGCCATTCAAACAAGGTGCATCCGACCTTCTATTTTATCAATATTTTCTTTTTGAAATACCAGTCTGAGTCTGATCTCTCAATAGCTGAATTGCTTTATAAAATTGGTATTGAAAAACGGTGGCGTGCGATAGATTTTTTGTGATGATCCTCTGGTGTATTTTTTATTGTGTGAGATAAAGGCATAGGCAGTTTACGGGGTTAATATTATTGACTATATTTAAATGATACCATTGAGCTAATTAGCTGTTTATTAAATGAAATCAATTAATATTGTAAACTTTACTTGTTTATTGACACGATTAAGCGATAATCTTAAACAGAACTATTTATCTTAAATATCAATTGTAAAGGTGCAGGAAATGGATAACGCAAGCAAGCCGTCTTTCCAAAACGTACTGGAGTTTGTGCGTATGTTTCGTCGTAAAAACAAAATCCGTCGTGAGATCACTGACAATGAGAAGAAGATCCGTGATAACCAAAAACGTGTTCTTTTATTAGACAACTTAAGTGAATATATTAAACCAGGTATGTCGATAGAGGATGTGCTAGGTATTATTGCTAATATGCGTAGCGACTATGAAGATCGCGTAGATGACTATATCATCAAAAATGCAGACTTATCCAAAGAACGTCGTGAATTGTCTAAGCAATTAAAAGCGATGGGTGAAATGAAAAATATCCCTAGTATAAAAGACTAATTATATTAGACAGTAAACTTAAGGCCTCTGAATATTCAGGGGCTTTTTTTATGGTATTTATTAATATAAAACGGTTTGATTTTTAAAAGATATATCTTGCAGATATTCTGATTGTGAAATAAAAGAACCCGCGATTAAGCGGGTTCTTTATTAGTCGTAATTCAATAAAATATTTTATTTATTACTCTTCGTTTTTACTTTCTGCTTTAGCCATTGCAGAAGAAGCGTGGTTGGTTGCACTATGTCCACCCGCACCACTACGGCCTTGCTTTTCAAAAGCAGGGCGCGCTTCCCAAGCTTTAACCTCAATTGCTACCGCAGTTTCATTAGAGGCAGCCGCTTTTGTCATTGGCGAGCTTGCATGTAATTGACGCACCAATTGGAGATTGTGCAGAATTTCTACATTAGCAACAGGTGTCACTGGTGCAGCTCCTGCCTTTTCTTCACATTGGTTTTGCTCAGTCACTACTTCATTATGTTCAGTCGTCGTAGGTTCAACTACATTGTTCACAATGGCTTCAGTAACAGGCTCAACAACTGTTTCTACTGCATCTTCAGTGGTTGTGTCTGTGATAGTTTCAACCATCGGCTGAACATCAGCATTATTATCTGTAATAGCGGGTTGGCTTTCTTCACGTTGTGTTACTTCAGTTTCTTTTGCATGTTCAACAGCAGGTTCTTCAGTTTCTGAAGTTTCGGCTTGCTGTGATGCTTCATGCATATAAGCTTCAGTCGTATTTAAGACCGCAGAAATGTTTTCTTTACGAGTAACACTTTCTTGGGTATTAATTTCATCAACAACAGTATTGATAATTGCTGTTGTTTCTGATTTCTCTTCAATACGCGGTTGCGCTTCAACAGCAATAATTTCAGCAACAGCGTCTGTTGCTGGCGCCGTTTCTTGGCTTACTGTGATCGCAAGTGTTGCCTGTGTTTGCTTCGATTGTGCAATTTCAGTCACAATGGAATCAGTTGCTTCTGGTGTGATCGCGATAACAGGTGGCTCAGCATGAGAAACAAAGTTATTTGTTGCATTATTATCAACAAATTGCTCATCACTGATTGGCGTTACAGGATAACGGATCCACACTTTACCAGATGCTAATTCTGGTGATGCAACAGCCATTGTTAACGGAACAGGTGATGAGGTCAGTGTGCGTTCATCACGATAACGACGGCGACGTTGTCCACTAACACGCAAATGACGAGGAGAACGACGAGAGCGACGCGGCATCACATTATCTTGTTGTGTATTGTTGTCGTCTTGTTTCTCTTCATCTTGCTGTTTTGCTGTATCTAATGATGCTTTTGGTGCTTGTGCATCATTGTTGTCTGCTTTACTAGTTGCTATCGCTTTAGGTGATTGCTCTTTCTCAGCAGTCACTGTTTTTGGCGTACTTTGAACAACAGGTGCTTCAGAAATTGCTTTATCTACCACAGGAACTGGTGATGCGGCAACAACAGGAAGCGCAGTGGTACTCTCGGCATCGGTAACACGAATAGATTGAGTTAATTGACGACGAGTACGGCGTTGCATTACAGGACGTCGTACTTCCTCTTTTTTCTCTGCATCATCTTTATTTGCAGCGATTTCATCACTTGTTTCTGTTTGTGCTGCTTGCGCTTTAGCTGCTTCTTGTTGCTGTTGGCGTTTTTCTTCTTGGCGACGACGTTGCTCTGCACGTTGTTCTCGGCGTTGCTGACGGCGCGCTTCGCGTTCTGCAATCTCTTGTTCACTCATCGCTTCAGTTGAAGTATTTGGTGTTTTTTGATTGCGGTTTTTACGGTTTTCTTCGTTATTTGCATTAGTTGCGTTATCGCGATTGCGTTCGTTATCACGATTACGCTCATTATCGCGAGTACGGTCGTTATCACGATCTCGACGATTGTTATTATTGCGACGATTATTGTTATTACGACGTTCACGACGGTTGTCGTTATTATTCTCTCTTTTGTTTTCTTGTGGTTTTTCAGGCTCAACAACAGGCTCTGGTTTGCTAGCAAACAAGTTAGAGAAGAATTTCGTAATACACGCGAAGAAACCTGAGTCTTCGGTTTTTTCTGATTCAGCCGATTTTGCTGGCGCAGAAGGTGCTTTGGTCTTACTAACAACTTCTGTTGTGCTTTCTGGTTGCAAAGCAAATGCAGAAATAGCAGGTTGCTCGGGTGTTTTACGCTCAACCACGACTTCATCTTCAGCTTCACTTAACTGGCTTTCATGGAATGAAGCCAAGTTATAACTAAGAGAAGTGATTTCTTCACCTTTGCGCACACGAATAACAGAGAAATGTGGCGTTTGCATTTGGTCGTTTGGAACAATAACCACTTTTACATTTGATTGACGTAGTTCAATATCTGTTACTGCTTTACGTTTTTCGTTAAGCAAGTAAGAGGCAATTTGAACTGGCACTATCGCATGAACTTCATGGGTATTTTCTTTTAGCGCTTCTTCTTCAATTAGACGAAGTACTGAAAGTGAGAGTGATTCATTATCACGAATAGTTCCTGTGCCTAAGCAACGAGGGCAAACGTGGTGGCTAGATTCACCTAATGAAGGACTTAAGCGCTGACGAGACATCTCTAACAGGCCAAAGCGAGAGATTCGACCAATTTGAATACGAGCGCGATCTTGACGAACGGCTTCACGCATTCTGTTTTCAACTTCACGCTGATGACGAACCGGAGTCATATCGATAAAGTCGATAACGATTAATCCGCCAAGGTCACGTAAACGTAATTGGCGTGCAATTTCATCTGCTGCTTCTAAGTTGGTATTAAACGCTGTCTCTTCGATGTCACCACCGCGAGTTGAACGCGATGAGTTAATATCGATAGCAGTTAATGCCTCGGTGGTATCAATAACTAATGCACCACCAGAAGGTAAGCGTACTTCACGCTGAAATGCAGATTCGATTTGTGATTCGATTTGATAATGACTAAACAGCGGAACCGCGCCGGTGTAATGGCGAATTTTGCTAGCAAAATCACCCCGACCAATCGCTTCGATATGGCTACGAGCCATTTCCACTACTTTTGCGTTATCAATTAAGATCTCACCAATATCTGGACGTAGATAATCGCGGAATGCGCGAACGATTACGTTACTTTCTTGGTGAATGAGGAAAGGTGCAGGACGGTTCTCTGCAGCCTTCTTGATAGCATCCCAATGTCTCAAACGATAGCTTAAGTCTTGTTGTAGCGCTTCTGCTGATTTTCCGACACCAGCAGTACGAACAATAAGACCCATTCCATCTGGAATTTCAAGACTTGATAACGCTTCTTTCAGCTCAGTACGGTCTTCTCCTTCGATACGACGAGAAATACCACCTGCACGTGGGTTATTTGGCATTAATACTAAATAACTACCTGCAAGGCTGATAAACGTGGTTAATGCTGCCCCTTTGTTGCCGCGCTCTTCTTTATCCACTTGTACAATAACTTCTTGGCCTTCTTTTAAGACATCTTTGATGTTAGGACGACCATGAGAGTGATAATTACTAGGAAAATATTCGCGGGCAATTTCTTTGATAGGAAGGAAACCATGACGCTCCGCACCATAATCAACGAAAGCGGCTTCTAAGCTGGGTTCAATTCGAGTGATTTTACCTTTATAGATGTTAGCTTTCTTTTGTTCATGACCGGGGCTTTCGATATCCAGATCGTACAAGCGTTGCCCATCCACAAGGGCAACACGCAACTCTTCCTGTTGAGTCGCGTTAATTAGCATTCTTTTCATATTGTGACTTACTCGTTATTTTCACGTTTTATAATCTGCCACTAACATACGTAATTACACTACTGATAACCGATGACCTCGTGTCTTTTACAAAGGCGCCAACCTCACGGTTGTCGATTGTATAGAGATGCAATATGTCGGTGAGTCTGATTTTCAGTTCTAAAATTCAGCACTCTTTAATTGAAACGTACTGTTCCAACTCAGTAAGCGATGTATTTGTGGCATACTAAATTGTTTGATATTCGACTATGTCTTACGCCATTGCTGCATTTTGAATATCAAACAAACAAAATTTTCATAAATATACCTGATAAACATAATCAGGAGACTCTGCATTATTCCATTGGTGTTAGGGTTATAGCAAGATGACTTTTCCGCTTTGGTGACTTTTTCTGTATAAATATGAGAGATTAGCTAATGTTTCGTCTTTTTCCCATTAATCAGGTTAAAATAGAAGACAGAATTGATGTTATTTTGTGCACCATTAAGTTATTTGTTATTTTTATTTTAAGAGAGTCCAAGAATCGCCACTATGAAATCATTTAATCAAGTTCAGTTCGTCACCATTGATGGCGATGAAGCAGGCCAGCGTATCGACAATTTTTTACTGGCACGCTTAAAAGGTGTACCAAAAAGTATGATTTACCGAATTATTCGTAAAGGCGAGGTTCGGGCAAATAAAGGGCGGATTAAACCTGAATATAAACTCAATGCTGGGGATATTATTCGTATTCCGCCGGTTAGAGTATCTGAAAAAGAAGAAATTGCGGTTTCACCAAAGTTAGGTAAGGTTGCTGCATTAACTGAGTGTATTCTTTATGAAGATGAGCACCTTATGCTTATCAATAAACCTTCAGGCACGGCAGTGCATGGCGGAAGTGGATTAAGTTTTGGTGTTATTGAAGGATTACGTGCATTGCGTCCTGAGGCGAGATTTTTAGAACTTGTGCATCGTCTTGATAGAGATACATCGGGTGTGTTGTTAATCGCGAAAAAACGTTCTGCGTTACGTGCGCTGCATGAGCAATTACGTTTAAAACAGATGCAAAAAGATTATTTGGCGCTAGTGAGAGGTGAATGGCAGTCTCATACTAAAGTTATTCAAGCACCGCTATTAAAAAATATTTTGCAAAGTGGTGAGCGAGTGGTGAAAGTGAGTAGTGAAGGGAAGCCTTCCGAAACCCGTTTTAAAATAGAAGAGCGCTTTGAATTTGCAACTTTAGTAAAAGCGAGTCCAGTTACGGGTAGAACGCATCAAATCCGTGTTCATGCATTACATGCAGGTCATCCTATTGCTTTTGATGACCGCTATGGTGATCGCGAGTTTGATGCTCAATTAGCATCAACAAAGTTAAATCGTCTATTTTTACACGCAAGCTCACTGACTTTTACGCATCCATCTACGGGTGAGCAAATGCGAATTGAAGCGCCAATGGATAACAAATTACGTCAATGTTTATTGATGTTACGTAAAACCAAATCTTAAATTTAGATATTGCGAATAAAATAACATGCGCCCAAAATCTGGGCGCATGTGTCAAATAATATGTTTTAGTTCAATGGGTTAAGCGAGATTTAGCTTTCTAAGTTTGTCATGCATTGTTCAACAATCGCATCAATATTCCACTCTTTAGGCACACCTTTATTCGAGTCTTTTCTCATTTCAGTATCAACACGAATAAATTCTGCAATTCCACGCTCTTTGATAATGTTGGTATAAGTACAACCACAAACTTCTGTGATTTTAGGAATTAATGTTTGATCAGAAATTCCAGATCCTAAAACACAACTATTAACAAAGTTTTTTTGAAATTCTGAGGTGTCTTCTTTTTCATCAGAACAACCAGAAAGGCCGGTGGCGAGAATAAGAGCGGCTAACACAGAGATTAATTTATTCATGATAAGTTTTATCGCTACAAAAATTTAAAAAAATAAGATGATCAAAGTTATTTCTGATTATCTGTAAAAAGTAAGGGGTTTATTCCTTGCGAAAGTAACATTTTATTCAACTGGATAAGAGGCAATCCAATTAAAGAATTAGGGTCGTCACCCACCAATTTATCAAATAGTGTAATCCCTAAACCCTCAGATTTAAAACTCCCAGCGCAATAAAAAGGCATTTCTTTATTTAAATAGCCGATAATTTCATCATCAGTTAAGCAGCGAAAATAAACTTGGAATAATTCGCAATGCGTTTGATGTTGTAACGTCAGACTATTATATAGCGTTAATCCGGTATAAAAAGAGACACATTGACCCGATGCTTGTTTTAATTGCGTAAAGGCATTATCAAAATTAAGTGGCTTACCAGTGATATTTTTATTAAGTACACAGACTTGATCAGAGCCAATAATTAAGTGATGAGGAAATTTTACTTGTAAAGCGCTAGCTTTTTCATAGGATAAGCGGGTGACAAGATCTTGTGCGCACTCTGTGGGCTTAGGTGTTTCGTCAACCTCTGGAGATGCCTGTATAAAGGGTATTCCAAGCTTTTTCAGCAACTGAGCTCGAAAGGGTGAAGTAGACGCAAGAATGAGTGGCAACATATTTTTTTTAAAATCCGTAGCAAAATGATGCCTGACATTCTAAACTATGCGCCGCTGATAAAGCGAATTTTGGTGGAAAGGTGTAGATAACCCGCCTTTTTCTTTGACTATATTCCATTACAAAGATAATATGCGCGCCTTATGCAAAAGGTAAAATTACCCCTGACCATTGATGCGCTGCGAACAGCCCAGAAGAAATTAGACTATAACGGTCATTATTCTCCTGAGCAGGTTAGCCGCGTAGCTGAATCGGTGGTCAGTGTGAACAGTGATATTGATGTGACTTTATCTTTCGATATTGACCATCAACGTTTGGCAGTTATTAAAGGACATTCCGATGTGGATGTGACTTTAGAGTGTCAACGTTGTGGCGGTCATTATCCGTACCATGTTCACTCAACATATTGTTTTAGCCCTGTTGTCAGTGATGAGCGGGCTGAGGCATTACCGGAAGAGTATGAGCCAGTCGACGTAGACGAATTTGGTGAAATAAATTTGCTGGCAATGATTGAAGATGAAATAATCCTCAACTTGCCGGTGGTTCCGGTACATGATTTTGAACACTGTGAAGTGTCCGACGCGGAACAGGTTTTCGGTGAACTCCCTGAGGAATTATCAGAGAAACCGAATCCATTTGCCGTATTAGCCAGTTTAAAGAAAAGTACTAAGGAGTAAGGTCAATGGCCGTACAACAAAACAAACCAACTCGTTCTAAACGTGGTATGCGTCGTTCTCATGACGCGCTGACAGCAACTCAAGTTTCTGTTGACAAAACTACTGGTGAAACTCACCTGCGTCACCATGTAACTGCTGACGGTTACTACCGTGGCCGCAAGGTTATCAACAAGTAATTAGCTTTATAGCTCGTTGATACCTTGACAAATCTAACCATAGCGTTAGATGCGATGGGCGGGGACTTCGGTCCTCGTATCACAGTGCCTGCTTGTTTGCGGGCGCTGGCATCTAATCCTCATTTAAAAATATTGCTGGTAGGTCAACCAGATTCAATATCTCCTTTGCTTGCAAATCAAAATGCCGAGCTAATCTCCCGTTTACAAATTATACCCGCTGAACATATTGTCGCCAATGATGCTAAACCTTCACAAGCCATTAGAGCAAGTAAAGGCACCTCAATGCGAGTGGCACTTGATCTGGTAAAAACAGGAGACGCACAGGCGTGTGTGAGCGCAGGTAATACCGGTGTGTTGATGGGTTTAGCAAAACTTCGTCTTAGTTCTATTGATGGAATTGAACGACCTGCTTTAGTTTCTGTATTACCTAATCAGAAAAAAAGTAAGACAGTTGTTCTTGATTTAGGGGCTAACGTCAACTGTGATAGCAAAATGTTGGTGCAATTTGCAGTGATGGGCGCAGTAATGGCCGAAGAAATAGCAGGAATTGATTCACCAAAAGTTGCGCTTTTGAATGTTGGTGAAGAAGAGAGTAAGGGATTAGATAATATCCGCGAAGCCGCCACTGCACTTAAGGCGACACCTAATATTAACTATATTGGTTATGTTGAAGGTAATGAATTACTGACAGGCAAAACCGATGTTTTGGTGTGTGACGGCTTCGCAGGTAATGTCTCCCTTAAAACGATGGAAGGTGTTATCCGAGTTTTCCTTTCATTGATTAAATCTTCTACTACCGAAAATAAAAAAACGTCGTGGTGGATGAAATTATTGAAGAAGTGGTTACAAAAGCGGCTAATTAAGCGTTTTGGACACATGAACCCCGACCAGTATAACGGTGCTTCTCTGTTAGGATTACGCGGTATCGTCATTAAGAGCCATGGTGGCGCAAATGAAAACGCGTTTACAGCAGCAATAGAACAGGCTGTTCAAGCGGTAGAGCGTCAGATCCCAGAACGGATCGCCTCACGCTTGAAGACAGTATTACCCAAGAGTGATTGACAGAATGTATACAAAAATCTTAGGTACTGGTAGTTTCTTGCCTGTACAAGTGCGGACTAATGCCGATTTAGAAAAAATGGTTGATACCTCTGATGAGTGGATTGTCAGCAGAACAGGTATTCATGAACGTCGAATTGCAACAGAAGAAGAAACCGTTGCAGTCATGGGCGCAGGTGCGGCTGAAAATGCATTAGAAATGGCTGGCATTAATAAACAAGATATCGGATTAATTATTGTTGCAACCACATCCGGTTCTCATGCGTTTCCAAGTGCGGCGTGCCAAATACAAAATGCGTTAGGTATTGCAGATTGTGTCGCATTTGATGTTGCCGCTGCTTGCTCAGGTTTTGTTTATGCATTGAGTATTGCAGATCAATTTATTAAGACTGGCTCTGTAAAACACGCGTTAGTTATTGGTGCTGATAGATTATCACACGCATTAGATCCTAATGATCGTGGCACTATTATTTTATTTGGCGACGCTGCCGGTGCCGTAGTTGTTGGCGCATCACAAGAGCCGGGTATCGTCTCTACACATTTACATTCTGATGGGCGTTTTGGTGAGCTATTAGCACTGCCTTATCAGGATAGAGAAAACCAAGATGCTTCTGCTTATGTCACTATGGCAGGCAATGAAGTATTTAAAGTCGCAGTTCGTGAACTTGCCCACATTGTGGATGAGACACTAGAAAAAAATAATATTGATAAATCTGAACTGGACTGGTTAGTGCCTCATCAGGCAAATTTAAGAATTATTTCAGCAACAGCGAAAAAGCTGGATATGACAATGGATAAAGTTGTGGTGACATTAGATCGCCACGGTAATACGTCAGCAGCATCCGTTCCTACAGCGTTAGATGAAGCTGTAAGAGATAATCGCATTCAACGCGGTCAGTTAATTTTGCTGGAAGCATTTGGTGGCGGTTTTACTTGGGGCTCTGCACTTATCCGTTTTTAATATTATCAGGAAAATAAACATGACTGATTTTGCAATGATCTTCCCTGGACAGGGATCTCAAGCTATCGGAATGCTAGCAGAACTTGCTGAGCAATATCCTGTAGTGACAGAAACATTTGCTCAAGCTTCTGATGTATTGGGTTATTCTCTTTGGGATTTAGTACAGAATGGTCCTGAAGAAGAGTTAAACAAGACATGGAAGACACAGCCTGCATTATTAGCAGCATCGGTTGCAATATGGCGTGTATGGCAAGAAAAACAAGGCAAAATGCCACAACTGATGGCGGGTCACAGTCTTGGTGAATATTCTGCATTAGTGTGTGCTGGTGTTATTGATTTCGCCGCGGCAATTAAACTAGTAGAATTACGCGGTCAATTAATGCAAGAAGCTGTACCCGCAGGTACAGGTGCCATGTATGCCATTATTGGTCTAGACAATGATGCTATTGCAAAAGCATGTGAAGCAGCAGCACAAGGACAAGTCGTTTCGCCAGTTAACTTTAATTCACCAGGCCAAGTGGTTATCGCAGGTAATAAAGAAGCAGTAGAACGTGCGGGTGTTTTATGTAAAGAAGCCGGTGCTAAACGCGCATTGCCTCTCGCAGTGAGTGTGCCTTCGCATTGTGCGTTAATGGCACCAGCGGCAGAGAAACTGGCTATCGCATTGCAAGAAATTGAATTTAAACAACCTGAAATTCAAGTTGTTAATAACGTTGATGTGAAAGCACAAACAGATGCAAATGCTATTCGTGATGCATTAGTTCGCCAGTTATATAACCCAGTGCGCTGGACTGAAACGGTTGAACTTATCGCGGATAAAGGCATCACTCAACTATTAGAAATGGGGCCGGGTAAAGTATTAACCGGTTTAACCAAACGCATTTCTAAAGAAATGAACGCTGTAGCGGTTAATGATATTGCTTCATTAAACGCTGCATTAGGAAATGACTGAGGGAACTCATGGGATTTGACGGAAAAATAGCACTAGTTACTGGCGCAAGCCGTGGTATTGGCCGTGCGATAGCAGAAGATTTAGTTGCACGTGGCGCAACAGTAATTGGTACAGCAACGAGTGAAAACGGTGCGCAGGCTATCTCTGAATATTTAGCCGATAAGGGTAAAGGTTTTGTGTTAAATGTCACAGAAAACGACTCTATCGAAAAATTTTTAGCTGATGTGCGTGCTGAATTTGGCGAAATTGATATTTTAGTCAATAATGCAGGTATTACTCGTGATAACCTGTTGATGCGCATGAAAGACGATGAGTGGCAAGATATCATCGACACAAATCTTTCATCAGTCTTCCGTCTGTCTAAAGCAGTTATGCGTGCTATGATGAAAAAACGTTATGGCCGTATAATTACCATTGGTTCTGTTGTAGGAACTATGGGTAATGCGGGACAGGCAAACTACGCGGCGGCAAAAGCGGGTGTGATTGGTTTTAGTAAATCATTAGCACGCGAAGTTGCTTCCCGAGGCATTACGGTAAATGTTGTTGCTCCAGGTTTTATTGAAACTGATATGACTAAAGCATTAACAGACGACCAAAGAGCGGGTATTTTATCTCAAGTTCCTGCTAACCGTTTAGGTGATGCCAAAGAGATTGCCAGTGCTGTAGCTTTCTTAGCTTCTGATGAAGCAAGCTATATCACAGGTGAAACATTACATGTCAATGGCGGCATGTATATGATCTAATTATGGGGACGTCTTTATATTTGCTTTTTGCGTACAATATAATGCAAAATATAGCGAATAAAGTAGTCCACACAGTCGGGATTGGTTAGCATCTTTTCCTGTATTTATAAACTAAGAAAATCATCGCGCAAGCGAGTTTTGATAGGAAATTTAATAGTATGAGCACTATCGACGAACGCGTTAAGAAAATCATTGTTGAACAACTGGGTGTTAAAGAGGAAGAAGTTGTAAATTCGGCTTCATTTGTTGATGACTTAGGCGCTGATTCTCTTGACACAGTTGAGCTGGTAATGGCTCTGGAAGAAGAATTCGATATCGAAATCCCAGACGAAGAAGCAGAAAAAATTACTACAGTTCAAGCTGCAATTGATTACGTTGAGAACGCAGGTAAATAAGTCTGCTACTCTAGGCGGTCACTCGACCGCCTATATTTTTTTACCCTAACTATTTCCCTCCTTGGAGGATAAGCGTGTCTAAGCGTCGTGTAGTTGTGACCGGAATAGGCATGTTATCTCCTGTCGGTAATAACGCAGAAGCTTCTTGGGAAGCTGTATGTGGCGGACAGAGTGGTATCAGCCTTATCGAAGATTTTGACACCAGTCATCATGCGACCAAATTCGCTGGATTGGTAAAAGATTTCAATCATGAAGATTATAATCTTTCGCGTAAAGATGCGCGTAAGATGGATCTCTTTATTCAGTATGGTATTGCTGCGGGTGTTCAAGCCTTTGCAGATTCAGGTCTTGAAGTAACAGAAGCCAATGCAAGTCGTATCGGAGCTGCGATTGGTTCTGGTATTGGTGGCTTAGGCCTTATCGAAGACAACCATACGTCTATGACGAATGGTGGCCCTCGTAAAATTAGCCCATTCTTTGTGCCTTCAACCATCATTAATATGGTTGCAGGACATTTAAGTATTATTTACGGCTTACGTGGCCCAACTATCTCTATTGCAACTGCATGTACATCGGGTGTTCATAATATTGGACATGCTGCACGTATTATTGCTTATGGCGATGCAGATGTTATGTTGGCGGGTGGTGCTGAAAAAGCAACAACACCATTAGGCCTTGGCGGATTTGGTGCAGTACGCGCATTATCAACCCGTAATGATAATCCACAAGCGGCTAGCCGCCCGTGGGATACTGATCGTGACGGTTTCGTTCTTGGTGATGGAGCAGGTGTTCTGGTGCTAGAAGAATATGAACACGCCAAAAACCGTGGTGCTAAAATTTATGCTGAAATCGTTGGATTTGGTATGAGCAGCGATGCTTACCATATGACTTCACCAGCAGAAAATGGCGCTGGTGCAGCATTAGCAATGGAAAATGCATTAAATGATGCAGGTATTTCCGCTGCTAACGTTGGGTATATCAACGCACACGGTACATCAACTAATGCTGGTGATATTGCTGAAGCACAAGCTGTAGAAGCTGTGTTTGGTAAGGGTACTGATGTATTAGTTAGTTCAACAAAATCCATGACAGGTCACTTATTAGGTGCTGCTGGAGCGGTTGAATCAATCTTTACTATCCTTGCTCTGCGTGATCAAATTGCGCCTCCAACAATTAATCTTGATAATCAAGATGAAAATTGTCGTCTTGATTTTGTTCCACATAAAGCACGTAAAGTTGAGAATATGGAGTATGCTCTGTGTAACTCATTTGGCTTTGGTGGTACAAATGGTTCAGTTCTATTTAAACGCGTATAACCGACGTATTTATCAATAGCTGATCAGACTGAAGGCCCAGATAACTCTGGGTCTTTTATTTTGTCCTTTTGCAGCCAGTTGCTTTATTATGTGCAAATGAATATCAATGAGATAAAGGCAGAATATCCGATGTATTGGGTTAATGGGCAACAACAGAACACTGTCGATGCCAGTGATCGCGCAGTGCAATTTGGTGATGGCTGTTTTACAACACTTCTTGTTGAAAATAATCAACCCATTATGCTATCTGCCCATATTGAAAGGCTAAAACAAGGTTGTGAGGCACTTTTTTTACCGTTTCCAGATTGGAACTGGTTAAAAAACCACATTATAGATATTGCTACTACTATCGAAACATCCAAAGGTGTTATCAAAGTTATTATCAGTCGTGGTATAGGTGGCCGTGGTTATTCATCTAAAGGATTTATAACACCCACGATTATCACTTCAAATTCACTTTATCCTTCTCATTATCTTAATCAGCAACTGTCGGGTGTTTTATTGGGTATGAGTCCTATCTTATTGGGCAAAAACTCAATGTTAGCCGGCATTAAACATCTGAATCGTTTAGAACAAATTTTGATAAAACATCATTTAGAAACTACAAAATTTGACGATGTATTAGTGTGTGATAATGAGGGCTATTTAATTGAAGCCAATGCCTCTAATCTTTTTTGGCGAAAAGGTGATTCAATTTTCACACCAAACCTTACAGCGTCTGGGGTTAATGGCATTATGCGCCAACAAATTTTGCAATTTGCTAAGCAACGTACTTGGGATATTCATGTGGTGAAAGAAAAACCACAAACACTTTTTGATGCAGATGAAGTTTGGTTAACAAATGCATTAATGCCAATCATACCCGTTGCACAGATCGAATTTTCGGATGATAAGCGCTATCAATATCCTAGCCGAGATTATTATGATGTTGTTTTACAATGCTGTTTATCACTTAAATAAATTTTGATGAGTCGTGAATGAAGATAAAAAAGATTATTTGGATTGTTTTTTTTGCCTTATTAATTAGCGCAGGCGCAGCCGCTTTGTATGTAATGCAAAATATCCGAGGATTAGAATCAAATGTTGTTGTGAAGCAAGATGAAACATTGCTTACAGTGCCTGCGGGTACAGGACGTATCGCAATGGAACAGTTATTGATAAAAAATAACTTACTAAAAGAAGATGACTATTTTCAGATCTTGCTAAAAGTAAAACCGGAATTAGCCCAATTTAAAGCAGGAACATATCGACTGACAAAAGGCATGACGTTACGCGATGTTTTATTGTTGATTAAAAGCGGTAAAGAGGCGCAATTTACCATTCGTTTTATTGAAGGAAGTCGACTCAGTGATTGGCAGCCTATTTTTGAACAAGCCACTGAACTTAACGCTATCGCACATACTATGGATAGCGATAAATTACGCGAAGCTATTGGTATTAAACCTGAAATAAGTAATCTAGAAGGGTGGTTTGCACCTGATACATATCATTACACCGCCGGTACGACAGACATCGCAATTTTAAAACGCGCTTATCAACAAATGGAAAAAACATTAGAAGAAGAGTGGATTAAACGCGATAGTGATTTACCGTATAAATCTGCTTATGAAATGCTAATTATGGCGTCGATCATTGAAAAAGAAACCGCAATTGATGCCGAAAGAACTAAAGTGGCTTCTGTTTTTGTAAATCGATTAAAAATAAAAATGCGATTACAAACAGACCCTACAGTGATCTATGGATTGGGTGATAAATATCGCGGAACCATCTATCGTAGTGATTTAAATGGTTATACCCCTTACAATACTTATCAAATTGATGGATTACCACCAACACCTATTGCAATGCCAAGTGTTGCATCAATTAAAGCAGCCGCTCACCCAGCAGATACACGTTATCTCTATTTTGTTGCAGATGGTACAGGTGGGCATAAATTCTCTACCTCATTAAATGAACACAATAAAGCGGTCGCGCAATATCGACGCTTACAACAAAGATAATTATGAATAACAGCAAATTTATCGTGATTGAAGGGTTAGAAGGCGCAGGAAAAACGAGCGCTATTCAAACTGTTGTTGAAACATTAAAACAGCAAGGAATAACCAATCTGGCTTTTACCAGAGAACCCGGTGGTACGCCTCTTGCAGAAAAATTACGCGAGCTTATAAAGCAAGGCATTGAAGGCGAGAAAGTAACAGATAAAGCTGAGTTATTAATGCTTTATGCCGCTAGAGTTCAGCTAATTGAAAATGTGATCAAACCCGCGTTAGCCGATGGGAAATGGGTTATTGGTGATCGCCATGATTTGTCATCACAAGCTTATCAAGGTGGTGGGCGAGGTTTAGATAAAAACTTAATGCTTTCGCTACGTAATACAGTTTTAGGTGATTTTCGCCCTGATTTAACTTTGTATTTAGATCTTGATCCGGTAATTGGTCTTGCAAGAGCAAGGGCAAGAGGTGAATTAGATAGAATAGAAAAAGAATCTATGGACTTTTTCTATCGTACTCGCGAGCGTTATCAATCACTCGCTAAAGAAGATGCATCAATTATAACTATTGATGCCTCACAAACGATAGATAAAGTACAAGCCGATATTCGCCAAACACTTACTACTTGGTTAATTGAGCAGGAAAATAACGCATTATGAATTGGTATCCTTGGTTAAATCAGGCATATCGACAACTCATTAGCATGTATCAAGAGGGGCGTGGGCACCATGCTCTTTTGCTACAGGCATCAGAAGGAATGGGAGCCGAGGCACTCTCTTATGGTTTAAGTCGTTGGTTAATGTGCCAGAATAAACAGGGATTAAAAAGTTGTAATGAGTGCCATAGTTGTCATCTTATGTTGGCTCAAACGCATCCTGACTGGCATATCTTACAATGCGAAAAAGGTAAGGCCTCTATTGGTATTGAAACTGTGAGAAAAATAACCGAAAAGCTAGAGCATCATGCTCAACAAGGTGGATCACGGGTTGTTTGGATCAAAGAAACTCAAGCATTAACTGAAGCTGCGGCTAATGCGCTATTAAAAACATTAGAAGAACCGCCTAAAAATACCTATTTTTTACTTGATTGTCAGCAGCCAGAATCGTTATTAGCCACGTTGCGTAGCCGTTGTTTCCATTATCACTTGGCTGCACCAGCTATTAATCATGCTGGACATTGGTTGCAGCAACAGCTTCCAAATATTCCATATAGCAATATTATTACTGCGATAAATTTATCTCAGGGTGCGCCTGTTTTGGCATTGAGATTACTTAAAGAAGAGTGGCAGGAAAGAGACAATTTTTGCCAAGGATTATTGAATGGTTTACAACAACGTAATCTCTATGCTTTTTTACCACAGCTAAATCAAGATAACGTAGATCGCCGTTTGTATTGGTTGTTGTCGTTACTACTTGATGCATTGAAACTGCAATCAAATGCGCAGACTTATTGTGTTAATCAAGACCAACAGCCGTTGATTATTGCGTTATCTCAATTACCTTCAGATGTTTTATTATCGGTTATTGATGGATGGAAACAATGTCGTTACCAATTAATGTCTATACCATCATTAAACAGAGAGTTATTACTAGCAGAGCAATTGCTAGTTTGGGAAAATCAGTTAGTTACACAGCATTAATTGTGATCTTAGCTGTAATAAAATAAATAGATTAATTAGCACGACTAAATAAATGAGAGTACGTTATGTTTTTAGTTGATTCACACTGCCATCTCGACAGCTTAGATTATGAAAAACTGCATAAAAATATTGATGATGTTGTTGAAAAAGCACAACAACGCGATGTTCAGTATATGTTGGCAGTTGCAACAACACTTTCTGGCTTTAAGAATATGCGCGAACTTATTGGTAAACGCGACAATATTGCATTTTCTTGTGGTATACATCCGCTTAATCTTGATGAAGGGCATGATGTTGAAGAATTAGCGCGTTTGGCTGCTGAACCTGACGTTGTTGCATTAGGTGAAACAGGATTAGATTACTACTATCAACAAGAAAATGCTGAACTACAAAGAGAAATCTTCCGTGAGCATATTCGCATTGGTAGACAAGTGAATAAGCCGGTTATTGTACATACTCGCAGCGCTCGTGAAGATACGTTGGCTATTATGAAGGAAGAGAAAGTACAAGATTGTGGTGGCGTATTACACTGTTTTACCGAAGACAAAGAAACAGCTATCGCGTTGCTTGATTTAGGAATGTATATCTCATTTTCAGGTATTGTTACCTTTAGAAATGCCGAGCAAATAAGAGAAGCTGCACGCATTGTGCCTCTGGATAGGATCTTAATTGAGACAGATTCCCCTTATTTAGCCCCAGTACCACACAGAGGCAAAGAAAATCAACCGGCGTATGTACGTGATGTTGCAGAATATATGGCGGTATTGAAAGGTGTGAGTGTTGAAGAGTTAGCCCAACAGACGACACGTAACTTTGCTAAACTTTTTCATATTCAAAATTTAGCTGACTAATAAATTGGTTTAGAAACTAAAATTAATAATCAGGTGGAAAAAATGGCAGAAGAAACGATTTTCAGTAAAATTATTCGTGGCGAAATTCCCGCCAATATTGTTTTTCAAGATGATACGGTAACCGCATTTCGTGATATTTCACCGCAAGCACCAACACATATTTTAATTATACCGAATAAACTTATTCCTACAGTAAATGATGTTACTGAACAAGATGAGCAAGTTTTAGGGCACCTTATTGTGGTCGCTGCCAAAATTGCTCAGCAAGAAGGCATTGCAGAAGATGGCTACCGCTTAGTAATAAATTGTAATAAACATGGTGGACAAGAAGTGTTTCACATCCACATGCATTTATTAGGTGGAAAACTGCTAGGTCCTTTATTAAGCCAATAACCATTAAATATTATTGAATTAATAGAAAAATTTTCGCGAGTGCGCGCGATAACGGGAAGTTTGCATGATAAAACAAGGTAAATCGTTATTTTCATTACTTGTTATACTGTTTATGACGACATTGGTCACTGGGTGTTTATCATCTAATGCAGATAATAAACTCTACTTTAATCGCCACCAGGCGATAGTGATGGAGCCATCAGTATTAGCCGCAGGTATTGTTGCTGGGCGTCCAGCAATAACGCAACATGCTAATGGTACACGTGCAACAGTGATGCTATCTAATACACAGTCTTACCCAGTTTCTATCCGTTATCGCTTTTATTGGTATAACGAACAAGGACTTGAAGTGTCTCCAGCGGGTCGTGTCAATGATGTGACTATTTTGGGTGATGGTGATACTGAAATTAGCGCCGATATACCAGATAAAACAATTAGCTATGTCAGGGTCTATCTTTTTATTTAGGATAAGGTAACAGCAGTATGAAAAGAATTTTATTTGTTGTGATGTCTGTTTTTTTACTTGCAGGTTGCCCATCGATGTTGCCACAACAGCCACCTGTTCCTGTTGAACCTGTTACGCCAACAGAGCCGGTTGAGCCAACTGCACCAATAGAGCCGCCTATCGAGGTTGTTCCAACACCACCTAAAATTACCAGTATTAATTGGAGTTCAGCTATTCAACCATTAATTAGAGAGATGGCGGTTACGGATGATCTTGTCGCTGGAAAATTATTAGTTGTTGATAATATTAAAAACAATTCCGGTGGAAACATACAAGCTGTTAATGGCACTAATACTATTATCCAATCAGTAAATCAAATTAGTGCTTTACAAACAGTACCTTATGCACAAATGATGTCGGCAAGAAAAGCATTAGGATTATCTGGTGAAGATAGCTTAGGATTACGCAGCGCAGCCATTGGATTAGCTCGTTACCTAAAAGCGGATTACATTTTATTTTCAACCGTTGATGGTAAAAAAGATAATCGGGTGATCAATATGCAGCTAATGTCTGTTTCTACTGGTGAAATACTCTGGAATGGGCGTAATAAGGTTGAGTGATACGCATTACGCCAAATTACTTAATGCACTGCATGCTTTATTCCCGACGATAACATTGAGTAATTGGAAAATTACAGCATTAGCAGGATTAGGCGGTGGGACTTTTCGGCATCCAATATGCTGAGATTGATTGGGTTGCACGATATTATGGAATAGAAAAAACGGCCTTATTTGTTAGAGCCAGAAAGGAGTACGCTATTTTAAAGCAACTTTCTGGCTCTGATTTATCGCCAAAAATTGCGACTCGTTATGGAGAATGGTTTTTTCTTCATTGGCAGCAAGGTGAACATCTTTCATACCAACAGTTGTTTGGCTCTTATTTTCAGCCGTTCGCACAAAAAATTGCTCAGTTACATCAGCAAAAACCTTTTGGTTATCCTCTTGATCTTTGGCATGAATTATCTGTTTATTGGTATGGCATCGATAGAAAACGCTTATCACCAAAATGGTTAGTTTTACAGCGTAATTTTTTACAGCAACCTCGGCACAATCTTATAAAATACGCGCCAGCTCACATGGATTTACATCCTGCTAATATTCTTCTGAGTGATTTAGGTATAAAATTCATTGATTGGGAATATGCAGCCGATATTGATATAGCGGATTCATTGATGACATTTTTTGCTTCTAATCAATTAACCCCGGAGCAACAAAGACAGTTTTTACACTATTATTGTTCATATCATAGTCATCACCTTCAACCCCAAGAGGGAATGCCTTATTCTGTTGAACAACTAAGAAAGAGAATTCTTTCTAGGGAACCATTCATTTTTTATATGATGCTAATGTGGTATGAAGTACGTTGGCAACAAACAAAAGATGAATTATTTTTAATAATGTCAGAACCTTTACGCCGCTATTTTAGTCTGATGAGCTAAAGACATTATATTGTCACAATTACAAAGAGAGGAATGTTATGGGTCCAGTAATGCTTGATGTGGAAGGATATGAACTCGATAGTGAGGAGCGCGAAATATTAAAGCATCCACTGGTCGGTGGATTAATCCTTTTTACCCGCAACTTCCACGATGCTGAACAATTAAATGAATTAGTGCGTCAAGTTCGTGATGCTTCACATGAACGTCTTGTCATTGCCGTTGATCAAGAAGGTGGTCGCGTACAACGTTTTCGTGACGGTTTTACTCGTATTCCAGCTGCTCAATCTTACGCTGCATTAAATGAATGCTATCAAGCAAGTCAGCTAGCACAAGAGGCTGGGTGGCTTATGGCCTCCGAAATGATTGCAATGGATATTGATATTAGCTTTGCTCCAGTGCTTGATTTAGGCCATAGCTGCATCGCTATTGGTGAACGTTCTTTTCATGATTCTCCTGAAGTTGCCATGGCGATGGCTGAGAGTTTTATTAAAGGCATGCGTTCAGCGGGAATGAAATCAACAGGTAAACACTTTCCTGGGCACGGTGGCGTCAGAGCAGATTCTCATAAAGAAACACCTCGTGATGAACGTTCACTTGATGATATTCGCCAGCGTGATATGTCTATCTTTAAAGATTTCATTCAACGCCAATTACTTGATGCCATTATGCCAGCGCATGTTATTTATTCACAAATTGATGAGCGTCCAGCAAGTGGTTCACCTTATTGGTTAAAATCAGTATTACGTGAGCAACTTGGCTTTCAAGGTGTTATCTTCTCTGATGACCTTTCAATGGAAGGTGCAGCTATAATGGGAAGCTATGCACAAAGAGCGCAACGTGCCTTAGATGCGGGCTGCGATATGATTTTAGTCTGTAATAATCGCAAAGGTGCTGTTAGTGTGTTAGATAACCTGTCCTCAGTCAAAGCAGAGCGAATTTCTGCATTGTACCATCATCGAGGTCGCTACACCTTGAGTGAGCTTCAAGCATCTGATCGTTGGAAAAAATCAAATCAGTTGTTGACCCAATTACAGGAGCAATGGCAGGAGCGCGCATGATTATATATTTACATGGTTTTGATTCCAGTAGTCCGGGAAATCATGAGAAAGTTTTACAGCTACAGTTTATTGATCCTGATGTTCGTTTTATTAGCTACAGTACGTTGCATCCTCGTCATGATATGCAACATTTGTTGAAAGAAACGGATAAAGTGATTAAATCGACTAAAGAACCGGTTTTAATTTGCGGAGTCGGATTAGGCGGATATTGGGCTGAACGTATTGGTTTCTTGTGTAATATTCGTCAAGTAATGATAAATCCAAATCTTTTTCCTTACGAAAATATGACGGATAAAATTGACAGACCCGAAGAATATTTAGATATCGCCACAAAATGTATCAAGGATTTCCGTTCTAAAAACAGAGACAATGCCTTAGTAATTTTATCGCGTAATGATGAGATTTTAGATAATCAACGTTCAGCAGATGAATTATCGCCTTATTACTCAGTCATTTGGGATGATAATCAAACGCATAAGTTTAAAAATCTCTCAGAACATCTGTTTAAAATTAAAGCTTTTAATACCAAATGAGGTATTAAAAATTCTTGTTTTAAGATGGATGAAGAGATTTCATCCATTTTTATAACTCTTTGCTTTTACTTCAATATTTTGTTTCTCTTCCATATTATATATTCGTTTGATGTAATATCTCTTTCTCATTCTTTTATCATTTTTTCTTGATATCAATCATTACATTAAAAAAACCACTCCTTATTTAACTGATATACAAAGGCAAAAATTTATTCTAGTCTTCTTTTAGATTACTTTTTGAACACATGAGTTCAGGTATCAATTGGTTTTATCAAAAAAGAGATATGATTATTCAAATATTTTTGATATAAATCAATTTTGGTATGACCATCTTTCCAATTAACTTGTTTGAAAACAAAAATAGTAGACGAAACGATTTAACTGTCGTTATTAAAGTAGATTTCACTAAGCCTACTTAAATAACAATAGTAAATATCTTTATGGAGTGGCGCTTATGTCATTAACAAAAATTGTTATCGTAGGTGGTGGAGCAGGTGGATTAGAGCTTGCAACCAAGTTGGGAGATAAATTAGGCCGTCGTAAAAAAGCCGAAATTACCTTAGTTGATAGAAATAATAGTCATCTATGGAAGCCACTTTTACATGAAGTTGCAACAGGATCATTAGATGATGGTGTTGATGCATTAAGTTATTTGGCTCATGGACATAATCATCACTTTAATTTTCAGTTAGGATCGCTTACAGGGCTTTCTCGGGAAAAAAAAGCGATTACTTTAGCGGCTATTTATGATGAGCACCAAGAATTATTAGTTCCTGAGCGTGAACTTGAATACGATATTTTAGTGATGGCATTGGGAAGTAAATCAAATGATTTTGGTACACCAGGTATTAAAGAAAATTGCATTTTCCTCGATAGCCCGCAACAAGCTCATCGTTTTCATAATGAAATGTTGAATTTATTTTTAAAATATTCAGCAGATGCTAATGCTGAAGCGGAAGGACGCAAAGTTAATATTGCAATAGTGGGCGGTGGTGCAACAGGGGTTGAACTCTCTGCTGAATTACATAATGCCGTTCGTCAACTTAATAGTTATGGCTTGAAAAAATTAGCACCTTCAGCGCTAAATATTACTTTAGTTGAAGCTGGCGAACGCATATTACCTGCATTACCAGTACGTATTTCGAGCGCAGCACATCATGAACTCACCAAATTAGGTGTTAGAGTGATGACTAAAACGATGATAACTAGTGCAGATGAAGATGGTTTGAATACCAAAGAAGGTGAGCATATAGATGCTGACTTAATGGTATGGGCTGCGGGTATTAAAGCACCGGATTTTATGCAAGAAATAGCAGGACTTGAAACAAACAGAATTAATCAATTAGTCGTCAAACCAACATTACAGACAACATTAGACGATGCTATTTTTGCGATAGGTGATTGTGCTTCTTGTCCAAGAAAAGAAGGTGGTTTTGTGCCGCCACGAGCACAGTCAGCGCACCAAATGGCAAGTCGTTGTTATGGTAATATTTTAGCAATGTTAAAAGATAAACCACTAAAAGAGTATGTGTATAAAGATCATGGCTCTTTAGTTTCACTTTCTAAATTTAGTACTGTTGGTAGTTTGATGGGAAATTTGATGAAAGGTGACATGATGATAGAAGGGCGTATTGCTCGTATCGTTTATATTTCACTTTATCGAATGCACCAAATTGCACTGCATGGATATATTAAAACAGGATTAATGATGCTGGTTGGATCTATTAATCGTGTTATTAAACCAAAACTGAAACTGCATTAATTCCATTTCTCCCAATGGGATCTATCTTTTGTTCTATCCTCTAGACAAAAGTTATAGACTAAAACCCTCATATTAGATGAGGGTTTTTTATCTATTTTTCTTTACAGATAAATTTTGAAATGAGATTATCTAATTAAGCCGAAAAATAGTAGCATAAAGTACTAGATGATTTGGCTGTTTATCTTAAAAATAACAAATAACTCTAGAGTACAACCTAACAATGTTAAATATAATTTTATCATTAAGGTTAAATAGTTATAATTTAAAATAGAGTTTTCATTAAATTATTAAGTTGAATTATTTAAGATTTTTCTTAAATAAAAAGCGTCGTTTATTTCATTATTTTTTACGATAAAGTGTTATGGTAATTCGCATGAGTTAATTAAAGTATTAATTATTTATTCATATAATAAAAATACGTTAACTTGTTATTTTTGTTTATTTTTTTGATTAATTAAATTTACTGATTTAGTAAGTGCTTTTTCTATAATACCAATTAAGACAGTTAAGAATAAAGTAAATAGACGACAAATGTTAAGTTGCTGTTATCATAATGCTGTATTGTAGCGTTATAGCTTAGTTACATTTTAGACTCTATTTAAATAAGTCAAATGCTCCCTTAATATTAGAATGAGATCTTAAAAAAATATGGAATATTTATTTAATTAGGTAATTAAAACAAAAATTAGTGGTGTATTTAACATGTCATAAGTACGTAGTTTATTTATTATGTTAACAGCCAAGGATGTTAAATAAACTCTTAAGTAAAACGATATCATTTAAGTTAATACTAACTATATTAATCACTTATAAAAATAGGGCGATTATATAGTGACTTAAGAGCAGTAAAATTAAGGACAAAACAGATAAAAAGGGGAAAAAGTGAGTGTTGATATCAGAAAATACACACTGATAGGACTAATCTTTGTATTAGCTATTCTTTCGTTTATCGTATGGAAGTGGATTTTTCCACAGCCTCAATTCGCTCATGTTGTTTCAGCAACACCAATAAAATCAACCGTGTTTGTTACAGAAGAATATTGTCACCGTATCGGTTTACCTACGCCATTTACACCAGAAAATTTATCAAGATTTCATCCAGCAGAAAAAGAGTGTCGAGTTTTTTACATGATTGAAGCACTCAACGACAAAAATATTGCTCGTTTCCCATATCCACAATTTAAAGAGTGTATTCCTATTTATCGTCAAGAGCGCAGGGTGGTTGGCTATGATGTGCTTTATACCATTGATGGAACACCAGGAAAAGTACGTACTACGTTTAAACCAGGCGAGACTATTCCATTAGATCCACAAGGGCGCTTAATTTTAGAACAAGAACCTTATTGCTCTATGAATGAGAATGTTCCTTGTCGAAAAGAATAATAGATTAAAAATTAATATGTTACGGTAGATATTAATCTTATTACGTCACTCATCTAATAAAAATTAAGATAAAAATATTTAAATCATTGTTGTCATTATTTCAGTTAAAACACCAGTGACATTGAATGCAAATTAAAGGCGTAAATAGTTAAATTTACGCCTTTTTATCAAAGCGTTATCTAGCAGTAGATGATTATCCGATTCGATGCTCAGCAAATGCTTCTAGCATATTATCAATAAAGATAAGACGTTTTTCTCGTTCTGTAAGATCAACAATAAATTTCAATTTTGTTGGTCCATCTAAACGAAAAATTAACGGTTGTTCTTGTAATAAGCTAATGAGATAACTTGGGTCAACATTATTTTTCTTACCAAACTCAATAAATCCACCTTTATCATTAGCCTCAATTCGGGTGATCCCTAAACTCATGGCATTAAGACGAATAGCAGTATTGCGTAATAGATTACGCCCTGCATCTGGTAATGTACCAAACCTATCAATCAGTTCGGCTCTTAAATCATTCAGCTCATTTAAGTCACTAGCACTGGCAATTCGTTTATAGAATGAGAGCCTAACATTAACATCAGGAATATAATCATCTGGCAGCAGAACGGGCATCCTTAATTCAATTTCAGTCTGTTGATTAGTCAGATCTTCTAAGGATGGCTCTCGACCTTCTTTTAATGCATCGACTGCGCTTTCTAATAGCTCCATATACAACGAGAAGCCAATGGTATTCATTTGTCCGCTTTGTTCTTCACCTAAGAGTTCACCGGCACCGCGGATCTCTAAATCATGCGTTGCAAGTGCAAAACCCGCACCAAGATCTTCTAAAGATGCAATAGCTTCTAAGCGTTTATGTGCATCTTTGGTCATCGCCTTAGGATGTGGCGTTAGCAAATAAGCATAAGCTTGGTGATGTGAACGACCAACACGACCACGTAACTGATGTAATTGCGCTAAACCAAAATGATCAGCACGTTCAATAATAATGGTATTGGCACTTGGAATATCTATACCCGTTTCAATAATGGTCGTACATAGTAAAACGTTAAAGCGTTGATGGTGAAAATCATTCATTACTCGCTCAAGGTCTCTTTCACGCATTTGACCATGACCAATCCCAATTCGGGCTTCTGGTACTAATTCAGCAAGTCTATCGCGAGCTTTTTCAATATTTTCAACATCGTTATATAAGTAATAAACCTGACCACCGCGTAAGGTTTCACGCAGTATCGCTTCGCGTACAACTAAATCGTCATATTCGCGTACAAAGGTTTTAACTGATAAACGGCGCGCGGGCGGTGTAGCAATAATAGAAAGATCACGCATTCCACTCATAGCCATATTTAATGTACGAGGGATAGGTGTTGCAGTGAGCGTTAAAATATCAACATTAGCACGCATCGCTTTAATTCGTTCTTTATGGCGTACACCAAAACGATGTTCTTCATCAACAATTAACAGACCCAGATCTTTCCATTGAATACTTGGTTGTAATAGCTTGTGTGTGCCAATTACAATATCTATAGTCCCTTCAGCTAGTTTTTCAGTGATCTGTTGTTGTTCTTTGGCACTACGAAAACGTGAGATCATCTCAATATTAACGGGCCAATTAGCAAAACGATCACGGAAATTATCGAAGTGTTGCTGAGCAAGCAGTGTCGTAGGAACTAAAATAGCAACTTGTTTATTATTGCTAATGGCAAGAAAAGCAGCGCGCATTGCTACTTCAGTTTTACCAAAGCCAACATCACCACAAACTAATCTATCCATTGCAATAGGTTGACACATATCGCTAAGTACAGCATTAATCGCCATTTCTTGGTCTGGCGTGGTTTCAAATGGGAAGCTTTGGCGGAAAGATTGGTATTGTTCTCTATCCATTTTAAAGGCAAAACCCGTTTTAACCGCGCGTTGAGCATATACATCTAATAGTTCAGCAGCGACATCACGTACTTTTTCAGCTGCTTTTTGACGCGCTTTAGTCCACGCCTCGCCGCCCAATTTATGAAGCGGGGCATTTTCATCAGCACCGCCTGAATAGCGGCTAATCAGATGAAGTGAGGAAACAGGAACATAAAGTTTATCGCCACCCGCATAAGTCAGCATTAAATACTCAGCTTTAACGCCACCCGCTTCTAGTGTGGTCATACCTTGATATCGACCCACACCATGTTCAAGATGAACAACAGGCTGTCCTGGACTCAACTCAGCGAGGTTACGAATTAAAGTATCAGTGTTGATTGTACGGCGATTATCTTGACGACGACGATTAACACGTTCACCAAGCATATCGCTTTCGCAAATCATCGCGAGTTGGCGGTGACTATCAATAAAGCCGTGTTCAGCAGCACCAATAATAAAGTAACAGCCTTTTTCTTTAGCATCAGCTAATTCAATAATTTGCTTTGGCGCTATTTTTATACGGGATAACAGCTCTTGTACCGTTTCGCGTCGGCCTTCACTTTCAACAGAAAAAACAATACTGCCGGAGAACTGCTCTTGGAAACGGCGCAAGTTATCGAGAGGGGATTTACTTTGCGCATTAATTGATAAATCAGGTAGTGGCTGATAACCCAGATTTGTTTGCCCAGCCTTTTCAGGTAAGATTTCGCTGCGTAGCTGAATGCGTGGCCACTGCTTTAGCGCTTTATTGAAGTTATCAACATTTAGCCAGATATCATCCGGGGGTAATAGTGGACGCATAGGATCGACGCGCCTACTTTCATAACGCTGATTGATATCTAGCCAAAATTTATCAGCTGAATCTTGGAGGTCTTGCGTAACAATTAAGGTATTTTTAGGAAAATAAGCAAATAAATTTGATAGTGGCTGACTAAAAAATAGCGATTGCCAATATTCAATCCCAGCGGGTAATACATGTTTACTGACTTGCTGATAAATATGTTCCGGATCACGCCTTACATCAAAGCGCTCACGCCACTGACTACGAAATAGCTCAATTGCATTTGCATCAGTAGGGAATTCATGGGCAGGTAACAGATTTATTTGCTCAACTTCAGCTAAAGTACGTTGTGTATCAACATCAAAAGTACGCAAACTATCAATTTCATCATCAAAAAAATCAACGCGAAAGGGTAACTCACTTCCCATCGGAAAAAGATCGAGTAATGCGCCTCGTGTCGCGTATTCACCATGTTCTAAAACTTGTTCTACATGGCGATATCCTGCTTCATCAAGTGTTTTGCGTAAATTATCACGAGAAAGTAGCTCACCTTTGTGCATTATTAATGCATGACCTGCGAGATAATCCGTAGGACAGACTTTTTGCATTAACGTATTGACTGGTAAGATTAAAATTCCCTTGAGAAGTGATGGGATACGGTATAGCGTAGAAAGGCGATTAGAGATAATCTCTTGATGAGGCGAAAAACTGTCGTAGGGCAATGTTTCCCAATCAGAGAGGGTATCTACCGGATAATCACAAAACTGACGGATTTCATCTTGTAACCGTAATGCGTTTTGCATATCCCGAGTGACAAGAACGACTAATCCCGAATGACGTTTAATGATATCTGCGCATTCTAAGGCACAAGCGGCACCTGACAGCTGACCTAGCTGGCGAGTATCCCCTTGTTTTACAGGAAGTTGATAACGATATTCTGAGGACATAAGCGTGTAATGTGAACTCTTGGTTGTAGTTAACTCCCAACACATCTTCAGCGTAATCGCTAAAGCTTAAACTGGCGGGCAGGTTAAGATAAAAGAAAAAACCACAGTTTGGGAATAGAGTGGTTCCATTCAGTAAGACTACCCTTTATTATCCCTGAACACTTCGCATTAGCAACAGGAACAGCACAGATTTCATGTACAATTCTGTCTCATTTTTTATAGGGCTCCGTTATATGCGGGGTCGTGCGGTCGATAAGTTCGGCCGCTTCGTCTCTTGGCTATCAGCTTTAGGGATTATGTTAGGTGTTGCGGCACTAATCACTGTGACTTCTGTAATGAATGGTTTTGAGCGTTCATTACAAGACAGTATATTGGCCTATATTCCACAAGCTATTATCACAACCCCTAATGGACAATTGCCAAAACAAGATAGCACTGCGCAAACTTTATTAAAACGAGAAGGTGTTATAAATGTCGTTCCTTTAGTTGAAGGCGATGTTGTTTTACAAAGTAAAGACAATATCAGTGTTGGCATAATGTTAGGTGTTGAAAAAGCGCAAGATGAACCATTAACACAATATATTCGTTATGGTAATTTTTCGATGCTTAAAGCGGGTGAATATGGCGTTATCCTTGGTAATAATTTAGCTAAACAGCTAAAAGCAAAAGAAGGGGATAAAATCCGTCTCATTGTTCCTAGCGTGAGCCAATTAACGCCAATGGGCAGAGTTCCAAGTCAGCGACTTTTTACTGTCAAAGGTATTTTTCAAAGTGGTGGTGATGCTGATGCTTCACAGGTTCTTGTTAATCAGCAAGATGCTGCACGTTTAATGCGTTATCAACCCGGTAATATTACTGGGTGGCGTCTCTTTTTCTCATCTCCACTGAATATCGAAAAATATAGCGCTCAATCTTTACCTGAAGGATTAAGTTGGAAAGATTGGCGAGAGCGTAAAGGTGAATTTTTCCAAGCTGTTAAAATGGAAAAAAATATGATGGGATTATTATTAAGCTTAATTATTGCGGTGGCAGCTTTTAATATTATTACCTCTCTTTCTTTATTGGTGATGGAAAAACAAGGTGAAGTCGCTATTTTGCAAACAATGGGATTAAAGCGAACTCAGATAATGTCTATCTTTATGCTGCAAGGTGCTGGCGCTGGCATTATGGGAGCTATAGCTGGTGGGTTATTAGGTGCCTTACTGTCTAGTCAGCTTAATATTATTATGCCAGCCGTTGGGCTTATTCCTCATGGTGTTGAATTACCTGCAACATTAGAATGGGGACGCGTATTTATTATTGGTTTTGCTGCCATTGTTATTTCACTTTTATCGACTTTATACCCGTCTTGGCGGGCAGCGACAATTCAGCCAGCAGAGGCGCTACGTTATGAGTAATTCTTCTTTTAAATCAGAATACCCATCAGAAATACAAGCAAAAATTGAGACACAATATTTATTAGATTGTCATGCGCTATGCAAAGAGTACAAAGATGGTTCGATCTCAACGCAAGTTTTAAAATCAGTCTCTTTTTCAATGGGGCAAGGTGATTTTTTAGCTATTGTCGGAAGTTCTGGATCGGGTAAAAGTACGTTATTACATCTATTAGGTGGCTTAGATTCGCCAAGTTCAGGCGAGGTCTTTTTTAAAGCACAATCACTAAATAAGCTCTCATCGTCGCAAAAAGCAGATTTACGTAATACTCAACTTGGTTTTATTTACCAATTTCATCATCTTTTGCCTGATTTTACGGCGCTTGAAAATGTTGCTATGCCTTTAATGATTGGCGGCGCCAGTGTGGCCAATGCAAAACAAAAAGCGATGTCTCTTTTAGACGCTGTTGGCTTAAAAGAGCGAGCACATCATCGTCCATCAGAGCTTTCTGGTGGTGAAAGGCAACGTGTTGCTATTGCGAGAGCTTTGGTGAATGATCCTGCGTTAGTTCTTGCTGATGAGCCAACAGGTAATCTTGACCAAAAGAATGCTGAAGCTATTTTTGAATTATTGCTGAAGTTAAATAAAGAGAAAAAAACGGCATTTTTAGTGGTGACACACGATTTAGCATTAGCTGCACGTTTTCAGCGTCAGCTTGAAATGAAAGATGGTCAATTACAGCAACATGACTCGGTTTCAGGAGTGAAATAATGGCTCAGTTGCCACTTGCTTTAGTGACTGCTCTGCGTTTTTCAAGAGGACGAAAGCGTGCAGGAATGGTCTCTTTAATCTCAATTATATCGACATTAGGAATTATGCTCGGTGTCGCTGTTCTTATTATTGGCTTAAGTGCCATGAATGGTTTTGAGCGCGAGCTAAAAAATCGCATTCTTTCTGTTGTTCCTCATGGGCAAATATATTCAGTTGAACAGCCATTTACGCAGTGGCAATCGGCATTACCGCGTATCGAAAATACCCCGGGCGTTGCTGCTGCTGCACCTTATATTTTGCTTACAGGACTATTAGAAAAAGGCACTGATTTAAAAGCCGTTCAAGTAATGGGAGTATTGCCAGAAAAGCAACCTGATATCAGTCTATTACCCAGTTATGTACAAGATAACGCATGGCAAGATTTTAAAGCCGGAAAACAGCAAGTTATTATTGGACAAGGTGTTGCTGACTCATTAAAAATTACTAAAGGCGATTGGTTAACTGTATTAATTCCTAATAATGACGATCCAACTAAGTTATTACAGCCTAAACGTATTCGTTTACAGGTGAGTGGGATTTTTCGTTTAAGTGGTATGCTCGATCACCAATTAGCCCTTATTCCACTGACTGATGCTCAACAATATATGGATTATGGCAATGGTGTTACAGGGATTGAAATAAAAACGGCCGATCCTTTTACTGCTAATGAAGTTATTCATAATGCAGGATTAAATAGCCAAGAATATGTTTATGCAAAAAGCTGGATAAGTGATTATGGTTATATGTATAGCGATATTCAGATGATCCGCAGCATTATGTATTTATCGATGATCTTAGTAATAGGTGTTGCCTGTTTTAATATTGTTTCTACGCTTATTATGGCCGTTAGAGATAAAAGCAGTGATATTGCTATTTTAAGGACTCTTGGTGCAAGAGATAGTCATATTCGTAATATTTTCCTATGGTATGGTTTATTATCTGGCATGATTGGTTGTGTTGCTGGGGTTATTGTGGGTGTTTTAGTTGCACTTAATCTTACGCCGTTGGTTTCTGCTATTGAATCACTTACAGGGCATAGTGTGCTTTCAGGCGATGTTTATTTTGTTGACTTTTTACCTTCTGAAATTCATGGAATAGATGTTTTTTCTGTATTTCTTACTACGGTTGTCTTAAGTCTAATAGCCAGTTGGTATCCTGCTCGTAGGGCAACTAAACTTGATCCGGCGAGAATTCTAAGTGGACAATAAGTTTAATGGCATAAAAATAAATAGAACACATTAAAATCGTTAATTTAAAACAGCTATATTTTAAAAGTGAGAACCAAGGATTGTTATGATGAAACTTCGTCATCGTCGGTTTAGGAAATATCGTAAGATTAAGTATCTACGCAGACAACATGCTCGTTGTCGTTATTTTCAATTAACCCATAAAACGGAGCATGAAATGAATTTACCCAAAGTCGTCGTATTAACTGGGGCTGGCATTTCAGCTGAATCAGGAATTAAAACATTCCGCTCAGAAGATGGATTGTGGGAAGAGCACCGTGTTGAAGATGTCGCAACGCCAGAAGGTTATCAACGAAATCCCAAGTTAGTTCAGCAGTTTTATAACGAGCGTCGTCGTCAACTGCAACAGCCTTCTATTCAGCCTAATGAAGCTCACTTCGCATTAGCAAAACTAGAGCAGCGCCTTGGTAAGGAAAACTTCTTACTTGTTACACAAAATATTGATAATCTGCATGAAAAAGCAGGTAGTCAGCATGTTTTACATATGCATGGTGAGTTGCTCAAAGTGCGTTGCCCTCAATCTCGTCAAGTTTTTGAATGGAAAGGCGATTTGGAAACGAGTGACTATTGCCATTGTTGCCAATTTCCATCACCTTTGCGCCCACATATTGTGTGGTTTGGTGAGATGCCACTAGGAATGGAAGAGATTTATCAAGCATTAGCTGAGGCAGATATTTTTATTTCTATTGGTACTTCTGGCAATGTGTATCCTGCCGCTGGGTTTGTACATGAGGCAAAACTGACAGGAGCGCATACCGTTGAGCTAAATCTTGAGCCAAGTCTCGTTGAAAGTCAGTTTGAAGAAAAACACTATGGCCCAGCGAGCCAGGTTGTTGATGATTATGTTCATAAATTGTTTGATTTAATTAATGATCCTAAAGCTGATTTGACGCAATAATTATTTTTTAAAGTTCCCTATTATGAATCTTAGAGAGATTTAGGGGGCAAAATGGATAAATTATTAGAACGGTTTTTCGAATACATTAGTTTTGATACTCAATCAAAGCCATCTTCAAAAATATCGCCAAGTAGTGATGGGCAATTAAAGTTAGCAAAAGCGTTGGTGCAAGAGCTAAAAAAATTGGGTTTTTCTGATGTCACACTCAGTGATAAAGGCTGTGTGATGGCGGGATTACCCTCTAACGTTTCATGGCCAGTACCCGTAATTGGTTTTATTTCGCACCTTGATACATCACCTGATTTTTCAGGTAAGCATGTAAAACCACAAGTACTTGAAGATTATCGTGGGGGAGATATTGCCCTTGGTATTGGTGATGAAGTGTTATCGCCAGTTATGTTTCCAATTCTGCACTCAATGATTGGTAAAACATTAATTACTACAGATGGAAAAACATTACTTGGTGCTGATGATAAGGCTGGTATTGCTGAAATCATTACGGCGATGGTACGTTTAAAAGAAACTAATCGACCGCACGGTGATATTCGCATTGCTTTTACGCCAGATGAAGAGATTGGCCGTGGTGCGCACTATGTTGATTTAAAAGAATTTGGTGCAAACTGGGCTTATACCGTCGATGGGGGTGGTGTTGGTGAACTGGAGTTTGAAAACTTCAATGCTGCATCAGTAAGCATCAAAATTGTAGGTAACAATGTGCATCCCGGTAGTGCTAAAGGTGTGATGGTAAATGCGCTTGGTTTAGCTTCACGTATACACCAAGAATTACCAACAGATGAAACACCAGAAAATACGGATGGCTATGATGGTTTTTATCATCTTCAAAGCATGAAAGGCAGTGTAGAAAGAGCGGATATGCACTATATTATCCGTGATTTTAACCGTAATCAGTTTGAAAAACGCAAACAAAATATGATTGCGATAGCAGAGAAAGTTGGTAAAGGTTTACACCCAGATTGCTATATTGAACTGACTATTGATGACAGTTATTACAATATGCACGATAAGGTTGTTCAATTCCCACATATTATTGATATTGCTAAGCAAGCGATGATTGATTGCGATATTGAGCCAGATATTAAGCCTATTCGTGGCGGTACTGATGGTGCACAACTTTCTTATCGCGGTTTGCCTTGTCCTAATATTTTCACTGGTGGCTATAACTTCCACGGTAAACATGAGTTTATTTCTCTTGAGGGAATGGAAGCGGCAGTTAGCGTTATTATGCGAATTGCAGAAATAACGGCGGAAAGAGAAAAGACGAAAGTCATTAGTTAATTTACAACTTTATAAATTTTATATACAACAATAGCCGAATAACGGCTATTGTTGTTTTTGGGCTATTTCTAAATCTAAATTTAATTATTTAATAAATAGTGTAATAAGTCTGATTATTCATTTAACCTTGAATATGAGGTTGTTTATTAAGTAATCTTATTTGATTGAAAGAAAACAATATCGCTTATAGTAGTTGTAAAATGACTAAACAATGGATGTTATAATGAAAACGACAACAGAATTATTATTTGAACCAGTAATAACTGAAAACTTACAACTTCGAGATAATGGAACTAAAACTGTTAATATTGAAGATAATGTATTGACTATAAAATCAGAAAAACAATCACTAATTCTGGTGGTTAGTTACTTTATTATTTCCTTTGCTATTCTATTCTCTTTGTTTATGTTAAATAATAAACACACACTATTATTATTATCTCTTCAAGTATCTTTCTTTATTTTTATACCTCTATTTTTTAAGAGCACTAGAATGTTTTTAAAAGAAGCGATAAATTATTTAATGCGCTAGATTTAAAGCGATAACATAAAAAATAAAAGTGATAATACTCTTTAATAAAAAGGTTTTAATAAATAATTTTAGGTAATAAAAATCACAGAATAAATTATATAAAGATAATAATTTTTTCTATAGTTGATGGTCTTGTTTTAAAACTAGCCACTGAAACTTGAAATAAACATAACTATTAACTTAATAAATGATAGATAATATCTTAATATTAAAAATAGGATAATTAAAACCCAGCTTTAGTTAGCTGGGTTTTAAATGTAATAATTAGTTGCTATTGACAATTAATCATCAAAGTACCAGTAACCCTGATTCACTAAATGTGTTAATAAACGAACAAACTTAGGGTCACCTAGAGCATCACCTAAATGTTCTTTATCCACTTGGGCGTATTGGCACAAAGCATCGGCGGCTTCAATACGATCTGTATTCATTAACTCACCATTTACAAAACAGTTATCACCGACACGTAGTGCGCGAATACCGTTTAAACGATTAAGTTTTTCGCCTTGCAGTAGTAAGTCATGAATTTCTGCATTTTCATAGAGAGGCTCAGGTACTGCCAAATCAAGTTCATGGCGGGATTGAGAAATAAACTCACCAAACCAATGGCGGAATACTTCTGGTTGAGCCAATAAATCTTCCATCATGTCATGCAATTTATTGAGTTCTTGATGCTGAACTAACGCAGGATTTTCACGTGGTGTTAAATCTGGGTCGCTATATCGATAGCTACCTAAATCGTTAGCAAGAACATAGTCAGCAAAACCACTGAACAGCTCACGTGCATTTGGCGCACGGAAACCGACAGAATAGTTGAGTGATTCTTCAATTGCATAACCTTCATGTGGGAATCCAGGTGGAATATAAAGAATATCTCCCGGTTCTAGCTCTTCATCAATAATTGCTTCAAATGGGTCAACTTGAAGTAAGTCTGGGTGAGGACAGTGTTGTTTCATTGGGATTTTTTCCCCAACACGCCAATGACGGCGACCTTGTCCTTGAATAATAAAAACATCATATTGATCAAGATGAGGGCCAACACCACCACCAGGAACTGAATAAGAGATCATGAGATCATCAATACGCCAGTCAGGTAAAACACGGAAAGGTTTCATTAACGCAGCACTAGGAAAATGCCAGTGATCAACCGCTTGAACTAATAAAGACCAATCTTTATCGCCAAGACCATCAAAGTCCTCAAAAGGTCCGTGTTTGACTCCCCATTGTCCGTCGTGACAGCTAACAAGACGGCTATCTACTTCATCTTCCATTGCAAGACCAGCAAGTTCGTCAGGAGATAAAGGATCAACAAAACAAGAAAAGCCGTTTTTTATTAATAAAGGGCGCTTTTGCCAATGGCTTTCTAAAAATGCATGCCAATCTAAATTAAGTTTATAGTCCATTGTGTATGTCCTGAATTCGGGAAGCCTGAAAAACATAATATAATGAATTGAAACTTCCTGCTAAACATTCCTTTGAGCAATGTGAGTAATAACGATTAACATAGTGATAAGTGAACAGATATCATACATAAATGAAATAATAGCAATAAGTAAGGTGTCTGATTGGTTGTTGTGTCATCAGTAGACACTTTTATATATGCACTATTCTCGTTCTAAAGTTAGCTGTTGTTCTTTAAATACAACAGTAATTCGAGCGCCGCCTAATGGACTATCTGCGATAAGAATTTCACCACTATATTGCTCAATAATATCAACTGCGATAGATAAACCTAAACCTTGTCCAGGGCGAAGGGTATCTGCTCGTGTTCCACGCAAAAAAATAGCTGCTCTTTTCTCTGGATTTACACCGGGACCATCATCATCAACAATAATAATGACGCTATTTTCAGTATTGTTAACGTTAATTTCGACAAACTCGAGACAATATTTACATGCATTATCAAGAATATTTCCCATCACTTCCATAAAATCATTTTTTTCGCCTAGCCACATTATTTCTGGTGAAACATTTAAAGAAAGGTCAACACCTTTAGACTGATAGACTTTACTTAAAGCACTGCAAAGGTTGTCGAGTAATCCAGATAATGAATGAAGCTTTCGCGTAGTAATATCATGATCACCATGTATTGATGCACGATGTAGATAATAACCCACTTGTTGAGATATGCGCTCAATTTGAGAGAGCATAATAGGTTCTGCTTGCTCTATCGTCATTTGTTTACCTGAACGTAAAGAGCGCAGTGTTGATTGTAATACTGCCAAGGGTGTTTTTAAGCTATGAGTTAAGTCAGATAAACTAGTGCGATATTTGCTATAGCGATTGCGTTCATTACGTAACAGCACATTAAGGTTACGCACCAGTCCTTTTAATTCAGTAGGCGGATTTTCATCAAGATCACTACGAGAGCCTTTTTCTAACGCACTAATTTGTTCAATAACAGATTTTATCGGCCTTAAACTCCAATGGGCCGCTAGCCAAATTAAAGGTATTACTAATAGAAAGTTGGCAAGGAGAACATACAGAAACCAGTCCCATACTTGACTTGTTTTTTGCATTTTTTGAGGAATAGGATCGATAACGGCAATAGCAAGATAAGGAATATTATTTTCGGCAGGGTAATGATTTATCACTACTGAGTGCGTTAATGAATCATTGCGAGAATATTCATCAAGTCTTTTTAAATAGGCTCGATATTGGGGGAGTTGTTGCAACATTAAACGCGTTGTTTTGACATCTGCTGTTATCTCGAATAAGCCTTCTTCATTACGCCACTTAGGATTAATGCTATTAGGAATTGATTTAGGTAAATCAGGTGGTGTCCATAACACATCACCTTTGCTATCAAAAATAACCACTAGTGATGTATTGTTGTTATTTAAATTAGTAGGAAATTCAATATTCAGCTTACCATTTTCCCATTGAGCGAGGCTGTAGTAGAGATTGCTCTGGCTACGCATTAGCATATAGGTTGTTTTATCAATACTAACAATAGAACCAACAATTGCTACCAACCCATAAGAGAGAGTGAGTGCTAAAATAATGGCACTGGTAGCAAGTAGGAATCGGGTTCGTAATGAAAATGGTGAACGCTGTTTTTTTTGCATATTAAGGTTTCATATCAAAGCGGTAACCTTGTCCGCGTACCGTTACAATGACGTCATCAGCGTATTTTTCGAGTGTTTTTTTACGTAAACGTCCCATAAGCACATCAATAGTATGACTTTCTCGTAATTCAGCATCAGGATAGAGTTGGCGCATTAAGGCATCTTTACTGACAACTTTATTTTGGTTACGCATTAGCGTTTCTAAAATAGTGTATTCAAAAGCGGTTAACTTAATTTGCTCGCCTGAAATCATGAACTCTTTACGCGACAAATCCAACTCAAAAGGCGCTATTACAAGGGTTTGTGAAGCAATGCCCATGTTTCTTCGCATTAATGCCTGAATTCGTGCAACAATCTCCTCAAAATGAAAGGGTTTCGTCACATAATCGTCAGCACCTGCATTTAATGCAGAGACTTTCTCTTGCCAACTTTCTCGTGCCGTTAATACCATAATAGGTAAGGTAATATTGTTTTCTCGCCACCTGCGAATAAGACTAATGCCATCTTCATCAGGAAGACCTAAGTCAACAATTACAACGTCTGGCGCACCTTCTGCGATAAAATAGTCTGCCTCTTTGGCATCTTCTGCTGCATCAACTTGATGTCCTGCATCACGAAATTGCACCGTTAAGTGATGACGGAGTAAAATATTATCTTCAATAATTAGGAGTCGCATTATTTCACCTTGTTTACAGTTATCCCCAACAGCCACTGTAAGACGATTATAGCGTGATAGCTCACTATCTAAATTAAGTATGTGGGAATGTTGTACTCATTTATAATCAAAAATAGGTTATAAAAATAAAATATGAAATAGCATATTTAGCGTATATAGCCATAAAAAAAGGCAGAGATTATCTGCCTTTTTAGTCGCTGATTAGTTGAGCTTATCAACAAGTTGGGTTGCAAAGCCAATATAACTTTCTGGTGTCATTGCTTTTAAGCGTACTTTTTCATTTTCTGGTAAATTTAAACCATCAATAAAAACACTCATATCTTGTGCAGTAATGCGCTTACCACGCGTCAACTCTTTGAGTTTTTCATAAGGTTTTTCAATACCATAACGACGCATTACCGTTTGAATAGGCTCAGCCAATACTTCCCAGTTATGATCTAACTCTTCACGAAGGTGATTTTCATTCACTTCAAGTTTATTTAGGCCTTTCATTGTAGATTGATAGGCGATTAATGCATAACCAATACCAACACCTAAATTACGTAAGACGGTTGAATCTGTTAAATCACGCTGCCAGCGAGAAACTGGTAATTTACTAGAAAGATGTCCCATCATCGCATTAGCAAGCCCTAAGTTTCCTTCTGAGTTTTCAAAGTCGATAGGGTTAACTTTATGTGGCATGGTTGATGAACCAATTTCACCCGCTATTGTTTTTTGTTTGAAATGGTTAAGTGCAACATAGCCCCAAATATCACGGTCAAAATCAATCAAGATGGTATTAAAGCGGCTAATACAATCAAAAAGTTCGGCAATGTAATCATGTGGTTCAATTTGAGTAGTGTATGGGTTCCAGGTAATACCTAATGAGGTAACAAACTCTTCACTAAACTGGTGCCAATTAACTTCAGGGTAAGCTGCTAAATGTGCATTATAGTTACCAACAGCGCCATTGATTTTACCTAAGATCTCAACTTGAGTGAGTTGACGATATTGGCGTTCCATACGATAAGCAACATTAGCAAACTCTTTACCGACAGTAGAAGGCGTTGCAGGTTGCCCATGTGTACGAGAAAGCAGTGGCAGTTCGCGATAATCTTGAGCCATTTTGCTAATAGTATCAATTAGTTCACGCCATGCCGGCAGCAAAATTTCTTGGCGCGCTGTTTCTAGCATAATGGCATGGGAGAGGTTATTAATATCTTCAGAAGTACAAGCGAAGTGAATAAACTCTGAAACCTGATGTAATGCAGGAATTGCTGCTACTTTCTCTTTTAAGAAGTATTCAACCGCTTTTACATCATGGTTAGTTGTTCGTTCGATAGTTTTAATGCGGCTCGCATCTTCTTCATTGAAATTAGCGACAATGGCATCAAGGAAATCGATTGCGTTTTTTTCAAAGGCCGGAACTTCTTTAATGTCGGTGCAAGAAGCCAGCTTTTGCAGCCAGCGAACTTCTACCTGTACACGGAATTTCAGAAGACCGAATTCACTAAAAATAGCACGTAATGACGAGGTTTTACTGCCGTAACGACCGTCAATAGGTGAAATCGCTGTCAGCGAAGATAATTCCATTGTTGGCAACTCCCAGGTTGAATTTTAAAGTATTAACATTGAGCGAGAAAATCATCAGTTTGTCGTAGGATCGTTTTTTGATGAAGTAAAAAATCAAAACGACGGCCACCTACTTGACGCCAAAGTACAGCACTGCGTATACCTGTTAGTAATAATGCTCGGACTTTAGCCTGAATAATTGGGTTACGTAATAACTCAACAGAGCCATGAACTTGAATACGAGGCCCTACTGGACTCACCGCATCCACATAAACGCCTGCAAGTGCATTAAATACACCATCAGACATTGGCTCAAAATAGCTTTTTTGGCGTTCTAATTGCGCAATTTTTTGTGATAATTGGGCGCTGTATTGGCTATTTTTGCTGATAAGGCGTTCAAGATTGATTAAACCTTGCTGATAAGTCATTAGCTCAAGCGTAAGTTTTTCTCTTCTTACTGCTTGATGAATGGCTTTCAATGTTTGGAAGCCTAATTTCAGATGGCTTATTTGATTGCCATAAACATCAAGTGTTGATGTCGGATTGATATTAAAAATGCTGTTGACCATCACCTCAACATCTTTCTCATCACAGCTACCTTGATAAGCAAATTGCTGAACAAGACGGCTTGCCTGGCAGATACCTGCCAGTGCAAGGGTAATATCACGAAAATCTTTAGCCACATCTACTCCTGAATTCGAGTTTCAATAATACCGCCGCCTAAACAGATCTCATCTTGATAAAACACAGCTGATTGACCCGGTGTAACAGCAGCAACAGGATGATCAAAGCGAACTTCAATTTTATCTTCGCCTAATGGCGTTACTGTACATGCAATATCTGGCTGGCGATATCGCGTTTTCACTGTACAGCGGAATGCTTGGGTAACAGGTTCTCTAGAAACCCAATGAAGTTGCTGGGCAACTAAGCCTACAGACATTAATCTTGGATGTTCATGGCCTTGTGCAACGATAAGAATGTTATTTTCAACATCTTTATCGACAACATACCAAGGATCTTCTCCACCATCTTTTGTGCCGCCAATCCCTAAACCTTTACGCTGACCTAAAGTGTGATACATCAAGCCTTGATGTTCACCGATAGTTTCGCCATCGACAGTAATAATAGGGCCTGGTTTTGCTGGTAAATAGCGAGATAGAAAATCAGTAAACTTGCGCTCGCCAATAAAGCAAATTCCTGTTGAGTCTTTTTTCTTCGCAGTGGCGAGTTCTAATTTCTCAGCAATTTTGCGAACTTCAGGCTTTTCCATTTCACCAACAGGGAAAAGGCTTTGTGCGATTTGCTGATGGCTTAATGTATATAAGAAGTAGCTTTGGTCTTTATTATTATCGACGCCACGTAATAACTGGCTTTTGCCATCGACATCACGGCGACGAACATAGTGGCCCGTTGCAATATAATCAGCACCTAGATCTTCAGCAGCATATTCTAAAAACGCTTTGAATTTTATTTCTTTATTACAAAGAATATCTGGATTAGGCGTGCGACCAGCTTTGTATTCGGATAAAAAATGTTCAAAAACATTATCCCAATATTCAGCGGCAAAATTAATAGTGTAAAGTTCTATGCCAAGTTTATCGCAGACGGCTTGCGCATCAGCAAGGTCTGTAGAAGCTGAACAATATTCGGTATCGTCGTCTTCTTCCCAGTTCTTCATAAACAGACCAACGACCTGATATCCCTGTTCCTTTAGAAGATAGGCTGAAACGGATGAATCAACGCCACCGGACATTCCTACGATGACTTTTTTTTGGCTGTTATCTGACATAACTGAATCTCACTGCGGAAAAATAAGCGCCATACTTTACCATATCGCTAACAGGGGTGCACCAAACGAATACGTTTTCTTATTTTGTTTTTAAAGTTTAAAAGGTGCGCCGAAACTATCTAATAAAGTCAGAGGATAATGTTCGCCTTGTTGATAACATAAAAGGCTTTCTCTTACTAAAGGCGAGCGTAACTGTTTGCTATTAATGATTTCATCAAAACTAACCCAATGGCAGCAATTTATATCATTATCATTAGGTTGTGTTTTGTGTAATTCTGTTGTTTCAATCAGAAATAGAAAACGTAAAAAAGGCGTATTATCTGGTGCAATCCATTGATGTAGTTTAAGAAAATATTGAACTGGTAGTGTTAAACCCGTTTCTTCCCATAACTCGCGTTGAACTGCCTGTATTAATGTTTCATTCGCTTCAAGATGACCCGCAGGCTGATTCCATGTGGCTTTTCCGTTGACTGTTTCTTCAACAACCAGAAATTTATCTTGTGCATGAACGATACAAGCAACAGTGACATGTGGTTTAAACAAGATTGATCTCCTTCCATTCACCAGGGAGTAGGCTATCTAGCGTAATATTCCCCATACTAAAACGAATAAGACGTAAAGTTGGGTAACCTATATGTGCTGTCATTCGTCGGACTTGGCGATTTTTCCCTTCAAACAACGTTATTTTTACCCAAGATGTTGGGATGGTTTGACGTTCTCTAATTGGCGGGATCCTTTCCCATAGCCATTTAGGTTGCTCTACTATTTCAATTTGTGCAGGTAATGTTTTGCCATCTTTTAATATTAATCCTTCACGAAATTGTTGTAATTGTGAGGCTGTTGGTATGCCTTCTACTTGAGCATAGTAGACTTTGCCGGTTTTTTTACTTGGTTGAGTCAGTTTTGCTTGTAGCTTTCCATCATTTGTTAAGATGAGTAGACCTTCACTATCTCTATCAAGTCTTCCAGCAGCATAAATATCAGGAATAGGGATAAAATCTTTTAGTGTTTTTCGTCCACTTTCATCAGTGAATTGGACTAGAACATCAAAAGGCTTATTAAAGATAATCACTTTACGCTCACCTCTAGAGCGAGCGGGTTTTCCTCGATGAGTAGAAGAGAAATGTTTTTTTGTTTTAGTCGTATTTTTAAGTTGATTTGGCATAGTTTATTTATGTAAAAAATGGGAGATTGATTATACCTTAAAAGAGAAGCGATTGGCGTTAGCTGAATAATCAAGTAGTATTGACAGGTCTCTTACAAAAAATTAACAAAGCGTGCGCTTATATGAAAGGAGAGGTAAATGGAAAGCAAAGTAGTTGTTCCGGCTAATGGCGCTAAGATTACACTAGATGCTAAAGGTAAGCTTGTTGTTCCAAATAATCCGGTTATTCCTTATATCGAAGGGGATGGTATCGGTATCGATGTAACGCCAGCAATGTTAAAAGTTGTTGATGCGGCGGTTGAGAAAGCTTACGGCAAAGAACGTAAGATCCAGTGGATGGAAGTTTACACTGGTGAAAAATCAACACAGGTTTATGGTAAAGATGTTTGGTTACCAGAAGAAACCTTAGATCTTATCCGTGAATATCGAGTTTCTATTAAAGGCCCTTTAACAACGCCTGTTGGTGGCGGTATTCGTTCATTGAACGTGGCATTACGTCAACAACTTGATCTTTATGTGTGTTTGCGCCCAGTTCGTTACTACAAAGGCACGCCAAGCCCAGTTAAGCAACCTGAACTTACTGATATGATTATCTTCCGTGAAAACTCAGAAGATATTTATGCTGGTATCGAGTGGAAAGCTGGTTCTGCTGAAGCAGATAAAGTAATTAAATTCTTACAAGATGAAATGGGTGTCACTAAGATCCGTTTCCCACAAGAATGCGGTATTGGTATTAAGCCATGTTCAGAAGCTGGAACTAAACGTCTAGTTCGTGCTGCTATTGAATACGCTATCGATAATGATCGTGATTCAGTTACATTGGTACACAAAGGTAATATTATGAAATTTACCGAAGGTGCCTTTAAAGACTGGGGTTATGAGTTAGCGCGTGAAGAGTTTGGCGGTGAGTTATTAGATGGCGGCCCTTGGGTTAAAATCAAAAATCCTAAAACGGGTAAAGCGATCATTGTTAAAGATGTTATCGCGGATGCATTCTTACAACAAATCTTACTACGTCCAGCAGAGTATGATGTTATCGCATGTATGAACCTTAATGGCGACTACATTTCTGATGCATTAGCTGCGCAAGTTGGTGGTATTGGTATTGCTCCAGGTGCAAATATTGGTGATGAGTGTGCTTTATTTGAAGCGACTCACGGTACCGCGCCTAAATATGCAGGCCAAGATAAAGTAAACCCAGGTTCTATTATCCTTTCTGCTGAAATGATGCTACGCCACATGGGTTGGACAGAAGCGGCTGACTTAATCATTAAAGGTATGGAAGGCGCGATTGCCGCTAAGACCGTAACTTATGATTTCGAACGTCAGTTAGAAGGCGCTAAACTGCTGAAATGTAGCGAGTTTGGTGACGCGATTATCAAACATATGTAATTGTTGATTTGATAAATAGTTAACGGGAGCTTATTAGTTCCCGTTTATTTTTTGTACTATAAAATTCTTCCCCAAAACTCCTCCCCAAAACTGTTCAATTAAACAGCAATAATTTGCCATTCTTTGCCTCTATCGTCGTGGTACTTATCGGTCATATTTTGTGTTTTATGCCCCAATAATTTTTGTGTATTAATTCCTTGTTCTCGATAAAGTCGCTCGGATAAAGATCGTTGCTCATGGAAAGTTGGTGCCGTACCTTTTTCCCAAGTTAACCCACACTTATCTCGCGCTTTTTTAAATGTTGTGGTTAACGTATTTGGCGTGACTTGTTCACCGCGTTTCGCTTGTGCGGTGGTATGCCGATAATGCACGAGATATTTACTTACAACAGCATCACGACATTGAGCAACAACCTCCCTTAATGAGAGGTTGATAGCCTCACATTTAAGCGAGAGAGGGATGGCTAACTTACTGCCCGTTTTTTCTTGCTGTATATGTAACATGTCATCCCAAATATCAGAGAATTTCATTTTACAGATATCACCGATCCGCTGACCTGTGGTTAAGGCCAGCAACATGCCACATTGCAAGTAAGGAGGGTGGTTCTTAGCTTGCTGGTAAATAGTGCGCCATTCGTCCAATGTCATGCGTTCTCTTTTCACTCTGTTCCGTGGTTGTTTAGTTGCTTTCGCAGGATTGTAACCAGGAGGAACATAGCCAGCATGTTGAGCTTCTTTAAATACATCAATAAGCACCATGCGAACGACCTGAGCCATTCTTGAATGTCCTAATACTTTGACGGAATCTATTATTTCAGCGATATCTAATGCGGTTATCTCTTTTAATATTTTCGTACCACAATACTGACGGAATAAATTAATAGGTTTCATTTTTTGTCGATAAGAATTAATTTTTAATTCACCGATATCTAATCTTTCTTTTTGAATATCTAAATATTTATCTATCCATATATCGACAGATATTTCAGACTTATTTGTCTTAATTTTTGATAACCGTTCATTAATACTTAATAACTGTCGAGTATGTTGTTCAGCAATAATTGTATTGGCTTGAATGGCGGTTTCTCTCGCTTCTTGCTCGTCGGTGCCTAAGTTATGAAATTTACCGGTGATGGGATGTTTATATTGCCAATAAATTTTGCCGTTACGTTTATCTAACTTTCGATATAGATTAGGGATGATAATTTTATGGGTTCGTGGTCGGGCAGCCATCTGTAATTATCCTCTTAAGTCGTTCCGTTGATTTAGTAGGAATTTGAGGGAGAGACAGATAGCCCACATAACGAGCTTCTCTATCAACCATCCACTTGCGGCCCACTTTCATTGCAGGTGGTGCAATAAGGTTATTCTTTGCGTATTTTTGTAATACCGTCATGCAAGGAGAGGCATCTCCAAATTCCAACCTTGCCCACGCTTCAAGAGTCACCATTCTTGACATATTTTCTCTCCATACTGCCGTATACAGTTTAAATAGACGTTAATTATGCTGGTGGTATTTATTTAAACTTTTTAGAACTGTTTATTTAGTTCCTTTTACTTAATTCATTAAATCTACGTAAAAATAAAACTTTGGCTTGTAGTGGGGTTAATGGATTAACAATAAAATCACTCGTAGGAATACCTTCAAGCATTAGCCAATTGCTACCCACATCAATTTCTAAATCTCGTTTTTCGGTTGCTAACATCATTAAGTCGGCTAAATGCACAGCGTCCGACATAACGGGTGGTAAGTTATATTTTTGACGAATAACAGCATCAATTCTTTTTTCTATCACCTTATATTCAGGCAACAGCTTTTTAAGTGGTGATGGTCGCTCTTTGGCATAAGCCTCATTGGCATCATGAAATAAGGCTTCTAAAGCATGGTCAGGTGCAACTAAATAGCTAATAGATACAGAGTACTGAGTAATAGAATAGAAATTATCAAGCTGTTCATTAAAACGTCATTTATTAGCAAACCCATTGGCAATATCTTGAATATCTATATCTTCAATCCGTATATCGAGATAATAGAAATATTTATTTGTTGCTGTTTATTATTCTCTTCACACAATAAGAAAGGGTACTCGCTAAGTGGATACCTAAGATGAATTATCATGGATAAATACCAGCACCCTAGGAAAAAACAGTGTTAGTGTGATAAAGGTTCATTCTGTGTTACGCCTATTGTCTATGAAAACTTCGCTAATTTAGCCGCGTTTTATTTTTTCTATCGTTTTATAATTGATTTTATTTCACTATCTCACTTATTTAAACCTCTATTTCTAAATTAATCGCGGCTAAGAAAATATTGTAAATATGGGGCATTTATTGAGTTTTAGAGAGTTAAGTCTCTGATTAATTATTTGAAAAATCTTGTATAGTAAGCCTCAATATATAAAAGTAATTTTCTTTATATATCAATTTGATAATAACAATATAAGGTATGTGAAAATTTATTTATGATCATCTGTTGGATGGGCCAAGCAATTATTTATTAATATCATTAATAGCAAGTCAATCTTATCTAAAGAACAATACTTCTACTTAATCAATAATCGACTTAAGTCAAATAAACTGAATATATCATTCAAATAACTAGTATTTACTTATAGTTATATATTGCGATAATTTCTCTCGAAAATACTAACATAAAGGAACTATAACATGAGTAAATTACAACTGTTGGTTGTAGGATTGGTTTTTGGTTGCACGACAGGAAGTGCTTTAGCATCAACCAGTAATGAAGGTTACTATGGTGCAGCAAGGCTCTCTAAAGTATGGCAAAAAGCAGATAGTATGGATACAAGTAGCAGACCAGGCATTGGTCAATTTGTGTCCGGTGATGAGAAAGATGATTTTTATAATGGTTCTTTAGCTGCTGGTTGTCAATTCGGTAATGGCTGGCGTACTGAAGCTGAATATACTTTTAATAAAAAAGCAGAATACACTAGCGGTTCAACGACTTTTCCTACTAGCTTTAATCATCATAAAACAGAGTCTCAACGATTAATGTTAAATGCTTATCGTGACTATGAAATTTACCAGAGGATTTCTATTTATGGAACGGTTGGTATTGGTATAGCAAAAGTAAAATCATCGGGATGGCAAGGGAATACTTCACGCCAATATGCAAGTAATACAGATACAAACTTGGTATATTCTCTTGGTGCTGGTGTTAGTTACGAGCCTATCGATAAACTTAATTTTGACTTAGGCTACCGTTATGTAGATTTAGGTAAAATTGAGAGTGGAATGAATCAGTTTTCTAATGCTCGAGGCTTACAAGACGAGCAAATGAAGGCACACCTTAAATCACAAGAACTTGTATTGGGTGTTAGATATTTGTTCTAATTTTTTATAGTGTTATCTCATTGGTCATGTCATAAAAATAGCTAACTTTTGTTAGCTATTATTGATTGTAGCAGTCAGAGCGATATTTAACTTTAATCATTTTATTTAACGATCAACTTCTATTTTTATCAGTCAATCATCAGACCAAAAGTATTCTGTTGCATATTGACGAGAAAATTATCTTAAATGTTATTTTTGATGTTACCTTTATAAGGATATTTCAACTTTGTTGAAAAGGAGGGCATCTTAATTTAGCCTTGATACACACGTAATTTGTTAAGTTGAATTCCACATGTTTGATTATTTAGAATAACTTGTTTTGAAGATTGATTAGGTTATCTTTTTTCATTTTATACCTCTTTAATTCCAACATAGTAAAAGACTATCTGCAAAATAAAGTTTGCTATCTGAATTTTTCTATGGCTTAATAGCGTCACTGGTTTGGAAGTACAGGCCTATTTATGTTAGTAAGTTTAAAGTTGTTCCCGTTTAGCGTTATCCTCGATACCACTTCATTGCGAATTCCTTATAATTAATTCCCATAAGTAAAAATACCAAACAAACCGCATATGCCTTATGGCAAATTAAATAAATTAAAGGAAATTCTATGTCTAATACAATGTCTGGTACAGTAAAATGGTTCGATGAAGGTAAAGGTTTTGGTTTTATTACTCCAGCTGATGGCAGCAAAGATGTATTCGTACATTTCTCTGCAATCCAAAGTGATAGCTTCAAAACATTAGCTGAAGGCCAACAAGTTTCATTCACCATGGAAAATGGTATGAAAGGTCCTTCTGCTGGCAATGTGGTGGCTCTCTAAAGGCACTATCACTATTCGCCTCTATTTTAAATGCCCTTGTTGTAGCGGTTCACAATATAGAACATCACAATTTGATGTTTCCGTGAACAATCCACACGGCGCAAGATGTATATTTTGCAAAAGTGTGATGACAGCTCAAATAAGTTAAGCATTAAATAGTTGAATATATAAAACCTCGCTTCGGCGGGGTTTTTTGTTATCTACAATCTCATATCGGTCAAAGATAAAAAAATTAAGTTTTAGGGCTTGAAAAATACTTGCTCGTACATATTTATATTTTGGGCAATTAAGATACGCCCATAATTCACTAAATACTGAAGGAGGAGTTATATGCCTAACATTAAACCTTTTTCATTATTCCCAACATTATCTGACAACTTACTTTCAAACCGTTTTGATCAGATAGATCGCCTGTTTAGTCAGTTAACAGGGAGTAAGCCAATTGCATCACCTGTACAGACTTATAACCTAAAACAGATTGATGATAACCATTATGAACTGACAGTGAGTGTACCTGGATATCAAGAAAATGACTTAACGGTTTCATTAAAAGGAAGTCGTTTATTGATTGAAGGGAAAAAAGAAGAAAAATCAGAAGAAGATAATGATAAATGGATCCACCGAGGAATATCCCAAGGGCAATTTACATTGCAATTTGACCTCGGTAAAAATGTTAAAATAGAAAAAGCCGATTTATCAAGTGGGCTTCTGACCATTGCTATTGAATATGAATTACCCGAAGAAGAAAAACGGCAAACAATAGCGATAGAAAATAAAGATAAAAGATAATTGAGTTAGATAATGTGAATAAGATTAAGGCTACGCAAATGTGTAGCCTTAATTGTTTTTGTAAGGGAGCCTAAATTATATTAACCCAGACTTGGCTGGGTTCTAATGACAGAGTACTTAAGTTTCAAGTGCTGCAAGGATTGTGGCTTCCATTTTTTCTGGGGTAGTGGGCGGCGCAAAGCGCTTGAGTGGTTCACCGTTACGTCCGATCAGAAACTTAGTGAAATTCCACTTGATCCGCCCACCCAGCAGGCCAGGCAGCTCATTTTTCAAATAACGAAACACTGGGTGTGCGGTGGTTCCGTTGACTTCTACTTTTTCGAACATTGGGAAACTGACACCGTAGTTAATGTGACAGGTTCGTGCTATTTCGTCGGCGTCGCCAGGTTCTTGTTTACCAAACTGGTTGCAAGGGAAACCAAGCACGACAAAACCCTGAGAGGCGTATTTTTTGTAGAGTGCTTCAAGGCTACTGTATTGTGGTGTAAAGCCACAATGACTGGCTGTATTAACTACTAGAACCACCTTACCAGCGTAGTCGGCCATAGAGACAAGTTGGCCGTCAAGAGTTGTAGCTGTAAGTTGATGAAAGGTTGTCATATCAAAATCCTTAAATCAGAACCCGTCGACATCGACATTGTTACTCAGTACGTTATTATCGGCTCATAGGGCGTGGAAAGTCGTTTTCTTTTCTGATTGCGTGGCGATCTGAAATCATGTGGGGCTTGGCTTGTAAAATCAAACGAAAAAAACAACAAACAGGTGACCTTTAACCTGCCTCTCGTCGATTAAAATACCATGATGTTAGCTGAGTGTGTTTAGTACAAAACTAAACATTTTATCAGCAGCAGGCTGGCATCAACGAAGTGCAAACGTGACTTAACAATGATACATACAAAAAGTCACTATGGTAAGTGTTAGGCTTTCATTTGTACTCCTAGATTTTTCATCGAATTAATTAGAGAAAAATTATAATTAACTGTTATAAGATGGATTTATTCCCTCTCTTATTATGTTGTGTAGCTTAGTAACATTCACTTTGGAACAGAGCAGATCGTCAAATTGGATTTAGTCTTAAGCCATAATTATGTTTGGTCAAATTTGAATGGATATAGCTAAATTACTAGTATGAAAAGATCACCTAACACAATAAAAAAATGCCGACACGCTAGGAGCCATATCGGCATATAAAATAAACGCAAGAAGTAATGTAAGTTACGTCGTACTCATTCGTATCAGACCTGTTAAATTTGATACGCTATTAATAATAATCATTCTCACTAGCAGTTCAACCCTAAATTAAATAAGGTTACTTTGATCGTTTTTTGGCCTACGCTTTGACCGCAGAATCAACATTTACTTATACCGTTCACACAAGCGCTGTGAATCGAGAGCTTTAATTAAAATAATTCGGTGGCATTAAAAAAAATAAATAAATTACAGTTTAGCCTGTACTATTTATCAGAAATGGACAGTGAATAAATATTTCAGCCATTTTAACGGACAATATCCATATGGCTGATGGTGAAATTTAACAGCTGACTCAATTAATTTGTACTATTTATTCTGCAAGTAAAAAATAATATCGAATCGGCTCGCAAAAAATTAATCATGCTTACGACCCATTATTGGTGGTGATTGAACCCTATTGGCGTAAAAACACACAATAAAGTGGTGTTATTTGTTAGAGAAAGAAAAATAGTTTATTCATGATCACTTGCAACAAGCTAATACATAATATCAAGGTGTGGCTCTGTGATTATTTTCAATACATCAGCTGAAGAATATTTACCTAAGGTTTTATCTACAACAATAAATTTATTAATAATAAATGCTCTTTAATTATGCGACCAATATCTTTAGATATAGTTGGTGTTTAATAACAAAATTTAAGGAATCACTTAAAAAAATTACTTATTACTCAATTTATTAGTGATATTTTTTTACAATTAGATAAATCTTATGGAAGCCAATATATGGTTGAGTTAATTATGATAGATTGATTAGTGATGTATTAGAATGTGTATCAAATAGTATGTAGGAGATTATATGAATCTATTATTAAAAAGTGTTACTTTTGCTGTCAGTCTTTTATCCGCTGGTTTTGTTATGGCGGATAATAGCGATGAGATAACGAAAGTATCTTATGCATGTGAAAATAATCAAATAATGGAAGTTATTTATATAAATACAGCAAAGGATGGTTATGCAATCATTAATCAAATGGACGAAATGATCCCAATGAAAATTATGAAAATGGCTTCTGGTGCAAATTATGAGGCGATGAATAAAGATTATACATATAAGCTTTATACTAAAGGTGATAAAGCCGATTTAGTTGGAGACAATGACACGCCTGTATTAAGTAATTGCAAAGCAGGTTAATAGCTCGCGAGTTATTATTGAAAATTATTTGGCATTCTTATAAAGGTCACTCCGGTGGCCTTTTTCGTATCAGAGAAGTCATTATGAATATTTAACAAGGAGTAGAAATTCGTACACTATTGGCACAAATAGAGCAATAAGAGTAACGAGCTGGCGTGATAACTCATATTTCTATTAACTAAAGCATAATACACGGAAATTAAGTGGTGTCTTTCTTTTTTGATAATATTAATTTCATATTTTTCTAAGATATTTAAAAAAATAAATATTTTGAAAATGAAAAATTATTGATATTTCTACTGCTTTTTATTTCAGTTTGCGTAAAAATACCTGAGATTATTAATCTATAACGCGAGAATATGAGGATGAAAGAAGTGAAGAAAGCGGAAAAAGAAGACAATCAGAATACTACTGAGGTACTAAAAACTGATTGATTATATAATCAGGTTGATTTCATCAAGTATTGACGCTGTTTTATTTCAAATATTGCACAAAATATCCATACGGGAATTGCTTATTTTTCTCGTTATAAAATGCCAATTATTTATTAACGTTCACTTATGGAAAAATACGATATGATTAGATTAAGACGCTGAGAGGGAGAATAATAAATAAACCGCTGTAGAATAAAATAATAATAAACGCCAATTGTTATAATTGGCGTTGAATTTAAATATATTATTTTAAAAATTAACTACCTCGATAAGTGGAGTAACCATATTGGCTTAAAAGCAATGGAATATGGTAGTGTTCATTAACATTATCTATATGGAATTCAACGGGAATTTCAGGGAAAAAGCTTTCCTTTCCTTGTGTTTTAAAATAATCTCCAGTTTTAAACACTACTCTATAGTCACCAGCAGAAGGAGGAACCGAGTTATCTGGCCAGATAGCTTTAATTCTACCATCATTGTCAGTTTTTTCTGAGTTCAATAATACCCAATTATTTGACTGTTTTTTTTCTAATGTAACTTCAACATTAGGGGTTGGTTTTCCTGTTTGTTGATTAAGTATATGAACACTGAGTAAGTTACTGGCTGCCATTGAAAGAGTGGGAGCCATCATTAAAGACGACAGTAATAAAAATAGAATATTCTTTTTCATATAAATGTCCTTTCGTGATTTAAGTGGGACTATATTATCTACAATAGCTATTGAGTGACCTTACAATCATATTACAAATTTGTAATCTAGATGATTTAGTAAAAAATAGTGTGGGTTATAGTAATTGATGTATTTAGATTATCTATTAAATAATAATATTAGTGGGTGGGACATTGAAATGTCTCTTTATTTCCTTATAAATTTATGCAGTCATAGTGTTTTTATTTATTTACGTATTTTAATAAATAAAATTTAATAGCATAGAGCTATATTGTTAAATAATATTGGTCTTCTTCCCAGAGATATTTTACAAACACTAGATTATTAGTAATGAAACTGAGGGTTTTAAAAGCGGAGAGCCTCATAATATAGTTAGTATTTTAGCTGATATAAGGCTAATCCATATGGATTGTACTAAAATAATTTATTTGATAAAGAGTTAACACGCATTTATTCGCTACCATTTTTTATTGTCATTTCTAAAATGATTATAAAAATAAATAAAAAGCTAATCAATTTGTTTATATATGTTATTGCTTTAATTTATTAGTTCTTAAAACGGGGTCAATAAACCAGTGAATGGTTGAATTTAATGCTAACAATAGGGCAATGCTGATTGTAGATAACGTTAATATTATTATCATTAATAAATTTAACTCTATACAAAAATAAGCTAAGATTCGTAAAAAAACAAAGCAAATAATAGGATGAATTAAATAAATTCCTAAAGCATTGTTTGATATTTTTGCATATTTATCAGTTGATAAAGAAAAATAAATAATGCTAGATCCTAAAATAATACTTACTATGAAATTTAGAGCGTAACTAATGAATAAAGAGAGGTTTAAGTCAGCTTTAGTAATATTAATAACAAAATCATTAATGTTATTTTGATAAAAATGTAAAACTATAGCTAAGATTGTAATGCATAAAATTGTAAAAATAGATTTTTTTCTAAGTAAGGCGATTTTTTCATCATTAATAAAATAAGCTATTATGAAAAAAGGAAAATATAAAAGAATAGAAAAAAAACTTGAAAGGTTGAGTAAATGTTTTTTTGTTAAATAAGCAACAATCAAAGATATAATTAATATTAAAAATAAAATGATATTGTTAGATTTTATATTTTTTGGTAATACTAAGAAGAAAGCCTGCCATATGGGAATTGCTAAAAAAAACCACACTCCACTTTGAGGCGAGAAAAAATAATATTTTAAATTAAACTCATCTGAATAATAAAGAGGGATCATATCAACTGTTTGAAACGTAAAATAAATTATAATAGAGGGAAGTAAGTTATATCTTAATGTTTCCCATGTTATATTTTTGGTCATAAATGCAACTATGAATACAAACATAGGTATTAAAGTTAGGTCGAAAATACTAATAAGGAGCGAAAACTTATTTTTATCGACTAAATTTAAGTAAAAACTAAAAACAATAAGAGAACTTAATATAAGCTTCAACGAGGGCCAGTATGGTTGGTCATTATTTCTTACACTTGTAGGTGCTTTAATTTCTTTTTTCATACTTATGCCCTATATAAAATTAACTTATTGTATCGTATTGAGTCTCTGATTTAAAATAAATCTTTACAAAAAAGTATGGTAAAAGCCTTATTAAACGAATTTTTCAATAATTGATATTTTCTCTTACAGTATATGAAGGATAACGATAAATCAAAAATAGAAAAAACGGATCTATCAAGTGGGCTTCTAACCATTGCTATTGAATATAAACTGCCTGAAGAAGAAAGCGGTAGATAATAGGATAAAAAATAATTGAATTAGAGAATGTGAATGAAATTAAGACTACACATTAGATGTAGCCTTAATTGTTTTTGTAAGATCTTCTACATTGTGAATTGTGAGGATAAGAAAATCATCTAATACATAATGAAAAAATGTTGATGAGCTAGGAGTTATATCAGCATATAAAATAAACGTAAAAAATAATAATGGAAGAACATATTATTTGACGGTGTTACATGAACCTTGTTGCGTGATTTGTAAAAGATCTTTTAACGTTACTGAGTCTTAATCATAAGTTCGTCTATCTTGCCAGTATTTTTATGGGTTACGTTGGCGTAGATGACTTGAGCAAAATTATCAAAGATAAAGTGGAGATGCAAAATGACTAGACCAGCAAGAGGTGAGCGTAATAACAATCCGGGCAATATCCGTCATGGTTCGCAATGGCAAGGACTCTCGCCTCAGCAAACAGACAAAGACTTTTGCCAATTCATATCACCTGAATATGGTATTAGTGCTATTTACAAATTGCTGCAAACATATCAAAAAAAATACAAGCTTAATACAGTGGCGTCGATTATCAACCGATATGCACCGCCAAATGAGAATAACACGGTTGATTATATTAACCGTGTTGCTAAAGATCTTGGCGTAGGAATTAATGAGCCTATAAATACTTCATCCAAACCAGTTGCTATTGCACTAGCAACTGCAATTGTTAGTGTGGAGCTTGGATATCAACCGTATTCAGAAAAAGTATTTGAAGATGCTTGGGCGCTGTTATAAGTAACTTTATATCATAGTTCCTAATAATTCTTAAACATCTTTAGTTGATAATCTTCCATTATTTATGGCTATAAGATTAAGTAGTGAAATTTAAATGATAATAGCGTTAACTTTTATTTAAGATCTAGAGTAATAAAATATAAATATTATAAACACCATATCGATAAAATTAAGAGGCTTAGTAACCAATGAATAGATATGTGGCTAGAAATAGAGAGTGAATTTAGAGTGTTTACTCTATATTTATTGTCGTAAAAATAAATCAAAAAAGATATTTCACTCTTATTCATTGCTTATGTTTAAAATAAAATCTATTATTTATGATGAAATATAAAATATTTAATTAAAATTATAAACAGATATTCTTATCTCTACTATACTTATAAAATTCAATTTATAGAGTGTGAGTATATAATGATAGATTTATTTAAGTTAACGAAAAAAAGTTCTAGACATATTTGCATCGCAATATATGTTGGTGTTATAGCAGGTATTTTTTCAGCCTTGGTTAAATCTGGTTTTGAAGATTTAATTCCGCCAAGAACACTTGAAACAACACCTCCACCTGTGGTTTTACTCGAAAAACTGGGTTTAAATATAGATACTATGACTTATCATTGGATGGGATATAGTATTAATTGGGCTGGGAATGGTGTTCATATATTATTTTCAATAGTTATAGCAGTAATATATTGTGTTATTGCCGAATATTTACCAAAGGTTAAATTATTGCATGGTATTTGTTTTGGTATTGGCGTTTCTGTTTTTGCTCATGGTTTGGTTGTACCTTTATTAGGATTATCTAGTTGGCTTTGGATCGCCGGTTATCAAGCGCTAATTTCCGAGTTCGTGGGGACAGCGTTTTGGATTTGGTCTATTGAAGCCATTAGACAAAACTTACGTTATTGTTTAACCAAAGAAAAAGATGCTGAATAGATATATACACGAGATAAGAATATTCAATCTTAATCTGTTATGAGCTTCGAATAGAGCAGAAAAGCCTGACTTAGCTATATTAGTTACTTATTTTAAAGATCGCTTAGGCGATCTTTTTTATTTACCTAAATTTCTAATGTGATTTTTCTTGTTTTTAATGTAGTTACGCTCTAAGTTTTTTATAAAAGTAGTAAAGCAAGTATAATCTTACTAAGATAAATTTTAAGATGACCATATAAAGTTTGTTGTGTGAGTGATTTCATATGAGGTCGTAAGAATGATTAATTCAGATACTACGAGTATTAAAAATGATATTTCTGCTAAAAAAATATCTGTAGGAATTAGTGCGTGTTTATTAGGTAGTAGTGTTAGATTTGATGGTGGGCATAAACGTTTTCATCTTGCTGTCGATGAGTTATCCCATTATTTCGAATATCAACAAACTTGCCCAGAATTAGCTATTGGTTTAACTACCCCAAGGCCTGCATTACGGTTAGTTAAATCGAATTCAGGAGAGATTACGTTGAAGTTTAGTAATGGAAGCGAGGGGGATTTGACAGAAAAAATGAATCAATATTCTGTCGAATATTTAAACAAACTTAAGTCGTTGTGTGGGTATATTGTTTGTGCAAAATCTCCAAGTTGTGGGTTAGAGCGTGTTCGTGTATATGATGCAGTCGGAAATGGTAATCGAAAATCAGGCACTGGTATTTTTACCGAAAATATAAAACAAATAATGCCTTGGTTACCAATAGAAGAGGATGGTCGATTGAATGATCCTCATATAAGAGAGAACTTTATTATACGAGTATTTGCACTTAATGAGTTGAATGAATTGAAATTAAATTCATTCAATCGAGGGGCATTAATAGATTTTCATACTCGATATAAGCTGCTGTTATTAGCACATTCACAACCTCTCTATCGAGATTTAGGCCGTTTTGTTGCTACTAATAAAGAATGGGACTCATTTGGTTCTTTCTTTGATGAGTATCGAAATAGGTTTATGAAATTATTACAGCACCAAGCGACACGCCGCAATCATACTAATGTTCTTATGCATATTCAGGGATATTTTAAACGTTACTTAACATCGAACCAAAGACAGGCACTAAGCAACTTAATTTTAGAATATCGTCAAGGAATACAACCTCTATTGGCTCCTTTAACTCTTATAAATCATTATTTATCAGAGTATCCTGACAGCTATTTGGATAAGCAGAAATATTTTAATCCTTATCCTCAATTATTGAGGTTACGTTATGGTTTATAATAAATTTTTTTACAAAAAATAACTCTCTAAAATTGCAAAGTAGTTTGCATGTTTGGTTATTCTGAACAATTTATTTCAAAGATCACTTAGGTGATCTTTTTTCGTTTGTTTTATACCACTAAGAAATATTAATTAACCTAAATCATATAAGGTATAACTTCTGCCATGAAAAGAAATAACCATTGATATATGAAATGGCTGAAAAATAGCCAAATACAATGAAAAATAACTTGTGGATGATAAAAGATAACATACTAATAAATAAAATTTATTATTTTTAGAGATATAAAAATATCTTAAAGAAATTTTTATTTTTTATAAAGATGAAAGTGTAATATCTTTTCATCTCTTGTTAATTGAGTTTAATATTGTATGTTCTTATTAAATCTTTTAACATCGTGAGACTTAATAAAAACAGAATGAAAAATAATTATGAAAAAACTGCAACAACTTATTATAAGAGAACGTGGAGCTGACAATTATTACAGTAGTTTATCTGAAGAGTCGATATATCGTATAGCTCACAATTGCGGTAGAGATGAAATAGCTGATGCGTACATTCTATTGAAAGAGTGTAAATCTGAGCTTGCAACGGTACCTGAGTGGGACGGAGATACACAGGATGATATCTGGCGAACAATGATATTACTTCAGGCAATCTTGGATAAATGCAAGTAGTGGACATTAATTATTAAATAATAGTACACCTGTTGATAGCTCTATTAAATCATCAGAATATTTGGAGATGAGCTAACTACACAATAATAGATATCAGAGTGAAGATAAATTATTATTTTTATATGGCACTAGACGCTATTAAAATTCAGATATAAATTTATATCTCATGTTAAATAAGGCTTTTTTTGTTATTTTTTATTTTAAAAATAATAAAAAGTAGCTTTATTATTGATACCATCATTAATGATAATCGCAGAACTTGTGGAAAAACAGATAAAAGCTAAGGCTGAAAAATGAATAGAACGAGTATGATATCGCTGATGAAGTGAGTATACAGATCAAACTATAGCAAGAATAAAAAAGATTCATTGCAAAATAATATTTGCTATCTGAATTTATCTATGGCTTAATGATGTCACTGGTTTGGAAGTACAGGCCTATTTATGTTAGTAAGTTTAAAGTTGTTCACCATTTAGCGCTATCCTCGATACCTCTTCATTGCGAATTCCTTCTAATTGATGCCCATAAGTAAAAATAAAAAACAAACCGCATATGCCCTATGGCAAATCTAATAAATTAAAGGAAATCCTATGTCTAATACAATGACTGGTTCAGTAAAATGGTTCGATGATGGTAAAGGTTTTGGTTTTATTACTCCAGCAGATGGCAGCAAAGATGTATTCGTACATTTCTCTGCAATCCAAAGTGATAGTTTCAAATCTTTAGCTGAAGGCCAACAAGTTTCATTTACCATCGAGAACGGAATGAAAGGTCCTTCTGCTGGTAATGTGGTAGCACTTTAAAGACACCATAACTATTTATTTCTATTTAAAATGCCCTTGTTGTAGCAGTTCACAATATAGAACATCACAATTTGATGTTTCAGTGAATAATCCACATGGCGCAAAATGCATTTTTTGCAAAAGTGTGATGACAGCGCAAATAAGTTAAGCATTAAATAGTTGAATATATAAAACCTCGCTAATAGCGGGGTTTTTTGTTATCTAGTATAAAGTGAATTCTAATACTTCTTAAGTATAAAATAATTTAAAAAATCTAAATGTTATGCCACTGATAATTGAAAATTATTTTTCTAAGTAATTATAGCGTTAAATAACAAGAATATTACTAAACCAAAAAAATATATATTTAATATTATCTTCAATTTATTTATTGTTATTAGATGAGTAATCATTAGAAATAACCTTATTAAAAAAGTCTATAAAGTTAAGCTATCTATTATGAGATAAAATTAATATTTAATTCCAGTATTTATTTAAATGATTTGAAATAAATAAAGAGAAAATGGAAAGTATTTTTATAAGAATTATTACTATTACAACCTCATATAGTACATCAACTAGACGTTTAATTTAAAATACACTTATTTCAGTAGACAAATAGTTAAAGAGAATATGACTAACGCTGGCTTAGCTGAATTTTTCATAATGAATTATTTTTGAAAAAAATAAAAATCATTATTGTCATTATATTGAATAATAGGATTGTATGATCCTTATATTAGAAGAGTTTATTCTCGGTATATTTTACCAATACAGGTAAGGATGAATTCAAGATACTAGATGTAAATAAAAATGATGTGCTTAATGAAATGTTTGATCAAGAAGTTATTGCAGCAGCATGTATAGACATGGGGTATAACGCCGGAATGAGAGATTTCCTTTATTGTGTTAATAGTAAAAGAGAATGAATTACTATCTTCAAATAAATTATGCGTAACCAAAAACCAATCAATAATAGATGTGTTAGCTTTAAAATATCATTGTAAAATAGAACATTAGTAAAAAAGAAGAAAGCCCAATGTGGCGGCATTGGGCTTAGTGGCTCAAATAGATGGGTATAAAAAAACTATTAGAGACCTCTATAAATGTAGCTAATTTTCATTTATATAGTTAACAATTAATGCTTTTTTATAGCAAAGAAATGTAAATAATCTAAATTTTCGTCTTGTCTGGCCCAAAACGTTGTTTTTTTAAACAATAATAAATTTCAAGGCATATATTTAGCATTTCGCTATAAAAATAACCAGCCACATCAATTTAGGGCTAATAATGTTTGTATTAGTAAGTATTATTTAATCTGTATAACATACCGAGTTAATTTATAATGTTTTACTATCAAGAAGAACTAAAGAGAAAGAATAATGCAATATAATACTCATAAAAAACAACCAAATAATAAGCAAACTGAAATATGTAAAAATTATGGAGTATCACCTTTAGAGCCTGAAGAGAAAGTGGCTATTGCATTGAATACATTAAATGATAGCCCTATTTATGGAATTCGTATTGAGTTACCAGAGAATGGCGATATAAGCTGGTTTTTTTATTGTGGTAAATATTCTAAAGCAGATGATTTTTATCAAGTTATACACACAAAACATTTATATGATAAGTTACCAGAAGTCGTTAACTATCTTTACTTACCGGAGGGAAGCAAATTTATTATTGATAGAAATGGTTATGAAGATATTTGGTTTGATAAATAAAAATAACTAAATGTAAAGATAGCATAAAATATAATGACTAAAATTTTAATTGATATTCGTCTTATTTTTGACATAAAAAAATGACATATTAACGAGTTTAGGTGAAACTGAATAGAAGGTTGGTAATTTATAATTTATTACGAAAGGTAAATGCCTATGTTTCCAGAATACCGTGATTTAATTTCAAAACTCCGCCAAACAAATCCTGATTTTCGTGCACTTTTTGATAGGCATAATCAGCTCGACCACGAAATAGTAAGACTCGAACATTCTGATAGAAGTGGTTATGGCAATGAAGTTGTTGAGTTAAAAAAACAAAAGTTACGACTAAAAGAGGAAATTCATCAAGTCCTCAAAAACCCACCAGAAGATGAATAGCCATTGATTAAAATGAAACTTTTTAATGGTGTATTAAGCCATCATTTAAAATTAGATGGCTTTTTTTGTATCAGATATTTTCCTAATAAAAAATAACAGTTGATAGATAAAAATTCAAATAATATCTACTGTAATTAGATAGGTTCTCAATAGAACCGTCAATATATCAGAGATATATTTATGTAATATTCTTGGGTGATATGTTTATATTCCAAAGTACCAGAATATTAATCTTGTAATTAATAAAATTGTAATTTAAAAAATTAATTTTTCTCGTTGTTTTTCTTCTAATTATCTCACAAAATACTTAAAATAATAAATTATTTTATTGGAAGCTAAAATTATTTGGAAAAAAACATGGATATAGTCGTATATATTGCAACAAGTTTAGATGGATTTATTGCGGATAAGCAAGGAAATATCGATTGGCTTATAAATATTGATAATCCTGAAAATTCAGATTTTGGTTTTTCTGAATTTTTAAGCGATATTGATGCGATAGTAATGGGAAGAACAACGTTTGAAACAATACTTAGTTTTGATATAGAGTGGCCATATATACAACCCGTATTTGTTTTAAGTAATACGATGCAAGAATTACCACTTTCTTTACCTGCTAATGTGACACTGATGGCAGGTACTGCTGGAGAGATTAAAAATACTCTTAATACACTAGGTTATAAGCGAATTTATATTGATGGAGGGAAAACTGTTCAAGGCTTTTTCGCTGAAGATAAAGTCGACGAGCTTATAATAACTAAAATACCTGTAGTATTAGGGGAGGGTATTCCATTATTTATTTCAAACAGTAATAAAATAGAATTTAGTCATTGTAAAACAGAAGTATACTTAAATTCTCTTGTTAAATCATTTTATAGAAAAAAGATAATTTAATATTTAAAAATAAATTTGAAGAATATAGCCTTTGTATTTAGGAATATATAAAAATTATGAAAATAATCATGCTGCTATGATGGTTGTTTTCATATAATAAATTAGATATTGTTATATCAATATTTTAATCTATGAGTAATAAAAATAAGGAAAAATCAGAATTAAAATGAAATGGAAATCTTAGTTATATTTGTTGATATTTATAAAATGGTTATTTTATTTATGAGGGAAACTATGCGCATAGCTATTATAATTTATAGTTTTATCAGGTTGTACTGATAATGTTAACTTCGGTGTTGGAACATCAGGGGAGTATAGAGTAGGTGAACGAGTTTGATCTACATTAGTTTGTGGTAAAAATATAAGAACACCAGCGGAGCAAAGAGCAATAAATTCCATGAACAGCAACGTGCTGTTATGAGAGGGGGAAGGGCTGATTTATGAATTATGGCTTCATATTAATAACTTAATAAGGTCAATATATGATGTTGGCCTTATTACTTAATAAATTTAATTAAGCTTGTTAATAATGAAATCACTCTTTTTCTATATTTTCCTTAGGTGTTCCAATTTAGGTGTTCCAATTAAGTTATAATTTTTTTATATATCCACTATTGGATAATATGTCTTTTTTGATTTATAAAAAGATTGTTTTCTTTCTCCATCTTGCTTATATAGTATGGAAAGGTGGTGTAATAAATACAATAGTTGAGTATCTAAATATATTAATTTCTTTATCAAGGTGTTTAGAAATAGGAAGATGACATAATTGTAGATAATCCGCAACACTAGGCATACCACAATCATAAAAATGATAATCTGGTCTAGATGTCGCCTCATGCCATGAACGGAGTTCCTAATTTAGCATAGCGATCCCTTATTCTCAGGTGAATAAATTTAAATGGAATAGGATAATAAATGTGAGTATATAGGAAAAGTATTAAGAGTATATAATTAAGGAAGAGCGATAAGAGTATCATTTATAAAGTTAATAATCTATATGAAGAACCAATACAAATAGCATGTTAATACTTATTACTACGCTATTTATATTGGGAAAATCAGTTGCTAGTATTATGGAATGCAAGGTTCGGGTGCATAGCTGTTATCATCAAGAAAACGTTTTTGACTATAGATACATTTTTGTATTTCTTCAGTAGTGCTTTCTTTTACTTCAAAAACAGAAACATATATTATACCAATATCTTTTTTATCACCTTCAGTATTAAAATTTACATAGCCTTCATCTGCCAGCCCAAAGCGAAAGACAGCTACTTGTTGATCACTTTTTCTAAAGCCTTCAATAAATAGATCGTCTCCAGGTCTTAATAAATAACCTCTATTTTGATAAGAAGCTGATTTACCACTGATTACATCTAAACCATCAACTGTAACAACAACTTCATAGCTTTTCTGTCTGTTAATATTATTTAAGTAAATAATATACCGTTCATTTTCTTTTCCATATAAAGTGTATTGGTTATTTTTAATTTGATATAAAGGTATTATTTTTTTGTCTTCAGCAAGAATGCTCAAATTAATAGGATCTAAGTTAGCCCATTTTATTTTTTGTGAGTTATTTGATGGTTTTCCACTTTGATAGTGAATAGCTGCTATTTCATAAGGTTGTTGGGATAAACGAATTGCATCTACTTTTTGTACTTCAGATTGAATACTTTCACCCCACTTGGTTGAAAGTGCTCTATTTGTTGTTTGTTCCGACGATATATCAGTACTTATTGGATATTTTTTTTCAATCGTTGTACAACCTGATGTGAAAATAAGCACGCTCATCAATGAGAACGACGCTATAATTTTAAATAACTTCATTGACTTTCCTTAATTGTTAATTTTATTAGCTCAAAAGATAGGTGATGAGATAAAACTCGGATATGAACTAGACATTAAATTAAAGGTTATTAATTCAATTGTCTTTCAGTGTATTCTGAGGATATGCTCATCTTAATCTTAAAAATAAAATTAAGAATAAATTTAATTTAAGTCAGTTTTTTTGTCGGAAAGAGTAAGTATAGCAATACTAAAAAGTGTCGATTGAAAATAATTGAGTGCTTCGTTATTTCATATAATTTTTATTTTCTTTATGATGAGGTTATGCATGAGCGAGAATTGGAATAATAGATATCAAGAGTATGAATTTGTTTATGGATATGAACCCAATGTTTTTATTCAATTTATTGCTGAAAAAATAGAATTTAAAGGCCATTCATTAGCGATTGCTGAAGGAGAAGGGCGTAATGCACTATTTCTCGCACACAAAGCAAATCGAGAAAATCAGCCCTTTTCAATAGAACTGTGGGATTACTCTTCTGTTGGTTTGCAAAAGGCCCAAGATAGAGCACAAAAAGAAAATATTAAGATATTAACCCAATGCTTAGATTTAAATGATGTTATGTGGCAAGAGAGTACTTTCCAAAATATTTTCTGTGTTTTTGGTCATTTTCCATCGGAATTAAGGCAGAAAACATTATTAGGAATAAGAGGATCATTAAAAAATGGAGGGTGGTTTATTGGTGAGGTTTATTCTAAAGAACAGTTAAATTATAGCACTGGTGGCCCTCGTTCTTTTGATATGTTGTATGATATTTATGATTTTTTAAATAACTTTGGTAAAGACCGCTTTTATCATTTCTTCGTTGGTGAAGTTGAACGTCATGAAGGTGAATTTCATACTGGAAAATGTCATGTCATTCAGTTTGCTATTCAAATAAAAAAATAATAAACGAAAGCATAAGATATTTACTATTAAAAAATATAAATCCACATAAAAATAAATAGGTTGGAGATAAGGTGAAAAAGAAAAATTTTACTTTTGAGCATATAACAGCTAATGACTGGCTATTTTTTCATGATTTATATATTTCACAGAATGTAATGAAATATATTTCTGGAGTAATGACTGAAGAACAAATTAAAGAGGCATTTGAATCGCGCCTGCCAATATGGAATATCCATTCCACTCATTGGCTTTGTATGGTAATTCGTAATGAAAAAAAAGCCCCAATGGGATTAATCGGGCTTAAGATAGTTGAGTCTCAAGCCGAAGAACAAGGTATAACTGCGGAGGTCGGGTTTATTATAGAACCACAATATGCGGGGCAAGGATTGGCAACAAAAGCGCTAATGAGCATGTTAGTAGATGAAAGATTTAAGTTAATTACACGATTTATTGCCGTGGTTACTGCGGGTAATTTAGCTTCTGAGCAAGTTTTAAAGAAAAGTGGCTTTACTTTTAAAGATATTACTAAAGAAAATTACTTAATTAATAATGTACTTTATGATGATCATAATTATGAGCTTTTAAGATAATAATCAACTAATTATAGTTTTTTGTGTTGCTTTTTGCTATTTATTTGAACGTCTAAACTGCGGTACTAAGATATAGCTTAAATTATTGCAGATAGTTGCGTGTTGAATAGGAATTGAAAGTAAGATTATTTAACTTTATTATATTAGATATATGTTCCGTTACGATTTGTATATAGAGGTTATGGTGGGTATTGTAAAAATCTCTGATGAATTACATGAGTATTTACGTAAAACAAGTAATGTTATGTCACGCTCTGTTAATGCACAGGCTGAATTTTGGATAAAAATTGGCATCCAAGCAGAATTGAATCCAGAGAAAACATTTCCGATGATCATTAGTGAAATGTTAGAAAAAGAAGTGACAAAACAAGAACAAAGATAGAAAGGGAAAATAATGGATAAGATTACCATCAAAAATAACGATGAAATTGAATTAATGCGAGAATCTGGTCGATTACTGGCCCAAGTTTTTATTATGCTTGATGACTTTATTATGCCGGGTATTTCGACGTTAGAAATTAATGATAAAGTTGAAGATTTCATTATTAATGAACTGGGTTCTAGGCCGGCAAGTAAAGGGCAATATGGCTATGAATATGTGCTAAATACCTCTATTAATGAAGTCGTTTGCCACGGTGTTCCTAAAGCAGATGAGCGTTTAAAGAATAAAGATATTATTAATGTTGATATAACGTTGGAAAAAAATGGTTTTATTGCCGACTCAAGCAAAATGTATATTATGCCAGAGGCATCGCCTATCGCTCGTAAGCTAGTAAAAACAACTTATCAGGCAATGTGGGAAGGTATTAAGCAAGTTAAGCCTGGCGCTACATTGGGGGATATTGGGCATGCAATTCAAAGTTTTGCACAAAGTCATGGATATAGTGTTGTAAGAGAATATTGTGGTCATGGTATTGGACGAGAAATGCACGAGGCTCCACAAGTATTACATTATGGTATTCGTGGGCAGGGCGTAGTATTAAAAGAAGGAATGACTTTTACTATTGAGCCGATGATTAACCAAGGGGGCTCAAAAATTAAAACTAAAAAAGATGGCTGGACGGTCGTTACAAGAGATAAAAAATTGTCAGCACAATCAGAACATACAATTTTAGTTACTTCGACTGGATATGAAGTTTTAACTTTACGTCCTAATGAAACGCTACAGTAATGTATTATATATGAGTCATTCCAGCTATTTAGTTAATAAAAGTTTAAGACTGAAAAATATTTTTTTAGTTTAAATGGCTGGAAGTATTATTTTTTATCTCTTTGATTCATTTACTACTCTTCTATTTTTCTACTTATTTTTATTTCTTTATTTATCCTCATATTCTTAACCTGTAGATATAACTTAAAAATATATACTATTGTAATAAATGTAAATATTAGTATAGTTATTATGACTATACTATTTATCTAGTGATAAATAAATGTATTACCTTAATTACTAGAATGTAATTGATTTTTAATAAATTAAAAAACAAGGATGTAAAATGGAAAAGGTATCAAAAATACTGCAGCAATGGGGTTCTTGGATGGTAAGTAATAATGAGGAAATTCAATGTGATATTGAAAAATATAAATATATTATTCCTGAGCGTATAAAGTCGAGGGCTAGCTCTAGTGGAGAACAAGTTCTATTAGTAACTGAACTTATGAGTAATTTATTGAAAAATAATAAAGAAGACTATGAATTACTGATTAATTATTATATTTTTGGTAAAACATTTATTCAGTTAGCAAAAATTCATCAGTGTTCAGATACCTATATTGGGAAAAAACTTAAGAAAGCAGAAGGGATAGTAGAAGGTATGTTAATTATGAGTCAAATTTAATTGAAAATAAATTTTAGATAATGCTTTACGATCTTAAATTATAGGATAGTCTAGCATTGCTAATAGCAAACATTGAATGAAGAAGAGATCTATTATTTTTTGTAATTTCATTCGATATAAATTGTTGTTAGTTATTGCTAACAGGAAGTTTAGCAATATAAACAATTTATGTTAAACCCAAGGAGTGGAAATTATGTCAACACAATACCCTATTATTTTAGTTCATGGCTTATCTGGTTTCGATGATATTGTCGGTTATCCCTATTTTTATGGTATCGCAGATGCATTGAAAAAAGAGGGGCATCAAGTATTTACTGCCTCACTGTCAGCATTTAATTCTAATGAAATTCGCGGAGAACAACTTTGGGAATTTGTTCAAAAAATTCTTAAAGAGACTAAGGCCAAAAAAGTGAATTTAATTGGCCATAGCCAAGGGCCGTTAGCTTGTCGCTATGTCGCCGCTATGCATTCGAATAAAATAGCCTCTGTAACCTCGGTGAATGGTGTAAACCATGGCTCAGAAATTGCGGATTTGGTACGACGTATTGTTAGAAAAGACAGTGTTCCCGAATATATTGCAGATGCTGTAATGAAAGCGATTGGCGTTATTATTTCTGTATTTTCAGGTAATAAAGGAAATCCGCAAAATGCAATTGCGGCACTAGAAGCATTAACTACTGAAAGTGTCAGTGAATTTAATAAAAAATATCCTCAAGGCTTACCTAAGAAATGGGGCGGAGAAGGTCGGGAGGTTGTAAATGGTGTTCACTATTATTCATTTGGTAGCTATATTCAGGGGAGAATTATAGGTGAAAAAGATAATCTACGGGATCTTACTCATGCACCAATGAGAGTACTTAGTGCCTTTTTTACTGAAAAAGAAAATGATGGTTTAGTTAGTCGTAAAAGTATGCGATTAGGTAAATTGATTAAAGATGATTACCCTGAGGATCATCTTGATATGGTGAATCAAGTTGCTGGTTTAGTTGGACGCAAAGAAGATATTATTGCAATTTATACTAATCATGCAAAATTCTTAGCTAATAAAAAACTTTAGTCTTAATAAAATTAATTCTTATTACTATAAAAGTGAGATAAAGAAATAAAATAAGTAGCTTTAATATTTATTAGAGCTACTTTTATTTATTAGTATAAGAGTACTTAAAAATAAAAATATTATTTTTCTTTATTAACAGATAAAGAAATACCATAGCCAAGTAAGTAAAGTGCTTGTTCTAAACTATCTGCTTTTGACGTTTGGTTAATATCAATTAAGCGCTCAATTTGAGCACTTGTTAAATTCATTTTTCTTGCTAAATCTGATTTTTTTGTATTAGTTTCTAAAATGGCATTATGTAGTGCAATTTTTAAACAGCTTAAAAGTGGTAAGTAAACAATAAAATCACCAGGCTCAGCTTCTGATGGTTCAGGTATGGGCATTTTTGCAGAAATAAACTCTTCAAGACCAACATGCAAAATATCCGAAGCTTCAAGTTCGACATCGTCCTTTGTATAGGCCACCGCGTGTATATTCTCAAAATCACGATAGGTAATTTCATAAGTTTCACTTTCTTCATCAAAACTTGCTACTGCTGGATACTTAAACATAAATCGCCTTTTATTTTTGAACAGTAATTGAGCATAAGTTATCTTATTGATGCTAAATATTATGTTTATGATTAAAGCATACTTTGGCAGTTTTATCCTTACTTCTCTATTTTATCTTATTGTTTGATTATCAATGTAAATTAAGTATTAGATAAAAAAGAACAAATAACGGCTGTTATAATTTTAAACAAGTGTTATCTGGTTAAGAAAAAGGCTATCTTATAACTTGTTATTAAGGTTTTTAGAAAGGGGTTATTATGTATCCAGTTGATTTACATGCGCATACCATTGCTAGCACTCATGCTTATAGTACGGTGAGTGAATATTTCCAACAAGCTAAAAAGAAGGGAATAAAGCTATTTGCTATTACTGATCATGGCCCTGATATGGCAGATGCTCCTCACGAATGGCATTTTTCTAATTTACCAGTGATCCCAAGGATTATTGATGGTGTTGGTATTTTATATGGGATAGAAGCAAACATTAAAAATATTAAAGGTGAAATAGATTGCAGTGAGAAAATGAGTAAAAAACTGGATATTGTTTTAGCCGGTTTCCATGATCCTGTTATGGCATCTTTAGGATTGGTTGATAACACCAAAGCGTTAATTGCAACGATAACTAGTGGCGCTGTTCAGATGATAACCCATCCTGGAAATCCTAAATATCCTATAGATATTATGGAAGTGGCAAAAGCAGCGGCATCTAGCAATGTTGCATTAGAAATGAATAACTCATCGTTTATACATTCGCGAGTTGGTAGTGAAAAAAATTGTATTGCAATTGCAAAAGCGGTACGTGATGCAGGCGGATTAATAGCGCTTGGCTCAGATTCTCATATTGCATTGTCACTGGGTAATTTTGATCAAGTATTAAGTATATTAGCGCAAATTGATTTTCCAGAAGAGCGCATATTAAATACAACACCTAGAAAAGTTCTCGACTTTTTGCAATCTCACGGTAAAAAAGAGATCCCCGAATTTAAAGATTTTTAATCATCACTCATTTTAAAATAAGAAGCTATCATGATAATTTGATAGCTTCTTATTTATTTCAATTCTTGCCTTAATCTATAACAGTAAAGAAGGGTGATTTTAAAGTAAATCAGATTGTGTTTAGTTTATTATCATTGATGAAATATAGTGAGTTCATTTTTTAATCTATTGGATTGTGTTTGAAGTAAGTCTAATGAATTAACCAAATCTCTTGTCATTACGGAGTTAGCTTGCGTTGTTTGGTCTAGCTGATTAATAGCATCTTCTATTTGCGCTATGCCATTGCTTTGTTCATCGGTTGATATTGATATATCATGAATCATTTCATTAACATTCGCTGTGTGTTTTGATATATCGACCATGTTATCGTTTGCATCTGCAGCAAGCTGAAAACATTGATTAATTTTTTTGCTAGAATTGGCTACTAATACTTTTATTTCTTTTGAAGCCAAATTACAGCTGTTCGACAGCTCTCTTACTTCTTTGGCTACAACAGCAAAGCCTCTGCCGTATTCTCCCACTCTAGCTGCTTCAACAGCAGCATTTAGCGCTAATAAGTTTGTTTGAAAGGCGATATTATCAATAGTCGTTGTTATATCATTGATTTGCTCTGAAAAGGTGACAACTTCATTCATATTCTCAACCACATTTGCAAGCATCTCATTACTTTGGTTGATCATGGAATCAGCCTTCATTACTAATTCGCAAGAAGTGTGTGTATTTTCTGAATGTTGTTTAGCGGTCACACTTAATTGTCTTATTCCCGCTGAGGTTTCTAATACCGCGGCTGATTGCTGTTCTACACGAATAGCAAGATTATTGTTCATTACTGTAATATCATTTAATTCTAAATTTATGCTATTAGCACTCTGGTTGATATTATTGATTATTTTTTTTATTTGCTCTTTCATTTTTTCAATATGAAATGTGAGATTATTAATTTCAAAAAGTCCTTTAGTTGTCAGTGATGAGGTTAATTCTCCATTACTAATGTCTTCTATGCTATGCATAATTTTATTTAGTGGAGAAATAAAGTATTTTTTCAAGGTAATTTGTACTAAGAATGAAAAAATTATAATCAGAACTGAAATAACGATGAGGCTATAAATAATCTTATCATAGAGTAACTCGCCTTCATTTAAGGCTGTAGTGTAATGATTCTGTAATTGTTGATGATAAGTATTATATTCTTTTTCAAAATTATCTTGATATGTTTGAGTTGGCTGATTTAGGTATTCATATGTCTTTCCTTGCTCTAAGAAACCAAGAAATTCAATTAAAGCCGCATGAAGTTCAACATACTTATTTTCTAATTTTGTCAAGTATTCTTCATTTTCTACTTGGTGTTGCTTATTTTTAAATATATTCCAATTATTTTCTACTTGGACCAATTTCTCTTTTGTTTGTTGAAAAAGTGATGAAATATCGGTATTTGCTGTCGCCATTTTGTTAATAATTAATAAGTGGCGAGAGCTGGCTCTATTTAGAGTATTACGTGTTTGAAGTAAACTTTCCCATGTGTTGTTTAAAATAGATTGTTCATCATAGATACTATCTAGTTTGTTTAAATTTCTTTTGTAATCATTTACTGATGAAAGGAATAGTAAGCAAGCTAAAGAGAATAATAAAATAAGAGAACCTGTTATTAGCCAAACTAAGGTTGTTGTTTTTAAACTAGATACATTCAGAGAAATGCTTGGCAAATAACGTTGTTTGAAGATCTTAAACATAAATAGTTATTTCCTTTTATGATAAAAATATAACTGTGTAATTTATTGATTTTTGAGTTTTATTTTTACTTCCTGTAATAAGGAGTGAAGCAAAGAAAAGAGAAATGAATGAGTGTGATTTTTTGCTCCGTTCTTTGATTTAACGCCACAGATCCTTTTGAAAATAGTTAAATACTAAAAATAGTATCGGCATTTTATAAATATTCTTTATGGTTATTTCTTGTTCATATTGATTAAATTTATGAATAGATTAAATATTGAAATAACCAATTGATTTAAAATGGTTTTATTTTTCTCTGTCTATTGATTAAATTTAATCAATTGTTAAAAAAATAATATTAAATTTCAAAAAAAATTAATGTGTTGATAAATAAAAAGTAAATTGTTTAATTGTTATTATTATTATGTAAATGAATACCTTTATAAAAATAAAACAGCTTTTTATGGCGAGGGAGCATTGTAAAGTGAAATTAAAAATTATAAATAAATTGGAGTGTAGTATATTAATTTGTCTTTATTTGAAAAGTTAGATTGTTTTAAATTTATTTTAGATTGATAACTACTGTGATTGATGAAAATTACAATATTAGATTATATGGTATTTAAATCAATATTATTGAAGTTAGCGGTAAGCAAAATTTAAAACGGAAGAGATAAATCTTCCGTTTAATTTTGCATTTATTATTCGTAGAGATAACAGGTTTTATTTCTGACTAGAAAAATATTATTAAAATAAAGCTAAAAAATAGTTATTTTTAAAGTGAAATACCAGAAAATGACATGAATCCAAGTGACATTAAGCCAACAGTCACAAACGTAATACCTAGGCCTCTTAATCCTCTCGGGATATCAGAATACTTCATTCTTTCTCGTAAGCCGGATAAAGCGACAATAGCTAATAACCAACCAATACCACAGCCTGCACCATAAGTAATCGACTCTGTAAACGTATAATCCCGTTCTACCATAAATATGGTGGCACCAAAGATAGCACAATGAATAGTCAATAAAGGTAAAAAAATTCCTAATGAATGGTAAAGCGAAGGAATAAATTTATCTAAAAACATTTCTAGTATTTGAACTAATGCAGCTAAAACACCAATAAAGGTAATATATCTTAAAAAACCAAGATCAATACCTTCAACAATGACATTTTTCTTTAATATAAAATGATAAATTAAGTTATTGATTGGTGTAGCAATAATAAGTAATGCTGTTACGGTCAAACCTAGTTTTAATGAGGTTTTTACTTCTTTAGATACAGCAAGAAAAGTACACATTCCTAGAAAAAAACTAAGTGCCATATTCTCAATAAAAGTTGCCCTAATAAAAATATTAAGGTGATTTTCAAGCATAAAACCTCCTATTAGTATGTTTTCTTTATTTATTCTAATAAAAACATTGCGTTAATATAAGGGGTATTTAAAAAATATCTTTGCTTTTAGGTGTAAATGGCATTTTTAGCATAATAAAAAGTAACAATAAGTAGAAATTTAAAGAATTATCTTAGTTAGCTCATATAAATGTAGCTTTTGTCTTATATTGTTTTTTAGAATGAAATTTTTAAATTTATCTTTTAATTTTATAAAATAATCCAAATACTTAGTTTATATTGATATATTTAACCAGTTTTAATCTCAATGGTGGTTTTTAATTTCGTGATAAGTCTTAATTAAGTGAAATGGTTAAACTATAAAATAATAGAACCATTTATTTTTATAATAAAAATAGGTTTATAAGGGAATTAACTGAGAAAGTGAGCTTTTATAGCACTTTTAAAAAGTACGTATAGATAGAAAAACTTTTATAAATATGCTTTCTACTCTCTTAATATTGATAGAAATTGATCTTCTTTATACAATAATCCTGTTGGTAAGTTTTATGATTATGGGTGTAGCTCAAGCATAAGTGTTTTATAATTTTTATTTTCTCGCATTGTTTCATTAAAGCCAAATTTAGCTGCTAATTTCTGTAGTTGAGCAGTATAGAAGGGGAGTTTAGTCTGATCATCAGTCATAATAGCAAACTCAGCATAAGAACCCAGTTCATCTATTTTATCGATGGTGAGATGAAACTCGTTTAGAAAATAGATCTGTCTTGATTTTGTGTAGTTTAAATAACAGTCATAACCGAGAGTTTTAAACATAGAAACTGTTTTTTCAGCATCCTCAATACGTACGGCTTCACATTGTGATGAATCTGGTCCTTTTACAATAAGTAGATTTATTCCTGATGGCGACATTTTTCGTACACATAAGCTTATTGTAGAAGCCGAGGGAGCAATTCTATGATGCTCCATATACCAGTCTGTTTCTTGATTATCTTGGGCAAACACAGTTGCACCAGCATTTTTTAGTGCTGTAGCAAATTGAAGTGGGTTTTTTAGGTGATATTTTAGTTCAGCTTCAAATTTACCTTGGAAATGGTCAGACATTTAATGTTTCCTTTTTTAAAAGTAAAGTGAGTATATCATCAATAAAGAGAGTAAATACTAAAGTATCTAAATTGGGAAATAAATAATAATTCTTTAATTTAATTGCATATTTCATTGAAAGATAAGTTATAACTTTAAATAGAAACTAAAGTGTAAACATTAGTTTCTAATTCTGTTGTTTATAATAAATAAGAATAAAGAGAATGTGGAGTATATTGGAGATTAGATGCTGCTACTTATTTTTTGAATGGTTTTATTAAAATAGATAAGAAAGCATTATTAATTAAAGAAAATACTCACATTTGATGTGAGAGATTTAGATAAATAAAAAGGGGCTTAGCCCCTTTTTATTTGAAATCAGAAAATGCCAGCAAATGGATTCCAACCTTGATCATTTTTCTTTTCTTTCAAGTAGTAAGCATAGTTAGCTGTTGCTGCCCACAAGAAGTTTAATGCAATACTTACTGCATTCATAAATGAAGGATTGATAGATAATGCATCAACAATAATGCTGATAACAATAATAATAGCAATGTTTACTGCTAATAAAGTCAATGCTTTACGCCATAAACCGAGGATTAGAAAATAAATAAAACCAAAGAAGAATGCCCAGATGTTCATCCCAATAAGAATACGTTTACCAAAGGCTAATCCTTTATAAGCGGCTTTGTATTCAGGTGATTTAGGCGAACCATATTGCTCGATAAATGCAAAACGCTCTTCCCATTTTGCAGAATATTCTTTATTCATGATAATTCCTTTTAAATAGATAAAAAGTTCTTGTCTAAATGTAAAGAAAAGTATTTTTACATAAATTCACATGGCAAACAATATAAATTTCTTAAGAAGTTATTAATATAGGTTTTAGCATAATATATATAAGTGGATAAAGTTTATGTTGATTTTTTCATAATAATCTTATTGCTAAAATATTCGATTTTAAATCGTTTCATAAAGTGAGAACTATAAAAGAAAATTTTACTTTATAAGCATCAGACAGACAAAAAGATAAGAAATCTGGTTTTTCTAGATGCCAGATTTCTTATATCAATACAAATAGGGTTGGGTTATCGAACAACTAGTACAGAAGATTCTGCATAGCTTACTACTGAAGAGGCTGTAGAACCGAGTAAGTATGTTTTCATACCAGGATTACGTGAGCCAATAACAATAAGATCAGCTTGGATTTTTTTTGCCGTTTCTAAAATTTTATCACGAGGATTACCAATAGAGACATAAAACTGAGTGGTGCTATTTGGTATATCGATATGCGATAAACTTTCTTTTAATGTTGATAATGCAATTTCGATGCGCTGTTTATCACTTGTAAGTCTATCTTGACCAGGGAATGCAAATCCGACAAAGGACTCATAGCTAGGAATAACAGATAAGAAGTGAATATTAAGTTTATCAGCAACAGCCAACGCTTTTAAATGAGAGGTGACTTTGTCTAATAAACCAAGTTCTGTAAAATCAACGGGTACTAGTACTGTTTTTGGCATGGTGGCTCCTAATTAACCTTTATTTTGATTAGGGCATTATCGTTAATTTGCTGCTCGTAAAAACGATAGTTACCTTTTAATCTTATCAGCCAAATAGCAAAATAGTGGAAAAAAAAGGAAAATTTTTATTTTTTGAGATGTTTGTATTTTTTATATGAAAAATAGTGAAACTGGGAACGGCTACTCATTAAAAATGAGTGGCACTATAAAAGAACGCTTATCGCTTCTATTTTTATATAATATCTGGAGTGTCATTTTTTAAGTGTTCTATTTATTTTTCGTGTGTATTAAAGATAGAACGTTAAATTAAAATTAAAGTGTAATTATATAATGTTGATTTTTTAAATTTAACGATTTTTAAAAATTTCTTCTGTATAAATTATAAATATATCTATTTATAATAAAATAAATTTATGTCTATGAATATAATGTATTTTTTTATAAATGAGAATCAATTTCACTATTCGGGTTTATAAAAACAGCTCTGTTACAAATGAGATTGGTTTTTATTTTTATTACGTTTGTAATTTTAAGGAAATAAATAAAAGTATCTTTAAAATTGCTATATTTTTATTTTTAAGTGTGCATAATATTCGTAATGTTAATTTTTATTGTTAGGGAAGTAAAATATGTTACATCAAGATATGATTAATAAACTGAATGAGCAGCTGAACCTTGAGTTTTATTCGGCCAATCTTTATCTGCAAATGAGTGCTTGGTGCGACGATAAAGGATTTGATGGTGCGGCTAAATTTTTAAAAGCACATTCCCGCGAAGAAATGGAACATATGCAGCGCTTATTTGATTATTTAAGCGATACAGGTGCTTTACCTCTACTTGGCGCTATTGATGCTCCTCCATCGGAGTTCTTATCTTTGTCTGATTTGTTTGCTAAAACATATGAGCATGAGCAGTATATTACTGCTGAAATTAATAAATTAGCGCATTTAGCAATGACAACTCAAGATTACTCAACATTTAATTTCTTACAGTGGTATGTTTCTGAACAACACGAAGAAGAAAAATTATTCAAATCTATTATTGATAAATTAGCAATGGTAGGAGAAAGCGGAAAAGCGCTGTTCTTGTTAGATAAAGATTTAAACGCTTTATCAACTTCTGCTCATATTTAATTATTAATAATGAAAGAGGGTAACGCTTTTAGTTAGCTTTATTCTTACTAGACAGTAAAGTTACTTGGCGCTCTGTTATTGTATAACAGGGCGTTTTTTTATACTTAAATCTAAAATGAAATAATTTTTTCTTCTAATTTATGTTCTCTCTTATATTTTTATTATTGCAATAATTAGGATATCTATTTTCGCCTGCAATGCTTTTTATGATGATTATTTGAACAGTAAATTATTTCACATTTATAACAGTTTGAGTGTGTATTGAACTGTTTAGTCTGTCAAAAATGGTATTAAATTTTTTCGAAATGTAAAAATGAGTGATATTTGAGACAGTTCCTGCTCTAAATAACATATATTTTGAGTGTTAGTTCACAACCTTTTATTTCAATGAGTAAGAAGCGAAGATCTTGAGATAAATTTATTATAAAATATTTCCATAAATAAAAAAATCACCTGTAATTTAAGAGGTTATTATGTCATTAAATACACTTAAAACATCTTGGGGCAAATTATCTGCCATCGCTGTTTTATTTTTAGGTATGTCATGCCAGCAAGCATTAGCTCATGCACATTTAAAATCACAACTTCCAGCTGAAGGTGCCGCGATAGAACAAGCACAAGCACCAAAAGTGATCACTCTTGATTTTTCAGAGGGTATTGAACTTGATTTTAGTAAAGTGAAAGTAACCCATGCTAATGGTAAAGAGATCACGGTCGGAAAATTGAGTTTGGATCCTGTTAATAATACAAAGTTGTTATTACCTTTAGAAGGTGAATTAGCTGCGGGTGATTATTCAGTAGATTGGAATGTGGTTTCTGTCGATGGGCACAAAACAAAAGGTTCTTATCAATTTAGTGTAAAATAATGACACCTGAAGACGTTTATATTTTATGCCGTTTTTCTCATTTTGTGGCAGTCATGTTTGTTTTTGGACTGAGTTTCTCGGCTGCCATTCTCGCAAGAGATAAATTTATCCCGCTTATTCAAGTTCGCTTGCGTCCTGCATTAGCTATCTGCACTATCACTCTGTTTATTACAACTTTTTTATGGTTGGTGGTGCTATCAGGTATTATGGGCGATGGCTGGGATGATGCGTGGTCTTTTAATATCTGGAAAGCAGTATTAAACACCACATTTGGCCAAGTGTGGCAATGGCAACTGGTTTTATCTACGCTAGCGCTATTCATGTTGTTTATCCACCAGCGTTATATTCGAAATATTGGTTTACTTATTATTGCAACATTGATGCTTACTTTTCATGCATTGATAGGGCACAGTGCTATGTTTACAGGCACAGAAGCAATTATTTATAAAGTTAACCAAATCGTTCATTTAATTAGCGCTGCATATTGGTTTGGTGGCTTGTGGCCTTTTGTTGTTTGCTTGCAGTTTTTACGAAATAAAGATGAACTGGCTGATGGAATGATCAAACCAATTATTGCGACAATGAAGAAATTCTCTTTATTTGGTCATATTGCGGTTTTTCTTGTTATCGTTAGTGGTGTTATTAGTGCGATTATGTTGATCCCTGGCTGGCCTATCACACAACTTTCTTCTGAATATCAAAGCATGTTGTGGCTTAAAATTGCATTTGTTGGTGTGATGTTAGGCCTCGCGATGATTAACCGTTATGTTTTGGTTCCTCACATTAGACGAAAAAATAATTTTCAGTGGTTACTGATTAATAGTTGGTTTGAACTATTGCTGGGTACCGTGGTTATTTTTACTGTTGCTATCTTTGCGATTAACTCACCAGTATAGATTGTTATATAATCGTAAAAATCTAATCTGTAAAACGAGATATAAATATGAGACGTTTTTTACTCGCGGGTATGTTAATGGTGTTCTCTTTCCAAGCTTTTTCTGCATCGCTCTCAACAGTTAGTAAACTTCAATTTGGAGATGAATGGCCTTTTACTCGTGAAGAAGTGATGCTTAATTGTCGTGCTGATGGAGCTTGGTTTGTGATTAATCCTGCAACATTAGTACAATATCCATTAAATGATATTGCAATGACACAGATGAAAAGCGGTAAAGTAAATGCTCAACTAATAGATGTGATTTTACTTGCTGATCCTAATGATCCTGAAAAGAAAAAGTCAGTAGAAGCGATACAAAGTGCTTTTAAATTGCTTTGTGATAAAAACTAATCAATTGTTTGATATTTCAAAAAAGAAATTTATCTACTTATTAGATTGATTTTATTGATTAAAATTTATCATGTAGAAAATATAGATAGAAAAGAGCGCGTGCGTTATTGGTTTACTGGATTTTTACATATTGTCTACTAATATTTAACAGTAGATAGTGAGATAAATAAAAGTCAGGTTCAACACCGAGTTTTATGTAGTAAACCTTTATGTCCTTTTTAGCGCACGGCTCGTAATGAGCCTTTTCCCTAAGCCAGGTAAATGATTTACCTGGCTTTTTTTATCTGTTTTAACATTATATTACGCCACTTTTAAGATCCAGTGATGGCTTTGCTTATCATAAGCATGGCGATAAAGTAGTATGTTTTTATCCTTCAATTGAGCAGGAATACTTGTATTTTCATCCCATCCATCTAGCTGCATACAAAATTCTTTATCATAATCACATGGAATATGGATATAAGTTAGCTGATTATCACCAGAGTGTTTTAAGGTAACGTCTTCTATTTCATAAGAAGCAATTTTTAAAGTTGTTTTATTCATTGTCATGCTCCGAGGCAGGTGGTTTGTATTGTGCTTTGTTTATATGGTTAGGAGCTAAAGCGATAAAGAAAGCTTTTGAACCAAACAGTTTTAAGCATAGTATAAATGGAATTCATTTCCAAAATATTTTTTGTGAATAAAAAAAGCGGATCATTTTTTGTGATCCGCTTTGAATAAATTGGTTGAAATAAGCCTGAGTTACCTAATTTTTATGGTTTGGGTATCGCAGTTCCCCATTCATCCCACTCTTTAGGTTCTTTTGCATTTAAAATGAAATTCTGTTCCTGTTTAGCTTTTGCTTGTAATGGTGTAGATGGCGGTGTTGCAAATGTAATTCCACCGCGTATAAATTGTTTAAATGTACCACTACGAATAACGCCACCAGTAAGTCCAAAGGAGAAGTTATAGCCTGAAGAGAGCCAAAATTCGGTATTATTTCTAACAAGATATTGATATTTTTTACTAATTCTAATATGAATTAATACTCTATCAGACATATTTCCTAGTTCTAATCCAGTTACCGCACCAACTTCAAGCCCGCGATAATAGATAGGTGTGCCAATTTGCACTGAACCTGCCTCTGTAGCGTTAAGTACTAAATTTAAGCCATCAAGGTAACGAGAGTCTGTAATATTAGCAGCTTGTAATTCAAACTGTCGATAAACGCCGCCATTACCAGGTTCTGCTTTAATATAAGGCTGAATAAGAGAGTCTAAATTATCTAACCCTGATGCTGTTAGTTCGGGTGTAACAACAGCAAAACGACTACCAGAACGAGCAAATGCTTTTACGTAATCAGGGTAGAGAACGGCAGAAACGTTCACTGCTTTTCTATCAAAAGAAAGAGCCAATGATTCAACTTGTCCAATATCAATACCCAAATAGCGAATAGGCATTCCTTCTGAAAGCTTGCTTGCATCATAGGTTTTGAACGTGATTTGAGCACCAATTGCACGGGCACTGGTTTCTGAAGGGTAAAGCTTATAACGTGAAGCATTATTATTAATATTTTCAAAGTTATCAAAGCTGATAGCACCCTTAAGGGCTCTATTCAATGGTGTTGCTTCAACAGTAAGTCCGCCACCATTTAATGAGACTTTTGCTGCACCTTCAGTCCAAAAAACACTTTTTTCAGTAAGAAGGTGGCGATATTGTTTAGAGATATAAACATCAATATCAAACTCATTTATTAAAGGTCGGACATCAGTAATTTCGCCGACTTGAAATTGGTGATAAAGCACGACAGAGCCTTTTTGGATACCCGGTAGGCTAGAGGCTTTTAACGTTAATGTAACGGGCAATTCATTACCATCAATACTTGCTTTAGCATAAAAATCATTACGGTATAGACGATATTGTTCGATAGGTTTGCCTTTATCACCTTGAATTAAATGTATACCACCTTCAAGCCATTCTTGTGGTGTTGCACCTTGAATATCAATGCCATTTAAGCCCATATTGACATTGATACGACTATTAGCAACAAATTTACTATTTTGATAAATATAGTGTTTATATTCGGGGGCTATAATGGCATCAAAAATAACACCATCATCACTTATATTGCGCTGAATTATTTGACCTATGGTTATGCCTCTAAAGAGAATAGGCTGTCCTGCATCAACACCCCAGCTTTCTTCACTGGTTAATGAAAGGATTAAACCATCTTCGCCATAAAGCGCCTTTCCTGCATCAATAGAAGTCGCTGACTGCAATACAAATTGCTGATTTTCTTGTGCTGGTGGGCTATTTTCGGGAGAGTCAAAAGCAATGGCGCCATTCACCAAAGCAGAAACGCTTTCCATTTTAACAGAAACACCACTTTTTAGATCAAAGCTTCCTTGAAAACCAGACACATTCCAAAAGTGACTATCTTGTCGAATAAGATGCGAGTATTGCTTATCGATACTTAATTCAATAAAAATACCTTGGTTATCGGGACGAATGGCATAGCTATAAACTTTACCTACAGGCACTTTACGATAATAAACTTGAGAATCTACATTTAACGATCCTAAGTTATCGGCGGTTAAGGTAATCAATTGTTGGTTTTTATCAATATTAGCTTGAGGACGCACTTCTTGGGCAACAAATGTGAGCTGTTTTTCGCCATCACCCGGTAGCATGCTAATGTAGTTACCCCCAACAAGGGCATCTAAACCAGAAACACCAGACAGGCTTGCTTTGGGTGTTACTAACCAAAATTGAGTATTTTTTCTCAAGGCTGTCGCAACGTCTTTGCGCACATTAGCGGTGACAATGACACGGCGCAAATCATCACTTAATGTCACATCCTTAACAATACCAACATCAACACCTTGGTAGCGAATCGGTGTTCTGCCTGAGACTATTCCTGAGGCAGATTGGAAATCAATTGTAATTTGTACGCCTTTATCTTGCCAGTGCTGAAAAAGCAACCAGCTCGCAATAAAAATGGCGATAACAGGGAGTAACCAAAAAGTCGAAATTTTACGCTTGCGGCGTATCTCGGCTTGTGCTTCCTGAGCATCGTTTTCTTCGTGTTGCATAAGTATCCCATAATAAACGGCTATCCAACCATTCAACGGCAAGGATAGTCAGAATAACAGCAGTACCAAAATAAAAAGCCGCAGGGCCCATTGTGAATGTCATAAGTTGATCACGATTAATCAATGACATCATCAAACCAATGACAAATAGATCTAGCATTGACCAACGCCCAATCCAAGAAACGAAGCGATACAACTTCATTCTAAGTAAAGGGTGAATTTTAGCGTTAAATTGAATAGTGAGAAGCAAACCTAGCAAGATAATAATCTTAAAAAATGGCACAAATACACTGGCGATAAAGACGATAATTGCTATTGGGGTATTGCCAGAATTAACTAGAGCAATAACACCGGAAAAAATAGTATCTTCGTTACGTTGGCCATTAAGATAAAAAATAGATATCGGTAATAGATTGGCGGGTAACAGTAAAATCATTGCTGCAATTAACGCAGCCCATGTTTTTTGTAAGCTCATAGGTTGGCGCGCTAAATAGCATGATTTGCAGCGCGGACAATGTGAGGAAGGCATCGTTTTAAAATGGTAATGACAGGCATGGCAGGTTGCAGGGCTATTTTTTACTTCTTTTTGGGGATAAAACTGCTGCCATAATTGATCCATATTGATGTTAATGAGCATTAGTAGGCTTAACAACATCAAGGCAATAAATGCGATTAGACCATCGCCAAGGTAAACCGTGGAGTAATCACCAAGTTTAATTGTTGCCACACCTAAACCGATTAGATAGACATCTAACATAACCCACTCTTTTAATTTGCCCAACATTAAGAGAATAGGGCGAAGATTAAAGCGTAAGCGAGCACCCAGATGAAGGTACAAAATAGCAATAGGAAGACTAAGAGGGGCAGCAACCGCGCAAAATGCGACCATTGCCGCAGTAAGTGGATCACCTTGTTCTGACATTAAACGTATGCCATCAAGCACATTTGTAGAGATCATTGTGCCTAATAGATGAATTTTGATTAAAGGTTGTGTGAATGCGATTGATGCAAGTATTAGCATCGTTATTGATAAAATTAATAGCCGCGTCAGTGACCAATCACGATAAGAGGCAAGTTTTGCTTGGCACTGTGGACAATATGCGTCTTCGCCGCGTTTAAGCGCAAGCGGAAGTGTGACTAAGTTATCACATTCCTGACAGCGAATAGATTTTGTCTCCATTTTGGATAGGGTGCTCATTAAATCGCCTATATTGTATTTATTCAGACTTATCGTTTGATTAAGCTAAAAAAAAGTATCTATACTCACAGCTTCACAACTTATCATTTTTATTATATTTACGCTTTTTATTTTACAATAATAAGTGTCTGATTTTTTTTGTGAGTCTTAAGCGTATTTTATCGTTTTTTTGCTCGATTCTTAAAAACAGTGTATTCAACCTCAGAGTGAAATAGGCTAAATTACGAGTTATGTTATCTATTTTAGTTATGCAAATAAGGTTTAATGATGCCAAAATCGCTTTTTTATCAGGAACTCACTGATAATTTGTCAGCCTTGTTGTCTGGTGAAAATGATCTCATCGCATCACTTGCTAATACCAGCGCGCTTCTTTACGAGAAATTAGACTCGATAAATTGGGTTGGGTTTTATCTTAATGATGGTGATTCATTAGTTCTTGGCCCCTTTCAAGGTAAAATCGCTTGTGTAAGAATTGGTTTTGGAAAAGGAGTATGTGGTAGTGCATACTCAGAAAACAAAATTTTGAGAGTGGGTGACGTACATCAATTTAGTGGACATATTGCATGTGATAGTGCAAGTCAGTCTGAAATTGTTCTACCTTTAGAAGTAAATGGACAAATTATCGGCGTTCTCGATATTGATAGTCCTATTTTTGATCGTTTTGATAAAAAAGATGAAAATGGGCTTAAAGCCTTGTGTGACGTGCTCTGCGAGCACTTAAAAACTTGTCATACAGCAAAATATTGTGAATTTTGTGTAAGTTAACAGGCGTTTGCCATAGAAATTGTTGGCAACACTATTATAATGTCGCTTGTTCATGCCTGCGCTGGTTGGCAAAACCGTTGTAATCAGGAAATTTCATGGAAAATCAACCTAAGTTGAACAGTAGTAAAGATATCATCGCTTTTTTAGCGGAACGTTTCCCTAAGTGTTTTATCGCTGAGGGTGAAGCTCGCCCTTTGAAAGTCGGCATTTTTCAAGATCTCGTTGAGCATCTAAAAGATGAGACTTCACTGAGTAAGACACAATTACGTTCGGCATTACGCTTATATACGTCAAGTTGGCGCTACCTTTATGGTGTTAAAGAAGGTGCAAAACGTGTCGATTTAGACGGTAATGACTGCGGCGAACTGGAAGCAGAGCATATAGAACATGCTCGTACACAATTAGCAGAAGCGAAAGCTCGCGTTCAAGCTCAACGAGCAGAGCAACGCGCTAAAAAACGCGAAGCTGAAGGTGATAAGGAGACCAGTAAGCGTCCGGCAGCGAAAAAGCCAAATCCTCGTCGTCAGCCACCTAAAGAAGGTGAAAAACGGCAGCCCCGCCCTCAAAGGCAAGCTTCTACAGCGCCTCGCAAGGCACCACGTGAAAATATCGAAAAGTTAATACCAGTGAAGGATACCTCAGTACTTACTGTGGGTCAGGCGCTGAAAGTTAACGTCGGCAGCAGCGTGATGGATGCGACAGTGCTAGAGATAGCGAAAGAGGGTGTACGTGTACAATTGCCTAACGGTTTGGCAATGAATGTACGCACGGAACATTTAAAGTTCTGATACGGAGGCCAACCAGAGCATGAACAAACTTTTAAATGTGGCTTTTGTTATTGGATTAACTTTAACAGGCACTTCTGTTGTGATGGCTGAGAAACCAGCCATCTCTGCAATAGCAACGATAGATCAGTTACCGATGCTAAAACAAGAGCCACAACACTCTACTGTGAGCGAACGAGTCACTTCTCGTTTTGAACGTTCTCATTATCGGCAGTTCTCGCTTGATGCGAGTTTTTCAGAAAAGATTTTTAATCGTTATCTTAATTTATTAGATTATAGCCATAACGTGTTATTAGCGTCAGATATTGCCCAATTTGATAAAGATAAAGCCAAAGTAGGGGAATATTTAAAATCGGGCGAGCTTGAACCGTTATTTAACTTGTTCAATCTTGCTCAAAAAAGACGTTTTGAACGTTTTCAATATGCTTTAAATCGTTTAGATAAACCAATAGATTTAGTTGGACAAGATAAATTTGAATTAGACAGAACCAAAGCGCCTTGGCCTCAAACCCAAGATGAACTAGATAAGCTTTGGGATGCAAAAGTAAAATATGATTGGTTAACGTTGAAACTGTCAGGCAAAAGTGACAGTGAAATCAAAGAAACCCTGACTAAACGTTATAAAGCAGCGATGCGTCGTCAGACACAAAGCCAAAGTGAAGACGTTTTTCAGCTTATCATGACAGCATTTGCCCGTGAAATAGACCCTCACACCAGTTATTTGTCACCAAGAAATACAGAAGCCTTTGATTCTGAAATGAGCCTCTCATTAGAAGGGATCGGTGCTGTATTGCAGATGGATGATGACTACCCAATGATCAATTCAATGGTTACTGGTGGCCCCGCAGCGAAAAGTAAAGAGCTGAAAGTCGGTGATAAAATTATTGCTGTTGGACAAAGTAATAAACCGATGGTCGATGTTGTTGGCTGGCGCCTTGATGATATTGTCGCGTTAATTAAAGGACCAAAAGGTAGCCAAGTTAAACTGGAAGTCCTCTCTGATGAAAAAGGTGCTAAACCAAGAACGATCACCTTAGTAAGAGAGCAAATCCGTTTAGAAGACAGAGCGGTTAAATTGACTGAAAAAGTCATTAATGGTGAAAAAGTTGCTATTTTGGATATTCCTAGTTTTTATGTTGGATTAACCAACGATGTAAAAACGCAATTACAAAAAGTGGCTAAAGATAATGTTTCATCATTAGTTATTGATTTACGTGGTAATGGTGGTGGTGCGTTAACAGAGGCAATCTCACTTTCAGGATTATTTATTCCTAGTGGTCCTGTCGTACAAGTGCGAGATAACAATGGCCGAGTTCGCCAAGATTTCGACCGTGACGATGTTGTTTATTATAAAGGGCCGCTGGTGGTTATCGTTAACCGCTTTAGTGCTTCCGCTTCTGAAATTTTTGCAGCTGCAATGCAAGATTATGGTCGTGCATTAATTGTGGGTGAACAAACCTTTGGTAAAGGAACGGTTCAACAATATCGCCCATTAACTCGTGTTTACGATCAAATGTTAAGCCCTGATTGGCCTGGTTTAGGTTCAGTACAATATACTATTCAAAAATTCTATCGAATTAATGGTGGTAGTACTCAACTTAAAGGGGTGACACCTGATCTATTGCTGCCAAGTTTTGATAGCTCGGAAATGGGTGAGAGCTTTGAAGATAATGCAATGCCGTGGGATAGTATTTCTCCTGCAAGCTATCAGTTATCTGATTATTCAGAAAAGATAAAATCATCTTTAGCTTCGCTGACAGAACAACACGCTAAGCGTATTGCGGGTGACAGAGAGTTCTCTTATATCTTTGATGATATTAAGCGCTACAACGAAGCTAAGGCGAAGAACGAAGATAAATATGTTGTTCTTAACTTTGCAGAAAGAGAGAAAGAAAACAAAGAGCTAGAGGATACCAAGTTAAATCGCCTTAATGAGCGTTTTAAAGAAGAAGGTAAGCCACTACTTAAATCGCTTGATGATCTGCCTAAGGATTATGAAGGCCCAGATCCTTATTTAGATGAAACCGCTAAAATAGCGGTGGATCTCTCTCAAATGATCAAGCCTAAAAAGCTATTAAATTAAATTATTTAGTCGTAAAAACAAGTACTTCATAAAAATGGGTACTTGAAGCAACCCCCAATAGTTGGATAACCAATTACTGGGGGTTTTTTATATCCGAATACAATTGAGATATAAAAATTATTATTGTTAATCCATATCTTTCAGGTGAGTAATCTTAAGAATGTAGGTATATCGTCTCGACATATAGTTGTTACATTATTTTTTAATAGATTTTAGCTATCCACAATGTCAAATCATCAGGAAGAACAATGACTATTCATACATATCGTTATTTTTTATAATATCGAGATAGTTAAATTCAATGTTATATCACTTAATTTTTAACCCGAAATATATTTTGAATTAAATTTAAAAGTCTACTTTTAAAAATATTGATTTAAATACTTTTTTTATATTGAAAACCTATATGAATTTGAAATGAGATAACTAACTGTGTATTTTCAGTTGAATACACTATAAATATTTGAATGGATAGAGCTATCTATTAATGTTTAAGGTATATATCTGACTGTATATCATAATCGCATCAATATGTAATAAGTGAGGAACATTGTTATATTTGATAATTAAATGAAACTAAAGATTTAATACCAATATTAGAATAATAAATAAACACGAGTATAAATATTGGCTGATGTTCAGGCTAAGTTTTGTGAGCTATAAAAAAGAGACTAAGTTGATTTCTTCGTTGATGAATTCTTCAAGTGGTGAGGAAAAAGTAGGTTTATCTGGTAAACAGAATAAAAAATCAACCAGCCTTTATTGTGTTGTAAGTCACATTTTAAGATTTCTTTATTGTAATAAGTGTAATATGTTGTGACAATGATCGCTTAAATTGACATAAAATTACTATAGCATACAGATTATGAAAATTTGTGACACTTTGACAGGCCATCGCAACAACTAAAAAGCTAACCTAGATAATGAATATTTTTTATTCGATGATTCTAAAAATGTATTATCAAAGCAGTATGTAATAGCTAAGATATTATATTTCTAGGATCAGCTTTTCCTCGTAAGAAATAACGAATAAATAGCAAGTAATCTACAATTTGCTTAAAAGATTTCTATGGCGAAAAAATAAGTAAATATAAATGTGGCGAGATAGTCACATTGGGTTTTTTATGCCCAAAAAATGATTTTATTGTTTGAGATTGATGTAACTAAAGATTTAAGTACAGGTTACTTTTTAGCTAAATATAAAAATGGTGCTTTATTGAGCTCGCTGAATATAAGCCAATATAAATTAATTCAAATATTTATTAACCAGGCTGAATTAAAATGAAAGTAAAAAGAATAGTATTGCTTATGTTTTCTCCTTGTTTCCTAGCCGTAAGTGCTGCCAATGCAGGAAATTGGGAAAATACAATCAAAGAAAACTCATTTATTTCCGATTCTGAACTTGAGCTTTCTACAATTAATATGTGGAAATATCTCAAGACAGAAAACCGTTTTGATAAAGAAGCGCAACGCTACAAAAAGCAAGTTGCTAATGCATGGGGGCAAAACTTCCAAGTAGATTTCAAATCAGGTTATTTTGGTGACATTATCGGTTTTGATGCTTCTTATTACGGTGCTATCAAATTAGGGGCAAGTAAAGACTTCGCCTCTCGTGCAATATTATTTAATGATGATGGTGAAGCAAAAGGTTATAACAAAATTGGTCAACGCTTCGCAAAAATTAAATTAGATTTAGATCCTGTTTTAATTAACGGTAAAGCAGGTTGGTTTACCCTGAAAAATACTGGTATTTTTTCTAACTCACAGCGCCTCTCATTAAACAGTTATAACGGTTATGCTACTACAACTACAATGGGTGATTGGAGCCTAGATTTACTGTATCTTGATGGTAAAGTGATGCGTCGTGATAGCCCAAATACCGACAGAATGTATTTCAGTGATGGAAATGGCGTTAGACACAATGTTGACCATGTCATTACGGGTGGTATTAATTACAACTCCAAACCGCTAAAAGTATTTTATTTCTACGGTCAAGCGGATGATCTATTCCGTCAACAAGGTTTAGAAACAAAATATAAATTAACTTCAGACGTTACTATTGGTGGTGTTGTTTATTATCACGATTATGGTAGTGATGGAAAACGTACATTAAGTAATGCCAATGCGGGTAAACGTAACTTTGATAATGATGCATGGCACTTTGCGGGTACTATGGAATGGCGTATTCCAGAATCACCGTGGACACTACGTTCAGGTGTGACTTATACCGATGCTGAAAAAGCAAATGGTGTTGGCCAATTTGCACGTAACCCAATTGGTAATACCCGTGGGCGTTTTAATTCACCAGCTTATGCAGATATTGACTATGTGCGCGATGGTGAAGTTATGGGGGCATTAGAAGCAGAGTATAGAGTGAATAAAGCGTTTTCTGTTGGTGCGCGTACTAACTACAGTGAATTTAGCTATTCAGGTGAGAGATTAAAGCAAGGTCAGTTTGGTTTATTTAGTTATTGGAAACCGACAACTAATCTTTCTATTTCTTTAAGTGGTGGTATTGGTTGGCATCACCAGCAAGAAAATGATTACTCCACACCGAAACTTTATGATGGTCACTCACAACGTGCACACTCATTATCAGGTTCTATGACAACGACATATCGTTTCAAAATGTAGTTTATAGCGTCAGTACGTTTTATTTTTTGTATCAAGTGCATGACTTGCATTACTTGTAAGTTGTGCACAAAAATACAGAGATACATTAGATTAGAGATACATTAGATTATAGGAAGTCATAATATTCACAACGCTAGTCGATAACAGCCTTTTTATGACGAGCCAACTATCGAAGTATTAAACGATGTTACCAGAAATCTTCTTGAATTAATCTCTTGAGCTTAATAACACAAAAAAGTTGCATTACCTATTGCGCAATAAGTTGTGGGTAAGTTAGGCACTTCAGCAAATAAAACAAGCGGTTGAATATCAATGAGAACTCGCTTGCCCTCAAATCATACCTGTTTGGTAATGATGCATTGATATAATATTATTAAAATAATTCATCAGCATTATGATAAACATGTACTTGAATCAAAAATTAAATAATATTTATTTTAGTTACACTTTGAGCTTAAGTTTGAAGTACTTCCCTATAGTTAGGCAACCAATTACTGGTTTTTTTTATGAAAATGTAAAGTTATAATGTTTTTAGTCATAAATAAGTTAAAAGACTTGATAAAATTAAAAAAAGCCTTATTTATAGGGTAATTTGTAATGTGGCAATTAGATAAAATAGGAACAGTATCAATATGATGAGAATTGCATTATTCCTTTTAACAAACTTAGCCGTTATGTTTGTTTTTGGGATTATCTTATCTTTAACTGGAATTCAAGGTCGCAGTGTTCAAGGTTTAATGATCATGGCGGGCTTGTTTGGTTTTGGTGGTGCATTTATTTCGCTGCTGATGTCAAAATGGATGGCATTACGTTCAGTTGGCGGTCAAGTTATTGAAAATCCGACTTCTGAAGTTGAACGTTGGTTATTAAACACCGTGAAACGTCAGTCTGAGCAAGTTGGTATCAAAATGCCTCAGGTTGCGATTTATGATGCACCGGATATTAATGCGTTTGCAACAGGTGCTCGCCGAGATGCGTCGCTGGTAGCCGTAAGTACGGGTTTGCTTGCTAGCATGAGTCGCGATGAAGCCGAAGCAGTTATTGCTCACGAAATTAGCCATGTCGCTAATGGTGATATGATAACGATGACTTTGCTACAAGGTGTGGTGAATACTTTCGTTATCTTTATTTCTCGGATCATTGCGCAATTTGTTGCTAACTTTATCTCTAACGATGACGAGAGTGAAAGTAGCAATGGTAACCCTTGGGTTTATATGGGCGTATCAATGGTACTGGAGATTGTCTTCGGTATTTTAGCAAGTATCATCACAATGTGGTTTTCTCGTTACCGTGAATTCCATGCTGATGCTGGCTCGGCAAAACTTGTTGGCCGTGAAAAAATGATTGCAGCATTGCAACGTTTAAAAACCAGCTATGAGCCACAAGAAGAGAGCAGTATGATGGCATTTTGCATCAATGGCCGTAATAAATCATTTAGCGAATTATTTCTTTCACATCCACCACTAGATAAACGCATCGAAGCATTACGTAGCGGTGAGTATCTGAAGTAAGATAAATGATAACGTTAGAGATAAAACATCTCTAATGCTTAGCTAAAATAAAAGCGCCAGATACTGAGATATATCTGGCGCTTTTACTTATAATATATTAATTAATATGATGCATTAGATATATGAAAACGCTTCTATGTGAAAATAGTCGGTTGATGGTAATGGAAAACCAAGTATACTAAGAGAGAATATTGGAGGAAAAATAAATGGCTACATTCGATTTGCTTAAAGCTGCAAATGAGATGATTCTTACAGAAGATAAAATTACTCAGCTGAAAGAACATCTTAAAATAGAAGAAAATAAATTCAAGTTGGAATCAAAGAAACGATTGGTTGATGAACAACTACTTTCTAAAGCTTATGAAGCATAAATAACTCCAAACCTTTTTGAAGAGCAATTTTATAGTTGCTCTTTTTATTTTATATGTTAGGGAAAACTCTTTACTATGACTCCTTATCTTATTTGTAGATTTGAAAAACAGACACTAAGTAATCTAATTAAGGAATGTTTTAATTCAAAGTTTCCTGACATATATAAAAAAATACAAATTGATTATATCTATAGATACCTTACAGAAATAAAGTGTAAATCTGTTTTGCTTGAACCTGTATATATTGATAAAGATTACTTAGAAGATTATAAACAATATTATGTGAAAGGGTTTAATAATAAAGGATACAAAACGTCACGACTTCATTTCTTCTCTTCTGAGCTAGATCATAAGACAATAGATGATTATTTGGAAAATGGAATGGAGAGTGAAAAACATAATCTTCTACAACAAAGTTATCTTGGGTTTATGATAATTAAACCATTACCAAAAACTTTTATTGGTAAAACATGTTTAATACCTTATCCAAGTTTAATAAAAAATAATGATAAAAAATGTATTCTTCGTGAATATAGTATTGATCTCTTTGGTATTCCATTAAAAGTAAAATCGATTGCATTTCAAGAACAAGATATGGTAGTTGCCGCCTATGCAACAACAGCTATTTGGTCTTCTTTACATGCTTTAAACTATTGTGATATACGTTCTATTCCTTCTTGTAGTGAAATTACTATAAATGCAATTAATCATATAAATAATTCGAATAATAGTTTTCCTAACACTTCATTGACAACAAAACAAATGTTAAGGTCTATTGATATTGAAAAAATCAAGCATCACCTTTTTAAGGCTAATAGATTAAAAATTGATGAATTTCATGAAATAGTAAAGACTCATATTGATAGTAAGATCCCATTGCTATTAAGGGGAACAATATATGATATTACTAATGGGAATTATGTTAGAAAAAATGATTATACAGTAACTATTTTAGGATACAAAGAAAGAGGTCGGAGTAGAGCAATCTATATTCATGATGACCGTTTAGGTCCTTTTGTTAGAGCAATATATAGGAAAAAAATAACAGGTGATGAAGAATGGGGATTTATCGTTCAGGAAAAAAATGATGAAATACATTGGGAAGAGGCACATGAAATTTTCATACCAGATATACTTATCTCTATAACACCTAAAAAAGTAAGACTATCAAGTGAGTTAGCAATTAATACTTGTCGTCTTATTAAATCTATCTATACTAAATTATTAGAAATAGAATTAGATACAAATTCATCAGAAAAATTTCTGCCAATAATTAAATTTTCAGTAAAATTAAAAGAAATATCTGAAATAAGAAATGAGTTATTATGTTATGATTTTAATAAAAGTAATCATAAAGAAGCAATCAATTATTGTAAAAAAAAGAGATTGGAATTTTTGACTCAATCTTATGCTTGCTATCATTGGGTCGCATCTTTTTCATTAAATAATGAAGATTCTTTTGATATCCTTTTCGATGCAACTGACATTCCTCAAGGCGATGTAGTATCGGAAATTATATATAAAGATTATTATAATTCTAAAGTTATATTAGATGTGATGAAAAAATTAGCATCTAGACAAGATATACTCCATTCAAGCCCATTATTTAGAGAAAATAGCTTCATAGTATCATTTTTTTCATTTTTAATGACCATGGATTATAATTATACAAACTACCTTGATGAAACATATGGACGATTAAGAGCTCCCAGTTATTTAAAACCAGAAGAATATTTAGGTGGTAAAATAACAGGAAATAAAACTTCTAAAATATATTATGGGCGTACAAATAAGACACTTAAAGAAATAACCGCAGATTTAAAAAATAATATTGAAAATTCCTTTATGATTTGGGCGATTACTGACGAAGGTGCCTTGGTTATTGGGGAGGAGATAAATAATAATGGTCACCCATCCCTGACAGGGTTTAAGCCCGCAAGGATTGCTGGTGAATTATTTATTAAAGATGAGGTTTACTATATTAACTCAAAATCGGGTCGTTATAGTAGGGATTATTCAAACCCTAATAATTTGCTTAAAAATGCGATAAACAGATTTAAAGAAATATTCCCAGATGATGATTTAGTTATTGAGATAATGGAATTTAGTGGTGTGTAATTACAGGCGAGAAGAATATAACTAAAGTCAAATGGCTAATTTTTATTAGATATAAAATTAGCCATTAATTTTAGAGTAAGCAAAAAAACTAGTCTATATAATCGCCAAAGTATACAATCACTTTCTCTTCATTAATTTTAAGTGCACCGTTCCAACCCGCCCAAGGCATTTCCATATCAGAACGGCCTTTTGTATTTTTTAGTTGTTGTTCCATGATGGTGATATCACCAAAGTTATTCCATGTATCAAGTGATAATGAAATAAACTGATTTGGTATCACACCAATTAATGCTAGAGACTGTAATATGCCGCGTTTAGTGTATTTATCCCCAGAAATAATTTTGGCTTCATTTAAACGTTTTTCAAAACACCCCGGCGTTTCGTCTTCTGGTGCTATACGCAGTAAATCTAGTAATTGATTGAATACCTTTTTATCATTATCTGTTGGTATAACGGGGTCTGTTGTTAGCAGATGTTTTAGGTTTAAGTAAGCATATAGAGTATTGCCTGTATAGGAATTGCCATAATATAAACAATACTGAAAATAACTATCATTAATATATTGAGGTTTATTGTAATCGCTACAGATCCAGCAACAGGCATATTGTGATTTTTCTAAATAATCATGTAAGGGTAATGTTTGTAATTTATGATAGGCGCCTAATACAGATCGTCCCCGAGGATAACTCCCTCCAACACCAGCAATAAAAGCATCTAGACAGCGTTGAAATATTAATGTTGGTTCGTTTTTTAAACTGTGCAATTTAGTGATGATATCTGCGTGATCATGAAAAGACGCAATATTATTTGGCTGCCAATTAAATTCGGATAAAGTGTTCTGTTCCTTTTCTGACAATGTACTGATGTCATAAGTAGATACAGCACGTTGAGCATCATATTGACTGTTCTCATATTTATATAATTTCCGTAAAACCCGCATAAATTTTTGCACAGATAGAGACCTATTATAATTAGTAAGAGTGCGAATTGTTTTGTATCAATGTAACTCTGTGTATTAAGTTAATTTAAATACAAAAAAAAGCCAGTTCATTTTGTGAACTGGCTTTTATCTTTTTATTACAATAAGGAGCTAATGCATTATTTAATACTTAATTCAGCTTCTTCTTCCTGATTGAAAACGTCTTTATTTGTTTGTCCCATAATTTGGCTGGTAATTGTACCAGCAGTCATAGAGCCACTTACATTTAATGCAGTACGTCCCATATCAATTAATGGTTCAACCGAAATCAGTAGCGCAACTAAGGTGACAGGTAAACCCATTGCTGGTAATACGATAAGCGCTGCAAATGTAGCACCACCACCGACACCTGCAACACCTGCTGAGCTGATAGTGACAATACCAACTAAAGTTGCAATCCATAGAGGATCAAATGGGTTAATGCCCACTGTTGGTGCTACCATTACTGCTAACATCGCAGGATAAATACCCGCACAACCATTTTGACCAATAGTTGCCCCAAATGATGATGAGAAGCTGGCGATTGACTCAGGAATACCGATGCGTCGAGTTTGAGTTTCGATATTTAGCGGAATACTTGCTGCACTAGAGCGGCTAGTGAAAGCAAAGGCTAATAACGGACCTGCTTTTTTAAAGAACTTAATTGGGCTCAAACCCGTTAAGCCAACAAGCAATCCGTGAACAATAAACATAAGAGCAATGGCGACATAAGAGGCAACAACGAAGCTACCTAACTGGATGATGTCATGCATATTGGAGCTTGCAACAACTTTAGTCATCAGTGCCATTACACCATAAGGTGTTAATGCCATAACGATGCGAACTAGCTTCATTATCCATACTTGTAAGCAATCAATTGCAGCTAAAACTTTTTCGCCACGAGGTTGGTCGTCTTTTAATAGTTTTATTGCAGCCATACCTAAGAAAACAGCGAAAATAACAACACTAATAATTGATGTTGAGCTTGCGCCAGTTAAATCAGCAAATGGATTTTTAGGGATAAAAGATAAAATCAGCTGTGGCACTGTTAAATCAGAGACTTTGCCAATATAGTTCTGTTCAATGGCAATTAAGCGTTTAGCTTCTTGTTCACCTTGAATTAAGCCTTCAGCAGATAAACCGAATAAATTGGCAATAACAATACCAATTAATGCTGAGATTGCAGTAGTGAATAAGAGTGTACCTATAGTTAATCCACTAATTTTTCCTAGTGATGATGCTTGGTGTAAGCGCGACACAGCACTAAGAATAGAAGCAAAAACTAATGGCATAATGACCATTTGTAATAGTTGAACATAGCCATTACCCACGATATTGAACCAAAGAATAGATTCTTTGATTATAGGGTCGTGTGAGTCATAGAATGCGTGTAGTGCTAATCCAAATGCCACCCCGAAGACTAAGCCAACGATAACTTTCTTTGACAGGCTCCACTGACGTTGGCTTAATTTAGCCAAGATGAGTAATAGCACCACAAAGACAAGTACGTTAATGATTAACGGAAAATTCATCTTAACTCTCCAACGAGATTTCTATTTATTTATATGATTTCAGCGATTGTATGCGATATGAGTTCTTAGAATATAAGAAAGGATATAACGGCATCAATTCGCTATATGGTAACAGGATTGTTAATAACTTTTTATAATTAATTATTATTTTATATAGTCATTTGGTTATAAAGACAAGAAAACTGGGCATAAAAAGATGTCAGTAATTATAAATAGATAGATAAACGTAGGGTTTTGTCAGGGTATGTTAAAATAACGTGCGCTTGTCGTGGTATATCTGTAACCAGTTATTGACTTGTGAAGGTAGACTAATAGTGAAATGTGGCGGTAGAAAAAGAGCGCCCACAAGGATAAGCACAGAAATAAATCGTTCACCTTTTTTACTGTTTTTCTTTCCTAAAATAGGCAGTGCAAAACGTATTTTTAGCGGCCATAAAAAAGGAACACCTGCTGGAGTAAGCATATCGGCAATTAAATGACTTAAATAGCCAAGTAATAGTGCATGAAAAACATCTGCCGAAATATCCAAGCGAGGAGAAATCTGTATTTCCCATAAAATGGCTAAACCACAAAAGGCTAACAGGCTATGTGTAAAACCTCGGTGGCCACAAAGCTTTGAAAGTGGAATTGAAATAATACGCAATAATCGGCCAAGAATAGAACCAGGGTGATCTAAATCAGGTAATAGCGAGCCCAATAAGACAGCAGGGATCATGTGAAACCAATCACCATGAGCGAGAACGGGAGTAATTTCAAGTTTCTGAGCTAATACCAGTGTAGCAACAGAAAAAAGTAAGTGTCCTTCAGCTGTCATTCTATTTCTGTTCGTTTGCTGTTCATTTATACAGTGATTAAGTATAAAAGGTTTCGACAACAACTAACAGACATAAAAGATAAAAATTGTCTTAATTATTAAGCAATAACAGCAATATTTTATTTGATTGATTCAAAAGTGATCAAATTTAGGATAAAGAACTGAATGTAAAAAAATTGGTATAAAAAAATCAGAGATAAAAGGGAAAGCTATCGCTAGAGATCCCTTTCTATATTTGAAATGTTAGCCTAATAGATCAGCTTTAGTAAGGTCATTGAGTGATGCTATTTTCGCATCAGCTAAACCCCACCACTTTTCATTAAATTGCTGCTTTGCAGGAACAACGATAGAGCGCATTCTTGCTCCTTTACATGCAATCATGCCATTACGTGAATCTTCTAATGACACACAGTGAATAGGATCAAGATTAAGTGCTTTAGCTGCGTTTAGATAAACTTCAGGATGTGGTTTGCTATGTGGTAATGCATCAGCAGAGATAACAGCCGAAAAGTAATGGCGAATATTAAATAATTCAAGGACTCGTTCAAGCATAAAGTCAGGTGATGCTGACGCTAATGCAATTTTTAACCCTGATGATTTACAAAGAGATAACGCATGCTCAACACCGGGCAAAAGTGGTTTTGTTTCTTCAATTAATTGAACAACACGAGAAACCATTTTTTGTTTTGCTTCTTGTTTTGAAACACCTTGCCATGGTGATGCTTTATACCATATATCAATAACTTCGTTTATTCTTAAGCCAACCATATCGGGCATGTGTTGTGCTAACGTTAAATCGACACCTAACTCAGCAAAGACCTCATGTTCAGCTTGCTGCCAAAATGGTTCAGAGTCGATTAATAAACCATCCATATCAAAAATAGCAGCTTCAATAGGGAATTTAAAAGACATGTTACTCTCCAAAATAAGGTCTATGTTGATGAAACGCGATTGTATCAAGAGTTACTAGGAAAATCTTTTTAATCAGTTTCTTATTTATTTTTGAAAATAAATAGTAAGAATAGGTACTATTAATTTATTGCGTTATTAGCCGTTAATTAGACTACGATAAATAGATAAATATTGACCAATTCTACTAGTGAGGGTGTGATGAGTTATCAATATGCAGGGTTATATGCCATTTTAAAACGAGTGTTTGGTTGGCTTATTTTTATTCCTGCTTTTATTTCTACCGCGATATCTTTGATTGGATTAGCTGCGATGCCGCGTGCTACTGGTGAAGGTGTTAATGCGGTTATTAATGATTTTTTTCGTGTATTAGCAGAAATGGTGCAATTTAATACGCCATTTCTTAATTTTTTTTGGCATAACTCGCCAATTCCTGATACACAAATGGGCTTTAGCTCAGCCAATATCACTTTTTTTGTTATTTTTGCTTTAATGTTTGTTGGATTGGCATTCAGTGCTTCAGGGATCAGAATGTATCGACAAGTAAAGTATTTAAAAGAAAATATACAAGATCAACTTATTCTTGAGCGGGCGATGAAAAGTGGTGTAACCGCAGAGGAATTACAACAGAACATTAAACTGCCTCGGCATACAATATTTACACAAATTATGGTGCTTTATCTTTCACCTATTATTGTTATCGCGATAGGTTATTTTTTACTGAAATTCTTAGGTTGGTAACACGCTGTTGTTTTATTGCGGTAGAAAAATATCTTTTTTTGGGTTAGGAAGGCCCATATTTTAATAAATAGATGGAAAAATAAACCTCGCATACGGTTAATTGGCGAGGTTATATTTTTTAAGGAAAACGCTATTAAGCTAACAAATCATCAATGATTTTTCTGGCTTCAATATAATTATCATCACCGCCAAATAGGTTACAACGATTGAGGAAGAAATAAAGCTGATAAATTGGCTGACGTAATAAAAATTTATCAGATAATGGCCAGATACTCTGATAACCATCGAAAATATTTCCAGGTACCTGAGTACAAAGCGGAAGCATCGCAATATCACATTCACGATCTCCCCAATAACAGGCAGGATCAAACACGGTGCCTTCAGATTGATCAATCGCAGCGCAATTTTTGGGCCATAGATTTCCATGAAGTAACGAGGGTTGTGGATTGTGATCAGCAAGGCGATGATTAACAACTTGAATAATTTCATCTATCTCACCAAAAATCATGCCTTTTTCTGATGCCAGTTGTAATTGAAAACCTATACGCTTTTCAGAATAAAAATGATTCCAGCGTTTTTCCCAGCTATTAATTTGAGGTGTTGTATCTATTTGAGTATCAAAATCAAACCCATAACTGGGTTGATCTTCCCATTGGTGTAAACGAGCTAGTTGTTGACCAAAACAGTATGCACTATGAGCGGTAAAAGGTTGAACGGGTAGATATTCAAGTAGTAAGAAACTGGCATCTTTACTGTTACCTATGCCTAAAATGCGAGGAGTGCGGATGGTTTGGCTTTTTGCCAGCATTTCAAGTTGCTCTGCTTCATTTTTAAAATTAGGCAGAAATTCACGTAAGTTAGATTTAACAAAAACGGGAGTATTACCATAAAGAATTTTCCATGTATGGTGAATATCTCCACTAGAAAGGTGAATTTTTTCAGTTATCTTTGCTGAAAATCCTAAATTTGATTCCAGTAAACGGCCGACATTCTGCCACATAGATTACACCTCGCAAAGTTGTTTACTTAGTAGACCCAAATAGTAACGAGCGATGTTTTATATTATGACAATAACACTTTAATTAAACCAATAAAGAATAAAGCTAAAAAACGGGATGATTATCCCGTTTTTTAATAGATAAAGAATTTTATCAGGCATTAGCGGGTTTTGTTTGCCGTTTTATTTTTGCTAGCTTAATCTGATTACACAATAACGCAATAATAAAGAATACAGCTTGCGTTAGCACAATAGACGGGCCTGTTGCACCATTAATATGAAAACTGACAAAAGTACCAATAATACTGGAAGCAACAGAAAAACTAACAGCTAGCATAATCATCCGTGAAAAACTGCGTGTTAATAAATAAGCCGTAATTCCTGGAGAAATAAGCATTGCAACAACCAGAATAATCCCCACTGCTTGCATTGATGCAACGATAGTAAGGGCTAAAATAGACAGTAAGCCATAATGCAATAGTGTTACAGGTAAGCCAATAATTCTTGCTTGATTAGGATCGAAACAGTAAAGCATAAAATCTTTTTGTTTCGCGATCATAATAGTAATGGTAATTAAACAAATAACACTAATTTGAAGTAAAACATCAGGCGTAATTCCTAAAATATTACCAAACAGAATATGCATTAAATGTTGATCGGTATCGACACTGGCAAAAATAACTAAACCAACTGCAAACATTCCCGAAAATACAATACCCATTACAGTATCTTCTTTAATTCGGCTATGTTCTTTTAAATATCCTGTCGCGAATGAGCAAAATAATCCAGAAAGAAATGCGCCCACAATTAATGGGATAGCCGTTACATAAGCTAATACCACACCGGGAAGAACGGCGTGAGAAATAGCATCTCCCATTAACGACCAGCCTTTTAACACCATATAGCAAGATAAAATAGCACAAGCGATACCGATAACAATGGCTGCAATTATTGCTCGTTGCATAAATGGGTATTGAAAAGGCTCGATAAAAAACTCGACTAATTCGTTCATTATTGCACCTCATTGCTCTGATTAGATTGAGAGATCAGCGCTTGTGAACTTTGACGAGCACGACGGCGTGCAGCCAACATGCCGTGTTTAGGTGCAAATAAAAAGGCTAATAAAAAGAGGGCTGTTTGCATCGTCACAATAACACCGCCCGTTGCACCATTAAAGAAATAGCTAATATAGGCACCAAAAGCACTGGTAAATGTGCCAATACATATTGCAATTATTGCCAGTCGTTTAAATTGATCTGTTAGTAAATAAGCGGTAGCACCAGGTGTAACAACCATTGCAATAACAAGAATGGCACCAACAGTTTGAAGTGCAGCAACGGTACAAGCACTTAATAAGGTAAAGAAGATTATTTTTAATTTTAATGGTGATAATCCAATAGAACGAGCATGAACTTCATCAAAGAAAACCACTAATAAATCTTTCCAAATACAAAATAGAACTAAAAATGAGACACCAGTGATAATGGCAACTTGCCATACATCTTCATCTGCGATACCTAAAATATTTCCGAGTATAATGGTCTGAACGTTGACTGACGTCGGATTGAGCGAAACCAGCAACAGACCAAAGGCAAAAAAAGTAGAAAAAATAAACCCAATCACCGCGTCTTCACGTAATCGTGTGATATGGCGAATAAATGTCATGGATAATGCAGCCAGTAAACCAGTAAAAAAAGCACCAACCGCATAAGGCAAACCCAGAATATAGGCACCTGCAACACCAGGAACAACAGAATGGGAAAGGGCATCTCCCATTAACGACCAGCCTTTTAAAATAAGATACGATGACAGAAAGGCACAAACAGCGCCAACTAACGCACTTACCCAAATGGCTTTCACCATATAGTTATATTCAAATGGCTGTAGGAGTAATTCTAGCATGGCTAATCTCCTTGCTTGCGCTGACTTTGATGTGCTGGCGTATGCTTTTCTTTATGTCCATAGAAAACGGCAGCGCGTTCATCATCAGTAATGACGGTAAGAGAACGCGGATCATCATCGTCATGCAAATCAGGCCCAGATAAGCTGATATGACGTAACACACCACCGAAGGCATGTTCCAGATTTTTTTGTGTAAATGTAGTTTCTGTTGGTCCGCTATCAAGTACTGTTCTATTAATAAGAATAACGTGATCGCAAAACTCTGGTACGCTACCTAAATTATGGGTTGAAACCAACACTAAATGGCCTTCTTCACGTAAATTACGTAATAGCTCAATAATGGCGTTTTCTGTTTTAACATCAACACCTGTAAAGGGCTCATCTAAAAGTAAAACGGTGCCTTCTTGTGCCATTGCTCGAGCTAAGAAAACACGTTTTTTCTGGCCACCAGAAAGCTCACCAATTTGACGATGACCTAAACCCGATAAGCCAACTCGTTCTAATGAGGCTTCAACAACTTCATGGTCATGTTTTGACGGAATGCGAAAAAAGCCCATTTTCCCGTAACGTCCCATCATAACGACATCTGAAACGAGCACTGGAAAATTCCAGTCTACTTCTTCAGTTTGTGGAACATAAGCGATCATATTTTGTTTTAACGCTTGTTGTATAGGGCTATCGTTTAGTGTGACTTTCCCTTTAGAGGGTTTAACTAATCCCATAATGGTTTTAAAAAGCGTTGATTTACCACTTCCGTTAATACCCACTAGGGCACAAATTGTGCCGCCAGTGATAGAAAAGCTTGCGTCAAAAATTGCAGTATGTCCGTTGTTATAGGTTACTGTTGCGTTATCAACAGTCAGTGTTGGATTAGTTTTTTTTTGATTCATTGTCCAAATCCTTTAGCAATTGTATCGACAGTGATATTCAGTAAATCGATATAAGTAGGAACATCACCACCTTCGGCAGAAAGGGAATCGACATAAAGAATACCACCGTATTTTGCTCCAGTTTCTTTACTCACTTGTTTTGCCGGCTTATCTGAAATAGTACTTTCACTGAAAACAACGGGAATATTATGTTTTCTTACAGTATCAATAACATATTTAACTTGTTGTGGTGTACCTTGTTCTTCCGCATTGATTGGCCATAAATAGATTTCTTTAAAACCATAATCATTAGCTAAATAACTAAAGGCACCTTCACTGGTGACTAGCCAACGATCTTCTTGTGGGATACGGGATAATCTTTCTCTTAATGGAGCGTCAAGTTGTTTTATTTGTTCAGCATAACGTGCCGCATTTTGATTATAGATTGCGGCATTTTCAGGGTCATGTTCAACTAATGCTTTACGTATATTCTCAATATAAATTAATGCATTATTTGGCGACATCCAAGCGTGTGGATTTGGGTTGTTTTTGTAAGCACCTTCACGAATAGCCATTGGTGTAATACCTTCGGTTACAACAACAGCGGGTACATTACGCAATTCATTAAAAAAGCGCTCAAACCAACGTTCAAGATTTAAACCATTCCATAAAATAAGATCAGCTTTTTGTGCTTTTACAATATCTTTGGGTGTTGGTTGGTAATCATGAATTTCCGCACCAGGTTTGGTAATAGACTCAACAATTGCAGCATCACCCGCTACATTTTGAGCAATATCTTGAATTATCGTAAATGTAGTGACAACTTTAAGCTTATCTTTTGCTTGTGCAGGTGTGAGTAAAAAAACGGATGCTAAGAGACATACAGCCGTAAGTGAAAATTTATTAACAGAGCGGAATATATCCATATTATTATTGCCTTATCATTGCAGTGGAATTTCTCAATTGATAATGATTATCAATATCATTTCAAGAAAGTCAAGTTATCTCTGTATGAAAATATTCATCCGATAACAGCATGAAGTAAGATAACATCATGTATTTCAATAAATGTTAAGTAAATTGTCGTCTTTTGTCGCAAAAATTAACAATAGATCATAACTATTTGTGTAAAAGGCTATTTAAATCATTGAAACTATAAATTGATAAGCTATTTCACTTGGCTTATTAATCCTTCAATATTAGCGAGTTATGAAAAATACCTAAGTAATCTCGCAATGGTGAAATTATCATATTAATGAACAGAATCTCAGGAAATAAGATAATGATTGATGTTGAAAGTATTTATAAAAATGAAAGCGTAGAAGATGTGCTTCTATATTTTGCCCCAAAAACGACGTACCCAAGCATTGATCGTTGTTATGTGAGATATAAATTTGAAGTTGTTGAAAAAGCTATACTTATAAAAACAATGGGTAAGCTTTTACAGGAAGGTAAATTAGCTAAAGATAATAAGGGGCTAACAATTAAAGGCCCTAATTGGAGAGAGCCAGATTTTGTTACTCAAAAAAAATATGGCATTAAATAACCATAAAACTCGTATTTTTGTGAATTTTTTATGACGAAGAGTTGTGAGCAATAAAATTATCTGAATTTAATGAGATAAAACTATTTGAGCATATTGTAAAAATATTCCTAATATTCGATGCATTTTTGTTTGTATAGAAATGCTAGAGCATTCTCTATCTATAAGAAAAAAATAAGAGTAATAGAAATGTGCCCCTAGAATATTTGAGGGCATCTAGAATATTTGAGGGCATATAGCAGAGTGGGAATGTGAATGCGCGTTCATATTGATTTATTTGTTATGGTTTGTCATATTCTAGCCTGTGTTGATATGTGAAAATAAAACCCGTAACTTGTAATTTATTGATATTTAATGTGAAGGTGTTTTTCATATCATTATTTATGGAAAGGATAAAGCGTGAAAAGAAAAATCGTAATTTCTCTGTGTATTTTACTTTTGACTGGTTGTGCTAATGACAATAAACAGTCCGTTCAAAATAGCTCAACACGATTTTTAAAGGCAAAACCCATTGAAAACCGGGTAAATAATGCGTCTATTTCTACGGCTCAATGGAAAGCAACACCATTTGATTCACATATTCAGCAAGCATCTGCTCGCTATGATGTTGATGAAACATTAATTAAAGCCATTATACAAGTTGAATCAAACTTTAGACCTGAAGTGATTAGTAAATCGAATGCTGTTGGATTAATGCAAATTAAAGCATCAACAGCAGGAAGAGATATTTATCAAAATAGAGGCAAATCCGGTCAGCCAACAACAGCGCAGTTAAAAGACCCTGCCACTAATATTGATTTGGGTACGGCTTATATCCAATTACTGCGAGAGCGTCACCTTTCAGGTATTAATAACCCAGAAACGCTTTATTATGCAACTATCCTTGCTTATGTGAATGGTGCTGGGGCGTTACTAAGAACATTTGATAATAATAGAGACAACGCAATAGCTAAGATTAATGCTATGAGTGCAGATGATTTTTATCGTTATGTAGAAAAAAATCATCCAGCAGCTCAAGCACCTCGCTATTTAGCGAAAGTTAAAGCAGCGTATCACTCTACAGATAATTATTCTGGCAAATTAGCTGTAGATTGAACTTGTTGTAATAAAGTAGGCAGATCAGCAATGATTTCTAAAACGCCATTAATTACAAATTGAACACCCATACAAATTAATAAAAATCCCATAACGCGGGAAATAGCATCGATACCACTATGGCCAAGGTATTTCATGATCTTTGTAGAGCCTCTTAGTGATAACCAAACGAGTAAGCTAATTAAAAAGAAAGTGGTGATAGGGGCGACATATAATACCCAGTGTGCAAGATCTGTACGCGAAGGAATTGATGCGGCAGTACTAATGATCATTGCGATAGTACCAGGCCCTGCTGTACTTGGCATTGCTAAGGGCACAAAAGAAATATTTGGTGCTTGTGGGTTTCTATGAGGATTTTTATCATCATCTATAGGGTCATCAACATTCGGCGTATTTGGAAATAACATACTAAAGCCAATAAAAGCAACAATCATTCCGCCAGCAATACGAAGACCTGGAATAGAAATACCAAAAGTAGTCATTATTACTCGACCAGCGTAGAACGCAATGGTCATAATAATGAAAATATAAACACATGCCATTAACGATTGCTGATTACGCTGTTCTTTGGTCATACTTCCTGAAAGACCAAGCCAAAGAGCAACTGTTGTTAATGGATTGGTTAAAGGAAGAAGTAAAATAAGACCAAGGCCAATAGCTTGAAAAAACTGGTAAACAGAGTGCATGGAATATAAAAGCTCCCAATAATAGATAATTAAGGAATGATAATTATAACAAATTAAAGTCAATAAAAGTTACTTTGATGATAATAATCTTTGTATTTATTTATATTTATTCATTAGCCACTCCAGGTGTATTTTAACTGCAGGCCAATCATAATCTGTAATACTGTATATACAGGTATCTCTGCGTTGTCCCCCTGTCGTTAATCGATGATTACGTAATATTCCATCAAGCTTTGCACCTAAGCGTTCTATCGCTTTTCGGCTCGTTTGATTTAATATATGAGTACGAAATTCAACAGCAATACATTGTAAATATTCAAAAGCATAAGTGAGTAATAGATATTTAGCCTCAGTATTAATACCTGTTCTTTGAACTTTTTTTGCATACCATGTAGATCCAATTTCTAAGCGGGGTGTCTGGTTATCTACATTCATAAATGTTGTTATTCCTATCACACTGTTATCTGCTGTAGAAATAATTGCAAATGGCAGCATTAATCCCTGCTCTTGTAACTGAATTTTATATTCAATATCTTGTTTTAATGTTGTGACTGATGGCACTGTGGTATACCAAAGCTCATCGGGTTTATCTTTTTCAATTAGCTCAAGTAATTCTGAGTAGTGCTCCATGTTTAATGGTACTAAACGGACCAGTTTTCCTTCTAATATTGTCCAATCAGTCATTTTTTTCATCATGTATTCTCTTTGCTGTTGTAAGTTCAATTCTTATTGAACTGAGAATACTTTTTATACATAACAATTTTATGAATTGATATTGCTATTTGGGGATTAGATAAAAATATTTTGTATAAAAATAAAAATTACAGAGCAAAACTAGCGTGCATTTTTAGCAACAGATTATGACTATTTGGATACAGATGAATAACAGAGAAGCATGATAATCTGTACCAATAAATTTAACAATTTGGTAGCGAAAATGTCAGATACAATCGAATGGGATGATTTTTTACGAGTTGAAATGCGAGTTGGTACAATTATTAGTGCTGAGATAAATAAAAAAGCGAATAAGCCGGCATATGTAATGGATGTTGATTTAGGTGAGCTTGGTATAAAGCGCTCTAGTGCTCAAATTACAGTAAACTATGCACCAGAAGAGTTAATTGGTCGTCGTATTTTATGCGTCTGTAATTTCCCAGTTAAACGTATTGCAGGCATAAAGTCTGAGGTGTTAATTACCGGCGCACCTGATGCATCAGGTGCTATTGTACTGGCAGAGTTTAATTTGCCAGTACCTAATGGCTCTCGGTTAGCCTAACTATTATTTGTATTTGCTCTTATCTTATATAGCGATTATTGGCTAAGATTTGCTATAGTGTAAGCTAAGTCGCAAGATTGATATGTAGGAGCGTCTTTTGCTATTGCCTGAATTACATTTTCGATGTTATACACAAGATACGGTGTCACATCAGCACGATAATATTTGGCAGATTATTTTTGGTCTATCTGGCTCGATGGAAGTAAATTTTAATCGAGAAGATTTTCTGATCTCACATCAGCAGTGTCTTATTATTCCGCCTACTGTAAATCATGCCTTTTCTGGCTGTATTGATAATAAAAATCTTATATTAGAGCTTCCTACTACATCACAATGGCAATTTAGTGAAAAAGGTGGGCAGTTTAGTTTATCTCCCGCAGCCATTGGATTATTAGACTGGTTACGCCAATATCCTCAAGCACCAGAGCAATATCCAACAATAACACGTTTATTATTAGCTCAAATGAAGCCCCAAAAAAGTTGGCAAGATCATCTAGATTTATGGTTAGAAAATAAATTGCATATGCCATTAACTACAAAAGATATTGCTATCACATTTAATATTTCAGTGAGTACTTTGCAACGAAGAATGAAATCTGAATTAGATGTATCAGTAATGCAGTATGTGACGCAAAAACGATTAATTAAAGCTGCAGAATTATTAAGGCACACGCCTTGTAATATTGAGAATATAGCTTTAGCTGTGGGGTATGAATCTCATTCTGCATTTAGCCAAGCGTTCCGACAGTATTTTAGTAAAAGTCCTAATGAATATCGAGGGTTATAACGTTAATAGTTATAATAAAATTATAGCAATTTAATCTTTAAGGTAGGCTAAAAAGTATTTAGCTTGTTGTATATATTCTTGGAAAGAACTTATCAAATACTAATGTAAACATATAGGTATAGATAAAAAAGAACACTAAAATAGTTAATTCCATCCCCATCGCTTTTATAAAATCTACATTGTACCACCACATATAGAGTGGAATTGTGAAGAGAAATAATCCTAATTCAAAACTAACAGCATGTATAAGGCGTGTGAGCACATTTCGTTTTTGAATTTTTAGCTTAAATTCCACAAATTCAAATAATGAATTGAAAAAGTAATTCCAAATAAGTGCAATAACAGAGACGGCAATGGCAACGGGTAGTGAATTGTGAGATTGGCTTTGGCTAAGAATTGCCAGCAACAGGGCGCTTAATAAAATAGCAATAGATTCAAAAGTGATTGCATAAACAAGTTTTCGAGGGCGAGGTTTGAGATAAAACACACTATATACCTTTATTTTTAACTGGACCGCCCCAGTGAATATTGTTTTAAAGCCACGGTTTCCGCTTAATACAATAATAATAAAATCAATAATAGATTGCAAAATTACTCATTTATAAAATTTATTTTTAATAAAAAGAATAATTTTTATAAATTAATTATTCTTTTTTGAAATTTTTTTGTCACTCTTGGATTTTTTAGATGCAACTAAATTAATAACTTAATTTTTCTTAGAATGAAAAGAGTCTGCAATTACACAGGAATGGGGATCTTCAAAGACTGTTGAAACTAAATCTTTTTTTGTTTCATTCTTGCTGATAAACCTATTTTTATGTGTTTTTCAGAAGGGGTTCTTTTTTATAAGTTTTCAAGAAATTTTCACTGTATAAAAACACAGCTTAAGGTGCTAAAGAGATAAAAAAGAGCTTTAAATGTTATAAAGTACTCAGCTATATCTTTACTTTGTATCACTTAAATAAATGTAGACAGATAAATGTATAAATCCTTATGGTCTGTGATAATATTCACACTGAGTTGCGATAAGGCTCGGTTATGTTATGGGTATTTACTTAGTAAATAGAGAGGCATAATTGTGTACATACCTCGCGAGGTAAAGTGAGAAGTTATCGTAACGTACTGAAAATTTATAAAATAAAAAGCTTGCAAGTGATCTTGCGTATGGGTCACCACTGTAATTAAGGATTTTAAATGCCAATTATTACTCTTCCTGATGGAAGCCAACGTCAATTTGAAAATGCAGTATCTGTCATGGATGTTGCTGCAGATATCGGCCCCGGTCTCGCAAAAGCCTGTATTGCAGGTCGTATTAATGGTGAGTTGGTGGATGCCTGTGAATTAATCGAAAACGATGCCAATCTAGCAATTATTACCGCCAAAGATGATGAAGGTCTTGAGATTATTCGTCACTCTTGTGCCCACTTATTGGGACATGCAATTAAACAACTTTGGCCTCAAACCAAAATGGCGATTGGTCCTGTTATCGAAAACGGCTTCTACTATGACGTCGATTTAGACCGCTCTTTGACGCAGGAAGACTTAGAAACTCTAGAAAAACGTATGCTAGAGTTGGCGAAAACAGATTATGACGTTATTAAAAAACGCGTAAGCTGGCGCGAAGCCCGCGACACTTTTGTTGCGCGAGGCGAAGATTATAAAGTGGCTATTCTTGACGAAAATATCAGTCAAGACTCGCAGCCAGGACTTTATCATCACCAAGAATATGTTGATATGTGCCGTGGTCCTCATGTACCAAACATGCGTTTCTGTCATAATTTTAAATTACAGAAAATTTCTGGCGCATACTGGCGTGGTAATAGCGATAACAAAATGCTACAGCGCATTTATGGTACCGCTTGGGCTGATAAGAAACAGTTAAAAGCCTATTTGCAACGTTTGGAAGAAGCAGCAAAACGCGACCACCGTAAAATTGGTAAACAGCTTGATTTGTATCATATGCAAGAAGAAGCGCCGGGTATGGCATTCTGGCATAATGATGGCTGGACAATTTTCCGTGAGTTAGAAACATTTGTGCGTTGTAAATTAAAAGAATATGATTATCAGGAAGTAAAAGGTCCATTTATGATGGATCGCGTTCTTTGGGAAAAAACAGGTCACTGGGAAAACTACAAAGAACATATGTTTACAACGTCTTCAGAAAATCGTGAATATTGCATCAAACCAATGAATTGCCCGGGCCATGTACAAATATTTAAACAAGGCCTGCGTTCTTACCGTGATTTGCCATTACGTATGGCTGAATTTGGTAGTTGTCATCGTAATGAACCATCAGGTGCATTGCACGGTTTAATGCGTGTTCGTGGCTTTACACAAGACGATGCACACATCTTCTGCACAGAAGAACAAATATTAAGTGAAGTAAATGACTGCATCAAATTGATTTATGATGTATATTCTACTTTCGGATTTGAAAAAATCGTTGTTAAGCTGTCAACTCGCCCAGAAAAACGCATCGGTGAAGATGCTTTATGGGATGTCGCAGAAGCAGACTTAGCAAAAGCGCTGACTGATAATAATATTGAATTTGAATATCAGCCAGGCGAAGGGGCGTTTTATGGCCCTAAAATTGAATTTACACTTTACGACTGTTTAGATCGTGCGTGGCAGTGTGGTACAGTACAGCTGGACTTCTCACTCCCAGGTCGATTAAATGCATCTTACGTTGCTGAAAATAATGAGCGTAAAGTACCTGTAATGCTTCACCGAGCGGTATTAGGTTCGTTAGAACGTTTTATTGGTATTCTGACAGAAGAATACGCAGGGTTCTTCCCGACTTGGTTAGCACCACAGCAGGTTGTCGTGATGAACATTACGGATGGACAGGCTGATTATGTACAAAAACTCGTCAAAGAATTGCAAGATGCCGGAATTCGTGCAAAAGCAGACTTGAGAAATGAGAAGATTGGCTTTAAAATTCGTGAACATACTTTACGTCGTGTTCCGTACATGCTTGTTTGCGGTGATAAAGAAGTCGAATCAGGCAAAGTAGCGGTTCGTACTCGCCGAGGAAAAGACCTTGGCAGTGTCGACGTTAACGAATTTAAAGAAAAGCTTCTGCAAGAAATTAGAAGCAGAAGTCTTCATCAGTTGGAGGAATAAGGTATTAAAGGCGGAAAAAGAATTCAATCAACGCGTCAGAATCGTATCAACAGTGAGATTCGCGCTCATGAAGTTCGTTTAACAGGTTTAGATGGCGAACAGATTGGTGTTGTTAGTCTGAAAGAGGCTCTTGAGAAAGCCGAGGAAGCAGGTGCTGATTTAGTAGAAATTAGTCCTAATGCCGAGCCGCCGGTTTGTCGTATTATGGACTACGGCAAATTCCTCTATGAGAAAAGTAAGACTCTCAAAGAACAGAAAAAGAAACAAAAAGTTATTCAGGTCAAGGAAGTTAAATTCCGTCCTGGTACAGATGAAGGCGACTATCAGGTCAAACTACGCAACCTGATTCGTTTTCTTGAAGATGGCGATAAAGCTAAAGTAACACTACGTTTTCGTGGTCGTGAAATGGCGCACCAACAAATCGGTATGGAAGTGCTTAACCGTATCCGTCAAGATTTGGATGAACTGGCAACTGTTGAATCTTTCCCTAATAAGATTGAAGGTCGTCAGATGATCATGGTGCTCGCACCGAAGAAGAAATAGTCGGGCAACTCAAGTAATAGCGCCAACTCTTCGGAGTTGGTAGTTATTCGCCTAATTATTTTATGTTATTAACAATGCGAAGTGGATTATAGAAATGCCAAAGATTAAAACAGTACGCGGTGCAGCTAAACGCTTTAAAAAAACTGCAGGTGGTGGCTTTAAGCGCAAACATGCTAACCTCCGTCACATTCTGACTAAAAAATCAACTAAGCGTAAACGTCATTTACGTCCAAAAGGCATGGTCTCTAAAGGAGATTTAGGCCTGGTCGTAGCTTGCTTACCATACGCATAAGTATCATTTTTTAACAGAATTCAAGACATTAGGAGATTAATATGGCTCGTGCTAAACGCGGCGTTGTCGCCCGTGCTCGTCACAAAAAGATTTTAAAGCAAGCTAAAGGTTATTACGGTGCACGTTCACGTGTATATCGTGTTGCTTTTCAGGCTGTTATCAAAGCTGGTCAATATGCGTACCGTGACCGTCGTCAGAAAAAACGTCAGTTCCGTCAACTGTGGATTGCGCGTATCAACGCAGCAGCTCGTCAGAACGGTATGTCTTATAGCCGTTTCATCAATGGTCTGAAAAAAGCATCCATTGAAATCGACCGTAAGATTCTGGCTGACATCGCTGTATTCGACAAAGTAGCATTTGCTGCACTTGTTGAAAAAGCGAAAGGTGCACTGGCTTAATGAGTCAGTAAGTAGAAGAGGGAGTTTTCTCCCTCTTTTATTTTGTTTGAATTTATGGCTTAATGATATAAATTCAATAAGTTAATACTCGACGAGATACAAATAATGTTAAGTTTTGCTTTTTTTCGCTTCTTTTTTTACTTTAGCGCCTGATTTAGGGGGCTTTGCGCGTAAGAAAAGAAACGAAAAGTAGCGCCTGAAGCCTCCAATATGGAGGCTTTTTTGTTTTCAACTCTCATATTGAGAGAGAAACCAAAAAGGGCAATTTTTTAATCGTCATCATTGATAACAACTAATAGACCTCATCAGGTCAAAGGAAGAGGAAACGATGCCACATCTCGCTGAACTCGTTGCTCAAGCTAAAGCAGCTATCGAAGAGGCACAGGATGTTGCTGCGCTGGATTCGGTTCGTGTTGAATACTTGGGGAAAAAAGGTCATTTAACGCTTCAGATGTCCACGCTGCGCGACTTACCCGCTGAAGATCGTCCAGCTGCAGGGGCTGTCATTAATCAGGCTAAACAAGAGGTTCAGCAAGCGCTGAATGCTCGTAAAGAACAGATGGAATCAGCAATATTAAATGAACGTCTATCTGCTGAGAAAATTGATGTCTCTTTACCTGGTCGTCGCATTGAAAATGGTGGCCTTCACCCAGTCACTCGTACTATTGAACGTATTGAAACTTTCTTTGGCGAATTAGGCTTTTCTGTTGAGAATGGCCCTGAAATTGAAGATGATTATCATAACTTTGATGCGTTAAATATCCCTGCTCATCATCCAGCAAGAGCAGACCATGATACATTCTGGTTTGATGCAAAACGTTTGTTACGTACGCAAACTTCAGGTGTGCAAATTCGTACCATGCAAGACAAACAGCCACCTATCCGTATTATTGCACCTGGTCGCGTATATCGTAATGATTACGACCAAACGCATACCCCAATGTTCCATCAAACTGAAGGTCTGATTGTTGATAAAGATATTAGCTTTACCAACTTAAAAGGCACATTGCACGATTTTCTAAAAAACTTCTTTGAAGAAGATATGGAAATTCGCTTCCGTCCTTCTTATTTCCCATTCACAGAGCCTTCTGCAGAGGTTGATGTTATGGGTAAAAATGGTAAATGGCTGGAAGTATTAGGCTGCGGTATGGTTCACCCGAATGTATTGCGTAATGTTGGTATTGATCCTGAAGTATACTCAGGTTTTGCGTTCGGTATGGGTATGGAACGCCTAACAATGTTACGTTACGGTGTAACTGATTTGCGTTCATTCTTCGAAAATGATCTTCGTTTCCTCAAACAGTTTAAATAAGGTGGGATTATCTCATGAAATTCAGTGAACTTTGGTTACGTGAGTGGGTAAACCCAGCGATTACTAGCGAAGAACTTTCTGAACAGCTGACAATGGCGGGTTTAGAAGTTGATGGCGTAGAAAAAGTTGCCGGTGATTTCCACGGTGTTTATGTGGGGGAAGTTGTTGAGTGCGGACAACACCCTAATGCTGATAAACTGCGGGTGACAAAAGTCAACGTCGGCGGTGATAGATTATTAGATATCGTTTGTGGTGCACCTAATTGCCGTTTAGGTTTAAAAGTTGCTGTCGCAACTGTTGGCGCTGTATTACCTGGCGATTTCAAAATTAAGGCAGCCAAATTACGTGGTGAACCATCAGAAGGCATGTTGTGTTCATTTTCTGAATTAGCTATTTCAGAAAGCCATGACGGTATTATTGAATTGCCTGCTGATGCGCCTATTGGCATGGATATTCGTGAATACTTAAAACTTAATGATAATGCAATTGAAATTAGCATCACACCTAACCGTGCTGATTGCTTAAGTATTATGGGTGTTGCTCGTGATATCGCAGTTGTCAATAAAATGGAGTGTCAAGTGCCAGATATGGCACCAGTAGAAGCGACCTCTGTGGCAACATTCCCAGTCCGAGTTGAAGCGCCACAAGCATGTCCTCGTTATTTAGGTCGTGTTTTCACTAATATGAATGTGAAGGCCAAAACACCTTTATGGATGCAAGAAAAACTGCGCCGTGGTGGGATCCGTTCTATTGATCCAATTGTTGATATTACCAATCTGATTTTATTGGAAATGGGGCAGCCTCTACATGCGTTTGATCTTGATCGTATTGAGGGAGCTGTTGTTGTCCGTATGGGTAAAGATGGTGAGAAACTGACTTTACTTGATGGCAATGAAATTACATTAAAAGACGATGTATTAGTTATTGCTGATGAAAAACAAGCTTTAGGAATGGCGGGTATTTTTGGTGGTGAATCTTCAGGTGTGAATGCGGAAACCAAAAATGTCTTCTTAGAGTGTGCATTCTTCTCTCCATTATCAATCACAGGTCGCGCCCGCCGTTATGGCTTACATACCGATGCATCTCATCGTTATGAGCGTGGCGTTGATTCAGCGCTTCAATATAAAGCAATAGAACGTGCGACTAAACTTTTATTAGAAGTGTGTGGTGGTGAAGTTGGTAAAGTGATTGATGTCACAAATGAAGAATTTTTACCCAATATTGCTCCAGTTAAATTAACTCGTGCAAAACTAGACCGCTTATTAGGTCATAAAATTGATGATGCACAAGTTCTCGATTCATTAACTCGATTAGGTTTTGGTGTTACTGTCGAGAATGATGGTTGGTTAGCAACCGTGCCAACATGGCGCTTTGATGTGCAAATCGAAGAAGATTTGATTGAAGAAGTTGCCCGTATTTACGGTTATAACAATATTCCTGATGTACCACTACGCGCTGATTTAATTATGACCAATCATCGTGAAGCGAACTTGCCATTAAAACGTGTAAAAACGATGCTGGTAGATAATGGATTTCAAGAAGCGATTACTTATAGCTTTGTTGATCCTAAGGTACAAAGTTTATTGCATCCTAACGAAGAAGCGTTAATTTTACCTAATCCAATATCATCAGATATGTCTGCAATGAGATTGTCATTATTGACAGGATTATTAACAACTGTGGTTTACAATCAGAACCGACAACAAACCAGAGTTAGGTTATTTGAAGCAGGTCTGCGTTTTGTTCCTGATAATCAAGCAGAATATGGAATACGTCAGGAACTTATGCTTGCTGGTGTGATTGCGGGCAACCGTTATGAAGAACATTGGTCTTTAGATAAGCAAACTGTTGATTTCTTTGATTTGAAAGGTAATATTGAATCGATTCTGGAATTGACAGGCCAGTTAGATGAAATTACATTTAAATCAGCCGAGCATCCAGCCCTTCATCCGGGACAAAGTGCTGGGATTTATCTGAGAAATGAATATATTGGCTGTATTGGTGTTGTTCATCCAGAGCTTGAACGTAAACTTGATTTAAACGGCCGCACGGTTGTATTTGAAGTACGTTGGGACGCTATTGCAAACCGCAATTTACCGCAAGCAAAAGCTGTTTCACGTTTCCCTTCAAATCGTAGAGATATTGCTGTAGTTGTTCCGAATGATGTAGCTGCAGAGGATATTTTAGCCGAATGTAAGAAAGTTGGCGGAAATCAAATAGTTGGCATAAACTTATTTGATGTGTATTGTGGTAAAGGAGTAGCAGAGGGTTATAAAAGCCTCGCTATTAGCTTAATCTTGCAGGATATCGAGCATACTCTGGAAGAAGATGAGATTGCTGCAACAGTCAATACCTGTGTAGCAGCATTGAAACAGCGATTCCAAGCATCCTTGAGGGACTAGACCTATGGCGCTTACAAAAGCTGAAATGGCAGAAAATCTGTTTGAAAAACTTGGTGTTAGCAAACGCGATGCAAAAGACCTTGTAGAAGCCTTTTTTGAGGAAGTGCGTCGTTCTCTGGAAAATGGAGAACAGGTGAAGCTGTCTGGATTCGGAAACTTTGACCTGCGTGATAAAAATCAGCGCCCTGGTCGTAACCCGAAAACAGGGGAAGATATTCCTATCACAGCTCGCCGTGTTGTAACTTTCCGCCCTGGACAAAAATTAAAGAGCCGGGTTGAGAGCGCGACACCGAAAGAGTAATATTTAGAGCACCCAAAACGGCCTTCTTTGAAGGTCGTTTTTTTTACTTATGATTTTTACAAGGCGATTTATTATTTTGTGATGTTATTAACGTAATAAAAATATTTTGCTTCATTTATAAACAGTTTTTTGATGTGCAATAGATTGGTCACTACACACTCATTATTATTCAACAAATCAAAACCTTCTTATTTTGATGGTTCTTTTTACATTCAGATTTCTTTCATACTACTCTATCTTTTATAAATACTATAATTAGTCAAATTATTAACCTATGTTGGGTATGAAAAATAAAAGCGAAAATAGATAAAGTTAAGGGAAATAAAAACAGATATGAAATTATAACTATTATGGATAACGAAAAAGATAATCTTCTTTATCAACTTAAAAAGAAGCAGCAAAAAAGCGATAATAAAAAATTATTTTTTATGACGATAGTAGTATCTCTTCTGGTTGTTTTTTCGCTCTCGGCTGGAGAGTTGTGGTTGTTTCCTAATCAATGGTTTTCCGCCGAGGCTAAATTATTTGTTTGGCAGATCCGGCTTCCTAGAATACTGGCTGTAATTATTGTTGGTGCAAGTTTAGCTATTGCTGGTGCTGTTATGCAGGCATTATTTGAAAATCCATTAGCAGAGCCGGGATTATTAGGTGTAAGTAGTGGGGCGGGTGTTTGTGTCGTGTTATTAATTACTCTACAAATAGGAACAACCTATTGGTTAATAAGTAGTGCTGCGATATTAGGCGCTCTGGGTATCACTCTTTTATTGATGTTTTTTACGCAAATTAAAAAACTTTCCAATGCACAGCTATTATTAATTGGAGTGGCGCTGGGTGTAATGGCAAGTGCGATAATGACATGGCTTGTCTATTTCAGCTCTGCTTTAGACTTAAGACAGCTTATGTACTGGTTGATGGGCAGTTTTAGCGGAATTGATTGGCGTCATCAGCTATTATTTTGGGCATTACTTCCCATTATTTTACTTTTATTTTGGCAAGCTGATATGCTGAATTATCTTTCTTTAGGAACTTTCAGAGCAAAACAATTAGGTATTTCAGTTCAACAATGGCGCAATAGATTTATTTTAGCTGTTGGGTTACTTGTTGGGTTAAGTGTGGCGTTAGCCGGTGCTATAAGCTTTGTAGGGTTAATTGTTCCACATTTATTAAGATTATGTGGCATTACTCATTACAAAACGTTATTGCCAGCATGTGCAATTACAGGAGGGGGATTATTGGTTTTAGCAGATCTTTTATCCCGACTGATACTAAATGGTGCAGAAGTTCCTATTGGCGTTGTTACAGCAACTATTGGTGCACCTCTATTTATTTGGTTATTAGCAACAAGGAAAATGGGGCGTTAATCTAATGGCACTGCTCAAAATAGATAAAATTAGTGTCCCAAATAGACTAAAACAGATTACGGCAAGTGTTGATTTTGGCGAAAGAATTCATCTTATTGGTGCTAATGGAGCAGGAAAAAGTAGTTTATTAAATGTAATTGCAGCAGAACTTTCATTTAGTGGGGACGTATTTCTAAACGAAACCTCAATAAGACATTATAAATATAATGATCTTTCTAGAATACAAGGCTTTGTTATACAACAATCGGAAGCTTTACCATTTATGCCAGTTTTCCACTATCTTTCGTTATTTCATCAACTATCAGAAATGAATAGTAAACAGTTGAATATATTATTTTATGATTTTCAAATAGATAAGTTATTGTCAAAAAATATTCAGCATTTATCTGGTGGTGAATGGCAACGCGTGAGAATTGTTGCGGTGTTTATACAACTATGGGCGGGTGACGATTTGAAAGGAAAACTAATGTTACTTGATGAGCCTATGAATAATTTAGATATTGTGCAATTAACAATATTAGATAAGTGGCTAGATAAATTTTGCCAATTAGGTGGTTCTATAATGATGAGCACTCATGATTTAAGACACAGCTATTTAAAAGCGAGCAAAGTGTGGCTAATTTCTGAGGGTATTTTAATCGGTTCAGGTACAGCAGAGATACTATTAGATGAAAACTTGTTATCTACTACTTTTAATACGGAAATCAAATGTCAGAATATAACAAATAAGGTCGATTGGCAGGTTATTTAACTTAATAGCATATCCAAAACATACTCAGCGGAAATTATTAAGCTTTCTTTAAGACTTTTTAATAAGAACTAATGCTGAGAAACTACAATTTGTATATAATTGTTTTTTATTCATTCATTAACTAGGCTACATTTTTATGAGTCATTTTCTTCCATTCTCCCGTCCAGCTATCGGGGATGAAGAGATCAAAGCCGTTGAAGGTGTTCTGCGTTCAGGTTGGATCACCACCGGCCCTCAAAACCATCAGCTTGAACAAGACTTCTGTAAGAAATTTGGTAGCAAACATGCTATCGCAATTTGCTCTGCGACAGCGGGAATGCATGTTGTTCTGATGGCTATGGGAATTGGCCCTGGTGATGAAGTTATTACTCCGTCGCAAACATGGGTTTCAACGATTAATATTATTACTTTACTCGGTGCTGAGCCTGTAATGGTTGATGTTGATCGCGACACATTAATGGTAAGCGCTGACGACATTAAAAAAGCAATAACACCAAAAACTAAAGCGATTATTCCTGTTCATTATGCAGGTGCTCCTTGTGATCTTGATGCCCTAAGGGGCGTTGCTGAAGAGGCAGGTATTCCTCTTATTGAAGATGCTGCACACGCAATAGGGACACGCTATAAGAATGAATGGATTGGTGAAAAAGGAACCTCTATTTTTTCTTTTCATGCAATTAAAAACGTGACTTGTGCCGAAGGTGGACTTGTTGTCACCGATAATGATGAATTAGCCAATAGAGTGCGTTGCTTAAAATTCCACGGTTTAGCGGTTGATGCCTTTGATAGACAAATTCAAGGCCGCAAACCACAGGCTGAAGTTGTGGAACCTGGCTATAAATATAACTTGTCTGATATTCATGCTGCGATAGCCGTCGTTCAATTAAACCGACTCGATGAAATGAATGCAAAACGTGCAGAATTAGTCGAGCTGTATCGCGAAAAATTAAAAAATTCACCATTATCAATGCTAAATATTCCACAATACCCACATTTACATGCTAATCATCTCTTTATGGTTCGAGTTGATAAACAAGTGTGTGGGATTGATCGTGATACTTTTATGGAAAAACTTAAGCAAAAAGATATTGGTACAGGGCTGCATTTCCGTGCTGCTCATACTCAAAAATATTATCGTGAGCGTTATCCTTCCTTATCCCTTCCTCAATCGGAGTGGAACTCTGCGACGTTATGCTCGTTGCCATTGTTCCCTGATATGAGTAATGAAGATGTTATTCGCGTTACAGATGCGATCAATGAAATCCTTTCGGAGCATATCTAGTGTCAACATTTGATAAAATCAATAAAGTTTCAGTTGTTATTCCTGTTTATAACGAAGAAGAAAGTCTGCCTGTTCTTTTAGAACGCACGATTAAAAGTTGTAAGCAACTTACCCAAGAGTACGAATTGATCCTTGTTGATGATGGTAGTAGTGATAATTCTGCAAAAATGCTGGTGGAAGCCGCTGAAATTGAAGATAACCATGTTATTGCTATTATTTTGAACCGTAATTACGGTCAACACTCCGCTATTATGGCGGGCTTTAATCAAGCTAAAGGTGACTTAGTTATCACATTAGATGCGGATTTACAAAACCCGCCAGAAGAGATCCCGCATTTAGTTACTACAGCTGAAGAAGGCTATGATGTTGTTGGAACTCGCCGTCGTAATCGCCAAGATTCATGGTTTCGTAAAACAGCTTCTAAAATGATCAATGCCATGATAACCAAGGCAACGGGGCGTTCAATGGGGGACTACGGCTGCATGTTAAGAGCCTATCGTCGTCACATTGTTGAAGCAATGTTACAGTGTCACGAACGCAGTACATTTATTCCTATTTTAGCGAATACTTTCGCTCGTCGTACTATCGAAATTGAAGTGGGTCATGCTGAGCGCGAATATGGTGATTCAAAGTACAGTTTTTTAAAACTCATTAATTTGATGTATGACTTATTAACTTGCCTAACAACCGCACCATTGCGCTTATTAAGTGTCGTAGGAAGTGTGATTGCTGTCGCTGGATTTTTACTCGCCGTACTTCTAATTGTACTACGACTTATTTTCGGTGCGATGTGGGCTGCTGAAGGTGTGTTTACACTCTTCGCTATCTTATTCATGTTTATCGGTGCGCAGTTCGTTGCAATGGGTCTATTAGGTGAATATATAGGCCGAATTTATAATGATGTAAGAGCGCGTCCTCGGTATTTTATCCAAAAAGTGGTTGGTGTTAAACAAACCAACGAAAATCAGGAAGAAGACTAATGAAAGCAATCGTATTTGCCTATCATGATATTGGCTGTGTCGGTTTAAAAGCACTTGAAAAAGCAGGTTTCGATATTCAAGCTGTATTTACTCATACTGACGATCCTAACGAAAATCATTTCTTCTCATCAGTTGCTCGTGTGAGTGCTGATATGGGCTTGACCGTATTTGCGCCAGAAAATGTCAATCACCCTTTGTGGATTGAGCGTATTCGTGAAATGAAGCCTGATGTCATTTTCTCTTTCTATTATCGTCATATGCTAAGTGAAGAGATCCTGAATCTAGCACCTAAAGGTGCGTTCAATTTACATGGTTCTTTATTACCCAAATATCGTGGTCGTGCACCAATTAACTGGGCAATTGTTAATGGCGAAACACAAACGGGTGTTACTCTGCATAAAATGACAGCAAAAGCAGATGCAGGTGACATTGTTGCTCAAGAAACAGTGACTATTGGTGAAAACGACACATCTCTTATTTTGCACGAAAAAGTTAAAGAAGCAGCTGAAAAACTAATGTTGAGTGTTTTACCACATATTTCTTCAGGTGATTATTCAACAACTAAGCAAGATGAAAGCCAAGCAACCTATTTCGGTCGCCGTAGCGCAGAAGATGGGTTAATTGACTGGAATGCAGATGCTAACGCTGTTCATAATTTAGTTCGTGCTGTAACAGAACCTTACCCTGGTGCATTCACCTTTTTAGGTGAGCGTAAAATGATCATTTGGCGTTCACGCCCTATTAATGATAATCAAGGTAAACGCCCTGGTACGGTTATTTCTACTGAACCTTTAGTGATTGCTTGTGCTAAAGGCGCGATAGAAGTTGTGACGGGTCAAAGCGAGAATGGCTTATATGTTCAAGGTAGTCGTTTAGCTTCTGAAATGGGTATCGTTACTGATGTACGTGTTGGGCCAAAAGCAACAGCACAAGTTAAACGTCGTAAACGTGTTCTGATTTTAGGTGTAAATGGTTTTATCGGTAACCATTTAACCGAGCGCCTGTTAAAAGATGATAATTATGATATCTATGGTATGGATATCGGATCTTCTGCTATCGAGCGTTTTATTGGTAACCCACGTTTCCACTTTATTGAAGGCGATGTAAGCATCCATACAGAATGGATTGAATATCACATTAAAAAATGTGACGTTATTCTGCCTTTAGTCGCGATAGCTACACCAATTGAATATACCCGTAATCCATTACGTGTATTTGAATTAGACTTTGAAGAAAACTTAAAAATTGTACGTTATTGCGTTAAATATAATAAACGTATTATTTTCCCATCCACTTCAGAAGTTTACGGAATGTGTGATGACAAAGAATTCGATGAAGATAATTCTCGTTTAATTGTTGGCCCAATCAATAAACAGCGTTGGATTTACTCAGTTTCTAAACAACTGTTAGACCGCGTTATTTGGGCATATGGTGCAAAGGAAGGTCTGAAATTTACTTTATTCCGCCCATTTAACTGGATGGGGCCGCGCCTTGATAACTTAAACTCTGCTCGCATTGGTAGTTCGCGTGCAATTACTCAGTTAATTTTGAACTTAGTTGAAGGCTCACCAATTAAATTGGTTGATGGCGGTGAACAAAAACGTTGTTTCACAGATATTAATGATGGTATCGAAGCATTATTCCGCATCATTGAAAATCGTGATAATAAATGTGATGGCCAAATTATTAATATTGGTAATCCAATTAACGAAGCAAGTATCCGTGAATTAGCCGAAATGCTGTTAGATTGCTTTGAAAAACATGAGTTACGTGGACATTTCCCTCCATTTGCCGGCTTTAAGAAAATCGAAAGTAGCAGCTATTATGGTAAAGGCTACCAAGATGTTGAACACCGTAAGCCAAGCATTAAAAATGCAGAACGTTTATTGGATTGGAAACCAACGATAGAAACACGCCAAACAGTTGAAGAAACATTAGATTTCTTCTTACGTGGCGCAGTTGAAGAGTTAGGTAACAAATAATGAAGAAAGTTGGCTTGAGAGTCGATGTGGATACTTATCGAGGAACTAAAGAAGGTATTCCGCAGTTGCTGGAAGTATTTGCCAGACATAACATTCAGGCCAGCTTTTTCTTCAGTGTCGGTCCAGACAATATGGGGCGCCATTTATGGCGCCTTTTGCGACCGAAATTTCTGTGGAAAATGCTAAGGTCAAATGCCGCGTCGTTATATGGGCTTGATATTTTGCTGGCAGGAACAGCGTGGCCAGGTAAAAAAATTGCTCAAAATTTAGGTTATTTGATGAAACAAACCCAAGATGCAGGTCATGAAGTAGGTTTGCACTCGTGGGATCATCAAGGTTGGCAAGCAAAAGTAGGGCGTTGGACGACGGAAGAATTAACGCAACAAGTGCATTTAGGTGTCGAAGCACTAGAAAAAGCACTTGAGGGTCCTGTTAAATGTTCGGCTGTTGCTGGATGGCGAGCAGATGAGCGTGTATTAACAGTTAAAGAAAACTTTCAATTCGATTACAATAGTGATTGTCGTGGAACGCATCCTTTTAGACCTATTTTAGCAAATGGTTCTATCGGTACGGCGCAAATTCCAGTAACATTACCTACTTATGATGAAGTGGTTGGTACAAAGGTAAAGGATGAGGATTTTAATCAATTTATTATTGATGAAATCAAAAAAGACAAAGGAATACCTGTTTATACTATCCATACTGAAGTTGAAGGAATGTCAAAAGCAGCTCAATTCGAGCAGTTACTGGCAATGATTGCAAATGAAGGCATCGAATTCTGCCCACTAAGCGATTTATTACCGAAAGATAAAGAAACGCTTCCGATAGGCAAAGTTGTTCGATCTGACTTTCCGGGTCGAGAAGGCTGGTTAGGGTGCCAACAAGAGGTCTAACAAAACTATGTTGAATAACCGGGCGAGTAAAATCGGGGCCATCCTCTTGGCTCTTTTTTTTTGTTCTTACCTACTTATTTCCATTGAACAGCCGGTTATTATGGCAACCAGATGAAACTCGTTACGCGGAAATTAGCCGCGAAATGGTGGTGAGCGGGAACTGGATTGTTCCCCATATGCTGGATATTCGCTATTTTGAAAAGCCTGTTGCAGGATATTGGATCAACAATATCAGCCAAGTTATTTTTGGTCATACTAATTTTGCTGTACGCTTTGGTTCCGTTATTTCTATTCTTTTAAGCACATTACTTGTTTATTTATTAGCTAGAATGATGTGGCGTAATCGCCAAGTTGCCTTTGTTTCTAGTTTAATTTATTTATCAATGTTCCTTGTGTTTAGTGTTGGTACATATAGCGTACTTGATCCTATGCTTGCCCTTTGGGTAACAGCAAGTATGGTTTGTTGTTTTTGGGCATTGAAAGCAACTACAGTTAAAACACGAATACTGGCATGGATAACCCTTGGTTTAGCTTGTGGTATGGCATTTATGACTAAAGGCTTTTTGGCATTAGCCATACCCGTTATCGTTATGGTTCCTATTACGCTTTATCAACGGCGCTTTGTGCAAATGCTTTTGTATGGCCTACTTGCAGTATTAGGTGCTGCATTAATTAGTTTGCCGTGGGTTTTGGCAATAGCTAAGGCTGAACCTGATTATTGGAATTATTTCTTCTGGGTTGAGCACATTCAGCGTTTTTCTGGCGACGATGCTCAACACAAAGCACCAATTTGGTACTATATACCAGTGGTCATATTAGGCGTTATTCCTTGGCTTGGGTTGTTACCAGGTGCACTTATTAGCGCATGGAAGAAAAAACGTAAGCGTCCTGAGTTATTCTTTTTACTCTGTTGGTTTGTTGTTCCATTCCTATTTTTTAGTATTGCAAAGGGTAAGTTACCAACGTACATGTTGCCTTTTATGGCACCCCTTGCGATGTTAATGGCAAAATATGGTGTTGATTGCGCGAGAAAGTTCAGAATGAAAGCGCTGAGAGTCAATGGCTATATTAATATCTTTATTGGTGTTGCTGTCGTTATTGCTATTTTGGTGATTCAATTAATATCTTCTAAACCTATTTATATGCCTTATGAGTGGTCTAAATGGGTATTAGCAATAGTGGCTTTCTCTTTATGGGGCATTATTGGGTATTTATGTTCAACTCTTAATGGTAAACACTGGTTGTGGGCAGCATCTTGCTCATTAGGCGTCAGTTTATGTATTGGACAAGCGATTCCTAATAGCAGCGTAGATGGTAAATTACCGCAAGAATTTATTCGCCAAAATATTAATACACTAAAATCTAGCCAATATGTTGTAAGCAGCAGTGTGGGTGTTGGTGCTGGTTTGGCATGGGAATTACAACGTAGTGATATTTATCTATATGAAAGAACAGGTGAATTAACCTATGGTGTTAAGTACCCCGATTCACAACATCGTCTGATTAAACCAGATAATTTTGCTCAATGGTTAGAAACAGCAAGAAAAGAAGGTAATGTTTCAGTTGTTGTAACATTCAAAGATCCGAAAACATTAGCGAGATTCCCAAGACCTGAAGAGTTGGTAACAAATCAGAGAATAGCAATATTAACTTATGAGAAACGAGAGTGATGTCATTTGTTTTATTGCTAATTGTTAGTTTGTTAACTTGTATTGGACAAGTTTGTCAAAAACAAGCTGTTGTAAGTTGGCAAAGTAATTCAACCATAAAAGCCAGAAAAACGATTTTCTGGCTTATTGTTGCGATAGCAATGTTAGGCTTTGGTATGCTGTTCTGGCTGCGATTATTACAAATTTTGCCACTGAGTATTGCTTATCCGATGCTAAGTATTAACTTTATTGTTGTCACTCTAATAGGGCAGTTTGTTTATAAAGAACCAGTGAATGCTAAGCATTGGATAGGAATTGTTTCAATTATGTTGGGTATCGTGTTGATGAGTACGCAATCATGAAGGGGTATCTATGGGCTATTGCTAGTGCGCTATTAGTAACAGCAGCTCAATTACTATTAAAAATAGGAATGTCGAGATTACCAGAATTACAGTTGGAAAAGCACTGGTTTGATTTTTCATGGCTATGGGCAAATGTTGGATCTTTAAGTATCGTATTTGCTGGCCTTGTGGGATATGTATTATCAATGGTGTGTTGGTTATTCACATTACGAACAATACCTTTAAATAAGGCGTACCCACTTATTAGTTTAAGCTATGTGTTTGTTTATATCCTCGCAGTTGCATTGCCTTGGTTTCAAGAAACACCGTCATTAACAAAAACGTTAGGTATTGTATTTATTATGATTGGCGTTTGGTTGATTAGTCAAAAAACAAAAGAAACCACAAAATCCCACTAAACATTTTCACGCTATTAATGAATAATCTCTCTCATTGTGAGTTATTGTGCTATTAGCTAGTGAGTTATTATACTTCTATCTTCAATAGCTTGTTTTTGTTTGTAAAAACAGATAAATTTTAAAACCTACTGCGATTATTATGGTGAATGCAATGAGAAAGTCAGTTTTTTATCCTTTCTTACTCTGTATTATCCTTTTGGCTGGTTGCTCCTCTAGCCCTTCTAAACGCATGCCTCCAGCTCCACCATTAAAAACACAGCTTTCTGATCCTATTATGGTTATTGTTCAATTAAAGTCGCAATTAGAACAATGGTATGGCACACCTTATCGGTATGGTGGAATGAGCCCTTCAGGAATTGATTGCTCTGGCTTTGTTTATAAAACTTATAGTGATCGTTTTGATATTCAGCTTCCACGTATGACGATTGATCAAACTAAATATGGTACACAAATTAATAAAAATGATTTGATGCCAGGTGATTTAGTTTTCTTTAAAACAGGTGGGGGTGAGAATGGGCTTCATGTTGGTATTTATGATACTGATAATACCTTTATCCACGCATCAACAAGTAAAGGGGTGATTCGCTCATCACTTGACAACGTTTATTGGAAAAAGACTTTCTGGCAGGCTCGTCGTTTGTAATTTCGTGCCATTGAGACGCTAACTCTATGAGTGTTATGGTATCTTATACCTTATTTTCTTCTTATTAGGTACTCCTTATGTCAGGCAAATTGCGACTGTTAATTTCTGATTCTTACGATCCTTGGTTTAACCTTGCCGTTGAAGAGTGTATTTTTAGACAAATGCCCGCAGAACAACGAGTTTTATTTCTTTGGCGTAATGATAATACTGTGGTTATTGGCCGCGCTCAAAACCCTTGGAAAGAGTGTAATACACGTAAGATGGAAGACGATGGTGTGAAATTAGCGCGTCGTTCAAGTGGTGGTGGTGCGGTTTTTCATGACTTGGGAAATACGTGTTTTACCTTTATGGCCGGTAAACCGGAATATAATAAAACTGTTTCAACGCAAATCATTCTTGATGGGCTAGCAAAAGCAGGAATTAATGCGATAGCTTCAGGGCGTAATGATTTGGTCGTTTCTCATAATGATGGTGAGCGAAAAATATCAGGCTCTGCTTATAAAGAAACTAAGGATCGTGGTTTTCATCACGGTACATTATTGATTAATGCGGATTTATCGCGCTTAGCAAATTATCTCAATCCAGATCCTAAAAAGCTTCAAGCTAAAGGCATTACTTCTGTGCGTTCCAGAGTAACAAATATTATTGAATTAAAGCCTGAGATAACGCACGAGCTACTTTGTAAAACAATTACTGAAAGTTTTTTTGAATATTATGGTGAAACAGTGGATGCAGAAATCATCTCACCACAAAAATTACCTGATTTACCTGGATTTGCTGAGACATTTGCGAAACAAAGTAGTTGGGAATGGAACTTTGGGCAAGCGCCCGCATTTTCTCATTTACTTGATAATCGTTTTAAATGGGGTGGTGTTGAGCTTCATTTTGATATTGAACGTGGCAATATTATTAAAAGTCAGATCTTTACAGATAGTTTAGATCCAGCACCTTTAGAAGTACTTTCTGAAATGTTAGTAGGGCAACGCTATTCGACAGATTCACTAAAAAAGCTTATTGAGCGACTGAAGATAGAGTTTCCACAAAACAGTATTGAGTTAGATGAGCTTAAACAGTGGTTAATAAGTGCAATTGCCTAAAACCAATGATAGTTAAATCAGATAAAAAAACCAGTCTTTGTATTAGTACAAACGCTGGTTTTTTATGTGATAGTAGCGGGTGACAAAATATTTTTAGTGATCCTGACATGACATAAAGCAATGAGTATCAGGCATTTGACCATTTTCTCTAAACTTAGCTGGCGTAGTATTAAAATGCTTTTTAAAGATACGAGTAAATGTTGCTTGAGAACTAAAGCCATACATTAAAGCAATATCCAAAATAGGCATCTCTTTTTCTTGTAATGATTTAGCCGCTTCTAATAAACGACGTTTACGAACATATTCGCCTAAAGTACAACCTTTAAAATCTTTAAAGATACGTTGCAAGTGCCACTTAGAGTAACCACTTTTATTTGCAATCGTATCAATTTTTATGCCTTCGTTTCGCTGTAACTGCGTTTCCAGCCATTTAAGAATATCATTAACGACATTTTCAGCCATAAAACCTCCCACAAATAAGGTGGGGACACAGTGCCCAATTAATAGAATAGTAACGTATGTTATTTATAACCTATTTTAAGCATGGGGAGAATAACTGGTAGGCAAAAAGTGCTTTTTGTTATTGATAATCATTATCACAGCGATAGGAAAAAACAATAAGTAGTCTAATAAAGATAGTTAGTGAGCCGTTTTGATAAATAATATTAATTTCATCGACTTTTATTTTATTGAATTTATTAAATTATTTTCAATTTTAATGCACTGTTATGGTTATAAATTATGATATTGTTATATTATAATGTTTAAATCATAAGCTAATCATTGATTAAGGTGTATTTAAAAGTCAATTTACTTAATTGTAGGAGTAAATATATAGTTTAATTATTCTAATCAATTTTCGTAGAGTTACTTATGGTGAAAAACTTAATTAAATATGTACTTATTATATAAAAAAACCATTACTTAAGGTGAGTTTTAAGTAATGGTTTAGAGTATTAACGTTTTATTGCTTCTATGGTATTAGGGACGCAAAAAAACTTGGGGATGTGATAATTCAGGGTGAATACCAACATTTACATCAGCACCATACCAACTTTGAATATTATCAGCAGTTAATACTTCAGTAGGTGTTCCTTCGCAAGCAAGTTTACCTTGATGTAATAATAAGATCCTATCGGCATAAAGTGACGCTAAATTAAGATCGTGAAGCACACAGCACACCATTAAATTTTGAGTTTTTGCCAGTTGTTTTAATAATCGTAAGCTATGTTGCTGGTGGTAGAGATCTAACGCAGATGTTGGCTCATCAAGAAACAATGCGGCCTTTTGAGGAGAAGGATGCCATAGCTGTGCAAGTACTCTAGCAAGCTGTACACGTTGCTGTTCACCTCCTGATAATTGGCGATAGTCTCGATTTTTAAATTTTAAACAATCTGTTTGTAGCAGAGCGGTTTCTACAGCGATTTGCTTATTTTGTTGTCCATGAGGCGTTCTTCCCATAGCGACAACCTCTTCGACAGTAAATGAAAATGAGAGTTGGCTATTTTGGCGCATTACAGCACGATTTTGTGCTAATGCTCGGCTATTCCACTGTGTGTATGTTTTGCCTTTAAAATAGCATTCGCCTTGAGTTGGTGAAGTATATCCCGTTAATAAACGTAATAAGGAGGATTTACCAGCACCATTAGGCCCAATGATGGCAACTAATTCACCACTATCAAGTGATAACGAAACATCATTAATAATTGTTTTATTACCAATTTGATAGGCCAGGTTTTTTCCATAAAGTAGTGGCATTTTTTCTAATGGTTTCATTACATTCGTCCTGCTGGTTGTCTTAATATAAGCCAAAGGAAATAGGGACCTCCGATTAATCCTGTAATTAATCCAACAGGTATTTCAGCAGGAGAAACTAATGTTCTTGATAAAGTATCAGCAGCAAGTAAAAGTGTTGCGCCACCTAAAATAGTGGCTGGAAGTAGCCAAACATGATTACTACCTATTCTCATACGTATAAGGTGTGGTACAACTAATCCAATAAAACCGATCACTCCACTTAGTGCGACGGCACAGCCAATAAGAATGGCGCTCAGCAGCAAAAGAATAAACTTAGTTCTTCTTACATTTAATCCTAAATAATGTGCTTCTTCATCACCCAATTGGAGTAAGTTTAGTTTATGACTTTGCCAACAGGCTAAAATACTAACAGGAATGATCACTAGAGTGGCTATAGAGAGTGTTTTCCAATCAATCTGACTAAGAGATCCCATCATCCATAATGAAAACTGGCGAAGTTGTTGATCAGTACTGATATAACTTAATACACCAATAAAAGACATGCAGAGCGCATTTATCGCGATCCCTGCCAATAATAATCGAGCTAAATTACCATCACTTAATTGATGAAGAGAAAAAATAATCATAGCGACAATTAGGCCACCAATAAATGCAGCAATAATATGGCTATAAAAAGAGAATGCGGGAGAAAAAGAAAATGGCAAAATAATAACGATAGCGACCATTAAAGCGGCGCCACTGCTAATACCAAGAAGACCCGGATCGGCAAGTGAATTTCTAAATAAACCTTGCATTATTGCGCCAGAAATAGCTAATGCGCCGCCGACAAGAATAGCTAATAAGACACGAGGCAAGCGAATATCTAGCCAGATTTGCCATTCCATATCATCAAAAGACTTATGCCAAAGTGTATTAAATGAGAGCGCTAAGGCTCCACTATTGACAGAAATTAAGGTAACCACGGTAAGTAATAGCAATAAAGCAAGAATACCTACCCACGGAGAGCGAAAATGAACCATTATTGCTCCAATGCTTGACGAATTTGATGCATTACTTCTGGTGTAGAAAGTGTAAAGCCCAGTAGTCCCATATCATTAACAACCACGTAGTGTTTATTTTTACCTGCCGGTGTGTATTTTATGCCGGGTAATTCCCACAATTTATCTATTCCACCAATGGTTTTAAGCCCTTCGGTGGTGACTAATAAAATATCGGGTTGGCTAGCAATAACACCTTCTTGAGAGAGAGGACGATAGCTAGTAAAACCTTGCATGGCATTTTTCCCTCCCACTAGTGTAATTATGGTATCAGCTGCGGTATTTTGTCCGGCAGCCATTGGAACAACACCACCATGACTCATAATATAAATCACTTTTTTATCTATCGGTGTTGTTGGAATTTTAGCTATAGCTTGATTAAGCTTTTGTTTTAATTGATTACCTTCTTCTGTTTTATTGAGTAAGTCAGAAATAGTTTCTATTTTTTGGTTAATGGCTTCTAAACTGTGTATTCCTGTTATCGTTTTTACGGGTACACCAGCTGCTTTAATACGACGTAAAGCAAGTGATGGACGAGCTAACTCACTGGTAATAATCAAGGTTGGTTTTACAGAAAGAATACCTTCAGGGCTTAACATACGCATATAGCCAACATCAGGAAGCGCTTTAACACTTTCAGGTACTAAGCTTGTGCTATCGCGGGCAATAACTTGTTCGCCAGCACCCAGTGCAAAAACAATTTCTGTAATATCACCACCAATAGTTACGATACGTTCAGCCGCAGATGTTGTAACGGTAGTAAGTAAACACAGGGTGAATAGAAGCCATTTTTTCATTAGTTTATTCTCCGATTACACAATTTTGGCGAGAGTATTCACTTGTTCACGCCATTGTTGTTGCTCCGCGGTTCCTTCAGTACGTTGTCCATAAAGTTGAGCAATTTGCTGACCTTTGTTATCAAAGATCTCTAGGCTAGTAACAAAACCATCTTGGGTTGGTTTACGAGTGATCCAGCTTTCTGCAATTTCGCTTTCGATAACATGTAATGTAAATGCAGGATTAAAGACGTTAATCCAGACTTGATCACTATTTTCAAACTGATGAGGTACTAAGCGGTCTATCGTACCCGTAAAAATTTGCACACAACCACGGCTACCAACAAAGATCATAATTTCATTTTGGGCTTCTTTGGCCTGTTCTAATAATGTTTTTAGTGCACTATTGTCTACTTGGTATGCTAAATCATCGCTAACGGCTTTAAAGGCTTGTTGACGGCTGAGATTGTGTTCTTTTAATAATTTGAAAAATTGATGTACATCTGTCATTGAACGCCATTGTTGATCAAGTTGTTGAGCGAGTTCGTCATTTACAGGAGTATCAGTAAAAGGTTCGACAGGGATGATATCTAAGACTGGGTTTTCTTCTGATAAAAACATTTGAATAAGCGCTTCCCACTCATCCATATTGGTATTATCAGTGACGTAAACTTTATGTAATGCATCACCATGCATATCAAAAAACTGAATACTATGGCGAGGGCCTTTGGCAGTTTCTTCAGTTAATGAAAAAATACTTTTCCAGTAAGAGAAAAAGAAACGTAAATCAAGTTCATGAGGGTTGAGGATCAATCCTGCGTGATCATTAAAACGTGCATTGGTATATTCACCAAGATGCTCATGAACGGCGATATCGTTCCGAGTAATGGCTTTTACTTCACCGACTTTACCTAATGCAGTTAGAAGATCACGTACATCATTACGTAGACGTTTTGCATCATGACCAACACGAGCATGGGTTAGTTGTGCTTCGCTAACATTTAAATAAGCGGCTAAATCACGAGCATAAGGTGCTTTTTTATCCGCTTTTGCTTGCAGGTAGCTCTCATAAAGAGATGTATTCACAGAAACTCCTATTATATTGTTTATTTTAGTAATAATTAAAACTGATAACTCATTAGTACTTTTGCGTTACGACCTTCTTGGGGAATACCAGCAGAAGAGTAGTAAGTTTTATCAAAAGTATTACTAAGTACTATCGATGTTGTTAGTCCTTTAAGAGAGGCATCACCTTCATATCGAAGATAAAAATCGTTAACGGCATAACCTGCTTGTTGATTATTGGCAGGCCGGTTAAAACGGTTTGTTTTCGTAAAATCTGTATGTTTGGTAAATTGGCCTAACCAACCGACAGAAATGTGTGAGCTTGGTATTGGTATATCAAAACGGTTTGTTAAAGTATCTGGTTCAACTGAGATGATAGATGCATTTGTTGCATTATCTTTCCCTTTTGTATGGTTATAGGCTAAGTCCCAATTAAAGTAGCGCGACTCATAATTCATAGAAACATCCCAACCCCAAATAGTTGCTCTTGAAATATTTGCAGATTGTGTATATCCCTGAAATATCGCGACATCTGCATCAATATAATCTTTTGCTCGTGTATTGAAATGGGCGATTTTAATTTTCAGATTATCATTATTAGATAATACGTCGTCGAATTGAAAACCGAATCCGTATTCAGTTGTTGAATTGGTTTCGGGTTTTAAATTAGGATTTGGTCGCCAATAGTTAGTAGGTGCACCAGGGAAGGGGGCATCAAAATGTTTTGAGTCGTTATACATTTCACCCAAAGTCGGGGCGCGAAAAGCTTGTGAATAAGACGAATAAAGCATTAGCCAATCTGTTGGCGTAACGCTGATAGCGCCTTTTGATGACCATTTATTGGCGCTGATATCATCATAACGATCATTTTGGCTTTTATATTTGTCAAAACGTGTACCAATTATTAATGAAACAGGTAGATCACGTAGTGTCATTTCATCTTGCAGCCAACCAGACATAAAACGAATATCTGCTTGAGGAAAACTTTCTGTATTTTGGCTAGGGTTCTGTTTTTGTTTGTAAATTTCACTACCATAAGTAAAACTATGAGCAGCAAAACTATGTAATCCAAGATTTGAGCGATTTTCTAGTTTTATGCCATAAGTCTTTTGTTGACGACCTTCGAGTCCGTTTTGTGTTGTTTTTGCATTAATATCAATTTCACTGTAATAAGCCTGCGTTTTCACATTTAGCCAAGGTGAATTTGCAGGATTATATTGATAGGTAATTTGCCCATCTTTTTGAGTTGTTGTTCGATCAGTTTGTACATTAGCCGTAGAGGCGTTACTTGCGATTTGAGGATTTTTAGGTTGATTAGTATCGTTATGGTAATAGCGTAATTGCCCACTCAATGAGTTTTCATTATCAATAAGCCAACGACCTTTTGATAAAAGATTAAATACTGTTTCATCGTTTTGAGCACGATAGCCACCGCCATAACGAATATCACCTTTATCACGAGCCGAAAAAGCGATAAGTCCATCTAAATTATCTTGGCGGCCAAAAGCAGTAACACCAAAACCTTGGCTATGCTGTGCTGTATTACCTAAACCAATAACTCGAACACCACCACGTTCATTTTGTGATAATAAGTCACTTGCATTAACTGTGTCATAAGCTATAACGCCACCTAATGCGCCACTGCCATATAATAAAGCAGAGGGGCCTCTAATCACTTCAACTTGTTTAATAAGTAATGGGTCAATAAAAATACTGTCTATATGTCCTGTATCAGTTCCTTGGCGTATACCATCTACCAGCGTCAAAATGCCATTTTTATCATATCCACGCATACTAATAGTTTCTCCATTAGTACGTCCTGCACCAGAGATAGAAACGCCTGGTAAATGGCGAAGCAATTCTGTAGCGCTGCCTGCTGTTTCTGATAATGCGGTATTATTTTTAATTACCGTAGACATCATCGGAAGTGAGAAGCTATCTCTTTCATTACCTGTCGCATAAACCGTAAGGACTTCTGTTTTTTTCTCTGTATTCGTTTGCTGTATTTCTTGCGCGGTTGCATAACTAGATGAAATCGCTAATGCAAGCAAACTGAACTTGATAAAACGAGGTGACTGAGACATGCAGATGGATCTCCGTAGATTTTAATGGGCTGCTAAGCAGCCCTTTGTTATGTAAATCATTGCTCTTTTTCTACCAGTGATAACTGACGGACATTTTTATATTTCGTCCTTCTTTTGGCACACCCATCGCTGAGAAATACTCATAATTAAAGGCGTTAGCGAGTACTAAAGCAGCTTGGATATTTTTATTTTTTTGCGATAGATAACTGATTGAAAAATCGTGAATGCCATAGCCTGGATATTGTTGAATAAGCTCTTGCATTCGGTTTGTTGTTTTTCCTTTTACATGCGGTGCGCGACCCTTATGAGTTCCTTTATTGTCTGTCGCACTCGCAAATTGTCCTGACCAAGTTAATGTAAATGGTGTTTTGATAACGGGAATAGAAATAAAGGTTGTTAGTATTTCAGGGCGAACTGGCGAGATAGTTTCGTGTGTCGTTAACTCAAGGGTTTTAGTACGGTTATAGTTTAAACCCATTGAAAAATAAGGGTGTGTATAACGTAAACTAATATCAATACTATCAATTAATGCTTTAGGGATATTGAAAGCTTGTAAGTTAAGCATTCCTGCTAGCGATTTTTCATGCCAAGGGCCATAAGTGATATAGTCTTTTGAGACCGTATCAAAATAAGCGGCATTTATAGATAACTTATCTTGTTTTGTGAGTAATTCTTGAAATACAAGTTGACCGCCATATTCCCAAGTCCTATTTTTTTCAGGTTTTAAATTAGGATTAGGTACCCAGTGTGCTGATGTTGTACCAAAAAAGCCCATTCGCATTTTAAAATGCAGAGAATCATTAAACATTTCACTAAGAGTTGGGGCTCGGAAAGCAGTTGAATATGAGGTATAAAGTTGCAACCAATCTGTTGGTGAAAAAGTTAATTTTACGTTTTCTGATGTTCCTTGATAGCTTGCTTTATGTTTTGATGCAATTAGTTGATTAGATTCAAATTTTTTAAAAAATGAATTGAGTTCTTCATGAGGATTATTTTGGTAATAGTGATAGCGAATACCTGCCGTTAACGAAAGAGGAAGTAACGGTGTGCTAAGTGTATTTTGCAACCAACCTGCAGCATAATTCATTTGGGCTAAAGGAAAGTTTTTTGCTTTTTCATTGGATGTCATTTTCTGTTGGTAAGTTTCAGTACCAACAATAAATGAATGCTTGATGATATTTAGATAATCAGCATAAGCTTGGTTTTCTAATTTCAAACCATAAGTCATTTGCGTACGATTTTCATCAACACCCATCTTTCCCATCTCATTATTTTTTAATTGGTTTTCTGTTAATGAGGTATCGGTTAAAAATAGTTGGTTTATATCAAACTGAGAATAATAAAGATGCGTTGTGAGATCTAACCATGAATTTGTTTCTGGTGCGTAATGATGAGTAATGGCGTAATTTTTTTGCTGTGTGTGACGAATGACTTGGTTACTGTCATTTTTACCATACCCCCCCATTCGATGTAATACTTCACGCTGTTCACCATGATTATCGTAATAACGAGCAGAAAAAATAAAAGTTTGGTTTTCTGTTGGATATAAATAGGCTTTAACAAAAACGTTTTTAACGTGTTCGTGATTAGCCATTTTTTCGCCATTAGCAAGACGAATAGGTCCACGTTGGCGTTGACTATAAGCGATTAAACCTTCTGCAATATCATGCCTAGCAGCAATAATACCGCCATAAGTAAAGTGTTTATCGGCAGATGAAACAGAAGTAAATAATTTAGCACTGAGATTTTTATCTTGAGTAAGTAGTGAATGAGGATCGATAGTTTGAAATGACACTACTCCTCCCATTGCGCCTTCACCATCTAATACGGCGGATGAACCATGTTTAACTTTAACGCGCCGTATAAGGGCAGGGTCGATAAAGACGCCTCCCAAATTGTTCATAGTATTTTCAAGAGGTTGCTGAATACCATCAACTATTATTTTTACGCCTTTTTGATCATAGCCACGTATAAGAATATTGGCGCCATTTGTTACACCAGTACCTGATAACGTGACACCTGCAACTTCTTTTAGCATTTCACCCGTTGTAGAGGCGGTTTGAGCTTTAGCTGAGATGGTATCAATTGTTGAATGAAATTCGTGATTTTTGTTTTGTGTTGAGCTAATAACAGTGAGAGTGTCCTTGTCACTATTTTTAAGCTGTGTAATGTGTGCAAAGGTAATAGGGGTATATAACAGACAAAATGCTGTTGCTATCCCTGTAAATTTAAAATGATTTTTCAGCATGCACATACTATAAATATCCATAAAAATTCCTTGTATATGGAGTTCTTTAGCTGGCTGCCTAAAAGATTAGGTGGCTTGCAAGTTATTGTTAAAAACTATTTTGTCAGGATTAATTTTCCTGCTTTGGTTTGACGTAGTTGATATAACTCTCCGCTGTGTTGAATATAAACCACACCATTTTCACCCAATAATTCAAAGCTATTGATAGATTGAATTATTGAAGAACAATCTTCACGTTTTAATAAAGAGTTCGTTAAATTATCTGTTTTTTTATTCATCAGGTAGTTAAGGATGATAAGGGTTATTATTATGATAATCATTATCGTTAACAAATGTGTTTAGACAAGCTTTTTTTAACTTAAATAGGTAAATTTAAGTCATATTGCGAGTAGCTAAGCTATATCAGATGAAAATTAAAGCATTTTTGTTTATTTGATGGGATGTTGTAAAATAAAAGGAGAGCTAAGCTCTCCTTCAAATAATAAGTGTGATAATAATAAATACTGCTTATGGTTATTTAAAACGGCTATCAACAGCTTGAGCAAGTAGTGCTAATAATTGTTCAGTATCATCCCAACTTAAGCATGGATCTGTAATGGATTGACCATACATTAACGGCTTGTCATGAGTGACTTTTTGTGAGCCTTCTTGTAAAAAACTTTCAGCCATTACACCGACAATGGCTTGAGAACCATCGATGATTTGTTGACCAATATTACGCGCTACTTCAAGCTGACGACGATGAATTTTTTCACAGTTGCCATGACTGAAATCGACGATTAAATGCTCGGGTAGATCAAGTTGTTTTAGTGCATCAACAGCATCAGCAATATCACTGGCATGATAGTTAGGTTTTTTACCCCCACGCATAATGATATGCCCATATGGATTGCCGCTGGTTTGATAAATAGTCATTCGCCCATTTTTATCTGGTGATAAAAATGTGTGGCCAACCCTTGCTGCCCGAATAGCATCTATCGCGATACGTGTATTACCATCTGTGCCATTTTTAAATCCGACAGGGCAAGAAAGTGCTGATGCCATTTCACGATGAACCTGGCTTTCTGTGGTTCTTGCACCAATAGCACCCCAGCTGATTAAGTCAGCAATATATTGACCCGTTACCATATCAAGAAATTCGGTTGCTGTTGGTAGCCCAAGTGCATTAATTTCAATTAGCAACTTACGAGCAATACGAATCCCTTCGTTTACATTACAGGAGTGATCAAGATAAGGATCTGAAATTAAACCTTTCCAACCAATAACGGTACGTGGTTTTTCAAAATAGGTTCTCATGACGATTTCTAAGCGGTCATGAAAACGTTCTTTTTGCTGATAAAGCTTTGTTGCATATTCTTTGGCGGCTTTAGGATCATGAATAGAACATGGACCAATAATCACTAAAAGTCGTTTATCTTCACCAGTGAGAATAGCTTCAATTCGTTTACGGGCAGACGTAATATTGTTGATAATCTCTTCAGAGATCGGGAACTCTTTAGATAAAGTTTCCGGTGTCACCAGACTGTCTAAAGCCTTTGTCCGTAGTTCGTCTGTTTTTAACATAATTCATCTCAATAAAAATACAGGGTACAGCTACCCAGTGATTAAGATCACAATAAACGAAACTCAGCTAATTTCAACAAGGTTATCAGTGAACTGCTAATAAAAAAATGCTGTTTGACACTAGAACATTCTTCTAGCTAATCCCATAGAATCTATTACCTTGGTCGAAATTTCTTCAACAGAGTAGTTTGTTGTGTTGAGATATGGAATGTTATTTTTTCTAAATAAAGCTTCAACTTCGGCTAGCTCAATTCGACATTGGCGAATTGACGCATAACGGCTATTTTCTCGGCGCTCACTACGAATGGCGGCTAAACGCTCTGGTGCAATAGTTAAGCCAAATAATTTATGTTGATACTCTTTTAATTCAGCAGGTAATTTTAAAAAGTCCATATCATCAGCTGTAAAAGGGTAGTTGGCAGCCTGAATGCCAAATTGCATTGCTAAATATAAGCTGGTGGGTGTTTTGCCACAGCGCGAAACGCCAATTAAAATAACTTGTGCTTGATCTAGATTTCGTAAAGAGATGCCATCATCATGAGATAAAGTGTATTCAATGGCTGCAATACGCGCATCATATTTACTGAGATTTTTTTCGGTTAAACCGTGGGTTTTATTTAATTTAGGTAAAGCCTGGATCCCTATTTCTTTTTCAAGTGGTGATACAAGAGATTGAACTATATCTTGGCAAAAGCCTTCGCTGTTATTTATTATTTGTTTCACTTCTGGGCTAATAATAGAATAAAACACCAGAGGTTTAGCTCCGCTCTTTTTATAAATTTCAGAGATCTTCTGTTTTATTTCTTCAGCTCTTTCAATCGTTGATACAAAAGGTAATGTATAACTTTTCATTTTTAATGGAAATTGAGAGAGTACGGCATGTCCTAAAACTTCGGCCGTTATCGCTGTACCATCAGAGATAAAAAAGACTGTTCTATCAATAGGTTCATTATTATCGCAATTAATGGAATTCAAGCTTAATATCATAACTCTCACCTTTTTTTAGCTGAATTAGCAAATCAGACAACATTATCTATAACATTTTTAATGATTATAAAGGATAAAAAAATAAAGTTTTCTGGTTGATCGATTCACCTTTCCATATTCCCTATAACATTGTGTTACGCTTATTTATGTTGTCGTTTTGGCAGCGGGTTTTTCTTTTTTTCTCTCTCTCTCATAATTGTTTAAAAAAGGATTGTTCTCAATGTCCAGCAATAGCCTCACCCCGTGCAATGTACTTTGGTATAACCAATTGGGTATGAATGACGTTGATCGTGTTGGTGGGAAAAATGCTTCCCTCGGTGAAATGATCACAAATCTAGCAGAACTGGGTGTATCGGTTCCTAATGGGTTTGCCACCACAGCGCAAGCGTTTAATGATTTTCTGGAACAGAGTGGCATTAATCAACGTATTTATGAATTACTTGATACTGTTGATGTTGATGATGTTAACCAACTGGCGCAAGCGGGTAATCAAATTCGTCAGTGGGTTATTGATACTCCTTTTACTCCTCAGTTTGAAAAAGATATTCGTGATGCTTATCAAACCTTAAGTGAAGGTGAATTAGCTGCTTCATTTGCGGTGCGTTCATCTGCAACAGCAGAAGACATGCCAGACGCTTCTTTTGCGGGTCAACAAGAGACGTTTTTAAACGTTCAAGGTATTGATGCTATTTTAATCGCCATCAAACACGTATTTGCCTCATTATTTAATGATCGCGCAATATCCTATCGTGTTCACCAAGGTTATGATCATCGCGGTGTGGCTCTTTCTGCGGGTGTTCAACGCATGGTGCGTTCTGATTTATCCTCTTCTGGTGTCATGTTTACTATTGATACTGAATCAGGTTTTGATCAAGTTGTCTTTATCACATCAGCTTATGGTTTAGGTGAAATGGTTGTTCAGGGCGCAGTTAACCCTGATGAGTTTTATGTACATAAACCAACCTTAGAGAAAGGGCGTCCATCTATTGTTCGTCGTAATCTCGGTTCGAAAAAAATTCGTATGGTTTACGCAGACAGCATTGAGCATGGTAAACAAGTCCGCATTGAAGATGTGCCAGAATCATTACGCAATCGTTTCTCTTTGACCGATGATGAAATTCAAGAGCTTGCTAAACAAGCTGTATTAATTGAACGCCATTATGGTCGCCCGATGGATATTGAGTGGGCAAAAGATGGACACAATGGCCGTTTATACATTGTACAAGCTCGTCCAGAAACCGTGCGTTCTAACCAACAAGTGATGGAACGTTATCAGCTTAATGAAAGCGCGCCAGTTATTGTTGAAGGCCGTGCAATTGGTCACCGCATTGGTAGTGGTACAGTAAAGGTCATTCATAACTTGAATGAAATGGACAGAATTGAAGCCGGTGATGTGCTCGTGACCGACATGACAGACCCAGATTGGGAACCTATCATGAAAAAAGCCTCTGCAATTGTCACTAATCGCGGCGGTAGGACTTGTCATGCGGCAATTATTGCGCGTGAATTGGGTATCCCTGCGGTTGTTGGTTGTGGTGATGCAACAGAATGTATTACAGAAGGGCAAGTGGTTACTGTTTCTTGTGCTGAAGGTGATACGGGATTTGTTTACGATGGTAAACTGGATTTTTCTATTCAAAGCTCCGCAATCGATAACATGCCTGATTTAGACCTGAAAATCATGATGAACGTGGGTAATCCTGATCGTGCGTTCGATTTCGCTGGGTTACCAAACGATGGTGTTGGCCTTGCTCGTTTAGAATTTATTATTAATCGTATGATTGGTGTGCATCCTCGTGCGTTATTGGAATACGACGATCAAACAGAAGCCCTAAAAGCTGAAATCAACGAAATGATAGCGGGTTATGAATCTCCTGTTGAGTATTACATTAGTAAATTAACTGAAGGAATTGCCACCCTGGCAGCAGCATTCTGGCCTAAGCGCGTTATTGTTCGTCTATCTGATTTTAAATCTAACGAATACGCCAACTTAGTCGGTGGAGATCGTTATGAGCCAGATGAAGAGAACCCAATGTTAGGCTTCCGTGGTGCTGGACGTTATGTTTCTGATGATTTCCGTAGTTGTTTTGCTTTAGAGTGTGAAGCAGTAAAACGCGTACGTAATGATATGGGATTAGATAACGTTGAAGTGATGATCCCATTTGTGCGTACTGTGCGCCAAGCTGAAGAGGTAATTGACGAATTAGCAGCTAATGGCTTGAAACGCGGCGAAAATGGCTTAAAAGTGATTATGATGTGTGAAATTCCATCAAATGCTTTATTAGCCGATCAGTTCTTAGCGCATTTTGATGGTTTCTCTATTGGTTCTAATGATATGACTCAGCTGACGCTTGGTCTTGACCGTGATTCTGGTGTTGTCTCTTCATTGTTTGATGAACGTAATGATGCGGTAAAAGCATTATTATCAATGGCAATTCAATCTGCTAAGCGTAATGGAAAATATGTCGGTATTTGTGGTCAAGGACCTTCTGATCATGAAGATTTTGCCCAATGGTTAATGGAAGAGGGTATTGATAGTTTGTCTCTGAATCCAGATACCGTAATTAAAACTTGGGTGAAATTAGCGCAAGAAAATTAATAGATTTACTCATAATAAAAAGCTCGCATAATAATGTGAGCTTTTTTTATACAATAATAAATCGTAGGCAAAAAAAAAGCCTATCATGGGCTGACAGGCAAAGACTACACACAGCAATATTTTATATTCTTTAATCTTGCTTTTTAATCTATTAATATAATAAGCAAAATCATTAATTCGGTGAAACATTCGTTTCGTTGATATTTATATTAAGAGAAATGCGTTAATTATGCTCTAAGAATTATCTCAATAAAAAGATTATTAGTATATTTAAAATTGAATATAACCTGCTGGTAACAAACAGGTTTAAAAAAATAAAAAATGTTTCAAAATGTAAGTATTAATAAATAAATTACTCTTAAATTGATAATCTTTATTAAAGTTTAACCTATTATATATAGTGTATGTAAGTATCAACCCTTACATACACTATTATTATCTTAATCTTTTGCAATAAAGTTTTTATTCATAAACTCTACTGTTTCTGATAAATCAGGATTAGGTTTTGGTACTTCATTAATCCATCCATTTAATAAACTATGACCCACCGCAAGAACGACTGGACCAATAAATAAACCAATCATACCTAAAGTTAAAATTCCACCAATAACGCCAGTAAGAATAAGTACCATTGGTAAATCTGCCCCCATTTTTATTAAGTAAGGTCGTAATACGCCATCCATAGTGGCAACACTACCGCCCCAAATAACCATGACTATTCCCCATGTTGTATCCCCAGTCCAGAATAACCACAACACAGAAGGAACAAGCACCAATAACGGGCCAATTTGCGCTAAGCAGCAAATAAACATAATAACGGTTAATACGGTTGCATAAGGCACGCCAGCTACCGCAAGACCAATTCCACCTACAATCGCCTGAATTAACGCTGTTAATACCACGCCGAGCGCTACTGCTCGAATAGACAAAGACGCTAATACAATGGCAGCATCACCACGTTGTCCTGCTAGACGTACTGCAAAATGACGTAACCAACTTACAACGTTTTCACCTTGTAAAAAGAGCAAACCAGAAAACAGCAACATAATGGCTAAGTGAAGTGCAAAACGGCCGATATTTAATGCTTGTGCAAAAAACCAATTAGCGGCTTGGCCAACATAAGGCTGTATTTTAGCAATGAGAGCATTACCCCCAGAAACCAAAATAGAATGCCAAGTGTTATAAAGCGTATCGCCAATCATCGGAATATCATTTAGCCAAAGTAATTGAGGCGGTTGAATTTCTGATGGAGATTTAGCGAGTTCAATAAGTGGTGCGCTGTTATCAATCACACTACTAATGAGTAATACGATAGGAATGACGAAAATAAGTAAGATAAGGATCATCATTATCATGGTCGATAACCAACGATATTTTACTTTTTTCTCTAAAATCATCAGTAAAGGCCATGTGGCAACAACGATCATTCCTGCCCAAATAAAGCCAACAATAAATGGATTTAAGATCCAAAAGCTAGCGATAATAAAGAAAGATATAAAAAGAACGGTGAATAAAACTTTGGGTATATCTGTATGGATCTGCGGTTTTTCCATGATTTTAAATCCCTACACGAATAAAAATGCTAAAAGCAGATGAATAAACATGGCAAATATCATGTTGTTTATATCACTACGCAATTTGCCAGAATTGTATGATAAGGTGAACAGGTATCGGTCTGAAAGTACAAAAAAAGGCATATGTATTTTTGGGCATACCTTGAGATGATTTTATATTAAGCAATGTGGACAATTAGATTAAAGAGCTATAACAAATGATCCCACGTATATCGCAAGCACCGCAAGTAAGCGAACTCACAACTGAATTTTTAAAAATACTCCGACAAAACGGATTCACCGGTGATATCTCTAGCTCTTATGCAGACAGACTCACTATGGCAACAGATAATAGTATTTATCAGCTATTACCGCAGGCAGTCATTTTTCCTCGTTCTACGGCCGATGTTACCATTATAGCGCGTTTAGTCGATGAACCTCGTTTTCATTCACTTTCTCTTACACCAAGAGGCGGTGGTACTGGCACTAATGGGCAGGCATTAACTGACGGTATTGTGGTGGATTTATCTCGCCATATGAAGCGTATTATTGAAATTAATCCACAAGAGCGTTGGGTCAAAGTAGAAGCGGGGGTGATAAAAGATGAGTTAAATCTTTTTTTAAAACCTTACGGCTTCTTTTTTGCACCAGAGCTTTCGACAAGTAATCGCGCAACTCTTGGGGGGATGATTAATACGGATGCCTCAGGACAAGGTTCTATGGTGTATGGTAAAACCTCTGATCACGTTTTAGGTGTTAGAGCCGTATTATTAGGTGGAGAGCTACTTGAAACTCGGGCAATGGATACCGAATTAGCGGAGACTATTGCCAAAGAAAGTTCTGTAATAGGCCATGTTTATCGCACCGTGTTATCTCGTTGTAAAGAGCAAAGAAAGCTTATTTTAGATAAATTTCCTAAGCTAAACCGTTTTTTAACGGGCTATGATTTACGCCATGTTTTTAGTGATGACATGAAACGTTTTGATTTAACTCGTATTTTAACTGGTTCAGAAGGTACGTTAGCTTTTATTACCGAAGCAACGCTTGATATAACACCTATTCCTAAACAACGTAGTTTAGTGAATGTAAAATACGATTCGTTTGATTCAGCACTGCGTAATGCACCATTTTTAGTGAAAGCTAATGCGCTTTCAGTCGAAACAGTAGACTCTAAAGTTTTAAACCTGGCACGAGAAGATATCGTTTGGCATTCAGTAAAAGAATTAATTACTGATGTACCAAATAAAGATATGCAAGGGCTTAATATTGTTGAGTTTGCAGGTGATGACGAAGTGTTAATCGCCTCGCAGATAACCTCGCTTTGTCAGCGTTTAGATACATTAATGAATAACCAGCAAGGCGGTGTAATAGGTTATCAAATTTGCGATAACTTAGATGAAATCCATCGTATTTATGGTATGCGAAAAAAAGCCGTGGGTTTACTAGGAAATGCAAAAGGGCAAGCAAAACCAATTCCTTTTGTTGAAGACACCTGTGTACCACCAGAACATTTAGCTGACTATATAACTGAATTTAGAGCATTACTTGATAGTCACCAGCTTAATTATGGCATGTTTGGTCATGTTGATGCGGGGGTATTGCATGTTCGCCCGGCGTTAGATATGTGCGATCCGCAACAAGAGTTGTTAATGAAATCGATTTCCGATGATATCGTTGCTTTAACAGCAAAATATGGCGGATTATTATGGGGTGAGCACGGAAAAGGCTTTAGAGCGCAATACAGTCCAGAATTTTTTGGTGAAACGCTGTATCACGAACTTCGTCAAATAAAAACGGTGTTCGATCCTCGAAATCGACTTAATCCGGGTAAAATTTGTCCGCCATTGGATATTGATGAGCCAATGAAACAAGTTGATACGATTAAGCGAGGCACTTTTGATCGCACTATTCCATTATCCGTACGCCAAGATTTTCGTGGTGCTTTAGAGTGTAATGGTAATGGTCTGTGCTTTAATTTTGATGTTAAAAGCCCAATGTGCCCATCGATGAAAATTAGCGGGCAACGCATCCATTCACCTAAAGGTCGTGCTGCATTAGTAAGAGAATGGTTGCGTTTATTAACTGAGCAGGGTGTTAGCCCTAAACAGTTAGAATCAAGTCTGGTAAACAATAAACCGAGTTTGCGTGGTTTAATTGAGAAAACCCGCAATACATGGAAAGCCAAACGCGGTGAATATGACTTTTCACATGAAGTTAAATCAGCAATGAATGGTTGTTTGGCATGTAAAGCTTGTTCTACTCAATGTCCGATTAAAATTGATGTTCCAGCATTTCGTTCTAAGTTTACTGAGCTGTATCATCAACGCTATTTGCGCCCATTAAAAGATCATATTGTGGCTAATGTTGAATTAACCACGCCACTAATGGCAAAAGCACCCGCATTTTTTAACTTTTTTATGAAACAGCCTTTAGTACAAAAAATCAGTAAACATACTATAGGTATGGTAGATTTACCGTTACTTTCAACACCAACATTGAAACAGCAATTAGCGGGTCATAATGCTTTAGATATGACGTTAGAAGATTTAGAACGTTTATCAGATAAGCAACGTAGTCACCATGTGCTGGTGGTGCAAGATCCTTTTACCAGCTATTACGAGGCTAAAGTTGTTGCTGATTTTATTAAATTGATTGAAAAAATTGGTTTTAAACCTGTATTACTGCCGTTTTCGCCTAATGGTAAAGCACAGCATATTAAAGGTTTTTTACAGCAGTTTAGTAAAACAGCACAAAAGACCGCGACTATGCTTAATCGCGTTGCGAAGTTAGGTATTCCAATGGTTGGTGTTGATCCTGCATTAGTACTCTGTTATCGCGATGAATACCGTGAAATATTGGGTGATGATGCACGAGGAGACTTTAATGTTCAATTGGTGCATGAATGGTTAAGTAAATTAGTTAGTGAGCCAATTGAAGTGCGAAATGACGCTGAAAAATGGTATCTTTTTGGCCACTGTACAGAAGTCACCGCATTGCCCCAAAGCATGAAACAATGGCAGACAATTTTCCAACGTTATGGGCAGCAACTTGAGTTTGTGAGTACTGGTTGTTGTGGAATGGCCGGAACTTATGGACATGAGCTAAATAACTATGAAAGCTCGCTGGGAATTTATCAGCTTTCATGGGGAATAGCGCTAAAAACATTGCCCACAACACATTGCTTAAGCACAGGTTACTCTTGTCGGAGTCAGGTAAAACGTATTGATAATATTACGTTAAAACATCCTTTACAGGCACTTTTGGAGATTATGCCATGATATGGAAACGAGAAGTAACGTTAGAGCAGCTCAATCAAATTGGTCAAAACAATATGATGAGTCATCTTGGCATTGAATTAACCTATCTTGGTGATGATTATCTTGAAGGGACTATGCCTGTTGATCATCGTACTAAACAGCCATTAGGTTTATTGCATGGTGGTGCTTCGGTGGTTTTAGCTGAAACCTTGGGGTCTGTTGCTGGTTATCTGTGCACGCAAGGGGAACAGAAAATTGTGGGTTTAGAAATTAATGCTAACCATATTCGTTCTGCTAGAGAAGGTAAAGTTAGGGGTGTTTGTAAACCTATTCATTTAGGTCGTTCTCATCAAGTTTGGTCAATAGAAATATTTGATGATGAAAATCGTCAAGTCTGTATCTCAAGATTGACGACATCGGTCATTGCTTAAAAATATTATTTATTAACGCACAAAGAATATAGTTATCTTTGTGCGTTTTTTATTAGTAAAAAATAAATTTAAGACAGGAAATTATTCTTTATTTAAAATTTATTTTTAATGATAATCATTACCTTCATGTTATCTCCACTATGGAAATTTAAGAAAATAATAATGTTAACTATTTCAAGATTTAAAACAGTAATAGTATTAATGACCAGTTTATTACTGAGTGCTTGTGATAATAATTCTACAACCAGCACAAGTAAAAAAATCGCTGATTATCCTGTTCAAGGAATATCAGGATTTAATATTCATTATCCAACTTCATTTTCAATGAATAGAAAAGATACCGAACACTATTTTCAATTGTTACCTGATTATGTTCAGGATGTAACAACAGAAATGTTGGTCTATAAATCAGAGCCTATTTGCAATTTGACCGAAGTTCGTCTGGCTTATTTTAAAATGAACGAAATAATGACTTACGATATTAATTCAGGTGCTCAGGGAATAGTTGATAACATCGCGTTATTAGATGGGATGAAAGAAATATTTACATCAATAAAACCATTAGATATTTCAGGTTTTCAAGGTCGCCATGTTTTTTTTGAAGGGAAAATGGCGCAGGAAAATGTTAGTTATGAGGGGATATTAGTTGCTGATACAAAAACTAACCGTGTATGGCAGTTGCAATTTATTGCTGATGTAAATAGCCAATCAAATCGTGAAAAACATCGTCAACTTCTTGAATGCACAAGTGAATATGTTAATTCGATTACTATCGAAAAATAAGTTAAAACAGCACACAATCCAATAAGAGATAATCACAAAGGTGATGATATCTTATCCATCAAATAGGAGGCATAGAAAGAAAACTAAAACTATTTTTTAGCACCTCTTTTTATGCTTTTTTCTCTACATTTCAGTAATAAACATATAAAGTGTATTTATATTGCAACTTTTATGCGTATTGTGCGAAATAAAAAGATAATTCAAAGTTTTATTTTTGTGATGAAAAACATTAAAGTGATATATTACAAATAGTTAGTTATTATCTTTAACTTGTTAAACTCAAAAATAGAACAAAAAATAAACATATCTGTAATATCCTTTCAAAAAACATGGTTGAAGTGATAAGGGTTATCATTACCATTAGGGTTGGGAAAGATATTATTCTCCTTTTGAAATGAGGTCAGTAATGACAAACAATGTTGAAACTTTTTCTCTTAACGACACAACATGGCAAGGTATTGTGCTAACGGATAATGCCGCAAAACATATTTGTCATTTAGTAGAGAAAAACCCTGATAGTCAGGGACTTTCCTTAAGTATCAAACCCTCTGGTTGTACAGGATATGGCTATGTTATTGAATTAGCCGCAGGCCCAACTGAAGATGACATTGTTTATGAACACAATGGTGCAAAACTATTTGTTTCACTAAAAGCAATGCCATTTATTGATGGTTTGGTTGTCGATTATGTCCGTGAAGGACTCAATCAGATGTTTAAATTTAATAATCCTAAAGCTCAAAATGTCTGCGGATGTGGTGAGAGCTTCGGGGTATAACATAGTGAAGTCAGATTATGTCTCAGAGCAATGTTGAAATAGGTGATGAAGTTCAGGACTGGCTGAGCTCACATCAATATAAAGAAGGTTTTTATACCGATATATCGACAGATACCCTTGAGAAAGGGCTAAACGAAGCCGTTGTACGTGCAATATCGGCAAAAAGAAATGAACCTGAGTGGATGCTTGAATTCCGGCTTGATGCTTATCGCCATTGGTTAGAAATGGAAGAGCCTCATTGGCTTAAAGCGGATTATCCTTCTTTGAATTATCAGGATTATAGCTATTATTCAGCACCATCTTGTAGCTCATGTTGTGCTAATGGTAGCTGTGAGGGTGGCTCTAATGAAGCTGTCACAAGTGATAAGCAAACGGCTCAAGATTACCTTACCAAAGAAGTTGAAGATGCATTTAATCAGCTTGGGGTGCCAGTAAGAGAAGGGCAAGCGGTTGCTGTTGATGCTATTTTTGACTCCGTTTCTGTTTCTACTACTTATCGAGAAGAGCTCGCTGAACACGGTATTATTTTTTGTTCGTTTAGTGAGGCTATTCACGAATACCCTGACTTAGTTCGTCAATATCTTGGCACGGTAGTTTCTAGCCACGATAACTATTTTGCGGCATTAAACGCAGCTGTCGCCTCTGATGGCACCTTTGTTTATATTCCAAAAGGCGTGCGTTGCCCGATGGAATTATCCACTTATTTTCGTATTAATGCGGCACAAACAGGTCAGTTTGAGCGTACGATTTTAGTGGCAGATGAAGGTAGTTATGTCAGTTATATCGAAGGTTGTTCAGCCCCGGTACGTGATACTTATCAATTACATGCAGCTGTTGTAGAAGTTATTATTCATAAAGATGCAGAAGTAAAATATTCCACTGTACAAAACTGGTTCTCAGGCGGTGATAGCGAAGGTGGTATTCTTAACTTCGTCACCAAACGTGCTATTTGTGAAGGCGAAAACGCCAAAATGTCATGGACACAATCTGAAACCGGTTCGGCTATTACGTGGAAATATCCAAGTGTGATCTTAAAAGGGGATAATTCAACGGCTGAATTTTTCTCTGTTGCTTTAACCAATGGTAGCCAACAAGCAGATACGGGAACGAAAATGATCCATATCGGCAAAAATACTAAATCAACCATTATCTCTAAAGGTATTTCTGCGGGTAAAAGCCAAAACAGTTATCGCGGGTTAGTCAAAGTGCTTCCTTCTGCGAAAAATGCACGTAATTTCACACAATGTGACTCTATGTTAATTGGAACACAATGTGGTGCGCATACTTTCCCTTATGTAGAAGTGATGAATAACTCAGCACAGCTTGAACACGAAGCGACAACGTCACGTATTGGTGAAGACCAACTATTTTATTGTCGTCAGCGTGGTTTAAGTGAAGATGATGCAATCTCAATGATTGTAAATGGATTTTGTAAAGACGTATTCTCAGAATTGCCGCTGGAATTTGCTGTAGAAGCACAAAAATTATTAGCAATCAGCTTAGAGCACAGCGTAGGTTAAGTATTAACACATTTCTGGGTGTATCAATACCGAAGGCATATATTATGTTAGATATCAAAAATTTACATGTCAGCGTTGAAGGCAATGAGATCCTAAAAGGATTAGATTTGCAGATTAAAGCCGGCGAAGTACATGCAATTATGGGGCCTAATGGCTCAGGTAAAAGTACATTATCAGCAACACTTGCTGGTCGTGATGAATATGAAGTTGATGATGGTACTATTACCTTTAAAGGCAAAGATCTATTAGCGCTAGAGCCAGAAGAGCGGGCGGGTGAAGGCATTTTTATGGCATTTCAATATCCAGTTGAAATTCCCGGTGTAAGCAATCAGTTTTTTTTACAATCCTCTGTTAATGCTGTAAGAGAATATCGTGGTTTAGCGCCATTAGATCGTTTTGATTTTGAAGATTTTATTGAAGATAAAATTGCGCTACTTGATATGCCACAAGATTTGTTAACGCGTTCTGTTAACGTTGGTTTTTCTGGCGGCGAGAAAAAGCGTAACGATATTTTGCAAATGGCAGCGTTAGAGCCTGAATTATGCATTTTAGATGAAACAGATTCAGGGCTTGATATTGATGCGCTAAAAATTGTCTCTAATGGCGTAAATAGCCTACGTGATGGCAAACGTGCCTTTATCGTTGTAACACACTATCAACGTATTTTAGATTATATCAAACCTGATTTTGTGCATGTGCTGTATCAGGGGAAAATCATTAAATCAGGTGATTTTTCATTGGCGCAAAAATTGGAGGAACAAGGTTATGGCTGGCTTATTGACCCTCAATGAAAAGCGTGAAAAACAGCGCCAAATAGAACAGCGCAACCAACAGGCACTGAAAATGTTTGCTGACTTATATCACCAACGCAAAGGTGAAGATAATTTGCATTCACGTAACCACTGGTTAGAAGTCGAAAAAGTGGGTTTTCCTATTTATCGCCATGAAGATTGGCACTACACGCCTCTTGATGAAACGTTAAATCAGCAATATCAATTATTGCCCCCCTTTGATGTACAAAACATTGTAGTTAAGCAAGCGTTACCGTTAGATTGCTATCGTATTGTTATGGTGAATGGTACTTTTTCACCAACGGAGAGCACTAAAGATTTTGGCCCTTATCAGATTACGTTATTAGATAGCCAAAGTGAGTTACCCGCAGCGATAAACGGAGAAGTGTTTTTACACTTAGTTGAGAGTTTGGCGCCACATCCGCTGCTAATCACCCTAAAGTCAGGGGTTATTGCCGACAAACCGCTCTATATTCTTAATATTACTCAAGGTAATGATATCGCTGAAGTAAATAGTGCCAATTATCGTTTCCATTTTGAAGTTGGCGCGAATGCACAAATGCAGGTGATTGAACACTATATTAGTGATAATGACGACAATCGCCATTTTACAGGTGCAAGATTAACAGCAAATATTGGTGATAATACCTCGTTTAATCATATTAAATTGGGTTTTGAAAATGCAGTCAGCCAGCACTTTGCTCATAATGATTTGGTGGTTGGCCGAGATGCCAGGGTTGATAGTTATGCTTTCTTATTGGGAAGTAAACTCACCCGACATCACACCAGTTCAGCGTTAAAAGGTGAAAATACCGAGCTTTCGATGAACAGTGTGGTATTGCCTAAAGCGGGTGAGATTGCTGATACAAGAACATGGTTGATGCATAACGAGAAAAATTGCCAAAGTCGTCAACTGCATAAAACTATTGCAATGGATGCAGGTAAAGCGGTGTTTAATGGCATGATCACGGTTACGCCTAAAGCGTTAAAAACGGATGGTCAAATGACCAACAATAACTTGCTATTAGGCGAAAAAGCACAGGTCGATACCAAGCCACAGCTCGAAATTTATGCTGATGACGTAAAATGTAGTCATGGTGCAACAGTGGGTCGTATTGATGATGAGCAGCTATTTTATTTACGCTCTCGTGGTATCTCATTGAGTGCAGCACGTAAGATGATTATTCATGCTTTTGCAGCTGAACTAACTGAATCGTTAGAAAATAGCATAATTAAAGCGCATGTATTGGATAGAATTAATCAGCGCTTATCCGAGGTATAACCGTAATTATGACGCAATTTATTGAAAAAGCACGTAGTGACTTTCCTATTTTGTCACAGCAAGTAAGAGGTAAGCCATTGGTTTATCTCGACAGTGCAGCTAGTGCTCAAAAACCTATTTGTGTAATAGAGCATGAGAAAAATTTTGCGTTAACACAATATGCCGCGGTTCATCGCGGCATTCATACGTTAAGTGCAGAAGCGACAACATTAGTTGAGAATGTGCGTAAACAAGCTGCTGATTTTTTAGGCGCTAATAGCGAAGAAGAGATAGTTTTTGTTAAAGGAACAACCGAAGGCATTAACTTAGTCGCTAACACATATAGCCAGCGCTTTCTTAATGATGGCGACAATATCATTATTACTGAAATGGAGCACCACGCTAATATCGTGCCTTGGTTTATGTTATCGAAACAATATGGTTTTGATATTCGCATTATTCCAATGTTGGAAAATGGTCAATTAGATTTAACTAAGTTGCCGGAACTAATTGATGAGCGTACTAAGTTACTTAGTATTACTCATCAGTCTAATGTATTAGGTACAGTAAATCCTGTTGCAGATATTATTCGTGATGCTCGTCAATATTCGGCTCAACAGGGGGGTGAGTTACATATTTTGGTTGATGGTGCACAAAGTGCAATGCACCAGCTGATTAATGTCTCACAAATCGATTGTGATTTTTTTGTTTGTAGTGGTCATAAACTTTATGGTCCCACTGGTATGGGGTTGTTGTACGGCAAAAAAGCGATTCTTGATGAGTTACCACCTTGGGAAGGGGGTGGTGCAATGATTAAGCATGTACATCTTAATGGTGATATTACTTATGCTGATGCACCTTGGCGCTTTGAGGCAGGAACCCCTAATATTATTGGTATAATAGGGTTAGGTGCAGCATTAAATTATCTCACCAAGCTGGGAATGAACGTTATTGCAGAGCATGAAAACAACCTTATGCAATATGCCCAAGAGCAATTGAAAAAAGTAAAATCGTTAGTACTTTATGGTAATGAAAACCGTCAAGGTGTAATCGCGTTTAATTTGGGTAAACATCATGCGTATGATGTAGGTACTTTTCTTGATAATTATGGCATTGCTATTCGCACAGGACATCATTGTGCGATGCCAATTATGGATTTCTATCAAGTGCCAGCGATGTGCCGCGCTTCATTAGGTTTGTATAATAGTAAAGAAGATATTGATACATTAGTGAACGCACTGTTACGTGTTGAGATGTTATTAGGTTAAAGAATAAAAAAGAAAGAGGCTATTTATGGCAGTTGCCAACTTACCCGATGAAACAAAATTACTGCGCAATTTTTCTCGTTGTCAGGACTGGGAGCAGCGCTATCTGTATATGATGGAATTAGGTGAACGCCTTGTACCATTAACAGATGAACAACGTACCAGTGCAAATTTTATTGAAGGTTGCCAAAGCCAAGTTTGGATAGCTGTTGAATTGAATGAGCAAAAGCAGCTGGTACTTGTAGGTGATAGTGACGCAGGTATTGTAAAAGGGCTGGTGGCGTTGGTGATTATTTTGTTTCAAGGTAAAACAATAGAGCAAGCATTAGCAACAGATGTAAAACACTATTTTGCATCGCTCGAACTTGAAAGTCATTTAACGCCATCTCGTACACAAGGCCTACATGCTATGGTTACGACGCTTATTAAACGATTTTCAGATTACACTGTAGCGTAAATGTTATCTAATCTCGTGGTAATATTCTAAACTGGCTTAATATATAATAAGAATAAAGTACTATAATCTTATTATCATGATAGCCAGTTTACTTTATTTCTAAAATACGGGATCAATGATGAATAAATGGTTAACCCTATTGGGTGTAGCGCTGTTAGGGATGAGCAGCCACTTATCTTATGCAAATGAATACCTGTTACCTGCTGATGGTGAGCGTATTATTGGTGAAAATTTTTCGTATATAGTTCCCGATGATAAACGCCCACTAGAGGCTATTGCGTCCGAATACCAAGTGGGATTGCTCAATATGATGGAAGCCAATCCAGGTGTTGATCCCCTCTTACCTGCTGCAGGTAAAACCTTAACGATCCCATTACAGATGATTTTGCCTGATACTTTACATAAAGGCATTGTTATCAACCTTGCTGAATTACGCCTTTATTATTATCCCAAAGAGGGCGGAACTGTTGATGTTTATCCTATTGGAATTGGTCAATTAGGGCGAGAAACACCTGAAATGGTGACATCGATTTCTCAATTAATTAAAGATCCCACTTGGACACCGACGGCGAATATTCGCAAAAACTATGCGGCTAAAGGGATCACGCTACCGGCTGTCGTCCCAGCTGGCCCTGAAAACCCAATGGGAGCATATGCCCTAAGATTGGCACATAGTCGAGGTGAATATCTTATTCATGGTACTAATGCTGATTTTGGTATTGGCTTAAGAGTGAGTTCAGGCTGTATTCGTTTAAGACCAAATGATATTGAAACGTTATTTAATGTGGTACCTAAAGGTAGCCGTGTTCAAATAATTAATAAGCCGATTAAATTTACTGAAACCGCAGATGGTAGACAATTTATTGAAGTTCATCAGCCATTATCTCGTAACGCAGATGATGATCCACAAACCATGCCATTGACGTTTACTAAACAATTTAATGAGTGGTATGAAAGCGGTAAAGTAGATAAAGATAAAGCAGATGCAGAAATTATTCGTCGTTCAGGATTACCTGTAGATGTAACTGCCTATTAAGTTTTTAACAACAGTAATAAATAATAAAACAGATGCTTAAGGCATCTGTTTTTTATGTAAGGGGTAGGGTTTAAAGCTAAATAATAGGATAAAAGGCGCATTTTCAACATTAATTCAACAAGTTTTCATTAATATCAATAATATCTTTTATTGATATAGGAACGTTGCGATTATGGAAGTTAATTCAAGAAATAATACTAGTATTTTTGCACGTATTGCCTCTAGTATTGAAAATAAATTTAGTCAATTAGCCGATTCATTAACGTCAATTAAAAATAGTGGCAAAATATTTTTGTTTGGTAGTGAAGATCGTAAAAATGAAAATATAAAATTGATATGTGCAGAAATTATTCAACGTAATTCTCCAATGTTAAACAATAAATCTGAAACTATAAATGAATATAAATTATCTTTTAAAAAAATATAAGTATACGATATAAATATAAAATTGGTTCTAAAAGTGTCAATAAACTATTTAATATAATAAAAAATGAATTACTAAATCAGCATGATAACAAACTAGACCTGAGAACGGGTCATAGAAATAAAGAAGTTAATTTTATATTGGCTACATTGTATGAAATTTACAAACAAGAAAATTATCTTATAGATAAACATTTTGAATCGCAAAAGAATAAACAGCTAGCGCTAGTGAAGGAACAGCAAGTGCTAGTGAATGAGCAGCAAGGGCTAGTGAATGAACAGCTAGCGTTAGTAAATAAACAGCTAGAAAATGAAAAGGCTATTTCATCTACAAGCTCATATTTAGTATTAGGTATTGAATCTTTAATTAAAGATAATTTTCTTATTCAAGAAATTAAAAATGGGAAAATTAAAACAGTTAAACTTGATAAAAATAAAATTGTTAGTTTTCTTAAGTGTATTAATGAAAGACATAAAGACGAATTAGATAGTTATAAGAAAGAGGTAGGAGAAAAAATAAAAGGAAAAGTGGTTAAAATTAGTCCGTTAGGTAAAGATTTTTAATTACTCAAGTTATTTTAAATAGCTTAAAAAATTTAACACAAAAGTGGTATGAAGCTCGCATAACAATGCGATATGAGATATAAAACAACGCCCTAACATAAGGTTAGGGCGTTGTTGATATATCAAAAGTTTACAGTGTTAATCAGGCTAATTGATTGGCTTGATTATAAGTAAACAGTCACCTTATTTTTTATAAGTAGTAACTTGGTTATCTAAACGCTGATTTGCACGAGCTGCTTCGTCGTAAGCTGATTTAGCTTCAGCACGAGCAGACTGTACATCACCGCTTAACTGCTGAACTTGTGTATTTAAACGGCTTACATCAGAAGAGATTTGATCTAATTGAGCATTGTTGCTGGAGCAACCCGCTAATAAGCTCGAAGCCACAATTACCGCACCCAGTACTAGTTTCGCTTTCATGGTAACAACCTCTATTATTAGTTTGTTTAAAGGAACAAGTAGCATTTTTATATGAAGCTATTAATAAGTATGGCACAGTTATAAAAAAGTGCCGGATTTATTTATAACTCACTACTTACTCAGTATTTGAACAATAGGAAAAATAGCACCTAAAACGCAAATATTCAGTACAAAAAATGCGTGTTGTTTCACAAAAGAATTTTATTCATAAAAGTCTGATAGAAAAACATTTTATCTGTAGTTTTTCATTTTTATCAAAATTATGTTTATAAAACACCTTCTAAATTTACTTTAACAAAAATTGCCTCTGCTTCATTCTTAAAGGATTCAAGTGTGAATTTTTGAAAATTTAAATTGTTATATCCTCTAAAGAACATGATCCCTCTTTTTAAATCAGTCAATGTTGTCCAAACTGAAAACTCACTAGTATGAAGAGCTTGCAGTGTGTCATGACCTAATAGTGGGTCAATAGTCGAATTTTTAGGACGATCAAATCGGTTCATAATATGTGCTAATTCAACTAATTGTTTATCAGGATCAGAGACTTTGTGGTAATAAGTCGTGTAGTAAACAGCACGAATAAATCTATCTACAGAAGTATCAGAACTTGGTAATGTCACTAAAGCAATGCCACTGTCAGGTTGCTTAACCTTGATATTGCCTAGTGTATTGGTAGAAATATTAATATTAGAAAGATGGGTGTAATTATTTAAATTAGTTAAATGCCACGGAAATAATGGGCCATTTGTCATGCAATAGGTCGGGTTATCATAAATATGTAATTTACCCTCGGAAACTTCAACCACAATACAAGCACCAGTGGTGTCATAAAAAGCGTAATGGAAAGGGCTTGGTAAATTACGTAACAGTAACAGTTTTTGTGACCAAAAAATGGTTTGAGGAAGAGCCTGTTTTAATTCCTCGACTGTTGCATATTGAGCTAAAGCCCATTCGCCAATAGCCGCAATAGGCACTGAATTAGCGTAATCTTGAGGATTAATATCATCAAGTTTTGAATCAGGTAACATATTTAAGCTAAAAGAGAGTCCTTGAGAATTTACACCTTCCAGTACATCTTTTGTACCTGCAAGATTAATTGGCGCAGTGATCGCCATAAAAGGGTATTTTACAGTATATTTTAAGCCAGGAGTTCCATCAGGGGCATTCTGCTGGAATGTATGTCCTGTAGGATAATATGCAAATATTGATGCTGGTTTATCTGCTGAAAACTCCATTGTTCTGCCATGATAAACTCGATTTTTTTTATCAGTAATAGCAAGTGTGGTACAAGCAAACACATTTCCATTTATGTTGTCGTTTGACATTTTATATCCTTCTTTAGCGTGTATTAATAAAAAGACTCATTAAAAAGAATAGAAGAAATAAACGTTATATGAGAAAAAAATAAGCAGGTAGAGAGAAAAAGATGAAGCATGGAACAAATAAAAACGCCACTGCAAGAGTGGCGTTGAGATAATTTAAACGTTAAGTAAAATTACAGAACGTGGACAGAAGAAGTATTCGTGGTTCCGCTATCAACCAGTGCGCCTGTTACCATAACAACGCGATCACCTGCATGCGCTAAACCGCTTGCTAATGCAGCTTCTTTACCAATACGGTAGAAATCATCAGTAGATGCAATTTCTTTTACTAATTGAGTTGTTACACCCTTAACTAACAGTAATTGACGAGCTGTTTCTTCGTTATTAGTTAATGCTAAGATTGGCGCAGTTGGGAAGTATTTACGAATAGAACGCGCTGATTTACCACCATAAGTCGCAACAACAATCAGTGGTGAATCTAAGTTATCAGCCATTTCTACTGCGCCACGACATACTGCTTCAGTGACACGCAGTTTTGCGCCAACTTGGCTAAGGTCAAGGCGTGATTTCATAATACGGTCAGTACGTTCACAGATAGTCGCCATAATAGTTACAGCTTCTACTGGGTATTTACCTTTTGCACTTTCGCCTGACAGCATAACGGCATCTGTACCATCTAAGATAGCATTTGCAACGTCACCCGCTTCTGCGCGAGTAGGGCGTGGGTTTTTGATCATTGAATCTAGCATTTGCGTTGCAGTGATAACTACTTTACGCGCTGCGTTACATTTTTCGATCATCATTTTTTGTGCGAAGATAACTTCTTCTACAGGGATCTCAACACCTAAGTCACCACGAGCAACCATGATACCGTCAGAAGCTTCTAAGATTTCATCAAAGTTATTAAGACCTTCTTGGTTCTCAATTTTTGAGATGATCATGATGTTTTCGCCGCCGTGTGCTTTTAAGTGCGCACGCATTTCTTCAACATCAGAACGTTTACGAATAAATGAAGCCGCAACAAAGTCAACGCCTTGCTCACAACCAAAGATAAGGTCTTGTTTATCTTTTTCTGCTAGTGCAGGTAGGCCGATAGAAACACCTGGTAAGTTAACACCTTTGTTTTCGCCTAAGTCACCGTTGTTTAATACTTCACAAACAACTTCAGTAGCAGTAACGGCAGTTACTTTCATGCCGATAAGACCATCGTCAACCAATACTGTGTTGCCGACAGCTAAATCTTTTGCAAAGCCTTCATAAGTTACAGCGACACGATCTTTATTACCAACAACAGACTTGTCAGTTGTGAAAGTGAAAGTTTGACCTGCAACTAGACTTACATCGTTACCACCTTCTAATTTGATGGTACGGATTTCTGGGCCTTTAGTGTCTAATAAAATGGCTGCTTTTTTGCCTGTTTTAGCACAAATATTGCGAAGGTTTTTGATACGGTTGCCATGTTCTTCATAGTCACCGTGAGAGAAGTTAAGACGCATAACGTTCATGCCTGCGTCCAGTAATTGATTCAGTTTTTCTTCAGATTCGGTTTTTGGCCCGATGGTGCATACAATTTTTGTCTTTTTCATGGCAGTCTATTTAATGGTTTATTGTAATGGATGAATAGGGAGTAATGCCGCTGTTTATTAATTAACTATACATATAACAACAAAACGCTAGTTAGGTTAGTTGCGCAACATGTTAATGAATCAGCAACATCATAAAATCCTTGTTACTAATTTGCATCGAGGGTTTGCAGATATCATACATTATAGTCTATCACGGTTCATTTGTTCTTTTTTCTAAAGGTGCCCGTAAATCAATGCGCTGAAACCTTTCAACAAAATTATGTTTCGTATTATAGAGGTTAATTTCTATGAATAAAATGGAAAAAAGATAAATTTAAGCGATGTGATCAAAATACGGTGTTGACTGCTTGTTTTTTAAGCATTTTGTTGCGCAATAAAATATTGCAAGCAAAATGAATTATTTTGTAGGGAGGGTAAGAAGAGTAAAAATAAGAAAGTAGAGAATAGAAATGGTGCGTCCAAGTGGACTCGAACCACCGACCCCCACCATGTCAAGGTGGTGCTCTAACCAACTGAGCTATGGACGCACTGTATTGTGATGTTGTTCAGATTAAATGGTGCGTCCAAGTGGACTCGAACCACCGACCCCCACCATGTCAAGGTGGTGCTCTAACCAACTGAGCTATGGACGCATTGTTTATTCTGGATGACAACGGGGACGAATATTAGCGAGATGATTTGATTCTGGCAAGAGGAAAAACACAAATTTATATTCAACTGCTCGTATTTAAAGCTATTTGTTGATATTTGTGTCATTCCTTTGCCCAGATAGAGTCTAATACTTAGCGTTCAGAACGATGTAACACAACTTCATCAGGTTGACGTTGGATCCACCAAATACGACTTCCCATCATAATTGCAGAGGCAGTTAAACCAAGAATAAAGCCAATCCAGAAACCTGCGGGACCCATCGCCTCGACTATATAATTAGTTCGACCTAATAAATAACCCGAAGGTAGACCAATAATCCAATAGGCAGTAAACGTTATAAAAAAGATAGAACGTGTATCTTTATAGCCACGTAGCACACCAGAGCCTATTACCTGCACTGAATCTGATAACTGATAAAGTGCTGCAAATAACATTAGGTGTGAAGCAAGTGTAACAACCTCTATATCATCGTTATACATTAAGGCAATTTTTTCTCTAAATAGGATGGAGAAAATAGCCGTACAAGTTGCCAACATTAAACCCACTGCTAAACCAGTAATCGCCGAGATACGTGCTTGCTCAGTTGAACGTTGCCCAAGGTTATGGCCAACGCGAATAGTTGCAGCAATACCTAATGATAATGGAAACATAAACATCAGTGAGCTAAAGTTTAATGCGATTTGGTGACTTGCTACTGCGGTAACCCCTAGAGGTGAAACTAATAGCGCCACAACAGCAAATAGAGTGACTTCAAAAAAGAGTGCTAACCCAACCGGCAGCCCTAAGAAAGTAATACGTTTTAGCGTATGAAGGTCGGGGGCAACAAAGCGTTGTTTAGGAAGAACGTCGCGTTGTGTTGGTGCTCGGCGCACGTAATAGCGCATCATCAAGAACATCGCCCAAAAAACAGATGCTGTCGCTACACCACAACCAATCCCCCCTAATTGTGGCGCGCCAAATTTACCGTAAATAAAGGCGTAGTTAACTGGGATATTAATCAGTAATCCCACAAAGCCGATAATCATGCCAGGTTTAGTTTTGGATAATCCTTCACACTGACTTCGCAAGACTTGATAATAAAGACAGCCCGGCGCACCCCACATAATAGCGTGAATAAATCCGATAGCTTTTTCTGCTAATTCAGGGTCAATATCTTCTTGAGCTTCAATAATAAACCGAGAATTATAAAGAATTGCAATAACCATTATCGATAAGAATGTGGCTAGCCAAAAACCTTGCTGGGTACGATTAGCAATCAGTTTTCGTTGTCCTGAGCCATTTAATTGGGCCACAATTGGCGTCAGTGCCATTAATATGCCCTGGCCTAAAAGGATGGTTGGTAACCAAATTGACGTACCGACAGCAACCGCAGACATTTCTGTGGCGTTAACAGCACCCGCCATTACTGTATCGACAACACCCATTGCGGTTTGGGAAAATTGAGCGATGATAACTGGGATACCAAGAGCAAGTAAGCTACGCGCTTCTTTTACGTACTTTTGCACGCATACACCTTTATTAATTATAAGAGAACGGAAGGGGGAGAATGAACGCCCTATTGTTAAAATGACGTAAAATGATCCTCAAGAGCGCTTATTCTAATGATAAAAGTTTAATTATCAATGAAAGATGTGACGTTTTTCAAACACAGAAATTTGATAATTTTTTACCTGCTTTTACGCTATATTTAACGGCAATAATTGGTCAGGAATAAAAGCGGTAATTGTTCCTTTGTATTAATAATAGCTATGTTATCCTAAACAGTATCAACCTAATTAGGGTAAACCAGTTTGTAGAATCAAGGAGATGTGAGATGTTTACAGGTATTGTTCAGGGAAAAGGGCGGGTTGTTTCCATTGAAGATAAAGGTGATTTCCGTACTCATATCATTGAATTACCAGAAGCGTTAGTCCAAAACTTAGAAACAGGAGCTTCTGTTGCTAATAATGGCTGTTGTTTAACAGCAACTAAAATTGAAGGTAATCAAGTTAGCTTTGATTTAGTTAAAGAGACATTACGTTTAACTAATCTGGGCGAATTAAACGTAGGTTCTGAAGTTAATATTGAACGAGCTGCAAAGTACGGTGATGAAATTGGCGGGCATGTTATGTCGGGCCATATTGTAACTACAGCAGAAGTTGCAAAAATTATTACTTCAGAAAATAACCTACAAATTTGGTTTCGCATCTTTGATAAAGAACTGATGAAGTATATTTTGCATAAAGGCTTTATTGGTATTGATGGTATTAGTTTAACTGTTGGTGATGTGGTCAATAATCGTTTTTGTGTTCACTTAATCCCTGAAACAAAAGATAGAACGACATTAGGTCGTAAACGTCTTGGTGATAAAGTCAATATTGAGTTAGATCCACAAACACAAGCCATTGTGGATACGGTTGAGCGTTTTATGTTGCAACAACAAGCACAGAAACAAGAATTACCTGTTGAACAACAGGTTGAGAACGAAGAAAAATAAAACCCTGATTATATTGTTTATGTTTAATTTGTTTATCGCCCATTATTCCTAATCAAATAGATGATAAAAAGCCAGCACTTAAAGAGACTGGCTTTTTACTTTTTATGACAGTTAAAATTTAACGCGGCGTGTGTAATCCACCTATTTTACCTTTAGGGCTTAACATTATTTGCCATAATTGAATATCTCTGGCACGAAAAGCACCGGCACAGGCATTAAGATAATAACTAAACATACGTTTAAATCGAGGCGTGTAGTTAGATTCAATATCAGGCCAACAAGCAAGAAAACGCTGATACCATGCCATTAACGTTTTATCGTAATCGGCACCAAAGTTATGCCAATCCTCCATAACAAATTTATTATCCATAGCTTGTGCGATTTTTTGAATGGAAGGAAGGCAACCATTTGGAAATATGTATTTACTGATCCAACTATCAACATTCACTTTATCGCGATTAGAGCCGATGGTATGGAGTAAAAATAAACCATCTTCTTTTAAATTACGGCGTACAACATCGAAATAAGTCGCGTAATTCTTAGGACCGACATGTTCAAACATTCCTACTGATACAATGCGATCAAATTGTTTATATAAATCACGATAGTCTTCTAAAATAATATCGACATCCAGTCCTTGGCAACGTTGTTGAGCTAATTTTTGTTGCTCCACAGAAATTGTGACACCTGTAACTGAAACGCCAAAGTGTTTTGCAGCATATGCGGCAAGCCCGCCCCAGCCACAACCAATATCTAATAATGTCATATCTGGTTGAAGAGCCAGTTTCCGGCATATTAAATTTAACTTGTGCTCTTGAGCTAATTCTAATGAATCTGCATTTTTCCAATAGCCACAAGAATATTGCATATTAGGATCTAGCATCGCAGTAAAAAGATCATTACCAAGGTCATAATGCTCTTTGCCCACCATCCATGATCTTTTCTGTGTTTGCAGATTAAAGAGACGAGCGACAGCTATTTTTAGGATGTCGTGAATATTTTGCGGGAGTTTGTTTTCAAGTCCTGCACGTAAAACCTTATGAAAGAATATATCGAGCCGTTCACAATCCCACCAGCCATCCATATAGCTTTCACCGAGACCTAATGAGCCTTGTTGTAATACTCTTTTATAAAAATTTTTGTTGTGAACCTGAATATCATAAGGTTCTGAACCATTGATGCGAATATCTGCTTGAGAAAGCAGCTCGGTTGCTATTCGTTGGTAAGAATTATTGGAGGTCTTTCGGCCTTCTTCTACACAAGATGTACTCATATACTCTCCGGCGTAAACTAAGCGGGTTTTGAGTTATGAATCAAAGAAAGGATGTGTGCAGATTTGCTGTGTTAAATGGGATCTTATTCAAAAAGTGTTGTATGAATAGGATTAATAAAATAACTAATCTGACATAATCAGGCAATGATCCGTTAATGCACCTCAAAATCCGAAAGAAAATTGAACAAAACGCTATAATTGGCGTTTGTTAAGTATAGGGACGTAGAATATTTTTCTCTAGAAAAGAAAAAGGTCATTTTGTAAAAATGACCTTTTTTGAGAATTATCTTAAAAATGTAAAGAGCGTTATTCAGCTGTTTGAATTGTGTGTTTGCTAACGGATTTATTGCGTTGAATAAAGTAGCCGACTGCCATTGGGATAGCTGTTAACGCCATAATTGCGGTGGTGTTAATCAAAGGCTGGTGGCTAATAAAGGCTGAAACAATAAAGCTTGCTAAACTACAAAGCCCTAATTGAAGCGCATTTTGTAACGCTGCCGCTTTACCACTGATTTCAGGATAAGCAGATAACGCATTAGATACCGCAATTGGATAAGAAGCACCATTCATTGCGGCCATAATACAAAATGGAATTAAAATAGTGGTTAATGTTGGTTGAGTTAACTTCGCAACTAAAAATAGTGCGGTCATACTAACGGCATAACCTATTAACAATAATGGTAGCAGTGATTTGCCAGTCATTTTAGACAGTAAGATACGACAGCCATAACCACCAACCATAAAGGCGATAGTTTGTGGGATATAGCTTAAGCCAATATCTTGAGGGGAATAGCCCATTTTTTCTAAAATGATAGGAGAACCCGCTAACCAAGCAAAGAAACCGGCGCTACAAGAGGCATAAATTAAAACGTTACCGCTGTAGATAGGTGATTTTAGTAATGTCATAAAAGAGGCCGAAGCTTGAGCTGAGCCATTCTCTGTAACAGGTTTTTGTTTAATATTTTTCAGCATTAAGGTTGGTAGCATTAGAACGATAGTTACCGCCATTAATAAAATAAAAATCATACGCCAGCCACCATGTTGTAAAAACCATGCACCAATAAGAGGGGCTAATGCAGGTGATAAAGCAACCAGTGGCATAATTAAAGCAAAAACATGCTGTGAACGAGATTCATCAAAGCGGTCAATAACTAATGCTTGCCAAATTACAGCAGCAGAACAAACACCAAAGGCTTGTAAAAAACGCATTGCAAGTAAGCTGGTTGCACTATCAACCCAAAGCATACCAAGGCAACCGAAAGAGAAAAGACTTAAACCGATTAACAGAACAGGCTTACGACCAATTTTGTCAGAAAGAGGTCCCCAAAGTAATTGAGCAATAGCAAAACCGAATAAAAAGATACTTAAACTATTACTGATCGCGCCTTCGCTGATTGAGAGTTCCCGTTGCATCATACCGAATGCAGGCAGGTACATATCAATAGCTAAATAACCCAACATGCTTAGGCCAGCAAGGTAGACCATAAAGCGCGCAGGTGTTTTTGTTTGTGTGGATGTATTTAAATTCATTTTAATTTTCTATGTTATGTGATGTAGAACATTTTATATATTGTAACTAAGACCTATTTTACTTGTGAAACGGGAATATTTGGTTAATGCTGTGAAAAATTTTCAAAGGAATAAACTTTATGTGGTCAGAATACTCTCTAGAAGTCGTTGATGCTGTCGCTCGAACAGGAAGTTTTAGTTCGGCCGCTCAAGAGTTACACAGAGTACCCTCCGCTGTTAGTTATACTGTTCGACAATTAGAGGAATGGCTTGCTGTGCCTCTATTTGAACGCCGCCATCGTGATGTCGAATTAACGGATGCGGGTAAGATTTTTATCAAAGAAGCCCGTTCTGTTATCAAAAAAATGAATGACACTCGACATATGTGTCAGCAAGTCTCTAATGGTTGGCGCGGACAATTTAGTATAGCAGTAGATTGCATCGTAAAACCGGAAAGAACACAACAACTTATTCTTGATTTTTATCGACATTTCCCCGATATCGAACTTTATGTCTATCCTGAAGTGTTTAATGGGGTGTGGGACTCATTGGTTAATGGGCGTGTTGACCTAGCAATTGGCGCCACCAGAGCATCGCCAATTGGCGAACGATATAGCTTTAAAGATATGGGATTTATGCCTTGGCGCTGTGTTTGTCATATTGATCACCCACTGGCTAAAGCAGAACATCCGCTAACCGACGATGAAATGCGCCCTTATTCAAGCCTTTGTTTAGAAGATACCTCGCGTAGTTTGCCAAAGCGTGATACTTGGGCGTTAAATAATCAGCGTAGAATGGTTGTCCCTACGTGGAATATGGGATTGGAGTGCTTACTTGCAGGATTATGTGTTGGTATGGTGCCATTGCATAGAGCTGAGCCATTAATCGCTCAAGGAAAGCTAGCTGTGCTTAAATTGGCACAGCCATTACCTGATAGTCCTTGTTGCCTCACTTGGGTCGATAAAAGTGAGTCACCAGCTTTGTCTTGGTTATTAGATTATCTTGGTGATAGCCAAACCCTAAATGCGGAATGGCTTCGTTAAGTCAGTCAAGATACTGTTTAATTAACGGCGGTAATCGATGAATGGGCCATCAGCAACAGAGCGGCGCTCAACTAATCGGGGATGAACTTCGATAGTTTGTGCGTCTTCTCTTTTGTTAACTATCCGATCAAGCAGCATAGATAACGCCATTTGACCTAAGCGTTCTTTGGGCTGATGAACGGTTGTTAATGCGGGGGTAAAATAGCGAGCATTACGAATGTTATCGTAACCAACAATAGAAATATCAAATGGTACACGCAGACCTAATTCATCGGCTGCACAAATAGCACCCATTGCCATGACATCTCCACCACAGAACACAGCTGTAGGGCGATGTTTTTGATTTAGCATTTGATACATTGCTTTGTAACCAGACTCTGGTTCAAAATCACCTTGTACAATCCATCCATCTTTTACAATGATTTTCGCTTCTTCCATTGCTTTCAAAAATCCCTGAAGACGTCCACCACCCGTATTACGCTCTAATGGGCCAGGAATAATACCGATATCGCGATGGCCACGCTCAATTAAGTAGCGGCCTGCAATATATCCACCATGAAATGCGTTATCAATAATGGTATCAGTAAAATCACCCCGAGCTTTTCCCCAATCCATTACTACCATTGGAATATTACGATAGCCTTCTAATAGAGAAAGAAGGTGATCGGGATATTCAGAGCACATAACTAATAATCCATCGACGCGTTTTTGCGCTAGCATCGCTAAATAAGCTTTTTGCTTATCTAGATTATTATGTGAGTTACATAATATCAGTGTATAACCTTTGCTATAACAGCTATTTTCAACAGCTTCAATCACTTCAGCAAAGTAAGGAGCTTCACTGGACGTGGCTAACAAGCCAATTGATTTGGTGTGATTGACTTTTAAACTACGCGCAACAGCACTAGGCGAATAATTTAATTCTTTAATAGCGGCCCAAACTGCTGCTCGGGTGTTCTCAGCAACAAAACGTGTTTTGTTGATAACATGAGAAACAGTCGTGGTTGACACTCCTGCGCGTTTTGCCACGTCTTTTATTGTTGCCATGGTGTGAAAAACTCCTGACCTTCATTGGTCTCTTTTAATCTAATTTTGTGGTTCTGCTGCCAGTATAGTCATACATAGGGCGAATACTGGCAATAATTTAGCTGTTAGCTATGAATTTTGTATGATCTAGCTCAAAAGTGGAAGTATTAATCAATGTTATAAATTGTGCACTAGTCGCTATATTAGCAAATTGTGATATGTGATAATAATTAGCCATGACAATGTTATGGTTAATAACGTGTATTATAATCATTTTGAGGGAGAATAAATGGATACGGATCTGAAATTTGGTTTGAGTACAGCAGTTGCAGCACTCGTCATGATTGTTTTATTTTCTACAATGTTGTTTTAATCACTGTTTTATATAATATCAGGTTATTTTTAATTATAACTAATCGGATATCTGTAAATAACAAAGGGCCTAAGGCCCTTTGTTATTTTGCCACCAAACGCCAATAATTGATCTTTGGTGGTTAAGAGAGATTAAGCAAAGTTAGCTTCAACAAATGACCAGTTAACCAGTGCCCAGAACTCTTCTAAGTATTTTACACGCGCATTACGGTAATCGATATAGTAAGCGTGTTCCCATACGTCAACCGTTAACAGTGGTTTGTCATTGCTAGAAATGGGTGTCGCAGCATTAGAAGTATTAACAATAGCAATTGAGCCATCTGCTTTTTTCACCAGCCATGTCCAACCTGCACCGAAGTTTTTAGCCGCCGCATCGTTAAATTGTTTTTTGAACTCTTCAAACGAGCCAAATGCTTTGTTGATAGCATCAGCGATTTTGCCTGTTGGCGCGCCACCTGCATTTGGTGCTAAGCAGTTCCAGTAGAAAGTGTGGTTCCATACTTGAGCTGCATTATTAAAGATACCACCATCAGTAGATTTGATGATTTCTTCTAAAGATTTGCTTTCTAAATCAGTACCTTTAACCAGATTATTCAGGTTGGTTACATAAGTTTGGTGGTGTTTGCCATAGTGATACTCTAAAGTTTCTTTAGAGATATGTGGCTCAAGAGCATCTAACGCATAAGGTAATTTTGGTAATTCGAAAGACATTGCGTACTCCTTTATACTATCTATTTCGGGTTTTGTGCCTAAAATCATTCCATCAAAATCATCTGAATTGATAAAATGAGGCAAATGAATTACTAATTTGTTGCTATTTTGCTAATTATTTTAACAAAAACTTGCTGAAATAACAGCTAAATATCTTTTATCCATTATCATAACAAAATATAAGCTTACATCTTGTCGAAATAAAGGGGTTATATTAAATAGGGTTAATTATACCGATAAATAATTAAGAGGAAAAAATGGCGGTTGATAAAAATGGATATATTTCTGTGTTGGCAATAAAGCCAATACAGAAAGAGTATCAGGCACTCTTAGTGTTTGTTCAATCTCGGTTATTAACACTTTATGAAAGTCACATTTGCAGCATTTTTGTTTATGGTAGTGTGGCAACAGGTGCTGCAAAGCCGCCAAGATCAGACCTCGATCTTTGTGTTATTTTAGATAAAGACATTGATGACATAGATAAATTAAATATGGTCAATATAGCGCAACAGGCTATTGAGCTTTATCCAATTGTACCTAAAGTTGATTTTGACATTGCCTCTAAATCAGAAGTGCTACTACGAGAAAATATAACTAGTTGGGGCTATTGGTTAAAACATCATTGTCGCCATATTTATGGCGAAGATCTCTCTTTACAATTTTCCTTGTTTAAACCTTCACGAGCGGTTGCCTATGCCGTAAATGGTGACTATTTGACGCTACTTTCTGATTACCTTCTAAGAATTGAACAAACTAACGACTTAAAAACCTTTTTAAAATTATCAAAAGAGGCATCTAAGAAACTCATTCGATCTACTAATATATTGAGAGCGCAAGAAGGGGGGGATTGGCCTGACTCACTGGATGAACATCTCTCTAGGCTTATAAAAATAGAGCCTAAATTGGTTAAGGAGTTGATATTTTTTATGAAGCATATCGAGCTAGGTATTTATCAAAAAAATGAGTTTCTTATCCAAATGAAAAATACAATTTCATTTTTATCCGCTGTAGAAAAAAATATAAATGAAAAATTATAGCGATTCATTTGGCAAGAAAGAGCAAACAAAATATGCACAAAAAAATAACTAATATGCTGATTTAATTGTCATGTTCTAGTGGAGTATGAGTCATTTGTCTAGTACATCTTTCATTCTAATCTTATGATTTTAATCAGTATTAAACTTATATAGAGCTTTCTAATATAAAGTGGTATTCTTCTTTCATGTTTTCACCAATATAAAACATATTGAATATAAAAGGTTGTAAGGACGTAATAAATGACGACTATTGAAAAAATTGAACGCCAGATTAAAGAAAACCCAATTATTTTATATATGAAAGGTTCACCAAAATTACCAAGTTGTGGTTTTTCTGCACAAGCTGTTCAGGCACTTTCTGCATGTGGTGAGCGTTTTGCTTATGTTGATATCCTGCAAAATCCAGACATTCGTGCAGAATTACCAAAATATGCACATTGGCCAACTTTCCCTCAATTATGGGTAGATGGTGAATTAGTCGGCGGATGTGACATCATTTTAGAAATGTATCAGCGTGGCGAATTACAGAAGTTATTAAAAGAAACCGCTGATAAATATCGCGATGAAGAAGCAGAATAATTGATTTAATTTTACAATAAATTAAACCAAAAGATAAAATAAAAGCCAGTTTCAGTATCTATAAATCTGAAACTGGCTTTTTCGTTTAACCATGACTTCAAAGCTATTGATTTAAAATTTAATTAGTTTTGGGGCGGTAAAGGCCAACCACCTAATTTTTTCCAGCGATTGACTAATTCACAAAATAACAGTGAGGTACGGTTAGTATCGTATAACGCACCATGAGCGAGTTTACTATCAAACGGAATTCCCGCAGTTAAACAGGCCTTAGCTAAAATGGTCTGCCCTAATACTAATCCACTCAATGCAGCAGTATCAAAAGTTGCAAAAGGATGAAATGGATTACGTTTTAAACTTGCTCGCTCAGCTGCCGCCATGACAAAGCTATGATCAAAATTAGCATTGTGTGCGACAATAATAGCACGATTACAATCGGCATCTTTCATGCCTTTGCGCACCATTTTAAAAATAGCGTGCAACGCTTCATATTCACTCACTGCACCACGAAGCGGGTTTGTTGGGTCAATGCCTGTAAATTCTAAGGCTGAAGGTTCTAAATTAGCGCCTTCAAAAGGTTCAACGTGAAAATGTAGGGTGTTATCTGGTTTTAACCAACCCTGTTCATCCATTTTTAATGTAATCGCTGCTATCTCAAGTAAACCGTCAGTTTTTGCATTAAATCCACCGGTTTCAACATCGATAACAACAGGGTAGTAACCACGAAAACGGTTACACAATTCATTTGGGTTATTTTTATCAGGCATTAAATTATACTTATCCGATAAAAGTGAATATCGGAAATTAACAATAAGCAGAAACCAAAAAGACAGATTTACTGCCTTTCTGGTTAAAATAAAAATTAGTGACCAAGTGCGCGACTGGCATTTTTATTTTCGATTAATTCGATTTTATACCCATCTGGGTCTTCAACAAAAGCAATAATGGTGGTGCCACCTTTTACAGGTCCTGCATCACGGGTGACATTACCACCAGCTTGGCGAATCGCATTACACGTTGCTGCAACATCATCAACACCAAGTGCAATGTGACCAAAAGCAGTACCCATTTCGTAGTTATTGACTCCCCAGTTATAGGTTAATTCAATCACCGCGCCGCTGCTTTCATCACCGTAACCAACAAAGGCTAACGAGTATTTATATTCCTCATTTTCGCTGGTGCGTAGAAGTTGCATACCCAGAACCTTAGTGTAAAAATCGATAGAGCGTTGTAAGTCGCCTACACGAATCATGGTATGAAGTACTCGCATATAAACCTCTCGTGTTTGTTTAATGATTAACCCTACAGATAAACTGATGGCGCAGTACTATAACGCTTTCAAGCCATAAAATTCAATTTTACTACTTCGCTATCAGTAAACTCACTATCAAAGCAGATAATATCTCTATTAACTATACTCTATAGTAACAAACAATTAGGAGGAAAAATCAAATGCAACAACAATTAGAATTTTTTGATATTCCTAATCCATGTATTGGTCATTGTGAAATGAATATACAAGGGTACTGTATTGGCTGTTATCGTAATAGACAGGAGCGTTTTAATTGGGCAACTATGAATCAACAAGATAAAAGAAATGTACTACGTCTGTGCCGTCAACGTTATTTAAGAAGTGTACAAAAAATAATAAAAGAGACAGAAAGTGAAAATGAACAATTAGATCTTTTTTAGTTCTCTTATTATTTTTTAAAATTTAAAATAATAATATAGAGTGTAAAACTTCCTTGTTACTCGCTGGGTTTAATTAATTTCTGATATTCTATTTGTTTTAATAATAATAATATTATTTGAAATTATTTTAATTATAATTGATTATAATTTGGTGAATTTTAAAGGATTTATCATTCTCTTTGATATTGAATGAAATTATAATAACAATTATGTAAAAAAATATAGATTAGTTTTTATAACGAGGTTATTCTTTATAAAATTTAATTTTAGAAAAAGAAGAATGCTTAATTGAATCTAATGAAATAATTACCCAATATAATATATAGGATTGAAAACTTAATTGTAATAATGCAAATACTAAAGAGAATAGATAAGTTAAGAAAAGTTATTTTAAAAGTATTATCTGAAATTTTATAAAATTCTGACTCAGTATGCTAATTTAAGGAGGGATAAGTGGAATCAACATTAGGAGCAGATTTAGCGCGTTTAGTCCGATTATGGCGTGCATTGATTGATCATCGTCTCAAGCCATTAAAACTGACTCAAACACATTGGGTAACGCTGTATAACATTAGTCAATTACCTCCAGAGCAGTCACAAATACAATTGGCTAAAGCAATAGGAATTGAACAGCCTTCTTTAGTAAGAACTTTAGATCAGCTGGAAGAAAAAAAATTGATTTGCCGACACACTTGTGCAAATGATCGTAGAGCAAAAAGAATTAAATTGACCGCAGAATCAGAACCTTTTATTAAAGAGGTTTACACTGTTATCGAAAAAACACGCCAAGAAATATTAGGTGGCATTCAACAAGAGGAAATTGAAACATTAGTTATTTTAGTTCAAAGATTAGAGAAAAATATAAATAGACTACACGATTAATTATTTTTAATTAAATATATGTCATCTAAGAATGAATGGGGCAAAGTATGCCACATAAATATTTTTAATGTAATTTATATTAATAATTTCTTGTTATAAGTGATTACGTGAAAAGTAATTATTAAGATAGTTATATTATTTTTCTGTGATTGATGGAATATCTAGTAGATAAAAATTAAATATTCTAGAAAAATAGGCAACGATAAAAAGTTGCCTATTTTTTATTAAGTTTAACGAGGTGAAACAGTTAAATTATTACCACTACCAATAACAGCAACACGTTGGCCTTGGCGATAAACTGTGTTATCAGCTTTTTGTACCACTGCAACGGTTTTACCACTGTCTAAACGAACTTCAAGCTGAATACCTTTGGTTGTATTTAATGCGCCTTGAGCTTGTTGTCCTGCCATACCACCAGCGATTGCACCCGCGGCAGTTGCAAGATTACGTCCACTACCACCACCAATAGTGTTACCTAATAGTCCACCTAAAACAGCTCCGCCTACTGCGCCTAATAGGTTTTCATCACTGCCTGCTTGAATATTCACAGACCGAACTGAGACAATAGTACCATAAGTCACACTTTGAGCTTGTTTCGCTTGATTTGCACTGTATGTATCACCAGATAATGAATTGGTATTCACACAACCAGCAAGAGCGGTAACAGTAAACAGACCAATAAGTAAATGCTTAAACATAGTTACTCCTAATAAAAATCCGAGAAAAACCCAGATAATACCAATATTGTTTAGTATAAGTTATAGCTTGTATTTTATGTATAGCGAGACTGATTTTAATAATATATGTCTTACTATATAGTAAAGCGAGATAGTAAACCCAGAAGAGATTTCTGAAAAAAGAAAATATAACATTATATGTTAAATTATTGCATCATCTTGATTATAAGGAAAAGAACATGAGGGCGGGACGGTACATCGGCGTGATGTCAGGCACAAGTTTAGATGGTGTTGATGTTGTACTGGCTGCAATAAGCAATAAATTTGTAGCACAACAAGCTAATTATTTTCTTCCTTATCCACAAAATTTGCGTCAGCGTATTCTTTCTATATGCCAAGGGCAACCCGTCACATTGCATGAACTAGGGGAACTCGATGCACAATTGGGTGAACTTTATGCCCAAGCCATCATTGGATTATTGTCAAAAGCAAAATTAAGTGCCAGTGATATTACTGCGATAGGTTGTCATGGGCAAACCGTCTGGCATGAGCCTGAAAGTCCAATACCCTTTACAATGCAAATTGGTGATAACAATCGAATTGCTGCATTAACGGGCATAACAACCGTAGGTGATTTCCGCCGTCGAGATATGGCTTATGGTGGACAAGGTGCACCACTTGTGCCCGCTTTTCATTTTGCAGTACTTGGTCATCCTATTGAAAAACGTATTATTTTAAATATTGGCGGTATTGCTAATATTTCACTGCTATTACCTGGTGTGGCCGTTAAAGGTTACGACACAGGGCCTGGCAATATGCTATTGGATAGTTGGAACTGGATCCATAATCAAACACCTTATGATGAGAACGGGCGATGGGCAGCGACAGGGACAGTAAATAAAACATTACTTAAAGAGATGCTGGCTGATCCTTATTTTTCTCGTTCTGCACCAAAAAGTACAGGGCGAGAATATTTCAATACACAATGGTTAAATTATTATTTAGCGCAAGTACCTAATGTTTTTCCTGAAGATGTGCAGGCGACCCTCGTCGAATTAACTGCAATAAGCATTGTTCAACAAGTTCAATTGAATGGGGGATGTGAGCGTCTTCTTGTTTGTGGTGGTGGTGCGCGTAATGGACAGATAATGCAACGACTAGCAGCATTATTACCGGGCACTGAAGTAGCTCCAACAGATAAATATGGCCTAAGTGGTGATGATATGGAAGCCCTTGCATTTGGGTGGCTTGCAGCACGCACTATTGCTAATGAATCAGGAAATTTACCTTCTGTAACAGGGGCATCAAGAGAAACTGTTTTAGGGGCGATTTACCCTACAAATCCCCGTTAAGCGTGATATGCTGAATGCAGTTTCTCAAAAGAGAGAGTGAAAAATGACTGAACTTGATTTTATTGATGTTGCTGACCTTCGCCGTGAATATATGAATGGTGGATTACGACGTCATGAGTTAACAGAAGAGCCTCTGGTTTTGTTTGAAAAATGGCTAAAACAAGCCTGTGAAGCAAGACTTAGTGATCCTACCGCAATGTGTGTGGCGACGGTTGATGAAACGGGGCAGCCCTATCAGCGTATTGTGCTGTTAAAACACTTCGATGAGAAAGGGTTAGTGTTCTACACCAACTTAGGTAGCCGCAAAGCGAGCCATTTAGAACATAACCAAAAAGTAAGTCTATTATTTCCTTGGTATCCGTTAGAAAGACAAGTGTGCTTTTTGGGTAAAGCAGAAAGACTCTCTTCGTTTGAAGTCATTAAATATTTTCATAGTCGCCCTAAAGATAGTCAAATTGCAGCTTGGGCTTCGGCGCAGTCATCGCGTATTTCTGCGAGAGGCGTATTAGAAAGCAAATTTATGGAATTAAAGCAGAAATTTCAAAATGGTGAAGTGCCATTACCAAGTTTCTGGGGTGGATATCGAGTAACGTTTGATTCTGTTGAGTTTTGGCAAGGAAGAGAAAACCGTTTACATGATCGTTTTATCTACCAAAAATCACCAGAAGGATGGGATATAGCGCGATTAGCGCCTTAATTGCGCGTTGATAAATTTTATCTCAAAAAGGCTTTTTCTACTGGTACTTAGCGTGGTAGCGCTTTATGCTATACCACTTATGTTTTACTTATATTTTAAATAGACAAAAAATAATAAACCGATGGAGTCATTGATGTCTAGCAAGAACCTAATCACACAATTGCAGGAGCGTGGGCTAATCGCTCAGGTCACGGATGAGGCAGCTTTAGTAGAGCGTTTGGAGCAAGGTCCTATCGCTCTCTATTGTGGCTTTGATCCTACCGCTGATAGTCTGCACTTGGGGCATTTGGTTCCTTTGCTGTGTTTAAAACGATTCCAACTAGCCGGGCATAAGCCTGTGGCGTTGGTGGGTGGTGCAACGGGTCTTATTGGTGATCCTAGTTTTAAAGCCACCGAGCGCAAACTGAATACCCAAGATACTGTTCACGAATGGGTAGAAAAAATTCGTCGACAAGTATCACCTTTCTTAGATTTCGACAGTGGTGAAAACAGTGCGGAATTAGCAAACAACTATGACTGGTTTGGTCAAATGGATGTGCTAACTTTCTTGCGTGATATCGGTAAACACTTCTCTGTGAACCAAATGATCAACAAAGAAGCGGTAAAACAACGTTTAAACCGTGATGATGTTGGTATCTCCTTTACTGAATTCGCCTATAACCTATTACAAGCTTATGACTTCGCATCATTAAATAAGCATGTAGGTGTTGAATTACAAATTGGTGGTTCTGATCAGTGGGGTAACATCACTTCAGGTATCGATTTAACCCGTCGTTTCAATCAGAAACAAGTATTTGGTATGACAGTTCCATTAATTACCAAATCTGATGGTACAAAATTCGGTAAAACAGAAGGTGGTGCGGTTTGGTTAGATCCTAAGAAAACGAGTCCGTACAAATTCTACCAATTCTGGATCAATACGGCTGATGCTGATGTTTATCGCTTTTTAAAATTCTTTACCTTTATGAGCATTGATGAAATTAATGCACTTGAAGAAGAAGATAAAAATAGTGGACAAGCACCTCGTGCACAACGTGTTTTAGCAGAACTTGTTACTCGCTTAGTGCATGGTGAAGACGGTTTAATTGCTGCGCAACGTATCACAGACAGTTTATTTTCTGGTGCAATTGCAGACTTAACTCAAGCAGACCTAGAACAATTAGCGCAAGATGGTATGCCTACTATTGAGTTAGAAAAAGGTAGCGATTTACAACAAGCGTTGGTAAATGCAGAATTAGTACCTTCACGTGGTCAGGCGCGAACAATGATTGGCTCTAACGCTGTCGCGATTAATGGCGATAAGCAAGATAATCCTGAGTACATTTTTGAAGAAAAAGATTTCTTATTTGGTCGTTACTCTATTTTACGTCGTGGCAAAAAACACTATTGCCTTGTCATTTGGAAGTAACTGACAGTCAAGGGCAGCCCTATGTGTTGCCCTTTTTTTTGATAAAAATAAATAAATATACCTCGCCTATGATGATAGAGCTTGGGTGTTGTGTGTATTCACAATAATCGGTTTATGTCATGAAAAATATACTTTCTATTCAATCTCATGTTGTTTTTGGTCACGCTGGTAATAGTGCTGCTGAATTTCCAATGCGCCGTATGGGTGTTAATGTTTGGCCTTTAAATACCGTTCAATTCTCTAATCACACACAGTACCCAGAAAAATGGACAGGTTGCGTAATGTCAGCCTCACACATCACTGAGATTGTGGACGGTATCGCCGCTATTGGTAAACTTGCACAATGTGATGCTGTATTGAGTGGTTATTTAGGGTCAGCAGAACAAGGTTTACGTATTGTTGATATCGTTAAAAAAGTAAAACAAGCTAATCCAAATGCATGGTACTTCTGTGATCCTGTGATGGGACATCCTGAAAAAGGCTGTATTGTGCCACCTGAAGTCTCGGGAGTGTTATGCGAAGCAGCATTACCTATTAGCGATATTATTGCGCCTAATTTACTAGAGTTAGAAACGCTTGCGGGTGGTAAAGCACTTCATAATGTTGATGAATGTGTAAGAGCGGCTCGTGAGCTTTGTCAACAAGGTCCTAAAGTTGTATTAGTTAAACACTTATCACGTGCTGGTTATCGTCATGACCGTTTTGAAATGCTATTAGTCACAGCAGAGCATAGCTGGCATGTTAGTCGCCCATTAGTGGATTTTGGTGAGCGCCAACCTGTGGGTGTCGGGGATTTAACAAGCGGATTAATGCTGGTGGATTTATTAAAAGGTGTAGAGCTATCAACGGCTTTAGAACATGTTGCCGCCGCAGTTTATGAAGTGATGTTAAAAACGAAAGAAATGAATGAATACGAACTGCAATTAGTTGCTGCTCAAGATCAAATGGTGCATCCAACTCATAAGTTCTGTGCAACACAATTAGATTGATTAACCAATGAGAAACGGAAGCGTAGAGCTTCCGTTTTTTATATTAATAACCTAATTATGGCTATATTGCTTAAATACAGCACCAAATTTTATTCTTTAATTAATCCCTCAGTAACGAGTGCGCTATGTACATTAGGACGTTGTGCAATTCGTTTTAAATAATCTTGTAGATGGGTTAAATCGGTAATATCTAAACCAACATGTGGCGCCCATTGGCTAAGTGTAAATAAATAGGCATCAGCAACGGTAAAGTTGTTACCACAAATAAAATTATGCTTGGTTAATACTTCATCAATATAACGGAATTTGCTTTTCAGTTTTTCTTTCACTACCGGTACATAACTTTCTGGTGTGTCTGGTGAAAATAGAGGGCCATAGCCTTTATGCATTTCACTGGCAAGAAAGTTTAACCACTCAATTTGGTGATAACGCTCTAACGTTTTTGGTGGGGAAATTAAGTTTCTATCAGGTTTTAAATCAGCAAGGTATTGCACAATAGCAACACCTTCAGTAAGAACATCACCATTATCTAATTGAAGTACGGGGACTTGCCCTTTAGGGTTAATACTCAGAAAATCTTTACCAGATTCGGTTTTTTTTGCTCGTAAATCGATACGCTCAATAGAAAAATCTAAACCTGTTTCACGTAAAACGATATGAGGAGAAAGTGAGCAACTGCCTGGTGCGTAGTACAATTTCATATTGAACGACTCCCTATCAATGAGATGGCATTAATGGTGCGGATATAAAATAATATCATCACTAAGTTTAGATGATAGGGTGTTCTGAAAAATTAGCAAATTCAAAATAGGTTAATAAAAAAAGCTTTTTGTAAATCTGTGAACAGTGATGTTAATTGATAAAATTTATAGAAATAATAATACTTCCCCGATTTAGATAATGACAATTATACCGAGAGATATCTAAAATGAATCTTCTAATGTTGGCAGAAAAGAGATATCAAGATAATATTTTTTAGGATTATTTTTATCTATATAAATAGTAATAAGATCTGAATTAATATAAGGAGAGGGATCAAAGAAAATATAGTCACTTTTATATCGAATAATTCGATTATTCAATTTATCGTGATGATCAGCAACGATTTGATAAGGTGATTGACGGTTAATATGAACATGCTGATTAAGAATAACATCAGTTATTTTTACCGTTAACGGTGTTCCTTCTCTTTTTAATCGTTTGTTTTTATTGTTTTTTCTTCTTATTATAACAAGGGGGATAAGTCCTATCGAAGTGAAAATTAAACCAAAAATAGTTAAGATTAGCCCCGGGCCATATAAGCTAAAAAAGCTATTAATTGATGCTTTTTGAGGATTATTAGGAAGATAAATAATAGGAACCTCGTTACCAATACTATTGCGATAACCGCTACTGCCTGTAGTGGAACGAAAAGTAGTTTCTACATTTTTTTCAGTATTAAATTGAATAATAGGGAAGTAAGTTTCTTTATTATTAGAAGAACGGTCAATGCTGATATCAATAACAACACCTGTTGTTTCTATACCATTTGTAATTAAATATAATTCGGATTTAATTACAAATAATGCAATGATAATAATTCCTGCACCAATAAGAGAAAAAATATAAAAAAGGAAACTAAATTTCTTCATACATTACATCCACTGTTTAATATACGGCAATATTATTTAATCAGTGAAAAGACTATAGGAAGATGTTTATAAATAAAAGAAGAAATTATCTATAATGAAGAAAACTAACAAAATGATTAATAAGTAAATACTGCTATGAAATAACAGCGAAAGAAACAATGTGGTATATATGGTGTCTGTGGTGTAAAAGCAACTGACTATTTGGCCCAATGAGAAAAAGAAAACCTCGAAAATGAGGTTCTCTTTTTAAAGAATGAAAATTATTTCAGTTCTAATTCATTCATTGCAGCGATGCTAAAGCCACCATCAACATGAATAATTTCACCTGTAATACCACCTGATAAATCAGAGCACAGGAATGCTGCTGTATTACCTACATCTTCAGTCGTTACTGTGCGACGAAGTGGTGTTACAGATTCGCAATGGCTTAGCATTTTACGGAAGTCTTTAATACCTGATGCCGCTAATGTACGAATAGGGCCGGCAGAGATACCGTTAACACGAATACCTTCAGGACCCATTGCATTTGCCATATAACGAACGTTAGCTTCTAAAGAGGCTTTAGCCAGACCCATAACGTTATAGTTAGGAATTGCACGTTCAGCACCTAAATAAGTTAGGGTTAACAGCGCCGAGTTAGGGTTTAACATTTCACGGCTTGCTTTTGCCATTGCAACGAAGCTGTATGCACTGATATCGTGGGCGATTTTAAAACCTTCACGAGTTACAGCATTAACATAGTCACCGTCTAATTGGTCTGCTGGTGCAAAACCGATAGAGTGAACAAAACCGTCGTATTTAGGCCAAACTTTAGCAAGTTCTGCATACATTGCAGTAATACTGTCGTCTTGTGCGACATCACACTCTAATACAATGCTAGAATCTAATGATGCTGCAAATTCTTCAACACGAGGTTTGAGTTTTTCATTTTGATAGGTGAATGCAAGTTCAGCACCTTGGTCATGCATAGCTTTGGCAATACCATAAGCAATTGATAATTTACTAGCAACACCAGTAATAAGAATGCGTTTGCCGGTCATAAAGCCCATAGCTGTATCCTTGTTTTTTTTCGTAAATCGCGATAATAACATCATTCAGAATTTTATTTATCTGTTAGGTTATCACGCTTATTGTTAATAAACGTGGCTGATTCTACCACGACATTTGTAAAATTGTTTAATTTCCCTAGCACCTCCGAGGAGTTAAGGAAAAGGGGCGAAATAATGTGCAATACAATTATTTCGATATTATTCACCCTTAAGCCAAATCTTGGCGCCAAGCTTCTGCTGACAAGGCTTCACCAAAATGACTAGCGACAAGACGGCGCGTTACTTCATGTAAAGGCGATGCAAGTACTTCAGCGGTATTGCCTCGTTCAACAACCTCGCCGTTATCCATAACGATAATTTTATCACTGATATGTTTAGTCATACCTAAGTTTTGCGTAACATAAATATAAGCAATATCATGGGTTTCTTGCAGTTCTAACATTAAGTTAATGATTTGAGAACGCAAAGACATATCAAGAGATGCTATTGCTTCATCAGCAATAATAACTTGTGGTTGTAAAATTAATGCACGAGCTAAAGCTATTCGTTGGCGTTGTCCTGATGCAAACATATGAGGGTAATAATTCGCATGTTCAGGTAAAAGTCCTACTTGACGTAATGTTTGATAAATTCGTTTTTCTCGTTCTATCGCACTTAAATCGGTATTAAGGCGCAAAGGAATATCAAGGGTTTGTCCAATACGCTGACGGGGGTTCAGTGAGTTTGTGGGATCTTGAAATATCATCCGAATTCGCTGACTACGATAAGAATAATCGCCAAAACTGAGTTGATGTCCATTAATAAAAATTTCACCCTCAGTTGGCTCTGTAACACCCGAAAGCATTCTTGCCAATGTTGATTTCCCAGAACCATTAGCACCAATAATGGCCAATGTTTGTTTAGGTTCAAGAGTAAAACTGACGGGTTTTACTGCAACATGCTGCTGACGACGAAAAAGCCCAGTACGATAGCGAAATGTTTTTGATAAGTTTTTAACTTCGAGCAATTTATCGAACATCTGTCGGCTCCACATTTAATGGAAAATGGCAGGCTACAGAATGATTTTTAAATAAACGCAAACGCGGTGCCTCAATACATTGACGTTGTGCATAAGGGCAGCGAGGCCCTAACCGACAACCTACTGGCAAATGTTCTAACGAAGGAATTGCACCAGGTAATGTATTTAACCGACTCTTATGGATGAGAGAGTTAGTAAAGTCAGGAATAGAACGGACAAGTGCTTGTGTATATGGATGATAAGGCGTAACTAATAGTTCGTCTGGTACCGCAGTTTCGACTGTTTGACCACAATACATCACTGTAATTTTATTCGCCAACTTACTCATCCATTGTAAGTCATGGCTAATCAAAAGAATGGTCATATTATTGTTTTGATTAAGGCGTGTTAATAAGCGAAATATTTGTGTCTGTGTCGCCGGTTCCATAGCATTAGTTGGTTCATCTGCGATTAATAATCGTGGTTGGTTTGCAATAGCAATAGCGATCATCACTTTTTGACACTCGCCCTCGGTGAGTTCATAGGGGTAACTACGCATAATATCTTTATGATCTTTAATACCAACTCGATGCAATAATTCAATAGCGCGACGTTTACGCCAATGAAATCGCTGCCACCAATGACCTTTAAATGTCCAACCTGGAATAGCTTGAATTAACTGTTGTTCAATTTTTGTCGCAGGATCGAGACAAGATTGGGGCTCTTGAAATATCATCGACACATTATGACCAATAACTCGACGACGGGCTCTTGGTGATAGTTTTAGTAAATCAATATCATTAAAACGAAAACGGTCAGCGGTGACATTAATATTGTCTTTGGTCACACCACAAATGGCCTTAGCAATTAAGCTTTTACCAGATCCGGATTCGCCGACTAAACCTCTTACTTCGCCCTCATTTAACGTGATAGATACGCGATCAACGGCTTTTACAGGACCATCCGGCGTCATAAATTCAATGGTTAAATTACGGATATCTAATAATGGCATTATTCGACTCCTTCGTTGATTGCACGCTGTAAACCATCACCTAATAGATTAACAAGTAAAACACTTATCATAATGGTTGCGCCAGGAATTAACACTGTCCAAGGAGCCACATAAATTAACTCTAGTGAATCTCCTAACATTGCGCCCCATTCAGGAGAGGGTAATTGGGCACCTAAATTAAGAAAACCCAAAGCGGTAATATCAAGAATAGCTATCGAGAAAGCTCGGGTGAGTTCTGATACTAAAACAGGCGTAATGTTAGGAAGCACTGTATACCATAAAATAGAGGTATTAGAAGCACCATCAAGCCGCGCGGCAATAACGTACTCTTTGTTTAGTTCATCGTTTACGGCAGAGTAAATCATGCGGACTAAACGTGGTAACAATGCTAACCAGATTGCTATCATGGCATGTTCTAAGCTGGTTCCTACAAATGCCACAACAATGATAGCCAACAATAATGATGGAATAGATAATAATGTATCTAAAATATGGTTCAACACAGCAGATTTTAACCCGTGGGTCATTCCAGCCAAACAACCAATAATTAATCCCATTAATGTGGCTGCAAATGTAACAATAAACGCACCACCAAAGGTTAAGCTTGCACCAATTAAGATCCGGCTAAAAACGTCTCTGCCTAAGTCATCTGTACCAAAGAAGTAGGAAACATTCCCGTTTTGGTACCATGAAGGCGGTGTTAACTGATGTCCAAAAAATTGCTGATCAAGCGCATGAGGCGCAATATAAGGGCCAACGATGCTTAATACTAATAAGAAGATAACGCCATAGAATCCAACCATGGCAATAACATCTTTAGAAAAGCATTGCCAAATTACGTGCGCAGGAGATGGCGTTTTTTTCTCTTTATAAAATTGGCTATCTAAAGGCATATCCCACCTTATGTTTCATTGGATTACTCATCGCACCCACGATATCTGATAGCACGTTAACAATAATGACCATTGAACCTATTAACATTACACCCGCTGAAATCGCAGAATAGTCCTGTTGACGGATCGCTGTGACCAACCAACGACCAAGTCCCGGCCAGTTAAAAACAATTTCTGTTACCATGGTAAGAGTTAACATAGTCGAGAACTGTAAGCCTAATTTAGGGATGATTGGCGGTAAAGCATTATGAAGAATATGACGCCGAATAATTGTAAAACGCGAGAGACCTCGCGTTGCGGCTGCTTTTACATAGTTTTCAGCCATGATTTCTTCCGTACTATTTCGCATTAACCTAATGACTTCAGTAGTTGGTGCAATGGCTAATGTTGTGATGGGTAAAACCAAATGCTGTAATACGTTGATTATCATTTGTTGACGATAAGGTGAATCAGATAACCATGCATCAACAAGTGCAATACCTGTCACAGTTTGCAGGTTATATAACAAATCAATACGCCCAGATACAGGAAGCCAGCCCAATTTTAATGAGAAAAAGAGCGTTAATAATAGAGCTAGCCCGAAAACAGGAACAGAAAAACCTAATAAAGCAAAGTTACTAATCAAAATGTCGGCAGACTTATTACGCCAAACACCAGCAATAATACCCGCAGGAATGCCAATTAATAGCCCAAAAATAAAGGCAAGGGTGCAAAGTTCCATCGTGGCAGGAAGCGCTTCAATCAGTTGAGCTCGAATGGGTTCGCCATTAATGGACGATATTCCAAAATCAAAATGGATCATGTTGTGAGTGTAAAAAATATAAGCATCAGCAAGAGATGCACCACTCAATGGGCCATTAGGCGTGTAATAGCTTAAGCTAAAGCTGACGAGTGACAGTAAAAACAGTGTCACAATGAGTAAAAGTAATCGACGTATCGAATAGATAATCATGGATTGTTCGTCGCCTCTTTGCTGCGATAGTACTCATCAATTTCAGCTTCTCGATAAACGCCTGCAAAAGAAGCATTACCAAATGTACTTAATACAAGCCCTTTAATATCATAACGATAAGCTTGCATACGTAAAGAGTTTGCTAAAGGTAAAACGGGTAATTCTTGGGCTAAGATATCTTGAGCTTGATGATAATAGTCCATACGAGACGCTAACTGTTGACTATAAAGCGCTTTTTTTAATATTTCATCAAAATCAGGTGAACACCAATGGCTTAAGTTAGTCTGTGAACTTATCGCAGCACAACTAAATAGCGGGCGGAAAAAACTATCTGGGTCATTACTGTCAGTCGACCAACCTGATAATGTCATATCATGAGTTCTATCCATCATCGTTGTTTCTTGATAACGTCCCTCAATAGGACGAATATTCATTTTAATACCGACTTGTGCTAAATCAGCTTGTATCAACTCCGCCATTTTTAATGGACTAGGGTTGTAAGATTGCGATGTACTTGGTACCCAAAGATTTAATTTTAGATCTTCAAGACCTAACTCTTTAAGAATTTGTTTAGATTTTTCAGGATTATATTCTGTAATTTTAGCGCGATTATCATAGGCCCAAGAAGCACGAGGAAGTACCGAGGCTGCGGTTTCTGCGGTGCCATAATAAATTGACTCCATTAATCGTTCATTATTAATGGCATAAGCAATAGCTTGGCGGACTTTCAAATCATTTAGCGGTGGTTTGCTGGTGTTAAATGCTAAATAGGCGATATTCATTCCAGAGCGTAATGTTAATCTTAACCGAGGGTCATCGCGTAAAACTTTTAGCTGGCTAGCGGCGGGATAAGCTAAAACATCACATTCGCCCGTTAATAATTTAGAGATACGTCCTGTGCCTCCTGCGCCCATATCAATCACAATTTGCTGCATTTTAGGTTTGCCTTTCCAGTAGTTATCATTCCTAAAAAGTCGCACAAATTGACCGGCTTGATATTCATCAAGTAAAAATGGCCCAGTACCCACGGGTTTCCAATCAAGTTGTGACTGGGTTCCTAAATCAACAAGGTTTTTTGCGTATTCAGCAGAAAGAATCGGCGCGTAATGAGTTGCTAAATGCCATAAAAAAGAAGCATCAGGCTCTTTTAGACTAAATTCAACTGTATATTGGCCTAATTTTTTAATTGACTGAATATTATTGGCAAAACTCAAACTATCAAAATAGGGGTACTTACCGCCATTCACTTGATAAAAAGGATTTGTAGTATCAAACATGCGTTCAAAACTAAAAATCACATCATCAGCCGTTAATTTTCGTGTTGGTTTAAACCACTGTGTTTGTTGAAAAGAGACATTTTTACGTAAATAAAAGCGGTAAGTTGCGCCGTTATCAAGAGTTTCCCATCGAGCTGCTAGTTCAGGAATCAGTCGATAAGTATAAGGATCGACATCTAATAAACGGTCGTAAAGCTGTGCAGCGAGGGGATCAATAATTAATCCACTACTTGATAATTGAGGATTAAATGTATTTACACTGCCATCTATGCAGTAAACAAAACCATTTTGATGAATTTGAGTAGGTTCTTGTTCTACCGATATCACTTGCGTCATAGGGGCTGCATTAGCTGTAAAAGTTATGCATAAAGAGGCGAGTAGCATAGTACTAACAAGTAAAATAGGGCGCATAAATAATGTCTTTTATAGAAACGATTTTGCTATTGTAACTTAAAAAACTTTCTATCCCCAAATTGTCGAAAAACAAACTGAGAAAAATTCTCAATAAAAAGCTTTACAAATGCTAATGATAAGGATTATCATCCGTATTGTCCTTCAGCGGTAAAGAGGTTTTCTGCTGAAGGAACGACATTGCTCACATTGCTTCCAGTATTTTTTTACTAGCCAGCTCGGGTGCTGGCTTTTTTTTTGCCTATCATATTGTTCTTCTAAAAATTTTTTACTATTTAACCAACTAATTGATGTTTTTTAATCAGACCTCGCAATTGATCATAGCTTAGAGACAGCTTTTCTGCTGCAACTTTCTGATTATACTGTGCTTCTTTTAGCGCAATATCTACTAGTGCTTTTTCTGTATCATTTTGCCATTGTCGTAAATCTAATGGTAAAGATGGTAAAGTGGGGAGTGTTGGTGATAATTTTATTGTGTCAGGCGATAGCGCTATTTGCGTGCGAGCAAAGGGATCAATAATAATATTATCCAGCGCCTTATCACTTTCTCCATGACGATAAACAGAACGTTCAACTACATTCTTTAATTCACGAATATTGCCCGGCCAAGCGTAATTTAACAGAGCTTGGATTGCTTTTTCACTAAAGCCAGGGAAAAATGGCAAGCCTAATTCTTGACACATTGCGATAGCAAAATTTTCAGCCAATAACATAATATCGCCTTGACGTTCTCTTAATGGAGGAATTCGGATAACATCAAAAGCCAGCCTATCGAGTAAATCTGCTCTAAACTTACCTTCTTCAGCCATTGCAGGTAAATCAGCATTAGTTGCACAGATTAACCTGACATCAACATGAAGCGATTGGCTACCCCCTACACGCTCTAAGTGGCCATATTCAATAACTCTAAGTAATTTCTCTTGCACAAGCATTGGTGCTGTTGCTAATTCATCAAGAAAGAGTGAACCGCCATCTGCTCGTTCAAAACGTCCTTGATGGCGATTTTTAGCACCAGTAAAAGCGCCTGCTTCATGGCCAAAAAGTTCAGAGTCAAGCAAATTATCATTTAGTGCAGAGCAGTTAATTGAAATAAAAGGGCCTTGCCACCAAGGTGCGAGGTAATGCAGCCGATGAGCAATTAGTTCTTTACCTGTGCCACGTTCACCAATAATTAAGACAGGTTTTTTAAGTTGAGCAAGTGCAGAGGTTTGTTCTAACACATCAATAAATTGACTATCTACACCAATAATTGTCTCTAGATTCGTATTCATTGGTTAAATTCACCATATAAAGGTATTTATCACCATGTTATCAATTGTGTGAATATTAGGCTAATTTAATTAATTCATTATTTATCAATATATTAAGTTGATTATAAAAGTTGGCACGCAAATTGTATTAGTTATAACAAGAACAAGCAGGGCGTTATTAAGATTGACGCCATTTAACGAAACAATTAAACGTTACTATCTAGCATAGCTATTAAGGATGACATCATGGGTATATTTTCACGTTTTGCCGATATTATTAACGCCAACATCGCTTCTTTATTAGATAAAGCGGAAGATCCAGAAAAAATGATCCGCTTAATGATCCAAGAAATGGAAGATATGCTGGTAGAAATTCGTACTACTTCAGCGCGTACCTTGGCGGAAAAGAAAGGTTTAGAACGACGTATCGAACAAGCTGAAAAGCAAATTCAAGATTGGCAAGATAAAGCTGAACTGGCTTTAGTTAAAGATAAAGAAGATTTAGCACGTGCTGCATTAATTGAAAAACAGCGTATTGCATCAGTCAATGACACATTAAAACATGAGTTAATTATTATTGATGAAACCTTAGAACGACTAAAAGGTGAAATTCGTGAATTGGAAAATAAGCTGACAGAAACTCGAGCTAAACAACAATCACTAGTAGTTCGCCATCAAGCTGCTAATTCTTCACGCCAAGTGCGTCGTCAATTGGACAGTGGTAAAATGGATGCAGCTATGGCGCGTTTTGAGCAATTTGAACGCCGTATTGATCATATGGAAGGTGAAGCGCAAAGTTATGGTTTGGGTAAAGAAAAATCCTTAGACCAACAGTTTGCTGAATTAAAAGCTGATGATGAAATTAGCGCGCAATTAGCGGCATTAAAAGCTAAAATCAATACCAACAAAGAGTAACAGCAAGCGTAATAACTACCTTATAAAGGATATGTAATGGGCTATATATTTCTGGGAATACCACTGACTATCTTTATTTTATTCATTCTACCTATCTGGCTATGGTTACACTACAGCAGCAGAAAGGGAGGAGGTAGTGTTCAGTTAACCCAACAAGAAATGCAGCGACTGAGCGCGCTGGTGGATCAAGCTCAACAAATGCAGGAACGCATTAAGACGCTAGAACAAATATTAGATGCAGAACATCCTAACTGGAGGCAATCATAATGACGATGCAACAGCAACAACTGTATCGCTTGCCACAAGAAGGCATGATCCGTGGTGTATGTGCAGGGTTAGCCCATTATTTTAATATTCCTGTTTTATTGGTTAGGGTTATTGCAGTTATTGCTCTATTCGCTGGTTTTTTTGGTTTAACTATTGTGGCTTATTTAGTGCTTAGTTTCTTTATGGAGCCTGCACCTGATCATTACAATCAAAATCAACAACAGCAAGAAAGTTTAAAAGAGATCTTAACTGGCGTTGATAACCAATTAATGCGAGGAGAAAAACGTTTACAACAAATGGAACGTTATATTACATCTTCATCGTATCAATTAAATAAACGTTTTCGAGATTTATAATATTCTTGCCACTTAATCTGAATAACGCTCCTTTATTGGAGCGTCTTTTTTTAAACAGGCATTTATTTTTTAATAATTTAATATCTAGAGATAAAACTGTTTAATCAGGAGGATTGTGTGAATAGCACCCATTCAGTAATCACAGTTAAAAAAAATAATCTCACCAAATTTATCCAAAAAGGGTTAAAATTTGGTTTTATGTTATTCACTTTATTTGGACCAGCGGCAATAACTGGCGGAATATTAAAGCGTATAAGTAGTAAACCGTTACGTTGGTTGGTTCTGTTGATAGCTGAACCTGTTATTACAAAGGGGTTAAATAAGCTATCGCGTCACGTGTCTTGGGAGAAACATGAAACGCATACAAAATGAATTAACTGCATTTATTAATCGAGGAGTGGATAGACATCTTCGCTTAGCTGTTACTGGATTGAGCCGTAGCGGTAAGACAGCATTTATTACCTCATTGGTTAATCAACTTATAAATGTACATAGTGGGGCTCGTTTACCGCTATTTTCTGCAGCTCGTAATAAGCAGTTATTAGGTGTAAAACGTATACCACAACATAATTTAAATATTCCACGATTTACTTATGATGAAGGAATGGATTCTCTTTATCATACACCACCGAGCTGGCCTACACCGACAAAAGGCGTGAGTGAAATTCGATTACAGCTTCGCTATCGCTCTAAAGAATCACTTAGTCGTTTTATAAAAGAGACATCATCGCTCTATCTTGAAATAGTAGATTATCCTGGTGAATGGTTATTAGATTTACCTATGCTTGAACAAGACTATTTTGAATGGTCTGAACAAATGAATAAGATTAATCGCCAACGAACATCACCAGAGCAACAATGGCAATCACTAATTAAAAAATGCGACCCTTTTGCGCCTGTCGATGAAACTCTATTGGCGGATATTGCAGCGGCTTATACGGAATATTTATTAGCTTGCAAAAAAGAAGGTTTACACTTTATTCAACCTGGGCGTTTCGTTTTACCTGGTGAATTAGCAGGCGCGCCTGTTTTACAATTTTTCCCCTGGCCCGATTTGCATCAACATGACATTATTAAATTAAAAAATGCGGATAAGCGCACAAATATTGGCACGCTAAAACAACGCTATGAATATTATGGACAACATGTTGTTAAAGGCTTTTATCGTGACCATTTTCAAGGGTTTGATAGACAAATTGTGTTAGTTGATTGTTTACAACCCTTAAACCAAGGGGCTGATGTATTTAATGATATGCGCCAAGCGTTAACACAATTAATGCGTAGTTTTCATTATGGTAAGCGTACTTTATTAAGACGCCTTTTTTCGCCTTGTATTGATAAGCTTTTATTTGCAGCAACTAAAGCAGATCATATTACAGTAGACCAACATGAAAATTTAGTTTTGTTATTACAGCAGCTTATTCAAGATGCAAAGCAAAATGCAATTTTTGAAGGGATTAGTATTGATTGTATGGGGCTTGCATCTATTGCGGCAACAGAAAGTGGAATTGTTTCTCATCATGGTGAAAAAATTCCAGCTCTAAAAGGTTTTCGATTAAGTGATAACCAGCCTTTGGTTTATTTCCCTGGAGAAGTTCCTAAGCGCCTTCCTGAAAAAGAATTTTGGCAGCAGCAAGGTTTTAATTTTGAGTCTTTTAGGCCACAAAAAATTTCAAGAGATAGTGCTGTTCCACATATAAGAATGGATAGTGCGATGGAGTTTTTGTTAGGGGATAAATTAAAATGAATGAGCCATTAAAATCACGCATCGATTTTAAAGAGTCTACGCTTCAAAATGAAGAAATTACCTTAAAAAAGGGAGTCGATTTTAATAATGAAGCGCAATTTCTTCCTTTTAATCCACAATTAGAGCAAGAAGAAAATGAAGGGCGCATCGAAGGTGAAATTCAATCTGTTTTAAAACCGAGAAAAAATGTGTGGAAACGACTATTAACTGTCGCAACAACTATTCTAGGTGTGAGTGTTGTCGCTCAAGCAGGACAATGGATTTATGAATCTTGGCTAAATTCTGATTGGATTGCTTTAGGCGCTGCTAGCGCTGGTGGCTTAATTGTTATTGCTGGTATTGGTTCGGTTGTTACTGAATGGTTCCGTATTTATCGTTTACGCCAACGCGCAGATGAAAGAGATAAAGCAAAAGAATTACTTTATAGTCATGCAATGGGCAATGGGCGGCCATTTTGTGAAAGTTTAGCTAAACAAGCTGGTGTGGATCCTCAGCACCCAGCATTTATTCGTTGGCAAAGTGCGCTACATGATACTCATAATGATAGAGAGGTTTTAGAACTCTATAGTCAATTAGTTCAACCTATCTTAGATAAACAGGCAAGAGCTGAAATTAGCCGTTCAGCGGCAGAATCAACGCTTATGATTGCAGTTAGTCCGTTAGCAATGGTTGATATGGCGTTTATTGGTTGGCGTAATATTCGGTTAATTAATCGTATCGCTGAAATATATGGTATCGAATTAGGTTATTACAGTCGCTTAAGGTTATTTCGTCTTGTTTTAGTCAATATTGCTTTTGCCGGAGCAACAGAGTTGGTAACAGAAGTTGGCATGGACTGGTTGTCTCAAGATTTAGCTGCAAGATTATCAACAAGAGCTGCGCAAGGTATTGGTGCAGGGCTATTAACGGCACGCTTAGGTATTAAAACGATGGAACTTTGCCGTCCATTGCCGTGGATTGATAATAATAAACCTAAGCTAGGTGATTTTAGAAAAGAACTTATCGGGCAGCTGAAAAATACGCTAGGAAATAAGAAAAAAGAATAAATTATTATTTAAATAAATTTACTTTTAAATTAAATCAAAACCTGCTAATTAAGAATGGCGGGTTTTGGTTTTTATTTATGGTTTTTTAAAGTGTAAAATATATCTATATAAAGTAATGTTTTTTTTATAAAACTTAATTCTAAAAATGAATTTTAAATGATGAATTATATTAACATCGAGTTATTATCGTAGTGCGTATTATTTAATTGGTTAGTGTTTTCTACATAAGCTTCTTGCGTTATGGATCAAAAGAAAGAAACATTAGTTGTGCGATACTTGCGCTATAAGTGAAATTTATTTAACATTACTATTAATAAATAATAAAACAGTAATATTTCTTTTTTGATAGAAATGAGTATTAGCTTTAGTATTATATGCTGCATTAAAAGTTACTTCTGCTTTAACTAACATTTGTTAAGAATGTAGTAAAAGTAGCTAAATAAGCCACCAAAGTCTATTGCTAATTTTTCATGTTTTATATAATTCTTGTTATCGTTAAATAAATTGTATAAGCAATTTTTTATTTTTATATAAAAAACAATGATATTAAATAATCTATATAAATATATTGAGGTTAAAAAATGAAAGAAATGCAAATATCAGTTGTAAAAAAACTTTCAAAACAGCGCCGTCAACTTTATGTTCGTTCATCAGTTAATTTAGTTAACCTCGATAAACAATTAAGTACTCTTATTCCTATTCTGAACGAAACTATTGATGAAATAAAAAAACAACAGCAGCAAAAAGCAATAGCACAAAACCAGTTTAAAGAAGTATCGCAGCTTTTTGGCTACTTAACTGAAAGCAACAAAAAAGAAAGTGCAATTTATGCGTTAGAGTATTTACTTTTTTGTTTTGAAAATGGCTGCAAAGTAATAAAACAAGTTATAAGAAGAGAATTAAAGCCACTTATGCATGGTGTTGAACATCTTATTGATTTTGAATTAAAAAAGGTAATAAAACCATCTTGGTTTGCTTTATTTAGAGGCATCAAAGTATAAACGATGGGCTCTTAACAATCAAAAACGAAATTCATTCGTGTAAAAATAAATGCTAGTAGTGTCAACCTTTGCTGACAATCCCCTTTATTTCGTTGATATTTATGTATAATATCTAGAATTAGTTCAGGGTCACTCTGTGTTAAGAAGGTTTAAAATGCGTTTAGAAGTCACTTGTGAAGATCGCATCGGGTTAACCCGTGAATTATTAGATCTGCTCGTATTAAAAAATATTGATTTACGTGGAATTGAAATATTCCCTATTGGCTTAATTTACCTGAATTTTTCACAAATCGATTTCAATATATTCCAGCCTTTAATGGCAGAAATAAGAAGAATTAATGGTGTTATTGATGTCCGCACCGTTGCATTTATGCCATCAGAGCAAGAACATCGTGCAATGTGGACTTTATTAGAATCGGTACCTGTTCCCGTGTTTTCTATAAATGTGAAAGGGCAAATTAAATTATTAAACCCAGCAACTCGTCAACTCTTCGATTTAGCTAGCGATGACGATAGTGAAAAGTCTTTTAATCAATTAATTCCTAATTTTAATATCCATCGTTGGTTGGATCAAAAAGATCCCCATGCTCAAGTTATTCCTATCAGTCTAAAAAAACGAAAATATGATATGGAAATTGTGCCTATTAAATTAACTGATGATAATCAATTTCACCACTGTGTTGGTGCGCTTATCTTGCTGAAATATCATGGAATGCAGCATAATGAACACCCTAAATTAATTGCGAATGATGATAGTGGTTTTGCCCAAATAATCGCTGTTAGCCAACAAATGAAGCAGATTGTTGAACGTGCTCGTAAAATGGCCAAAATGGATGATCCATTGCTATTAGTTGGTGATACGGGAACAGGAAAAGATATATTTGCGAAAGCCTGTCACTTGTTAAGTGATCGCGCTAGATTACCTTTTCTTGGGCTTAATTGCGCATCAATGCCTGATGATGTTGTTGAAAGTGAGCTTTTTGGTTATGCCGCAGGTGCTTATCCTAATGCAACTGAAGGAAAAAAAGGATTTTTTGAACAAGCTGATGGAGGTACTGTTTTACTCGATGAAATTGGTGAGATGTCACCGCAAATGCAAATCAAATTATTGCGTTTTTTAAATGATGGGACATTTCGTCGAGTAGGTGAAGAGCATGAAGTCAAAGTTGATGTACGCATTATCTGTGCAACGCAGAAAAATTTATGGGAATTAATGCAAAAGGGTCTATTTAGAGAAGATCTTTATTATAGGCTTAATGTTTTAACCTTAAAATTACCGCCTTTAAGAGAAAGAAAAGCCGATATTATGCCTCTTGCTACTCATTTTGTAGCTCAATATTGTCAAGAGCAAAAAGTTACCAAACCTGCACTTTCATCAGACCTTTCTGCTTATTTAACGCAATATTCTTGGCCTGGTAATGTGCGTCAATTACGTAATACTATCTACCAAGCTATGGCTCAACTAGTGGGAGATACTTTGCGTCAACAAGATATCTCTTTGCCAGAACACATTGCAGATGCTCTGTTTGATGAAGAATTGCTAGAAGGTTCACTAGATGAAATGACTAAACGATTTGAAGCGTCAATATTAACGCGATTATATCGTGATTATCCGAGTACGCGTAAATTAGCCAAACGTTTAGGTATCTCTCATACGGCGATTGCAAATAAATTAAGAGAATACAACTTAACGAATAAAAAAAGTGATAAAAGCGAGAATTAATTATAGTTTTCGCTATGAACTTTATCGTGATGATAAAAAATAAACGGGCATAGCCCGTTTATTTTTACAACATGAATACATTAAGAATTGCTTATTTTAATGCGTTAAGTGCATCATCATAATTTGGTTCAGTTGTGATTTCATCGACAAGTTGTGTATAAATAACTTTGTTATTTTCATCTAACACGATAACAGCTCGGCTAGTTAAGCCTGCTAAAGGACCTGATGCAATTGCAACACCATAATCTTCTTTAAATTGAGCTCCACGTAGAGTAGATAGAGTTACTACGTTATCTAAACCTTCAGCACCACAAAAACGAGCTTGGGCAAAAGGTAGGTCAGCTGAAATACATAATACAACGGTATTATTTAATTCATTGGCGACTTTATTAAATTGGCGAACACTTGCTGCACAAACACCAGTATCTACGCTAGGAAAGATATTTAAAACTTTACGTTTTCCAGCAAATTGCGCTAAAGAAACATCATTCAGATCTTTACCAACCAAAGAAAAATCAGGGGCTGTTTGACCAACAGTTGGGAAACTTCCTGCTAAAGTAACTGCATTTCCTTGTAAAGTAACTTGATGTGCCATTGTCATTCTCCTTTATTAGTTTTTAAACTAATGATTATTAATACTCATATTTACGATAACATTGTTACCGCTTGACCATAATTAAATTTTATCACTACTTAATGTCGCTGCAGTTAAAAAATATGGCTGCAGTTAAAAAAGCTGATTTTTATAAAATAATTGAAAACAGTGATTGTGCCTTTTTATCAGCCTCTTATAATTGTTCTGTTCACTTTCACATAGACTACAGGACGAAATAGACATGCGCAAAACATTCGTCATTTCCTGCACACTAATTGCTCAAGGGTTATTTATGTCGCCAGCTTATGCTGCTGTGATCCCCGAAGGCGTAATACTGGATAAAAAACAAGAGGTTGTTCGTCATTTAAAAGATGAACCTGCTTCGTTAGATCCTATAAATGCAGTTGGTTTAACTGAAGCTCAGATCCAGCGAGATTTATTTGAAGGTTTGACGATAGAAGATGAGTATGGACGTCCTATTCCTGGTGTCGCGCAATCGTGGCGAACGGAAGATAATCGTGTCTGGATTTTTACTTTGCGCGACAACGCAAAGTGGTCTAATGGTGAAAAAGTGACGGCATCGGATTTTGTATATAGCTGGCAAAGATTAGTTGATCCTAAAAATCTCTCACCTTTTGCATGGTATGCATCTTTAGCTGCGATAGAAAATGCACAAAAAATTATTGATGGGAAATTAAAACCAACATCATTGGGAGTAGAAGCGCTTGATGAGCAAACATTAAAAATCACCTTAGAACGGCCTATCTCTTATTTCCCAAGTTTAACAACCAATTTCTCGTTATATCCAGTTCCTCGCCATACGATAGAAAAATATGGTGTTGAATGGATAAAAGTCGGAAATTTGGTGGGAAATGGTGCTTTTGTTTTAAATGACCGCGTAGTTAATGAGAAAATAGTATTAACGCCGAATCGTTATTATTGGGATCATAAAAATACTGTTTTAACTAAAGTGACATTTGTGCCGATAAATCATGAATCGCAGGCTACAAAACGTTATTTAGCTGGTGATATTGATATTACAGAGTCTTTTCCTAAAAATTTATACCATAAATTAATGAAAGATATCCCAGACCAAGTTTACATACCTGAACAGTTAGGCACATATTATTACGCATTTAATACACAATCCGGGCCGACAAGTGATATTCGCGTACGTAAAGCATTAGCAATGGCAATAGATAGAAAGATTATTACCGAAAAAGTACTAGGGACGGGTGAAAAACCAGCTAATCGCTTTACTCCTGATGTTACAGCTAATTTCACACCAGAGCCAACGCTCTATGATGAATATAATCAAGATGAATTAGATGGTCAGGCCAAAATATTGTTATCTGCTGCGGGATATGGACCTCATCGTCCACTAAAATTGTCACTTTTATATAATAACTCTGAAAATCATCAAAAAATTGCTATTGCAGTTGCATCGATGTGGAAGAAAAAATTAGGTGTAAAAGTTGAATTGCGTAATCAAGAGTGGAAAACCTATATAGATAGTAGAAATTCAGGTGATTTTGATGTGATCAGAGCTTCTTGGGTTGGTGATTATAATGAGCCATCCACATTTTTAACTCTACTGGGTTCTAAACATGCTGGCAATATTCCTAAATATCAAAGTCAGCAATATGACGAGATATTAACTTTATCTGGAATGACTATTGATGATAATGAAAGAAATCGTCTTTATAATCGAGCAGAACAGATAATTGCGGAAGATGCACCTATTGCACCTATTTATCAATATACGAATGGAAGATTAATTAAGCCTTGGTTAAAAGGCTATCCCATCGAAAATCCTGGAGATGTTGCATATAGTCATTCGCTATATATTTTAAAACACTAATGTTAAATTAAAGCGCTTAACTTTTTTGTTAGGTGCTTTTTTATTTTTTGAATAGGCATAATTAATAGTTAAATATAATATTTATGAAGTTAATAATTAATTTAAGATAAATAATATATAAAAAAGAACTCCTTATAAAAAGGGGAGTAGTAAAATAAAACAGAGGTAACTTATTATCTAGTTATAAATTATATTTAAAATATTTGATTTGCACGTTTTTTATTGTTTCTAACTGTTACTATTGTTACAAATATTTTTATGACAAAAAAAATCCCTCTGTTATAAAAACAGAAGGAGACTCAAAAGGAATAAACATTGCAGAGGTAATGTTAATATATTTTTACATTAATGTTTTGACTAATTGTGCAGTAGGTTCAAGTTTTAATATTGTATCCTTTTTTTCTTATGGATGTATGTCATTAATAATAACCAATATTAATGTTATTTTTTTTGAATATCTTTATTTATAAATAAACCAATAATCAATTATTATTGGTTTTGTTAATAACTGTTACAGATCATCAACAAGATTAAAATCTGTAGCCTAAGGATAGCTGTACACCACTTAATTCAAGACGGCGCTTGTTAACCGTGGCATTTGAATAGATGTACCCCATATTGATTGATAAATTCTGGATCGGATTGTAATCAATTCCGCCTTGAGCAATATAATTAGATGTACTGACAGTGTGGGTGTCGGTTGCATTAATAGTGGGGTGATGTTTATTTTCTTTATATTTCTGCTTTACTGGCCCCATTTGTACGAAAACTGAGAATGAAGAGTTAATTCGATAAGTAGGGCCAATTAATATTGCGATTGCAGTGTATTTTTGCTTTAGCTTTGAAGTATTGGTAAACCGACTATCAATAAAGTTCTCTTTATGATTTGAATTTATATATAGTAACGATGTTAATAAACCCCAAGTGTTGTCTGACTCATAACGATAGCTTAGCTGCGTACCATGAGCTGAATGACCTGTGATTTTACTGAAAATATAGCCGCCGTAGAATGTATGAGCACCATTATGGGCATACAAAGAAGAGGAAAATAATAAGCCAAAGCAGAAAAATACGGTAATTAATTTTTTCGATATATTCATTGTTGAGTATCTGGTTGTTTAAGATAACTCTATTTTTAGTGAGTTAAAAAATAAACTCAATATTAATTAATTAGAATCACTCCTAAAATAAATTAGCAAACTTACTCTTCAAAATAAATAAAAAAATAATTAAATAAATATGTAATTATTGAAGTTGAAAAATTAGGTGCTAAAATTTATATTTATAATAAATAGATTATTTAACGGCTTTAACTAATCTATTTGAGTCATTTAAAATAATGATGGGCTATATAGCCCGTCATTATTAAATATTTATTTTTTATCTAGTACTTCAACTAAGGTATATTTTACGCTTGGTGCATCGGCTGGAGGATTAGGAATATCTGTTACTTTTACTTTTAGCGTATATTCAGTACCATTTTTAAATTCAAAACCTTCAATGTTTTGATAAAAAAGAGACCATTCACCAGAAGGAAGCTCTTTTATTTTCATACACTTCATTGGTGCAACACCAACACAATCATAAAGTTGAGAGTCAACAAGAAAGGTTTTAGTTGATTCGGCATCTGGGGTAGCCACTGGTTCTGTCGTAGTTGCGTTATCACATCCTGCTAGAAGTAAAAATAAAGGAATAGCGAGAAATTTTTTCATATTAATGACCTTATTTTTAAGTACGACACACTAATTATAGAGTGTAATTTATATCTTGCTTAGAAAGTTACATTTAATACTAGGCCGTTTCTATAGCTTCTATGCATAAAATAACATATTTTTAGATATATATTAAAAGTAATAGCATAATGGAACTATCAACATAATTTTTAGTGTAAAAATCCTAAAGTAGAAAATATAATGTAAACTTGTTGTTCTTTTAGACAAAGAAAACGTTAAAACAGACAAAAACAACAAAATAGCATGAAATAACATATTGAAAGATAATAATATAAAGGCAATATATGCTAATAAGCACCACTCAACTAACAGCAAAACTAAAATATTGTGTTAAGTGTGATATTTAAGGAAGATACTAAATGAATACAATTAATAATTCTGTTATCCAAAATTCTGATGCTATTTATGCAGCTCAACTCAGTGGTAATGGTAGTATCAAAGAAATAACATCAGACTCGATAGCGAGTAGCGAGCAACCTTTTTGGATTCATTTAGATTATCGTAAATCACAAAGTGCGCAGTGGATAGAAGAAACAACTTTATTACCACCTATTGCAAAAGATGTGCTATTGGCAGAAAACGTTAGACCAAAAGCACAGCGTATTGGCGAAGGCATTATTATTAATCTACAAACAATTAATAATAATCCTAATGATCGCCCAGATGAGCTTGTAGCGTTTAGAATTTATATTAATAGCCAAGTTATTATCTCTAGCAGACATCGTAGGGTAAATTCAGTTGACTCTGTTATTCATACTTTAGAATTGGGTGATGGTCCAGAAAATAGTGGTGATTGGCTTATAACGATGGCGGATGCTGTAACTGATGAAATAGGTGAATTTGTAGAAACACTTCATGACCAATTAATTGAATTAGAAGATATGATCCTCGATCAGCAAATTCCGGCACGAGGGGAACTTGCATTATTGCGTAAACAACTTATTGTATTGCGCCGTTATATGGCACCGCAGCGAGATGTTTTTTCACGATTATCTATAGAAAAGCTTCCTTGGATGAGTGATAGCGATAGAGTGACTATGTTAGAAATATCAGAGCGACTTTCTCGTCGTTTAGAAGACTTGGATAGTAGCATTTCGCGTACGGCAGTTATTGCTGATGAGATTACATCAATGATGGCTGATGCTATGAATCGACGCACTTATACCATGTCGCTAATGGCTATGCTCTTTTTACCTACAACTTTTCTGACTGGATTATTTGGTGTGAATTTAGGCGGAATACCAGGAAATGAATTTCCTTATGGGTTCACTATCTTTTGCTTATCGCTATTATTTTTAATCATTATTGTTACCTGGTGGTTAAAACGCAGTAGATGGTTGTAAATAATCAGCAAATTAATCGTAACTAAATGGATTTAAAAAAGAATTCTCTAACTCTGTTTGAGATATATCAATTTTTTAAAGTGGAACATCTGGCACTATAACTCTCGCAGGTGAATACAACGTTGAGCGATGAACGTTGTGCTCCATAATTGTAGTTTTTCTCATATTGAGTTCTTAATACAGAATAATTGACCATTATTATACCGGTGTCTAATGACATCGGTTTTTTTTTGTATCTATCCGTTACTTACACAAATTTGTTTCATAAAAATCCCCAGAAAAGGAAATATCGTTTCTAGGGATTGCACATGATTTATTTAACTTCAATAATATCTAATCTATCTTGGCTGAAACTAGGTCGTTCATCTTCTTCTGGTGAAATTAATGGTGTTGATGGGATTTCATCTTTATCAAAGGCTAAATCGCCACCATTAATAACTTCATCTCCATGCCTCAGATTAGCAAAATCAAATAATTGAGTATCACACAAATGTGATGGAACTATGTTTTGAGTGGCTCTAAACATGGTTTCAATACGACCAGGGTAGCGTTTATCCCAATCTTTCAGCATTTCTTTAATAACTTGACGCTGTAAGTTTGGCTGTGAACCACAAAGATTGCACGGAATAATAGGGAATGATTTTGCTTGAGCAAAGCGCTCAATATCTTTTTCACGAGCATAGGCCAGAGGGCGAATAACAATATGCTTACCATCATCACTCATTAATTTTGGTGGCATGCCTTTGAGTTTTCCACCGTAGAACATATTTAAAAACATAGTTTCTAAAATATCGTCGCGATGATGACCTAAAGCAATTTTAGTTGCACCTACTTCGGTAGCTGTACGATATAAAATACCACGGCGTAAACGAGAGCATAAAGAACAGGTAGTTTTGCCTTCAGGAATAATATCTTTCACAATCCCATAAGTATTTTCTTCAACAATCTTATATTCAACTCCAAGTTCATTTAAGTACTCAGGTAAAATATGTTCAGGAAAACCAGGTTGTTTTTGATCTAAGTTGACGGCAATCAGTGAAAAATCAATAGGGGCACTTTTCTGTAGATTCATTAAGATAGACAGTAATGTATAGCTGTCTTTACCGCCAGAAAGGCAAACCATAATTTTGTCACCATCTTCAATCATATTAAAGTCAGCGATAGCTTGCCCAACATCACGGCGTAGGCGTTTTTGTAATTTGTTGAAATTATACTGCTCTTTTGGAATGCTCATTTTTACGGTTCTATATCGTTGCTGGTTGTTCTGTAACTTGCTGATAAATATTTATTTTTTAACCTTGTTTGTTCTGCACGTACTCGCTTAAACAAGTATCTAAATCGTTTTAAGTGAAGTTGAAAACTAATAAGATTTAATGCAGATATAAACAAACTCATAAGTAAAAAAATACTCGTTATTTATGGCAAGGAAATTGATAAGCCGCCAATGATAGCAGATGGTAGGGTAATTTCGATACAGATAAGTAAAATGGGAAGAATTTAGTTGGAAATATAACTTATTTTATAGCCTTATAAATCTCATGAGGCTATAAAATTTTATTAAAAATAATGCCCATTAGTGGGACTATTTTCTCTCAATACAGAATCTCTTCTACGCTGCTCTGTGATTTTCGATAATGTGATATCAGAAACACAAGTTAGCGCATCTTGAGGACAAAATTCAACACACGCTGGGCCTTTTTCTCTGTGTTTACATAAATCACATTTTATAATATCCATATGAATTTTCTGTTTTAGTTCTAAAAAAAATTGTCTAGGTGAATGAGTATTTTTTATTAGCTCAATAGCACCAAAGGGACAAGCCAACAGACATGCTCGACAACCAATACAATTTTCAGGATGAGTCTCTACAGAATTTTCTCCAAATACTAAAGCTTTTGTTTGGCACGCTTCGGCACAAGGCGCATCATCACATTGATGGCAAATAGATGCAGTGAAATGATTCATTAATCGAATGATGTGTATTCTTGGGTGAAAGTTTTTTTTATCAAGAAAATCGCTACCGTTTTTTTCTGATGTATGGCTAACAGAACACGCTATTTCGCAAGTCTTACAGCCAATACACTTTTGAGAATCAATTACAATAAAACTATTCATCTCATTACCTATTTTTTTGGTTGTATTTAACATGATATAACGGTTATTGAGATGGATTAATAATATTAATCAAACTTAGGTAAGTTAAATAGATATTAGTAAAAATTATTTCACCTTAGGTCGGGGTATTATTCTTTAAGAGGTGAGTATTGCAAGTTTTGTTGCAAATCCCATAAAGAACAATCCAATAATTCCATTCCCTGCTCGGGCAATGCTTTTACGCGAGCCAAAAAATCGCGCAAGTGCAACACCACCAAATATTAAAAATGAAAGATAGATAAAACTAAATGCTTCAAGCATTGAGGCGAGAATTAAATAAGATAGCCCAGTATGTGCATAGTTAAAATCAATAAATTGCACGAAAAAAGAAATATAAAATAGGATCGCTTTTGGATTAGTTAAGCTAAGAGCAAGCGCTTTTCTAAATACATGTTCCTGTAAATTCATTGCTTCAACAGAATTCTTTTTTTGTGAGAAAAAGTTAGCGTAAATTATTTTAACTCCAAGATAGAGCAAATAAAATGCGCCAAGAAAACGGACAATAGTAAAAAGGATAGGAGATGCTTTTATGACTGATGCAACACCAATAAAGGCTAAAAAGATTAAAATAGCATCGCCAATAAAGACGCCAAATGCGGCTCTATAACCAGCTGTAACACCTCGTGATGCACTAGTTTTAAGAACATAAAGTGAATTTGGACCAGGAACAATAATAATAAAAAACATACCAGCAAGATATGTCCAAATATTAAGTACTCCAAATTGCTCAAGCCACACGTGTAACCTCCAAACTAATAGTCATTTTTGCCTAATGAGATAACTCGATTTATTTTTATATTATATAAAAATAGACTGGTTAATTTAAACGCATATTTTCTTAGATAATCAGGATAATTAGTTATTGTTTAAGCGCTTTCCTTGGAAATATTCAATGTTTTTAGTCGAAAATATTAATGGACTACCTTATCGTGAAAAATATTGAGTAAAATTTCAAGTTGACCCCAAAAAATCAAGAAAAACCATACTGTTACAAACTATTAAAAGAATGTAATGTTTTATATCAATAAACATGTATGTTTTAAGGTAAATAGGGTGGATATGATAGGGCAAGTGAATTATATTTAATGGGGATTTATACAGTGCTTTTTTGGTTTTTACAAAAGGAAATGCCATGCTAAAAGTTATTGCAGAAGATTTTATTCAAACAGAAGCTATTGATATTGTGTTACCACTTTATCAGGAGCTTGTTGAAGCAACAAAAAAAGAGCCTTTGTGTATTAGTTATGATTTGTATGTTGATGAAAAAGACCCCGGGCATTTTATTTTTATTGAAGAGTGGCCAGACCATACCGCATTAGATATTCACTGTAATAGTGAACATTTTCGTCGATTGGTACCTATGATTAACCAATATATAAAAGCAGAACCTAAATTTATATTAATGGACAGTGCGTTAAACGGATCATGATAGTACACAATATGTATGCTAGGTTTTAGGTAAAAGAGTTTATGTTAGCAAACTATATATTCCATATTATTAATAGGGATGATAACCACTGTAGCTTAACAAGAATTAAACAACAAGATGAGCTAAAAGAAGTTATAACATTAACTCAAACTTGGTTGTTTAATGATGGCGTTATTCTTAAGTGTGTAGAAGAGATAGAAACAGAGCACTATGATAATGATGCGCAGTGCCCAGAACATTGGATAACGTGGGAAGTCATTGAGTTAAATAATCAGCATATTTCACCGCATAGAAAAGAATTTTTTAACTTATGTCAGCAAGCTTTTTGGCTAAAAATGCAGTTAGCAAGTAAGGCGTGAAAAATATAGAACTTTTAATAAAGTGGTTTCATTATTATTTTCAATAAACACTATTAATTCAAAGAGTCAAAAATGGAAAATGTAGAGAAAATAGAAAATGGGCAAGAATATCTGGATATAACCTTTGATAAGTTAGATATTGCGGGTCTTGCATTTAAAGAAGTTATATTTGAGAAATGTGAATTTAATAATTGTGATCTTTCATCAGTAAATTTAGCTTACTGTAAGTTTATTAACTGTTTGTTTGATCAATGTAATTTAAGTTTAATGGAAATAAAAAATACTCGCTTTTCTAATGTTGAGTTTGTGGGATGCAAACTTGTGGGTATTGATTGGACAAAAGCTTATTGGCCACGTTTCGACTTTTATTCTCAACTTAGTTTTAAAAAGAGTATTCTCAGTGGTTGTAATTTTTTTGAATTAAAACTTCATGAATCTATTTTTGAAGATTGTCGCTTACATGATGTTGATTTTAGACATGCTGAATTACAAAAATCGGTTATAATTTGCTCTGATTTAACAAACAGTTTGTTTATGCATACTAATTTAGAATCTGTTGATTTTAGTGATTCACACTCATTTGATATTGATATTCGACAAAATAAAATAGCAAAAGCTAAATTTTCAAAATTTGAAGCATTAGATTTATTAAGATATTTAGATATTCAATTGTTGGATTAATGACTACTTTAGAAGTTAATATTATTACAATATGAAAGAGTAGAAATAGAACAGCTAAAAATTCAATAATAAAAATAATTACATTAACTAAAGTGTATTTTACTTTAACTTTTCTTTAATTTTTTCAAACTTTAGATATAAAATTCTTTTTATATCACTTAATGATGTTAATTTTGATTAAGTTTGCACTTTTATGTTTGCTTTATTTTTTAATTCTTAATGTCTTAATATTTCATTAATAATAGGTAAATATAATGTAAGTTTGTTTTTTATTAGAACAGTTGTCCTATTGCATCAATATTAATAAGTAAATCTTTATCATTATAGCTTGTTATCGTATGATTTAATCAAAGTATTATTGAGTGACAGGAAGGGCTTACAGCTAAAAATTTATTTTAGTTGTCTTCCATGTGTTCATTTTTTTGTTTATTATATGAGAATAAAGATGAAGTGTAATTTATTAATTTCGGCTACCGTATTCGCCATTTCTACAATATCTTTTGGCGCGCAAGCTGCATTAGATAATACTTTTTCAGTAGGCTATGCCCAAAGTTCTGTAAAGTTAGATGGTGAAAAAATAGATGATGAGCTAAAAGGTATTAACTTTAAATATAACTATGAATTAAATGATTACTGGGGAGTTATAGGCTCATTAACTTATACTAAAATTACTTATAACTATTATGGTTATTGGGGAAAAGTAGGTTCTACAGAAGTGAATTATTACTCATTAACTGCTGGACCCAATTATCGTTTTAATGATTATCTAAGTGTTTATGGTTTAATTGGTTTTGGTCATGCTAACCAAAAAGATAACTATTTTAGCAATAAAAGAGATTATGATAAAACTTCAATGGCATACGGATTAGGTTTACAGGTAAACCCTTTACCTAATATTGCGATTGATGCTTCATATGAATACTCTAAATTAGATAAGGCTAAATTTGGCACTTGGGTATTAGGTGTGGGTTACCGTTTTTAATAGTGTTGACTATATATCATACAGTATTATTTTATTTTAAAGGGCCATCTAAAATGGCCTTTTTTATTTTGTGTAAGTTTTAAGTGGTAAAAAGCGTTAAGCTCGATAAAGTAAAATCCAGTTAGTTAATGGTCTTTTACAGTTTTTATTGTTGACTGGTTTTAAACTCAATTTATGATAATGATTTTTAAGGCTCTATTATACTGACAATAATTAAAGCAGATACTTTACTTTATGATAAAATAATTTTTGTTTGAGGATCATCGGTTAGAGCAACGCACCATTTTTTAACAGAAGAAATTATTCAGTCATTAAAAATAGATATTTTTTTCTCAATATTTACCAATGCTTAATTTATATGTTGCTATTGATAGAAATAAAATTATTTATGGCGTACTTGGTACCGTTGAAAATAAGCTGGAAATGTTATTTGTTTCTGCGGATAGAAGTGGGCATGGATGTGGGAAATTGTTATTAAAGTTTACTGTTGAAAAATTAAAAATTAGATGTTAATGAACAAAATTCACAAGCTATTGCCTTTTATAATCATATGAAATTTGATGAAATAGGATGTTCTGCTGTTGATGAGCAGGGTAATCCATATCCATTGCTACATTTAAAATCAAATAAATCTAAGTATAAATACTAAAAATAGCAATAGAGAATTAATCTCACAATATAATTTGATTTATGTCGTAATAATTATACCTATTTAATGAAATAATTTTAGTTAGTCAAAATAAATTGTGAAAGTAAATGGTTAGGTATTTTCTTCCACGCTAAGAATAACTCTAAAATTAAGGTGGACTACGATGATAAAAAAATTTGCAGTTATCTTATCTTTATTTTTTATTACCGCATGTTCAGAATCGCAAGAGGATAAAGTAATTGCATATTGCATGGATGCATTAAATGTTTATAGCAAAGTAACAAAAGAGCAATGTATTTGTTTTTATAATGAAACTGATAAGAAATTCTCTTCAACTGAAATAGATAAAATGGTGACTTCTCCTGCTAAAAGGCAAGAAGCGGAATTAACAAAAGAAGGTATGATGTTTTTAACTATTGCACATTCATCACACTGCTTTGAATAACCGTCCTCTTCTTGGCTAGTATAAAAGCGCATCTAGGCGCTTTTTTTTGTTTTATAACAATAGGTAAGCTTAGTTTAATCATTTTTTAATACCACAAAATCGATAACTAAAACAAAGCGAATGGAATAGTATCTTTGCTGTGTTTATATACAGTTTTTGTTCATTGATATTTATTATGGAGTAAAAAATGGCACAATTGCGTTTGTCATATCCAAAACTTAGCGCTGATGCTTATGCAGGTTTAATTAAATGTAAAACTGCATTAGAAGGCAATGCGTTAGAGTTATCTCTTCTTGAATTAGTTTATTTAAGAATATCTCAGATTAATGGGTGTGCTTTTTGTCTTGAAATGCACAGTACTTCATTACGTGAACACAATTTTGCTCAAAATAAATTAGATGCACTTAATGGATGGCGTGTTAGCGAACGATTTTCAGTGAGAGAACGCGCAGCATTAATGTGGGCCGAAGCTGTTACTCATATTTCGGCAGTAAATACGGATGACACTATTTACCAGCAAGTTAAAGCACATTTTACTGATGCCGAAATGAGTGATTTAACAATTGCTATTGGTTTAATGAATGCTTTTAATCGTATCGCGATAAGCTTACGTCAGTAATGATATAAAGCGTAAAAGATGACAGTGAATGGCGGTGAATATTAATTAAAATAAAGGTAAGATTTGCTGCATAAAATAAAAATCGCCAGCTCAAATTTGAACTGGCGAGAGTGGAAAATGGAAATTATGATTTCCAGATAATATGAAACATGGGTTGTAGCGGATCGCGGCTAATTAAAACTCGACCAAAAATATCATCAATATCAGCATCGTCATTTGGCGCAAGGCCAATAATAACTTCACTAAAGCGTGCTGGCGTTATTGGCAGGCCAACAATAAACTGCCAGTCATTACCCAATGGAACCACTTCAGCAGCGCCTCTTTCTTCAAATTGCAAGTTAAAAAGTAGCTGGTCTGCAACTTCTAAATTATCAGCCGCTTGTGCTAAAAATAGATCGTAAGCTTGTTCGAGGGCTTCATCTTCACTGATTAATGTTGGTTCATTCATTGGTAGTGCCTGTTTATTGTTTCAATAATTATCGCGTTGTTTATAGCGTAATTTGCTATTTTAACCAAACTTATCTGCTATTTTTTGTCGCTTTGCTGATTGTAACATTTCTAATTATAACAATGGGCTAAAGAAATAACATATACGCTCTAATACACGGTTAAAGAATGGACGCTTTTCCCACTCATCAAGTGTTAATTCAGTGGATCGAGCGATGTAGTCATATTGTACGATACTTAAATCGCTACCAAAACCTTCATCGTCAATAACTACTGTGATTTCAAAGTTGAGCCATAAGCTACGCATATCAAGATTAACAGAACCGACCATACTTAGCTGACCATCTACCATCACACTTTTTGTATGTAGTAACCCGTCTTCAAACATAAATATCTTTACACCTGCTTCAAGCATTTCAGCAAAAAATGCTCGGCTAGCCCAGCGGACGAGAAATGAATCATTACTTCGAGGGACAATAATTGTGACATCAACGCCACGCATTGCTGCTGTTGAGATTGCATGGGCAAGATCATCACTTGGTACAAAATAAGGCGTAGTTAGTACAAGCTCTTTTCTTGATGAGTAAATAGCGGTAATTAATGATTGTTGAATTAACTCATCAGGAAAACCAGGGCCAGAAGCAATAACTTGTGTGGTGTGGCCACTTTCGCTTTCAAAAGGCATGATATTGTTGTCTGGTGGCGGCGGTAAATGGCGTTCACCGGTCTCCATTTCCCAATCAAAAGCATAAATAATGCCTAAGGTGGTAGAAACAGGACCTTCCATTCTCACCATAATATCAATCCACTGACCCACCCCTGCGTCTTGTTTAAAGTAGCGAGGGTCAACCATATTCATACTTCCTGTGTAGGAAATATAGTTGTCGATAAGGACAATCTTACGGTGTTGGCGTAAATCCATTCGGCGTAAAAAGAAACGGAATAAATTAACGTGAAGGGATTCAATAAATTCAATACCAGCAGCGCGCATTTTTTCAGGGCCTTTGGTACGAAAAAAATTCCAACTTCCTGCGGAGTCAACCATAACACGACATTTTACGCCGCGTTTAGCCGCACGAATTAAAGCATTCGTCACTTCTTCAACTAATCCGCCAGGTTGCCAAATATAAAATACCATTTCAATATTATCACGGGCGTTATCAATATCTCGTGTGATGGCATTTAACGAGTCTTCACAGGTAGTAAGAAGTTGTATTTTATTGCCTTTTACACCTTCAATCCCTTGACGTTTTGCCGTTAATTGAAAAAGAGGGGATGCAACATCACTATGGTGTTTGGCAAAAATATGTTTACATTTTTTTAAGTCTTCAAGCCAAGCAACCACTGATGGCCACATTTGTCTGGCATGTTCAACTCGACGCTTTCCAAGATGTAATTCACCAAAAGCAAAATAGGCGATAACACCCACTAAAGGCAGAATATAAATAATAAGTAGCCAAGCCATGGTTGAGGCGACAGGGCGTCTACGCATTAGGACACGAAAGGTGATCCCTGCAATGAGTAGCCAATAAAAGAAAAATGTTAGCCAGCTTAATACAGTATAAAATGTTGTCATAGTAGAGCTATTTTCCGTTGAAAAAAAACCACATGGACAGGCTAGAGGCAATGGAATAAAAAAAACAGTTTATTATCGCTGTAATTTATCGAACGTAGCTATTAAATCAGGATTATTGTTACTGTCAAATCTCTTTCTTAAGAGATAAGTATCAAATTAGTGAAACGATATAACTCTTTATTCATTTTTTCTTTGTGAGAAATGCGCAAAGAACGAATAAATTTAGATCAAAAAACAATTACCCACTTGGATCACAAAATGAACGTCCTATAATACATCACTTATTTGAAAAAATAGGTGTTGATAGCATGAGACATAGCAGGAACGAAGTTGCACGTTGGCGAATGATGAGACAAGCAATACGTAAGCGTCGTCGTTGGTTAGAAGGGCAGTCGCGTCGAAATTTGCGTATTTATCAGCTACGTAAGCTTGATACTTCTAAAAAACATAGAGCTCTTTTGTTTGTGCAACTCACCGAGTGGAGCTAATAACTTCCTTTTTTAGCTGTTTATATCAATCATTTTGATAAACGTTATTGAATATGATTGCTATTTGCATTTAAACTACAGGTATTATTTTTTCTTTAGGTGAAATAAGATCAGTTATGCGTTGGAAGCTTTGGGTATTCATATCACTATGTTTGCATGCCTCATTAGTTGCGGCTGCCGTTTTATATGTTGTGGAAGAAGAACCGGCAAAACCGGAACCGATATCCATACAAATGTTGGCATTTGCAGCAGAGGAGCCTGCTGGTGAGCCTGAACCTGTGGTTGAAGAAGTTACGCCACCGGAGCCAGAGCCCGTGGTTGAACCAGAACCTGAGCCAGAACCAATCCCTGATGTAAAACCTATTATTGAAAAGCCAATAGAGAAAAAACCAGAACCAAAACCTAAGCCAAAACCTAAGCCAAAACCAAAACCAGTGGAAAAACCTAAGCCACCTGTTGAACGCCCACAATTGGTATTGAACAAAGGAAATGATCAAAAAAATCTGAATCCAACAGCTAAGCCAAGCGATAAAGGTGAAGATAAACCTGTTGCAACGGTAAGTAGTGGAGAAGGTAAAGAGCCTAATGTTGTTAGACAAGGTCTACCTGTATATCCTCAACGAGCAAAAGCGGTAGGTATCGAAGGTTCAGTTAAGGTGCGTTTTGATGTTGATGCCGATGGACGAGTAGAAAATGTAGAAATACTTTCTGCTGATCCTAAAAATGTGTTTGAAAGAGAAATCAAAAAAGCGATGCGTCAGTGGCGCTATGAAAAAATTGCTTATAAAGGAAAAGTGATGACCATTGATTTCAAAATAGAAGGCATATCAACAAGTGGTTAAGACTGAATATAATGCTTGTGAGTTAACGCGCAGTATTTATATAGCAGTATTTATATAAATAAAAGGCACTTTTTACAGTGCCTTTTTTAGTTTTATAATCAACGAATTGGAACCGCTCACCAAAATAGCTTAAAACTTATTCCATCGTACTTGTTAGCGTAAACTGAGCTTTGCCTTCAGGTAAGCGACGAGCTGCGTTATTTTCATCTACTGCTACATAAGTAAAAACCGCTTCTGTTGCACGATAGCGCTGACCTACAGGTTCTGTAGCTACTTTTTTTACCCATACTTCAATATTGACAGTAATAGAAGAGTTGCCCGTTTTTAAGCAACGCGCATAACAGCACACCACATCACCGACAGCAACGGGTTTTAGAAAGGTAATGCCTGTTACACTAACAGTAACGACGCGACCTAATGCAATTTCTTTTGCCAAAATAGCGCCACCAATGTCCATTTGAGACATTAACCAGCCACCAAAAATATCGCCATTGGCATTAGTATCTGCAGGCATGGCAAGGGTACGTAAAACAAGTTCGCCATTAGGAAGAGATTGTTGTTCAGTCATGGGAAATGATATCTATAAGTGTTAAAACCAAGGAGATCTTAATAAGATCTCCCAATAATGAGTTGTATTATTTAGATTTTACATCTGCATCATGATGAAGAGATTTGGCTGCTTGAGCTGATTTCTCATCTGATAAGTTTTGTTCTGCGCTATGTTCTGATCCTTCTTCTGGCTCTGGTAAACGATTATTCCAGATATAAACCACACTCGCGATAGTAAATAGAAAGGTTAAAATACTTAAGCCGAAGACTTTAAAGTTAACCCAAGTTTCTAAAGAAAGTGAGAATGCCACATAAATATTACCTAGCGCACAGGCAACAAAGAAAATAACCCACGCAATATTTAGTTTTTTCCAGTTTGCCGCTGGCATTTTTAATTCTTTACCTAACATTCTTTCTATTAATGTTTTTGGTGTAAAGAGTTGCATTCCGACTAATACAGCCGCAAAAATGGCATAAATAGCGGTCACTTTCCATTTAATAAAATCAGCAGAATGAAAGGCAATAGTTAATGAACCAAAAATAGTCACAACGACGGCAGTAATGAGTGGCGCTTTTTCAACTTTACGAAAAATAAGCCATGTCAGAACGACTGAAATCCATGTCGCTACAATTAATGCGCCAGAAGCATAGAATATATCTTGCCATTTATAAAACACAAAAAACACTAAAAGTGGAGCAAAATCAAGTAGTTGCTTAAGCCAGCCGTTTTTCATAACTGATAGGAACCTATGGTAATTGAATTCATAAACAAGGCTATTCTAATGCAAAGCGACATGAAATGGGTAAACAATTGCATATCTTTAATGTTATTGCGCTAATTTGCATAATAATAGTCATTTTTAGTACAAATAACTAAATGAAAAATAAATATAATTGCACTTATGGAAAGCTAACGATCAAGCTTAATTAATGATAGGAGATTTAAATATCACTCTAGTATATGATTCAAGCATTCATCAATCTTAGCGATATTTCTTGATGAACGCATAAAAAGTATTTCTGATAAGAGGAAATCAATGAACGGAAAAAGAATAATAAAATGGATGCCTGGATTAGGCTTACTGTTTAATTATAAGCGTGCTTATTTTGGTTATGATCTTAAAGCTGGGCTTTCGGTTGCCGCAGTTGCTTTACCTGTGGCTATTGCTTATACCGAGCTATTGGGTATCAATGCTATTGTTGGGCTGTATGCTTGTATTTTGCCCATGATTATTTATGCGCTCTTCGGTACATCGCGACAATTAATTACAGGGCCTGATGCCGCAACCTGTGCTGTTATTGCAGCAGTCGTTATTCCGTTATCTGCAGGAGATGAAAATACACGCTGGCAACTTGCGATTATAATGACCGCAATGACAGGTTTTTGGTGTATTCTCGCCAGCCATTTTCGTTTAGGTGCGTTTACCGATTTTCTCTCTCGACCTATTTTGCAAGGCCTTTTAAATGGTGTCGCTATCACCATTATGGTGGGTCAAATTAGTAAAGTGTTTGGTTTTGATACTTCTCCTGAATATTTAATTGAAAAACTTATTGAAGTACCATTTAGGTTAATGGATGCGCATTGGCCAACACTATTAATGTCAACCATAACGTTAGCTTTGCTATTGGGGATACGGCATTTTCGTAGTCGATGGCCGGCTCCATTGATTGCTATGGTTGTGATGACTTATTTAAGTTGGCAGTTTGATTTAGTTGATTATGGTATTGCTATTGTTAATAAAGATGCTGGGCAAATAGATATGTTTTTGCCGGTTGTTTCAATGAGTAGTTTTCACCCCGGTTTATTGCGTGAATTGATGGTACCTTCTATCAACCTTGCGGTTATTAGTTTTGTTAGTTTTATGATGACTGCAAGAAGTTTTGCCAGTAAAAATGGTTATGAAGTTGATGCAGACCAAGAACTTAAGGCGTTAGGTATCGCTAATATTGCGGCGGCACTTTCGCAAGGATTTGCTGTAAGTGCGGCGAGTAGTCGTACTGCGGTTAATGATTCCGTTGGTGGAAAAACACAATTAGTTTCAATTATTGCGGCGCTGGTTATTTTATTAGTGTTGTTATTTATGACCGATTTTCTTGCTTATATTCCACTATCATCATTGGGTGTGGTGTTAATTGTTTCTTCGTGGTCATTGCTGAGTATTCGTCATATTTGGTCTTATCGTAAACGTAATCGTCAAGCATTTACTTTGGCATCGTTTACTTTATTGGCTGTGTTATTAGCAGGGCTAATTAACGGTATTGGTTTTGCCGTTTTACTTGGGTTATTGCAATTTCTGCGGATTGTATTTCGCCCTAGTGATCAATTATTAGGCGTTGATGAACAAGGCATGGTTCATTCAATGAATAAAGATAACGACATCGAGCCAATAGAGGGTTTGATGATGTATCGTTTTAATTCGCCTCTTACTTATTTTAATGTGGCTTATTTTAAAAAACGAGTATTACAATTAGTTGATAATGCACCAAAGCGGCCAGCATGGCTTGCTGTTGATGCTGCGGTAAGCTTCACCTATGACGATGTAAGCGTTTTTGCTGCGATAGATGAACTAATCCGAGAGCTTAAAATAAAAGGCGTTAAATTAGTTTTAGCAGGGCGAAGAACAGAATTAAATCGTTGGCTGGAACGAAATAAAATGTCTTCTAATGAAGATGATTTAATTATTGCGCCCGATCTTTATTTTGTTATTCGACTTTATCAAAGTCGTTTACAAATCAAAGAAAAACAAAAAGAAGAACTACAAGCACAGCAACAACAAACAAATATAGAAAGAGTAGCTACTTCTAACATAACAACAGAAGATGTTTTATTAGCAAAAGATACAAAACCAGATAATCAGTTGGAGCCTAAAAAGGCAATTGAATAAGAGATGTGATGTTGTTGTGAAAAAATGAGCAAAATAATCCCGTGATAAGTTAATGCCTATCACGGGATTTTTTTAATGTGTTTTGGCCGTGTATTTGTCGTTAACTAACATAAATAAACGGAAAAGATAAATAATGATCCAAGCAGAAGCCATATTTTTCAAAAGATAATATAGGAAGTTATGCACAAAATCAGGCAGTTGCATGGTAATGTTGGTTAAAAAACCAATACCAAATTGCAGCAGTATCCAAATTCCTAACGCGGGGATAAGCAATCTTGATTCACTAAAGCCTATTTTCCACCCTAAGCGAATTGCATTACCAAGGCTATTTTGACGGATTAAAATTACGGGCGCCATAGCGAAACCAATTAACAGAATAATACCGGGTATAATCATTACCATAAAACCAGCGCTAATAAGAATTGAGCAAAGCACAATTAATAAAAACATTTTAGGTAAACGAGGTAAGCCAGAGCTAAAAGATTGGCCTATCGTTGGGTTATGTCCTGAAGATAGCCCCATTACAAAAATAAGCAGCGTAAGAACTAATATACTTTGTAGTAGTGTTTCAAATGAGTATAAAACCAGTACCTTTTTAGCAACACCTACAACACTGTTACTCATTGCTTCTAATTCAGCGGGTGAAGCACTGGCTAATTTTGTTTTTTGAAAGTCAGCAATAAAATCAATCATTAATTGGTATTCCTGGGTGTTTGGCCCCACTAATGAAGTTATTACCGCTAAAATAGCCGCAAGAAAGGCGGAAAGTGTGACAAGGCTACGCAGTTCATTCTTATAAAAGTTAAGACTGTCTCGGTAGATTGTGCTTGCCGTGGTAGGCATGAAAACGGCTCCTATAAAGATAGACTAAGTCAATTTGCGCTATTGTACCTTTTCATTCAGCAAAAAGGGATATTTTATCTTGTTAGTACAATGCAAAGATAAAACGACTTACTTCCTATAAGGTAATATCCATTACCTAAATTAAATAAAACATAAATTTAACACATTAATAACTTTATTTATTCAAATCTCTTTGTAGGATATTTTCTATTCAAAAATTAGCATGAAAAATAAATTAATTTATAAGAAAAAATTGTATTAGTGTGTAATTTGATGTGGATCAATTATAAATAATTGGCTTCATAAATAATAAATACCGAAATAACACTTTCTGCAAAAATAATTCCAAAGTTGTGATCAGCATTAGATCATAATTTGCTATTAATGGTTATATTTTAGCGGAGATTTTACTTATTACAGGAATGGGTTAAATAATGAAAAAACTTTCTGCGCTTATTTTAGCAGCTGCAACTCTTGCGCCTTCTATTTCTTTTGCTCACCAAGCAGGGGATTTTTTATTCCGTGCTGGTACTGCGACAGTTCGTCCTAATGCAGGTTCTGATAATGTATTAAATATTGGACACTTTGAAGCAAATAATAATACGCAATTAGGTTTAACTTTCGGATATATGATTACCGATAATATCGGTGTTGAGTTATTAGCAGCAACGCCTTTTGAACACAAAGTTTCATTAACAAACTTTGGTGAAATTGCTACTATTAAACATTTGCCACCAACATTGATGGCGCAATATTATTTCGGTGATTCACAAGATAAATTACGCCCTTATTTAGGTGCGGGTCTTAACTTTACTACCTTCTTTGATGAAAAATTCAATTCAGCAGGTAAAGCCGCTGGTCTTTCTGACTTAGATCTTAAGGATTCATGGGGCTTTGCAGCACAAGCAGGCTTAGATTATAACCTGGATAAAAACTGGATGCTGAATGCTTCAGTTTGGTGGATGAATATCGAAACTGACGTTAAATTTAAAGCAGGTGAAGATAGACAATCAATCAGCACTCGTATTGACCCATTTGTATTTATGTTTGGTGTGGGTTATCGCTTCTAATTATTCGTGTTTTAAAAGAATATCAAATAATGAAAAGGCGGAGATTATCTCCGCTTTTTTATATCTTAATTTGCTAAAAAAAGTCTAAAAAGATAAATTAGAAAATGGCTTTTTTACATTTAATACACCTATTAATATTAATAAAGAAATGTATAAGTTTTATAAAGGTAAGCTATCTATTATATGCGGAATATTATTTATCAACTCCATTTAAGTTGCATTTAAAATGAATCTTATTAATCGTAAATTTATTAGACGAGTAAATTGCGACATAACCTTTATTAAAATTGCTAGTTAATAGTTGTAAATACTACATTCATTTAGATGTATTTAATATACACCTTTGTTTCCTGTCGATAAATTAACTATCATAAAAAGAAAAGCAAGCGTTAAGTTAAGCAACAAAAATAGAAATAGAGACTTAGCATTCGAGTATATATTCTTATCAGTAAGAGGATATTTTTTTA
>NZ_LXEV01000022.1 GCF_001654965.1 Proteus hauseri ATCC 700826
TAACCATAGAGTTAATTACGCCTTTAACACCTGACACGTTACGTGTGGTTTCTATGGCTTTATTTGCATCAGCTTGAGAAGAAACAAAACCACTGAGTTGTACTTTCCCCTTAAAAGTTTCAACACTAATTTGTGTTGAGTTCAGATTTTTTTCACCAATAAGTGCAGTTTTTACTTTAGTAGTGATTACTGAATCATCAAAGTATCCACCAGTACCTTCAGAAGTTGGTGTAGGTGAACATGCAGATAAAGCTAGTGCCATAACCATTGCTGCAAACACAGCAGAAATTTTCGCCCATAATTTCATTATTCAACTCCCTATTGTTACGATGTGATTGGTTATTTAAGAAATGTAAAGATAAAGCTCTGTTTCAAGTATGTGCAAAAAATAGAATATTGCCAAATATTTACTAAAAATAATATTTTTTTGTTTAGGAAAATGAGATGTAGCAATATCACAATAGATCAATAAGTTGTTATCAGAATAAAAGAGGGGATTCGATAAATAACTAGAATAATAATTGAGAATAATCCGCTTAGAAAAAGAAATTTTCTTCTGCTAAAGCGGATTTTTTATAGAAATCTATTGAGTGATTATGCTGTGAGTGTTGCTGCCTTCATCTCTTTTACAAATTGGGTTAGGGTTTTTAGCATCACATCTGGCTGATTAAGGTTTTTCTCAATAATTTGTACCACCGCAGAGCCTGAAATAGCGCCAGCTGCGCCATTGGCTAAAGCTTCTTTAACTTGTTTGGGCTCAGAAATACCAAAGCCTTGTAATGCAGGTGGTGCATTATAGCTGGTTAGTTTTTCTGTTAAATGTGCTAATGGTGTCACTGCTCGTTTATCTGTACCTGTTACACCAGCTCGAGAAAGCAGATAGGTATAAGCTTTACCTGATGTTGCTAACTCTTTTAATAGCTCATCATCGGCGTTAGGTGGGCAGATAAATATAGGCGCAATATTGGCGCGTTGTGCAGCTTCGCGAAATTCTTGCGATTCACGTAGTGGCACATCACCGATTAAAACCGAATCTACACCCGCTTGCTGGCATTTAGTATAAAAATTATCAATGCCATTACTGAATACTAAATTAGCATAGACTAATAACCCAATAGGAATATTAGGATATTTTTCACGAACCTGGGCTAATAATGCAAAGCAAGTAGTGGGTGTAACATCTGCATTTAATGCGCGTAAATTAGCGCCTTGGATTGTTGGCCCATCAGCTAGGGGGTCAGAAAATGGAATACCAATTTCTAAGGCGTCAGCGCCACCAGCAATTAAAGCATCAATAATTTGTAATGAAAGCGCTGGGGTTGGATCACCTAATGTGACAAAGGGAACAAATGCACCTTGGTTTTTTTCTTTCAGTGTATTAAAGCACAATTGATAACGGTTCATTAAATTTCTCCTCGCGCTGCTAAAATATCATTTACAGTAAAAATATCTTTATCGCCACGGCCTGATAAGTTCACAATGAGTAATTGCTCTTTATTCGGATTTTGTGCGATTAATTTCAAAGCATAAGCAAGGGCATGTGATGATTCTAATGCTGGAATAATTCCCTCACGACGAGAAAGTGCTTTAAAGGCATCGATAGCTTCATCATCAGTAACAGAAACATAATCGGCGCGGCCAATGCTATTTAAATGTGCATGCTGTGGCCCCACGGATGGAAAGTCGAGCCCCGCTGAAATAGAGTAAGACTCTTCAATTTGACCTTCATCTGTTTGCATAATCGGTGATTTCATACCGAAATAGATGCCAAGTTTGCCGTGTTTCAATGGTGCACCATGTTCACCTGTTTCAATGCCTTTACCTGCGGGTTCGACACCAATAAGCTGCACTGAGCTTTCAGGAATAAATGAGGCAAATAATCCAATAGCATTTGAGCCTCCACCAATACAGGCGATAACAGCATCAGGTAAACGGCCTTCGCGATCTAAAATTTGCGCTTTAGCTTCATCGCCAATCATTCGCTGGAATTCACGTACAATGGTCGGATAAGGATGTGGGCCTGCCGCGGTACCTAATAGATAGTGAGCGCGGTCGTAACAGCCAGACCAGTCACGTAAGGCCTCATTACAAGCATCTTTTAAGGTAGAAGAGCCACTGTGAACAGGGATCACTTCAGCACCCATTAAACGCATACGAAAAACGTTAGGTGATTGGCGCTCAACATCTTTTGCTCCCATATAAATACGGCATTTCATATTTAGCAGTGCGCAAGCTAACGCTGTTGCTACACCATGTTGACCTGCGCCTGTCTCAGCAATAATTTCTGTTTTGCCCATTCGTTTTGCTAACAGTGCCTGGCCTAACACTTGGTTAGTTTTATGTGCACCACCATGTAATAGGTCTTCACGTTTTAAATATAAACGGGTACGAGTACCTTCAGTAAGATTGCGGCAAAGTGTTAATGCTGTTGGTCTACCTGCGTAGTTTTTTAGTAAATCTTGGAATTCTTGCTGAAATGAAGGATCGCTTTGGGCATCAATAAATGCTTGTTCGAGTTGATCTAGTGCTGGCATTAAGATTTCAGGTACATATTGGCCGCCAAATTCGCCAAAGTAGGGATTAAGTTTTCTCATTATGCTGTCATCCTGTTTAAAATTTTATCTTTGTGACAAGTTATCTTGATGTAATTGATTAAATACTTGAGCAAGAAGTTGGGGATCTTTTATACCCGGTGCAGACTCCACTCCAGAGTTAAAATCAAGACCGATACAACCTGTTTTAACTGCGCTTAAACAGTTTTCACTGTTAAGACCTCCAGCTAGTAATGCTTTTTCACGTAAGGTTTTCGGAATATGTTGCCAATTAAAGGTTTTTCCTGTGCCACCAGCACCATTATCAAGAACATATTTATCAGCGAGAGCTATCGGCTGAATGTCATCTTGTTTCGCCATATTTATCGCCTGCCAAATTTCACAGTTAGGGGAAAGCTTTTGGCGTAACTGTTTAATAAATTGGCTGTCTTCTTGGCCATGTAGTTGAATTGCCGATAAACTAAGTTCTTCTGCATAATCACAAATAAGTTCAAGAGGTTGATTTTGAAATACACCAACGTAACTCATCGGGGCTTGTGTGATTAATTTTTTTGCTTGTGACAATGTCACCTTGCGTGGTGATTTTTCTGCAAAAATAAGCCCTGCATAATAAGCACCCACAAGATATGCCGTTTTAATATCTTGTGTACGGGTTAAGCCGCACACTTTATGCTTTCCCAATGTAAGTGCTCTTACTGCTTGGTCGATATTTTCTTGCGACATTAATGCGCTACCGACTAAAAAACCATTCGCAAATTGGCTGAGCGCTTTAACTTGCTGGTGGGTATGAATACCTGATTCGCTGATAATAATGGCGTCTTGCGGTAAACCTTGACTAAGCTGTTGGGTGCGGGCTAAATCAATAGAAAGATCACGTAAATCGCGATTATTAATACCAATGACTTTGGCATTAAGATTAATTGCACGCTGACGCTCTTCTTCTGTACTGACTTCCGTTAATACGCCCATATTTAATTGATGAGCAACAGCTGAAAGTGCACGATATTCATTATCATTTAGCACTGATAACATTAATAAAATGGCATCAGCTTGATAAAAGCGTGCTAAATAGATTTGATATTCATCAACAATAAAATCTTTGCATAAAACAGGTTGATGTACAGCATTACTCACTTGTTGTAGATAATCAAAACTTCCTTGAAAATACTTTTCATCAGTTAAAACTGAAATAGCCGCTGCATAAGGCTGATAAATTTTAGCAATTGTTGCTGGATCAAAATCGGCCCGAATTAATCCTTTTGAGGGGGATGCTTTTTTGCATTCTAGAATAAATACCGTTTGAGGCTGCGTTAATGCCTGATAAAACGAACGTGTTGATGGTGTTATTTTGTGCTGAAATTCTGATAGTGGCTGAGCTGCTTTGCGGGCAACCAGAAACTCTGCTTTATCTTTAACAATGGCATTTAATACAGTCATGAATTTATCCTCTTGCCGCTAGTGCGTTTACACGATTAATGGCTTTGCCACTGTAAATAGTATGCATGGCAATTTCGGTATTTATTTTTAGATCTTCCTGACCATGTAAGCGCATTAATAGCGCCACATTGGCTGCAACAGATTCGGTGTGCGCTCGTTTACCCTGTCCTTGTAGTAAATCAGTCAGTAATTGACGGTTTACTTCAGGTTCTCCGCCTTCAAGATCGGACATTGCACAAGGGCGTAGACCAAAATCACTTGGTGTTAATTCATAACGGATGATTTCACCATTATGAAGCTCAGCAACTTGTGTTGGTGCATGTAATGAGACTTCATCCATACCGCCACTATGAACGACAGCAGCACGCTCATAACCTAATACTTTAAGGGTATCGGCAATAGGGAGTAACAAATCTGGGCTATATACCCCAATTAATGCTAATGGTGGGCGAGCTGGGTTAATCAACGGTCCTAACACATTAAAAAGTGTGCGCGTTTTAAGTTGTTGACGAACAGATGCCGCAAAGCGAAAACCGCTATGATATTGGGGGGCAAATAAAAAACAGACGTTAACATCATCAAGTAATCGACGAGCATCAGCAGCGCTATTATCTAATGCAATACCAAAGGCAGCTAATAGATCAGAAGAACCAGAACGGCTAGATACACTGCGATTACCATGTTTTGCGACTTTAATACCTACTTCAGCGGCAACAAAAGCACTTGCTGTTGAAATATTAATGCTGTTTGCACCATCACCACCGGTACCAACAATATCGCAAAAGGTATAATCAGGGCGAGGGAAAGGCAGTGCATTATCAAGTAAAGCACGAGCGGCACCCGCGATTTCTTGTGGATGTTCTCCACGCATTTTCATGCTAATTAATACCGCCGCTAATTGTGATTCAGTTAATTCACCGCGAATAATTGCGCTAAAAAGAGTTTGGCTTTCTTCTAGCGTTAATTGTTGTGCGCTAAATAATTTATTGAAGATAGTTTCCATTTTATGCGTCTCCTTTAGGCGTCTGTGCCCATGCGATAGTTTGTTCTAATAGTTGTGCGCCTTTTGTGGTTAAAATTGATTCCGGATGAAACTGAAAACCACAGGTTTTATGTTGACGGTGACGCACCGCCATAACGGTGTTATCGCACCACGCATTTATAATTAGTTCTTCAGGTACTTGTTCACCAGAAAGCGAATGATAACGGGCTACAGGGAGTGGGTTAGGTAAGTTGTTAAACATAGCATTGTCATCGTGCTGAGCTAATGTCGCTTTACCATGTAAGATCTCGCCACAAGAAGAAACTTTGCCACCATAAGCTTCAATAATGGCTTGATGGCCTAAACAGATGCCAATAATAGGTAAAGTACCTAGTACTCGTTGCAATAATTCAGGCATACAACCTGCTTGTGAGGGTGCTCCTGGGCCGGGTGACAGCAATAAAATAGGATGAGTTAATTCATTGAGCTTTTGTTCAATAAAATCGGCACTCATATTATTGCGATAAATAACCACTTGATGATTATTACTGCGCAATTGATCGACTAAGTTGTATGTGAACGAATCGATATTATCGAGGAGTAGAATAGTCGCCATTAGTAAGCTCCTTGTGCTGTCGTGACAGTGTGTGCTTGTAAAATGGCATTAATAACGGCTTGTGATTTGTTTCTTGTCTCTTCAGCTTCCATTTTGGGATCTGAATCAAGCACAATTCCGGCACCAACTTGAATAGTGGCAATATTATTTTCGACATAAGCAGAGCGAATAACTATGCAAGTATCAAAATCTCCAGCACCAGTAAAATAACCAATAGCACCACCGTAACTACCACGTTTGGTATTTTCATAGCGCGCAATTAATTGCATCGCACTGACTTTAGGCGCGCCTGAAAGTGTTCCCATATTCATGCAAGCTTGATAAGCATGGAAAATATCTAAATCATTACGCAATTTCCCGACAACGCGAGAGACTAAATGCATAACAAAAGCGTAGCGATCCACTTTAGTTAATTCAGCAACATAACGACTACCTGCTTGGCAAATTCGCGCTAAATCATTGCGAGCGAGATCAACCAGCATTAAGTGTTCTGAAAGCTCTTTGGTATCGGTACGCATTTCTAATTCAATACGACTATCTAAATCCTGATTGATAGAGCCGTCCGCATTGCGTCCTCTTGGTCGAGTACCGGCAATTGGGTAGATTTCAATTTGGCGATCTGCTGCTTGATATTTCAATGCACTTTCAGGTGAAGCCCCAAAAACGGTGAACAGCGGATCTTGCATATAAAATAGATAAGGGCTTGGGTTTTTCGCTTTTAATACTTGGTAAGCAGCAAGTGGTGAGGGGCAAGCCACTTGAAAGCGGCGAGAAGGCACAACTTGGAAAATATCACCACGACGAATATAGGTTTTCATTGCTTCAACAATATCGCCATAGCCATCATCATTCATATTGCCGCGTACCACGGCTTCTTCGGCTGATAATCGGCGGGGATCCGGCTGTTTTAACGGTTGTTTTGTCTGCTCAATTAATTGTTGTTGACGCGCTTGAATACGCTGGTTTTCAGTTTTATCGCCAGTAAATGAAATTGAAACTAACTGGCTATCGCGATGTTGATGGTCGATAACAATTAATTGTTCTGCTAAATAAAAACAATAATCAGGGCAAGAAAAAGTACTATCTAAATCTACAATAGGTTCAAAACCACAGACTAAATCATAGGCAAATAAGCCACCGACAAAGATAAACTGGGCATCATTAGCGTTGGAATTACTTAAAAAGAAACGCAGAGCATCAAATACGCTGGCTGATTTAAGTTTGCTCTCTTCATCAATATTTTGTTGTGTAGCTGAAAAAGTAAATACGCACTGCTGTGCTGTTTCTGATATCAGCGTTGCTTGTTCTTTTAGTGCGATTTTTATGCCTGGTAATAGGGCTTGGCCGTTAACCGTTAACGCGTCGATAGTGACCTGATTTTTTAATGCGCTAATGCGTAATGCACTATCGACAATTAATAAACTTTTTAAGTTGGCTTTCGTTTCTATTTGAGCTGATTCTAATAATAATGTGTGTCCGCGATTTTCACATAATGTATTGAAAATCAAGGCCGGTTCGCTGTGATAAGGTAAGGATGCTGCCTTAGTTTTAAATGAGAAGCTGTGTGATGTATTCATTGTATCGCTCTATATTGATTGTCTTTGTTTGTGGCTTGCCGTACTTGTTTTGGCGCATAAAAAAACCCGCCTAGGCGGGTTTTTGATATCACTGGCGCTAAGCCGGAGATCAAACCGCCCATAACATAGGATTGCGCCACCAAAGAGCGATAAAATGTTGATAGGTGTTCATAAGATCTCCTTAAAGATAATCATAAGTAGCAATTAACGAACTAGCTCGTGTTGTGTACTAGTAAACTAGAACTGATTGGGTTCGTCAAGTACTTTGTGGCATACTCTTTAAAAATTATTGTATTGTTAGCGGTTATAAAAGGAGAACCAATGACAGAACGGCTATCTGATTTACGAGTGATTTATGATTTACACAGCCACACTACCGCATCAGATGGCGAGCTTTCACCTGAAGAGTTAGTTGAAAGAGCAGTAGAGCGTCAGATTAATGTGTTAGCAATAACCGATCACGATACAACGGCGGCAATTGAACCCGCAACTCGCTATATCACAGAAAAAAATCTTCCTCTGACCCTGATATCAGGTGTCGAAATATCGACTTTGTGGGAGAATATAGAAATCCATATTGTGGGGCTTAATATTGATATTGGGCATGATGTGATAAAAAGTTGCCTTGCCTCACAAAGCCAATGCCGAGAAGAACGCGCTAAAATGATAGGTGAGCGTTTGGCAAAAGCGGGCATTCCAAATGCTTGGGAAGGTGCAAAAGCGTTAGCACAAGGCGGACAAGTGACAAGAGGACATTTTGCTCGCTTTTTAGTTAATGCAGGGCACGTAGACTCTGTTAATAAAGTATTTAAACGCTACTTAGCTAAAGGTAAAACAGGCTATGCTCCGCCACAATGGTGCTCTATTGGTGACGCTGTCACGGCAATCCATGCCGCTGGTGGTGTTGCTGTGTTAGCACACCCAGGCCGATATGGTCTATCCTCTAAGTGGTTAAAACGTTTAACGCTTTATTTTAAACAACAAGGTGGCGATGCTATCGAAGTGGCGCAATGTCAACAGCCACCACAAGAACGAGAACAACACGGTGCATTAGCACAATCTTTTGAGTTAAAAGCATCGTTAGGTTCTGATTTTCATCGTCCTTGTTCGTGGATAGAATTAGGACGTAATTTATGGTTACCCGGTGGCGTCGAACCTGTTTGGACGTTATGGCAGGAGTAACATCAGAAAGTCGTTGAGGGATGTATGAGCCAACTTTTTTATATTCACCCTGATAATCCGCAGGCTCGTTTAATTGAACAAAGTGCTGATATTTTACGCAAAGGCGGTGTGGTGATTTATCCAACAGATTCTGGTTATGCCATTGGCTGTTGTTTAGATAACAAAGATGCAATGACGAGAATTTGTCGTATTCGTCAATTAGATAAAAATCACAATTTTACTTTAATGTGTCGTGATTTATCTGAGATAGCAACTTATGCCTATGTGGATAATGTGGTTTTTCGGTTAATTAAAAATAACACTCCGGGAAATTACACTTTTATTTTAAAAGCGACCAAAGATGTACCTAAACGTTTAATGAATGAGAAACGTAAAACAATAGGTTTACGTGTTCCGTCTAACCCTATTGCATTAGCATTATTAGAAGCAATAGGTGAGCCATTAATGTCGACTAGCCTGATTTTACCAGGCAATGATTTTGCTGAGTCTGATCCTGAAGAGATCAACGATTTACTCAGTAAACAGGTTGATATGGTGATCCACGGTGGTTATTTAGGGCAAAAACCGACCACTGTGATTGATTTAACCGAAGATAGCCCTGTTATTGTGCGAGAAGGAACGGGTGATATCACACCTTTTCAATAAGCATTAAATAACAAGTCAGCATTCTTTTGGTGGACAGCTTTTATCGCGTAATAAAGATATAAAACGTGAAGCTAACGGCTGCTTGTGTTAAATTTATACGTTGCGACAAAAGTCACGATACATGCCTTTAAGTTGGTTATAACCATTAACCTTAGATAAGTGCGTTTAAGTAGTTAAAGGTGGTTTTTGTTGGCACTATTTTTGTTAGCACTGTTGGTATTTAGCTTTGTTATCAACAGTGTTTACCTTAAATTATAAGCCTTTGTTTGTTAAATAATATGTTGTTAAAAGATATTGTAAACAAGGGTTGTTTTTACTTGATTGATTTTAAAAAATTAATTTTATTTTATGACGCCTGTGAAGGCGACACATGAGGTTGTTTCATGAGCGATAAATCGCAACGCACCGAAAAATTACAAAAAATTCTAGCTCGTTCGGGTCATGGCTCACGCCGTGAAATAGAAGGCTATCTGCAAGAAGGTCGTATCAGCATTGATGGCGTAAAAGCTACTCTTGGTGATCGTATTGATGTTACTACAACCGCTAAAATTCGTTTAGATGGTCGTATTTTAAGCATTCGCGAAGCACAAAAAGATGTTTGTCGTGTTTTGGCTTATTACAAACCAGAAGGCGAGTTATGTACCCGTAGCGATCCTCAGGGACGCCCAACGGTTTTTCAACGTCTTCCGCGTTTAAATCATGCTCGTTGGATTGCGGTAGGTCGTTTAGATGTAAATACTAGTGGTTTATTACTGTTTACTACAGATGGTGAGTTAGCTAACCGTTTAATGCATCCAAGCCGTGAAGTTGAACGTGAATATGCGGTACGTGTTTTTGGTGAAATTGATGATACAAAAATTCGTCAATTGACTCGAGGCGTGCAATTAGAAGATGGTCCAGCCTCATTCCGTTCTGTTTCCTATCGCGGTGGTGAAGGAATTAACCAATGGTACAACGTTTCTCTAACAGAAGGTCGTAACCGCGAAGTTCGTCGTATGTGGGAAGCAGTAGGCGTTCAGGTTAGCCGTCTTATTCGTGTCCGTTATGGTGATATCGATTTACCTAAAGGCTTGCCTCGCGGTGGTTGGGTTGAATTAGGACTTGAGCAAATTAACTACTTGCGTCAGTTGGTTGAATTAAATGATGAAACGGTTACTAAAGTAGCGGTAGAGAAAGATCAACGTCGAATTAAGGCAAATCAAATTCGTCGAGCAGTTAAACGTCATACAAAAGTATCCGCTCGTACATCAACATCGCCAGCCAAAAGAGTATCAAGCCGTCGTCAATCAGCAGGAAATAAAAAATAATTAAACGAATAATTATTTATTTTTTTAATTTAAAATTTCATTATTAATAGAGAAGCCCTCGTATTTTATGAGGGCTTCTTTTTTTGATGACTTTCTTTTTATTATAAATAAAACTATTATGTTTATATCAAGACAACAAAAATTATTGTGTTGATATTATAATTATATTTTACGATTACGATAAGGTATGCGCGATAATATGTATCGTTATTTATATTTAACAACAGTGTTATGTGCAATTTCTCTTACCGTGGGTTGTGATGATCCAATTAATCCAACTGCAATAGCACAATCAGGTGTGTTTTATATTAGTAATAACAGCACAGTCCCATTGGAATTTAAAATTGATAATACTCATTTTCTGATTAATTATGGTGAAATTAAAAAGATAAAATTAGAAAATGGTAAACATATATTAGTGGAAGCTAATGGAAAGAAAAATACTTTTATGGTTTACCCTGGAAATCATGGCGGAATAATTAATCCCGCTAGGGATATTTACTATAGCTTTACTTCTGTATTTGCATCAAAAGAAAACAGCCAACGTTTTTATTTAGACAAACGCCCAGTATGGGTTGATGGACGACTGGTTAGTGGTGCAATTAATAGTTCAGATGCCTTATTTATTGATAATAATGTTTTCCGTTGTGATGTGCCGTTAAATGAACCTATACCTACTTATTTACCCGATTGGAAGAATACCGGAATAGGGAATGTTTTAACTAAGTGTTTTTCACAAGATGAATTCCATGAATTTTTAGCAAAATATCCATATGGTATTCATTTTAATTCAGAACACGATCTTTTAAAAGAATCGGAGAGTGATCAATATAGTTGGATAAATAAAGAAAATACTCGAACAGATGACTTTATCCCAAGACTTAATAATATTGATTTTAATAACGAAAAATTAATTGAGGAAGCGGGCGCTATTTATGAAATTATTGATCTTTATTTAGCATCAAGAGATGCGAATGAAAGGCTAGGTTTTTATAATGAATACCATTTGCATATTATGATAATGGCAATGATTTATAGTCAACAAATCCAAAATGATATATTCGATGATAAAGATGCTTACTTTCAATTTATGCAAGAAACTGGAAGAATATTTGGTGCTGGCATTTTAAGTGAGCCAGCACTAATATAAATAATTATTCATTTTCTCATAATATAAATAGGGTAGAATAAGGTCACCAATCTATTCCTTTTTGTGCTTTAATACCGCTATCAAATGCATGTTTAACTGGGCGCATTTCTGTCACTGTATCTGCTAATTCAATTAAACTTCTATGGCAACCTCTACCTGTAATAATAATATTTTGATGTGCGGGGCGAGATGTTATTGCTTTGATAACATCCTCAAGTGGCAAATAATTAAGCGTTATCATGTAAGTGATTTCATCCAAAATAACTAAATCATATTCTGAAGAATTAAGCAGCTTAAGTGCATATTGCCATGTGTTTAAACAGGCATGTGTATCTGCCGTTTTATCTTGAGTTTCCCATGTAAATCCTGTTTCCATTACATAAAAAGGGACGCCTGCTTGTTCTAAAAGATTGCGCTCTCCATTTTCCCAAGTTCCTTTAATAAACTGCACAACACCAACCTTTTTTTGATGTCCAACTGCACGCGTGGCGGTACCCATTGCAGCTGTTGTTTTTCCTTTGCCATTTCCTGTAAAAATCATAAAGATACCTTGCTCGCGTTGAGCTTGTTCAATTCTAGTATCTACTTTTTCTTTTAAACGTTGTTGGCGTTGTTGGTGTTGTGCATCGCTCATTCGTGTTACCTCAATATGGGGTATTTTATGGATTATTTTGCTGGTCCTGCTTTTCTACCTGGTTGTGCATCTAAAGATTGTCCACGCACATTGAGACTGTCATCACTCATCAGATAAAGATATAACGGCATGATGTCTTTAGGCGTTTTTAGTTTTTGTGCATTTTCATCAGGAAATGCACTGGCTCGCATACCAGTACGTGTGCCACCAGGATTAATACAATTAATACGTAGAGTGCTATCTGTATACTCTTCGTTTAATACTTGCATAAAGCCTTCTGTGGCAAATTTAGATACAGAATAAGCCCCCCAGCCATAACGGCCTTGGCGCCCGACACTCGAGCTAGTCAAAATTAAGCTAGCATGAGGCGCTTTTAGCATTAATGGAATTAATTCTTTGGTCAGCATAAATGTCGCATTAACGTTGACTTGCATCACATCATGCCAAAGCGAACTAGGCTGATTAACGATAGGTTCTACAACGCCTAATAAACCCGCATTTTGTAAGACACCATCGAGATGATGAAATTGTTTAGCAATGGTTTTAGCAAACTGTTGATAATCTTGTTCGGTGGCGGTAAGTAAATCGAGAGGGTACAACATCGGTTTTTGCCCACCAGATACGATAATTTGTTGTTGTACATCTTCAAGTTTAGATAAAGTACGACCTAACAAGATTAATGTCGCACCATAACGCGCATAAGTAAGTGCGGCTTCTTTACCGATACCATCACCCGCCCCAGTGATAAGAATAATTTTATCTTTCAATACGGCATGAGTAGGTTGATATTGCAACATAGTGAGATCCTGTTTGGTGGAAAGTAAATAAATTGTAACGTCTTATTCGCTTAACGACCAGTTACCGCTTCTTTTATTCTTAACTCACTGCGCTATTTAACAGAATTTTTCTTTAGCAGGTGGCGCTAAAGCAGAATTTCGTTAAACTAGGGCGCATATATCTCAATTAGTTTGATTAACCTTAAAAAGAGGTCTTTGTGGAGTATATTTTGCAATATGGGCTATTTTTAGCCGAAATTGTCACAGTGGTTGTGGCTATCATCGCTATTGTATTGTTTTTTGTCATTATTGGTAATAAAAAGCAAAATCGTAAAGGCACTTTAAAGGTGACGGATATTGGCGAAGCTTACCAAGAAAAACAGCGCATCATGCAACAAGCGAGAATGGATGATGCGGAGTTAAAAGTTTGGTCTAAAGCATTTAAAAAACAGCAGAAAAAAGAGAATAAACAGAGTAAGAACGACGCCAAAGAAGGTAAAAAAGGTGTTATAAAACCGTGTTTATATGTAGTAGATTTTAATGGCAGTATGGATGCCCATGAAGTTGGTGCATTACGTGAAGAGATCAGTGCTATTTTATCTGTTGCTCAAACGGGCGATGAGGTGTTATTGCGCCTTGAAAGTCCAGGTGGCATGGTACATGGTTATGGTTTAGCTGCTGCTCAATTAACGCGTTTAAAAGATAAAGGCATTAAACTTACTGCTGTTGTTGATAAAGTCGCTGCAAGTGGCGGTTATATGATGGCATGTGTTGCGGATAACATTGTTGCAGCACCATTTTCAATTATTGGTTCTATTGGTGTAGTAGCACAAATTCCTAACATCCATCGCTTACTAAAGAAAAATGATATTGATGTAGAATTACATACCGCAGGTGAATACAAACGTACACTAACCTTAATGGGTGAAAATACCGATGAAGGACGTGAGAAGTTTAAACAAGATTTGAATGAAACACATTTATTGTTTAAAGCCTTTGTGCACAAATATCGCCCAGCATTAGATATTGATAGCGTCGCAACGGGTGAATATTGGTATGGCTCAGAAGCATTAAACCGAGGTTTAATTGATGAAATTGGTGTGAGTGACGACTGGTTAATTAACCGCATCAATGATTATGAAGTGTTTTCTGTTCAATATGTAACCAAAAAACGCATGGTTGAGCGCGTTACGGGTGGTGCAATGGAAAGCGTAGATAAACTGATGATGCGTTGGTTACAACGTGGCCAAAAACCATTGGTGTAATAATGATATCAAATTTGTCTAAGTCGTGATTTTACGATACTGGGAAGTGTTATCTTCTCCAGTATCGTAAGGTGCTCTTTACCAAAACAATCACCATAGTGATCCTAGCAACAGCATCAATTCTTCATGAATTTCATCATGTAAATATTAAACTCTCTAGTTTAGTTCCGCCTTTTATTATTCAAATAATGAATGCATAAAAACAATTCATTATTTGATGTATATGTATTCCGATATAAAAATAATTAAATGACGTAATTTTACTCACTATTTTAACTGTAATGGTCAGGGTAAAGTTAAATTTAAAAAATACCTTATTCTAAATGGTATTTGTCTGATAATAGATGTGCTAAATGTTTGAACATATTAAATGCAGCTGTGCTTTTGGCTGTAGGTAAGCCTTGCTCATCTAAAAAAAACTCACCTTTAAATACGAGGACATTACCCTTTTGCTCAACAGAATCAGCACGCATTCCTTGTAAATAATCTTCATGTTCACGTATGATTTTATTCGCTTTTTCAAGTAGCATCTCTGTTGTGATCGGTGTAGTTTGTTTTGACATAATTTGTGCTCCTTAGAAAAATAATTTGTTGCGCCTCACTTTTTATCAGGTAGAGTGTGGCTTTTTTAAAACTCAGCTACTCTATATGTAGCAAACAGTGTGTTATCTGTTACCTGAAAAAAGTGGTGAGGTGTTTAAAATACCTCAAAAAATTTAACGAGTTTTGCGTTTAAACAAAAGCTTTGAATAAAAACAGGTTGATATATTGCAAAACTAACGCAATATAAAAAAGAGATTTCTAAAAGTTTTCTGAGTTGATGGCATTGAATGATGCCGTCATGACAAAGTTTAATTAGGTAAAGGTAATTATGGGTAAAGCTCTTGTTATCGTGGAGTCCCCGGCTAAAGCCAAAACGATCAATAAATATCTAGGCAATGACTACGTGGTTAAGTCCAGCGTAGGTCACATTCGTGATTTGCCAAAGAGTGGATCTGGCAGCCAGAAGAGCGAAAACTCATCCGCCACGAAAGGCGTAAAAGTAAAAAAAGTAAAAAAGGATGAGAAATCAGCCTTAGTTAGCCGCATGGGAGTTGATCCCTATAATGGCTGGGATGCGAATTATCAAATTCTACCCGGCAAAGAAAAAGTGGTTGCTGAGCTTCAATCATTGGCTGAAAAAGCCGATCACATCTATCTCGCGACGGATCTCGACCGCGAAGGAGAAGCTATCGCGTGGCATTTGCGCGAAGTTATCGGCGGTGATGATGATAGATTTAGTCGTGTGGTTTTTAACGAAATCACCAAAAATGCAATTACACAGGCGTTCCAAACGCCGGGTGAATTAAATATAGATCGCGTTAATGCGCAACAAGCACGCCGTTTTATGGATCGCGTGGTTGGCTATATGGTTTCTCCTTTGCTTTGGAAAAAAGTGGCGCGTGGTTTATCTGCGGGTCGCGTGCAGTCTGTGGCTGTTCGCTTATTAGTTGAGCGTGAGCGTGAAATTAAAGCCTTTGTTCCTGAAGAATATTGGCAATTACATGCTTCTTTGCTTACACCCGATGAGCAAAAGTTGCGTATGGAAGTTACGCATTACAACGATAAGCCTTTTAACCCAGTTTCAGCGACTGATACTCAGGTTGCTGTTGATGCATTGAAAAATGCCGCTTTTGTTGTAAAAGATCGTGAAGACAAACCAACATCAAGCAAACCAAGTGCACCATTAATTACATCAACACTCCAACAAGCCGCAAGTACGCGTTTAAGCTTTGGTGTGAAGAAAACCATGATGTTAGCACAACGCCTTTATGAAGCCGGTTATATAACCTATATGCGTACTGACTCGACAAATTTAAGTCAGGATGCAATTCAAATGGCGCGTGATTATATTGGTGAAAAATTTGGCAGTAAATATTTGCCTAAAGAGCCAAATGTTTATTCAAGCAAAGAGAATTCACAAGAAGCGCACGAAGCTATTCGTCCTTCTGATATCAGCGTAACGTCTGAATCGTTAAAAGATATGGATAACGATGCTCAGCGTTTATATCAACTGATTTGGAATCAATTTGTCGCTTGTCAAATGACACCGGCAAAATATGATTCAACAACGTTAACTGTGCAATCAGGTGATTATAAATTACGTGCTAAAGGACGTACTTTACGTTTTGCTGGTTGGACTAAAGTTATGCCGGCTATGCGTAGTAAAGATGAAGATAAAACCTTACCTGCTGTTGATGTAGGTGCAACGTTATCATTATCTGAATTAGAGCCAAGTCAGCACTTTACTAAGCCACCAGCGCGTTTTAGTGAAGCAACGTTAGTTAAAGAATTAGAAAAACGTGGCATTGGTCGTCCTTCAACCTATGCATCGATTATCTCTACTATTCAAGATCGTGGTTATGTAAAAGTAGAAAATCGCCGTTTTTATGCAGAAAAAATGGGTGAAATTGTTACAGATCGTTTAGAAGAAAACTTCAGCGATTTAATGAATTACGATTTTACTGCGCAAATGGAAGATCATCTCGACCATGTTGCAAATAACGAAGAAGATTGGAAAGCGGTATTAGACGCGTTCTTTAAAGACTTTAGTCAGCAATTAGAAGTTGCAGAGAAAGATCCGGAAGAAGGCGGTATGCGACCAAACCCAATGATTATCACCTCTATTGAGTGCCCAACATGTTCTCGCCATATGGGAATTAGAACGGCAACAACAGGTGTATTTTTAGGGTGCTCAGGTTACGCATTACCACCTAAAGAACGTTGTAAGCAAACCATTAACCTTATCCCTGAAGATGAATTACTGAATATTCTTGAAGGGGATGATGCAGAAACAAACGCATTACGAGCACGCCGTCGTTGTCCGAAATGTGGTACTGCAATGGATAGCTACCTTATCGATACTCACCGTAAATTACATGTTTGTGGTAATAATCCAGCATGTGATGGTTACGAAGTAGAAGAAGGGGAATTCCGCTTAAAAGGTTATGAAGGCCCTGTTATTGAGTGTGATAAATGTGGTTCTGAAATGCACCTGAAAATGGGGCGTTTTGGTAAGTACATGGGTTGTACCAATGATGAGTGTAAAAACACACGTAAAATATTAAAAAGTGGTGAAATTGCACCACCGAAGGAAGATCCGGTACCGCTTCCTGAATTACCGTGTGAAAAATCAGATGCCTATTTTGTCTTAAGAGATGGCGCAGCAGGTGTTTTCTTAGCGGCGAATACCTTCCCGAAATCGCGAGAAACACGGGCACCTAAAGTTGAAGAATTGGTTCGTTTTAAAGATAGATTGGCAGAAAAACTGCGTTATTTAGCAGATGCACCTGTGGCTGATCCTGAGGGTAATCCGACCATTGTGCGTTTTAGTCGTAAGACAAAGCAGCAATATGTTTCTTCAGAAAAAGATGGCAAAGCAACTGGCTGGTCTGCATTTTATGTAGATGGCAAATGGGTTGAAAAAACCAAATAACTTTGACATATCTCGATAAATGAAAAAGCGACTAGCGTGAGTTAGTCGCTTTTTTTGCATCTACAGTTATGCTAGTTAAGGTAGATTAAAATAGTATTAACAGTAAATTTTTGTTTAATCGATAGTTTAAATTACTAATTATAAAATGGAGATACTATGAAACTGACACCTTGGTTATTATCAGGTTTTTTATTTACCTCAATAGCAGCAAGTGCAGCCACATTAGATGTTACGTTAAAAGAAGCATTACCTACGGGAGAAGGAAATGATATCGGTGTTGTTACCATCACTGAAACAGATTATGGCTTGCTATTTACGCCTAAAATTAATGGGTTAGCACCCGGCATTCATGGTTTTCATGTTCATGCTAACGGCTCATGTGAGCCCGATATGAAAGAGGGTAAACCTGTTCCTGCGTTAAAAGCGGGTGGCCATTTAGATCCAGAAAATAAAGACACGCATTTAGGTCCTTATAATAAAGATGGACACTTGGGTGATTTACCTGGTTTGGTTGTGAGTGATAAAGGTGTGGCTGATTATGCTGTATTAGCGCCAAGACTCACTAAATTGGAACAGATAAAAGATAAAGCACTGATGATCCATATGGGGGGTGATAACTATTCTGATCACCCTGAAGTATTAGGCGGCGGCGGTGCTAGAATGGCGTGTGGTGTAATTAAATAGCCTTCTTGACAACAAATTAACCTAATTTTAAAGCTGGCTTTGGTCGGCTTTATTTTTGTACATATTCTTATAGCTTATAACTATTTAATATAACCAAGGATAAATAACCTTATCAATTACGTTAGACCGAAATGAAATAAGTGATATAGTGGTTATATATTACATCTTTATTATTCTTTTTAGTTATATCAATATAAATGGAATAACAGAATAATACGTTTTTTGTTAAAGGGATAGCGTCTCTATGAAATTACAACAGTTGCGTTATATCGTTGAAGTTGTAAATAACGATTTAAACGTTTCAACCACGGCTGAACGTTTGTATACCTCACAACCGGGGATCAGTAAGCAAATCCGTATGCTAGAAGATGAGTTAGGTATACAAATTTTTTCTCGTAGTGGTAAGCATTTAACGCATGTGACACCAGCAGGTGAAGAGATTGTAAGACTATCTCGTGAAATATTATCTAAAACAGAAGCTATTCGATCTGCCGCCGGTGAACATACTTATCCTGATCGTGGTTCGCTCTCTATTGCGACAACACATACACAAGCACGTTATGTATTACCTCCAGTAATTAAAGGTTTTATTGAGCGTTACCCAGATGTTTCTTTGCATATGAATCAGGGTTCTCCAACGCAAATTGCAGAAGATGTCTGTAGAGGAAAAAGTGATTTTGCGATAGCGACAGAGTCACTGCATCTTTATAACGATTTAGTTATGCTACCTTGCTATCGTTGGAACCGTATTGTCGTGGTTTCTAAAGATCATCCATTAGCGCAAAAACGAGAAGTGACTCTTAAAGAGCTAGCTTGCTATGATATTGTCACCTATACCCACGGGTTTACTGGGCGCTCTGATCTTGATGATGCATTTGGTAAAGTAGGTTTGAAACCTAAAATTGTCTTTACTGCAACAGATGCCGATGTCATTAAAACTTATGTGAGGTTGCATTTAGGTATTGGTGTTATTGCCAGTATGGCATTTGACCCTGTACTTGATAGCGATTTGGTTGCTATTGATATGCGAGATAAGTTTAGTTATAGCACGACTAAAATTGCGTTTCGTCGTAGTGGTTTTTTACGTGGCTATATGTACGATTTTATGTGGCGTTTTGCACCTCATCTTACCCGAAATTTGGTAGAGCAAGCGGTGGCATTACGTACTCATGAAGAAATTGATGAGTTATTTAAAGATATTGAGCTACCTCTGGTTTGATATTGACAAAGTTTAATACTGAAGGGCGGGGATTTCCCGCCTTCAAGCGTTGTTAAAAGTTAAAAAATAATTTTATTTTAGATAAAAATCCCCACTAAAAAAGGCATCTGATTTTTCAATACTAAGCTGACGATATTTCTGCAAAAAAGCATAAAAACGTTGGTTAATAAGTGGATCGTCAAGGGCCGCTGCATCAAACACCGACGTAATAGTGGTGTATTCCAAAGATAAGGTGAATTTTCGCCCTGTACAGCTAGCTAATAACATTTTTGCAGATTGTGTTGAAAAACGCAGACTAACAATTTTTAGCTTTGGTACAAAAATAAGATGATTATTATGATTTAATATTTCTGTCACACCTGCAATGGTAATGGTTTTATAACTATCAAAAGAGTGTCGTAATCCAATCTCTATTTGTTGTCCTTGCTTACGTAAAAATTCGATAAATTCATTTAATGAGGGCGACGCCACATTAATTGCGGCTCCCAGTAATATTTGGACAAAAGCCTGAGCAACAGAAAAATCGAAGGTTTGTTTATTTAATTTTTTTGTCTCTATTTTATTTCTACCTAAAAGCGGTAAATGGTTTAACGTTTCTAACCAGTGTTCAGGATGATAATACGCTTGCTCATCATGTTTTTTTAACGCATGAAGATGATTAGCCATAATTGAAATAAGTGCGATTTGAATATCTTTTAATTGTGTCATGCGTGCTAATTCTGTCTGATTAAAAGTTTTTGGTGACGCAATAATAAATTGCACTAAACCTTCGGTATCTTTTAAATTTTGTGTATGTAGTGAGTTAATTGCAACGGATTGTGGAAAAGGTGGTGTGATGGGATCTGCAAAATAACTTTCAGCCATTATGATTTTTTTCAGTAATTCAGGGGGGTGGTTATTCATATTTTATTATCCTTTTCTTGGCTATAACCTAGCCATTTAATCCTAATCAGCTTTAAAAAAAGAGATTAAGTTTTATTAGCGACATAATGGCGATAACATCACCTTAACAAATTGTGTGATCTTTAAGCGAAATACCCCTTTATATGGTATGTTTAATAGATAACCTTACCTATTTTGATGGTTTAGATTGCTGTCAGTATAAAAATAAGAAGGAGGAGCTATGTCGTTACGCTTAAAAAAAGAGAGCCTTTCTACGCTTTTAGTTGGCACTCATCAATACGAGTATTACCGTCTTTCTGAAGTTGCTCGCCAATTAGGAGACATCACACGCCTTCCTAAATCTCTAAAGGTGTTATTAGAAAACTTAGTCCGTTATCTTGATGACAATACGGTCGTTGAAGATGACATCAAGGCATTAGTTACATGGCAGGAAAAAGCTCATGCAGATCGTGAAATTGCATATCGACCAGCAAGGGTCTTAATGCAGGATTTTACGGGCGTTCCCGCGGTTGTAGATTTAGCCGCAATGCGTGAAGCCGTCAAATCACTGGGTGGTCAGGTTGAGAAGGTTAATCCGTTATCACCCGTTGATTTAGTGATTGACCACTCGGTAATGGTAGATGAATACGCAACAAAAAATGCATTTGCAGACAACGTAGAAATAGAGATGGAACGTAACTATGAGCGTTATCTCTTTTTACGTTGGGGGCAGCAATCGTTTCAACGTTTTCGGGTTGTACCACCAGGAACGGGTATTTGTCATCAGGTAAACCTTGAATACCTTGGTAAAGCGATTTGGCATGAAAAGCAAAATGGTCGTAATGTTGCTTACCCAGACACGCTAGTGGGGACAGATTCACATACCACTATGATAAATGGCTTAGGTGTATTAGGTTGGGGTGTTGGCGGTATTGAAGCAGAAGCTGCGATGTTAGGTCAGCCTATTTCAATGCTTATTCCTGATGTTGTTGGATTTAAATTAACCGGTAAATTACGAGAAGGGATCACAGCAACTGATTTAGTCTTAACAGTGACTCAAATGCTGAGAGCTCATGGTGTTGTGGGTAAATTTGTTGAGTTTTATGGTGATGGATTAGCCTCTTTACCCTTGGCGGATCGCGCAACTATCGCCAATATGTCACCAGAATATGGCGCAACGTGTGGCTTTTTTCCTATCGACAATATTACGTTGGATTATCTGCGTCTTACAGGGCGCGAAGAAGATGAAATTGCTTTGGTTGAAGCATATAGCAAAGAGCAAGGCTTATGGCGAAATGTAGGTGATGAACCAATATTTACCTCAACCTTATCGTTAGATATGGCAACGGTTGAAGCAAGTCTTGCAGGACCTAAGCGTCCTCAAGATCGTGTTAATCTTCCTAATGTACCCAAAGCGTTTAAAGCGGCCGTTGAGCTTGAAACCAATAAGAAACCGCTTACTCAGTTTCCTCAAGTTAAAATCGATTCACAACCTACTTTTGAGTTATCTGATGGTGCTGTTGTTATCGCAGCAATTACATCATGTACCAATACGTCGAATCCTAATGTTTTAATGGCGGCAGGCTTACTGGCTAAAAATGCAGTAGAAAAAGGCTTACAGCGTAAACCTTGGGTCAAATCATCATTAGCGCCAGGTTCTAAAGTTGTCACAGATTATTTAAAACTAGCAGGATTAACCCCCTATCTTGATATGCTAGGTTTTAATCTGGTGGGGTATGGCTGTACCACTTGTATAGGTAATTCAGGGCCTTTACTTGCACCTATTGAAGCGGCAATTAAAGAAAATGATTTAACCATTGGTGCCGTGTTGTCGGGAAACCGTAACTTTGAAGGACGAATTCATCCGTTAGTAAAAACCAACTGGCTTGCTTCTCCTCCATTGGTTGTCGCGTATGCATTGTCAGGCAATATGAATATTGACTTAACCGAAGAGCCATTAGGGGAAGATAAACAAGGTAATCCGGTTTATTTAAAAGATATTTGGCCTGATAGTAAAGCAATAGCTGATGCTGTTGAAAAAGTGAAAACGGAAATGTTCCATAAAGAGTATTCGGCGGTATTTGATGGTGATGAAACTTGGCAATCACTGAAAACACAAAATACGCCAGTTTATAATTGGCAGCCAGATTCTACTTATATTCGCCATCCTCCTTTCTTTGAAGGTATGACTAAAACGCCAGTTCCTATTAAAGATATCCATCAAGCTAATATTCTCGCGATTTTAGGTGATTCAGTTACTACAGACCATATTTCCCCTGCGGGAAATATTAAAGCAGACAGCCCAGCAGGACGCTATTTACGTGAACATGGAGTAGAACCTAAAGATTTTAACTCTTATGGTTCAAGACGGGGAAACCACGAAGTGATGATGCGAGGTACATTTGCCAATATTCGTATTCGTAATGAAATGGTGCCTGAAGTAGAAGGTGGATTTACGCGTTATATTCCAACAGGTGAAACATTAGCCATTTATGATGCAGCGATGCGTTATCAGCAAGATGCAACACCGCTGGCGATTATAGCGGGTAATGAATATGGTTCTGGCTCTAGTCGTGATTGGGCAGCCAAAGGAACACGTTTATTAGGTGTGCGTGTGGTTATTGCGGGTTCTTTTGAACGTATTCACCGCTCTAACTTAATTGGTATGGGTGTTTTACCATTAGAGTTTCCAAATGGCGTGACACGTAAAACATTAGGTTTAAAAGGTAATGAGAAGATTGAGATAACGGGTCTTAATAATTTAACGCCAGGACAAGATGTTGCAGTTAATATCACTTTTGCTGATAACCGTCATGAAACTATAATGGCACGTTGTCGTATTGATACCCAAACTGAATTAGCTTATTTCCAACATGGTGGTATATTGCATTATGTTATTAGAAATATGTTATAAATAATATTCTAATAACAGATATAAAATATTGAATTTTTTATAAAAGGCAGTGTTTAATTTTTAAATACTGCCTTTCTATTTTAAATTAATATATTTCTTTTTTTATTTAATTCTATCTGATTGATTCATTTTTTTATATTATTGTAATTGGTTTTTATTTTTAATATTTTTTAACCTTAATTTAAAATAAATAAAAAGGTATATTATGAAGAAATATATTATTACTAATGAATCCAAAGTATATAATGGAATTACTTTATTTAAAATAAAAAGAGTTTATACTGGTAGTCCAGGAGGATGGATTGAAAATGAAAGTAATTTAAGTCGTGAAGAGGGTTGTTTTATTTATGATGATGTTATGGTATTTGGTAATGCGAGAGTGACAGAAAATGCAATAGTATCAAATAATGCTAAAATTTATGATAATGCGATCATTTCAGGTAATGCTAAAGTATCTGATAATGCCTCAATATATGATTCTGCTGTAGTTACACAAAACGCTATTGTTAAAGGTAACGCTATTATTCGAGGTAATGCAAAAATTGAAGGTAATGTAATTGTTTCAAATGATGCTATTGTTGAAGGGGATACAGTTGTATCAGGTGATGAACAAATCCAATATTATACAGGTGGTTGGAAAGATATTAATAAAGTAATACAATTTACATTTTATATTAATTATATATATCAAGAATCAAATCTTTATGTCAATGGTAAGCATCAAGTTCCTATCGGTGTTTCTTTGTATGTGTTAGATAAAGAATCTAAACATTTTAAAATTTCAGAAGAGGAAATGTATAAAAATATTCGTATCGTTGATGATAGTAATAAGCCGTTAAATCAAGATATACATATTTCTAGAGAGTCAAAAGGTTATGTTTATCCTGAAAGTGAAAATATTTTTGTTCAAAGAAATCTTTCAGAATGTGTATGGTATGTTTCTGTTGATAAAATCATGGATCCTTTCAAACTCTGTGCGCAATGTAATATAAATGGTAAAGAATATACAACCGCCTTTAGAAGTGATCTTAACCGAGATCGCCAGAGTGTTGTAACATTAACAGTTTTACCAACACGAGTTTTTACAAAAGAGGATATGGATATCGATCCGTTATTATACCCAGTGGTAGAGAAAAATGTATCGATACCAGGTGGAACACTGTCTAAGTATTACCTTGCATTTAATGGTAGTGGAGGAGAAATAACAACATTCGCAGAATGTGAAGAAAATAAAGAATTTTATTATGTTCATAATGGTAATTATCAATCAATAAGTACATCAACGGATCAATCTATTTCTTACCGTTTTTCTGATTATTATACAAAAAATTTTCATTTTAATAATATATTACCAATCCCAGTAATATCAGAAAATCACGAAAGGTCAGGATTATGTTTTTGGACTTATAGTATACAATTTGGAGTTCCATTTTCTTCTAGTAAAAAAGAGGAAAAAATGGATTGTGTTATTCGTGATCAATATGGTAATGGTGCTAATATTTCAGTTAAGACAGATGAAAATAATAAATTAATTTTCATGTTAGATAATGAAGTGAAATTAACTTACTGATTTTTATTTCTATTAAATTATAAACTGTTTGTTATTATGCTAATGTTGTAAGTTGAAAATTAATTGAAAATAAAAAGAGTATATGTCTATAACTGGTAACTATTTTTATGAAATTAAACTCTACAATCATTTTTTATTTTAATTATCTTATAAAAAACCTAAGGTAGTTAATTTATATTAATTTAAAAATATTATTATAAATTAATATAACAAAGATAAACTATGAATAAATACATTATGATACTTTAATCAAAGATACATAATGACATTACTTTATTTAGAATAAGATGAATGTATTCTGGTGCTCTAGGTAAATGATTTGGTCACATATTAATAATAAGTGACCAATCATATTATTAAAATATTACCAGCCTTGAATAGCACCCCCATTAAAGATAGTCTCTGCGGCGGTTGCGACTTCAGGTGATTGGTAAGCTTTTATAAAATCACGCACATTATCAGCGCCTTTGTTGTCTTCTCTTGCTACAATAATATTGGTATAGGGTGAGTTTTTATCCTCTATAAAAATACTGTCTTTGGTTGGTGATAAGTTAATTTGTTGAATATAGGTAGTACTAATTACCGCTACAGTTACTTTAGGATCGTTTAATACGCGTGGTAATTGTGCACCTTCTAATTCCATAATTTTTAGGTTAAGAGGATTTGCAGTAATATCGAGCGCTGTAGGTAATAAACCGCTGTCTTCTTTTAATGTTACTAACTTTTCTTTTTGTAACAATAGTAAAGCACGACCTAAATTTGTCGGATCGTTAGGAACTGCAATAGTATCTCCTGGTTTTAATTCAGAAGGGTGTTTGATTTTTGTCGAATAACCCGCCATTGGAAATACAAAGGTATTGCCTACAGCAACTAAGTTATAACCTCTAGATTGATTATCTTGAGCTAAAAAAGGGCGATGTTGAAAAACATTAGCATCTAATTCACGATTTGCAGTGGGATCGTTAGGTAATAAAGAGCCACTAAAGCCAACGAGTTCTACATCTAAACCGTACTTTTCTTTAGCAACTTGTTTTGCTATTTCAGCGACATCTTGCTCAGCACCATTAATTACACCAACTTTGATTGAATAAGTGTTGTTATTGCTGTCATCACAACCTGTTAATAATGTGCCCACTAATAAAAGCGCACCGAAAAGCCTACCTGAAAATTGCATTGGCATAATGTATTCCTAAATCGATAATTTATTTATTTAAAAAATAGCTGAAAATCAGATAGATAGTCAATGAAATGGCATATGATAAAAAGGCACATGATATAATTTAATAATAAAAAATAGGATAATAAATAAGATAAAACAAGCTGAGGTGATGATTTAACAGGGAAATAAAGAATGAGGGTCAGAATAAGGATCCGGGTAATTGCTACCCGGAATGAAGAAATTTAATTATGAATCACTGTGCTTTTTTAAATAATAGATGACCCATTTTATCTGCTTTTGTATCAAGATAATGTGCATTACTCGGATTACGTCCAACAATTAATGGTACACGCTCAATAACATTGATACCCGCAGCCTTCATAATTTCAATTTTCTTCGGGTTATTGGTTAATAACCGAACCGCGTGTACACCTAAAAGGTTATACATATCAGCACATAGAGTAAAATCACGTTCATCAGCTTTAAAGCCTAATTCAAGATTTGCTTCAACGGTGTCTAAGCCTTTATCTTGTAGTGCATAAGCGCGAATTTTATTCAGCAGCCCAATATTTCTGCCTTCTTGACGGTGATACAGTAATACACCACGACCCATTTTGCTGATTTGAGAAAGTGCAGCTTCTAATTGAAAACCGCAATCACAGCGTAGGCTAAAGAGGGCATCTCCCGTTAAACATTCAGAATGAATACGGGATAAAACAGGCTCTGAGCCTGAAATATCGCCATAAATCAAGGCGACATGATCTTTTCCAGTTGCGATTTCTTCAAAACCAACCATTAAAAACTCACCAAATGGTGTTGGTAGTTTTGCTTCTGCGATACGTTTTAATTTCATTATTTTTTGACTCTTAATTTCAGGTGATACTCTCATTCATACTATATGTTTTAGTGGGATGAACGAAGAGAAATAAAACACTGAAATATTTCCATGTTAAATAAACAAGGAAAAATCTACACATACACTTATAAATACACACCGGTATAAATTATCAGATTTTGCGGTTTTTTGCATAATGATTTATTTATTAATAAACATCGTTTATGGTAATTGGGTTTAATTAATAGATGCATAAATAATAGCAATTTAAAAGGATTAATCGATTGAATAAGCAAATAACTTTTTTGATCTTATTGGGTAGTATTGTGATGTTGTTGCCACCCGTGGTGCTATTATCTATTGGTTGGCATTGGCAACCAACAGATCATCCTATTGGCGGTATTACAACGCTATGGTTCGCTGATAGCGCGGCGAAACCTTGGGGCGCTTTAACGCTGGTTATCTGTTTTATATTGCTATTTTTTATCTTGAAGCTCCCTAAAAAAGCATTTGTTCAGTTGGCGCTGATTGTATTAACGACATTAGCGATAGGGCAATTAATTAAAGTTGCGGTAAAAAATACGGTAAAAGAGCCACGACCTTATGTGGTGTGGGTAAGTGAAAATTTGCATATTTCTACAGATTATTTTTATCAAGTATCAAGACCTGAAAGAGAGCAACTATTACATAAAGGATTAGCTAACTCGGCCGTTATTCCTGCCTGGCAATTAAAACATTGGCGAGCAGAAACAGGATATGCATTTCCTTCAGGGCACAGTTTGTTTGCTGCTACTCTCGCTTTGTTTGTTTTTGCCTTTTTTATGTTGCGCCATCATTATTTTTTAGCATCATTCGGGTTATTATGGGGAATGGACGTCACTGTTGGGCGTATTGTATTGGGAATGCACTGGGCATCTGATGTTATTGTCGGTATTCTTATTAGTGCTGTACTTGTTTGGATAGCATTTAAGTTGATTGAGTGGCGTTTATTACTCAAATCCTGACGATAAACCGTATTTTTAAGATACAGAATTTATTTTTCGCTATTTATGTGAAAAAATATACGAAAATCAGATGATTCTAAGAAATGGCTTTCTTTGTGAGTGGTGAAAATGCTACCTTTATCTGTCCTCTAAAGAAAAGCGAATAAAAAAGGAAATAATGTGAAAAAAGTCCTACTTTTTATTTTGGTTATTCTTGTTTTTGCCGTTGTAGTCATTGCCATGACTTTAGGCTCGAATAATGATCAGGTAGTTACTTTTAATTATCTTATTGCACAAGGTGAATATCGTATTTCTACCTTGTTGGCAACGCTGTTTGGTGTTGGTTTTGTACTCGGTTGGGTTGTCAGTGGTCTTTTTTATTTACGAGTACGTCTATCTTTAGTAAGAGCAAAACGTAAGATTAAACGTCTTGAAAGTAGCCAAACTAAACAAGAAAGCCAAGAACATCGTCCAACTGTTGCTTCTGCTGCGAAATAAGGACGATAGCTGATGCTAGAATTGCTGTTTCTGTTATTACCTGTCGCTGCGGCTTACGGCTGGTATATGGGACGCCGCGGTGCCCAGCAGGATAAACAGCAGAATGCCGACCGCTTATCACGAGAATACGTGGCAGGCGTTAACTTCTTACTTTCTGATCAACAAGACAAAGCGGTCGATCTCTTTCTTGAAATGCTTAAAGAAGACAGCTCTGCTTTTGAAGCTCACCTCACGTTAGGTAATCTTTTTCGCTCTCGAGGCGAAGTCGAACGTGCCATTCGTATCCACCAATCCTTAATGGAAAGCGCCGCATTATCTTTTGAACAACGCCTGTTAGCGGTTCAGCAACTTGGTCGCGATTATGTTGCTGCGGGTGTGTATGATCGTGCTGAAAATATGTTTCAACAACTTATTGATGAACAAGATTTTCGCCAAAGTGCATTACAATCACTATTGGCTATCTATCAACTTACGAGTGATTGGGGTAAAGCGATAGAAACAGCCGAGAAGCTGGTTAAACTTGGTCAACATGAATTAAAAGAGCAAATTTCACATTTTTATTGTGAATTAGCTTTGCAAGAAATGAGTAGCGATAATCTGGATAGCGCATTGAGTTTTTTGCAAAAAGCAGGGCAAACAGACCCACTTTGTGCGCGAGTCTCTATTATGTATGGTCGTATTTATATTGCCCGCGATGAAAAACAAAAAGCTATCGATGTATTGATGAGAGTTATTGAACAAGACAAAGAGATGGTAAGCGAAACGCTACCAATGCTATTTGAATGTTTTCAAACCCAAAATAATAATGATCCACGTTGGGAAAGTTATTTACGTCAATGTGTCGAAAGCAATTGTGGCGCAATTGCAGAGCTTTACCTTGCTGATATTATTGAAGCCAGAGAAGGCATCGAAGCGGCACAGCTTTATATTAATCGTCAATTAGAACGCCATCCTACTATGCGGCTTTTCTATCGTTTAATGCGTTATCACTTATCTGAAGCAGAAGAAGGCCGAGCAAAAGAGAGCCTGATTTTGTTGCGTTATATGGTGGGTGAACAAATACGTACTAAGCCTGATTATCGTTGCCATAAATGTGGTTTTACCTCTCATGCATTATATTGGCATTGTCCATCCTGCCGTTCGTGGGATACCGTTAAGCCAATTCGTGGCTTAGATGGTCAGTGACAATGTCACTTTTACTAAAATAGTCTCTTTATAAATAAAGGCCCTAAAATGTCATATCACTGTGATAAAAAATCGCCCGAATTCACCTGCGCGCCCGTTATTGTGGCATTAGACTATGAAGACCAGAAAAGTGCGTTGGATTTTACTCAACGTATCGACCCTTCATCTTGTCGTCTAAAAATAGGCAAAGAGATGTTTACCCGTTTTGGTCCTCAATTTGTTACCCAGTTACAAAAGCAAGGATTTGAAATTTTTTTAGATTTAAAATTTCATGATATTCCCAATACAGTCGCTCGAGCTGTAGCCGCTGCCGCTGATCTCGGTGTGTGGATGGTTAACGTTCATGCTAGTGGTGGTAGCCGCATGATGCGTGCAGCAAAAGAGAGCCTGGTATCTTTTGGTAACGATGCGCCGTTATTAACTGCGGTGACGGTGCTTACCAGTATGGATCAATCTGATCTCACTGAATTAGGTATTACACTAACGCCAGCACAACAAGCAGAGCGTTTAGCGTTACTAACAAAAGAGTGTGGCCTTGATGGTGTTGTGTGTTCAGCGCATGAAGCAACTCGATTTAAACAGGTATGTGGTGATGATTTCTTATTAGTGACCCCCGGAATTCGACCTACAGGCAGTGATGTCGGTGATCAGCGCAGAGTTATGACACCAGAACAAGCTATTATTGCTGGTGTTGATTACATGGTGATAGGACGACCAATCACGCGTAGTGAAAATCCATTAGAAACATTGCGTCAAATAAATACAGCAATAAAAGGAGTTCAACATGGATAATAACTCCCGTCTGGTTTATTCCACGGATACAGGACGAATTAAAGAAGAAGAACAAAAACCAGAACGTCCTGCTGGCGATGGTATTGTCCGTATTCAGCGCCAAACCAGTGGACGCAAAGGCAAAGGGGTTTGTGTGGTTTCTGGTATCGATTTAGAGGATGCTGAACTGACCAAATTGGCCGCAGAATTAAAAAAGAAATGTGGTTGTGGTGGTAGTGTTAAAGATGGCATGATAGAAATTCAAGGCGATAAGCGAGATTTAATTAAATCGCTATTAGAAGCCAAGGGAATGAAAGTTAAACTTGCTGGTGGCTGATAAAGTTATTCACTCGCAATCCAATTAAATACTAGTGCGCTGATTTTTAATAAAAATTGGCGCATTTTTATTATCATTAGATAGATTATTCTTTTTAAAAGGTGTTTTATGAAAACGTATTTGATGATATTTGCGATGCTATATTCTTCGGCACTTTTGGCTGAAAATAAAACAGATATGCTGGTGACAGAAAATAAATACTGTTCATCACCAAAACAAACGATGGACGAAATTTATGAAAATGGTGCGCGAACCTATTGTGTTTATAAAGGAATGAATCTTCTTGATGCTTATAAGAAATATGTCAACGAACATGATGAAGAATACCTAGAAAAAACGTTAAAACTGAACGTAAATCGCGAAAAAGAGTATGCTGATGGAAGCATTTCTGTGGTGTATAAATGGGAAAGCCCACGCCGTTTAGTGATTGAACAGCAGTTTTCTGGTGGAAGCACTGATTTTCTGTTTGAAGAAAATAAGGCGGGAACAAAAATAACCATTACAGGGTATCCCGATTAATTTGTCATGTTCAATAATACGTTCTACAAACATAATAACATGATAGTACTTAGGTGACATTGTCACCTTTTTAAACTTTATGACTTACTCTATATCACTATCTCTATTATTCTCGGGCTTAAAATAATCTATTGCATCTAAAATATTTTGTAGCACCACTCCCTCTTTTTTATTAGCGGCATCTTGTAGTAAGCCCGCGAGGATCGATTTTCCAATATCGGCTGGAACCACCATAGGTGCTAAAACATCATTTACTTTAGGAAAATTATCCCAATACAACCCTATGCATTTATTCGATTTTTTTTCTCTATTTAAATGATTATATTTACCATAAATAACATAAAAGCCTCTTTCTTTATTATGATAAGCAATATGAGGTGATCTCCAATATGAAATTAATTTACTCATTTTAGTCTCCGTACTTTTGTGATTAAAAAGTACAATGTTATTGTATTTTATTAATTTTTAGATATTTTACTGGCACAGCCAATGTTAACCATACGCCATTATCAGCTTGATAAAATTCGATACCATCTTCAAACATTTGCTGACTATTTACTGTTAATACCACTGGTTTTCCGTGTCGATGACCGACATTTACCGCTGTTTTATCGTCTTCAGAAAGGTGCACATATTGGCGGCCATTAGGTATTAAGCCTTTGTCAAAAATACTCTCTATAAAACGACTTGCTGTACCGTGATAAAGCGCTTTAGGGGGGCTAATAGGTTGATAATCAACGGTGGTCTTTAATGAGTGACCTTGAACCGCGCGAATAAATAGTCCATCTTCTGAGATAGCAAACCGCTTTTTATCATTGGTTTCTACCACATCTTCAATTAATTTGCGTGTTAACTGTGTACCTTGTTTCTGTGCTAACTGAATTAATGTTGAGATTTCACCCCATCCTTGTTTATTGAGTGATAAACCAATACTTTCAGGGGAATGGCGTAAGATATAGCTTAAGAAACGGCTAATTTGTACTTTGTCTTTCATTGTTGGTATTCCATTTATATTCAACTAAATTTATGGTGCGCATTGCCTTAATTATTTTGCTAACCATAAAATATTTCCTTTAAACTCAATGCGTTTAACATATTGATATGTATATATAAAAAAAGCTGATGACTCAGATGAATCACCAGCTTTATTGTATCTTGTTTTATTACCGATTAAATAGGGCGAGCAACGATATTTCGGGTTTCAAGCTTAACGTCTTCAATGCGTACCGGAATGATATCATTGAGTTTATAAGCTGCTTCTCCTTTAACAATCACTGTGCCCGTTTCTTGGCTGCACTGAATTTCATCGCGTACTGAGTGTAAGAATGGCGCAGGAATAAAGGCAACTGCACCATTTTCAACTAAGCGAACGCGAATACCACCACGGGTGATATCGATAATTTCTGCATTAAATGGCGTGTCAGTACCAGCAAAAGATTTTAAGAAACGCGCGTATAACCAATCACCCACATCACGTTCAGCCATACGGTTTGCACGACGACGTTCAGCAATACGGATACAAGCTTCTTCTTGCGGTTTTTCTGCGGCACCTTTACTAATTATTGCCTTGAGTAAACGGTGATTTAAAATATCACTGTATTTACGAATAGGCGATGTCCAAGTGGCATAAGCGTCAAGGCCTAAACCAAAGTGGGGACCGGGTTCGGTTTTGATTTCTGCAAAGTTTTGGTAACGACGAATGCGGCTATCAAGAAATTGATTTGGTTGATTATCGAGTTCTCGACGCAACTGACAAAAACCATTTAAGGTTAATAAACTTTCTGACGTGGTTTCTACACCATTGTCTTTTAATGTTTGAACAACTTGGTCGATATAGAGTGGATCAAACCCAGTATGAACATTATAAACACCAAAGCCGAGTTCTTTTTCTAACACTTTAGCAGCGCAGATATTCGCAGTGATCATCGCTTCTTCTACAATGCGATTCGCAATGCGGCGTTTATCCGCTACGATATCTAATACATTACCGCCTTCATCAAGAATAAAACGGTAATCTGGGCGCTCTTTAAAGACTAACGCATGTGTTTCACGCCATTGGTGACGTTTTTCACACATCTCTTTTAATAGCATCACTTGCTGATGAACAACTTCATTTTCTGGCTGCCAATCAGTGGCTTCGCCTTCTAACCAGTTAGATATATTGTCATAAACCAGTTTCGATTTAGACTCTACCCAAGCTGAATAAAAATTAATATCCTCAAGCAATGCGCCATCTTGCGCAATAGACACTTGGCAAACTAGTGCAGGGCGTTTTTCATTTGGACGTAATGAACAGATGTTATCGGATAACTCACGTGGCAACATCGGTATATTAAAGCCTGGCAAATAGTTAGTTAAAGCGCGTTGTGCTGCGATTTTGTCTAATTCACTATTTGGTAGAATATAAGCGGTAGGATCAGCAATGGCGATAAACAGTGTCAGCTGGCCATTGTCTTCTTTGCGAATATAAAGTGCATCATCCATATCTTCGGTTGATGCACTATCAATAGTAACAAAAGAGAGAGCCGTTAAATCTTCACGAGGTTGAACATCGTGTAGGGTTAATGCTTCTTCGCCCATTTCTGGCGCATCACGCTCTAATTGATGACGCATTAATGTTACCCACCAAGGGGCAAAATGGTCATCTTTATCTGTAATAAAGTGTGTTAATTCAGCTTGAAAATTTTTGCCGCCCTTAAGTGGGTGACGGCGCATTTCAGCCACAGCCCAGTCTTGATCAGAAAAAGTATGATCTAAACCTTGAATTGGACGGCTAGGAATAGCGTCTTTTAATAAAGGATGGTCTGGGATGATCCACAGACGGTTATCACCTTCTTTTTTCTGAACGCGTCCGACAAAACGTGTTAAAAAAGGTTCTACAAGTTCTTCTGGCTCGACAGATTCTTTATTATTATTAGTATGAACGGCAGCAAGAACACGGTCGCCATGCATAACCTTTTTCATTTGAGGAGGCGGGATAAAATAGCTTTTCTGACCATCAACTTCAAGGAAGCCAAAGCCTTTATCTGTTCCCTTTACAAGGCCTTCCACGCGCGGTGTTTGGGCATGGAGTTGCTGTTTTAGCTGTGCAAGCAGCGGATTGTCTTGAAACATATTTTTCCGGAAAGTCGGCAGTTTTAATAATTAAAGTGGGCAATAGTTTTATTCGATTGTGCGTAGTGACGCAAGTAGTATGCATCAGAAAAACAGTAAAATATTACTCTGGATCCGTTTTTTCTTTAAATTCGCAGAGATCTTCAATAATACAAGAGCCACACCGTGGTTTTCGTGCAATGCAGGTATAACGACCATGAAGGATAAACCAATGATGGCAATCTACTTTAAATTCTTCAGGAACAACTTTTAGTAGTTTTTGCTCAACTTCATTAACGTTTTTACCGGGCGCAAAGCCTGTGCGGTTACAGACTCGAAAAATGTGAGTATCAACGGCAATGGTTGGCCAACCAAATGCGGTATTAAGAACCACATTAGCCGTTTTTCTTCCTACTCCTGGTAATGCTTCTAATGCCTCTCTGTCTTCTGGCACTTCACTATGGTGTTTATCTACCAAAATCTGACAGGTTTTAATCACATTTTCTGCTTTGGTATTAAATAAACCGATGGTTTTAATGTATTTTTTTACCTCGTCAACACCTAAATTTAGGATGGCTTGAGGTGTATTAGCAACAGGATAGAGCTTTGCCGTTGCCTTATTTACGCTCACATCTGTCGCTTGTGCTGATAATAACACGGCGATTAACAATTCAAACGGAGAGTCAAATTTTAGCTCTGTCGTAGGGTGTGGATTGTCATTACGCAACCGAGTTAGAATTTCAATACGTTTTACTTGATTCATTGTGCTCACAAATTAATTTTTAACGATATGGCTGCCACAACCTTGTTCTTTTTCGTAGGTTTTAGTTGCAGCTGATGAACGTTTTTTCTGTTTTTCATCAATCAGGTATTTGGCGGCTAACATAAAGCCCAAACCAATAAATGCACCTGGTGGTAAAATAGCAAGTAAGAAAGGCGAGTCTAAATGAATTATCTCAATTCTTAACACTTGTGCCCATTCACCTAAGAGTAAATCCGCGCCATCGAAAAGTGTGCCGTTACCTAAAATTTCACGTAATGCACCTAATACAAACAGTGCAGCTGTTGCGCCTAATCCCATCGCTAAACCATCAATTGCCGAAGGAAATACTTCATTTTTAGCAGCAAAGGCTTCAGCTCGGCCAATAACAATACAGTTAGTAACAATTAGAGGAATAAAGATCCCTAAAGATTGATATAAACCATAAGCATAAGCATTGATAAGCAATTGTACGGCGCTAACAACAGACGCAATGATCATAACATAAATTGGGATACGAATTTCAGAAGGAACCCAACGACGTAAACTAGAAACAGCTACATTGGTACATACCAACACCAATGTTGTGGCTAAACCGAGTCCTAAAGCATTTGTCGCAGTAGATGAAACCGCCAGTAAAGGGCAAAGACCAAGCAATTGCACTAATGCAGAGTTATTTTTCCATAACCCTTGTGAAAATAGCTCTTTAATTGAATTCATTCTATTGTTCCTCACAAACAGGCAGTGTTGCTATTTGTTCAGGTAATGATTGCATTAACCATGCTGTACGTTTTGATGCATTAACTACCGCACGAGGGGTGATCGTTGCACCTGTAAATTGATCAAAATCTCCACCATCTTTTTTAACGGCCCAGCGAGGATCGCTTTCACCAGAAATGAATCTATTACTCAGCGAGTTGATCCAATCAGAAATACGAGTTTCTATTTTATCGCCTAACCCTGGGGTTTCATTATGGGTTGTTACGCGAACACCAAGTACTTTACCTTGAAAATCAGCGCCAACTAATAACTCGATAGCACCGGAATAACCATCAGGTGCTGTTGATTCTAGAGCTGCTGCAACAGGCTTGCCATCTAAACGTGCCACATAAAGTTTATGAGGTTTATCATTGCCCAATGCTTTATTGGTTAAAATATAACAATCGTTAGAAAGATTATTATTATAAATAGATTGAGGGATAACCTGATCGAGCAATTTCTGTTTTTCTAAGGCGGCTTGTTCGGCAATAGTATCCGCGGTTAAATGATAAACAACAGCGGTTAGTCCTGTTGTACAAGCAGCAAAGATAGCTAATGTTAGCCCATGACGTTTTAGTATATCGATCATCATTTTCTCCTTGGCATTAATGCCCGTAAACACGGGGGCGTGTATAGCTATCAATTAAAGGTACTGCAATGTTGGCTAATAGCACTGAGAATGCCACCGCGTCAGGATATCCACCATAAACACGAATAACCCAAATTAATAAGCCAATGATAGCACCATAAATTAAACGACCTTTTGGTGTGGTTGATGCGCTAACTGGGTCTGTAGCAATAAAAAATGCGCCAAGCATCGTTGCGCCAGAGAAAAGCTGTAATAGTGGTTGAGAATAACGAGTAGGGTCAATTCCCCAACTAATAACAGAACACAGCGCTAATATTGCTAACATTGCTACTGGAATATGCCAACTAATAATACGTTTATAAAGTAGGATAATTCCTCCTACTAAATAGGCGATGTTAACCCACTGCCAACCAATACCTGCGAATTCACCCTGTAAAATAGGCGTTGCTAATACTTCATCAATAGAATGTGTTAGTAAGCCAGTTTTAAAACTGTCGAGAGGGGTTGCTTGCGTAATGCCATCTACTGAACGTCTTAAATCTTCTAGTGTTAAACCTGATGATGTATGGCCACTAAAAAAGAGACTTAAGCTATCCATCATATTATAAGAGACAGCTTGTAGTTCTATTGGGGGCATCCATGAAGTCATTTGTACAGGAAATGAAATAAGCAGTACAACATAACCTACCATTGCAGGATTAAACGGATTTTGCCCTAATCCGCCATAGATGTGCTTAGCAATAACGATGGCGAAGAAAGTTCCTAATACGATGATCCACCAAGGTGCTAATGGAGGAATACTAATTGCTAATAGTACGCCAGTAAGTAATGCCGAGTTATCTTTAAGATAAGTGCGAGGATCTTCTTTTTTTAGCCATATACAAAGGCTTTCTGCTACTAGTGCCACAATGATTGCTAACACAATTTGGTAGATTGTGCCTAAACCAAAGAAATAGATTTGGCTAAAGATACCTGGTAACGCAGCGAGAGCAACCCACAGCATCACTTGGCTGGTGGATTGCTGATTATGCGTAAAAGGTGAACTCGCAATTTTTAGCTTACTACTGTTATTTTGTATTGGTCTGAATTTCATTTGTTATTAATCCGAGGTGACTTCTTCTTTAGCACTGAGTTGTTGCGCTTTTTTTGCTTTGACTCTCGCAATGGCGGCGGCAACGGCCGCTTTACGCGGATCGATTTCAGCATCAGGGCTTTGTGCAGGTGATCCACTATTTTTTAGTTCAACTTCGGCTTGCTGTGCGGCTTTTTTAGCTTTAACACGGGCAAGTGCAGCAGCAACAGCGGCTTTACGTGGGTCGATTTCTTCCGCTGCATCGTTAACGCTTGCTGCTGGCGTTTCAATTGTTGGTGCTGTTTCGGCTTGCTGTGCGGCTTTTTTAGCTTTAACACGAGCAAGTGCAGCGGCGACAGCGGCTTTACGTGGGTCGATTTCTTCCGTCGCAGAGTTATTGCTTGCCACAGGTGTTTCTACGGTTGTCGCGGTTTCGGCTTGCTGTGCGGCTTTTTTAGCTTTAACACGGGCAAGTGCAGCGGCGACAGCGGCTTTACGTGGGTCGACTTCTTCCACTGCATCGTTAACGCTTGCTGCTGGCGTTTCAATTGTTGGTGCTGTTTCGGCTTGCTGTGCGGCTTTTTTAGCTTTAACACGAGCAAGTGCAGCGGCGACAGCGGCTTTACGCGGATCGATTTCTTCCGCTGCGACATTGTTATCTGCCGATGATGAAAGTATTTCTTGTTCAGCTACTTTAGCCGCTTGTCTTGCTCTCGCTTCTTCTTTACGTTTTTTACGTGCTGCAATAGCCGCCGCGTTATCAGGTAATTCGCCAGCCTTCACTGCGATAATTTTACCAATGCTCTGTTTTTCTTTTACACGAGACAGCGCTGATTGAATTTCGCTCTGTTCTTTATCATCAAGTTTAACTGCTGCACGTTGATGGCGAGCTTCACGTTCAAGTTTTTCTCGTTCCATCCGCACTTTTTTCGCTTCAAAACGTTGTTTAGCTTCGCTGGCTCGTTTCGCTTCAGCCGCAATTTCACGAATTTCAGCTTTTTCTTGGCGATAATATTGCACTAACGGAATATTACTTGGACAGACATAAGCACAAGCACCACATTCAATACAATCAAATAGATTATGTTGTTCTGCTTTTTCATGCTCTTTACCTTGACTAAACCAGTAAAGCTGTTGTGGTAATAAGCCACTAGGGCAAGCATCAACACAATGACCACAACGAATGCAGGCTTCTTCAGGATTATCTGCATCCATTTCATCTATGGAAGGAATTAATAAACAGTTAGTGATTTTTACTACTGGAGCATTTAAGTCTGGTAGGGTGAAACCCATTAAAGGTCCCCCCATAATGACCATTTGTTCTGAACCCGCTACAAAGCCAGCTTGTTTTAAAACATTATGAATAGGTGTACCTAATCGTACCCAAAAATTACCCGGTGTTTTGGTTCCGTTACCGGTTATGGTAACAACGCGTTCAATTAATGGTTCATCATCAATTATGGCGCGTTTTATTGCGACAACGGTACCCACGTTTTGCATTAACACACCAATATCGGATGAACGTCCACCAGAAGGCACTTCTTTACCCGTTAATATTTTGGTGAGCTGTTTAGCGCCACCCGATGGGTATTTGGTTGGAATAATTCGAATAAAGATACGCTTTTCATCAGGTAGTGCGTTTAATGCTTGTCTTAAGGCCTCAATAGCTTCAGGTTTGTTATCTTCAATACCAATTAACACTTCGTCAGGTGAAAGTAAGTGAATTAATATCTGACACCCCGTAATCACCTCATCGGCATGTTCTTGCATTAAACGATCATCAGCAGTGATATAAGGTTCACATTCAGCCGCATTAACAATTAATGTTTTAACTAAATCGCCAGCCCCCTTGAGTTTAGATGCTGTAGGAAAACCTGCACCACCTAATCCTGCAATACCTGCGTCATGTATGCGGTTTAACAATGCTTCTCTACTTTGTGAGTGGTAATCAGCTATTGGTGATTTTTCACGCCACTCATCTTTACCATCAGATTTTATTCTTACGGCAATTTCAGGTAAGCCAGAAGGGTGTGTACTAGGAAAGGGTTCAATCGCTGTAACAGTGCCAGATATAGAAGCATGGACAGGTAAGGTTCTGCCAACACCTTTAGTTAAAGGTTGGCCTTTTAATACGTGATCACCAATATTAACGCAAACTTGTCCCGGCACACCTAAATGCTGATGAATAGGAATAATCACTTCATCAGGAAGCTGTGCTACGCGCATAGGTGTGCGGCTTGATTGCAATTTCATTTCAGGAGGATGAATACCGCCTTTAAAATCCCAGATTTTATCTTTTTTAAATAGTGAAAAGAGATTAAACATGAGCATTATCCTCCGCCTTTAACGACGGTTCATCTTCGGGTGTTTCTTCTGGTTCTACGGGAATATTTTTAACCGGAATGGTGTTTAAATCCCATTTCCAGTTTGATGTTGTGACTTTTACTGGAACTAACGTTATGCAGTCTGTAGGACATGGCGGTATGCATAAATCACATCCTGTACATAAATCTTCAATCACTGTGTGCATGGCGCGTGTGGCTCCAACAATGGCATCGACAGGGCAAGCCTGAATACACTTAGTGCATCCTATGCAATTGTCTTCATCAATCAGCGCGACTTTTCTAATTGGATTTAATGCTTCTTCATCGCCATCAAGTGGTTGAGGATCGACGCCCATGAGTTCGGCTATTTTTAACATCACTTGCTCGCCGCCCGGCGCACAACGATTAATCATTTCACCATTGTTAGCTACTGCATCTGCATAAGGGCGACAACCCGGGTGTCCACATTGTCCACATTGGCTTTGTGGTAAAATGGCATCGATACGTTCAACAATAGGATCTTCTTCCACTTTAAAACGACGAGCGGAATATCCCAAAATAAGACCAAAGATAAGGCCTAGTGCACCAAGTACACCAATTGCTATCCATAAAGAGTTCATTACAGTTTCACCAAACCACTAAAACCCATAAAGGCGAGAGACATTAAACCAGCAGTAATTAAACCAATAGATGATCCCTTAAACGGTGCAGGAATATTGGCAACAGCAAGTCTTTCTCGAATAGCAGCAAATAATACCATGACTAATGAGAAACCCACCGCTGCACCAAAACCATAAACTGCCGATTGCATAAAGGTGTGCGCTTGATTGATATTGAGTAAGGCAACCCCTAATACAGCGCAGTTTGTCGTAATTAAAGGTAAGAAAATCCCCAATAGGCGATATAACGTTGGGCTGGTTTTTCTAACAACCATTTCAGTGAACTGTACAACAACAGCAATCACTAGAATAAAACTGAGTGTGCGTAAATAGAGTAAGTCTAGCGGGACTAAAATAAAGTTATCCATTAGCCAGGAGCTAATCGAGGCCAATGTCATAACAAAGGTTGTTGCAAATCCCATTCCTATAGCGGTTTCTAATTTTTTTGATACACCCATAAATGGGCATAAACCAAGGAATTTGACCAGTACAAAGTTGTTTACCAATACGGTGCCAACGAATAGAAGCAAGTAATCAGTCATTGCTATGCCAAAATTGTTAAAAATGGAGAAAAAGCCTCATAAAATAATGAGGCTAAACGGGCGAGTATAATATCAAGCTGAAATGTATGAAGTTATCGATCTTGTGTGAAAGTCTCACGAACACGCTTGGAGTACTTAATATAAGGAACAAAACAGACCGTCGATGCCACAGACCATAAAAGCGATTTTACGGCAAGTTGATCATCAACAGGCGCAAAACCAAAACTTTTAATTGCGAGCAGCAGATTTATCATCAGCCAGATAATAAATAAGCGAGGGAAATTCTTTGCGCGATAAAAAAATTGCCTAATTAAATAAAGAGTAAAGGCAAACATCACCCAAGTCGTTAAAGCAGAAAGATACCAGCTAGACATTAAGTGGATAGGAAGCTGGTGGAGAATCGAAAAGTCTGAAAAATATTTTATTACATACAGTACAGACATCAACCCTGAGCCTATAATCGATAAAAGCATATAAGCCAAGGGCGCAAGTAACCAACCAGTAATAGGCGCTCTTGATGAAGAAGGATAATCAGAGTTTAACTTAGGTTTTAATTTCATTAATTAAATATCTCTATTTGGGTACAAGCAACTAAACGCGATATTATCACAAACTTTGTTATTATTTATTTAGCTGTAAAAGGTAAAGTGATTTTTAGTTAACAGAAAAAGCAATACAAAATAAAAAATAGGATGGGGTAATGGCAGATAAACTTAATGTTGGGATCATCGGTTATGGCTATGCAAGTAAAACTTTTCATGCGCCATTAATAACAACCACAGAAGGTTTGCATCTTAGTGCAATTTCAAGTTCTGATGAAAATAAAGTTAAACAAGATTTTCCTGATATGACGGTATATGCCAATTCGCAGGCATTACTTGATGATCCTTCGTTAGACCTGATTGTTATTCCAACACCCAACGATACGCACTATTCACTCGCTTCTCAGGCACTGGCAAAAGGTAAGCATGTTGTTGTTGATAAACCTTTTACGTTAACGCTTGGAGAAGCTGAAAAGCTAACTCAACAAGCCACCGAAGCAAGAAAGCTTTTATCTGTTTTTCATAATCGTCGTTGGGATTCAGGATTTTTAACGGTTAAAAAACTTTTAGCGGATAAAGTATTAGGGGATGTTACTGCTTACGAAGCTCATTTTGATCGCTTTCGACCCACTGTTCGTCAACGTTGGCGAGAAGATGCCGGTATAGGTGGTGGGCTTTGGTATGACTTAGCACCTCATCTTTTAGATCAAGCTATTTGTTTATTTGGTGAACCTAAAGCGATTACCGCAGAAATTGCTCAATTACGTCCTAATGCTAAAAATGCAGATTACTTTCATGCTCTATTAGATTATGACAATCTTAAAGTTGTTCTTCATGCCTCCATGCTTGTTGCTGCTCAAACGCCTATTTTTGCTATTCATGGTACAAAAGGGAGTTATGTGAAGTATGGTCTTGATACTCAAGAAGATGCGCTAAAGATCGGCCATCTACCCACAGAAATGTATAATTGGGGAATGGATCCTAATGATGGTGAACTCACTACATTGGGTGAGTCAGGTGAATTAGCGACAACGACAATTCCTACACTTGCTGGTCATTATTCTGCTTATTACGATCAAATTTATCGTGCTATTACATTAGGTGAAGAAAATCCGGTTACGCCAGCACAAGCAACAGCAATTATGCGCCTGATTGAAGCGGGTGAAATTTCTAATCGTTTAAAACAAACTATTACGCTATAAGTAAAAAGGAGCGCAAAATCTAATGTCTTGGTGGCAAAAACTAAAACTTGATCCTTTTCTAATGATAATGATTTGTGTGGTAACACTGGCAACGCTATTACCAGCACAAGGCGATATCAAAGTGATTTTTCAATATCTCACCACAGGGGCGATAGCGCTGCTATTTTTCTTGCATGGTGCCAAGCTTTCTCGAGAAGCAATATTGGCGGGGTTAGGTCATTGGCGATTACATCTTACTGTCTTTACAAGTACTTTTATTCTGTTTCCGATCCTGGGATTAGGATTACAAGTCATTGTACCTGAGTGGATGTCACCAACTGTTTATATGGGTTTTTTATATCTTTGTGCACTGCCTGCAACGGTTCAATCTGCGATAGCTTTTACTTCTGTTGCTGGTGGTAATGTTGCAGCCGCAATTTGTAGTGCATCAGCTTCAAGTATTCTAGGTGTGTTTCTATCACCCATTCTGGTGGGTTTTTTAATGCAGACTCAAGGTTCTGCTGAAGACTTTGATACTGCGGGTGCAATTCAATCTATTTTACTGCAATTAATGGTACCGTTTATTATCGGGCATTTGTCTCGCCCTTTAATTGGACGTTGGGTCGATAAACATAAAAAATTAGTAAATCGAACAGATCGTTCCTCTATTTTACTCGTGGTTTATGTGGCATTTAGTGAGGCGGTTGTTGAAGGTATTTGGCATAAAATAGACGGTTGGTCGCTATTAACTATTACGGTTGTGAGCTGTGTACTATTGGCGATAGTTATTGTGATTAATATTTATAGTGCGCGATTGCTTGGTTTTAATAAAGCCGATGAAATAACGATTGTTTTTTGCGGTTCTAAAAAAAGTCTTGCCAATGGTGTGCCGATGGCGAATGTATTATTTCCTGCGGCAACAGTGGGTATTATGTTATTACCATTAATGTTATTCCATCAAATTCAATTAATGGTTTGTGCGGTATTAGCCCAGCGTTATGCGAATCAAGGAAAAAAAACAGAAAATAAATAGGTTTATGCTGGTGGCTGTATAATAAACAATATATTTTTTATTATACACATTGATTATTGAGCATCGATTTAAAAATAAGTCGGTGCTTTTTTATATGATAAATAAGTGATTACTTTATTTATCTTGTATATTCGATAAAGGCTTCTGTTGTGATTTAAACGGAATAGCTAAACCAAATACAAAAAAAATCAAAAAAACAAAAAACATATTCAAGTAATCTTCTTTATTGTTTTTTACAATAGTATCTAAATGACTTGTAGAGAGTTCTCGTTGTTCATTAATCGCATGTTTTCCTTGCTGAAGTTCATTTAGCATAGTTTGAGCTATTGAAAAATTTTCTTGATTAACCAGTAATTTTACACCACCCATTGCTTGGGCATACATTTGATTATTCCAAATAATGTTTTCATCTAACAGAATGGCATCTATTCCTTCTGATTGAAGAAATCCGACTTCAATTGCGGCTTCTAACGGTGATAAATATTGTGATAATAATTGATATTGACCGCGAGTAGGATGAATGTTCCACATATCAATTCCCTAACTAAAAAAGATATTAAGATTTTATTTTAGCTTAAGAACGATAAAATTTTCCATTTATTATTAAATAGAAATAAAAAACCACCGGTTAGACAAGTGGTTTGAATTAATTTAGCGAGTATTTTTAATTTAAAATATTAACGCAAACTTGCTTTTTTAATTAACGCTTCACGTTCAGCTTGGCTAATAAACGCCATTTTTAATCCGTTAATTTGCGTTTGACGAATTTGCGCTGGTGTTAAACCAGCTGCTGGTGCTGCAACGTTATATTCGTGTTTTAATTCAATACCTTCAACGGCGGGATCATCTGTGTTCAATGACGCCAAAATGCCATGAGCTAAAAAGGTTTTTAATGGATGTTCTGCCAGTGAACTAATAGTGCTAGTTTGAATATTTGAGGTTAAGCAAGATTCAATTCCAATTTGGTGCTCGGCTAAATAATCCATTAAACGAGGATCTTCAATTGCTTTAACGCCATGGCCAATACGTGTTGCACCTAGCTCTTTAATTGCATGCCAAATACTTTCAGCACCCGCGGCTTCACCGGCATGAACAGTAATATTCCAACCGGTATCACGCGCACGATTAAAATGAGGTAAAAATAAGTGCCCTGGAAAGCCTAGTTCATCGCCCGCTAAATCAAGCGCTGTAATTTTATCTTGATGTTGCAATAATCCGTTAAGTTCCTGTTGGCAAGCATCTTCACCAAAAGTACGACTTAAAATACCTATTAAACGAACATCTACATCGTGAGTTTGTAAGGCACTTTGAACACCGTCAATTATTGCTTCTACCACACCTTCAACAGGTAATTGATGTTTCATTGCCATATAGTAAGGCGAGAAACGTAATTCTGCGTAGTCGATTCCTGCATTAACAACATCAACCACATTTTCATAAGCTACACGCTGACAGGCATCTAAATCAGCTAATACAGCCACACCCCAATCAAGTTTCTGTAAAAAACTGACTAGGCTTGGCTCATTTTTAGTAATTTGCACATGAGGGCGCAACGCTTCTAATTCATAAGCAGGCAGCGCAATATTATGTTGTTGCGCTAAATCTAAAATAGTTTGTGGACGAATATTTCCATCTAAATGACGGTGTAAATCGGTTAAAGGCAACTGTGTGTCAATCACGCGTTATTTTCCTTTTTAATAATAATAATGAAAATCTATCGTTTTAAGTGATTTTCTTTTAATTGAGGTAATAATAAATAGTTGCTCATTATTATGAGCTATTTTTATATTATTCACCATCAATACAATTAATATTGTCTATTTTTAATACTAAATTTAATTGTTTTTATTAATATTTATCAAGTAGATACCATTAAATTTATTTTTCGACTCATTTATTGTCTGCATTTTTCAATATAACTGACGTTTATTATCAATCCAATTGAAACATCAGAATATTTGCTAATAAATAAACTTATCATTTTTTTTGATGTAAGCTATCAGTTTGTTTGATAGAAGGAAGGTTAGAAATAATATAGCTATTCATTAATATATAAATAATATTTTTTATGAGTTATTTATTTTAAACAGGGATCTAAATAAGATAATTATTTATAGTTAAATATAAAAAATAAAAACTCTTTTATTAATTGTGGATTAAATTTAATGAAAAATCATTAATAATATTCGCGCATTAAATTTTTTAAATAATTTTAATTATTTATAAAGAATAACTATCTATAGTTAATTAAACAAAATAAAGGATTATTATGAATAATACTTCAGATAATGAAATTGAAAAAAATGATGATATAACAAGTAAATCTACGGCTAAATTGCCAGAAACATCAATTATTCCTCCTACATCAACAAATACAACTTATGGCTCTCAAGTTGTGACGGGGAATGGTTCTATTGCGTTAGATTTAGTGGTTGTGATTGATACTAGTGGTTCAATGTCTGATGAATCAGCAGATTTGAGTAATCAAATTGATGCGGCTATTCAAAAGGCATTAGGACTTTGTCCATCAAGCCTTCGAGTTACATTCCTTGGTATTGAAGGTACTTGGGATGGTACTAAATTTGATCAGTCGGTAAGTGATTATTTAATTGCACAAGGTATTGATGCCAGTGAACTACAGGCGAGAAAGCCATTTAAAGAAGCTGATGGGCGCGATCACGCGGGTAATAAAGAAGATTTATGTCGCGCGGTTATTGATGTCAGTAAATTCTTTGATTGGCGTGATGGTGCTCGTCGCGCTATTTTTGTTTTAGGTGATGAAGGAATGGAAGGCGGTGGGGGGGTTTTAACTAAAGCAGCGATCACTAAAAATAATGAAGCGATTTTAGTAGCAAGAACGGAAGGTATTAAGGTGCATACCTATCAAGGTACGCCGGATGATAGTCCTACAAATATTGACCGTTTTCCATCTATGGCAGCAAAAGACAATATAACCAAAGAATACGTTCGGTTAGCGACACAGACTGGAGGGCGTTCTTATATTTACACCACCGGGATTGCCAATTTTGTATTAGTTTTACAAGAGATTTTCTGTGATAGCTTGCTGCCACCTGTTCTACCTGATCCTGATACAGAGCATCCAAATTGTAGTTATGTTTGTGAACAACTCCCTGCAATTATATCGACAGTAAATAAACTTGCTGAAATTATTAATAAAACAATAGATTCTTGTTGTAATGATGATGCAGGGCACAAAAAAGACTGTAGTGGGTGTTGATGTAATTAAGTCGTTGGTGTGAATATTAAAACACCCCATCATATTATTTTCTGATGGGGTGTTTTTTTAGTTCAAACTAACTGATAAGAAATAAAATTATTGAGCTTGTGCAGGTTGCTCAGGAATAACAATTTCTTCTTCTTCAAGAATGGCTGGATCTTCAGTCATTTCTTCAGATTCTGCTTCTGGGTATTCTGAATAATCTGATTCATCATAATCACCATAAGAAGAACCCGCACCAATTAGCATACCAATCAGACCTAACATCTGAGGCGCTTGAGTCACTTCCATAAACTCATTGAAGCTATAAGATTTACCATTCATGGTAAATTTATCAGCTGCATAATCGAGGCTTAGATTCAATGCGTTACCATCTTTAGAAAGCAACATCAGAGGTAATGCATTTTTCTCATCTTGAGACATCTGATTGATGTTTTGTTGTAACTCAGTTTTGATTTTCTCAATATCCGCAGTCGTTTCTTTCTGAATTTCTGCTTTATCAGCATCAGTCAGTGCCGTTTCTTGATAACGAGCCGCATCCAGATACTGAGTTGTGTTACGGAACTCAGTTAACATTGGCATTGATAAATCAACGTTTAATTTGATGTTTTTAAACAGTTTATTAAACAGTTCAGCGGGGTCTTTTACGCTATCTAAATCTTTGATGCTAAAGGCATTAAGATCAATGGCAAAATTAAGCTTAGTTGTGCCTTTAGTATTAGTTAAAGAAGCATCGTCAATACGGAAAACTAAACCTTTTTCTAATACATCACGAACAGCTTGTTCAATCATATCTGAACTGTCGTAGTTGTATTTATTCCAAGGTAACAATGAGTTGTTATAAGCTTTAGTTAATAACAACATGGCATCTGTATTTGCTTTATCAATAGAGTAAGCAAGTTTACCTGCACCAAATTCTAAGCCACCGATAGTGAGTGATTTAAAATCATAAGATTGAGAGGCATAGAACAGTTTATCTTTGATATCACTTTTTGTCGTGATAGACATATCTTTTAGCGAGAAATTAGACGCTTTATCATCACTAACATGTGAAATTTCAGCAAGTTTTAGTGATTGCTCGTTAAACAGATATTGGTCATTGTTAACTTTAGTTCCTGAAATCGTACCATTGATATTTTTAATGGTAAAAACTTCAGTATCACGGTTGGTGATAATCATTTCATCGCTTTTGATCGAGGTTGCAATTTTAGTTGCATCTTTATCAGAAGAGAACGCGATAGTAATTGGTGTCGTTTTAACTTTGTCTTTATCTTCAGCAAAATCGATAGCACTGATTGTGACTTCACCTGATGCAGAACCATCAAAACCTAAAGAGGTATGAGAGCCAACAATAGATTTATCTTTAGTCAGTTTAAATAGCTCTTTGGTAGTTTCGTTATTAACCAGAGTACTATCTACTGCTGCTAATTTTGGTGCTAAATTAAATTTTGCCAGATCAGAAAGAGGGAATGGGCCATGAGCGATATCAGTCGCCATCAGGATTTCTTCAGGTTTGTTGTCTGATGCTTGGTCTGAATCTGGATCTGAAATTTTTGTAATAACAACAGCTAAGTTCGCATTAGAAGAAAAAACTCCTTTTTTGTAATCACGAACTTCTAATTTAACATCAATGCCTAGTTGGTTTTCTTTAGCTAGTTGAGCCAACTGAACATTTGCGCGTTCTGTTTCTTGTTGTAAGCGGCTCTCAATTTTGCTGCCCATGTACCAAGATGCACCGGTCCAAACAACACCAAGTGCAACAATGACACCAACAGCGACAAGCGATTTCTTCATAATTCTAGTCCATCCTCAATGTACATCTGGCGATGTACGTTATAAAAGCTGTTTTGTAACCCTTAAACAACCCGATAAATTGGTGATAAATATTACTAAATTTGGATATAGATAATCTGCATATATACATCGCCATCTATATTAACTGTAAATATAGATTTAGTGGAATAAAATCGCAATCAGAACTTACTTAGTTACTTGCTAACGTAATGAGTTTAAAGCGAAATGATTATGGACATTAATCAATATAAGATATTAGTTAAATACACTTGATTTTATCAGTTTCAGATTTAAACGATATTTAATTGTGATGGGTTGCTATTTCTTCAGTTTAATATAAACATATAATTAGTGTGGGTATAAATAAGATAGCGAAAAGAGTAAAACGTGAAAGATGAAATAAGTACGCTAATCGTATTTCATCAAAAAAATCAACAGATTTCATTCTGTTATAAATTTCATAAGCTCGCTTTAGCTCTCATATTTATTATTCTATATATGGCATGATAACTGTATCCGAGTTATTTACTATAAAGTGATTCGGGATTAATCAATTATTCTGTGTACTTAAGGAGATTGAAATGGCAGCCACTCGCATTGAAAAAGACTCAATGGGGCAAATCGAAGTACCAGCTGACCAGTTATGGGGAGCACAAACGCAGCGTTCTCTAGAACACTTCCGTATTTCAGTAGAAAAAATGCCTGTTGCACTTATCCACGCGCTTGCTTTAACTAAAAAAGCGGCGGCGGGTGTTAATATGGATTTAGGCTTATTACCAAAAGAACGTGCTGATGCAATTATTGCCGCCGCAGATGAAGTTCTTGCTGGTAAACATCCAACTGAATTCCCATTAGCAATCTGGCAGACCGGTTCTGGCACTCAATCAAACATGAATATGAATGAAGTGTTAGCTAACCGTGGTAGTGAGATACTTGGTGGTATCCGTGGCATGGAACGCAAAATCCATCCGAATGATGATGTTAATAAAAGTCAGAGTTCGAATGATGTGTTCCCAACAGCCATGCATGTCGCTGCTGTTATTGCATTACGTCAGGATTTGCTGCCTGAACTAAAATCACTGCTGAAAGTATTCAAAGAGAAAGCAGAAGCTTTCCACGATATTGTTAAAATTGGCCGTACTCACCTGCAAGATGCGACGCCATTAACTTTAGGTCAGGAAATTTCTGGCTGGGCTATGATGCTAGAAAATAGTATTAAACATATTGATAATTCTGTTCCTCATGTCTGTGAACTGGCGCTTGGCGGCACAGCAGTAGGTACAGGATTAAATACACATCCTGAGTATGCCGTTCGTGTTGCTAAACGTATCGCAGAATTATCTGGTCAGCCATTTGTGACTGCACCTAATAAATTTGAAGCATTAGCAACGTGTGATGCATTAGTTCATGCTCATGGTGCATTAAAAGGCTTAGCCTCTTCGCTAATGAAGATTGCTAATGATGTACGTTGGTTAGCATCTGGCCCTCGTTGTGGTATTGGTGAAATCGCTATTCCAGAAAACGAACCAGGCAGTTCAATTATGCCAGGTAAAGTTAACCCGACTCAGTGTGAAGCATTAACTATGCTTTGTGCCCAAGTCATGGGGAATGATGTTGCAATCAATATTGGTGGTGCATCAGGTAACTTTGAACTGAACGTTTATCGCCCAATGATTATTGATAACTTTTTACAATCAGTACGTTTACTTGCTGATGGTATGCGTAGTTTTAATGAACACTGTGCTATTGGTATTGAACCAAACCGCGAACGTATCAATAAATTACTGCATGAATCATTAATGTTGGTCACTGCGCTAAATACGCACATTGGTTACGATAAAGCCGCTGAAATTGCGAAAAAAGCGCATAAAGAAGGCTTAACGCTGAAAGAAGCTGCATTGAAACTGAACTACCTAACTGCTGAAGAGTTTGATAGCTGGGTACGTCCAGAAGATATGGTTGGTAGCATGAAATAATAAGAGCGCAAAATCTCTTGTTAGCTATGAATAGTCAAATGCTCAATCCCGTCAATATGGCGGGATTTTTAGATCATATTAGGATAAATAAATATGAATGAAGACATTATTTTTACGGCAACGGAAGTTAATTGTTACATTGAAGACGATGTCACTATTATTGGAATAGGGGATGACCCGGTATCGCCTGAACATTTTATAATTCTTTCAAGATTTGATGAAGAAGATGAAGATATTGATAATTCTATTGGATTTATGACTCATTTATCTGATATCGAAACAATTAATGCGATAAAGCAAATTACATTAAGTCGAGAAAAAGTCATTTTTTCATTAACGACTGATATTAAAATTTCAATCAATCTAGAAATTGATGATAGCCATTTTACTCATTTACACGAGTATTTATTACTTATTATCAAAGACAGTTCAATTAAGTTAATTGTAAAACAATAATATCAATAAGTACCAAAATAGAAAGAGCCTATTGGCTCTCTATTTTTCAAGATATAAATGCATCCTTGGAATAATAAGTTCTAAACTTTTTGCTTTAGGGCGATGACGGATTTGAATGTTATCCACATCGTAATCTGAAAGCTCACCGATAACAGGTTTAAAATCTTGCTCTTTATCGATGTAAAATACCAATAAAGGTAGAGGGCAGGCATATTGAACCTGTTTTTGAATTTCTGAATACCAAACTCTGGCAATAGGTTGCACTTTTACTGGCCGTTTTATTTTTAATTTTGCAGTTTCGGGTAACTGAGAAAGAGTAATAATCTCTTTATCAAGTCGTTCAGCCCATTGCTCGCTGGTATAAGGTGGAACAGCGCGATTGGCTTCACGGCTTTTTCCTAATTGAGCGAGTATTTCATTACGGGTTAAATTCTTAATAATATTCTTATTTGCCCAACCAAAACGAACGGTATCAGGATCAGAAAGTAGGGTGAGGGTACGATAGGCATTCAATGTAATTAATCCTTTTAATTGATTATGAACAAAATCAAATCGTTCTTCCTTAGAAATGCCAGACTCTTTTGTCACAATTAAAGATAACTGCTTTTTAAGTGTATTAATACGCTTAACCACGGCATCAACCGCTTTAAACTCCTTGTTACTGGTGCTAAAACAAAGAGCTCCAGGTAAACGAACGGCTCGTTTGCTGCTAATATGTGGGGCATTATCGTAAATAAATAAATTCGCAATTAGTTTTAAGGCTAATTCAAGTGCTTGTTCATTATAAGAGGGAGATACTGTTATTTGCGTGATTTCATCATGTTCTTCATCTTTGCTCACATCGGGTAATTCGAAAACAGCAGAAGGTAATAAAGTTAGCGTTTTAAGATGTTGATTTAAAATATTTATCTCATCTTCTAATTGTTTAAAGCAGTGATTAAATTGCGCTATCAAATCATACTTACTCATTATTCTTACCCTTATTAGTTACAACATACAATTAGTCTTAATTCCAAATATTACATTAGCCACAGAGTTAAGTACATCGCTTAATAGGGGGAAAATTGAAATAAAAGCCGCATACTGTATATATATACAGTATTGGGTAAAAAGGGCATTTTCCTCATCATATTTCTTACGGTTATGCTTGTTTGGTTGTTTTTAGTTCTATTTTGGTTTGTTTTATCATCAGATTATTGGTGTGGGCATTTGTTTACTATATATTTCCCACGACCTAGTTTCGATAATGACAGTTTTCTTCTAAAATTAGAGAAAAAGAAGTAAGCCAAAAGAAGGGTCGTGCGATAAAAGTTTGATAATAGGCATGTCGGTTATTCTTATAGATATAAACATGGTCTACTATTTAAAAATAGTAATGCAAATTAGCAATTGTATTATCAGTCGCTATTTATCTTTTAGATAAATCATTGGGCCACTTTATCCAGATGAAATGCAATTAATAGTGCAGCTGACATTAAAAATGCAATAAATAATCCCACACCAAGCCAACCAAAGTTAACCCAAAATACGCCACCTAAAGTGCCCGCTAAACTAGAGCCTGCATAATAAGTAAATAAATATAACGATGATGCTTGAGCTCGTCCTCTTTTAGCTCGACGTCCAACCCAGCTACTAGCGACTGCATGTGCAGCAAAAAAACCCGTGGTAAGAATAAGCATCCCAATAAAAATGACAGGTAATAATTCTACTAATGTAATCAGTATTCCAACTAACATCATAGTAATACCGGCAATAAACACTTTACCTAAACCATATTTAGTTGTTAATAATCCAGCTTTAGAAGCGCTATAAGTACCACTAAGATAAACCAGAGAAATTAAACCAACAGTAGTTTGGCTTAAGGAATAAGGAGCATCTAATAAACGATAACCAATATAGTTAAATAAAGTGACAAAGCCGCCCATTAATAACCCGCCTTCAATAAACAGTAAAGGCAAACCTTTATCTCTAAAATGTAATTTAGTGGTGATAAGTAAGTTACGTGGTTTTAATGTTGAAGGCCTAAAATGCTGCGACGCAGGTAATATTCTCCAAAATATAATGGCAGCTAACAGTGCAAAAATTCCTAAAATAACAACAGATAAACGCCAAGAATAATAATCACTTAGTACTCCTGTTATTACCCGACCGCTCATTCCACCAATTGAATTACCACTAATATATAAACCCATCGATAGCGCTAAATAAGCAGGATGAATTTCTTCACTTAAATATGTCATTGCTACCGCAGCAACGCCACTTAAGGAAAGACCAACTAGTGCACGAGTGATCAAAATACCTGTCCAGCTATTCATGGTGGCACTTAATAAAGTAAAGAATGCAGCACAAAAAAGCGCGATCACCATGACATTTTTGCGACCAAAAGCATCAGATAAAGGTCCTGTGATTAATAGTCCACATGCCATTAATGCAGTGGATAATGAAAGGGCAAGGCTACTTGTTGCTGGGCTTATTGAAAATTCATCAGATAACACAGGCAAAATAGGTTGAACAAAATAGAGCAAGGCAAATGTCGCTAGGCCGACCATAAAAAATGACACTGTCACTTTTATATAAAGTGCATCGTCTCGTTGAATATAATGTTTAGGGTTAACAGAGTGAGAGGACTCTTCTTTCAGTGCATTTAGTGGTATATCCGCATCTAGCTTTATACTTTTTCTACCTATTTCTTGCGTATCCATATTAATTTAGCGTCCATTAGTTAAATTTGATTTGTATCAATGTTAGAAATATTTGATTTTTTTGTCTAATATATTAATCATTAAGAATAATATTTTTAAAGTATCATTGATTGTATGATGAGGGATTGTGAATATTGAACTTAGGCATTTGCGTTATTTTATTGCTGTAGCTGAAGAACTACATTTTGGTAAAGCTGCTGAACGATTAAATATTTCTCAGCCACCTTTAAGTCAACAAATACAAGCGCTTGAAAATGAAATTGGCGCGAGATTGCTTGAAAGAACAAATCGTTCAGTTTCTTTAACACCCGCAGGACAAATGTTTTTAAAGGAGTCTTATCAAGTCTTAGCGCAAGTTAATGCTGCCGCAATGCGAGCATCTCGAATGGAAAAAGGTGAGTTGGGTGAAATTTCGATAGGATTTACGTCGACGACTCCGTTTATGCATTTAGTGACATTAAGTTTACGTCAATTTAGAGAAAACTATCCTGAAGTTGGTATTCATATGCATCAAATGAATACAAAACAACAAATTCCACCGTTGGTCACAGGCCGTATTGATTTAGGTATTATGCGAAATACGGTGTTGCCCGATACCTTACACCACCAGCTATTGTTTCGTGAACCTTTTATTTTGGCTGTGTATGAAGGCCATCCTCTATTGGCTTATAAAGAAACGGGCGTGAATATTCATGATATTGGCCAATATCCCTTTGTCTTTTTTGAACGTGATGTCGGTACTGCGCTTTATGATGAAATAATTCAACTGCTTAGTTTATCGGGGATCACGCCAACAATAGCTCAAGAGGCTGGGGAAGCAATGACTATTCTTGGGTTAGTTGCCGCAGGATTAGGAATATCAATTGTAACTGAATCATTTACACGGATGAAAGTTGATGGTGTGCATTACTTGCGTTTTGCAAACTCTCAGGCATTTTCTGAGGTTTGGTTAGTCTCTCATAAACAAAGAACAATTCCTGCTGCCGCAAATAGATTGACACAATTATTATTGAAAAATATCTTTGATTATCAAAAATCTTGATCCGCCAGTGTTTTAGAATCTGATTTTTATGTAGTATTGTACAACAATCACAAGTTAGCGACATAATCGATAAAAAGATTTATTTGGAGCTGTGAATTAATTAAGGCTTCTATTAAGGATGACATATAATGGGGAACCAACCTAGCCATATTGATCACGTAAAACAATTTAATCTGGGAGCTGTCTTCCGGTTAATTGATGAGCATGGTCCAATTTCTCGGATTTCCCTTTCTAAAAAAGCTGAGCTCGCACCTGCAAGTATTACTAAAATTACCCGGGAATTAGTAGAAGCACATCTTATTCATGAAACAGAATTTTCTGGCCTAGGTTTTCGTGGCAGGCCCGCTGTTGGATTAAAACTAGAGAGCAACGGGTGGCATTTTCTTTGTATTCGTATCAATGATGGTAATTTGTTATTTAGCTTACGTGAATTAGATAGTAATTTAGTCGTTGAGGATACCTTTGATTTTCCTAAAAGTTACAGTGAAGATTTCCTACATCATTTCTTAAGTGCAATAGATAAATTTTTTGAACGTTATCAATCATATGTTGAGCGTTTAACAGCAATTAGTATCACTATGAATGCAATTGTTGACCCAATAAGCGGTATTATTCATAGTTCACCTTATTATTGTGTTAAAGATATTCCTCTCGCTGAACAAATCCATAAAAAAACAGGTGTTTCTGTTTTTTTACAGCATAATGTAACCGCATGGACAATGGCTGAATCACTTTATGGTGCAGCTAAAAAAACAACTGATGTTTTACAAATCGTTATCGATGATATCGTTGGTGCTGGGGTGATCACCAGCGGAAGAACGCTACATTCTAATAGTCACAGTGCAGTAGAAATTGGCCACACAAAAGTTATCGATTCTCAAAATAGCTGTTATTGCGGTGCAAAAGGGTGTTTAGAAACGGAAATAGCCCTTCCTTATTTGCTGAAAAAGGCACAAGCCTTAGCGACAAAAAATCCAGATTCGTTGTTAAACCGTTATCCTATTACTGTTGAATCGTTGTGCGATGCTATTTTAGTGGGTGATACACAAGCAATAGAGATTATTAACTTAGTTGCTGATCGCTTAGGTTTTATTCTTGCGGTTATGGTAAATACCTTTAATCCTCATAAAATATTAATTGGTTCGCCACTTTGCCGAGCTAAGTCAATATTCTTTCCCTTACTTCTTCGTAATATTCAAAATCATGTATTACCTCGTTATGCACAAACATTAATTATTGAAGAAACTGAGCTTCGTAATAAAGGTACGCTACCTGCAGCTGCATTAGTGAAAGAAGCTTTATATAACGGTTCTTTGTTAATTGAATTAATGCAAGGATAAAATAAGCATAATAGAACGTAAAAAAAGTGTTTTGCATCTGTAAATATGACAATTGATCATGACGGAATTCTCTATTTTATAGCAATTAACCAAAAAATTGAGCTATCTCAAGCCACAAGAAACGGTGTTACCCTAAACTCTAATCTCTGTCATTTTTTGTGAACCTGATTTTATCTGTCATAACGGAAGTAAATTATATGTTAACACGTTTGTTTGTTACGGGGACAGATACCAACGTAGGTAAAACTGTTGTAACCCGAGCACTTCTTCAATCATTAAATCGCAGCGGGTCAACAGCAGTGGGTTTTAAACCTATCGCAACCGAATCACATGAAACGGTAGAGGGTGAGCGTAATCGTGATGCACAGATTATTCATAACTCTTCACCTGTTGAAGTTCGCTACGACGAAATTAATCCTATTTTGCTAGAGAACTGTTATTTAAGTAAAAATGAAATTGATTTTAATCAGATTTCAAATGAATTAAATAAATTAAGCCAAAAAGCAGAATGTGTTGTTATTGAAGGCAATGGTGGTTGGCGCTATTTGCTTGATGATACAACTTTTTATTCTGAATGGGTCGTTAAAGAGCAAATACCTGTTATATTGGTTGTTGGTATTCAACCTGGTTGTGTTAACCACTCAATTTTAACGGCACAATCTATTGCAAACGATGGCTTAAAATTAGTTGGTTGGGTTGCTAATAGAATTAACCCAGGATTACCTTATTATGCGAAAATTGTTGAAAGATTATCACAGCATATTCAAGCGCCGCTAATTGGTGAAATCCCTTATTTGTTACGTCCTGAAGAAAGAGACCTTTCTTGTTATCTTGATTTAAGTCAGCTAGAAATTGCTCAACCAGCTTAAATTAATAGATAAGATTAAATTCAATAATATTGAATAGCATATTACTAGCTATAAAGAATTTATAAAGAAATAAGTAGTTGGGTAGGTATGCGTAAATTGTTCCGCTGAACTTTACGATAACTTGCTACGTTTTAAACGCCTAATGAAGAAACACATTGGGTGTTTTTATTTTTTAGCTTATATAAAATGACAGCAAATTGTAATTGCAATGCACAGAAAGCATTAGTAGATTTAGAATCAATAGGTTCGCTATAGATTTAATTGCTGAAAAGGGCGCAAGAAAATTTGCGCCCTTTGTTATTTTATATAGTCATAAAAATCTTAATGATTAATGACGAGTGTAAATGATCTTTTTAGAGTCATTTTCACAAGTACCTACGACTTTACCTTCAGTCTGTGCAACTTGATCATTTTCTACTACAACTAGTGTAAAGTTAGCAGCAGGTACACCATTGTTTACAATTTTTTGTTGAATGGCATCAACAACTTCATCACAACCTGCATTAGCAGCTAATGGTGCAAATGCAAACATTGATACCATGGCAGCAAATAGATATTTTTTCATATTAATCACTCCTTGTTTTATTGCAAAACATCATTGTTTCGCAGATTTAGTTTATGGGTTAACTGGACGGCCTGTATTGCTATCTAAGCAGCGTCTTGTCTCTGATTCCCAATATGCATAGATATTGGCACTTTTCAAACATGCATCACGTTCATCAATTGCTTTATCTAGCTTATTAAATTCGATTTTTTCACGCTCATTAACTTGAGAACGAAGGTCTCGTTTTTGATCCCAATCTTCTTTTAATTGTCTTGCTTGCTCTTTATCTAAAGAGTTTTCATAGCCATTGCCATTGATGGTGACATTTGTTGAGGCAACAGAAGAAAAAGAAGACACTGATAAACCAAAGAATAAAGAGAGGAACAATAAAGTCCCAGTTACTTTTTTCTTGGTAAAAATATTTATCATGATTGATATCCTCTAAAAATAAATGCGGCTACAGTGTCAATGACTATTCTATACTAATAATTATATCTGATTTCTTAACAGAAAATGAATTTTCAGTGCGCTTAGTTTTGTCGATGAACACTTAATCCAGCAAAAGACTGGCTTACTGGCATCATTTCTAATGTATTAATATTAACATGAGCGGGTAATGTAGCAGTCCAATAAACGGCTTCTGCGATATCTTCTGGTGTTAATGCGTTTGCACCAGAATAAGTTTGCTCAACTTTATTGGCATCACCTTTAAAGCGAACTAATGAAAATTCTGTACCGCCCACAAGGCCTGGTTCAATATCAGTTACACGAACTTTCTTGCCCTGAAGATCTGCGCGCAATCCTAAGCTAAATTGTTTAACAAAAGCCTTTGTTGCACCATAAACATTCCCCCCCATATAAGGCCAAGATGCAGCGGTTGAACTAATATTAATAATATGACCTTGGTTTTTCTCTACCATTAAAGGCAAAATTGCGCGAGTGACATGAACTAGACCTTTGTTATTAGTATCGATCATGATATCCCAATCATCAAGACTGGCTTTATCAGCAGTATTTAAGCCTAACGCTAAACCCGCGTTATTAACTAATACATCTATAGATTGCCATTTTTCCGGTAGATGTGAATAGATTTCAGCCACAGCTTTTTTATCAGTAACATCGAGTTGTAAAGGATAAAATTGCTCGCCAAGCTCTTTATGCAAATGTTTTAATTTATCAAGACGACGCGCAGTACCAATGACTTTATGACCATGACTAATAAAGTGGCGAGCGATAGCTTCACCAAAACCAGCAGAAGCACCCGTAATAAATATAATCATTTAATTACCCTCAATCGTTATAATAATGAAAGTAGAAAGGTATCGATAAAAAGAGTCAAGTTGAAAAAAATGCTTTGCAATAAATCAGTCTAAAAATAGGGTTCTTTACTAATGAAAAATATTTTTATCTTCAATATTAAGATATTGATCTGTTTTTAACTGGGAAATAAATAGGTTTTTTTACTTGATATTTATGAACTCTAAATTTACTGCGTAGAAATATCATCATAATAAAGAGATAACTTATCGCGACGATAGCAATTGTAGGCGATAAAAGAAAGCAGAAGTAACATAAGAGTAATGTTGCAAAAATACGGATTAAATCACTAAATGAATTATATAGTTTCCACATCATTTAATAGTTCGATGCTGGGTTTATAGTGATATAAACCCAGCATAACACAAGAAAAATGGAAAATAGGGTTATTTTTTACCGACTTGATGACCGATAACACCACCTAATACACCACCACCGATAGTACCTAAAGCGCTACCATCAGTTAAAATAGCGCCACCCACTGCGCCTGCACCAGCACCAATTGCTGTATTACGATCACGTTTGCTCATATTAGAGCAACCGGTTATAGAGAAAAGAACTACAAAAACGACGATAAGTGAACTCAACTTTTTTGCCATGATATTCATTTTTATAAACTCCAAAACAAAGGACAATATAACGATATATCTATCGTATTATTACTGGCATCAGAATAATCGGGAAGCAAAGGGTGAAAGAATCTTAAAATGACAACAATAAACATATATTTTAAATGCACTTTATCAAAATAATTTTGATAAATTGTATTATTATTTGATATTAAATTATCTAGTAACTGCTTTTTATAATCATAATTAGGGTGAAAATAGCAATATGATCTTAATAAATAAAATAAAATCCCTTTCGGCACAATTTACCTCAAGTTATTTTGGTGTTGTGTTGGGTATGATTGGAACAGGCATGGCATGGCGATATGCGGCTCAAGAGCATGGCTATCCTTTTTATATTGGCGAAGGGTTTATTGGCATTGGCTGTGCTATTTGGCTGGCTTTAGTACTGTTTTTTCTTGTTAAATTTATCGGCAATAAACAAAGTATTATTGATGAGTTAAAACATCCTGTCGCCGGCGGATTTTTTAGTTTATTGCCTGCTACGACCGTTTTAGTTGCGATAGGATTAAATCCATATTTTTCTATTATGCCATTAATCCTTTTTAGTGTAGGGGCTATTGCACAGTTATTTTATGCCTGCTGGTTAGTTGGCTATCAGTGGAAAGGTGAATATCCTAAAGCGGCCACAACACCCGTTTTATATTTACCAACAGTCGCTAATAACTTCATCTGTGCTATGGCATGTGGTGTATTTGGTTTAAATGATTTGGGGATCCTCTTTTTTGGTGCAGGTGTGTTTTCTTGGTTAAGTTTAGAACCTGCAATATTAAAAAGAGTTACAAAAAGGTTTTGAGCGATTGCGGTAGAATAGTTTTGGGGTTTACCGCAATTATTGAAGTGATAAACGATCATAAATTTATTGAACATACCAAAGATAGTTTTTCCATTATATTTACAGTAACAGCCAAAGTGCCATATCAACGATGGGAATTTGATATGGAAAATGACAATATCAAAGGTCATTGGATTGGTGTTTTTACTTCTGATAATGGCGTCACTGAAATCGACTTTACTGAAGTTGTGGTATCTAAAAAGATTTTATTAAAACCCTTTATGAAGTGGTATTTGAAGAAAAGACAAAAAGCTTATATTCGAGATCTAGAAAAAGCATTGGCGAAAGAGCTTTAATTTAAAAAGAACTAACATAATCAACCAGCCCAAATTAGAGATTTTAGTGCTTATCTCTATTTAGATATCAAGGTTCGCATAATGTATATTATGTTAAATTGAATATGACGGAGGACTAATAAAGATGTTGTTAATCCAGTTAACTACACGATATCGAAATGCTTGGCAAATATCTTATGCCCTTTTGCACTAATCGTAATTTCTCTATGACCTGGATGCCTTATAAGCCAACCTTGTTTTTCAGCGTGCATAAAAAAAAGCACTCCAACTTGTCCACCTAAATGAAAACGGCGTTCACTCCAATCTAAACATGGACAACAAATTTTTCTTGAGTTATTGAATTCAAAATTGAGGCCCATCTTTTTAAACTCTTCTAAACCTAACACTGTAATTTCTAATCCATTTTCTGTGATCCATTTTTTTTTGCAAAGTGAATCATAAATACTAACCGCAATTTCACCGGCTAAATGGTTATAACAGGTTCTCGATTTTCTAAGATTTAATGGTGTTGTAATTTTGGCTTTTGAGATATTACTTACAGATAATCCCATAATGCTTTCAATAACACTGGCAACTCTTTCATTAGCAAGTCGAAAATAACGATACTTTCCTTGTGAAATTACGGTAATTAACTGATTGTTCACTAATTTAGTTAAATGACTACTTGTGGTTGATGCAGATATTTCCGCTACTATGCTTAGCTCAGTCGCTGTCCATGCTCTTCCGTCCATTAAAGCACATAGTATTTTAACTCTAGAACTATCAGAAATAGCTGCTCCAATAGCAGCTATATAAGATTCTAATGTAGATTCATGTGTTATTTCTAAATTTAACTTTGTCATTTATAATTCTCCATGGCTCTATACCCTATATAAATTAAATAATAGAAATATTAAGGATTTCTAGTCCATCAATTTTAACCAACTGATTGTAAAGCAATAATTGGCAGTAATATTATGTGAATATTCTTGAGTTATATTTTACCAACATGTTTTTGTTTTAAAATATTATTTCCTTGAAAATTGGACGCATAAAACACCCAAAATAACTAACCCAATACCAAAAATCTTGCTTAATGGAATTGAGCTTTGGTTCATACCAAACCAACCAAATTGCTCTATAAGCGCTGAAATAATCAATTGCCCAGCAATAACCATAACAAAAAAGGTCGTACTGCCGATTTTAGGGACTAAAATTAATGCAGAAGTAAGGTACAGCATACCAGCAATACCACCAAACCAGATCCATATTGGTTGACTAAAAATTTCTACACTAAAATTAGGTCTTGGTACTTTAAAAATAAATAGTAACGGAATTAAAACCATAATGCTGACTAATAATGATATTGCACTTGCCCATAATGGATGGCCTAATTGGCGTGCTAAGATAGCATTGCTTGCGGCTTGAATTGGAACAACTGCACCTGCAAGTAGTGCAAATATTGCGAGTAAAATCCCTGATAATGAAAGAGTTGACATAAAAACCTCACGATTAATGTTTTATCAATAATGATTTAGCATCATATTAGTGAGCGGTCTCAACATTGGGAAATGAACAATTTTATAAGGTGGTATTCGTAGCGTGAATAACTTAAGAAAATTAGATTTAAATCAAATGGTTACTTTGTTCTTTTTGTTAAGAGAACGTCATGTTAGCAGAGCTGCGGAGCTACTACATAAAAGTCAGCCAGCGGTTAGCCACTCCTTAAATCATCTTAGAGAATTGTTTCAAGACCCCCTTCTTATTCGTCATAATGGCCAATATCAATTAACAAGCAAGGCCGAATCATTATATCAGCCATTAGCTCAAGCATTAATACAGCTAGATGGCATTATTGAGCAGCAAGATTTTAAACCTATTCATTGCCAGCGACGATTTAATATTGCGATGTCAGATTATGGTGCGGCTCTTATTTCCATAAAATTAATTCATTATTTATGTACATATGCACCAGATGTGGATATTAAAATATGGCATTGCAGTCGAGAAGAAATGCAAAGTAAATTACATGAAGGAAGTTTAGACCTTGCATTTGGAGTATTTAACTCATTAGATTATACACTGCGCTCTCAGTCGATATTTACGGATAAGTTAGTCAGTGTTATGGATAAATCGGTTTATCCTAAATTAACGATTAGCTTAACTGATTGGCTTTCATACCCTCATATATTAGTTAGTATGAAACCTTTCGATGCCAATGAAATTGATCATCACCTTCAATTAATTAATCAACAGCGCCGTATCGCTATTACAGTACCTTATTGGCAGATAGCCCCTCAATTATTAGAGAAGACTAATCTTATTCTTACAATAGCGCAAAAAGCGATCCCTAAAGATATGATTGAAAATTTTTCTATTTTTAAACCTCCTTTTGATATTCCAGCCTTAGAATTTCAAATGATATGGCATCAGCGCAGTGATAATGACAGCGCATTAAACTGGTTAAGAGAAACTATTATTAACCTTTTAAAAGATGAAACTAAAGAGTAGCAATAATCTCATTATATCAATAACGATATGGGCTAATTTATCAAGCTGTATCGTTTTTAATATCTATTTCACTTCAACTACTTTCCATTACGGATCTTGCTGATTAAGCTAATTTTTAGCTCTTTAGAAATAAAACTTGCTTCAATTGCGTCTATATTACATTGTTGGAAATCCTCTTTATTCCAACCAAAAACATCATGTAGTAGTTGATATTCTTTATTTAATGTTGTATTTGCTACAGTTCTAGCATCAGTATTAATATTTAATTTAACACCCTTCTTTTTTAATTTATCGACAGAATGTTGTTCTATCGTATTGTATACATTGCAGATAATATTACAGCTAGGACAAACCTCTAATAAAATATTATTATTTTTAAGTTTTTCAATAACGGTCATATCTTCAATACTTCTTACACCATGACCAATACGCGTTACTTGCAGTTTATCTAATGTTTCACTTACGCTTTCAGCGCCTTTCGCTTCACCTGCATGAGCAATAAGGTTACTACCTGCTTTTTTTACATAATCAAAAGCGGCAATATGATTTGCTAACGAAAAATGTGCTTCGTCTGCGGCTAAATCAAGGGCAACAACACCTTTATGTTGATAATCGACCACTAATTTAGCTGTTTGCATACTTTGTGCTTTATTAAAATGGCGAAGCGTACAAAGAATCAATCTTGCTTGAATTTCTTGTTTTTGAGCAGATGCGTTCATTGCATTAATAACAATTTCAACGACCTCTTTTGCTGTTAAGCCGTTTTTTGTGTGTAATAAAGGCGCAAATCTTAATTCAGCATAAATAACGTTATCAGCTTTAAATTGATGGAAAAGATCATCAACAGCTAATGTTATTGCTGTTTTAGTTTGTAAAATATCAATTTGTGGTGTGATCTTACTTAAAAAATCACCTAAATCAAAACATTGTTCAGTAGCGACAAAGGTGCGATTAAATTCAGCTAAATCCATATCAGGATAAATCTGTTTAACATAAAAATAGCTCAAAGAAGTATCTAAATGTACATGTAGTTCAACTTTAGGCCATATAGTGGGATTAAAGGCTTCAACATCATTAAGTAAGTGTTTCATTATATTCTTCTCTAAGATGAAATTTAAATCACTCTACCAAGGTAAAAAGACTAGAAAAAGGACATATGCCCTATTATCAAAATGGTATTATCGGTAATATTTAATCTAAGATAATTGGGCATAGAGCAACAGCATGGAAATAATCAATGAGAAAAAAACACGAGATAATTTTATAAGAAAGCACGAGCTAGATTTGTGTTTTTCTGATGATCTCTTATTTTCATTAAGATTAATTAAAATTAATGCAGGAGAATATTTACTCACTCAAAATAGTCAGATGACTCATTTATATTGTCTGGTTGAAGGGAAATTACAAGTTGAGCGATATGAAATAAACGGCAACCGCATTATATTTTCATTTGAAGAGGCATTTTCTGTTATTGGTGATTTAGAATTATTTTTAGATAATCAGCAAGTAAACTTCGGTGCAGTACAAGCAATAACCCCCTGCTATTTATTAACCTTACCACTTAATATCGTGCAACAAAAAGCATTACATAACACTGAGTTTCTGACGTTTATTTGTCGCCAGCTGAGTAAAAAACTTTATCATTCATCAATATTACATTCTCAGTCACACTATTGCGTTGAATTTAAACTACGTCGATATCTACTTTTTAAAACACAGCAAAATGGATTATCTTTTCACTTAGAAAAAAGAGATGCCCTTTCTGCTATGTTAGGTGTTTCAACTAGGCAATTAAATCGAGCATTAACCTATTTAGTTTCCATAAATATTATTACGCTAAAGAACAAATCAATAACGATATTGGATAGTGAAAAACTTGCTGAAATAAAAGAATAAAATAGGTTTAATGTATTAAATAGCAATAAACCTATTTTCTAATATTGATAGATTATGCTGCTATGAATAAACAGCTTTTTTATCTAATATAGCGAGGGTTTTAATAGCTATGTGAATAGTTTTTATATCTATAACCTTGAGACTTCATACATTCTGTAATAAGCTCGTTTTTTTCGTTAGAATTTACTTTTGCAATCCCAATATCAAACTTACATTTCGCTAATGTATTTTGAGAGTCATCATAAGGCACCCCCTCTTTATACCAACCAGGGCCAACAACACAGCTGGATAATATTAATACGGCTAAAATAACAGTAAATATCTTAAAAATTTTCATTGTATACACTTAAATTAAAACGAATAAGACAAGCCGATAATAGTTATTAGGCCATATTTTTGTTGCGTAATACTGCTATTGGCGGCATCACCTAATAAATAGTAACCTCCATTTTTGAAGTTTAAATAAAAATCGTTATTTATTTTATAGTTAATAGCAAATAAAGCGCCCACATCTTTAAAACCTGCCTTAGGAATAAACTCTGTAAATTCAGTATCTAAAGATTGCTGATGACTAACACCAAAATAAGCTTGGTTATAATTTTTATTTACATAACGCGTTGAGATATTTGAATCAATTGACCAATCATTATTTAAGTCAAAATGTGAATTTATACCAAACTCAATTCGTGTTGCATTATCAACATTAATATCACCATATTCTCTATTTCCGAGTGCAGTGAGAGAGTTAATATAAACAATATTTTTATTTATTACATAATTTAACTCAATCCCAGCTGCTGCTGCGCCTTTTAAGTCTCCCATGCCTTTTAAATCTTTATTTTTATTACCGGCAAAACCTATTTCCTCTTTTCTTCCTTGCATATAACTGCCAATTATTCCGAAATTGAGGTTGTCAAAGAGATTATATTGCCACTTAGCACCTTGGGTTCCTATGCTAAAAACACCATAACTCTCTGTCGTTGCTGTATATTGCGCTATGACATCAGGAGTGACAATATACTTATTAGAACCCTCATAAGCCGAGGCCATTCCTAGACCCAATCCAAATTGAATATCACCAGCCATTAGTGGCGATGAAATAATAAGAGGCAGCGTAGCTGCAATATGTTTAAATGACATAATGTTCCTATACAGAAATAAAGAAATATAAATAGTAGTTAATAAAAATAAAAAATAATTAGGCAATATTAATAAATAAGATTTAGCGCTATTCTTCCAGCTGTTTTATTAAAGATAATTTTGATTTTTCAATATATTCTTTCAATCCCTCGCTGTCATAAAAGGCAAATTTATCTCCATTAGTTAGTTTATTCAATTTATTAACAAGATTAAATCTATCACCTTTGCTAGCAATAAATATATCAACCTTTTGATTAGCTAAAATATTTTGACTATATTTTAAATCTTCAACTATTTCAGGGTAATTTAGATTATTTTTTAAAAAATAATCGGGTGTGGCTAAGCTATCCGCATAAATCAATACATCATCATTCTTTAATGTTATTTTCCATGATGTACTTCCTGGTAAATGACCTGGCGTGAATAAAGCGGTAATAACAATATTACCCACTACAAACGACTCGTTATCTAATAATTCTATATCAGTATCAACTGGTGGAAATAATAGTGCATCACCTAATGCAAAATCTTCAGCGCCGCCTAATTTTAATTGTTGAGCATTTATTTTATTTGATACAACTTTTGCACCACTAAGTTCTTTTAGTAATGCAATTCCTCCCGCTTGATCCAATCTGGCGTGGCTATTTAAAATGTATTTAATATCTTTCACATCAAAACCAATGGTTTCTATATTTTTCTTTATTTGCAATGCGCTTTCATTAAGTCCTGCATCAATTAAAATATGGCCATGATCTGTTGTTAATAAAATAGAGGTCAGATTTTTTGTACCGACATACCAAACTTTTGGTGCGATTTCAAAAGGATCAATAGGTTTTGCCCATTCTTGAAATATACTCATGGGTGGTGCCTTTGATAATGGTTGCGCTGGATTTAAAGCTTCCACAGTGATAGGCGCAAACATTATTCCCAATGCTAATAGTGTTAGTTTTTTCATCTTTTCCGTTAATCATTTGTAATTGAAAGCTGATTTTAGTATAAAGAAAATGAATCCTGCTCATTAGTAAGCAACTAAAATGAATATTGCTCAATTTGATTTTAATCTCCTTAAAGTTTTGTATGCCCTTCTTCAAACCGGATCAACCCGAGATGCAGCACTAAAACTTGGTATATCTTCTTCTGCGGTAAGTCACGCATTAAGCCGGCTTCGTGTCGCTTTAAATGATCCGCTTTTTAAAAGAGAGAATAATTGCCAAGTGCCAACACCTTTTGCTTTAGCATTAAAAACGCGTTTGGTTCCGTTATTTATTTCGTTAAATGATGATTTATTTAAAGATACCAATGAGGAAGTAAAAGAATTCAAGATAGTTATTCCACCAGCATTAACGGGCGTGATTACTTCAACGTTAGCGAGTTTATCTTCACAACTGAATTTTTCGCTAGAGTGCATACCTTTTCAACGGCGTTCATGGAGAGAGGAAGTACTTGATGGAAGTGTCGATTTAGTTTTGGCTGTTGGTGATTATCAAAACCCAGTGTCTTCATTGCGTTTTGATGATGTAGGATGTGCAAGATTGGTCGTCATTTATGGTGAACCATTACGTGCAAACTTTAAAGGTGTTAATCAAATAAGTCTTGAGCAGCTAGTTGCTCATCAGCATGTTTATTGTTTACCTTGGGGGCAAGATGACAATGAAATAGATAGGCAATTACGTAGAAGAGGTTTAAATCGAAGTATTGGATTTAAATGTCATGATTATTCGCAGGTGATCCCTGCAATTACTGCGGCGCCTTATATTGCTATAGTGCCAAAACCGTGGCTAGATGTTTTACCAGAAAAGACAAGAATTTATGAATTACAACTTAACGATGAATTAGCTATTGGTAAATTATTTTTGATGCATAGAAAGTCGTTATCACCTTGGAAGAAAAAAACAATTTCATCTTTAAAATTAAAGCTTAAATCTTTTTATATCTGACTATTATTAATACAGATTAAAATTTCGGTGTTTTAGTCTAAAATAATTTAACTATATTATTATGAAACCTAATTCTCAACATCATGAAAAAAACACATAAACAGACGCTCTTATCTTTATTACTTCTATTAATTATTTTAGCTTTTGGGTCATTTTATTGGCTTAAGTTACCCTATTCTTTTTCCTATCAACGCCAAATTGCAACGGATTTTCTTAATAACATTAACAACCAACAGTTTGAGCAAGCATTTGAACTAACACAAAAGAATATGTATACAGGAAAAACATTAGAAGCGTTTAAAGAAAAAGTATTCAGAGAAATAAGAGGCTCTAATTATACCTTTTCTTATAGTTTTCCAAATCAAACAAACGGTAATCGGCTACGTCGTTGGTTTAATGATTCTGAAATAGAAATGCAAGATGTTAATTTAGAATTTAAAGGAGCCTCAGATCTTAGAATTACATTAAGACATATTGGTGATAATAAATGGAAAATTTATTATATGACTAGTCATGCGGGATAAATTATTTTTCATTTAAAATAAAAGATATATTTAAGTATGGTGATATCTTTATTTTTCATATGTATATCTAGCGGTATTTATTATCCATAATGAGTCATCCACCTTTATAAAAATAATGTTAAATCAACACATTAGATTGGTCATTCAAATGACCGATTTAAGTTATTCATTTTTTTTGAGTTCTTAAAACAAATGTTTTAAATGGTAATGATACAAAGTTACGCTACAATTTTAATTAATCTATTGAAATAAATATCAGTAAAATTATTAGTTTAATTATTAATTAGTTACGCTTAAAAATCATTATCTATATTGTTTATATTCTAGTGATTTACCTCTTTTCCATTTAAGAAAGGGGTAATTCCGCTACAATAGGAAATCAAAAATCATGAATAAATCTTTCGCGTCAGAAATATTTATCAATGGTGATATTCACACGCTTGATAGAGAGGATCCTATCGTTGAAGCTGTTGCTATCGCAAAAGGTAAATTTCTTTTTGTTGGCTCAAATGATGAAGCCATGCAGTTTAAAAATGATGAAACAAAAATAATCGACCTTAAAAATCACGTTATTATTCCGGGATTAAATGACTCACACCTTCACCTTATTCGTGGTGGATTAAATTACAATCTTGAATTGCGCTGGGAAGGCGTACCTTCTCTCTCTATTGCCCTTGAGATGCTAAAAGCACAAGCACAAGTGACACCCTCACCTCAATGGGTACGCGTTGTTGGCGGTTGGAGTGAATTTCAATTTGCTGAAAGACGTATGCCCACGTTAGATGAGATTAATGCGGTTTCCCCTGATACCCCTGTATTTGTGCTTCACTTATATGATAGTGCGTTACTAAATAAAGCTGCATTACGGGCTATTGGTTATACCAAAGATACCCCTAATCCCCCTGGTGGTGAAATTCAACGTGATGAACACGGTGTTCCAACGGGTTTATTAATCGCTAAACCCAATGCAATGTTGCTTTATTCCGCCTTAGCTAAAAGCCCAACGTTACCTCTTGATTATCAAGTCAATTCTACTCGTCAATTTATGCGTGAGCTTAATCGCCTTGGCGTAACTAGTGCAATAGACGCTGGCGGTGGATTTCAAAACTATCCTGAAGATTATGAAGTCATTGCTGAATTAGCAAAGCACGATCAGCTTACTATTCGTATCGCTTATAATTTATTTACTCAACGACCAAAACAAGAGCTTGAAGACTTTCAGCAATGGACATCGATGGTATCTCCAGGGGAAGGCAGCGATTTTTATCGCCATAATGGTGCGGGTGAAATGTTAGTTTTCTCAGCGGCTGATTTTGAAGACTTTTTACAGCCAAGACCCGACCTACCTGAAAATATGGACGCTGAACTAGAAAAGGTGATCCGCCATTTAGTTGAACACCGTTGGCCATTTCGTTTACATGCCACTTACAACGAATCCATTAGTCGCATGTTAGATGTATTTGAAAAAGTGAATAAAGATATTCCTTTTGATGGATTACATTGGTTTTTTGATCATGCAGAAACCATCAGTGAGAAGAATATTGAACGGGTAAAAGCGTTAGGCGGTGGATTAGCGATTCAGCATCGCATGGCGTTTCAGGGGGAATATTTTGCTCAGCGTTATGGGGCTGAAGCGGTTAAACATACCCCACCTATAGCTAAAATGCTCAATGCTAATGTACCTGTTGGTTTAGGTACAGATGCCACTCGTGTTGCAAGTTATAACCCGTGGACAGCGCTTTATTGGTTAGTTTCAGGTCGTACTGTGGGTGGTATGCAAATGTATGATGCTAATAATCGTTTAGATAGAGATACTGCATTAATGCTCTGGACGATGGGAAGCTCGTGGTTCTCTAATGAGCAAGGCAAAAAAGGACAAATTAAACAAGGTCAACTTGCTGATTTTGTCGCCCTTTCTGCTAATTACTTTGCGGTACCAGAAGCAGAAATTAAAGCAATTGAATCACTGCTGACGGTTGTTGATGGCAAAATTGTTTATGCAAACGACACATTTGCACCGTTAGCACCACCTTCTATACCTGTGTTACCTGATTGGTCGCCGGTTATCAAAGTGCCAGGTCACTACTCATATCTACAGCAAGAAACTCAAAGTGCAGTATTAAATCAATTGCATCAATGCTGTGGTGCTTGTCATGTTCATGGACACCAGCACGATATTGCACGTAAATCGGGTATTCCTATTTCAGATGATAATGCTTTTTGGGGCGCTGTAGGTTGCTCTTGCTTTGCATTCTAATGTTTTATCCCTTACTTATTATGGCCAGCAATAATATTGCTGGTCAGCTAAACAGAGAGAAGTATCACTATGGCAACGCAGCGAGCTTCAGCATGGTCGCCCTTACGCAATCGTGTATTTTTTATGTTATGGATGGCGACACTATTTTCTAATATTGGTACTTGGATGAACGATGTTGGCGCTGGTTGGCTAATGACTAATTTAAGCCCTGATCCTGTGATGATAGCCGCCATTCAAGCAATGACCACGCTACCTGTGTTCTTGCTCGCACTTCCCGCGGGTGCTATTGCTGATATTTTTGATAAAAGAAAACTACTTATTATCGTTAATATTTTAATGCTAATGGCTGCCGCATTATTAGCCGTGTTAGTTTATTTCAATGTGATTAGTATTGGCTGGTTATTACTCATTACTTTTGTGCTTGGTTCTGGTGCGGCTTTTTTAGGTCCAGCATGGCAAGCTATAGTGCCAAGCATTGTTGCGCCAAATGAATTAAAAGCAGGTATTGCCTTAAACAGTATGGGAATTAACATCAGTCGTGCGATAGGACCTGCATTGGCGGGTATATTAATCTCTCAAGTAGGTTTATATCTGCCTTTCTTACTCAATGCATTAAGCTTTATCGCCATTATTTTCGCTGTTTGGTGGTGGGGTGGCGAGAAAAAATCGGATGATAAACTGCCAGCAGAATCGGTTGTTGCTGCGATGATCTCTGGCCTGCGTTATGCCCGTTATAGTCCAGCTTTAATTAAAACTATCATTCGTGCAGCAAGCTTTTTTGTTTTTGCTAGTGCGTACTGGGCAATGTTGCCTTTAGTTGCTCGAGTTTCACTTCAAGGTGGTGCCACATTATATGGTTTATTAACCACCAGCATTGGTATTGGTGCAGTTTGTGGCGCATTTAGTTTATCGACACTGCGTGAGAAATTCAGTACAAATGCACTTATTGCCTTTGGCACAATAGGTACGGCTCTGGTGTTATTTATTTTTGCCAGCGCGACGTCAAAATACTTAGCAATCTTTTCTAGTCTTTTAGCCGGATTCAGTTGGATAGTTACTTTATCAACATTAATGGTATCCGCTCAAACCGCACTACCTAATTGGGTTAGAGCAAGAGAATTAGCACTCTATTTAACCGTATTTTCTGGCTCTATGGCATTAGGATCTTTAGTCTGGGGGCAAATTGCATCACACACATCCGTCACTATTGCGTTATTTTCTGCCACTGTCGGTATCATTTTAGTTTGGTTATGTGTATTAAGAGTTAAGCTTGAACATGACAACCTCAATTTACAACACTCTGATCATTTTTCTCTTGCAGATGAATTAATTGAAACAACAGGCGATAAAGATCCCGTATTAGTTTCAATTCGTTATCATGTGGAAATAGAACATCGTACGCAATTTTTAGCGTTAATGAGCCAATTAAAAATTATTCGCTTAAGAGATGGTGGCTATTCTTGGGGATTATTTACCTCTTCAGAGATCCATGAGGGATTTATTGAAACGTTTATGGTGTCTTCGTGGGCAGAGCATCGCCGCCAACACGATAGAGCGACTCTAGATGACAAGCAGTTACAGCAACAACTAGATAAGATTATTAGTAAGAAAAAAGTAACTCATTATTTTTCTGCATTTTCTCACTCAATAGATCCTTCTATAGATAAATAAGCGTCATTGATATTAGCCCTCCTTATTAAGGTAATCTGTATTAAGGTAATCTGTACTTTGATTAGGAGGGCTATATGCATTTTATTGCCTCGGCCGCTGCTTTCTTGTAACCTGCATCGCTTCTTTTACTTCTATTTCATGATGGAAAAAATAATGACAGGACATGTTTCTAAAGATCCATTACATGGCGTGACGCTTGAAATGCAGGTTAATGCCTTAGTGGCTAAACACGGCTGGACTAAATTAAGTAAGCTGATTAATATCAACTGTTTTAAAAATGATCCAAGTGTGAAATCAAGTTTAAAATTTCTTCGCAGAACGCCGTGGGCACGCGCAGAAGTTGAAGCGTTATATCTTGATTCACTAGAAGACGATATTGATGAGGTTATTGAGGTTATCGATCACCCCGATAGTGATCCTTGGGCAAATAGCCGGGGAAATAAGCGTTAATATTAATACTGACAATTTCTGTCACTCTAATGCATTAAGATAAGAATAAATACAAATCTTAAGGAGTGAGTATGTTTAAGCCAAACAGTATTATTATTTATGCTAAAGATGTTGATAAAAGTACAGATTTTTACGCGAAAATTTTAAAATCGGCACCATTAGAACGTTATCGTGAATTTTCTGTTTTTGCGTTATCTTCCGATTTTATTTTAGGTATTCAATCTAAAACCGGCATCGATCCTAAGCCCCAAGCTCAATTTGGTGGTTTTGAAATTTGTATGTCTGATATAACCTACGATGAAGTAAATAAAATTTATCAACAGTGGTGTGACCTAAAGATAGAAATAGAGATGCCACCTACACAATTAGACTTTGGCTATACTTTTGTGGCACTTGATCCTGATGGTCATCGATTACGAGTCTGCGCAACAGATACGACAAATATTGATTAAATATTGATTAGATATTATGGCCATTATTAATGCTATAAAAAGCCAATAACCAACTATATGACTTAAATAACTGACCTAATACTTAGGGGGGTATTTCCCCCTATTTGACTCACTTCAGCCTATTACCCATATTATCAATAAGCTTTTCACCCTCTTCTTTAGTAAAACTTCCTTGCTGTTTATTGGGCAGAATATCTAATACTGTTTCAGAAGGACGACATAATTTGCTACCTAACGGAGTTACCACAATAGGACGATTAATTAAAATAGGATGCTTTAACATTGCACTAATTAATTGTTCATCGGTTAAGGTCGGGTCTTCTAGTTTTAATTGTTCATAAGGTTCAACATTTTTACGTAAAAGAAAGCGCACTGTGACTTTCATCTCTGTGATTAAATTTATCAATTCTGATTTTGTGGGCGGTGTTTCTAAGTAATAAACAATAGTGGGTTCTACGCCACTATTTCGTATCATCTCTAAAGTATTACGTGATGTGCCACAGTTTGGATTATGATAAATAGTTATGTTTGTCATATCGTTATTACCATTAATTTAAAAAGACAAACGCAGTGCTAATGCGATTAATGTGACGGTTAAAACAGGAATAGTCATAATAATGCCGGTTTTAAAATAGTAGCCCCATGTAATAGTCATATTCTTTTGTGATAAAACATGTAGCCATAATAACGTCGCTAAACTACCAATTGGCGTAATTTTAGGGCCTAAATCAGCGCCAATCACATTGGCATAAATCATAGCTTGTTGGATCAACCCCGTCGCGTTACTCCCTTCTATCGATAAAGCACCAATTAACACCGTTGGCATATTGTTCATAATTGAAGATAAAAATGCAGTGATGAAACCTGTTCCTAATGTGGCAATCCAAAGTCCATTATCAGCTAGGATATTAAGAATTTCTGACAGGTAATACGTTAGACCTGCATTTCTTAAGCCATAAACCACTAAATACATGCCTAAAGAAAAAATAACAATTTGCCAAGGTGCACCTTTTAATACTTTGGTGGTGTTGATGACTTTTCCTTTGGCGGCAATAATATAAAGTACTAATGCGCCCAAAGCAGCTATCGCACTAATGGGAACACCTAGCGGTTCTAAAACAAAGAAACCCACCAATAAAAGCAATAATACAAACCAACCGGCTTTAAAGGTGGTGTTATCTTTAATAGCTGAAATTGGCGCGGCGAGTTTTAACACATCATAACTTTTAGGAATATCTTTACGGAAAAACCAATGCAGCATAATTAACGTAGCCATAATAGCCGCAATATCAACAGGTATCATAATTGAGGCGTATTCGCTGAAGCCAATATGGAAAAAATCAGCAGAAACAATATTCACCAGATTAGAAACAATAAGCGGCAAACTAGCGGTATCAGCAATAAACCCAGCAGCCATAACAAAAGCCAGTGTGGTGCCTTTACTAAAACCAAGTGCTAATAACATCGCAATAACGATAGGTGTTAAAATTAATGCGGCACCATCATTAGCAAATAAAGCTGCAACCACCGCGCCTAGTAAGATTATATAACTAAATAATAATCGCCCTTTTCCTTTCCCCCATTTGGCAACATGTAGCGCTGCCCATTTAAAAAATCCACTTTCATCAAGAAGTAAACTAATAATAATAACGGCAACAAAGGTAGCAGTTGCATTCCAAACAATATTCCACACAATGGGAATATCTTGAAAACTAATTACCCCACAACTAAGCGCTAGTATCGCTCCTAGGGTAGCGCTCCAGCCAATTCCTAATCCTTTAGGTTGCCAAATAACAAAAGTAATAGTGAGAATAAAAATAGATGCTGCAATAAGCATAATAAATCTCGATTTAAAGGTGTATTTAGATACTTAACTCACTTTTATATATGTAAAAGCATATATGTTTGGTTAAAAATTTAATTAGAGCAACTGAGCATCGAATCTTTGTTTTCTATCGCTTTTAGTAAAAGAGATACCCTACTTTTTTCTATCGTATAAGTTAGTTCAATAATATTTTTCACCCAAGGCAACAATGTTGGAGAAAGTCGATAATGAACCCATTTACCCTGTTTAGAATCTAGCAATAATCCTGAACCACGTAACATAGCAAGGTGGCGAGATGTTTTAGGTTGAGATAAATTTAACGCAGTATAAATATCACAAACACAAAGCTCGCCAGAAGCTTTTAATAGTAAAACAATATTTAGTCTTGTTTGATCACTTAATAGTTTATACAGTTGTAGTGGTTCCATTTTTAATCCTTTACTCCTTTATTACCTTACTATATAAGGTACACTTGAAAAACATATTCGTCAAAACATATATAAAGTAAAATATATTATCTGTGATTTCACTCAATTTAGATTTTAGATCACAACCAATAAAAAAAACGGAGTAATTTTTTGATTGGCTTTTAGCTAGACGTCAGGAGAGTTATAAACTGTTTTTCTGAACACTGTATTTTTTATTTATCTCTATATTCCTTTGGTGTGATACCAAATTCTTTTTTAAAAATAGAGTAAAAATATTGCAAAGAAGGATAACCACACATTACAGAGATCTCTTGTATTGCTAGCGTGGTTGTCGTTAATAAATTTTGAGCCCGCTTGAGTTTTTCTTCATAAATAACCGTATGAATCGTTTTACCCACCTCTTTTTTAAAACGTTGCTCTAAATTAGAACGCGACATATTCACAGCATCTAATACCTGTTCTGTTTTTATGCCTTTGCAGGCGTTGTAATAGATATAGTGCATGGCTTGAATAACGGTGGGATCGTTAAAAGAGTGAAAATCTGTTGAACGACGTTCTACAATTTTAACTGGAGGAACTAATATTCTTTGTCGTTTATCTATTTGTTGCCCTTCTAAAGACTGGTGTAAAAGCTTTGCTGCTAAATATCCCATTTGTCTTGAGCCTTGTACAACTGATGAAAGTGCAATTCGTGATAAATAACGCGTCATATCTTCATCATCAATACCAATAATGCTGATCTCTTCTGGTACATTAATATTTAAGTTGTCGCAAACTTGTAGTAAATGACGGGCTCTTGCATCTGTTACGGCAATAATGCCCGTTTGTGGTGGCAGAGTTTGTATCCAATCAGATAAACGATTTTGGGCGTGTTGCCAGTTCTCTTGCGTAATATCCATTCCGTTATAAACAATACCAGGGTATTTTTCTGATGTGACCAATTGGCGAAAAGCATATTCTCTTTCATTCGACCAATGAGAATAATTCTTTGCCGGTAATCCATAAAAGGCAAAGTGCTTTAATCCTTTTTGTTTTAAATGCAAAAAGGCTTGATAAACTAATGCGTAATTATCAGTAGCAATATAAGGAACGGGGGGATAATTTTCTTCTTGATGATAAGAGCCGCCAACACCAATAACAGATAGCGGTGACTGACTTAAATGTTTAGCAATTATCGGATCATCAAAGTCAGCAATAATACCATCGCACACCCAATGATTAATATTATCAAGCCGAGTACGAAAATCCTCTTCAATAAATACATCCCAATGACATTGCGATGCTTGAAGGTATTCTCCAACACCCTCAACCACTTGGCGGTCATAAACTTTATTAGCATTGAATAACAATACAATCCGATAGTATTTATCTTTTCTCATTTTCTTTACCTAATTCCCCTGTTTGGCATTAAACCATAGCTTTGATTTGGCAAAAACTTGCTTTCATTGCTATGTGATTGTTATCACACAAGCCAGATTTCGTAATAGCAAAGTAAAAAATAGGAATAACGAATAAGCAATACAACGCGTATTTTGTTTTAAACAACATTGCCGAGGGGATTTACATGTACCAAAATAACTTCAATAAAATAATTTCTAGGCAAAATACCTACAGCGCAAAATGGTGCCATAACAACGCAAATCTAATTCCATTATCTGTTGCTGATATGGATATTTCTGCACCTGATTTTATTATTAACAAACTGACTGAATTTAATCATCTTGGGATCTATGGCTATACTGACCTTAGTCATGACTGGAATAGCGTTGCTGCTAATTGGTTTAAAACGCAATATCAATGGACAGTAAATCCAGAAAATATTGTTTTTTGTCCTCGCATTATTCAGGCTGTTTCTCTTTATATTCAAAATTTTACTCAAGTGGGTGATAAAGTCACAACACTGTCTCCGGCTTACCATCCTATTAGTAATGCAGTTAGTGTAAATCAGCGCGAATTATTAGAATGTACACTTATTTATCGTGATAAACAGTACCAAATTGATTTTGATGATTTAGAAAATAAATTTAAACAATCTGTCTGCTTTATTTTATTATCGCCGCATAATCCGACGGGTACAGTGTGGCAACGTGATGATTTATTAAAAATTGCTGCACTAGCTGAAAAATATCGAGTCTTTATTATTTCTGATGATGTTCATGCTGATTTTATTTTTAATGACTCGGTTTACTACCCTATTTCATCGCTAAGTTCTTATGTGGAACAACACTCCTTTATTTGTACCTCGCCCGCTAAAACCTTCAATTTAGCCGGTTTAGAAATTGCCAATATTGTTATTGGTAATACTCAATATCGTGAAAAATTCAAACACTGTTTAATTGCTGCGGGTATTCATAATCCGGGCTACTTTTCAGTGCCAGCCTTTTTACAAGCTTATACCTTTCAAGGTCAGCAATGGGTTTTAGAGTTAAAAAATTATCTTGCTGATAACCGCCGTTGGGTAAAAGAACAATGTGAACGTTATTTTCCTGATTGGGTTATCACTCAAAGCTATGGCACCTACATGCTATGGATTAATTATCAACAAATGCAATTAAGCGAAAAAAAATTAAAACAATGGTTTATTTCATTAGCCGAAGTAGAAATGAGTTGGGGAAGTGGATTTGGTGCTGCTGGGGATGGTTTTTTTCGTATTAATATTGCGACCCCTCGCTCTACTTTAGAAAACGTTTTTACTCGGCTTATTCGTACCTTACCTCACGCCAGTTTGGAATAAATAAAAATGAAAACGCAAACGATAAACAGCCCGAGAACACCTACTCTACTTGAATCTCTCTTTCCTATTCTCACTATGGTGGTGTTATTAGGGGGTGGCTACGCTGCTTTCGATTTACCACCTGAGCCATTAATGGTGCTATCTACCGTTGTCGCAGCTTTATTAGTAAAACGACTTGGTTATCGCTATGACGAAATCTTAACCGCCATCTCACAAAAAATTGCTAAGACCATGCCTGCATTACTGATTTTAATCAGTGTCGGTTTGCTCATCGGTACGTGGATGATTGGCGGAACTATTCCGCTCATGATCTACTACGGTTTAAAGATGATTAGCCCAGAGATGCTTTATGTTACTGCATTATTGGTCACATCATTAGTTTCTGTTTGTACCGGAACTTCGTGGGGCTCTGCGGGTACTATTGGTGTCGCTTTTATGGGGGTTGCTGTTGGTATGGATGCCAACCTCGCTGCAACCGCGGGAGCTGTAGTTGCTGGAGCCTATTTTGGTGACAAACTTTCACCGTTATCTGGGGATACTAATCTTGCTGCCATGGCCGCAAGAATCGACTTATATCAACATATTTGGCATTTACTCTACACCACTTTACCTTCGCTGATTTTAACTGCGATAGTGATGACGGTCTATGGTTTGAATGGTGATTTAGCGGGTCAAGGTATACCTGAAAAAGTCACTTTAATTACCGATGGGCTTGAGGCGGTTTATAACTTTAACCTTATCTTGCTTATTCCTGTATTAGTCATTTTATATGGTTCAATTACCAAGAAACCAACAATTCCGGTGATGTTAGCATCCGCAGCTATTGCCATGTTCAATGCTTATCTTATTCAGGGATTTGGTTTACACGATATCGTAAAAAGTGCAGTCGATGGCTTTAATGTCTCAATGATCCAAGGTAAAGAAGTCCCTGAATTACTAGGTAATTTGCTTAATCGTGGCGGAATGAACTCGATGATGAGCACCCTACTTATCTGTTTCTGTGCCCTCTCTTTTGCGGGAACATTATCGCTAAGCGGTGCATTAGAGGTGATTGTTCATGCGCTGTTAAAAATGGTTCATTCCACAGGTTCTATGATTGCAGCAACTATCGTTTGTGGGTTAACCATGATTGGTGTGACTTGTAATGGCCAAATCTCCATTCTTATACCCATCGAAATGTTACGTGGCGCTTATATAGAGCGCGGCTTACATCCTAAAAACCTTGCTCGTACCGTAGAAGACTCTGCCACTATTTTTGAACCGATTTTACCTTGGACTGCTGCCGGTGCTTACATGGCAGGTACGTTAGGTGTTGCAACCTTAAGCTACTTACCTTGGGCCGTTCTGTGTTGGAGTGGCATCTTCTTTGCCTTGCTATGGGGCTTTACCGGAATTGGCATTGCTAAATTAACACCAGAAGAGCAGCAAGAAATGACTGCTGAGCTTGAATCACATTCAGAATTACAACTTGAAACTAAATAAGGACGGTCTTCATGTCTTACTTCGATAAAATTGATCAAATTCAATATGAAGGTACTACCAGTAATAACCCTTTAGCGTTTCGTTACTATAATCCAGACGAGGTTATTTTAGGTAAACGTATGGAAGACCATCTGAGATTTGCCGCCTGCTATTGGCATAATTTCTGCTGGAATGGCGCAGATATGTTTGGTATTGGTACTTTTGACCGACCTTGGCAAACACCCGGTGAAGCATTAGAACAAGCGAAACGAAAAGCAGATGTCGCCTTTGAATTTTTCCATAAATTAAATGTGCCTTTTTACTGTTTCCATGATGTTGATGTTATTTCTGAAGGAAATAGTATTAATGAATATACCTCTAACATGGCAGCTATCACTGAGGTATTAGCGAAAAAACAAGAAGAAAACAACATTAAACTGTTATGGGGAACAGCAAACTGTTTTACAAATCCACGCTATGGTGCTGGTGCGGCAACCAATCCAAACCCAGAGGTTTTTGCATGGGCGGCGACACAAGTGTGTGAAGCGATGAAAGCGACAAAAACGTTAGGAGGTGAAAACTATGTACTTTGGGGGGGACGCGAAGGCTATGAAACCTTACTAAATACTGATTTACGCCAAGAGAGAGAACAAATTGGTCGTTTTATGCAAATGGTGGTTGAGCATAAACACAAAATTGGTTTTCAAGGTACATTACTGATTGAGCCAAAACCACAAGAGCCAACTAAACATCAGTATGATTATGATACAGCAACAGTTTATGGTTTCTTAAAACAGTTTGGTTTAGAAAAAGAAATTAAGGTAAATATTGAAGCTAATCATGCGACTCTAGCTGGGCACAGTTTTCACCATGAAATAGCGACCGCTATTGCATTAGGTATTTTAGGTTCGGTCGATGCTAACCGTGGCGATCCACAACTAGGCTGGGATACAGACCAATTTCCTAACAGCGTAGAAGAAAACGCCTTAGTCATGTATGAAATTCTAAAATCAGGAGGATTTACTACCGGTGGCTTAAACTTTGATGCCAAAGTACGCCGTCAAAGTAACGATAAATATGACCTTTTCTATGGACATATTTCTGGTATGGATACTATGGCAATGGCATTACGGATTGCAGCGAGAATGATCCAAGATGGTGGGCTTGATAAATTTACCGCTCAGCGTTATTCAGGTTGGAGTGCTGAGTTTGGCCAACATATTCTGCAAGGCAAATTAAGCCTTGAAGAGGTGGCTAAATATGCACAAATCAACACCTTAGCACCACAACTACAAAGTGGTCGCCAAGAAATGCTCGAAAGCTTAGTTAATCGTTATATTTTTGGTTAACTATACTGCTGAATAATAAATCTAAACACAGCGGTTTTTCCGCTGTGTCTATTTAACCCTGGGTTATTAAATAGCGTGTTATGAGGTAATTTCATGTATTTAGGGCTAGATTTAGGCACATCAAGCGTTAAGGCGATCATTATGAATGAGCAAGGTGATGTGATCGCTAGCCACTCGGTTTCTTTAGTCATATCACGCCCCCAGCCTCAATGGTCTGAACAAAATCCTCAAGCCTGGTGGCAAGCGACTGAAGACGCTATTACCCATCTGAGTCAAACTTATCCAATGGAAAATATAAAAGCGATAGGTTTAAGTGGCCAAATGCATGGTGCTGTTTTGTTGGATGATCATCAAAACGTATTACGCCCTGCTATTTTATGGAACGATGGCCGCAGCTTTAAGCAATGCCAAGCCTTAGAGAAGCAATACCCTCAATTTAAAAAACTAACCGGTAATTTGCTGATGCCAGGTTTTACGGCACCCAAAATTCAGTGGATTGCTGAAAATGAACCCGATGTTTTTCAACGTATCTCTCATGTGTTGTTACCGAAAGATTTTTTACGTTGGAAAATGAGTGGTAATTTTGCCAGCGATATGTCGGATGCTGCGGGTACCCTTTGGTTAGATATGCAAAAGCGAGATTGGAGTGATGAACTACTTGCGGCAACAGGGCTCTCTCGCCGCCAAATGCCAACCTTATTTGAAGGTAATCAAATAACCGGATATCTACTACCCGAAGTCGCCAAAAAATGGCGGATGAAACAGGTACCGATTATTGCTGGTGGCGGCGATAATGCCGCAGGTGCTATAGGTGTTGGCGTTTATCAACCTGGTCAAGCGATGCTTTCATTAGGAACTTCAGGGGTTTATTTTGTTGTTAGTGAAAGATTTCTACACAATACTGATAATGCAGTACATAGCTTTTGCCATGCGCTACCTAATACGTGGCATTTAATGTCAGTAATGTTAAGTGCAGCATCTTGTCTTGATTGGGTGTGCCAATTAACAGGTATTGATAATGTGGGTGCGATGTTTGAAGAAATAGAGCAACACACCCCAGCGAGCACGCCGCTATTATTTTTACCTTACCTTTCTGGTGAACGGACACCTTATAATAATCCTAATGCAAAAGGTGTTTTTTGGGGATTAACTCATGAGCATCAACGTGCTGATTTATGTCAAGCAGTGCTAGAAGGTGTAAGTTTTGCGTTACGTCAAGGTATGGAAGTTGCTGATAATGCTGGGCAATTGGCGAACAGTATTACATTAATAGGTGGCGGGGCTAAAAGTGCCTATTGGCGACAACTGCTTGCGGATATGACAGGAAAGACACTCGACTATCGTCAAGGTGGTGAGATAGGCCCCGCGCTTGGTGCGGCAAGATTAGCGCAATTAGCAATTAACCCAGCCCATTCATCAAAAATAATTCTTTCTCAACCTAAATTAGAATCACAACATACGCCAAATCAAGAAAAACATGCAGCGTATAAAAATAAATATAAAGCCTTTCAAAAACTCTATTTGTTAATTGAAACAATGGAAATATAGCAATATTGCGTCAATATCGGGAAAATAAAAAAATAGAGCAAGATAAATTTAGTCTTGCTCTATTTTCTTTAATAATTAATGATTAAAAATAAGTAGAGTTTAATTGCTTTATTAATAATTCAAACAATCAACAACACAAAAATAAACTAAAAATAAGACCTAGCCCCGAAAAGTTTCAGGGCAAATAAATTGGTTAGCGGTATCCACGGCTATGGTTGTTAGAAGACCAGCTATAGGTTTCATCACTTGGAACAAGTTTATCTTTTTTCTTTTGGGCGCGTACTTTCTTGGTGGCTTTTTCAACTTCGAGGGAGATTTCGGTAATAATGGCGTCTTTGACTTTATTCATTTCTGAGTTAGTTAATTCACGACCTAATTTCTTTCTTTCTTGTCCTATCCTGGTTTTCACTCTCATCTGTTGGGCATCAGTCATTTCTTGCATTGTCAGTTTTTTCATTAAATTACCCTACTTATGTTGAGTTATGAATAGATAATATAACATCATTGAAATAGCTAACAATAATTAAATTTTTTAATTTAAGGTACTGAAGTTAGTATTTTTACTAACTCATTATTTAACAATAATCTTATGCACTACAAGATGAATAACGTAATGCATAAGTCATTAAAGATAAATAGATTTAACCGACTAAATTAATTGAAGAAATGTCGTTTTAAAGCTATCAATATCTTCTTGTGTTGTTGCCCATGAAGTACAAAGACGTAAACAACTTAAATTAGGATCTTCTAATAAAACGCGATGAAAAACAAATTGCTGAGTAAGCTTATCAGCAATCGCATTTGGTAAAATAACAAATACTTGGTTAGATTCAGGTGGTGCTAAGAAGTCAAACCCTTGCTCAATGAAAAAATCAGCTAGCTGAGTTGCCATCTCATTAATATGTTTGCCTAGCTTAAAATAGAGGTCATCATTAAATAACGCATAAAATTGAGCACCTAATAACCAACCTTTTGCTTGTAATCCCCCTTTTTGTTTCAAGCTAAACCGAAAGTCCGATTTTAATGCTGGATTATTGATAACTAATGCTTCAGCAGACATGGCACCTATTTTTGTTCCACCAATATAAAACGCATCGGTAAGTGCGGCGATATCCTCAATGGTGAGATCACTTTCTAATGACATCAATCCACCAGCTAAACGAGCTCCATCAAGATATAGCCATAAATTATATTCATCACAAAATTGGCGTAAAGCTTGAATTTCGGCTTTGCGATACACAGTACCAATTTCTGTTGCATTGGTAATATAAACCAGCTTGGGCTGCACCCAATGCTCATCATTATGTTCAGCAATGATTGGCTTAATAAGGTCGGGGGTTAATTTACCATCAGCAGAAAAAGTGGTAATGACTTTATGCCCTGTTGCCTCTATTGCCCCTGTTTCATGAGTAGCAATATGCCCTGTGCTTACTGAAATAACCGCCTGATGAGGGCGTAAGAAATGCGATATCGCTGTTAAATTGGTAATAGTACCGCCATTAAAAAAATGAATATCAGCATCAGCTTTTTGTATGCGTTGTTTTATTAATTCAGCAGCTTGATGACATAGTTTATCCATACCATAGCCATCGTAGCGTTGCCCCACCATATCGGTGATCACCTTCATGACCGCAGGATGTGCAATTTCGTTATAGTCATTTTGAAAGCGGTACATGTGTACTCCTGTTTTATAAAATTTTTATATGTTGTGTCGTTTTATATCTAAAATAAAAAGCGTCTATACACACTCAATATAGTATTGAATACAATAGACGCCTTAATATATTGATAAAATCAATTATCTTAAACTGCTTATTTAAAGTTACTCATTTAAAGCAAATATCACCCCAACGCGCAAGGCCCGCAGTTACAGAACCAAAATCATTGCCTTTAACTATCGGGATATTAGGTAATTGCTGCTGTATTGCTTGGCATAATACAGGTGAACGCGCTGAACCTCCGGTCATAAAAATGACATCAGGTTTTATTCCCCCTTGCTGAACAGCATTATTGACTAACTCAATCATTTTGCTTTTTGGTGATTCTATCGCATCGATCATTTGCTGATGCTCAATATTAACTTCAAGCGTTTCACTGAGTAATTTAATATTTGCTATATAGTCAGGAGAATCTGATAACGCAATTTTAGCTTCTTCAGCGCGCCGAACTAGGCTATAACCCAAGGTTTCATTATAAACTTCAATTAAACGAGCTATTTTTTCTGGCTCTTGAGCATCGCGTTTTAATTGGTTTAATACAGCCAAATTCTGACGAGAATAGAAATTTTTTTGTGCTTCAACGTTATTTATCGCAATAGGATCCCAAAAATGCATCAGTGGTAATTGAATGCCTGATAACATTGAACCGGTCATGCCAAAATGAGGCATTAATTGTTTAAATGCGAGATAAATATCAAGATCATTACCGCCAACACGCTGCCCACTATGAGCAAGTAATGTATTTGAGCGATCTGTTTTACCTCGATAACTCGGCCCCATTTGAATTAACGAACAATCTGTTGTACCACCACCAATATCTACAACCAGTACAGTTTGATCTTTTTCTAATGAGGCTTCGTATTCCAAACCCGCAGCGACAGGTTCAAATTCAAACATAACATTCTTAAAACCAGCACGTGTAGCCGCACGAATAAGAATATTTTCAGCCTGTTTATTTGAAGCCTCTCCACCTAGCCCATTAAAGTTAATAGGTTTACCAATAACGGTATCAGTAATCGTTTCTTGCGTACTTTTTTCAGCTTGATGTTTAATATTTGCCATCATGGCGCAAACTAAATCTTCGAAGAAACTAATTTGTATATCATGTAAACCCGAAGCACCTAAAAAGGACTTAGGCGATTTAACGTAATAAACATCACGGGGATCACGAAGATATAAACTAAGTGCAGACTGTCCGAACAAAATATCTTCAGGAACTAGCTCAATATCTTCATCTCGATTAAAAGCGATTGATTTTCGCAGTAATTGCTCACCTATCTCACTTGAAGGTTTGATATTTAAATGGCGAAATAAGTGCTCAGAAACAGATTCACGGGTAGGCGCACAAAGTGTTGATGGAATATAAAAATCATCACCTTCTAAAGGCAAAAGGGTTGGCTTTCCCTCTTTCATTATCGCAACAGAACAATTTGACGTTCCGTAATCAAAGCCAATAAACATTCAGCCTCCCCAGCTAGACTTAGTATGAAAAAAAAGACTGAAAACTCTACCCCATGCTTCAAACAATTACCAAGATTTTTTGCTTAAAATATTTTAAGAAAGCAATAAAAATACGGTAAGCACATTTATGCTCTATTTATTTTCGCCCCTAAAGGAAAAATGTATAAAATTACGCTATTGACTCAATAAGTGAGGACATAAAATGAATAAATTGTGGGTATATTGCTAATTATTATGGCTGTATGGATCAGGTTTACGAAAAAAATAAAACCAAAAATCATTGCAGGGGCTATTCCCTGCAAAAATCATCGAGTTAAATAAAAAAATCGGATGGTAAATACTTATGGATTGGTTTGTCACAACTCAGTGTTGTTAGTGCATTTTGTGTTAACCCTCCCAAATAGCAATCCAACGAATCAGTAAATAAATGAAATAAACACCCTACTGCAATCGCTTTAAATTTCCATGAAGGAATAAATAGTAACGCAAAATAAACTATCGCAGCCCAGATTGTATGCAAAGGATGAAACCCAACACTACAGCGATTAGGATCAAAAATAGGGGTTGCTAACAGGTGGTCGGCATCGATTACCATTGTTGATATCATTAATATCGAAGCTACCTTCCAGTTTTTGCGCCAAAATAAATAACCAAACAATATGGGCACTAAAAAATGTAGGCTGTAGTGTAAAACCGTTCTAATTATTTCAAATATCACAAAAACCTCGAAATTTAAAAATTATTTATTAATTATTACTCAGTAACTTGTAGTCTCAGCTTTTTAAACTAAATTATAAGGAGATTGTTAAATTAAGGAATATGATAATGAAGTTTAATAAAATATTAAGTTGTTTACTCCCCTCGTTACTTGCTGTTTCTTTAACAAGTGAAGCTTGCTCTAGTTTAGCTATAACGGATAAAAAAAATAATGTTTATCAAGGCAGAACATTAGAATTGTCGTCTGAGCTACCGTCATGGGTTTCTTATTATCCACAAAATACACAATTCACAAAATTAGCCCCTAATGGTGAAAAAGGTCTAAGTTATAGTGCTAAATATGACATATTAGCGATTACGACAGATATCTATTTTGATGGTGGTGACCATAATTTACTACAAGGTCTTAATAGTGCAGGACTATCATTTAGCGCCAATATGATAACAGAAGCAGAATTATCCCCTATTGAACCTAAAAATTACGATAAATCTATTCCTGTTATCTCTATTGGTGAATGGGCATTAGCTAATTTTTCAACTGTTGAAGAAGTGCAAAAAGCGGTTGAGTCTGGCTATTTTTGGGATCCTGTATTAACAAATTTTGGTAATTTAAAATCTCCTTTCCATTATGCGTTTCATGATAAAAATGGCGGTAGTATTGTTGTTGAGGCTTTAAATGGTCAATTGCACGTTTATCAAAATCCAACTCGCGCAATGACAAATGGGCCTGATTTTCCTTGGCATTTAACCAATCTGAATAATTTCAGTCAATTAACTAATATTGACAGATCATCAGCGGTTTTAGGAAATATAAAAGTTATACAACCTGATAGTGGTATTGCAGTATCAAGTTTACCTTCATCAGATACTTCTGTAGGACGTTTTGTTCGTGCTGTTTATTTCTCAACATATGCACCTAAAGCAGATTCCACACAAGAAGCGATGAATACACTCGCACATATTATGAATCGTTTTGATAGAACCAAAAATATAACAGCAGATGTGATGGGAGAGAGCCAAAGTACTAGTAAAGAGCTTCAAACGGAATATACCGTTTGGACCAGTCTATCGGATTTAACTAATGGTGTGATGCAGGTAAGAGGCTATAACGATATCAACTATGCTGAATATTCTCTTGCGCAATTTAAAAATTCAAGTAAACCTGTTTTTGAAAAGATTAATGTGAAGAAATAACGTATTTTTTATCATCGTATTAGAGGTAAAAAGCTATTTTGTTAAAAATGCCTCTAATACGATAATGTAGCAAATTGCACGCAGTGTTACACAAAAAATTAATGAGATATTGTATTAGGTAAACTATTATCAATTTCACCTAATGAAAATGCTAAATCAACCGCAGCAATTAATGAACTGGTATAGGAATCTATATTCGCTATTTGGGCATTTAATAAAGCAATTTCTGCAGTATTAATCTCTGTCACTGTCCCTAATCCATTATTATAGAAATCAACACTTGCGGTATAACTTAATTGTGTTGTATCCATTAAGTTTTTAGATGCTTTATTTGCTTCCAGCGCAGATTTTAATGTATTTTCACTAATAGTAATTTCTCTTATCGCGATATCTTGGCTTTTACGTAGATTCTCTTGTGCCAATACAATATCTGATTGTGCATTTTTCATCCGTGATTGTCGCATTCCTCCTTCATATAATGGGATGCTAACACCAATAAGAATATTGGATGATGAAGTATGTTGATTAATATCCGGTAAACCTTGTACATCCAAACTACCAGTTCCCCCTGCAATACCCCCTGCTAGGTAAATTTTAGGAAAATAATCAGATTCTACTGAGCGAGCTGTTTTAACCGCGGCTTGTGTTAATTCATAATGCGCTAAAATATCGGGACGTTGTGATAGCGCTTTTTTAATCATATCGTGAGTTAATGGTGAAATATCATCAGGTAACACATATTCGTCACTATAGTCTATATTGAACTTTTGAAAAGGCGATATACCAACAGTTGATAACAATATCTGATATTGATCTTTTTCATGCCCCTTCGCTAAGACATTTTGTAATTCAACTTGTGCAACTTGTTGTTTGGCTAATGCTACATCCAGTACAGTTGCTAATCCCCTAGCTCGTTTTTGCTCAATCGCATTCAAAATATCCTTACTTCTTTGTAGTGATTGAGATGTAATATCTATTTTTTTCTTTGCTGCACCATAGTTAAAATAAGCAACGGAAACATCGTGAATAATTTTTTGATGCATTAGATTAAAATTAAGATTTGTTGCTAAAGAAGCATGCTTTGCTGCATCTACTAATGCTGAACGTTTACCAAAATCGAAAATCAGCCATCTAAAGGTAAGCGCAGGAATAAAAGCACTGTTTGTTGTTTTTACATCATCAATAATAGGATTTTCAGGTAGGTTTATTTTTCCTCTTTGATATCCTCCTAATGCGCTTGCAGTGATAACAGGTAAATAGGTACTCTCCACCATGCCGATATCTGTTGCCGATTTTTTGGCTAACTCCCATGCGATACGTGTTTCAGGGTTATTTTGTTGCCCAAGATCAATAAGGTCAGCTAACCCGTAATTCGCTTTTAATGATGTATTTTTGTCTAAGAATTGTTCAGCAGAAGAGGACATATATTTTGCATTATCATACGGCATCGATTGTTGAGAATAGTATTTAAATGAATCACTTGTATCAATACAGCCAACAAGTAATAGGCTTAATAAAGAGGACAGTATCTGCTTTTTATTATTAATCACTGATTTTATCATCATCACTTTTCTCTTATTAAATTTTTAAATACAAGTTCTCTTTCATCAGTAGATAACATTTTCATCTCTTCATTTAAAATAGATGCTTTAAAATTATCTTTTGACTCTCTCTTTAAATTTACATCTAAATCTTCGATATTGTCTTTATCATTAAAGAAAAACCTTTGCGAATAATCATGACGACTTATATAAGAAATCTTACTTAACGCTTCTTCAAAAAACAGAATTAATTCTTTATTTTTTTCATTGTTTTCTTTTTCAAAAAGAAATAAATTAATATTGTCTTTTAACTTTGAGATTGTTTCATTGATAGATGAAACTAAATCTAACATTTCATTTTTATTAGATGAAAATTTCAAATCAGTATAATTATCTAAAACAGTAGTAAGCTGTTTATATATTGTATTAACAATACTTGTTGGCCATACTCGGGTGAAAATAATATACATCACAATATTGCCTAGTAAGATACCCAATATTCTATCTGAAACAACATCCATATCAAAACTTGGTTTAAATCCATGTAATACGGTAAGCAAAAATGCTAAACCAATTTGAACGCCAGCATAAGAGATCCGCTCATTGCCTGCTGCAATCCAAGCTGCGGGTAATATACAGAAAAAGATTAATATCATTAGCTGAAAAATATCAGATAGATTAGGGATAATATACAGTAGCGAAACCATACCAATTACCGCACCGATTAAACAACCAATAATCCGTAATGTCAGTTTGTGAACTGTTTCCCCTACAGTGGTTAAAGCGACAACATAACAAGTGATCATTGCGGTATGAATGCCCTGCCATTTAAAATAATCATAAAATAGATAGCATAAAATAGCCGCTAACGTTGTTTTAATAGCAAAGTATTTATGATTAGGGTTTGTAAACGCATCTTTCACAAAAAAATTATTTTCTTTCTTTTCCGGTTTTATCGTTCTTTTTTCGATGAGTATCTCATCAAATTTATTTAGTAAATAGAGGCTATTTTTGGATGTTAAGGCAGATATATTAGTTGTTTGCTCTATTTTTTCTAATTGATGATGAGTAAAACAATGAGCAATATATGTACTTCTTTTAGATAAAAGAATACGAATTGATGCTGGCGTGTTATCCGCTAGGCTTAATGACATGATTAATATTTGATACGAATTATCAATCATATTTTCAAGCCATTTAATATCTTCTTTTCCTTTTAAATGAAATATTTTAATAAACATTAAGTAACGTTTACATTCTGTTTGTGTACTCAGTATTTCACTTTTTTCAAATTGGTTTGCTTTCTTACCCAAAAAGAAATCACTGGCGGTTAAAAATCGAGTGGAAATTTTATTTAAGAGTAATGTATTAGGACTAATGCCTAAGAAAAAATTAAATAAAATGACTAATAACATTGGTGATACAGCCATTAATAATGCATATAACAACCCTCTTGTAGCTGCATCACCAAATGGAACGTCTTCTATTAAAGTCATTAAAAATGCGATAACAAGAGCAACTAGATTACCTATATCACCAAGACTACTGGCAGATGCTAAATACATAAATATGGCTGAGAATAAAGCCATAAAGAAAAAACGTAAAATTATATTTTGAATCGTGAGGTTAAAAAGAAAAAACACAACACAGACGACAATAGAACATAAAATAATGACGCCAAGAGAGAGTAAGATATTTTGTACGGCATCAGCTTTTATTAAATATATAATTAAATAACAGCTGATTGCAGACTCCGGAATTTCATAAATCATCGCGATGACGGCCATTAAGGCGCAAAGTAATGCAATACGCCAAGTAGTCGCAAAGCGATAATCAAATGGAAGCAAATCTTTTTTTATTTGCTTAGCTATTAGTGAAGATTTAGCAATCATCATCTTTAGATATAATATTTACAGTTGCTGTTGCACCAACACGCATAAGGTCTTCTTGCGGTTCAGTAATAACTACCTTAACTGGAAAACGCTGTTCAACACGCACCCAATTTAAAGACTTAGGAACATAAGGTAAATCTCGTGGGACATTAATAAGGTCGGTAGACATAACGCCACGGCTAATTCCCTCTACTCTCCCTTTAATTGGACGTTTATTATCAATCATGGAGTAAATAACAACACAGCTGCCAACCTGAATATTATTTAAATCTGTTTCTTTAAAATAAGCACTAGCAAACCAAGTATCAGTATCAATTAATGTAAATATAGATTGTCCTGAAATAACAAACTCACCTGGTGATAAAGTCAATCCAGCAATATAACCATTACTTGGTGCTCTGACCTCTGTATTACTCAACTCCCATTCAGCCATTTCTAATGAAATTTTTAACGATTTTACGAGAGCTTCTTCTGAATCAGTGTTATTTATTAATGCTTCTGAGGCTGTATTTTGTTTCTGTGCTTGCTTTAAACTGACTTGTGCATCGTGTTTTAATGTTCTGGCATCATCAACTTGTTGTGCAGTAACAAAACCTTTTGCTAATAAAGGCTCTAATCGATTAAGTGATTGTGTTGCAAGTGATAAGTTTACTTGTGCACGTTTTATTTGAGCCTCAGCTACTTCTGAATTTGAGGTTTCAGCTATAATAACCCGCTGTTTATTGCTGAGTGCCGCCTCTGCGATAAGCAATTGTTCTTTCGCTTGTTCGACTCTTAGTGCATACATTGTTGGGTCAATGGTAAAAAGAAGATCACCTTTATTAATATGGCTATTTTCTTTTACATAAATTGAGCTAATACGCCCAGGAACAGTGGATGATATATTAATTTTATTTGCATCAATGATAGCATCTTCACTTAGCGGATTTAGTGCGGATAATTGGAGACTTTTCCACAATAAAAGTAGCGTAATCACAAAAATAATAACGGTGATAATGCGAGCCAGGTTCTTTTTGATTTTTTTATTCATAATTTAATGAGCAAAATAAAGTAAAGAGATAGTTAAAGAAATTGATAACAATATCGCAAAATAAAATAACAAAGGCAGCGGTAATTTATCATCAATTCCACAATAGATAAGAAGTACTCGTATACCAAAAGCCCCTAATAAACCAATAAAGGTGCATAACATCCAATAGGGAAAATAAGCTCCTAACATAGCAATAAAAGGAGAATGGCTTTGAGAACAACCTGTTAATAGTAGCGTTATCATGCTTAAGCTGATAACACGATAATGTTTTCTAATTAAGTTCAAGATAATGCACCCATCACTTTATGATAAAATTTATTATTCGCTTTAAATACTATAGCGCTTTTTATTTACTGTGTGTAATTAGTTGAGCAATCTTAAAAAAATAGCATAAAATTAGAGGAATAAATATTTTTACATAAACTGATCCTTATATTTCCTTTAGATTGGGGTTTAATTTCGATAGAGTAATATCACTGAAAAATAGGCATATGAGTATTAAAACAACATATCTAATGTTCTCATTAATGTGAACATTTCGTGTCATCGCGACCTATTAAGAGTATAGTAACCAATCCTTTAGTCTGATTAGATACCACAGTTTTTATTATGGAATTAGCCTCTACTGCTCAAAATATCCGAAATATTCTTGCTAGCGAAACACCCATTATTGATGTACGTGCACCCATCGAATTTAATCAAGGCTCAATGCCAGCAGCGATTAATCTACCGTTAATGAACGACGAAGAACGAGCTGCTGTAGGGACTTGTTATAAACAACATGGTTCACAAAAGGCAGTAGAATTAGGTCATCAATTAGTTAATGGTGATATTCGCGCTAATCGATTAGCTGCATGGAAAGCAGCATGTGAGCGTTTTCCTAACGGATATATTTGTTGTGCGCGTGGAGGAATGCGTTCTCATATAGTTCAAAAATGGCTAAAAGACATAGGTATTGATTTTCCATTGATAGAAGGTGGATACAAAACGTTAAGGCAAGCCGCTATTGAGATAACGAATGAATTAGTACAACGCCCTATTGTGCTCATTGGGGGTTGTACTGGTAATGGTAAGACAACATTAGTTAGAGCCTTATCTGAAGGTATTGATTTAGAAGGATTTGCACACCACCGAGGGTCATCCTTTGGCCGAACTTTACAAGAGCAGTTTCCCCAGGCAACGTTTGAAAACCATCTTGCCGTTGAAATGCTTAAAAAATCTCAGCAAAATACCCGTTGGGTGTTAGAAGATGAAGGCCGTGCTATTGGTGCTAATGGATTGCCTGAAAGTTTACGTGTTCAGATGGCAAATGCGTCATTAGTTATTGTTGAAGATCCCTTTGAACGACGCATTGAACGATTAAAAGAAGAGTATTTTGATCGAATGACGCATGATTTCTTGGCTGCTTATGGCGAAGCTAAAGGTTGGGAAGCTTATAGCGAATATTTACATCATGGTTTATTTGCTATTCGTCGTCGATTAGGCTCTCAACGAGCGACAGAACTAACGCAATTATTAGATAATGCCTTAATAGAACAGAGAGCAAGTGGTAATACTGAAGTCCACTTTGCTTGGTTAATACCATTACTTAATGAATATTATGATCCTATGTATCGTTATCAATTAAGTAAAAAAGAAGACAAAATTATTTATCGTGGAACGTATGAAGAAGTGATGCAGTGGTTAGAAAATAAGTAATTTCTTTATTATTTTCCATTATTAATAACTAAGGTATCTGTTACGAATCGATAAAATTAATATCCACAAGCGCAATGTGCTGCACCTATTTAAGGTGCAGTTTTTATTTTAATCTTTGTTATGACGACATAACCAAATCCCTACAATTATCATCATGCCAAAGAAAAAAGGCACAGAGAGAGAAAGCTCAAGAAATATAAAACGGTTAATATTTATCCCATATCCTTTATCTGAAAATTTTAATGCTAAAGGTAATGCGCATAATCCTGAAATCCCCCCTATTCCCATTAAACGATAAAGCTTAATCCGATTTTCTTTTTTGCTTTGTAGATCTTGTTTTCGCTGATATTGGGTATATTTCCAACATAAATAGAGCAAGCCTAATACAGAACCAAGATGCTGGAGTATTTTATAAATAGCCAGTTCTTGCCCATTCGTCATTCCCTGCCAAATATGTGTTTGCAATACCGATAAAAGCCTTACAGCGGTACCTGTTTCATGTGTAAATGAATCCCATACAATATGAGTTAATGCGCCAATATATAGAGATAATAGAAAGATCCCTAGACCTCCTAGAGTAAATTGCATGGGATTATTTAATGGGATAGGTGATACACATTTTAATGGATATCGTAATAAATAATTTAGGATAAAAATCAGCAAACACAATGGTAATGCAGTATAAAACCAACCTAAAAGATGGTGAGCTGTTGCTGATGCTTGATATAAGCCAAAAGAATAAAGTAAATCAGGTGAAGTACTTCCTACAATTAAAGCAGGTAAATTGAGATTTTTTCCTATTCGAGATTGTTTCAATGGAAAAACAATAGCTGGGTGTGAAAACGTCCAAGGCATAGGAGTATCTCTAATTAAAATTTAAGGGGGTTAGTTTGGTGTCACTTTATCAGCAAATTAGCTAGGTTTTATCTGAGTTCTCTGTGGGGAGATAATAGTCATCAATAGCGCATTATTGCTGATGTTATTAACACATGTTTTTAGCTTTTGGCTTAAAAAAACATAACCCTATTTTGAGTTTTATTCCTAAAAAAGAGCAATAATTTTTTACTATTTAGTTATCACTTTTTTCCAAAATGGAAAATTGTATTTCTTTTTTTGTCATTAGGTTTCATCTATATATCCCTTTAAAATAGCGCTTAATCTTTAATAATGAGCTATTTTTTATGATGAAATATATTATTTTTAGCTTCTGTATCGTACTAATTTATCCATTAGGTGTTGATCTGCATTTAACTGGATTAACGGCTATTGCTCGGGATTTACAAGCAACAGAAGCAACTTTGCATATGGCTTTTTCTATTTATCTTATAGGTATGGCGTCAACAATGTTAATTGCTGGCTGGTGCTCCGATCACTTCGGTCGCAAACCTATTGCCCTTTTGGGAACAGTAGTATTTATGCTGGCATCATTACAGTCTGGGTTTTCGATAACAGAAAATAGCTTTTTAATAGCTCGTTTTTTTCAAGGTATTGGCGCTGGGTTTTGTTACGTTGTCACCTTTGCCATATTGAGAGACACATTAATAGAACAACAAAGAGCAAAAATACTCTCAATGCTAAATGGGATAACGTGCATTGTTCCTGTTTTAGCACCTGTTTTAGGTTATTTAATTTTACTGCGTTTTGAATGGCCAACAATGTTCTTTTTTATGGCGGGCTATGCCCTGATTAACTTTGTATTTTGTCTTTTTGGTATAAAAGAAACGAAACAGAAAATAGATCCAAATAAAAAATTTACTCCTGATTTAGTGAAAATAAGTTCAGTAAATGAATCTTTATTAAATCCTTTATTTCTGAGTCGCCTGCTTATTTCTTGTTTAGGAATGGGGGTGATCCTGACTTATGTTAATATCTCACCTATTGTTATTATGCAGCAAATGAACTACACAACAGGTCAATATTCTACTGTGATGACGCTACTTTCTCTTGTGAGTATGACAACGTCATTTTTAATGCCAAAGATATTATCTAAATTTAGTTATTCCACAATTCTGTATACCGGATTAATAATTTTTTTCTGTGCCGCTCTTTTTTTATTATTAGGATTAGTGCAAGAGAATTACTGGTTCTTTATCGCTTTTGCTTTGTGTGGTGCTGGGTTTGCTCTGTTATTTGGTATATAATGAGCCAAGCGCTTTCTCCTTTTAGCCAACGTGCTGGATTAGCAAGTTCAGTGTTAGCTATTGCTCAGTTAAGTTTTGCTTCTTTGTATATTTGGATTATGGGATGGATAGGAATTCCTGCAATTACAATGCTAATTATTATTTTACTAGCAAGTAGTGTTATTGGATTTACTTTGTTGCGCTTCTTTAGCTCGTTAAATCAATCTCAAGAGGTTGTTTCTAATGCATAAACCCTTGCACAAAATGGATTTAAATTTATTGGTGATCCTACAAATTCTTTTACAAGAAAGAAGTGTTACGCTTACTGCTAAATGGTTATCCATTTCACCATCTGCGGTGAGTAAAGCATTAGCTAAATTAAGAGCTTGGTTTGATGATCCGTTATTTTTGCGTAGTCCTCAGGGATTAATTCCAACCCCACTGACATTAAGCATTGAAGGATCTTTATCTGATTTTATTAATATTAGCCACCATATTACGGGTAAAAGTAATATTGATATTCCCCACGGTGTTAGATTCCATTTAGTTATGGAGTCGCCTTTACATCAAGTTATGCTGCCGCAGTTTCCTCAGCAAATATTAAGCTATTACCCCGAATCAACACTTCAAATTAGAAATTGGGAATATAATTCACTTGCTGGCATTATTGATGGCGATGTTGATATTGGTTTGGTCGGTCGAGAGTATTATCCACGTTCAAAGGAATTACTCGATTTATTACCTGATGTAATTGATTATGAAGTGTTATTTTCTGATACCCCATTAGTTTATGTACATAAAAATCATCCATTATTAAAAGGAACATGGGATTTAGATACTTTTTTGCGTTACCCACATGTTAGTACTGAATATGATAAAAGAAGTCATTGGGCACTGGATGATGTGCTAAGTGAACATGGGCGTTTACGAAATATTGTTGTGACTTACACTTCTTTTGAACAATCTTTATTTATGGTGGCGCAATCAGGACATTCATTAATTACCTGCGCTCCAGGATATTGTTTACATTATGTCCGAAAAGTATTGCCTGATTTAATTACTCTTCCAATTCCTCTACCTACCGCTATATCTAAGCAACTGGATTTACCTTTTATTCAGTTGTGGCATAAGCGACATTCACATAATGCAAAAATTTTATGGTTAAGAGAAACTATTAAGAATAGTGTTAATAAAATTGTAAAACAGTCAGATTAAATCAGCTATGTTTACTGATGATGTTTTGAAAAAACTTGAATTTAAAAGGTGCATTTCTGCACCTTTTAAATAATCATTAATGTTCTAAGTGATAAAGCAAAAATAGGTTATAGGCCATTAATATATTTATTTTTAGGATAAGAAAGCGTGTAATTTAATAATAATATTTTCTCTTGCTTGGGCTGTAACTCCACATTCCATTTTATTTCGCCAGTCTCTTTGTTAAGCACACCCTCTTTATATACCGCATCAGTTACATTAATACTATTTTCTTGGCTTAGTGGTAGTTGATCGTATACTATTAATTTTATTGGATTATTGTACATATTTCTTATCTTGATCTGGTAACTTTCTTTTAGCTCAATACTTGTACCAATAAAAATAGGTTCTTTTCTGGTTTTTTCGCTATTTATACGACTAATTTGAATGTTTTTATCAATACCTAATGGGATCTCTAGCTGTTCTTTTAACTCTTCAGTATTGATATAAGTGTTACCAACAAAATTATTCATATAATAGATATTGGCACTACCACTAAGTAAATTTAATGTTTCCCATTCTTTAACTCCAGCTTGTAAATAAACTTCTTCAGCTAGTTTAGGTGTCGCTAAATATTGGTAGTTTGCCGTGATATCTTTTTGATTAATAACTAATGAATTTGGCTGGGTGCTATTTTTTATCGTATAAGGTAAGTCGATAGCATGGCTGACATTAATACCATTATTATTTGTCATTACATATTGAGCGACGCCTTTATTCATTTTTCCTTCAACTGCAATAGCATCAGAACTCATTTCCGCCATCATTGGTGCCGGTGCTGCCATGCTCTTATTTCTAAATTTTGCGTTATCGTTATAAAGTGATAAGTACCAAGGTGTTAGTGTTGGTGATGCAATATTACCCGATGGGTTGGTTGAGGTAAGAACTAATTTAACTTTATCCCAATTGATCCCTGTATTTTGAATTAGGTCAGCTTTATAAGTTAGAGTAATTGGTTTATCTAAACCTTGGCTACGAATATCATAAGTTGGTGACCAACCAGCATCAGGTGTAATATAGGAAATACGCAATTTACTGGTTACATTTTTTGCTGCTCCTAAAGAAATAACAATTTGTGTTTTTTCTTGAGCAACAATAGGTGCATTAATTTCAATTTGTCTATTTAGTTCTTCATATTTTTCGGTCAACTTGGCGATTTCATCACGATTAAGTCGTTGTTGATTTAAAGTCGTCGCCATTTTTTGGCGAATAAAATCAAGCTTTTGAGCGGATTGCTCTAATGAGAGTGTATTTTGCTCACCAAAAAAATTTTTGTCCTTTAATAAGGCCAGCTGTTCATCACCAACATTGATATCGATATTAAGCTCTTCAATTTTCTTGTTAATTTCTTTTTGTTGTTCCATTAATGCAGTAATAAATGCGGGGTAAACGGGGGCAATAGGAATTTTTTTAACGTTTACGGAATTGATAATAATATCGTTATTATCAAGATTAATTGCAAGACTACGCTGATCGATATTGTTGGCTATATTGGACAACACCACTTCACTTTGCCCTGCTGCTAGATTCAGTGTTACGCTATTTTCAATTTCAGCACCACGTAAAAATACGGTAGCTTGGTTAAGTTTTACATCTTGGTAAACAATATTTAGTTCATCTGCTATTTTTTGTTCATTGGCGATAGCATTAGATGCCGTTACAAAAGAAAGTAAGAAAAGTGACTGAGTTAATTTATTTGTCTTAATCATCGCTGATATTCCATCCATAGTTGATGAGAGTGTTAGTTATTGTCAGTTTTAAAATGCCATTAAATGTCTTACTAAATAATATTTCATCTTTCGTTAACTAGATAACAGAATAAACTTAAATATAAATAGTATTTTTTTGTCCCTGAATAACCTATTGATAATTATAGTGTAAGTTAGGTGCTAGTATTTATCTGAAATAAAAAGTGAGTTCTGAATTAATTGAATTGAATTGGATTAAATAATTAAAGTATTTATCCGGTAATAGTTAAAATATTTACTATTTAAAACGGCGTATTACTTAAGTGTGACGTTTTTATTTTTACAAAGAAATTTTTTGTGATAAAAAACGGATGTAAAGTATTTACCAATACACCCGTTTAGTTTTTAGATTTAAATCTAATGCGATTTTATTTAACGATTTCACCGCTTTCAATAACAGTTTTACGTACTTGATCAGAAAATGCTTGAGCTTCTTTAATAATGGCATTTTCGTCAACAGTGAGTAATTTACGATCTTGCATTAATACTGTGCCATCAACAATTGTATGGCGAACATTACTGCCATTAGCACCGTAAACTAGTGCTGCATAAGGACTATACATTGGTACCATATTTGGTGATTTAGTATCGACAACAATAATATCAGCTAATTTACCAGGCTCTAATGAGCCTAATTTGTCTTCCATATGCAGTACTTTTGCCGACCCCATTGTTGCAAGTTCAACAACGGTTAATGGTGGCATTGCAGCACGATCTTTATTTTCTAATTTATGAATTTTGCCAACTAAATTCAGTTCGTTCATGGTGGTTAATGTATTACTCGACATTGGACCATCTGTGCCTAAACCAACACGAACGCCCTTTTCTAACATTGCAACGACAGGTGCTACGCCTTTTGCTGATTTGGTGTTTGCGCTGATATTATGTGCTACACCAACATCATATTTTTTTAGTAAATCGATATCTTTTTCATCAACCATAATGGCATGAGCGGCAATCACTTTATTATTTAATGCGCCAATATCAGCCATATATTGTACAGGGCTTTTACCACCAGTACGTTTAGCAATTTCTTCTTGTTCACGGTCTGTTTCTGCTAAATGGATCATCACAGGAACGTCGAGCTCAATAGATAACTTAGCAATTTTCTGTAAGTTCTCAGTAGTGTTAGTATAAGGAGCATGAGGAGCAAAAGCAGGCGTAATTCGCGGATGATTTTTATATTCTTTAATAAAGTTTACCGCGTACTGAATACCTTCTTCTGGTGTTTGTGCATCAGCAACAGGGAAGTTAATGACAGATTCGCCTAATACTGCACGATTCCCCATTTTATCTACCGTTTTTGCAACTTCATCTTCAAAATAATACATATCAACATAAGTGGTTACACCGCCTTTCACCATTTCAATATTGGCTAAATTAGCACCCACGCGAACCATTTCACGAGAAACCATCTTATTTTCTAGTGGAAATATATAACGATGAAGTCTATCTGGTACATCATCTGCTAATGAACGAAATACGGTCATCGAACCATGAGTATGAGTATTAATAAGACCCGGCATAACAATATCGCCATCAACATCTAATACTTTATTGGCTTGATATTCTTTAGCCAGTTCAGGGCCACCCACTGCGACAATTTTATTTTCTTTTACGACGACAGTGCCTTGTTCTATGATTTTGTTTTGTTTATTCATAGTTAGAACGGTACCATCGACTATCATCAAATCAGCCTGTTTAGCAGCATAACTAGAAAAAGAGACGGCCATAACAGCCAACGCAAGCATAGATTTAGAAAACGACATGATTACCTCTTGTCTTGATGGATGAATTTTTCAAAGAGTATAAATAAATTCATCTATTTTTGATATCAAATGAAAGTGAAAGAGATCACCGAATAAATAATTAATTAAAGTTATTATTACATACATCACATTAATTTCTTGCAGTTAGTCTTCACAATCAAGGAGTGGTTACATGAGTAAAACATTACAACCGGGTGAGAATACGTCTCTTAGTGTAAACAAAGGACAAGTTAAAGTTTCACATGCGGTAGGCGATAATCTTGATATTAATCTGACTGCATTTTTAGTGACAGGATCAGGTAAAGTTGTAAATGATGAAGATATGGTTTTCTTTAATGCCCCTCATCATATTTCGGGAGCAGCTTCTTTTATTTCTCCTGTAACACAAGGCTCAACTGTTATTCATAGTATTGATTTTGATTTCTCTTGCTTACCCGCACATGTTACTAAAATAGCGATAACCCTAACTCAGGATGGCAATGCCGGTGGTTTTTCTGCTGTTCAACAATTAAAAGCTCAAGTGTTGATAAATAATGAGGTAATTGAGTTAGCGCCAAGTCAGTTTTCACAAGAAACAGGAATTGTTGTTTTAGAGCTTTATATTAGAAATGGGCAAAATAAAGTGCGTGCAGTATGGCAAGGATTTGCTTCGGGACTTATTGGATTATGTAATCTTTATGGTATTGACGTTGAAGAGCCCGCCCCAGTTGTTACACCACCCGTAAATCCTGTAAATATTCAAAAAAGTGTGGTGAAACTGACCAAACCTGATAGTAGCCATAAAGTGTCATTACTAAAAGGTAGTGATGCACCTAAGCGTATTTTAGTGAGCGCAACATGGATAGATAATGGAGATGGTAAGGATAATGATGATTTAGACCTACGTGTAGGTATTTTGCGTCCAAATGGGCAAATGTCTATTATTCAAGCGCCAGATAAAATCGGTGCTTTTAATGTCGATCCCTTTGTCTTTCATACAGGTGATGTTGTTAGTGTTAGTCGAGATCAACCTGGTTGTGAAACCGTTGAAATTAATCCGGAAATATCACAATTGATGGGCGGTAAAGTGGCTTTAGTATGCAGTGTTTATTCTGCTGTTAGCAACGGTTGTGTTTCTGTGGCGTCATTGAAACCCACCATGAGAATGGAATATGGTAATCAAATTGTTGAATGTTCTTGTGAATATAAAAAAGGCTTTTTCAATAATATGATTTATACCTATGTGATTGGCATTATTGAAATTGATCAAGATAGCATTACATTAAAACCATCGGGTGTTACCTCTCGAGCAGGCAGTGAAGCGACACCTTGGTTAACTCGCATAGATAATGAGCTTAAATTAACGATGGATGGCCCTCATGTATTTAAAGGGAAAAAACCAAGTAGCTCAGGCAGCAAATGTTATGTGTAACATGTCATAAAATAGTAAAAATTTACAGTTTATCCTAAAGAAAACGGGCAATGATAAATAGGCCCGTTTTTATTGCAGATAATATATGCAGTAAATTTATTTAGCTTTGTTTCTTTGCTGTAAAAGCCATTTATCTAATTCATTAGCAAATAGCTGGCGATCACGCTGATTTAAACTTGCAGGCCCTCCAGTTTGAATACCACTGGCTCTCATTGTGTCCATAAAGTCACGTATATTTAAACGTTCACGTATTGTCGCTTCTGTATAGCGTTCGCCTCTTGGATTAAGTGCAGCTGCACCTTTTTCTATTACTTCAGCGGCTAACGGAATATCCGCAGTAATTATTAAATCACCACTTTCAGCTCTGCGTACAATTTCGTTATCAGCTACATCAAATCCGGCAGAAACTTGTAATGTACGTAAAAAAGGCGATGCTGGTATGGTTAATCGCTGGTTAGCCACAAAAGTGACAATCATTTTTTCTCTATCTGCTGCACGATATAACACTTCTTTTATTACTTTAGGACAAGCATCAGCATCTACCCATATAGGCATAATAACTCTCTCTTGATTATTCTTTATTTAATATTATGTTTGATGCTTTTTAAAATAACATATTAATACCTTAATGAAGAATAAGTTATTTTAGCTTTGCTAAAGTACGTTTTTCTGATTGTTGGCTAGCCCAAATGCTGATTAATATTACTGCCATACCAAAGAGTTGTAATGTGCTTAATTGTTGTTCCAATAGTATCCATCCTAAAATAACAGCACTTAGAGGGCTTAAAAAACCTAATGAAGCTACAGAACTTGGCCCTAATAAGGCTAAGCCTCTAAACCAAAGAATATAAGTAATAGCACCACCAATCAGCGCTAAATAAGCTAATCCAAGCAGATTAATAGCCGTTAATGAGGGTAATGCAGGCTCAAACCATAATGCAAAAGGCAGTAAAATTAATCCCCCTGCTGTTAATTGCCATGCAGTGAAGGTAAGTGGTGTAACGGGTGGCTGCCAGCGTCGACTTAATACAGTACCCGCCGCCATTGATAATGCGCCACATAAACCTGCAATAATTCCGAGAGGATCAAGTGCTGCATTTGGTGTGAGTAATAATATTGCAACGCCAAAAATTCCACTTAATGCAGCCGATACCGAAAGCCACGATAAACGGCTTTGTAATAACCAGCGTGATAAAAATAATACAATGAGCGGTTGTACTGCACCAACAGTTGCCGCAACACCACCGGGTAAGCGATAAGCAGAAATAAACAGTAACCACCAAAATAGGGAGAAATTTAAAATACCTAAAATGGCAACTCGTAACCACCAAATCCCTTGAGGAAGTTGTCTCATTATAATTAATAATAAAATTCCGGCAGGTAATGCACGTAATGCAGCTAGAGTCATTGGCACATTAGCGGGCAACATTTCAGTGGTAACAATATAAGTACTGCCCCACACAATGGGGGCTAAAGCAGTAAGAAAAAGAATGGTATATCGATTCATATATTTGCTCTATCAATTTATCTTGAGGTCAAGATAAATTGATAGTAGCTTGACGTCAAGATAAATAATCGTCATGATGAATGCATGGATAGAATCGATAAAATTACACAACAATGGCAGCGTGAAAGACCTGATCTTGATATTAGTCCGATGGGATTAATTGGTCGGTTAGGGAATATCACCCTGCATCTTTCTCGTGAAATGGAGAAAGTATTTAGCCAATTTGGTCTGAATACCTCTAGTTTTGATGTGCTGGCTACATTACGTCGAGCAGGAGAACCTTATACCTTATCCCCTGGTGAAATGTTATCTACTTTAATGGTGACATCTGGCACGATGACAAATCGTATTGACCAGCTAGAAAAAGCAGGATGGGTAATTCGTAAAGTAAATCCTGAAGATGGACGTAGTTTTTTAGTTTCCTTAACCCCTGAAGGACTTGAATTAATTAATCGAGTTATTGAGGCCCATGTAAAAAACCAAAAACGTTTAGTCGAAGGGTTATCTACTCAAGAGCAACAAACATTGAATCAATTACTTAAAGTTTTTCTGACCACTTTAGAATAGTCGTTAATATCAGCTTATTATTAACTGTCCTCGCCTTCTTATCGGTTCTTTTCTTTATTTAAATTTATTGAATATGACTATTTAAGTGAAAAGTAAGAATAATAAGTGCTTAATTGTTCTTATTTATCAATATTCTATTTTTGACTAAAAACCCTCCTTTTTGTGCCATTTCTGTCTGTTTAATCATCTATTCTGTATAAGATCACATTTTTATCTTGATCTACATCAAAGATGTATTCTATTTGCTATTTACTGGTTGATGAATGATAAAAGTTAAATTATAAAGCGAATGATAATAATTATTGATCTCATTAGGATTCGCAATAATGTGTGCTCAAATTAAATCTTGCTTCGTGTTATCTACACTCACTCTTGCTCTATCTCCATATGTAATGGCTAACTCCGCCTCTTCTACTTCTAACGCTTCTAATAAAGAAGAAACGATGGTTGTTACAACTACGCGTAATGAGGCTTCTTTATGGAGTAGCCCTGCAACTATTCAAGTTGTTGATAAAGAAAGTTTAATTAATTCCACTTCATCTTCTATTGCCGATCAGTTACGTGATATCCCCGGAATTGATGTTACAGATAATAGCCTTGCTGGGCGTAAGCAAATACGTATTCGGGGCGAGTCTTCCTCTCGTGTTTTGTTATTGGTTGATGGGCAAGAAGTGACTTATCAGCGAGGTGGACAAAATTATGGTGCAGGTATTTTGATTGATGAATCTGCATTAGAACGCATCGAAGTCGTTAAAGGCCCCTATTCTGTGCTTTATGGATCGCAAGCTATTGGTGGCGTGGTAAATTTAATTACGCAGAAAGGGGGTGATAAGCCTTTCGGCGGTAATGTTAAAGTTGTTTATGATTCGGCAACAATGGGATGGCGTGAGTCAGCATTACTTTCTGGTTCTGTGGGTGATTTTGAATATCGCTTAAATGGAAGTTATGCTGATCACGGTGATCGTGATACACCAGATGGTCGCTTACCTAATACACATTTTAGAAATAATGGCCAAGGTGCATGGTTAGGCTATCGATTAGATAAACACAAGTTTGGTTTGTCGCTTGATCGCTATGAGTTAAGCACACAATCTTATTATGCTGATGAAGGACAATATCAAGAGTTTAGCGTAAAAATACCAAAACTTGAGCGTGAAAAAATCGGTTTATTCTATGATTATGATGTCGAGGCCGATTATTTCAAAAAACTTCATATTGATGCTTATACACAAAAAATTGAGCGTCAATTTGAAAATCGCGTCGGAGTTGTTACTCCAACGGGTAGCCCAATGATTGGCAATTTAACAGTAAAAAATCGAACTCAGTCTGAAGATACGCAAAATACTTATGGTGTTACTGTTCAGGCTAATTTTACTTTGCCTGCGAATAATGAACTGATCCTTGGCGCGCAATATCAGCAAGATAAAGTCAAACAAACATCCGTGGGTCATACATCATCAAATAGCACGACGGCATTTCCACCAGCGGTTAATTATGACAAACAGTCGTTATTACATAATCGTAGCAAACAAACTAATGGTTCTCTTTTTGCTCAAAACGATTGGAAAATGGCGGATAACTGGTCATGGACATTGGGAGCTAGACAATATTGGCTGAAATCAGAGTTACAAGATGGCGATGAAACGATACATCACAGTAAAACAGGAACAAGTAATAAGATATTAGCTGCTGATACTGTAAGAGATAATGCATTTATTGTCTCATCGAGCGTGCGTTACTCCGGTTTTCAAGATACTGAATTACGACTCGCATTTGCTCAAGGTTATGTTTTCCCAACACTTGTTCAGCAATTTATGAATACTACAGCTGGCGGAGCGGTAACTTATGGTAATCGAGACCTTGATGCAGAACACTCTAATAACGTGGAATTAGGTGCTCGTTATAAAGGTAATAATTGGTATATCGATAGCGCACTTTATTATTCAGAGGCTAAAAATTATATCACCTCTATTGCTTGTGCTGGTGAAAGTATTTGCGAAGGTAATAGTAAAACTGGCCGAGCTGATTACTTTTATTACGACAATATTAATCGAGCAAAAACCTATGGCATGGAAATAATGGCGCAGTATCAAGGATGGTCTGTTACTCCTTATATTTCCGCTAATATTATGCGTCGCCAATATATTAATCCTAATCTAAAAACATGGAATACGGGTGAGCCTGTGGTAACCACGCGAGTGGGTGCTAAGCATTTATTAATGTTTGAAAATATGAATTTAATGTCAGATTTATATTTAAGAGCAGCAACACATGCCAAAGATGAAAGTAATGGCGATAATAAACAACAATATGCTGGTTGGGCGACAGTTAACCTCGCTTTAAGTAGTGAGTTCGGTGAAAAGGATCAATACCGTATTAACTTTGATTTAAATAATATTCTGAATAAACGTTATCAAACGGCTCATGAATCTATTCCTGAAGCAGGTATAAATGTTGCAGTTGGTCTTACATGGGTATTTTAATCATGAAAAAAATATTAATGACCTGTGTCTTGTGTTTTTTACCCTTTAGCTTAATGGCAAAAGACAATGAAAAAAATGAGCGTTGGGTTATTGCGGGTGGTTCTATTACCGAACTAATTTACGCTATGAATGCGGGTGATAAAGTTGTTGGTGTTGATGAGACGACCTCTTACCCAGAGCACACTAAATCTCTACCTCATATTGGTTACTGGAAACAACTTAGTACCGAGGGTATTTTGTCATTGCGCCCTACTACTTTTGTTACATGGGACGATGCTGAACCTAAAATGGTATTACGTCAATTAACGCAGCATCAGGTTAATGTTATTTCACTACCTCGTACACCCGCCACATTTGAACTAATGCTCGAAAATATTCGTACTTTAGCTAATTATCTTGATAAGCAGACTGAAGCGGAGGCGTTAATCGCCTCTTTACAAGCACGTTTAGCTGTGGTCGCTGAGAAGAATAAACAAGTGGAACGTCCTGTTAAAGTGATATTTTTTCTCTCACCCGGTGGGGGTATCCCACAAGTTGCCGGTAAAACCAGTGTCGCCGATGCTATTTTGACTTTAGCCGGTGGTAATAATATTGCAATGCATGAGAACTATCGCATTTATAGTGCTGAAGCAATCATTGCCGCGGATCCTGAGGTCATTGTTATCACAACACAAAGCCAAAAAAACCACACTGGGAATTTACGTGCCGCAAATGGATTAGCTTCTGTGCCAGGTGTTTCGATGACTCAAGCATGGAAAAACCAACGTATTATCGAAATTGATCAATCACTTATTTTAGGAATGGGCCCACGTATTGTGGATGCGGTTGAATTATTGCATCAGCAGTTTTATCCAACAGCCTCAGAAAATAATGAAAATAATGAAAATAATGAAAATAATGCAAAGTAAGGCAGGAATGATTTAATGAAAGTAAATGTAGTTACACAATCAATAATTTCATCTTCTGAGATTGATTTTACGCCTCACTTTGCACTTGATGGCGATTCACCTTTTCGTGATCGCCATGCAACAATGCCGTGGCGAGGATCTGCACCCATCGCGAAAGAAGATCAGCAAACGACTTGGCAAGCATTATTAAATAGCAAAACGCCAGCGTGTAAAAGACTGCTTTATATTCACATTCCTTTTTGTGCAACTCATTGTACTTTTTGTGGTTTTTATCAGAATAATTATTATGAAGAGGCTTGTGCGCGCTATACTGACGCATTATTACGTGAGATATCGGCTGAAGCTGATAGCTTACTTTATCAATCAGCACCAATACATGCTGTTTACTTTGGTGGTGGTACCCCTTCTGCTTTATCTGCCAAAGATCTTTTTCGCGTTATCACTCATTTGCGTCAATCGCTTCCTTTAGCGCCTGATTGTGAAATTACAATAGAAGGTCGTGTATTAAACTTTGACGATAATCGTATCGATGCTTGCTTAGATGCAGGCGCTAATCGATTTTCTATTGGTATTCAAACCTTTAATAGCAAAATTCGTAAACGTATGGCTCGTACTTCAACAGGTACTGAAGCTATTAAGTTTATGAAAGGATTATGCCAACGAGATAGAGCTGCTGTTGTATGTGATTTGTTATTTGGTTTGCCGAATCAAAATGCAACAAATTGGGCTGAAGATTTAGAAATAGCTAACGATATTGGTTTAGATGGTGTTGATCTTTATGCGCTTAATTTATTGCCTAACACGCCATTAGGTAAAGCAGTAGAAAATCAACGCATCACTGTGCCATCGCCAACCCAACGCCGTGATCTTTATCTGCAAGGTTGCGATTTTATGGAAAACGTTGGTTGGCGCCAAATAAGTAATAGCCATTGGGCAAGAACAACCCGCGAGCGCAATCTATATAATTTATTAATTAAACAAGGCGCAGATTGTCTTGCATTTGGCTCTGGTGCGGGGGGCTCTGTTAACGGTTATTCATGGATGATAGATCGCTCATTAGATAGTTATTACCAGAAAATTTCAGATAACCAAAAACCATTGATGATGATGAGCAAAACCACAGACAGCGGTTTTCGTTGGCGTCATGAATTACAAGCGGGCATTGAGTCTGGTCGCGTTGATTTAGCCAGACTTAGTCCACAGGCTACGCTGCTCTCTCCTTTATTAAGTCAATGGTATCAAGCGGGTCTTGTTGAAGACGATTTCCTTTGTATGAAACTCACCAACGAAGGTCGGTTTTGGGCAAGTAATTTATTGACTTCATTACAACAACTTATTTTGCAATTAAACACACCTCGATAGTGTGTGGTAACGCTTTAATTATTATATAAACCGACTAAATAAAAAATGGGAATAATAACCATGAATACAGAATTACAACAATTTTTAATTACTGAACCTGATGGAACCCTAGAAACTATTGCCACACAGTTTAATACCAGCTTATTAGAGGTTGTGAGACATTTACCCTTACGCTCAGTGATGAGTGGCACACAATTCGATACAGTATGGGATAATGTTATGCGGTGGGGAAATGTGACAACATTAGTACATACACAAGACGTTATATTAGAGTTTAGTGGTGAATTACCAAGTGGTTTTCATCGTCATGGCTATTTTAATTTGCGTGGCAAAAAAGGCATGACTGGGCATATTAAAGCCGAAAATTGTCAATATATTGCAATGGTTGAACGTAAATTTATGGGGATGGATACCGCTTCGATTCTGTTTTTTAATCAAGCAGGTGCTGCTATGTTTAAGATTTTTTTAGGGCGTGATGAACATAGACAACTATTACCTGAGCAATTATCCGCTTTTCGTCAGTTAGCAAAACAATTAAGCGAGGAATAAAGTAACGTGAAAACATGGGTTATTTTTGGTGCTGGTGGTCAAGGTGTTGGCTCACATATTGCTGATATCGGAATTGAACAGCAACGCCCTATTGTCGCTTTAGTTCGTCATGCAGCTGCTGCAAAACGGTTAACTGAAAAAGGCATCAAAACCGTTATTGGTGATGCCACAGAAATTAATGCGGTTCAACAAGTACTAAAACTTGCAGGTAATGACGCGGATATTATTTCAACTATGGGTGGCGAAAATGATTACTTAGCTCATAGAACAGTGATTGATACCGCAGAGTTAATGGGATTTAGCCGAATGTTAATGGTGTCTTCATTAGGATGTGGCGATAGCTGGACTGCATTATCAGATCGCGCCAAAGCAGCATTTGGCCAAGCGGTAAGAGAAAAATCGCTTGCTGAAGTATGGTTGCAAACGAGCCGTTTCGATTATGCGATAGTGCGCCCTGGTGGATTACTCAATGGGGAAGAAACAGGAAAAGCACAGCTTTATCAATATGAAGAAATACATGGCTTGGTGAATCGTCGTGATGTTGCTCGACTAGTTGCCAAACTATTAGATGCTGAATTATTAGATGATCAAGTCTATTCCGTCATTGAACCAGGCTTAGTACCGGCTAAAAAATAATATTTTAGAATACTAATATCACACTAATAATATAAGAAAAGAGATAGCTTATTTGAGTTATCTCTTTTTCTTATTGTGATTTATTTTAGTTATTCATTTTATGATATATTTTTGTCCCGCAAATAATTTCTTAGTAAGTCATTTATCACTTTGCTGTCTTAATGGGGGCAACTTGTGGCATAATGCCGCCCCATTACCTTTTGTCATTCACTAATAATGAGTATTCGTCTTGTTAATCAGCAATAATATCACTATGCAGTTTGGCTCTAAGCCACTGTTTGAAAACATTTCTGTCAAATTTGGTGGCGGAAACCGCTATGGTTTAATCGGTGCTAACGGCAGCGGCAAATCAACTTTTATGAAAATTCTTGGTGGCGATTTAGTCCCAAGTAGCGGCAACGTATTTCTCGATCCTAATGAGCGCCTTGGTAAATTAAAACAAGACCAATTTGCTTATGAAGAATTCACGGTGCTTGATACTGTGATTATGGGACACACTGAACTGTGGGAAGTTAAACAAGAGCGCGAGCGCATTTATAACTTACCTGAAATGAGTGAAGAAGATGGTTTACGTGTCGCTGATCTTGAAGTTAAATTCGGCGAAATGGACGGATATACAGTTGAATCTCGTGCTGGTGAGTTACTGTTAAATGTTGGCATCCCGCTAGAACAACATAACGGCCCGATGAGTGAAGTCGCACCGGGTTGGAAATTACGTGTACTTTTGGCTCAAGCCCTGTTTGCTGATCCAGATATTCTGTTACTCGACGAACCAACGAACAACTTGGATATTGATACCATTCGTTGGCTTGAGCAAACATTGAATGAACGTAACAGTACCATGATCATTATTTCCCATGACCGTCACTTCCTGAATATGGTGTGTACGCATATGGCTGATCTTGATTACGGCGCATTAGCAGTTCATCCAGGTAATTATGATGAATATATGTTTGCAGCGACTCAAGCGCGTGAGCGTTTATTAGCTGATAACGCCAAGAAAAAAGCACAAATTAACGAGTTACAATCTTTTGTTAGCCGTTTTAGTGCTAATGCATCGAAATCGCGTCAGGCGACCTCTCGTGCCAAACAAATTGAAAAAATTCAATTAGCTGAAGTTAAAGCGTCTAGTCGTCAAAACCCATTTATTCGTTTTGATCAAGAGAAAAAATTATTCCGTAATGCGCTTGAAGTGGAAAACATCTCTAAAGGCTATGATGACAACGCCCCGCTGTTTAAAAACGTCAATATGATGCTGGAAGTGGGCGAAAAAGTTGCTATTTTAGGTAATAACGGTGTTGGTAAATCAACATTAATTAAAACCTTAGTTGGTGAATTGACGCCTGATACTGGTCGTTTAAAATGGTCTGAAAACTCAAATATTGGTTATTACGCTCAGGATCATGCTACTGATTTTGAAGTCGATATGACTGTATTTGATTGGATGAGTTTATGGATGAAGCCAGAAGACGACGAACAATCCGTTCGTAGTGTGTTAGGTCGTTTACTATTTTCTCAAGATGATCTTAAAAAATCAGTCCAAGTATTATCTGGTGGTGAAAAAGGTAGAATGTTATTTGGTAAATTAATGATGCAAAAACCAAATATCTTAATTATGGATGAACCTACTAACCACTTAGATATGGAATCAATTGAGTCATTAAATATGGCGCTAGAGCTATATCAAGGCACATTAGTTTTCGTTTCTCATGACCGTGAATTTGTCAGTTCACTTGCAAATCGTATTATTGAAATCACACCAGAAAAAGTAACTAATTTCCAAGGAACTTATGATGAGTTCTTAGCGAAAAAAGGTGTTGAGGCTTAATCGCCCTGCTTATTAAAAGTAGATAAGATTAATAAAAAAGGCTTAGTAAATTTACTAGGCCTTTTTTTAAATTTGATAAATGAGTTTTTACATTCTTATTTGGTTATAGATCTATCACTGGTTTGTTTTTTTGCGTTTTCATATAGTGAAAATGAACCTTCAGGCAGCTTATAGTCATCATTTTTTATATTGGCATCCTTAATTGAAATTTTACCATTAATTTCTTTTAATAATGCTTTATCTATAATATCAGTCTCTAACATTTTTTTCTTTTTCTTTTTCTTTTTTGAGTTTTTAAGCTTATTTACCAGAAAACTCTCAGGAGTTCCCACTTTATCTTTAATCATATTAATTAAATAATTTTTGTATGTTTTTCTGATGCTTTAATTTCAATTTCATCTTTATTTTCTTTATATATTTTTAAATCAAATAAATTAGTTATATTTTTAAATTCACCTTATTTACAATAAGTAATAAATAGATTGTTTAATATAAAATATTGCTTATTTTTCTGATAATAATATTAAAAACGCATACTCCATCATTCACCAAATGAAAATGATTATTATTTATGTTGACTGACAGTCGGTCGTTGCTGTATGTTACCGACCCTGAGTCAGTCATTATCAATTTTTCATTTTCGATGGAATTATCATGTTGCTATTACCTGAAAATAATCATTGTCAAAACAAGCAATTTAAAAGTGGACATAACTACTACTCTATTGTTATTCCTACATTATTTACATTAACTGCCCTATCTCCTGTTTATGCAGAAACCACGGAAAAAATTGTGGTAACTGCGGATAGCGGTAATGAAAATGAGTCATTACCTACCGGTTATATCGCTAAAAAGCAAACAACAGCGACTAAAAGCGATGCCACTTTATTAGAAACACCACAAATGGTTTCAGTAGTTAATCGCGCTCAACTTGATAATTTACCTTCTGAATCTATTAGTCAGGCGTTGCGTTATAGCTCTGGCATTGTGAGTGAGAAGTTTGGCGCTTTTGGTAGTGGTATTGATTATTCCAAAATGCGTGGTTTCGATGCTGATTATTATCTTGATGGGTTAAGAATGCTGGGAAATAGCGGCATTTGGGCTCCACAAGTTGATAGTTGGAGCCTACAAAGTTTAGAAGCAGTGCATGGCCCTTCTTCTGCTTTATATGGTCAAGGTGGTGCTGGCGGTGTAATAAATATGATATCACGTCGCCCTTCAGCCGAAACTCAGCACCAAATTCAGTTACAAGCTGGAAATAATAAAAATCATAGCGTCAAATTTGATACTACATCTGCAATCGATGACGATGAAACTTGGCTATATCGTGTTTCAGGTTTGGCCCTTGAACAGGGATCGCAAATACCCTCTTCTCGCCAAACTCGTTTTCTTATTTCACCAGCAATCACATGGAAACCTAATGATTCATTTAATTGGACGTTATTAGGTCAATACCAGAAAGAGCCGCGTCTGGGCTATTACAATACGCTGCCTGCTCAAGCGTTAGGATTGCGGCCTAACCCTAACGGTAAGGTTGATCCTAATCGAAATTATAATAATCAAAGTCATGATAATTCTCATCGAAAACAACAATCTGTAACATCGTTACTTGAATATCAAATTAATCCTCAGTGGCAATTTAAACAAAATACCCGTTTTATGAAGGTAGATACTGAAATTAGCCGTGACTATACCCGCGGATTTCTACCAGGTGATCGTTTCTTGACTGCGGTATATCAAGAAGCACCAAGTAAATCAGAAACATGGGTAACAGATAATCAGTTAATTGGTAAGGTCGCTATGTGGGATATTGACCATACTTTAATGGCTGGATTTGATTATCAACATGGTTATATGACTAAAGATTGGTGGGGTTCTCAAACGGTGAGTTTTGACCCTTGGGCAGATAACCATAAGCCGGATTTCACGCCTTATCCAGTTTCACTCACATCTACAAAACAACAATTTGATCGATATGGCTACTATTTACAAGACCACCTACGTTGGCAACAATGGAATTTATTACTCAGTGGCCGTTACGATAGCGCTGATTTAGACACACATAATCAAATTTCAGATACGATACAAACCAGCCATAACACAGCATGGAGCCATCGTGTTGGGCTAAGTTATCAATTTAATAATGGTTTTTCACCTTGGATAAGCACATCTGATAGTTTTGATCCGGTTCTAGGAACTGATGCTGATGGAAAAGCATTTATTCCTATGAAATCAAGACAATATGAAGCAGGTATTAAATATCAAGATCCACAAGCTGCTCACTTAGTGAGTGTTGCTGTTTATGAATTAACCCAAGAAAACGTAACCACTCATAACCCTAGAAATCCAGATTATTATCAACAATCAGGTGAAATTCGCTCGCGTGGTGTGGAGTTTGAAAGCAAATTAGCATTAACACCACAAGTTAATATGATGCTGAATTATGCTTATACGCACAATATTGTTACTTCAACCAGTGATCCAACGACATTAAATAAACATCCTGTTCAAGTACCTGCTCATACAGGATCTGCATGGATAGATTACCGTTTTCGCCAGCCTTATTTTAATGGCGCGTTGTTAGGTGCTGGTGTGCGTTATTTAGGCTCTACTTATGGTGACAATACCAATACGTTTAAAGTACCCGCAGTATGGTTAGGTGATGTCAGTTTCCGTTATCAATTAGCTGCAATTAATAGTGAATTACAAGGATTAGAATTAGGATTAACGGTAAGTAATTTAACCAATAAATCCTATGTTGCCAGTTGTACCAGCTCTACTTATTGCAGCGTTGGAACTGATCGAGTGGTGCTTGGTGTATTAAATTACTATTTTTAGGATATGAACATGAATATTTATCGACGTTCATTACTAAAAGGTGCCAGTGCATTCTCATTATTATTAGCCAGTCCATTTCCTGTTTATGCTAAACAAAAACAGAAAACCATTGTTGATATTTTAAAACGAGAAGTCACATTACCCAGTAATTTAGATAAAATATATATTGCAGATAGCGGATTGTTTTTACTTTATGCCGCCGTAGCTACCATTAATACAACAGGCGCTTTTGATGAGCGTCTTATTGCTATGCCCTCTGCATTTCGTACCGCTGATTTAAGTTTGTATCGCCAATATACTCAAGCATTTCCTAAATTACTGTCGCTACCTGAATTTAGCGCTATGTCGAGTGGACATTTTAATAGTGAAAAACTCATTTCGTTAAAGCCAGATGTCATTATTGTGGCAATAGGTACTTATCGAGCAATTAGCGTGAATGGTGTTTTAGATTTGCTCACAAAAGCCAATATTCCGGTGATAGTGTTTGATTTAAGTATCGATCCACTTAACAACACACCAATCAGTACAGAGATTATGGGAAATTTGCTAGGGAATACACAACGTAGCCAAGCAATGAACATATTTCGCCAGCAACAGTTAGCCCAAGTAGAACAGCGTTTACATCAAACGCCTTTTGTTAGACCTAATATTTTATTTGAACGTGCTGCGGGTTTCACCCCCGAATGTTGTCTCTCTTATGGCAATGGCAGCATGGGACAAATGTTACAAGTTGCCGGTGGTAAAAATCTAGGATCTGAATATATAACAAGTACCTACGGTTTATTAAACCAAGAAACGGTTATTTATTCGAAACCTGACAAAATATTTTTAACCGGTGCTGATTGGAGTGGCTACAACCCTACAGGTGATTGGGTTAATTTAGGTCCTGGAGCTAATTTGCAACAAGCTAAACTACAGCTTGAAACTTTAATGCAGCGCCTTGCTTATAAAACGCTTGGTGCGGTTAAAAACCAACAAGTTTACGCCATTTGGCACTCTTTTTATGACAGTCCATTCGGTTTTATTGCTGTATTACAAATGGCGAAATGGTTACACCCTCAGCGATTTTCCTACCTCGATGCTAATGCTATTTTTCATGACTACTATGATCGGTTTCTCCCCGTTAAATGGCAAGAAGGCTATTGGGTGACATTATTGACTCAAGAAAAGGAATAATTATGTTTGATATCTATTCACCCGACCCTCTGCGTATTAAAGTTGAAACACAATCATCGGGTAAACGTACTATTTTATATTCCGTTAAAGGACAGCCAAATTATATGTATGTGGTACCTCGATTTTATTTAAATGAGGTATCAGATAATCTAGGTGATACAATTCATCCTGCTTTTATTGTTAATGAAGAAATAAAAGATGCTTTCTTTTATGCGTGTTATCCAGCATCAATTCATCAAGATGAATTATTAAGCTTACCAGACCAAAAGCCAGCAACTTTATTAGATTTACCTACTTTTCAACGACGTTCACAACAAACAGGAAAAGGTTTTCATTTAAGCACTCACGCAGAATGGGCTGCACTTATGCTTTGGTGTCGTCATCATAAAATGAAAGAAGATGGCAACACGGATTATGGCCGTAGTTTTTTACATCCACATCAAGAAGCTATTCGAGTCGATAATAAACCTGCCGGTGATACAGATTTTACAACGGGTGATCCAACAACTTTAACCGCACCCAAATGGGTAAATTGGTATCATGATAATAGTGAATTTGGTATTAGCGATTTATGTGGCAACCTGTGGGAATGGCAAAGTGGAATGCAATTAGATGCTGGTGAAATTCAAATCATTAAAAATAACAATGCGGTATTTTGTGGTAATTCGGCAATTAACGAACAGTGGCATTCTGTGGATTTATTAACCGGAAATACATTACCGATAAAAAATGAAAATAGTGCGAAATATGATTCTCCTTCTGCATCTTGTGATGGCAATGCAGGGCTACCTATTTTATCAACGTCAATAAAACACTATAACGGTGATCCGAAAGATAATAGCTATCCGGCGGGATTAATGGATGGTGAATTCAATGCTATGTTATTACAAGATAATTGCTCTGTTGCTAATATTTTTAAAATACTCGGATTATATCCAGCAATTAACCAACAAGATAATGATCAAGTTTATCTTCGTAATTATGGGAAAAGAGCATTAATGCGAGGTGGTGCTTGGTATTCACAACAATGTGCTGGAATGCGTACACTTTGCCTTAGCCATGCAGCAAATCATCGTAGTACATCTGTGGGGGGGCGTATCGCTTGGATTGAGCTTTAGGTTATTAATAAAGGATTAAGCCCCATTATATAAATTAATTATTCGTATTAATGGGGTTAATTTGTAAATATATCAGTGCATCAAATAGATATGTTTTTAACTGAATTGCCCCTTCTATAACCTATAAATGCGGTCAACATTACTAGCATACTGGCACTGATAGCAACCCATGAACCAGAGTTAGTTCCAAAATAATCAACAACTTGTCCAGTTAATGCTGCTCCTATAGCAACACCAATATTTAACCCCGCTAATAACCATGTCATCCCTTCTGTTAACTGTTTTTCAGGTACCGCTTTTTCAATAAGTGACATTGTCACAATCATCATAGGAGCAAAGAATATTCCAGAAATAAATACCACTCCACTTAAGCTATATACAGAAGCAATAATGGCTAAAGGTAATGTAGTAATAAAAGTGGCGATACCACCGACGAATAATAAACGATGTAAAGAGCTTGATAATTTTACTGCACCAAAAACAAGCCCTGAAATACAAGAGCTTACAGCATAAGCAGAGAGTACTATACTTGCTGTTGCGGGGTTCCCTTGTAAATCAGCAAAAGCAACACTAAATATATCGATAGTGCCGACAATAATGCCCATAAATACCATAATTAATGCTAGGATTTTTACTAAAGGATAATGGATAACTGATTTGTTTTTCTCTGATGATATGATATCCATGTTCTTTTCAAGAGTGGGCTCGCTCTTTCTTTGTATCGACAACAAAAACACACCAATAGAAAGCAGAATTGTTGCAATCAATATTCCTGCTTGAGGAAAAAATGCCACACTTAGGGCAACCGCAATAGGTGGTCCTATAATAAAGGTAACTTCATCTAATACTGTTTCTAATGAATAAGCGGTTTGTAATTGAATATTCTTTTTATAAATTGCTGTCCATCTCGCTCTTATCATCGCTGAAATACAGGGCATAAAACCCATTAATACTGCGGCAACAAAAAATAGGCTTATATGCCACTGTAACCAAGAGATAAATAGCATTAGCCCCGTACCTAACACACTGATTAATGTGAAAATAGGTAAAACATTACCCTGCCCATAACTATCCACTAATCGAGAAATTTGTGGTGATAATATGGCGTAAGTGAAAACAAAACAGGCAGAAATCGCCCCTGCTAAAGCATAACTTTCTTGAGTTTGTGAAATCATCATAATGATACCAATACCCATCATTGGTAATGGCAAACGTGCAACTAATCCCGCTAGGGTAAATAAAACTGTTCCCTGATGACTAAACAGCTTTTTATAAGTCTTTATCATACACTTCCTCGTTTTTATCCTTGCCATTTAGACAACAGATTAAGATAATACATACACTACGTATGTATAAATCATATATACATACGAAATGAATGTAAACATACAAGCAGTTCGTATGTAAGATATTATTGGAGGAAAAATGGCAAGACGTACTCGCGCTGAAATGGAAGAAACGAGATTGTTATTGTTAGAGACAGCAAGAAAAGTTTTTTGTTATCAAGGTTATACTGATGCATCTATGGATGATTTAACTGCTCAAGCGGGTTTAACCCGTGGAGCGTTATATCATCACTTTGGTGATAAAAAAGGTTTATTATCTGCTGTTGTTGCACAAATTGATGCTGAGATGGACGCGCGTTTACAAGCAATATCAGATAATACGGCTGATCTTTGGCTTGCGTTTTCACAGCGTTGTCATACTTATTTAGCAATGGCACTTGAACCCGAAATTCAGCGTATTATTATGCGAGATGCTCGGGCAATTTTAAGTGATAAAGTATCAGAGCCATCTCAAAGTTGTATTATCTCGATGAGTGCAATGATCAAACAACTTATAGATAATAAAACTCTTAAAGATGTTGATCCTGAAACCTTAGCGTTATTTATTTATGGTAGTTTAGAAGCAGCGGCACTGTGGATAGCAAATAGTCATGACGGTGATGAGCAATTAAGAAAAGCACAATTAACACTCGATATACTGCTAAATAGTTTACGTGCTTAACTTTAATATTAAATAAACCTCAATGCTAAATAACAAGGTGTTTTACAGCTCCTTGTTATTATTTGTTTTATATTTCCCTAATACTGAGTAATGCGCCATATCGCGTCCCCCTGCCATTGCTCCTCAATAAAATCAAGGAAGTATCGTACTTTAGGCGATAAATGACGCGTTGAAGGATAAACTGCACAAATTGATGGTAAATTAACGGTGTGATCCATTTCTGCTTATATTGCTATTTTTAATCTAGCAATAGCAATAGCAGTAGGTGCCTATTTAGGTGGTTATTTTGTTGATGGTTATAGCCTATTTATTACACTTATTATCGCAATATTATGTGTTCTGTTTGCATTGATAGGCGTTGGTTTTTCTTGTTTTAGACAGCAACAAAGGCGCTAATTATATCAGGGTAATTTTAAATAAAAATTTATTGTAATTACCCTGATAATTTAGGCTTATGCTAATTAATTTAATAACTGAGTAAATTGCTGATAAAGCATTTCACCTAATGTGTCGGGTGTATATTCAGTGCTTGTTTCTAAATTATCAACCGCCGCATGCATGCCATGATAAATTAGTGTGCTAGTTAATTCGAGTTGCAGTACTTGCCATATTTTATTTTTTGTTCCATCAACTAAAATAGCCTGCAATTGTTGCATCGCCCTATTTTCATGAATATTTCCGCTTTGATGAAACGCTTGGTGAAATAACATATCGTGTAGTTCACGCTTTTCTACATAAGCAATAACGCTATTTTCACACCACTGTTTTAATTTAGCTTGATAATCATGAGGTTCACATTTTGCTATTGCATCAGCGACTTTATCAAGATACCAATCCATATAACGGGTTCTTAACGCCTCTAGAACATCGGTTTTAGCGGCAAAATAGTGATAATAAGTCCCTTTAGCAACACCTGCTTTTTTTACGATATCGCTAACCGTTGTTGCATCAAATCCTTTTTCAAGAAAAAGAGCTTCTGCTGCATTCATTAATTCTTCTAAGCGAATTTCCGCCGGCTTAGTTCTTGGTTTATCTGTTAGTTGCTCTTCTAATGACATTGCTTATCCCCTTCAAGTCGCCTGCAAAGGTTACTCTATATTGAGTTTAGTCTCAATGATGATAAATAAAACTCATTATCAATAACAATTGACCGACGGTCGGTCGAGTATTATGATGGCGATATTACTTAGCAACCTAGGCAGTAAATTTATGAATTATTTAAAGCGATTATCGCTAATTAGCGCTATTTGTTTAGGGACTTTTATGGCAACGCTGGATATCAGTATTGTTAATGTTGCATTACCTACAATTCAAAATGATATTCATGCCGATATGTCAACCTTACAATGGATTGTAGATGCTTATGCTCTTTGTTTATCTGCTTGTATTCTCTCTTCTGGTCCATTAAGCGACCGATTTGGTCGAAAGAGAATATGGCTATGGGGCGTGATTATTTTTACATTAGGTTCGCTTATTTGCGCTATTGCACAACAGCATACTGTATTAATTTTAGGACGTATTATTCAAGGCATGGCTGCCGCTGCGCTTATTCCGGGTGCCCTCTCATTAATTACTCATGCTTTTCCTATTGATATTGAGCGTATTCGTATTATTGGTATTTGGTCGTCAGTTAGTGCGTTATCACTAATTATTGGCCCCATTTTAGGTGGTGTTTTAGTTCATACTAGTGGTTGGCCGAGCATATTTCTTATTAATATTCCCATTGGTATTATTACTGTATTGCTTGGGTGGTATGGATTAAAAGAAAGTGCAGATCCTGATAATGTTGCTCTTGACCCATTTGGACAAATAACCAGTATGTTAGGATTAGGTTTACTAACTTACGGCCTAATTGAAGCGGGTTCTGTGGGCTGGGTACATATAAAAACGTTATCAACATTATTTTCTGGTGTTATTTTTCTTGCTCTTTTTGTAGTAATAGAAAAACGTGTTGCTAGGCCACTATTGCCATTAAGTTTATTTAAAGATCGCGCTTTCTTTCAATATAATTTTTCTTCTTTTACATTGGGGTTTGCCACTTATAGTAATGTGTTTTTTATTGCTTTCTTTTTGCAAAAAGCACAAGGATGGAGCGCATTAGAAACTGGCTGGAGAATGGCGCCTGAGTTTATTGCAATGGCACTGTTCTCTATGTCTTTTGGCCGTTTTTCTGCTTATTTTTCTGTTAGAAAACTCATGGTTTGTGGTTTCTTATTTATTGCTGTTTCATCCTGTTTATTAGCTACATTGCATACAGATAGTCACTATGGAATAACAGGAAGTTATTTATTTATTCTTGGCGCTGGAATGGGACTATCTACCCCTGCTATTGGTGCTTTAGTTATGAAGAGTGTTGAACTTTCTCGCTCGGGAATGGCATCAGCAACAATGAATGCATTAAGACAAACCGGTATGACGATGGGAATTGCGCTATTAGGTACATTAATGGTGCAACAAACTATCCATTATATGGTTACTCAAAGTCAGTTATTAGGAATATCAGTAAGTTATATTGAAATTGTTGGTTTGGTCACTGAAAATATTGGTGATGGTTTAGATGCTTCTTTATTAACACTATTACCTGAAGCCTTTAATTCTGGTTTTGCTTATGCAATTGCAACTGCGGGTATTTCTTGTTTTCTTACCTTATTAGTGGTGCTTTACCCATCAAAGGTAAGTAATAAAACAGTTCATCAGCAAATTACTGAATAATTAAATCTAGAGGTTATAGTAACGGTATGTATTATAAATGGTCAGATAAATAATCGAGAAAATGTTCAATATTACGTGAAAGTGAACTACGACTAGCATAAATGGCCAATAGATCTATCGAGGCGGGTTGTTGAGGAAAATCAATTGCCCGCAATTTTCCTGCTTTAATTGCATCAATACAACAATGTTCAGCTAAGATTGCAAAACCTAATCCTTGTAATACACCCGATTTAGCTAAAATAGCGCTATTGACGCGATAACGACTGTTAATATTTATTTTTATGGGCTGTTTATTTTTATCAATAAATATCCAAGGTTGTCCTTCAAGTGCACTTAAACTTGAAATACAAGGTAATTGACTCAGTTGCTCTATTTCTGTTGGTATTCCTGTTTTAGTTAATAATTTATCTGACGCCACAACAACACTACGCCATGTTTTTATTACACGAGAATGATAGCTGCTATCAGATAAATTACCGCGATGAAAAGTTAATAGTAAGTCGATATCATCGTTAATAACATTACGAGGCATCAGCTGAGTATCACATTGAATAATAAGCTTAGGATGAAGTGCAGCAAAATTCGCTAAAATATCAGCAAGTAGTTCACTACCATATTCGCTAGGAATAGTTAGACGAAAAGTTCCTGTTAATGGGCCATGACTAGTAATTTGGCAGACCGTATTATCAAGTTCGGTGAGTGTTTTTTTTCCTTGTTGATAGAGCGTTTTTCCCTGCTCTGTTAACCGCATTTGTCGAGTCGTTCTATCGATTAATTTGCAACTAAGTTGCTGCTCAAGTTGTTTTATTGCACGACTAATATTAGAGGTAGGAATTGATAGTTGGCGTGCTGCGCCCACAAATTGCCCTTGTTCTGCAACAGCTAAGAATATACGTAATAAATTAAGGTCAATCTGCATAACGTTATCACTGCCTATCATATTTTTGTTGTTTGATATAGGCAGTGTAACATCCATTTTTATTTAACCGTAAAGAATTAACAGTAACCGTAGGACATTAATTTTTGATAACGATCCTCTAACAGTTCATCAATTGATAATAATTTTAACTGAGCCAAATCAATAAGAAGTTGTTGCTTGAGAAACTCTGCGGCTTGTTGATATTCACGATGTGCGCCCCCTAAAGGTTCAGGAATTATAGCGTCAATAATTCCTAATGATTGTAATTTAGGTGCTGTCATTCCCATCGCCTCTGCCGCTAATGGAGCTTTATCAGAATTTTTCCATAAAATAGAGGCGCAACCTTCTGGTGATATTGCAGCGTAAGTGCTGTATTGCAACATATTAACACGATCACCAACACCAATAGCTAATGCGCCACCAGAACAGCCTTCTCCGGTAATAGTACAAATAACAGGCGTTTTTAAGCGTGACATTTCTAAGATATTTCGTGCAATAGCTTCTGCTTGTCCTCGTTCTTCAGCACCAACACCAGGATAAGCACCGGCTGAATCAATAAAAATAATAACTGGTAAATGAAAACGTTCCGCCATCTTCATTAGGCGCAGTGATTTACGATACCCTTCGGGTGATGGCATACCAAAATTGCGGCGAACTTTTTCTTTGGTATCGCGGCCTTTTTGTTGACCAATAATCATAACGGGCATGTTATCCAAACGCGCTAATCCAGCAACAATAGCTTTGTCATCGGCATAAGCTCTGTCACCCGCTAGTTCCTGAAAATCAGTAAAAATAGCGTTGATATAATCTAATGTATAAGGTCGCATCGGATGGCGAGCTAATTGCACAATTTCCCAAGCGCCTAAATCAGCGAAAATAGAACGTGTTAATGAGAGGCTTTTTTGTCGTAAACGAGAAATCTCTTCATCTAAATTAATCCCTGTAGGTTCGTCTTGAGACTGTTTAAATGTAAGTAACGCATCAATCTTTTCGTCTAGCTCTACAATTGGCTTTTCAAATCCAAGATGAATATAAGACATAACAAACCTCATGCTTTATGTAGCAATAATCAATAATCGTCTCAGTCTAAAAAAAATGGTTAATAGAGGATAGTTTTAAATCTGATAAACACTGTTATCAAAAATGGGATAATAAATATTTGGTAAGAAAAACTGCAAAAAATACGAGGTTAAAAAGAGCTTTTTCATATTTTTTAAACTATACAGTCATCAATAACTCATGTATTAATACACAGTTAGATATGACTATTTTTCAGTCGTTTAAAAAACACAAAAATATTAAATATAGTTAAACAATTCAAATAATTAAAATAAAGATAATATGCTCTCGAAAAAAACACTCTCCACAACTGCATTGCTGTTTTCATCACTTCTTCTCACTATAGGAAGAGGTGCAACATTGCCGTTTATGGCAATTTACTTATCGCGGCAATACCAAATGGCAGTTGATGATATTGGTATTGCTATGTCAATAGCATTGACAACAGGGATCTTTTTTAGTCTTGGTTTCGGTATGTTAGCGGATAAGTTTGAAAAAAAACTTTATATGCTAATTGCTATCGCTATTTTTATTATCGGATTTGCGGCTATTCCGATGGTTAATAGCACCGTTTTGGTAGTTATATTCTTTTCTGTAATTAACTGCTCTTATTTGGTTTTTTCAACCGTGTTAAAAGCTTATTTTGCTGAAACACTTTCGATCTCGGCTAAACCAAAAATATTTTCATTAAATTATACCTTTATTAATATGGGATGGACGGTAGGACCACCTATCGGTACCTTGTTATTAATGTATGGTACTCAACTTCCTTTTTGGTTAGCGGCAATTTCAGCCACTGTTCCTCTTTTTGTGATTCAACTTTTTGTTCAGCGCTCTAAAGCCATCAATAGTGGGGAAGAAAATAGTGTTAAGTGGGATCCAAAAATAATGTTAAAAGATAGAGCATTAAGTTGGTTTGTGCTCTCTACTTTTTTTGGCACATTAACTTTTGGATCTTTTGCATCTTGTATTTCACAATATATCTTAGTGGTTTACGATGCCAAATTAGCAGAAACCGTTATTGCTGTCGTGTTACCCGTTAATGCGGCCATTGTGGTTTCTCTACAATATATTGTTGGTAAACACGTTACCGCAGATAGGCTACGTAAATTAATGACATTAGGTACCCTCTTTTTTATGTTAGGACTGGGTGGCTTTATGTTGGCGGGTGATAATTTGTTTTTTTGGGCGCTCGCTATTGCAGTGTTCACTTTTGGCGAATTAATTTATGCACCTGGCGAATATATGATGATTGATAACATTGCGCCTTTAGGAATGAAAGCAAGTTATTTTTCTGCTCAATCATTAGGTTGGTTAGGTGCTGCACTTAATCCATTAGCGAGTGGATATATTTTAACCTCACTACCGCCGACATCTTTATTTGCTATTTTAATGGGGGTTGCTGCATTAGCTTGGTTTTGTATGATACAAGGAATGAATGCAAGCAAAAGAACGGCAATTGTTTTGTAAGGCAAAATAGAGGTAACATAAAAGACACCCTTATTGGGTGTCTTTTGTTATTAGGATAAATAGGATTTGTACTTATTCTACCTGTGCTGTTTTTTCAGCCAGTAAATTTAATAAAGCATATTTCTTTTCAATATTTTTTTGAGTTTGAGAAATAAGTGTCGTTGCTTTATCAGGATAGATTTTAAATAAACGGCTAAAACGTTGCTCTTGATTTAGTACCGCAGAAATAGTTTGATTGGGTGTCCGAGAATCTAATATTAGCGGTGTTTTCCCTTCTTGTTCTCGACGTGGGTCAAAGCGATATAATGGCCAGAAACCAGAAGCAGTAAGCTGTTTCATTTGCTCATAACTAAATGCCAAATCATAACCATGTTCTTCGCAAGGGCTATAAGCAATAATCAATGAAGGCCCAGGATATGCCTCCGCTTCTTGAATCGCTTTAATGGTTTGATTCATTTGAGCACCAATGGCTATTTGTGCAACATAAATATTGCCGTACATCATCATAGTAATACCTAAATCTTTGCGAGCTTTACTCTTTCCATCTTCACCAAATTTAGTTATCGCCCCCATTGGAGTGGCTTTCGATTGTTGTCCTCCTGTATTTGAGTAGCATTGTGTATCTAATACCAGTACATTGATATTTTCGCCGCTGCTAAGTACATGATCTAAACCGCCGAAACCAATATCGTAAGCCCAACCATCTCCGCCGACCATCCACACTGATTTTTTCATTAAGTAATGAGCATCTGTTAGTAATTCTCTAGCTTGAGGATCGCTGCTTTTACCTAATAATAGTGATAACTCATTTACAGCATGGCGTTTATCTTGATTACTACTGGTGGTATTCGTCAGTGTTTGATAAAGCGCTTCAGGTATTTCTGTTGCAAATCTATTTAGTAGCCGCTCGACGCGTTTTTGATGTTGAGTCAGAGTCAATCTAAAACCAAGCCCAAATTCGGCATTATCTTCAAATAGTGAATTAGCCCAAGCGGGCCCTCTACCTTCACTATTTGTGGTATATGGCGTAGTAGGTAAATTACCGCCATAAATAGATGAGCACCCTGTTGCATTGGCAATTAATAATTGATCACCATAGAGTTGAGTTAATAGTTTGATATAAGCGGTTTCTCCGCAGCCAGAGCATGCACCAGAATATTCAAATAGTGGTGTGATAAGTTGTGAGGTTCTTATATCAATTTTTTCTAATTCAGAAGGATGCAAATCAGGTAACTGTTCAAAGAAAGCAAAGTTTTGTTTTTCAGCCTCTAATACATTCAGCTTTTCAATCATATTGATAGCTCTAATTGACGGATCTTGCCTGTCTTTAGCAGGGCAAACTTCATAGCATAAGTTGCAACCTGTGCAATCTTCAGGAGCAACCTGTAAAACATATTCTAATCCTCGCATTTCACGCGATTTTACCGGTAGCTTTTCTAATGTTACTGGCCGCATTTCCAGTTGTTCTGGTTTGGCCACTTTCGCACGAATAGCTGCATGGGGACATGCGGCAACGCAATAATTACACTGTGTGCAGAGTGAGGGTTTCCACACCGGAATAAATTCAGCAACATTGCGTTTTTCCCATTGTGTTGTTCCTGTTGGCCATGTGCCATCAGGCGGAAATGCAGAAACAGGTAAATTATCACCTAATCCAGCCATCATCATTGCAGTAACGCTTTTAACAAAATTAGGTGCATTATCGGCGACAATAGGTGATTTATGTGGACTTTCTGATAACACGATTTCTAAAGGTACTGATTGTAATGCTGATAATGTTTTTGCTACCGCGGCTAAGTTTGCATTAACGAGTGCTTCACCTTTATTTTGATAACTTTGAGTAATTGTCTTAGTTAAATATTGGTTAATATCGTCTTTAGGGAAAAGTGCAGTTAAATGGAAAAATGCAGTTTGCATCACGGTATTAATACGTGCACCTAATTGGCATTCTCGCGCAATTTTGTAAGCATTTATCGTATATAAACGAGCTTGCTTTTCTATTAGTAGTGCTTGCACTTCTTGCGGTAACTTAGCCCAAATCAACTCTGCTGAATAAGGGGTGTTTAGCAGTAATATCCCCCCTACTTTTAATTTTTCTACTACTTGATATTTATCGATAAATTGCCATTGATGGCATCCTATAAAATCAGCCTCTTTAATTAAATATGTTGAATGAATCGGCTGTTGGCTAACTCTTAAATGAGAAACAGTTAATCCGCCTGCTTTTTTCGAGTCATAAACAAAATATCCTTGAGCATAAAGAGATGTATTATTACCAATAATATTAATATTATTCTTAGTAGCAGAAACAGAACCATCGCTACCTAAACCATAAAATAGAGCACTAAGTTGATGACGATTAGGCAAATTAGCCTCTACAGGCATAAGGGATAAACCTGTTACATCATCATAAATTCCTATGGTAAAACGACGTTTAGGTTTTATTTGTTGTAGTTCTTTAAATACTGCCATAACGCAATTAGGATCAAATTCTTTTGATGATAATCCATAACGACCAGAAATAGTTAGCGGTAAAGTTTCTCGTTCACCTTGCTGATAAGCCTCTGTTAATGCGGTTATTACATCAAGATAAAGAGGCTCTGCCTGAGCTCCTGGTTCTTTGGTTCTATCTAGCACGGCAATAGATTCAACAGTAGTAGGAATAGCATCAATAAAATGCTGAGCTGAAAAAGGACGATAAAGATGAACACAAAGCAGACCAAGCTTTTCACCTTGTGTATTGAGCATATCAATCACTTCTTTACAAGGCCCAGCGGCCGACCCCATTAATACAATAATGCGAGTAGCTTTAGGATCACCATAATATTCAAAGGGATGATAAGAACGCCCTGTCACTTTAGCAAATAAAGCCATTGCTTCTTCAACGTGATGGTAACCTTGATCGTACCAAGGGTTTGCAGCTTCTCTGGCTTGGAAATAAGTATCTGGATTTGCAGAGGTTCCTCTGATCACAGGTGCTTCTGGTGATAATGCTCGTTTGCGATGGGCGCTTATTGCTTGATATGGAATTAGTTGTTTTAATTCATTGTCAGTGACAGAAATGATTTTATTCATTTCATGAGAAGTGCGAAATCCATCAAAAAAGTGAACAAAAGGAATTCGGCTATTTAAGGTGGCTATTTGTGCAATAACTGCAAAGTCTTGCGCTTCTTGCACGCTATTAGCACAAAGTAATGCACAACCTGTTTGCCTGATTGCCATAACATCAGAATGATCACCAAAAATAGATAGCGCATGTGTCGCAACAGTACGAGCAGCAACATGCAGTACAAATGGTGTGAGTTCTCCTGCTATTTTGTAAAGTGATGGGATCATCAATAATAATCCCTGAGAAGAGGTAAATGTGGTAGCTAATGCACCCGTTTGTAATGCGCCATGAACTGTCGCTATCGCCCCACCTTCAGATTGCATCTCCATTAAGCGCGGAATATCACCCCAAATATTTGGTTGATTATTAACCGCCCAGCGATCTGCATATTCCGCCATTGTTGAACTTGGGGTGATTGGATAAATAGCAATAACTTCATTTAAACGATAAGCAATAGAAGCCACTGCTTGATTCGCATCTGTTGTGATATTGGGGTGTAATTTATTACTCACAATAATTACCTTTGTCGTTGATCTTTTTCTTATGGCTCTGAAATTAGCAGAAATCAACAACAAGGATTTATCATATTTGTGGTACACCTATTACTTATTCACTATTTGATGACTTCGGTCAACGTCATCGACTAGATAATTTAATGTTACTTAACAAAGTATTAAATATTCATTTGAATATATTTTTATTTAGATACACGCTTTAGCACGGTATTAATACTTATCGGGAAAAAATCATTCACATCAACGCCAACATTGATTGCATTTTGTCCTAATATTTCTAAACGTTTACGCTGAGATGGATCTTTGCCTGAATTATGAACATGACCATATAAATGAATTGCATCACGAAAGAAACCTGACCATTCTAAAATTGGATAATGAAACATGACTATTTTACGTTTTTGATAATCAAGTTCATAGTAATCTTTAACCCACTCAAATGCTGAGGCATCAAAATCAGGGTCTTCAAGAAATTTATCGTGGTTTCCTCGAATAAGATATTTTTTACCATTTAACCTATGCAAAATACGGTTAGCATCTTTACCTGTTCCACGATAAAGAAAGTCGCCAAGAATATAAATCTCATCGTGATCCGTTACATAAGCATTCCAATTATGGATTAATGAGTCGTTCATATGACTGATGCTATTAAAAGGACGATGACAAAGGTTGAGGATATTAGAGTGGCAAAAATGGGTGTCGGAAGTAAAATAAATCATAGTAATTTCTTAATAAAAGTTAAATATTAACCTCAAAAAATATATTTTCCTCGGTCTGTATGGTGGTATTTTCTCAAAATTTCTCCTCCTATTAGTTAAATTTAAAGTGATAAAAAGAAAACAATAAAGACAATCTAGTACATTATTGTCTTTGATATTGCCGACGATAACCTGATAAAGAGTTACCTGTTTCTCGTTTAAAATATCGGCATAAATAAGAGGGATCATCAAAACTAAGTTTTAATGCTGATAACGCAGTATGAGTTAACAGAGCCTTTATTTCAAGAATAACTTGACGATTAATCAATATCTTAGGAGTATCATTAAAAAACTGTTTTGTTATCTGCGAAAGATAAAACGGAGTAATACTAAGATAATCTGCATAAAAAGCCACATCGCGATGCTGGTGGCAATATGTTCCAATCAATTCCCAAAATTGCCAACAAAGACGTTCTTTGCGGGAATACTCTTTTTTAGCAATAGAAAAATGAGTCGGAATAGATTCAGTTATCGCAAAAAAGAGGTTTTGTAAGTGATTTCGTAACATTAATTTCTGGTATTCAGGATAATTCTTTTGTATATAGTTTGTTTGTGCTATCCAACATTTCAACGCTTCAACTTGTTCTGCTTTAGGGGTACAGATAGGATTTTCGTGGAGAAATGCAAACAAAGTACTAGAAAGTGAATAAGCAATTTCTGAGGCAAAAGACTTATCAATAAAACAGTAAAAAAGACGAAATTTAGCTGTTCGTTTTAACAGAATACTTATTGTGTCATCGCCTAATATCAAAATATCATTAGGTTTAATCGCGTAGTGTTGAAAACCTATATTAATGATACCTTGCCCTTCTAAACACACCATTAACACAATATAAGATAATGGTAGTGGATAGCCTATTTCATTAAGCATATTACTTTCACCCACCATAAGATGTGGTGATGTATTTGATGATGATGCTGCATTTAGTTGTAATAACGTTTGGCTTAACATAAATGTACTTATTTAAAATAAAATGATTATCAGTATTAGGTTTATTCATAAATAATGAGTTGGTATTTTTGACTAATAAAATCAATATCTCATTTAGTTGTCAAAAGTACCAAAATAGCCTGCTTTTTACCATTCAAATTTTTATTACTACTATTTAGAATAGCCCTTATCTTAATCAGCAAAATAAACAATAAACTGTTTATTTTATAATTTGGTAAGTTATTAAAATGAAAGTATTAAAAACAAAAAGATTAGTATTACGTCCGTGGCAAGAGTCAGATGCAGAAAGCTTATATGAATATGCAAAAGATGAACGTATAGGCCCTATTGCTGGATGGCCAGCCCATAAAAATGTTGAAGAAAGTACCGAAATAATTCGCACTATTTTTATGCGCGATGAAGTTTATGCGGTGACACTAAAAGATAATGATCTTGCAATAGGTTTAATTGGTTTATCGTTTGCAAAAGATAGTAATTTTTCTATTGGTGATAACGATGCTGAAGTTTCTTATTGGATTGGCGTACCTTATTGGGGAAAAGGTTTAATACCTGAAGCGGTGAAAGAAATAAATCGCTATGCCTTTGAAAATTTAGAATTAGATAACTTATGGTGTGGTTATTTTGCAGATAATGAAAAATCTAAAAAAGTCCAAGAAAAATGCGGGTTTAAACATCATCATATAATTGAAAAGCAATATGTTGAATTTTTAAATGAAGTTAAAACAGAGAATATCAGTTGTCTTACTCGAGATGAATGGATAGAAATACAAAAATACTTATAACAACAGTAAAGAAAAAACACCAGAAAACTTAGTGTTCTGGTGTTTTTTATTCACCTATAATAGACTAAAAATTAAGCGGCATCTAAAGCTTGAGCTAAGTCTGCAATTAAATCTTGAGGATTTTCAATACCAATTGATAAACGAATTGTTGTTTCTTGAATACCAATATTATGGCGCAACTCGATAGGTACACCTGAATGTGTTGTTGAACCAGGGTGGCATGCCAATGATTCTGTCCCTCCAAGACTAACTGCAAGTTTAAAAATTTTCATTGCATTAAGGAAACGGAAAGCTTCAGCTTCTCCACCTTGAATATCAAATGAAAATGTTGAACCGGCACCAGTACACTGTTTAGCAAATACTTTTGCTTCAGCTGAAGTTTCATCAGCGAAAGGTAAATAGTGAATGGTCTCTACTTTTTGGTGGTCACGCAGAAATTGTGCAACTAATAAGGCATTTTGATTTGCCTTTTCCATGCGTATTTGCAAAGTTTCTAAAGAGCGGCCTAGCATCCAGCATGAATGTGGGTCGAGTTGAGTACCAATGGCACCTCTTAATAGACGAATTTGATTAATTAGTTGACGTGATCCCATTGCAGCGCCTGCGACTAAATCTGAGTGTCCGCCGACATATTTCGTTAACGAGTAAACGGAGATATCCGCGCCTTGTTCAATAGGACGTTGATAGACAGGTCCTAATAAGGTGTTATCACAAACAATAAGAGGACGATAGCCTTGAACTTGTTCAAGATTATCTGCAACTAATTTTAACGCAGTAATATCAACTAATGAGTTGGTTGGGTTTGCTGGTGTTTCTGCAAAAATAACGGTTACACGCCCTTTCTGGCTTGCCTTTTTAGCTTGCTCTTGAATAAGGTCAATATTTAAACCATCAGTAAAAGGTGTTGCTTGAATACCAAACTTAGCGAGTGTTTTGGCAATTAATGTTTCTGTTCCACCATAAAGCGGTTGAGAATGCAAAATAACATCACCGGGTTGAGTTAGTGCCATTAATGTCGTTGTTATTGCCGACATTCCTGATGAAAATAGTACACATGATTCTGTGTTCTCATAAAGAGCGAGCCTATCTTCTACAATCTCACTATTGGGCTGATTAAAACGAGAATAAACTAATCCTGCTTTTTCACCTTCAGGTAAAGGTTTTCTTCCACTCACCGTATCAAAAAAGGCTTTACCTTCTTCTGCACTTTTAAAAATAAATGTTGATGTTAAAAATACAGGCGGTTTTACTGAACCTTCTGATAGTAGTGGATCATAACCGTAACTCATCATTAATGTTTCTGGTGATAATTTATGCGACCCAATATATTGTTTTTCTAATTGAGAATTAGCCATTTTTCTTTCTTCTAGTTAGTAAAGGATGCACTATCATACTGAAAAAAATTCACGTTGTTAGATTGTTTTATAAAGAGTAAAAACTAGCAGTTATATAAACTTGCTATCACTGTTTACATAATTGAGGTTTAATATCGTAAAAGTTATTTTTATCGAAATTTAGCTACTTAGCTGTATTTCAAAAGCAGTAACTTTTACTAATAAAAATATTTATCACCAGCGGGAGCTATGGTTGGTTTTAAAGCAAATAGCTTAAAGGTAAATAGATTAATGCATATCAACTTACCTTTAATTAGGCGTAAAAAAATATATAAAACATAAAGTTACCAAGCTCTAACAGCATCGCCTTTATACATTTCTTTTACTTTTAATTCGATTTGTCGTGATTGAATAACATTAATGAGTCTTTTAATTTTTTCATCATTTTTATTATCTTCACGAGTGACAATAATATTTACATAAGGTGAAGTTTTGTTTTCTAAAATCAAGCCATCACGTGTTGCTAATAATCCCATTTGCGAAGAAAAGTTGTTATTAATAAAAGCAACGCTAATTGTTGGGTCGTTCAGTGCATCTGTTAGTTTTGGTGTATCAAATTCGACAAAAAAGAGCTCTTTAGGATTATAAACAATATCTTCAATTGTAGGTGAAAATCCAACACCTTCTTTTAATGTGATGAGTTGATTTTCTGCTAATAATAATAGCGCTCTGCCTCTCATACTTGCTTCATTTGAAATCGCCACATGAGCGCCAATCTCTAATTCATTAATATCACTTATTTTTTTTGAGTATGCTGCAAGCGGGAATATAAAGGTTTTGCTGGCAATATGAAATTTATAATTATGCTCTTTCATTTGAGTTTGAAGGTAAGGGATTGATTGAAACGCATTTGCATCTACTTCTTTATTTGCTAATGCTTTATTGGGAAGCACATAATCGTTAAAAGCAATAACTTCGACATCCAGTCCTTCAGTTAATTTTGCTAACCGGATGACTTCTTCCCAAATTACTTGATCGGGTCCAGTATTAATTGCCACTTTTACTTTATTCTCATCTTCTTGAGAACAAGATACGGTAAATAGCGTTATTGAGGCCAGAAGTAAACCCGTAATAATTTCCTTCATATCTCCCTCTTTAAACAGGCCACGATAAAAACGAATTTATCAGCAAATATTCCAACATAAGAAATATCTTAGTAATAGATTAATAACAAGGAACTAGAAATGATACAAGTAGTCTATGCATATAAAAAAAGGAATATTAACAGTACATTTATAATGTATTGTTTTATAAAGATAAAATAAACTAATCATAATTGGAGTGGTTGACTTTTTTTATATATTTTATTCGTTAATTATTTTATTAAAACAGCTGTCAGAAAATGCTTCATCTACACTAAGATAATCTACCTCTGTAACACAGTGAGATGAGAACTTCCATCTATATAGTTCTTCATTATTGTTTTTTTGTTCTGCTATTCTGTAGCTAGAAAACCGAATAGGTGCAGGGTTTAACAAATTGTTACCAATTTTTTCTAAGCTTAATAAAATAACGTAGCTTTTTTCTCAATAAATTTGAAATCAGAGATTTTTATATTAGTGTCTTTTATATAGCTATCATACAGGCTTGATGCATTAGCGTAGATTGAAGGAACGATATAAGTTCTGTCGTCATTGCCTTTTATATAAACAGTGACCATATCTACAGTTGTGGTGCTATTTAAGGCTCTTCTAGACTTAATCACTATGTCTTCAATACCGTCCCCATCAAAATCGATAAGATTAACACCATATTTCAGACCAATATCAAAAGACATTGCTGTAAATGGCATTAATGTAAAAAGTAACCCTACCCCAAGCCTCTTTATCTTATTCATTACATTGACTTCTTCTTTATTTGTGATCTGCGCATCAGACTACTTTGTAGCAATGATTAGTCAAGGGGATTTATGTTTCAAAATAATACAAAACTATTTTATTTAATAAATAAAATATTATCTAAAAATAGGTTTCTATTTATTACAAAAAAGAACATATCAAAAAATTTTAATTTCATTTGAAAATAAAATTAATATAAAGCAATGTAGTTTTTAAGATCGCCAATACGTTCTTTAGTTTTATCTTTTAAACAACTGCTGTATACCATTGGTGCTAAACTACCGCCTTGATAATAGTCTGCTTCATACTGGCAAGAGAGATTGCGGAAATTTATCCATACAACTTGGGCCTGTTTTAGTTGTTCTTTACGAATGTTATCGAGTTTTTCATGGTATTGCTGATAAATACGATTAAGTTCATCATCTTGCTGCTGAAAATCGAGTTGAACACATTGATTTATTTCTATTTGAGTTGCCGCATTACGACAATCAAAATTATCTGCTTGTATATGTATAGACCAAAATAATATACCACCAGATATTGCGCTTAATAAAATAAGTTTTTTCATTATACCATCCATCTATTAACTGAAATATGACTGAATAATATTTACTTTCACCGTAAAGGAAATCAAAGTAAATTATTTAAGATTGTAGCGATTTTTTTGAGTAACAATTCGATGAAGATCGACCTTAAATAAGCTATTTTCCTCTATCACTTTTAGATGAATTAATTTAGTTACAGTAATTATTTTTAACCTTTATTTATAATAAATATGTTTTTAATATAAATTAATAAAAAAACCAACTAACTTAAGTTGGCTTTAAAAAATAATTTTACTTTAGGATTATTTAAATGAAATTAATATTCTATTTCGTATTTACTCTATTTTTTCGTTCAAATAGTTTTAATAGTCCTTTAACTGTGACATCTAATTGGCTTTTTTCTGAAAAATCTGCTGGAAGTACATAATTGGCTCGCTCTTCTGCAATTAATTTTTGTACTTTATTTTGTGTTTTTGGTTCTTTCCACTTATCTATATCAAATACAGCAAGTGAAAAACCGCCTTGATAACGGATCATTTTCATCGATGGAATATCTGTATCGCCATCACCAAAATAGATCATTCGTTCAAAAGGAATATCTCGTTCTTCTAATTCGATAAATTCATTTACTGCTTCATTATCCCAAGCATTGCCAATGCCTTTATTTATTCTAAAAAGAAATTGGGTTTTTGTGGTGTAATTAATGGCTAATACTGGCCACAATGCTGTTTTGCCATTAGCCGAATAGTAATATTTACAAGCATAAATTTGTTCAAACTGTTGTCCAATAGCAGAACCCTTTATCATTTCAGTCAATCCGCTTGAAATAATATAATGTTTAATGTCTAAACCATGCTGTTGGCCATATTCATTAATCCGTTCAAACCACTCTTTGACGCCCTTAAACAGAGGAATAGATTGTCCGTGTTTTCTCAGATTTTCTTTACTTAATTGTTCTGAACCTAAGATATTTGCTTTTTCAGCTAATACACCAAGGTAAGATAAAATTTCATCGCCATCATTTTCTTTGGCTCGTTTTTTTACTTCTTGCCAAAATAAGCCTATTTCTTCAGGTGATTGAATACCTAAGCTAGGCATTACTCCATGTTGTGCACAATCTCCTTTAGCCAGTGTTCCATCAAAATCGTAAATTAGTGCACATTTGAGTCGGGTTTCCATTGTATTATTTCCCTTTTCTCTGCGGTTTGAATAATGATGCTCTATAGATCTATGTGATATTCAATAACATCACGAATTTTTGTCAATGCATCATGCAATAAATTGAGATCAATAGACGCTAATGCAATACGAATAGCATGAGGAATATGAGGTGTAGTTGCATAAGGTTCTGCTGTTGCAACCGAAATATGTAAACGACGTAGTGCAGCCGCTATTTGATCGGCTCTTGTTTTATCGGGTAATGGGATCCATAAAAAATAAGAGAAAGGATGACGAATTATTGTCATTTCCTTAAAAATATCATCAACCATTTTTTGTCGTAGTTGAGCATCTTTACGCAATAACGTTTCTAATTTATCAACGGTTCCTTCTTGTATCCAATGACAAACAATAGATGTCATTAGGGCCGGAGTATTCCAAGTAGTTACTCTCATTGCGCGTTCTATTAATAAAGTTTTTTGAGGTGGGGTAACTATAAATCCGACACGTAATCCAGATGCTACATTTTTAGAAAATCCAGAAATATAACAAGTAATATCAGGTGCTAGCGTGACAATTGCTGGTGGTGATTTTTTAACTAAAAAAGAGTAAGTTGCATCTTCAATTAAAAGAAAATGATATTTTCGTGCCAAATTAATTAACTGATGGCGTTGGGCTAGCGTTAAAACCCACCCCATCGGATTATGTAATGTCGGCATACAATATAATGCCCTAATTGCTCTCTGTTTACATAATATTTCCAGTTTTGCAAAATCAGTTCCTGTTGGTGTGATAGGTATGGCTACTATTTCTAAATGATGGGCTAATGCAGCGAGTTTAAATCCGGGATAACTTAATGCATCAACAGCAATAACATCCCCGGGTTTTAGTAAACCGAGCAAAGTGAGTGCAATAGCTTGCTGAGCACCACTCGTAATAACTATATTTTCAGGTTTTACTGTAATATTTCGTTTATTTAAATAGTTAGAAATAATTATTTTCTCATGTATTTTACCGCCATGAGGTTGATAACGCAAAAGAGATTCTATTTCACCAGAAGTTGAAAGTCGCTTTAATTCACTACGGAGAAGTTCTGCTTGAACAGGTAATGATGGATAATTAAAGTTTAAATCTAACATATCGGCGGCAGCTGGATTTTCTATACCATGATTTACTGGCAACGATAATTCTCTAACAAATGTCCCTCTTCCGGTTTCTCCACTAATTAGCCCCATATTTTCTAGTTCAGAATAAACTCGACTTGCAGTAGCTAGCGACATTTTATGCTCCGCAGCTAATTTTCTATGCGTTGGTAAGCGAGTACCCGGTAATAGTCTTCCCTCCCGAATATCTTCAGCAAATTTATCAACTAATAATTTATAGCGTGGTTGAACCATAGAAATTGTATCCATGACAATTATTTGATTGTCATGATTGTGCTCCATAATATAAAGCACAGCAAGTTACACGTTTACATGTAGATAAACTACATATAATCCTAAGCATAGAAAAATATAACTCTTTGCTTTTATTAAATATTAACCATAATAAAAAATGGATCATTTATGCAGCAAGTTAGTC
>NZ_LXEV01000023.1 GCF_001654965.1 Proteus hauseri ATCC 700826
AAAATGAACGAAAAAGAGGATGGATTAATGGTTTTATTGGTATGCTAATTTTTAGTGGTTCACTACCTGCCACAAAAGCGGCGGTACTTGGATTTGATCCTCTTTTTCTTACAGCCGCAAGAGCAACAATTGCTGGGCTATTATCTCTTGGCATGTTATTACTTTATAAAGAAAAACTACCTACATTACGACAATGGATATCATTAACCGTAGTCTCTTTAGGTGTTGTTGTTGGTTTCCCCTTATTAACAGCTATTGCGCTACAGGAAATGACATCTGCACATTCTTTAGTTTTTTTAGCGTTATTACCGCTTTCAACCGCCATATTTGCGGTAATACGCGGTGGTGAAAAGCCGCGCCCTATTTTCTGGCTATTTTCTATTATTGGTAGTTTATTAGTAATGGGATATGCGATATCTCAAGGTGGTACATCATCTATTAGCGCTAATATATTGATGATAGCCTCTGTAATTGTTTGTGGATTAGGCTATGCAGAAGGTGCGACATTAACGAGATCACTTGGCGGTTGGCAAGTTATTTGTTGGGCATTAATTGTTTCATTACCCATTATGTTTATTCTTACTTTTATTCTGATGCCAGCCTCATTAAGTATTATCAGAACTTCTGCGTGGGTAGGATTAGGTTATGTTTCGCTTTTTAGTATGCTAATAGGCTTTATTTTTTGGTACAAAGGTCTTTCTCAAGGTGGGATTGCAGCCGTTGGTCAGCTTCAATTATTACAACCCTTTTTTGGCTTAGCACTGGCAGCAACATTACTTAATGAATCAGTAAATATTATTATGTTATTAGTGACGATAGCAGTTATTTTTTGTGTCGCAGGATCACGAAAATATGCTTAATGTATAAATTAATATAATCCTCGCCCTATTTTAGGCGAGGATTTTAAATATGTTTTGTTAATTAAAGCTCACATTTTGTTTTTAATACTGATGTTTTTTTATGGTAATCAAGTGCAAACTCAATCAGCTTAGTAATAAGCGATTTATATTCTAGACCAGCACTTTGCCATAACTTCGGATACATACTGATATTGGTAAAACCAGGTAGTGTATTAATTTCATTAATGACTACACGATTATCTTGAGTTAAAAACACATCAACACGCGCCATACCTAAACAATTTAATACACGATAAGCCTTCAGTGCGGTTTGACGAATATTTAAACTGACATCGTCATTGATTACCGCAGGTACAATAACTTTAGCTCCATCATCATCAATATATTTTGTGTTATAGGCATAAAATGCATCGTTTAATACGATTTCTCCACAAGGGCTAACTTCAGGTTTTTCATTTCCTAAAACAGCACATTCAATTTCACGGCCTACAATGGCACTTTCAACAATAACCTTTAAATCATATTCAAATGCCATAGTCAGTGCTGCATTAAATTCTGCTTCGTTATTTACTTTACTAATACCTACAGAAGAACCTAAATTAGCTGGTTTAATAAAAAGAGGAAGACCTAATTGGCGCACGATTTCGTTGTAAGAAACCTCATTAATTTGATGTTTCATCACAGTAATGAATGGAGCAACCGCTAACCCCGCGCCATCTAGTAGACGTTTAGTGACATCTTTATCCATACAAGCGGCAGAGCTAATGATATTTGGTCCAACATAAGGCATATCAATCATGTGTAATAAGCCTTGTAATGTACCATCTTCACCGTAAGCACCGTGGACAATTGGGAAAACAACATCAATTTGAGGTAATGCTTTGCCATCTTCAAGGGCAATAAATTGATTTTTTGTACTACCAGGAATAATTGCAACAGCACGCAGTGGTTTACTTAATGAGATGGTTTTAGGATTATCGCTATTTAATAAATAATCAGTCTCTGAATATTCATGCCACTGGCCTTGTTCATTAATGCCAATTAAACAGAGGTCAAATTTTGTTCTATCTAATTCGTTAATAATATTTTTTGCTGACTGAAGTGAAACTTGATGTTCAGTGGATTTTCCACCAAAAATAATAGCGACTCTTAATTTACTCATTTTCTAACCTTTTATAGGACAGCTATAGCGAATAGATAGCAATATATCATGTTCAAAACGCCCAATGTAGGCAGATAGTTCTTATCTGCGAAAAATTACGATAAAATGATGAAATTCTATGATTTAGTGCGTTAAAAAATCACTATTTTACTTTGCAATAGCCTTACATGGGCAACAATGCTATCGAAGATGGGATGAGCACAAAAATAGAAAAAAACAGCTTACCAAAATGGATATTACTGAAGTATCCCAATCAACCGGTCTAGCCTCTTTTGCAATCCGTTATTATGAAAAAAAAGGATTGATTAACGCTATTGGTTGTAAAGGGTTAAAGCGAGTATATCATCCAGAGATCCTTGCTCGATTAGCGTTAATATCTTTAGCGCAACAAGCTTATTTTCATTAAATGAAATAACGCAGTGATCATCAGAAAATACCTGAAATTGATAGAAATATAGTTCAATTAAAAATTGAAGAGATTGATAAAAAATTAAAGAACTAATCCAATTACAAAAAGGGTTGGAACACATTCGAGTTTGTTCTGAAAAAAATCATTTTCAAGCTAGCTTTTCGCTTAATCATAAAATCACTATAAGCAATAAACTGTAGGGATTTTTCTATAGAGCGATTATTTTCATCTTGCTTTATAAATTCTAAATATCCACACCGAATGACACCATTTTGTACAAAAGATATATTGTGAAAACGAAACTCATTTTGCTAGAATGAGCCTACCTATCAACCCATTAATTTAAATAAGGAGGCTAATTATGTTGTTGTGTGATCTAATCGAATATTCACACTTCTTTGGTAATCGTAATAGCTCAGGCTCTCACAGTTTTTTACTGCGTTAACCTGCCTGAGCGACGTTAGTTATCACCTCTCCTCAGCTTACAGGGTTATCGCTTGATAATGCCCAGGCGTTTTTACGCCTAAAAAATGAGTAAGCTATGAGCACATTATTATCTACACAAAATCTGTCTTTTCATAATAACCACGGTTTATTGCTAAATAATATTTCACTCGCTCTGACTAAAGGTGAGAAAATAGGTTTAATTGGCTATAACGGTTGTGGAAAAAGTACGTTATTAAAACTGCTATCAAACCAATTGCCTCCTAGTGAAGGTACTATTTCCATCGCTAATAAAACGGTTATGGCTTATATAGAGCAACACTTACCTAACGAATTACAGTCAATAACTTTAATGGATGCGGTCCTTCATAAATTACCTGAAGAATACAGATTATCTGAAGGTTGGCGAGCCGATTTACTATTAACTGAAATGGGTTTTAAAGAATATGAAAAAACGTTATTAATCTCACAATTAAGTGGAGGTCAACACACTCGTTTATTATTAGCCAGAGCGTTAATTATTGAGCCTGATTTATTGCTATTAGATGAACCGAGCAACCATCTCGATCTTCCAACCATTTTATGGTTAGAGTCATTTCTTAAAAATTGGCGTGGTAGTTTTATTTTGGTTTCACACGATAATACATTGTTAGATCAGGTTACAAATTGTACATGGGTTATTCGAAATAAAACGCTGTCATTATTTCGTCTACCCTGTTCTCAAGCACGACAAGCACAAGAAGAACAAGATATTAGTGCGCAACATCGGCGTGAAGCTCAACAAAATGAAATTGATCGTATTGCGCAAAGTGCTAAGCAATTAGCAACCTGGGGGCATGTTTATGATAATGAAAACTTATCCCGTAAAGCTAAACAAATGGAAAAACAGATTATTCGTTTAAAAGACGATCAAGTTGATATAACCGAAGGTAATCAATGGGTTCTACAACTTTCTGGTATTTCATTACGAGCAGATAGGCTTTGTGAATTAAATCAGTTATCTGTTACCCCAGCTGATAATGCGCCTATGTTATATAACGTTGAATATCAGCGTATTAAAAGTGGTGATCGAATTGCAATTATTGGCGCTAATGGAACGGGAAAATCATCACTATTAAGAATGATTTGGGCGATGAAAACCATTAAAACGGATGGCGAAAGTACTATTAGGCTTCATCCTCGTGTTGAATTGGGATATTACGACCAAAGAATGGCTCAACTTATTGATAGCGATACTCTTATTGATGCCCTGAAACCTTTTGTTGCATTGACAGATGAGCAAAGAAAAATGGCACTTATTAGTGCGGGGTTTTCTTATTCTCGTCATAGCCAAATTGTGAGTTCTTTAAGTGGTGGCGAACGTGCTCGGCTATTATTTATTGGGTTAAGTTTGGCTAAATACTCATTATTAATGCTCGATGAACCAACTAACCATCTTGATATGGATGGAAAACAGGCACTGGCAGAACAAATTCGTCAATTTTCCGGCGGTATATTATTAGTAAGCCATGATAGAGAACTTATTGAAAATAGCTGTAATCGTTTTTGGTATATTCATAACGGTATTTTAACTGAACATCATGATATAGAAATAATTTATCAGCTTATTTCGCAACAAGAAAAGCCAGATACAAGTGCTAGCGATGTTGTTAATATTCAGCTAGAAAATCAATCTGTTAATCATGATGAAGATGAAAAATTAATACAATTAATTGAACTTGAAGAAAAACTGACAGCAGATCGTGCTCGCAAAGTAAGTCATCAAAAACCTGCTTTACAAGTACAATGGGAAAGCGAAATTAAGCAATTAAAGCAACTTCTCAATCTGAATTAAATACGCTTGGTTAACTTAAGGGAGCTGATAGGCTCCCTTCTTTTATGGTTTAAAGAGCGCTATTTTATTAATCGGTATTCAATTAAATATAATGAGTCAGTCGTAGGATAAATTTCTTTAATTAGTGTTTTTAATACCGATAATTCCATGCCCTCTTGCTGTGCATGATACTCATTTATATCACTATATTGCAGTTTAGAAACGGATAAAATTTTTAATTTCCCATAGTGAGTCCGATGCTCATTAGCAAATAATTCAACTTCAGAGCCTGGTATATAATGGCTTTCACTCTCATCTCGAATAGTAATGACTTTGTTTTCTGAAAGAATAGAAGGTATTAAACGTTCAAAGAACGTGATTTCAGTTGGAACAGTAAACATATATTGACTCACAGAGAAATTATAATTTAATAATTATCTTATCATGATAATTTTTATTGTTGAGGGATGTGTTGAATAAACGCTGTTTTTTAAGATAGCGTCATTTATTTATTAGTTTTTGCTCATTTTGCAACAACTTTGCTTTGCGCTCGATTCCCCAGCGATAACCCGATAGCTCACCATTTTGTCTTACAACTCGATGACAAGGGATAGCAACGGCCAATTTATTTGCGCCACATGCATTAGCGACTGCTCGATAAGCTTTTGGGGAACCAATTTTATTCGCGATATCTTGGTAAGTAACCGTGTAACCAAAAGGAATTTCCATTAATGCTTTCCATACTTTTTGTTGAAAAATCGTTCCTTGAATATCTAATGGTAAAGATAACGATTGCAAGGGAAACTCTATAAAACCAACAACTTGAGCCACGATTTGTTCAAATTCCTTGTTGGCTCCAATAAGCTCAGCGTGGGGAAATTGTTTTTGTAAATCGACAAGTAAATTATCAGCATCATCACCTAAAGTTATCGCACAAATTCCCTTTTCGCTTTGAGCGACAAGAATATTTCCTAAGGAGCAAATACCTATGGCAAAAAAAATGACAATATTTTCACCACCAGTACGCCAATCGGTTGGTGTCATACCTAATATTGCTGAAGCATTCTCATAAAAACGGCTATTTGCATTAAAACCTGATTGATAAATAGCATCTGTAATTCGTGCGTTTTCAGTTAGCGCTTTTTTTATTAACTGCTGGCGATAAGCATTAGCATAAGATTTTGGTGTTATTCCTAGAATAGATTTAAATAAACGATGAAAATGATACGGACTTACCATAATATGCTCAGCAATGCGAGCCAATGAAACATCACCGTTATTTTCTTCAATAAAGCGGCAAGCTTGTTCAATAAGTTGATTATGTTTATCTTCCATCATCGCTTTTCTCTCGAATTAAAACTCAAATTAGGATGTCAGATACATTATTAACGTAAAAAATAGGTCGTACACTCCGATTGTTGCTCATTTATTCAGACTCTTTAGATAGAGCCCATAAATAAAGTGATGCCGTAGAACCATAAGGTGAATAGCGTTTGCGGTAACGTTCAAAGCGTGTTTTATCTAGTGTTTTGTGGCGATAAAGACGCATTATTCCACGCTGAATAGCTAAGTCGCCCCAACTTAAAATATCAGGTCGGTTTAATGAAGAAATTAACATCATTTCAGCTGTCCAAACACCAACTCCTTTTAATTGGGTTAATGTATGTATAATTTCTTTATCTGTTAACGTTGGTATTTGGTGTAAATTTAATTGCCTTGTTAGCACGCTTTCAGCAATACCTAAAATATACCCCGCTTTTCGCATTGTCATGCCACATTGCTGAATATCAATTACAGATAATTGGATGATGCGTTCAGGTGTATATTCTCCCAAACATAAATCTAATAGTCGTTGATTTACGGTTATGGCAGCTGAAACGGAAATTTGCTGCTCAATGATATTTTTAACTAATGCAGTAAATAAATCAGGTGTAAGTGGACGTTTAACTTCACCTATTCGCTCTATTAATCCAGCGAAGCGTTTATCTCGCCGCTTTAGCGTATTTATCTCTTTTTCACCATAGCAAAAATACATGTAGCATCTCAATTAAGATAACGGATTGTACTCAGTATAGGCTGACAATAGGGTTTTATAGCACTCCATTTCTTGCTAATAAGGTAATTTTTTATAACTAAATAGCCTTAACATAAATGTTAGGCTATTTAGTTTTGTATTATGTACCATTAACCCTAACTAGTGACATTCTCGGCGACATTGCCATAACACTAATAATAATCCTAATAGCGCAATAATTCCGCCAGCAATCGGCACCATTGAGTAGCCTAAACCCATTTGTAAAACCACTCCGCCAGCCGCTGCACCTATTGCATTACCAAGGTTAAAAGCACCAATGTTGACTGAAGATGCAAGTGCAGGCGCATCTTTAGAAAGTAACATTACTTTTGTTTGAATTGGTGGGACTAAACCAAATGCAGCAAATCCCCATATAACTAAAGCAATACCAGCACCAATTTCTGTTTTTGTAACTAATGGATAAACCATCATGCTAATAATTAGTAATAGGAAAAGAGAGATAAGTGCTTTATTTAATGATTTATCTGCTGCTTTTCCGCCCCAATAATTACCTAACGTAAATCCTATCCCAATAAGAACTAACATAAAAATAATACGTTCAGGCGCTAGATCAGTAATATTAATTAGAATGGGTGCAATATAGGTATATAGCGTAAACATAGCACTTGCACCCAATACGGTTGTTAAAAGTGCTAATAACACCGGCGTTTTGGTGAGTGCTTTTAATTCGTTACGTATATTGGTTTCTTTTCTACTGGCTATTGTTGGCAAGCTAAATAGTAGTGCAGCAATAGTAATAACACCTAGTGTGGCAATAGCTAAAAAAGCCCCCCGCCATCCTATTGTTTGCCCTAACCATGTCATTAGAGGCACACCAACAATATTTGCTAATGTTAATCCCATAAACATTGCAGCAACAGCACTAGCTCTTTGGTGAGGTAAAACCACACTTGCTGCGACTACTGCACCGATACCAAAAAAAGCACCGTGGTTTAAGCTAGTAATAATCCTAGATAATAATAACGATATAAAATCAGGAGATAATCCTGAAAGTATATTACCTAGCGTAAATAACCCCATTAATATAGTTAGTGCTTTACGAACCGAATATCGGTTAAGTAGTAAAGTCATAATTGGTGCACCAATCATAACACCCGTTGCATATGCTATAACTGCAATACCTGCTGTTGGTATCGAAATGTCTAGCCCTTGAGCAATAAGAGGTAACATTCCCATTGGTGAAAACTCTGTTGCACCTATAGCAAAAGCACCCATTGCAAGAGCAATTAAGGGAAAATTGAGTCGCATAAATATCCTTTGGTTATTTTATTGCTTAAATAACAATATGTTATTCATTTCTTAAAGGTAATGTCCTGTAAAGTGATGCAATTTTGCCATAGTTGTTATTAAGGATTAAGAGACTAATTTGAGAAATACTTTTGATTTTAAAGCAATAATAAAAATTTAATTAGTAATAAATAAAACTATAACTAAAAAATAATATTTACAAAAAATATATCTTTTATATTTCACTCGATAATTATAAATTAATTTATTATATCACTAATGACGCTGAGGAAATTAAAATTAAAAATAAGCTCATGCAAATAAAATAACCACCTATAATTTAATTAATTTATATTTAATGTATAAATTAATATTTTTAATTTAATAACCTTAGGATTTTATAACATGAATAATAATACCTTTGATTTAAAAAATAAAGCTGCTGCTATAGATTTAATGAAAAAGACAATGCTATTTGCTATTCCAGCAGCATTAAGAGCAGCTGCAAAATTAAAAATTGCAGATTTACTTAAAGATGGTCCCAAAAGTGTAAATGAATTAGCCAAAGAAACAAATTCATTACCATTGGCATTAAATAGGATATTAAGAATATTAGCTTCTGAAAATATTTTTTATGAATCAGAGGGGTTAACGTATTCACTTGCACCGGCGGGACATTTTTTACTAAGTGATCATGAATATACATTGCGTGACTCTATATTAATGTTAACGAATGAAACGTTTTGGCGCCCTGTAGGAGATGTTGTTGAATCTGTTCAAGGAAATCCTGCTTTTGAAAATTTATATGGCATGTCTTTCTATGAATATTGGCAAGATAATGTGAGAGAAGATCATGATTTTCAGGTAGGTATGAATTCGCTTTCAAAAATAGAAAACTATTTTATAGTAAAGCACTATGATTTTCCTAAAAATAAAGTCGTTACAGATATTGCCGGCGGATTAGGTGGTTTATTATTAGAAGTATTGAGAGTTAACCCAACATTAAAAGGACAGCTATTTGATCGTAAACATGTATTAGAAAGAACTCGATTAACAGAATTAGGTGATGATAGCCGATGGAAATTAATTGAAGGAGATCTATTTGGTGACTACCCTGAATCAGATATTTATTTAATTAAATACATCATTCATGATTGGGATGATAACAGTGCCGTTACTTTCTTTAAAAATTTTAGAAAAGCAATGAAGCCTGACTCTAAAGTTCTTATTATAGAACCTGTTATCTTCAAGAAAAACATACCAGATACTGCGAAGTATATGGATATTCTTTGTATGAGTGCTTTCCCTGAGTCAGGAGAGAGAACCGTTGATGAATTTAATAATTTATTAGATCAAGCAGATTTAAAAATTAATAAAATTATTAAAACAGATACTTATCACGCTATATTAGAAGTGGTTATAAAATAAATATAAGTGTATATAGAAAGTAAAAAAGGTCACTACTTAATTAAGCAGTGACCTGATATCTAAATTGTCGCATTAAGCTGTTAAAGCTAATTTAGCACCAAAAAGTAAGAACACGGCGCCAATACAACTGTTAGATAATGAAGCTAGTCGTTTGTTATGCTTAACTTTATTAGTAATTGCGACACCACCAAAGATAAGTATAGATAAATACAGCATACTACAAGTTTCTAAAATTACGCCTAATACAAAAAATGGAATACCCGCATTTTCGTATTTAGGATCAATAAATTGAATAAAAAATGACACATAAAAAATAATCATTTTAGGATTAAGCATACTTAAAAATAGAGCTTTAACATATAAACCATCTTTTGCTTTTATTGCTTCTACTGAGACCTCTTCTGCTGTCTCTTTTTTCTTTTGAAACGTTGCATATAGGGTTTTTAATCCTAAATAAGTTAAGTAAAGAGCACCTGCATATTTAATAATAATAAAGAAGACGGGTGAAGTCTTGACTAATGAAGCAACCCCCAAAAATGCCAAAAAGATTAATAATGCATCACCCGTAAAAACACCAAGAGCGGCTTTATACCCCCCTTTTACGCCATGCTTCGCACTGGAAGTTAGGACGAAAATCGAGTTAGGTCCAGGGACTAACGTGATAAAAATAACGCCTAAAAGGTATGTCCAAATATTTGAAATACCGATATTTTCTAACATATGACGCCTTTTTAAATTAAAATGACATGCTGGATATGTGAGCTATCATATCGACGTTAATAAATTTGTAAAACAATAATCTTTATTATAAATATAAATAAGATTTATATTCTAATAATCTAACCAAAAGGCAGTCGTATGGTCTATTTTTACATTAAATTTAAGAGTAATAATCTAAGCTTAACCATTGTTATAGTACGGTGCTGTTATTATCTTTTTTAAAGACTAATAATCTGATATTTTTTTAAAAGTTAGTTATAAAAACTATATTTTAAATATAAAATAGCAATAATACCCTATTGTTTGTTTTATGTTATAGAGTATTAAGCTATTGTTTTTTATTTCTGATTTATCATGTGTTGCTAGATGGCTTTTGTTTTATAAATAATTGAAAAATATAATTTTATTATTGTCTACAATGATTGGTTAGCACGAATAGTGATAGAATAAACAAGATCCTTTTTGTTAAAAAGATTAATCTGTATCGTTTTTACTATTGTATGTAGGGTTTATAACCTTTGTTACTAGAGAAATTGAAATGAGACCAAACAAACCACAACAACTGCATTTTCAAAAGAAAATTATTATTGTTGGTGCAGGTATTGTCGGTGTAATGCAGGCATGGTACTTAGCAAAAATGAGTAATATGCAGGTTATCTTACTTGATAAATCTACGGCCGGCTCTGGTGCTACGAGTGCCTCTTTTGCTTGGCTAAATGTTTCTTATGGACGTCCTGATGCTTATCAACAATTACGTGCGGATTCAATTAACGGCTGGCGAGAGCTTGATAAACAAACTCAAGGTTTACTCAATATAGATTAGTCGGGAGCAATAAGTTGGATGTCTTCTGAAAGTGAAACTGAACAATTTATTAAAACTCATAATCAAGCAGGTTTTAATGTTCAACCTCTAACTAAAAAACAACTTATTAAAAAAGTACCTCAGCTTCGTAATCCACCCGAATTAGCAGCATTTACGATGAACGAAGGTGCAGTAGATCCTTTACACGTAATCAAAATATTACTTCAACAAGCTCAAAATATGGGAGTTAAATATAGCGAGAATAATGAAGTCATTGCACTTTTACGTAAAGGCAACCAAATTATTGGTGTTAAAACAGCCCAAGGCGATTTATATAGTGATTATGTTATTTTAACTGCAGGTACTGGCGCTTTACCGCTATTATCTGCACAACAGATTGATTTACCTCTATATGCATCACCAAGTATTTTATTAAAAACAACCTATACTGCTAATAATGTATTTTTACCCTGTATTATTTCTACGCCAGAAATGGAGTTACGTCATTTGGCTCAAAATGAGATTATTGCAGCAGAAGATTACATTGATAATAGTGATGAACATCACCCTGAGCACATTGCGCAACGTGCGAAAGAGACTTTTTATGATAATTTTACAGATATCGGTAAACTAACGATTACACAAGTCTCAGTTGGTGAACGGCCTATGCCCAAAGATGAAATGCCAATTGTTGGTCCTGTGTCTCCCTTTCAGGGACTATATATTGTTACTATGCATGCAGCCGTGACGCTGTCACCTTTATTGTGTGAATTAGTTGCACAAGAACTGATACACCAAAAAGCGAACCCTATGCTTACCCCTTATCGCTTATCGCGATTTATCTAGAGAACCATTATGGATGCACAACTGTATAAAGAATTTAAAATTATAGAAAAAGCCTTTTGGTCTGAAATTTGCGAAAATAATATTCGTATCGGTGATCACACTCACTGCTTTATGACCCCAATGGATGCACCTATTTTTAATTTTATTTACCTTCGCCAAGGTGCAACAGAAAGCGCATTTCAACAAGCCAGTACCCTATTTTCCTCTCAGAAAAAAGGGCATATTTTAGTTTTTCCAGAATCTCTATTACTTGATTTTGACACTATGATTAAAAATGCAGGTTATAGTGGCGATGGAATGACTACAGCGATGTATTTAACGCTATCAGAAGCGACGTACCCTAACTATAAAAATAGTCCATGCGACATTATTTTAACTAACCATAATTTAGAACAATGGGCTCATCCATTAAAAACAGCATTTCCCGTGGGTGATAATGGTGATGAAGATACAATTATTACTGAATATATTCGTTATCATCAAAAAGCATTAGATAATGGCGCCAATATTTTTCACTACGCATTATTAGTAGATGGTGCTCCCGTTTCTTCATTAACGTTAACTTTGCATGAAAACCTAGCACGTTTCGATGATATTGGAACTGATATTAATTACCAAGGAAACGGCTATGCAACGCACTTAATTACACATGTTTTAGAGTTTTGTCGTGAACAAGGTGTTGAGCGCTGCTTTTTAGATGCATCAGCTGATGGTTTAGAGTTGTATCGAAAATTTGGGTTTAAACCACTCTTTAATTATTTGAGTTTTATTAAAGAGTAATAATATTTTTAGGCTCAACTAGATACGTTTATTGGATATTGTTGAGCCTAAATAATAAGTTACTGATGTTTTATTTATGTGAAAAATTACCTATAGTTTCGTTGTTGAGCATCAGCTTTATCTTTTTCTCCAATCTGTCGAAGAACGCGACAGGGATTACCAGCAGCAACGGAATTGGCAGGAATAGATTTAGTTACTACACTTCCTGCACCAATAACACAGTTATCCCCAATAGTAACACCAGGTAGAACTATACATCCTGCCCCTAACCAAACATGATTGCCAATAGTAATGGGAAGTGCATATTCAAGCTCACTGCTGCGTATTTCAGGATCGATAGGATGGGTTGCAGTTAGAAGACTTACATTAGGAGCAAACATTACATTGCTGCCAATTTTTACTGGTGCACAATCTAAAATAGTTAAATTGAAATTAGAATAAAAATTCTCACCAATTTCGATTAATTCACCGTAATCACAATGAAATGGTGGTTCAATATAAAAAATTTTTCCTGTTTTTCCTAATAGCTGTTTTAAATAATTAATTCTTTTCGCATCTTCAGAAGGACGAGTGAGATTAAAATCATAAATAATTTCGCGCGCTTTTGTTCTTATTAGTTGCAGTTTTTCTTCTTTATTTGCGTGATAAAGATGGCCTGATACCATTTTTTCGTATTCAGTCATAATGACTCCAAAGATTAAATGCATAAAACAGCTAAAGATAGCATCCTAGCTTAATTATTTTCGGTTAACCTTGTTTTTTTGAATCCATTTCGGGCTGATTGGTGAAATTGTTGATTCAATTTCGCTGTCAGTGTTTGCGCTATTGCTGTCATCTCTGGCCCTGCCAGGGTTGGTGAGCCAGTACCAAAAGGAGGTCTTGGATCATACTCAATTGCCAGCTCTGTTAATTGCGCAAAAGGAGTTCCTAATAGCTGCTCTAATACCAATAAAGAAGCGTCAAATGACCCCGTGGCTGGCCCTGATGTATAAATATTTCCATCAATAACGACATCACTCCCCGCAACAGCCGTTGCACCAACATCAGGCAGCATAGGTACCACATTTGAGTTACTGGTTGCTTTTTTGCCTTTTAATAAACCCGCAGCTCCTAGTACTAAAGAGCCATAACATGTACCAATAACATAGCGCGCTTTACGACCAATATTGGCAAAAAAAGCCAAAGTTTCAGTGTCTTCAACGATTTCTGGTGGCACCATTCCCACAACTAATACATCGAGATCTTCAGGACATTCATCAAAGGTCATTGTTGGCATTGTTGGCCAACCAATATAACCTTCGACTAACTCTTTCTTTTTCCAAATAAAGTAGATCTCAGCACTGGCAATGGTAAATACAGATTGTGCGCCATTAATGTCCATAGGCATAAAACCAGGGCAAACAAAAATACCTATCTTTAATGGGTTAAGTTGTTGTTTCCGTCCCTCTTCAACAAGCTCAATAATTGAAGCCATATTTTTTCCATAAATCATTTCATGCTTATTCATTTTTTTCTTCCTATTTTGTACTGATTAGTAAAATAATGACATTTGTTCTATACTGAGTAAACACATTTCTTACTAGGTGGTACAAAATGCAAAAAAAAGGTCGCCCTCGTCGTTATGATAGTGATGCTGCACTTGATAAAATTATGGCGTTATTTTGGAGAAAAGGATTTACAGCCACATCAATGGATGATTTGGTTATTGAAACGCAAATGAATAAACCCAGTTTATATGCGGCATTTGGCAATAAGGCCGCACTTTATACAAAAGCTATTGAGCGTTTTAATCATATTGCAGCGACACGTTATTATCATGAATTAGAAAAGAACTCTCCAGAAGATACTATTGCAGTGCGAATACAGCGTTATCTTTTGTCAGCTATTCGTTTTTATACTGATAGTGAGGGATTAACAGGATGTATGGTGCTTTCAACCGCAGTGACTGAAATCGCAGATCCTGCAATTCAATCTATGCTTAATGATGTTATTAATGCACAAACACAGCAAGTTATTGATGTCTTAAAAGAGGCTCGCGAAATGGGAGAATTAAAAGAAACTGTAGATGTTCACTCTATTGCATTAGGTATTGTTGCGCTCTTGCACTCAATTTCGTTAAGAGCAAGAGCTGGAGCATCGGCAGATTCACTTATTCCTTTAGCCGATATATCACTAATGTTAATTTCGCCCTTTCTATCTGAACAATAAGATAAATAATGGCAAAAATAGATTTAATCATCAGTATCAACGCAATAATGCGTTGATTGCTTAATTATGAAATGAGGCCATTGATTAATAGAGAACCACCCGCAAAAATTAACATACTATCAAGTAACCATTGAAATAGTTTTGGCGTAAGTTTTAGTACAAGCTTTTTACCTAAAAAATTTCCTAATGTTAATCCACCGCCGACTAATACACCGCTAATTAAAATAAAACTATCAATGGCACCTAACTGACTAAATGTCAGTGCTTTTGTAAGGTAAATAATAAAAGAAGCAGCGGCCTCTGTAGCAAGTAATGGGCCTAATGTTAATCCATATGCCGAAAATATAGGTATTGTAAGTGGACCTGTTGAGAACACAACACCAGTTAAATAGCCAACAACAGCACCTGAAATAATAACTTGGTAGGTTTTCATTTTAATTTGATGACGACGTAATAAATGAATAATTGGGATCATAAAAATAAAAAATAACCCCATCCCAATATTAATCCACTTTTCAGGCAGTAACCATAATGTATTTGCGCCAAGGATCACGGCAGGAACACCAGGTAACAGATAATAAAATAATGGTTTTAAGCAAATACTATGACGCCATAAGTAAATACGTGATAAATTTCCCATAACAGAAGCTAACGCCATAATAGGGACAGCCTCTTTAGCACCAAAAACATAAGTTAGTGCTGGAATAAGTAAAATAGATGAGCCCGTTCCCACAACACCACTAATTACCCCAGAAAACACTGCTAATAAAATCACAGCAACAAAGCTCATTATCATCCTTTAAGTTCAATAAGTTAAAGAAAAGTATCATACCTGTCTTCTTTATTTTTGCCTGTGATAAAATGTCACAATACTGTGACTTTTAATAAGAAAGCGATAATGAGAATATTATGATGAAAAATTTCCCTCCTCTGCCTTCACTGCGAGCTTTTCTTGTTGCTTGTCATAGTCAAAGTTTTACTGAAGCAGCTCAAACATTGTGTGTCACTCATGGGGCAATTAGTCGACATATTCAGGTGATAGAAAAATGGTTTGGAGTATCTCTATTTTATAAACAAGGCTTACGGAGAGTTCCTACACCTTATGCATTAACACTGGCACAAGAGTTAAGTGATGTTTTTGATAAATTAAATGATATTGGTTTTCGTTATGGTAACGGAGGTAAAAACGATATTCTTAATATTAGTGTGCCTACAACGTTGTGTCTTAAATGGTTAATTCCTCGAATGGAGGATTTTTATCAGCAATATCCTAATGCGAATATCCAAATAGCATCAGCAAATAGTGAGCGATTTCATTTAATTAGTCATGATGATTTGATTATTCGTCCACATCCTCAACAACAAGAATATTCATCTATTGCTTTTCTTAATGATGTTCATTGCCTTGTGGCCTCTGAAAAACTATTAAAACGTTACAATGTCACTGAAATGGGGGGTGTTTTTGACTGCCCTGTTATTGATACATTAACTCGGCCTGGGCACTGGCAACAATGGCTAACTAAGGCAAAACTCAACACAAATGAGCAGTTTTTTCGTCATTATCGATTTGACCATTTTCATATTTCTTTGCAGGCCATCTTAGATGGATTAGGTATTGGAATTGGCCCACTTTCTATTTTATCAAATGATATTAGTGATAGCCGATTAAAGGTCTTATTTCCTGAAATTCAAATTGCCCCTATTTGCTACTATGCGTTAACGCCTCTTGGTGTTCAAAAAACAAAAACACATATTGATTTTGAACAATGGTTAACAATGCAGAAAAGTTAATTTTACTAATGAAATAAGCCAAAAATCTGTAATGAAATATACTTTTTTTAACTTTTTTAGTATATAGACTAACGCTTATTTTATTTATTTAATTAAAATTAACTAATGCTTCATGCGTTATTCTCGCGATTAAAAAAAGCTAATCGTGCTGTTTTAATTATTCGAAGAATTTACCTGCCATTAGATTTAAAACCAAATAAATACAATTAATTACAATATAAATGCACGCTATTTTATGTGTGTTTATTATTCGATTTTTATATAATCAGTTATAAACACTTATTGTTTAACTTAAATACACGTTCTATGCTGACATTAACTAATAAAGTTTACTAATTTATTTTGCTAGCAACTAAGGACGATGAGATGTCTGTAGCTGTGACGAAAAAAGCAATAGAAAAACTGATTAATGGGTTTGAGTCTGATCCTTTTGCTCTACTTGGTATGCATGAAACATCTATTGGATTAGAAGTCCGTGTATTTTTACCCGATGCAACCGCTGTAAGTGTTATCGATAAAAAAAGTGGCCGTAAGGTTGCCATATTAGAACAAAAGCACCCTGCTGGTTTTTATTCTGGTGTTATTCCTAGACGTAAGCGCAGTTTTACTTACTGTTTAGCTGTCACTTGGCAAAATAACCAAGACATTATTGAAGACCCATATCGATTTGGTGTGTTGCTTCAAGAAATGGACATCTGGTTTTTAACTCAAGGGCATCATTCTCGTCCTTATCAATGTTTAGGTGCACACCCCGTTACATTAGGAGATATTAATGGTATCTCTTTTGCCGTATGGGCACCTAATGCACAAAGTGTCAGTGTTGTGGGCGATTTCTCTTTTTGGGATGAACGTCGTTTTCCTATGCGTTTACGCCGCGAAAGTGGTATTTGGGAGCTTTTTCTCCCGCAAGCACAGCTTGGTGAGCGCTATAAATATGCCATTTTAGATATCAATGGACAGCGTCATCTTAAAGCTGACCCTTATGCATTTGAAACGCAAGTTCGTCCTGAAACTGCCTCTGTTATTAATACCTTACCCCCCATTCAATCTATGCCGTTATCGCGCCAACAAGCGAATCAGCGTAATGCTCCTATTTCTATTTATGAGGTGCATTTAGGTTCTTGGCGTCGCCATGTTGATGATCAAAGCTGGTTAAGTTACCGCGAACTTGCAGAACAATTAATTCCTTATGTTAAAGATATGGGCTTTACACATATCGAATTATTACCCATTAACGAACATCCTTTTGATGGTTCATGGGGATATCAACCATTAGGGTTATATTCGCCCACTCGTCGTTTTGGTTCGCCAATGGATTTTCGTGATTTTATTGAAACAGCGCATCAAGCAGGCATTAGTGTGATTTTAGATTGGGTTCCCGGTCATTTCCCTGAAGATGACTACGGCTTACGCTGTTTTGATGGCACTGCTCTGTATGAATATGCGGATAGACGAGAAGGTTTTCACCCAGATTGGAATACCTTAATTTATAATTATGGTCGTAATGAAGTAATGAATTATCTTTCGGGTAATTTGCTTTATTGGCATGAACACTTTGCAATAGATGGTTTCCGATTTGATGCCGTAGCTTCAATGCTTTATCGCGACTATAGCCGCAAAGAAGGTGAATGGATCCCCAATAAACATGGTGGCCGTGAAAATTTAGAAGCTATCGATTTTATTCGCCATACCAATAAATTATTGGGTACAACTTGCTCAGGTACAATAACCATAGCTGAAGAGTCTACCGATTTTCCTGGTGTAACACTGCCTCCTGATGATGACGGGCTAGGTTTTAATTACAAATGGAATATGGGATGGATGCATGACACTTTGTCTTATATGCAGCTCGATCCTATCTATCGGAAATTCCATCATAATCAAATGACCTTTGGTATGCTCTATGCCTATAACGAAAATTTTGTTCTCCCTTTGTCTCACGATGAGTTCGTTCATGGTAAAGGCTCACTAATCGGTCGAATGGTCGGTGATGATTGGCAAAAATTCGCTAATTTACGTACTTATCTTGCCTTTATGTGGGCATTTCCGGGTAAAAAATTGCTTTTTATGGGATGTGAATTTGCGCAATGGCGTGAATGGAACCATGACAGTAGCTTAGATTGGCATCTATTAGAAAATCCTGAAAGTCCGCATAAAGGTATACAGCATTTAGTTCGTGATCTAAATGGTTGTTACCAATCTTATACCCCGCTTTATGAATGCGATTTTGACCGAAACGGTTTTGAATGGTTAACCGTTGATGATCAAGACAATTCCGTTTTTGCTTTCTGTCGTCGTGATAAACAAGGTAATGAAGTCGTCGTTATCTGCAATTTTACGCCAGTTGTGCATCATAACTATGTTGTTGGTGTTTATCGTGCTGGTGCTTATCAGGAAATCCTAAACAGTGATTCTGAGTTTTATAATGGAAGCAATGTTGGAAATTTAGGTGAAATAAAGACAACCACAGAGGTATTCAATGGCAAGCCTAACTCTTTGACACTGACTTTACCGCCACTTGCTACACTTTATTTAACAGTAAAGGATTAATATGTCATTAGATTATGGTCGTCCTTTTCCTATGGGGAGCCATTATGATGGCTATGGTGTCAATTTCACATTATTTAGTCAAAATGCTACTAAAGTAACACTTTGCTTATTTGATAAAGCAGGCAAAGAGATCCGCTATCAACTACCCGGTAAAACGGGCCATATCTGGCACGGTTACTTACCCGGTGCAGGGCCTGGTTTACACTATGGTTATCGTGTAGAGGGTAAATGGGATCCCGAGCATGGATCCTTTTATCAACCACAACAGCTATTGCTAGATCCTTATGCCAAACAAGTCACAGAAATTATTGATAATACGCTGCCCTTTACTTCCTCTGTTTTTAATGTGTTAGAGCATGATAATAGCGCAATGATGCCTAAAGGTATTATTACAGATGATAGTGGCTGTTTTTGTCATTCTTATAAAGAGAAAGAAACCTATCAGCGTTTAAATACGCCATGGTCAAAAACTATTATTTATGAAGGAAACGTAAAAGGACTGACGAAACTTCATCCAGATATTCCTAATGACATTGCAGGTACTTACGCTGCATTAGGGCACCCTGCTTTTATATCCCATTTGCAAAAATTGGGTATCACCGCTCTGGAGCTATTACCCGTTCAATATCACTTAACTGAGCCTCATCTTAATAATATTGGATTAAAAAACTATTGGGGCTATAACGTATTAGCGCCTTTTGCTTTAGCGACACAATATTATTCAAACACGGGCCGCAATATTATGGATGAGTTTAGAGAAGCCATAAAGCGCCTACATAAAGCCAATATTGAAGTTATTTTAGATGTGGTATTTAACCATACGGCAGAATTAAGTGATCAGACTGAAGGTTATATTGTTTCACAACGTGGTATTGATAATCAGGCTTATTATTGGTTAAACGATGAGAATAAAGCACAAAATTGGACTGGATGTGGAAACACACTTAATTTAAATCGTCCCGAAACTGTTCAGTGGGTTATGGACTGTTTGCGTTATTGGGTAACCGAATATCATGTTGATGGTTTTCGATTTGATTTAGCAACGAGTCTTGGCAGAGTACCTTATTTTGATGTGCATTCACCGTTATTAACAGCAATACGTCAAGATCCGCTACTTTCTCGCATTAAGCTTATCGCAGAACCTTGGGATTTGGGTTCTGATGGTTATCAAGTCGGTAATTTTCCTGTTCCATTTACTGAGTGGAATGATACTTATCGTGATGTTGTTCGTCGTTTTTGGTTATGGCGAGATGTCTCTATTGCTACATTTGCCGACATTATTACTGGCTCAGCCAAGCTATATCATAAACATGGTAGGCCGCCATATTCCAGCATTAATATGCTGACTAGCCATGATGGTTTTACATTACGCGATTTGGTTAGTTATCAAAATAAACATAATGAAGAAAACGGTGAATCAAATCTAGATGGGCATAACACCAATTACAGTGTGAATTTTGGTGAGGAAGGTTTGATTGTTAACGATAAAATAGAACACCTCAGATTACATGCAATAAGAAACTTATTTGCCACATTACTGCTCTCTAGAGGTACACCTCACTTATTAGCGGGCGATGAATTAGGTAATACACAGTACGGTAATAACAATGCTTATTGCCAAGATAATAAAGTTAGTTGGATAAAATGGTTTCAACCACCTTATAACCTAACAGATTATATTAGTCACCTTATTGAATTACGCCGCCAAATTATCCCATTGCAATCTCTAGAGTGGTGGGAAAGCAATAGCCAAAATATTATTTGGTTAAACCAACATGGTGAGCCAATTAGCAATGAAAATTGGCAACAACTCCCACCTTCTCCATTACAAATTGTTTTAGCTAAGCAATGGATTTTGATGATTAATCCATTACGAAATAGTGCCCTTTTTTCTTTACCTCAAGGTCAATGGTCTTGTTTGCTAGATACCGCAAATTGGCCGCGGTGTTATTCAACACAAAAACAGCAATGTGAAATACAACCTAGCAGTATCACGCTCTGGCGAAGTAGCGTTTTTTATCCTCAGTCTTGCGCTGAGAAGTTACCAACGATTTCCTCCCAGACTGAGTAATTTGATTGGAGTGCTATAACTATGATGACAACAGAACAAGGCCAAAAATTGATGTTGGCACAACAACTTCCTAAGGATGCAATTGCACTCATTTTAGCGGGAGGTCGTGGTACACGCTTAAAAGCGTTAACGGCAAAACGAGCAAAACCGGCGGTCTTTTTTGGTGGAAAATTTCGTATTATCGATTTTACATTATCAAACTGCCTCAATTCTGGCATCCGTCGTATTGGTGTAATTACACAATATCAATCGCACTCATTGGTTCAGCATATACAACGTGGCTGGTCATTTTTTAATGAAGATATGAATGAATTTGTGGATTTATTACCGGCTCAACAGCGTAAAAATACCGAACATTGGTATATGGGTACAGCAGACGCTATTTATCAAAATCTCGATATTCTTCGTAGTTATAGTGCTAAATATGTGGTGATTTTAGCTGGTGATCATATTTATAAAATGAACTATGCGCGTTTATTACTTGATCATGTTGAAAATAAATCAAAATTTACCGTTGCTTGTATTCCTGTACTTAAAAAAGAGGCATTCCAATTTGGAATTATGGATGTTGACGAAAACCGCAAAGTACTCAACTTTTTAGAGAAACCATCTAATCCTCCTTGTATTCCTGGTGATCCCGAACACGCTTTAGCCAGTATGGGTATTTATGTAGTTGATAGAGAATATCTATTTGATTTATTAGAAGAAGATAGTCTTGATCCTAATTCGCATCATGATTTTGGCCAAGATATCATTCCCAAAATTACGGCACGTGGTGATGTACTCGCTCACCCTTTTGAACTTTCTTGTGTGAGTTCAGATCCATCAGTACCGCCTTATTGGCGTGATGTAGGAACCATTGAAGCTTATTGGTCTGCAAACTTAGATTTAGCTTCTGTGACACCTGCGCTTGATATATATGCGAAAGATTGGCCAATTCGTACTTTTATGACGCCATTACCACCAGCAAAGTTTGTACAAGATAATCATAACGAACATGGTCAAATGATGAACTCATTGATTGCTGATGGCTGTATTATCAACGGTTCAACACTTTATTCTGCTGTCTTATTCCCATTAGTACGAGTGGGATCTTTTTGTCATATTGAAGATTCTGTAATTTTGCCAGACGTAACCGTTAGTCACCATTGTTATTTAAAACGCTGCATTATTGAGCGTAGTTGTACTATCCCTGAAGGTACTGTGATTGGCATGAATGCACAAGAAGATGCTGCACGTTTTTATCGTACTGAAGAAGGTATTGTATTAGTTACTCGAGAAATGCTTGAACAATTGGCTCAAAAAGAGCCTGAAATATCTGACAACACAATACCTGACAACACAACACCTGGCAGTACAATATCCAATGAAATAGAAAACGAGCAAAAACCGCAAAATGAGGAGGCTTTTTCGTGAATGTTCTCCACTGCTGCTCTGAATTATTTCCACTGCTCAAAACAGGAGGATTGGCTGATGTTATGGGTTCTCTTCCTTTAGCACAAAAACGAATAGGTTTAGATGCACGGGTTGTAATACCTGCATTTCCTGCAATTAAAGATAATATTACCGACTTAAAATTAGTCATTAATATTAATACTTTTGCTGGAAATATTTCCTTGCTTTATGGGCAATATCAAGGCGTTGATCTTTACCTTATTGATGCTCCTTATCTTTATCAGCGTGCAGGTAGCCCTTATCACGACCAGCACCAGCTCGCCTATAATGACAATGTTTTTCGTTTTGCCCTGCTAGGTTGGGTTGCCAGCGAGCTCTCTGCGGGACTTGATCCTTTATGGCGAGCTGATATTGTTCATGCCCACGATTGGCACGCAGGGCTTGCATGTGCTTATTTAGCAGTAAAACATTACGCAGCAAAATCTGTATTTACTGTGCATAATCTTGCTTATAAAGGCGAATTCTCCCCCCATCATCTTCATCAACTTGAGTTGCCAGACGACTGTTTTTCTATCAATGGATTGGAATATTACGGACAAATTTCATTTTTAAAAGCGGGTCTGTTTTATGCGGATCACATTACAACGGTTAGCCCAACCTATGCTAAAGAAATAACTACCTATGAATTTGGTAATGGTTTAGAGGGGTTATTAAGGCAACGTAATGATGAGCAGCGCCTTAGTGGTATTTTAAATGGTATCGACGAGGCGATTTGGGATCCGGCCATAGATACGCTGATTGAGCATCATTATGATGTGAAATCACTCGAAAAACGCAGTAAAAATAAGTCAGTTCTCCAGAAAAAATGTGGTTTACCTATCAATAACGACGCACCTCTTTTTGCTGTTGTTAGCCGCTTAACCTCTCAAAAAGGTCTTGATTTAGTATTAGCGACCCTTATTGATATTGTTGAACAAGGTGGCCAATTTGTGTTGCTTGGCACGGGTGATAATAACCTTGAAACCGCATTCTTAAGTACTCAACAACAATATCCACAAAACGTAGCTATTCATATTGGTTATGATGAAATTTTCTCTCATCAAGTTATTGCTGGTGCTGATGTCATTATGGTGCCAAGTCGCTTTGAACCCTGCGGTTTAACTCAATTATATGCTTTGAAATACGGAGCCTTGCCCTTAGTCAGACATACTGGTGGTTTAGCTGACACCGTACATGATTGCTCATTAGAAAATCTGGCACGACATCAAGCTACGGGGTTTGTTTTTTATGAAACGACATTAGACGACTTACGCGCTGCAATTGAGCGTGCCTTCACTTTATGGTCAATGCCAAAACAGTGGAAACAAGTGCAACAAGACGCAATGAGCCAAACTATATTTAGTTGGGAAACAGCTGCAAACACTTATGCGGCACTGTATCAGCGGTTATAGATACGATGTCTATTTGAATAAAAAGTAGTAAAGAGACTTATAATGAAAAATTTATGTGAATTCGATTATTCATCACCAGATAAAGATATTGCCTCCCTTAAACGATCTATTGTCTATAAACTTATGTTTATTGTTGGAACGTTTCCTGAATATGCCACCGAATCTGATTGGTTAAATGCGACTTCTTATGCCATTAGGGACCGATTAGTAGAACGTTGGTTAAAATCGACTAAAGCAGAAATTTCACCGGAAATTAAACAAGTTTATTATATTTCTATGGAGTTTTTGATGGGGCGTTTCTTAACAAATGCCATGCTCTCTTTAGGGGTTTATCAAGAAGTAAAACAAGCGCTACTCGAGTTAGGACTTGATTTAGGATCACAAATCGATCTTGAACCCGATCCGGGGTTAGGGAATGGCGGTTTAGGTCGTCTTGCAGCTTGTTTTCTCGATTCTTGTGCCACTTTAGGTTATCCCGTTATGGGATATGGTATTCGTTATGAATACGGAATGTTTCGTCAAAAAATCATCAATGGTGAACAACACGAAATAGCAGATAACTGGCTAGAAAATGGTAATCCTTGGGAATTTCCTCGCCACGAAGCCCAGTTTCAAGTTAATTTTGGTGGTCGTTTGCAACAAGAAAACGATAAAAGTCTTTGGATTGATACTCTTAATGTTGTTGCTCAACCTTATGATTCCATAGTTCCTGGGTATAATACTCAAGCAACAGATACCATTCGTTTATGGTCGGCAAAAGCCAATAACGCGCTTAACTTGGGTAAGTTTAATAAAGGTGAATATTTGGAAGCGACTGAAGCGAAAGATCGCTCTGAAAATATATCACGTATCCTTTATCCTGATGATTCTACCTTGTCTGGCAAAATGCTACGCTTACAGCAGGAGTATTTTTTAGTTAGCGCATCAGTTCAAGATATTTTGCAGCGCCATTATCATCTGCATAATCGCTTTGATAACTTAAAAGAGTCGATAGCCATTCACCTGAATGATACCCACCCAGTTCTAGCTATTCCTGAATTAATGCGTCAGCTGATTGATAACCACGCAATGAGTTGGGATGATGCATGGGAACAAACTATTTGTATATTCTCATACACTAATCATACGTTAATGGGTGAAGCGCTTGAAACTTGGCCTGTTGAGATGATTGGCCGCGCACTTCCTCGCCATTTACAAATCATTTTCCAACTTAATGACAAGTTTTTAAAACAAGTTAAAACGCAATTTCCTGATGATAACGATTTATTACGCCGGGTTTCTATTATTGATGAAGATAATGGGCGAAATATTCGCATGGCGTGGTTAGCAGTGATTATTTGTCATCAAGTTAATGGTGTTTCTGAATTACATAGCCAATTAATGGTGCAGTCGCTCTTCACTGATTTCGCTATGATATATCCTAAGAAATTCTGCAATATTACTAACGGTATTACACCTCGTCGTTGGTTGGCATTAGCGAACCCTCCTCTTTCCAATGTCATTGATAGTTATATTGGTGAAGGTTGGCGGACTAATTTAGAACAGTTGGGTGAATTAATGCCGCTAGTTAAAGAGACTAAATTCTTACACCAATTAAAAGACGCCAAACGTATGAATAAACAGAATCTGGCAAAACTAATCCAGCAAAAAATGGGTATCACTATTAATCCTGATGCGTTATTTGATGTACAAATTAAACGCATTCATGAATATAAGCGTCAATTACTCAATGTACTTGGTATTATTACGCGTTATAACCGTATTTTACAAAATCCAGAAAAAAACTGGGTACCTCGCGTTTTTATTTTTGGTGGCAAAGCGGCATCAGCTTACTATAATGCGAAAAAAATCATTAATCTTATCAACGATATTGCCTCTACTATTAATAACGATGAACGTATTAAAGATAAATTAAAAGTTATTTTTATTCCTAATTATGGTGTTAGCTTAGCGCAAAAAATAATCCCAGCGGCTGATTTATCAGAGCAAATTTCGCTAGCTGGTACTGAAGCTTCAGGTACAGGTAATATGAAATTTGCCCTTAATGGTGCACTTACCATAGGTACTCTGGATGGTGCAAATATCGAAATTGGTGAGCATGTTGGTTTTGATAATATGTTTATCTTCGGTAATAACGCCCAAGAAGTTGCAGCGTTAAGACAACGTTACTCACCTCGTCGCTATTATGATGAAGATATTGAGTTGCATACAGTACTTAATCAAATCGCTAACGGCTTTTTTAATAACAATGATCCTGATAAGTACAAATCGATATTTAATAGTTTGATTGAGTTTGGTGATCACTACCAAGTATTAGCTGACTATCGTAGTTATGTCGATACACATGATAAAGTCGATGCACTTTATCATGATGAAAATGCATGGCTAAGGAAGTCTGCACTTAATATCTGTCAAATGGGTTATTTCTCTGCTGACAGAGCTGTAACGGAATATATGCAAAGAATATGGAAAGCAACGGCGATTTCACTTAAATAATGTTGGGTGAAAAAACGACAGAACCACATTTTACGTGGTTCTGTTGTACTAATTTTGCATTGTGGTTAAATAACAATACGATAAGCGCAGCGTCTTGCACCCTCAAGAATATATTCAACTCGTTCGAATTCAACACCTAACGTTTCAGAGAAAAGTGTTTGTTCTGCATTACAAAATCCCTGACACACTTTTGCAGCTGCACAAATTGGACAGTGATCTTCTATAAAAAGAAATTCGTTATCTTTAACTTGCTTCCAATGTGCCATATAGCCTTCTTGGCTACGAATATTCGCTAAAATATCAAGGCGATCTGTTAGTTCATCAGCCTCTTTTATTGCATTTATATAGCGTTCATAACTCTGTTTTTTTCTAGCAAGGATCACTTTCTCTATTGCACTTTCACCCAGCTCTTCGCGAATGGTTAATAAAATTTGTGCTGTTAATTCTGCGTGAGTATCAGGAAATTGTTTTTGTCCTAATTCAGTCAAATGCCAATATTGAATAGGACGACCAACACCTCTTGGCTCTGTAATCGCTTCAACAAATCCTAAATTCGCTAATTTTACAAATTGTTGTCTTGCAGCTTCGCTGCTAGTACCTAATCGCTGACCGACCTCATTAGCTTGCATAGGTCCATGTTTTTTAATCAGAAATAATATTTTATCTCCGACTGTACGTTGTGCGGGATAATTATTTTCCAAGTTTTTCCTTGACATATTAGCTGGCTCAGTATTTATTAATCCAAGTTTTATCTTGTTAATTTAACGAAGCTATGTCGGAATAGCAATAATAAGAAGGATATTTTTGTCATGATCCCTAATAACAATAGCCAATGGCGCGATCTTTTTTCTGGGCGAAATGGCGCTATCTCGTTTGCACTCTCTTTTGGTGTGATTATCCATGCTGTTAATATTTTAATGGCAACAACGATCTTACCTTCGGTGGTTAATGATATTGGTGGTATCAGTTTATATGCATGGAATACAACGCTGTTTGTTGCGGCATCTATTATCGGTTCAGTTCTATCAGCTAGATTATTAAGTTCACTCGGTGCTAGAAGTGCTTATTTAATTGCAACGCTGCTGTTTTTTATTGGTAGTTTATTATGTGCTATCGCTCCAGTAATGGAAACGATGTTAATAGGCCGATTTGTTCAAGGTCTTGGTGGTGGTATTTTATTTGCCCTTGCTTATGCTATGGTAAATATTGTATATGATCAGGCACTTTGGCCTAGAGCAATGGCATTAATTTCAGGAATGTGGGGAGTTGCAACGCTTGTTGGCCCTGCTGTTGGTGGTATTTTTGCTCAGCTAGATGCTTGGCGTTATGCCTTTGGTATTATGTTACCAGTGATGATTTTTTATGGTATTTATTTATGGTTTATTTTGCCTAAAAATAAAGAAACTGCGCGAAAAAACACGAAGAAGCCATTACCTTATCTACAATTAATTATTTTAACTATCACCGTGTTACTTATTTCATCAGGAAGTCTTTCATCGTCTCTTACTATTAATTTACTCAGTATTGTGGCCGTTTTTGCTTTAATTGCTGTGCTTATATTTTTTGAAAAACGCTTATCTGTTCGCTTATTACCAGCCAATACTTTTAAAGGATTTTCGTTACACGCATTGCTATATATCACTATCTCATTACTTGCGATAGGTATGACTTGTGAAGTTTTTGTCCCTTATTATTTGCAAAGTTTACATGGTCAAACACCTTTAGCTTCCGGTTATATGAGCGCATTAATGGCATTAGGTTGGACTGTCGCTGAAGTTATGAGTGCAAGTTGGCAAGGGGCTAAAATGCGCTTTAGTATCTTTAGTGGTCCTATTATTGTTTTTGTCGGTTTACTCGTATTAGCATGGGCAATTCCTAATCCAATGCTGCAAACAGATAATGCAATGATGCTCACTATTATTCTATTTGGCTTATTTTTTATTGGTTATGGTATCGGTTTTGGTTGGCCACATTTACTCACGCGTATATTGCAAGCGGCTGCTGAAGAAGATAAAGACATTGCTGGTGCATCAATTACCACAGTACAATTATTTGCTACTGCGCTAGGTTCCGCTTTTGCTGGGATGATTGTTAATTTAAATGGCTTTAATAGCGGTACGGCTGAGGGGCTTTCATCTTCTGCATCTGCTTTATTTTTATTCCTTGCATTAGCTCCCTTAGTTGCAATTTATACTGCATGGAAGATAACTCGTCGCTCTTATTAAAATAAGAACACATTAATAACTATCATTTGTATTGAGGTGTATTTACACCTCTTTTTATTTTTTAATAATGAGTATATAAAAACATTTATAACCATTGTTTTATTTGTGAAAGAAATAATAATATTATTAGATAATTCTATTGTTACGAATTGAATGGAGGTTAAATATGTTAAATGAAAAAGTTTATTCTTTTATCAAAAGAACTAATGTTAGAAATAAAAACAAAAACATCAAAGAAAATAATATAAAAAATGGGAGTGGTAAATATTCTAAATTATTAGAGAATATAAATAATATCAATAACTCTAGTGTGACCATAGTATCTAAATTTAATTCCGTTAATATGAATATTCTTGTCCTAAGAAAAAAAATTATAGATTTCACATCCGATAACTCAACGAAAATTAATGGCAAAAAAAAAGAAGATAAGAATAAAGCTATAGGTGAATGGTGGAAGCAAGAAAAAATAGCTTTTATTTCATCATTAATTAATCGTAATATTGACAAATATTGTAGGGTGAATAAATCAAAAGTTAGCGATGCAGAAAAGATAAATATATTCAATAAAATTTATGAAACCCATCTCAAAGATAAAAATATAGAGATAAATTATAAATGTGCTCAAAGTTCAATAGTTCACTATATAAACTCTCAAGCTGAAATAAAAAAACTGATAGATTCAATTTATATTCCATCAATTTCTGAAAGCAAAAATAATAATGTTAATACTAGTCATTATTTTTATTTAAATATAGAAGAACAATTAGAAGAAAATAGCATCTCAGTACTAAATGCGGATATCCACTATATGTTAGCTGAAAAAGTTTATAACTCTTTATTAGAAAATTCTAATAATCTTGATTTTGATGTGATTAAAAAAGATATTGAAAGCTTAATCTTAAAACAAAAGAAGAACGCGCTTTAAAGAACTTTTTACTACATACAACAAAATAGATGAGCTATTAAGTTTAGACTGTAAAGCAGTTAATAACAGCATTTAATTAAACTTAAAGTCTATCATTAGACAAAAATTATAGTTAGGTGTATGCTTTATCTATCTTAAATAAAGTAGGATAAGAAAATGACCACTCATCTTATACAACAAAATATTGAAACCCTCTCCTCACCTGGCGGACATTATTCTCATGTTGTTACTGCTAACAATATGTCTTTTATTTCGGGGTTACTTCCTATCAATAACGATGGAAAACCATTAGCACATGAAAAAATAGAAAACCAAATTGCTCAAGTGCTAGAAAATTTGAATGCTTGCCTTATTGGAATAAATGCACAAAAGACCGATATTGCTCAGGTAAAAGTTTATGTTACTGATATTAACGAGTGGCCAATTGTAAATACATTATATGCACAATGGATAGGCTCACATAAGCCCGCTCGTTTAGTGGCGGGTGTTAAAGAGCTGCATTTCGGTAGTAAGATTGAAATTGAGGCAATAGTGATTAAGGAGCCTTGTGTATGAATAAATTATCAGCCCCTGTTTACCAAGATGTAATAAACGCTCATCAGCGCATATTACCTTATATTAATAAAACGCCAGTATTCACCTCTCGTACAATAAATGAAATAACAGGTGCTCAGTTTTATTTTAAGTGTGAGAATTTTCAACGTATGGGCGCTTTTAAATTTCGTGGTGCAATGAATGCGTTATCGCAGTTTAGCGAACAACAACGTAAAAATGGTGTAGTGACTTTTTCTTCTGGCAATCATGCTCAAGCCATTGCGTTATCTGCTAAATTATTAGGTATTCCTGCAACTATTATCATGCCTGAAGACGCACCTAAAGCGAAAATGGCTGCCACAAAAGGTTATGGTGGACGCGTTATTACTTATAACCGCTATACAGAAGATCGCGAAGAAATCGGTCGCCACCTGGCACAAAAGGAAAAACTAACATTAATTCCACCTTATGATCACCCTCATATTATTGCTGGGCAAGGTACTGCAACAAAAGAGCTGATAGAAGAAGTGGGTAAATTAGATATGTTATTTGTACCACTGGGAGGTGGCGGGTTGCTTTCTGGTTCAACATTATCAGCTCGTGCACTTTCACCAAACTGTCAAATATTTGGGGTAGAACCACAGGCTGGAAATGATGGCCAACAATCATTTCGTAAAGGTGAAATTGTTTATATTGATACACCTAAAACAATTGCTGATGGAGCACAAACACAGCATTTAGGCGATTATACGTTTGATATTATTAAAAAATATGTTGATGATATTTTAACTGCAACTGATGACGAGTTAATATCCGCGATGCAATTTTATGCTCAACGTATGAAAATGGTTGTTGAGCCAACGGGATGCTTAAGTTTAGCAGCGGCTCGCCAACTTGGTGATCAATTAACAGGAAAAAAAATTGGCATTATTATTAGTGGTGGTAATGTCGATTTAGCACAATATGGACATCTTCTGTCTTAATAGAACAATAAAGCAGCATCAGTTTTATGCTAATGCTGCTTTTATTTCACGAGCTAACTAGATTAGCTAACACGTCAGTATTTAATTAAATAGATAATTTAATAGATAAAATCCGGCTAAGGTTAATAAAACAATAATTAAGGTATTGCGTATTTTTAGCGCTAGTACAATACATAATAGCGTTCCCCAAAGATAAGGATTATCCCATACTCCTTTAAACTGCCCTTTTTCCAGTAATACAATAGGTGCACAAATAGCGGTTAATAAACATGGTGCAGAATAACCTAAAGCTTGTCTGATAACTGCGGGTAATCTTACTGGTACTGCTGGTTCAAGAAAGAAATAACGTAAAAGGAAAATAATCAGCGCTAAAATTAACAGTAATGTCCATGTCATTTTTACTCTCCTCTTACTCTTGCTACACAAACAGCAATAAACATTCCTGCAAGCCCACCAATAACCACACCGCCTTCTATATTTAACCAACTAAAAAGAATAGAAAGACTAAATGAAACAATTACCCCAATTAAGGTACTAAATGTCTTAATTAACGGAATAACGATAGCTAGCAAAGTTGCCACAATTGAAAAGTCCAGATGATAACTTGCTAAATTAGAGACTTGGCTTGCCATAAAAATGCCAATAATACTGACACCCACCCATACGATATAAAAACAGAGTCCAACACCAATCATATAAGCGGGTGTTAGTTTTGTTTTTTGCTGCATAGATACAGCAAACAGTTCATCAGTTAATAAAAAACCAATACTGATACGTTGATACCATTTTAAATGAGCAACATGTGGCCGTAAGGTTAAACCGTAAAGTAAATGTTGTGCCGTGATGAAAAAAACCGAGATAATAATAGTTAAAATGCCTGCGCCAGAAGTGATTAATCCTAATGTTACCAACTGAGCAGCGCCTGCAAATATAATTGCAGACATTCCAACACTTTGTGCAAATGTTAGACCTGCATCAACAGCCATTGATCCCGCTAATATTCCCCAGGGTACAACGGCAAGACACAATGGTAATGCATGTAAAGCGCCCAACCAAAAAACACTATTAACGCTGTTTTCTTTATTATTTTCTTTTTTATTGTCTATCTGTTCCATTTCCCTGCCTTCCTGTCTGAAATTATCTAGATAATCATTATCAGAAAGTTAAGCTAAATGCGATTACATAATGTTACTTTTTTGTGTCTTTTACCCAGGGAAATAAAAATGGTTTATATTTATGCTATTTTTACTGGGCATATTAATCATTTTTTGAGGCCGTTCCAAAATAGAAAGGCTTAAATTTTTATTTTAAGCCAATGATTTACATTAATTATTGCTCATTTATTAATGTCTTTTACGAATTTCAGCAGGAATAAATATTTGGTGTGTTTCTAAATCATTATGATTAATCAACGCCATAATCAGTCGAAAACAATGTGATGCTAATGCAGGGTTATTTTGAGCAATAGTATCTATTGGCACAGATAATGAATCATAAAGGTAGTGATCATCAAAACCTGCGAGATATACGGACTGTTGTAAAAGTTTATTTTGACTTAAATAACGTAATACACCTTCTAGCAAGCCACAAGCGGAGGTAAATACAAATTTGGGTGGGCGTCCTAATCTGGCGCAAAGAGAGCCAAACATTTCATATCCTGAACTGGGATGATAATGACCATGAATGATCCACTCTGGTTTTAGGTTAACATCGGCTTGTGTTAATCCTTGTGTAAAACCTAATAGACGGTCTTTTGTTGGCGAAAGTGTGGCTTGTCCACCTAAAAAATAGAATTCATCTAATAAGCTGGGTTGATCAATGGATGTTATATCAGCAATAAGTTGTTGTGTTGCTGTTATGGCATCAGTTGCAACAAAAGGTAGTGTTGTGCCTTCAAAGTAACGGTCAAATAACACCACAGGAATTTGCTGACTTAAACGCTGATATTCAAAATCTGATTGCAAGCATGAGGCAACAATCAGTCCATCAATTTGTCGTGAAAGAAGATGTTCTATTGCTAATGTTTCTTGCGCTGCATTTTCATCAGTACAAGATATTAATAATTGAATACCTGCTTCGCGACACAATACTTCTAATTCGTAGGCAACTGAGGCAAATCCATAGTTAGTTATATCTGGAATAACTAATCCTAATGCATAACTACGATTATCACGTAAGGAACGAGCATGAATATTAGGTTGGTATTGATATTGCTGTGCAATAGATGTGATGCGTAGGATGGTTTCATCTGCCACACGCATCTCTTTGCCTCGTCCATTAAGTACCAAACTGGCCGTCGTTTTAGAAACGCCAGCAAGTTTTGCAATATCAGTAATGGTGATCCGTTTTTGTTTTTTCACTTTATTTTGTACTCAACAACCTTCAGGGTGCCATATTTAATTATTCGATATTTAAGCTCGCTTATTTTACCAAGGCATCGTTTAATCGCCAGTAAGTTAGTGTAATTTTGTCTTTCCCAGAAAATTTAATTTGCTGTTTTTCTGATGCAAAAAAACGACTGCTCATCACACCTATTCCATTGTTGAAAAATATTTCAACGCTAGAGCTATCACATAATATCTGAAGCTGTGTTACAGGATATTGCCAATAACGCGAATGCCATTGAGCATTTTTAAAACTACGCCGCTTTAATATGGCTTGGTTTTTCTCAATAATCAGTTCTAGCGTATCGGAAAAATAAATAGAGAGACCACCGCTGAGTTGAATATCTAATTCTACTGAAACATCGTCTACCTCTGGTGCATTATCTGCAATCCCATGCCAATGCTGTTGTTTATTTCTTAATTGTTGTAACTCTTTTATCGGCCGCTGGTACAATTTCCCTTGCTTTATTTCAAGTTCACGAGGGCATGTCATTTGGTGGATCCAACCATTAATGATCGTGGGTTGATACATTTCCTCACCATCAGGAACCCCCATCCAACCAAACATTATTCGTCGTCCATCCGCAGCCAGCGTAGTTTGAGGAGCATAAAATTCAAACCCTGCATCCAATTCAATTAATTCACCATGAGAAAATTGATGAGTGTTGTAATCAAAATGACCAATAAGATAAGCACTCGAATGCGTATTTAAAAAATCTTTTTCCTCTGGTTTAATTCCTTGTGGGCATGTGAGTAATATAAAAGCGCCATTAAGTTCAAAAAGGTCGGGACATTCCCACATATAGCCAGCATCACCTAATCCCCCTAAATGACTCCCTGCTAACTCACCTAATAACTGCCACTGATAAAGATCAGGTGCGGTATATAATAATACTTTTCCTTGATTATCTAAGGTTTGAGCACCTAGGACCATATACCAACGATTTTGATATTGCCAAATTTTCGGATCACGAACATGTCCGCTATAACCTTCAGGAAGTCCTAATACTGGCCCTAATTTATCAAAATCACCCTGTTCATTTTCAACGGCTAAACATTGCCATGCACTGCGTCCAGCATGACTAAATTTTATATTTCCTGTATAGCACAGCGTCAATTTACCGTTATTCATTGCAGCACTGCCTGAATAACAACCGTCTTTATCGTAAACTTCATCAGGCATTAATGCGATGGGTTGATGCTGCCAAGTTATTAAATCTTTAGAACGCCAATGACCCCAACATTTATTGCGATGTTCACAAGATAAAGGGTTCCACTGGTAAAAGAGATGGTAATATTTACCATCAAAACTAAATCCATTGGGGTCGTTTAATAACCCAGTAATGGGTGCTAAATGCCAACGTGGATAATATTTATCTTTTACCGCCATTGCACTATGGCTCATTACCGCCTGTAAAATAGCGGATAACCCTTTATTCTTTTTCATTTATGCAGACTCCACTTTATATTTAAGTAGCAGCGAAACGATAAATGCTGTTGCAAATGCGATAGTTAAACCAATCACATAGTTAATTATTGAACCTGCTTGCACAATAGCAATACCTGGAATTGCAGTTAATCCTACAGCGGTCATATAAACATGGGAAGCAACAACCCACGCACCACCAGCAGCACCACCAATAAGCGCAGCAATAAAAGGTTTACCATAACGTAGATTAATACCAAAAATTGCGGCTTCAGTGATGCCTAACATCGCAGAGAAACCCGAAGGTATTGTGATAGCTTTAATCTTGGGATCTTTAGTTTTAAACCAAACCGCTAAACAAGCACCGCCTTGAGCAATATTTGACATCGCCCATATTGGCAATAAAAAGTTAACACCGATATTTGGGTTACCTAATAGCCCTGCTTCTACAGCATGAAAGCTATGATGAATACCTGTAATAACAATAACTGAATACAAACCACCAAATACAATTCCAGCTAACCAACCTGCTTCTGTTATTAGGGTACTAAGTACAAATGAAATACCATCACCTAATAAACGACCAACAGGCCCGATAATTAATAAGGCAACAAAACCTGAAATAATGACGGTTAAAAATGGGGTAATAATTAAATCTAAGGCATTAGGAACAACTTTACGTAATTGTTTTTCTAGCACACTCATAAACCAAACTGCGAGTAATACAGGGAATACGGTGCCTTGATAACCAATCATGGCAACTTCTAAACCAAAAAAGTCCATAGTATTAAAACCCGCCGCAACACCCCATGCGTTGGTTAATGCGGGATGAGTTAAGATCCCCCCCAAAGTGGCTCCAAGGTAAGGGTTTCCGCCAAACTCTTTTGCGGCAGTAAAACCAATCAGAATAGGTAAAATAATAAATGCCGCAGAACTACACATATCTAACATGATATAGAGAGCATTATCTGAACTTACCCATTGATTACTTTTCATTAAACCAAGTAATCCCATAAGTAAACCAGAAGCAACAATGGCAGGAATAATAGGCACAAAGATATTAGAGAGTAACCTTGCAATACGCTGAAAAGGGTTTAATTTTTTTGCAGCGATATTAGCAGCTTCAGATTTAGTTGACTCCCCAATACCAGCAGCAGCAATAAATGCTGCATGAACCTTATTAACCAACCCAGTACCAAAAATTATCTGAATTTGCCCTGCATTGCTAAAGCAGCCTTTTACTCCCTCTAGTTTATTAATTGCCTCTTTATCAGCTTTAGAATCATCAACAAGCACCAACCTTAAACGTGTTGCACAATGTGCAGCACTGGCGATATTTTCAGCACCTCCTAGTAAAGGTACAAGTTGGCGAGCCACATTTTCAATATTCATAATAACCTCGGTCAGTCTTATTTTTGTTTGCAAACCAATTTAGCGTAATTTATTAAATAAAAACTAAACCGGTTTAGCTAATAACTTGATTAAATAAAAACCTATTAAAGATAGCAATATAAATACCAATAAACGGGATGTTTTTGTGACCTAAGCGACAAAATAGATGATGAAATGTTCATTTGTTAAATATAATAACCATGATAAATAGCCACTTTGCTAAACATAATTGCACTTGTTTAGCAAGGTGGAATTAAAAGTTTGTTAAATAATTATAGTTCAAAAAAGTAAATTGTAATTATTGATAAAAATATCAAATGGAAGAATAAAAACTAAGAATAATAGATAGTTACTTATCGTACTTATTCTTGCTATCAATATAAAGATACATTACTAATCGTTATATATTTTTATACATAACCAAATAAATCATTTGATTAAATATAAATAATACAAAAACTTAGGGTTAATTAAAAAAGTGGTAACGCTTGTAATAAATCACTTTTCTTTGATGTAAAACAACTACCGCTTTTTATATACAAGTAGTATCCACATTAACAGTTGGGTTTTATCACCTACGTTAAGTCGCTTATTTTTTAACAAGAATAACAATAACTATTTATCTATAAGCCGTTTTATCTTCTATTCCTTCTTAAAAATATAAATAATCAAGTGAGTAATGTATGAAAAACATCAAAGAGATGGCGTTACTTTCCACCCCTTTATCTCGTCGCGGCTTTGTCAAAGCGGGTGCAGCAGGTGGATTAGTCGCAACTGCGGGTGGGTTGTCACTCCCCTTCAGTCAAGCTATCGCGGCAGAACAGGGAGCCGAAACATCAGTCAGTAATGAAAAAGTGGTATGGAGTGCATGTACCGTAAACTGTGGTAGTCGTTGTCCGTTACGTATGCATGTTGTTGATGGTGAAATTAAATACGTTGAAACAGATAATACGGGTAACGATATTTACGATGAATTACACCAAGTCAGAGCCTGTTTACGTGGCCGTTCTATGCGCCGCAGAGTATATAATCCAGACCGTTTACGTTATCCAATGAAACGTGTTGGTAAACGTGGTGAAGGTAAATTTGAGCGCATCTCATGGGATGAAGCTTTTGATACTATTTCTGACACCATGAAGCGCCTTATTAAAGATTATGGTAATGAATCTATCTACCTAAATTATGGTACTGGTACCTTAGGTGGCACCATGACAAAATCTTGGCCACCGGGTGCAACACTCATTGCTCGTTTAATGAATTGCTGTGGTGGTTACTTAAACCATTATGGTGATTACAGTACTGCACAAATTGCCGCTGGACTGAATTATACTTATGGTGGCTGGGCTGATGGCAATAGCCCTTCAGATATTGAAAACTCTAAATTAGTCGTGATGTTTGGTAATAACCCCGGCGAAACACGAATGAGTGGCGGTGGTGTCACTTATTATGTTGAGCAAGCCCGCGAAAAGTCGGATGCTCGCATGATTATTATTGACCCACGTTATACCGATACAGGTGCAGGCCGCGAAGATGAGTGGATCCCTATTCGTCCTGGTACTGATGCCGCGTTGGTTAATGCCCTCGCCTATGTGATGATCCAAGAAGACTTAGTAGACAAGCCATTCTTAGATAAATACTGTGTTGGTTATGATGAAACAACAATGCCAGAAGGTGCGCCTAAAAATGGTCACTATAAAGCTTATATTTTAGGCGATGGGATTGATGGTCAACCAAAAACGCCAGAATGGGCAGCGCAAATCACGGGTATTCCAGCCTCTCGTATTGTGAAATTAGCGCGTGAAATTGCCAGTGCCAAACCGGCTTATATTACTCAAGGTTGGGGGCCTCAACGCCGTTCTAATGGTGAATTAGCCTCTCGTGCTATTGCAATGTTATCGATTTTAACCGGTAACGTCGGTATTAACGGCGGTAATACCGGGGCTCGTGAAGGCTCATATAGTATTCCTTTTGTTAGAATGCCTACGTTCACAAACCCAGTAACTACAAGTATTTCGATGTTTATGTGGACGGATGCTATTTTACGTGGTCCTGAAATGACGGCAACGCGTGATGGTGTACGTGGAAAAGATAAACTTGATGTACCGATTAAAATGGTTTGGAACTATGCCGGCAACTGTTTAGTTAATCAACATTCTGAAATCAATCGTACTCATGATATTTTGCAAGACGATAAAAAATGCGAAATGATTGTGGTGATCGATAACCATATGACCGCATCCGCCAAATATGCAGATATTCTGTTACCGGATTGTACCGCTTCAGAGCAGATGGATTTCTGTATGGATGCATCAGCGGGTAATATGGCTTATGTTATTTTTGCCGATCAAGCGATTAAACCGCGTTTTGAAAGTCGCAATATTTATGAAATGACGAGTGAAATTGCTAAGCGTATGGGCGTTGGTGAAAAATTCACTGAAAACCGAACTCAAGAAGAGTGGTTACGCCATCTTTATGAGCAATCTCGTCAAGCGCTGCCAGAGTTACCTACCTTTGAAGAATTTCGTGCTCAGGGTATTTTCAAAAAACGTGACCCAGAAGGTCACCATGTCGCTTATCGCAAATTCCGTGAAGATCCTGCAAACAACCCACTGACAACGCCATCAGGTAAAATTGAAATTTATTCCTCTCAACTTGCTGAAATTAAAGCGACTTGGGAATTAGCTGCTGATGATGTTATCGATCCGCTGCCAGTCTATTCTGCTGGATTTGAAAGTTATGGCGATCCGGCAATGGAAAAATACCCATTACAAATGACGGGGTTCCACTATAAATCACGTACTCACTCCACTTATGGCAACGTTGATGTATTAAAAGCCGCATGTCCACAGGAAATTTGGATAAACCCCGTTGATGCATCAAAACGCGGTATTAAACAGGGTGATCTAGTCCGTATTTATAACGGTCGTGGCGAGGTGCGAATTAATGCCAAAGTAACGCCTCGTATTCTGCCAGGTGTTGTCGGATTAAGTGAAGGTGCATGGTACAACCCAGATAGCAATCGTATTGACCACGCAGGTAGCATTAACGTGTTAACGACCCAACGCCCTTCTCCACTTGCTAAGGGTAATCCTTCTCACAGTAATCTTGTTGAAGTCGTCAAGGCGTAAGGAGTCTGGTTATGTCAACGCAATATGGTTTTTATATCGATTCAAGTCGTTGTACCGGCTGCAAAACCTGCGAACTCGCGTGCAAAGATTTTAAAAATTTATCTCCTGAAGTGAATTTTCGCCGTATTTATGAATATGCGGGTGGTGATTGGACTGAGCAAGATGGTGTATATACACAAAATGTTTTCGCCTATTACTTATCTATCTCTTGTAACCACTGTGATGATCCTGCTTGTGCAAAAGATTACATTGTGGTTATGGATAACTTTACTGTTTGCTAATTTTGCTGAATCCTTAGCTGAGAGTCGCAGCAAAGCTCAGGCAGCGAGCTTAAGAAGCGCTAAGCAGTCATCAAAAGCAGTACGTTTACAAACTGCTGATATTAATGCAACTCAAGAAATCATTGATTCACTGTCATTACATAAAGACAACATTGTTTTAGTTAAAGCGGGTGAAATTATTCCTTGTGATGGCGAGGTCATTGACGGTGGTGCCTCTGTGGATGAAAGCGCAATTACTGGCGAGTCTGCCCCCGTTATTCGTGAATCTGGTGGCGATTTTTCTTCCGTGACTGGCGGTACTCGTGTTTTATCTGATTGGCTTATTATTCGCTGTACTGCTGAAGCTGGTAATTCATTTCTTGACCGAATGATTGGTATGGTCGAAGGCGCAAAACGTAGAAAAACACCTAATGAAGTTGCATTAACTATTTTACTTACTGCTTTAACGCTTATTTTCTTATTAGCTTGTACCACACTGTATCCATTTAGTGTTTTTGCAGTGGAATATCAAAACAGTGGTGAAGTTATCTCTGTTGTAACACTCATTGCTTTATTAGTTTGTTTAATTCCAACAACTATAGGTGGATTGCTCTCTTCTATTGGCGTAGCCGGTATGAGCCGCATGTTAGATGCCAATGTGATTGCAACTAGCGGACGTGCTGTTGAAGCTGCGGGTGACGTTGATGTTTTATTACTTGATAAAACAGGCACTATTACATTAGGCAATCGCCAAGCTTCTCGTTTTATTCCTCTTTCTGGTATTACAGAAAAGCAACTGGCAGATGCTGCACAATTAAGTTCATTGGCTGATGAAACACCTGAAGGTCGTAGTATTGTTATTCTAGCTAAACAGCGATTTAATTTACGTGAACGAGACTTAACTGCTCTTGGCGCTTCTTTTGTTCCCTTTTCAGCCATGACCCGAATGAGTGGCGTTAATCTTGGCGAACGTCTTATTCGTAAAGGTTCTGTTGATGCTATTCGTCGCTACGTTGAAGTAAGCCATAGCCGCTTTCCTGATGAAGTGACCACGATTGTTGAACAAGTTGCTAGAACCGGTGGTACGCCATTGGTTGTGGTTGAAAATCAAAAAATTCTTGGTGTTGTTGAATTAAAAGACATCGTTAAAGGTGGTATTAAAGAGCGTTTTGCCCAACTGCGTCAAATGGGAATAAAAACCGTAATGATCACAGGCGATAATCATCTTACGGCGGCGGCGATAGCTGCTGAATCTGGAGTAGATGATTTTTTAGCCGAGGCAAAACTTGCATTAATTCGCCAATATCAATCAGAAGGCCGCCTAGTTGCCATGACTGGCGATGGTACTAACGATGCGCCAGCATTAGCACAAGCGGATGTTGCTGTTGCAATGAACTCAGGTACTCAAGCGGCAAAAGAAGCCGGCAACATGGTTGATTTAGACTCTAATCCAACCAAATTAATTGAGGTTGTCCATATTGGTAAACAGATGTTGATGACACGAGGTGTACTAACAACATTTAGTATTTCCAATGATATAGCAAAATATTTTGCCATTATTCCAGCCGCATTTGCGGTGACTTATCCTCAGTTAAATATGCTAAATGTGATGAATTTACATTCACCAGCATCAGCAATGCTATCCGCGGTCATTTTTAATGCGTTAATTATCGTGTTTCTTATCCCATTAGCATTAAAAGGTGTGCCTTATTGCCCCGTTTCAGCGCATTCATTATTGCGTCGTAACCTTACTTTATATGGATTAAGTGGGCTACTAGTGCCTTTTGTTGGCATTAAAATTATCGATATGTTGTTAGCTTTTATTGGATTTTAAGGGGTTGAATATGCATTTATTTCGTTCATCACTGGTGATGATGTTATTACTCACACTTATCACTGGATTAGCCTATCCTTTATTAGTTACTGGATTAGCCAACTTATTTTTCCCGTGGCAATCTAATGGTTCATTGATTTATCAAGATGATAAGCTTATTGGCTCGACATTAATTGGTCAGCAATTCTATGGTACTGATTATTTCCAAGGTCGCCCATCAATGACAGCAGAATTGCCTTATAACAGTATGGCATCGGGTGCTAGTCAGTTCGCACCATCGAATCCATTATTATTAAATGCAGTAACACAAAGAGTGCAAATATGGCAAAAAACAGTTAATAATCATCAAGCTGTTCCTGTCGATTTAGTTACTGCATCAGCGAGTGGGCTTGATCCTCATATTTCAATACAAGCGGCTTATTATCAGGCTGATACTATTGCTCATCAAAGAAACCTGACTAGGAATGAAATTAACCAGCTAATTAAAGACAATACTATTTCACCGTTTATTTCATTTATGGGAGAGCCAGTAGTTAATGTATTCACATTGAATCAAGCGCTTGATAAGTTAATGCTTGAAAAACAAAAGCCAATGAGTGGGCTATAAAATGGAAAATAAACAACAATGGCAACGCCCTGATCCTGATGATTTGCTTGCTCTGACAAAAACGTCAACTCGTGGGCGGTTAAAAATATTCTTCGGTGCTTGTGCGGGTGTTGGTAAAACTTACGCTATGTTGCAAGAGGCACAACGTTTACATCAGCAAGGTATTGATGTACTTGCAGGTGTGGTTGAAACGCATCAGCGCCAAGAAACGGCAGCCCTATTAGATGGACTGCCGATATTGCCATTTCTGCGTATTCACCATCGCGGTAGAAAACTCACCGCATTCGATTTAGACAGCGCTTTAGCGCGGCATCCCGCTGTGATTTTAATGGATGAGCTCGCATTTAGTAACCCTCACAAATGTCGGCACCCTAAGCGATGGCAAGATGTTGAAGAGTTATTAGAAGCTGGTATTGATGTTTTAGCGACAATTAATGTTCAACATATTGAAAGTCTTAATGATATTGTAGGCAGCATTACAGGTATTCGTGTTCAAGAAACAATTCCTGATTATATTTTTGACCAAGCTGATGAAGTCGTGATGGTGGATTTACCACCCGATGATTTACAACAACGGTTACATGAAGGAAAAGTCTATCTTACCGGACAAGCAGAACGTGCTATTGAGCATTTTTTTCGCAAGGGTAATTTGATTGCTCTGCGTGAATTAGCATTGCGTCGAATGGCAGATCGCGTTGATACACAAGTAAAAGAATTTCGTGATAGCCAAGGTTCTGCTCCTGTTTGGCATACCACCGATAGTTTAATGGTATGCCTTGGCGCACATGGTGGAAATGATAAGTTAGTGCGTACCGCGGCGCGTTATGTTGCTGCATTTGGTTGTCAATGGCATGCAATTTATGTAGAAACGCCCAAACTACATCAAATAGGTGAAAATAAGCGTCGCGCTATTTTACATTCACTTAAATTAGCTCAACATCTTGGCGCCAGAACTGCGATCCTTTCAGATAATCAAGCTGAAAAAGCCGTAATTCGTTACGCCAGAGAACATAACTTAGGTAAGGTCATTATTGGGCAGCGTTCCTATCAAAAATGGCAATGGCTCAAACGTTGGATACGCATGAGATTTGCTGAAAGATTGGCTCGGTATGCCCCCGATTTGCATATTATTAGTGTGGCGTTAACAGATGAAGATTTACGTTATCACACTAAAACACCACAATTACAAAATGATAGATGGCGGCAAGATCTAAAAGGTTATCTCACCGCTATTGCCCTATGTTTAGCGATAACCCTATTTTCACGCACTTTTTTATTGGCATTAGATAAGGCCAATTTAGTTACTCTCTATTTATTAGGTGTGGTTTTAATTGCATTATTTTTTGGTCGTCGCCCTTCTATTTTTGCAGCTTTAATCAACGTTATTAGTTTTGATCTATTCTTTGTGCAGCCTCATTTTTCGTTAGCCGTTTTAGATATGCAGTATTTGATCACATTTACTGTCATGCTAATTGTGGGGTTAGTGGTTGGTAATTTAACTGCCGGAATGCGTTATCAAACGCGTGTTGCACGTTATCGAGAGCAACGTACCCGACATTTATTTGAAATGACCCGAGAATTAAGCCGAGCAGTCACTTTGCCTGAAGTGGTACGCACAAGTTATCACTTTTTATCTAGTGCTTTTGATGCCAAAGTCTGTCTTCTTACTAAAAATGAAACTGATGCACTGGTTCCATTTCCAGCTGAAGGTATGGCGAATTTGCCTATTGATGAAGCAATAGCTCGCTGGTGTTGCGATAAAGATCAAATTGCGGGTGCGGGCACGGATACACTACCAAGTGTTCCTTATCAATTACACCCAATTACCGCATCGCAACAAGTATTGGCTATTTTGGCCATTGAACCGAATAACCTTCGTCAATTACTTATTCCTGAACAACAACAGCTATTGCAGACTTTTAATGGTCTTATTGCTAATGCCCTTGAACGACTACAACAAGCAAAAACAGCGGAGCAATCACGCATTAATATAGAGCGTGAGCAGCTGCGAAATGCACTGTTAGCAGCACTTTCACACGATTTAAAAACGCCATTAACAGTATTATTTGGCCAATCCGAAATTTTACTGCTCGACTTAAGTGCTGAAGGCTCAGCACATACCGAACAAGTTAATCAAATTCGCCAGCAAATTCTTACCACATCTCGATTAGTTAATAATCTGTTAGATATGGCACGAATTCAATCTGGTGGAATTCAAGTGAATTTACAATGGAATTCATTGCAAGAAATCGTAGGGAGTGCGGTGCGTTCTCTTTCTTATTTGCTCGACAAACATCCTTTGCAAATTGATATTTCAGCTGATTTATTGCTCTATTGTGACAGCAATTTAATTGAACGAGTCATTACAAACTTACTAGAAAATGCGGTTAAATATACTGAATTCAACACAAGATTGGGATTAAAAGCCACGATTGAGAAACAACAAATTCATGTGGAAATTTGGGATGAAGGCAATGGCATTCCTACAGAACAGTTGCAAATCATCTTTAATAAATTCTCTCGAGCAGTGAAAGAATCCGCTATTCCTGGTGTTGGTTTGGGATTAGCAATTTGTAGTGCCATAATTCGTTTACATGAAGGTTCTATTTGGGCAGAAAATAATGAAAAAGGTGGAGCAAGCTTTCACTTTGTTTTACCTTTAAAATCACTTCCTAATATTGATGAGATTGAAGCAAACCCGTGACGCCTTATAACATATTGATTATTGAAGATGAAAAAGAGATTTTACGTTTTGTTCGGCTCGCGCTAGAGAACGAAGATTTTCGTGTTTATGAAGCATCAGAATGCCAGCGGGGATTAATGGAAGCTGCATCAAGAAAACCAGATTTAGTTATTCTTGATCTTGGATTACCCGATAAAGATGGGATCCATTTTATTCAAGATTTTCGTCAATGGAGTGCAACGCCAATTATTGTGCTTTCTGCTAGAGATTCAGAACAAGACAAAGTTAAAGCCTTGGATGCAGGTGCGGATGATTACCTGACTAAACCCTTTGGCATTAGTGAATTATTAGCTAGGGTGCGGGCATCATTGCGTCGAACAATCAAACAAGAAAACGAAAATACTCAGTTTTCTTTTGGCGATATTACTATTGATTGGGTTAATAGAACGGTGACTCGTAAAAAAGAAGCCATTCACTTAACACCAACAGAATTTCGTTTATTAAGTGAATTAGTAAATAACAGCGGAAAAGTATTAACTCAACGCCATTTAATGCTTCACGTTTGGGGACCTAACTTTGTTGAACATAGTCACTATTTACGTATATATATGGGGCATTTACGTCAAAAACTTGAAACCGACCCCACATGTCCTACTCACCTAATAACAGAAACGGGGATCGGTTATCGTTTTATGCCATAGCTGAGATTGTTTTTCTAAATCGCAATAATGCTAAGCTGAAAAATACAGAGCCGATAACAATTAATATAATAAATTGTGGCCAAACAATAGAGAAATCTGCACCTCGATATAAAATTGCCTGAGCTAAAGTGACAAAATGTGTCGTTGGCATTGCTTCCATTACATTTTGTACGAACTGAGGCATACTTTCTCGTGATGTCATTCCCCCTGATAACATGATTAAGGGGAGTAAAACCATGATCATTAACAAGCCAAATTGCGGCATCGAACGTGCCATGGTACCTAAAAAAATCCCAATAGAAGTGGTCGCAAATAAGCTTAATGCGACACCGCACATAAACAATAAAACCGACCCTTCAATAGGCACATTTAATAGCGATTTTACGACTAAAACCAAAGATATCGCTGAAGCTAATAAAACCACAAGCCCCATCGACCAAATTTTAGAAAGCATTATTTCAAAGGGGGTCACAGGCATCACTAATAAATGTTCAATAGTGCCATGCTCTCGTTCCCTAATTAACGCAGCGCCGGTTAAAACTATCGATAACATCGTGATATTATTGATAATTGCCATAACTGAACCAAACCAAGACTGTGTAAGATTGGGGTTAAAACTCATTCTGACTTCTAAATCAACAGGAAGTGGATCATTTGATCTATTTTTTGCTAAAAAGGTTTTTGCTTCACCCATTACAATACTTTGGATATAGCTATTTCCTAAAAATGCTTGGCTCATACGTGTTGCATCAATATTAACCTGTATTTCTGGCTTACGCCCTGCAAGTAAATCGCGCTGAAAATTAGGTGGAATATCTAGAGCAAAAGTATAAGTTCCTCTATCTAGAAAACCATCGATTTGATCTGGTGTAATATCTGCTGGTGGTAAGAAGTACGGCATATAAAAACTATTAACAATGCGTGCAGATAACTGTGATTTATCCTGATCAGCAACTGCTATAGGAGCATGATGTAAAGATCCCGGAGTTACAGTTGCCGATGAATAAATTGAGACGGTAAAAGCAAACACGATCAGAGCTAGCATCGCCTTATCTCGTGAAAGACTTCGTAACTCTTTTATTCCAAGATTAAATACATTTTGAATAGTGCGCCACATTTAAGCCTCCTGCTTTTTCAAGAAAAAGACACTCAGCCCAATAACAATAGGGATTGTGATTAATAAAGGAATAAAAGACCAAGGCAAATCAAAGAGATTTAATCCTTTAGAGAATGTACCTCTGGTGATGGTTAAAAAGTGAGAGGTTGGATAAATATGCCCTATCCATTTACCAATACCTTCAAGAGATGAAACGGGATCAATCATACCCGAAAATTGCGTAGCGGGTATTAAGGTCATAATTGATGTCCCAAAAATAGCTGCAATTTGGCTTTTCATAAAGCATGAAATTAATAACCCCATACCTGTTGCAATAGTGATATAGAGTAATGCACCTAAAGTAAGGGTTAATAAACTTCCTTTAAAGCTCACACCAAAAACAAAAACAGAGAGTATGCACAGCATAAAGAAGTTAAACATACCTAATAAAATATAAGGTAATTGTTTTCCTAATAAAAATTCCGTTTTGGTTATTGGGGTCACATACAGATTAATAATTGAACCCAATTCTTTTTCACGTACCACACTCAATGCACTTAACATTGCGGGTATCATCATTAACAACAAAGGAATAACAGCGGGCACTATCGCAGGTAAACTTTTCACATCAGGGTTATAACGATAGCGAGTTTCAATATCAATGGGGGCTAGTTTATCTACCATATTTGTTGGTTGACGCATCGCCATATCAAGCATCCATGTTAAATGCATTGCTTGAATATATCCGCGGACTGTTTCAGCGCGGTTTGGCATAGCACCATCAATCCAAACTCCAATTTTTACCGTATGCCCTTTGGCAACATCGCGAGCAAAATTAGGTGGAATTTCAACGGCAACCGTAATATCGCCACTACGTAAGCGGCGTTCAAGTTGGTCATAATCAGTAATAGGTGCTTTCTCAATAAAGTAACGTGAACCAGATAAATTCTGACTATATGCTTGACTTAAGCCCGTTTGGTCTCTATCCATAATGCCGAAACGGAGATTTTCGACATCCATACTGATACCATATCCCATAATAAACATAAGAATAACTGTACCTAAAAGTGCTAACGTCAAACGTACTGGATCTCGACGTAATTCCATCCCTTCACGAATACTGTAACTAAATAATCGACGTAAACTAAATCGCTGTTTTAATGCTTGTTCTGCACTTTCGACACTAGATGCAGGAAGTTGCAGCTCTTTATCTTCAAATTCGGGATTTTCTTGTTCACCAGAAGCCTTTTTAAGATAATCAATAAATACTTCTTCTAATGTATCAAATTGACTATTTTTAACTAAATTACTCGGCGTATCTGTAACCAATACTTTACCAGCATGCATTAATGACATTCGGTCACAGCGCGCTGCTTCATTCATAAAGTGAGTTGATATAAAAATAGTGACACCGTCACGTCTAGAGAGATCAACCATCAAGTTCCAAAACATATCACGAGCTATAGGGTCAACTCCCGACGTCGGTTCATCTAATATCAGCATTTCAGGTTGGTGAATAACCGCGACAGCAAGTGATAACCGCTGACGGATACCTAATGGCAAACCATCTGGCATCATATCTTCAACTTCAGTGAGATTAAATCGCTCACTCATCTCTTTGATTCGTTGGGGTATCTCTTCTTCTGGGAGATGAAAAAGTTTGGCATGTAATTCAAGATTTTGTTTAACAGTTAACTCACTATAAAGTGAGAAAGCTTGCGACATATAACCAACACGTTTGCGTGTTTCAATATCTTTAGGATCCACTTCTTGACCGAATAACCATGCTCGCCCTTCGCTTGCTTCTAATAATCCGGTTAACATTTTCATTGTGGTCGATTTACCACAACCATTAGAGCCTAAGAATCCGAAAATCTCACCTTTAGGAATACGAAAACTCACATGATCAACGGCGACAAATTGACCAAAGCGCATAGTTAAATCTTGCGCTTCTATTGCAATGATGTCGTCATCACTTTTATCTCGTGGAGGAATAATCACTTTTTGGTGGTTTTTACGTTTTTCTTCCGGCAAAAGCTCAATGAATGCAGCTTCTAATTCATCAGTATGAGTCTGTTTTTTTAATTCGTCAGCATGACCTGTTGCTAAAATTTTTCCAGCATCCATCGCCACTAACCAATCGAAACGTTCAGCTTCTTCCATATAAGCCGTTGCAACTAACACACTCATATTTTTTTGACGTTTTCGAATACGATTAATTAACTCCCAAAACTGAGCTCTTGATAATGGGTCTACCCCAGTAGTAGGTTCATCAAGAATAAGTAATTCAGGATCGTGAATAAGTGCACAACAAAGCCCTAATTTTTGCTTCATGCCACCTGAAAGTTTACCCGCAGGTCTATCACGAAACGGGGCTAATCCTGTACTTTCAAGTAAGTCATTTATACGTTCTGCACGCTCTTGTTTTGATTGCCCAAAAAGTCGACCAAAAAAATCAACATTTTCAAATACAGAAAGTGTGTGATAAAGGTTTTTACCCAATCCTTGAGGCATATAAGCAATACGAGGGCATACTGCTCTTCGGTGATCAGCATCATGCATATTACCTTGAAGAACAATAACTTGTCCTTCTTGAATTTCTCTTGCTCCTGAAATAAGTGAAATTAAACTCGATTTTCCGACACCATCAGGCCCTATTAATCCCACCATTTTTCCGGCGGGAATTGCCAATGTCACATCATCAAGAGCCAAAGTATCACCATAATGTTGGGATACATGAGTCAGTTCAATGATATGAGAATGACTTTCCGTTCTCATCGTTTGACTCATTGTGGTAATTTCACCTCTAATTCAGTTGGCCAATTTTGGTTGTTATCTAAACGAATATAAGCACGACCGGGTAAACCTGTTTTCACGTATTCCAAATGTTTTTCTAGTAATTCTGGAGCGATACGAGCTCTAACACGAAACATCAGTTTTAATCTTTCGTTATCTGTTTCAACCGTTTTTGGCGTAAATTGTGCAACGCTAGCAACATAAGTTGTATTGGCTGGAATAACGATATGTGGTGCAGCATCCAAAATAATATGAACTTCACTTCCTAAAGCAGCTTTACCTGCGGCTTCGGTAGGTAAGAAAAAGGTCATATAAACATCACTAAGATCAACCATATTTAAGACGCGGCCGCCAGCACCTAAAACTTCGCCAGGTTCTGCCACACGATATTGAACACGGCCATTACGGGGAGCTTTTAATACACTGTCATCCAGTTCAGCAATAATTCGGCGTTCACTGGCAGTTGCTGCATCTACCTTGGTTTTTGCTTGAATAATGCCCGCTTTTGCAGAATCAATCGCAGCAATAGCCGCTGTTACCTGCGCTTTAGCGGCTTCAACAGCAGCCCTTGCGCCTTCTGTTCTTGCTATATCATCATCAAGTTGTTGAATAGAAATGGCATTAGTTTTTACTAATGCACGGGAACGGTTAAGCCTTTTTTGTGCAGCATCTAATTCGGCAATTCGTTGCCGAACAACCGCTTGAGCGGCAAGTTGTTCACTTTGACGTTGAGAGAGTGCAGATTCAGCAGTGACAACACTGCTTTTGGCTTGATTTAATTGGGCTTGAACTTCATGAAGTTGTTCTTTTAATGTTCGGGTATCCATATTAGCTAATATCTCACCAGCTTTAACAAAATCCCCTTCTTGCACGAGTATAGAGTCAATACGTCCTGGGCTTTTCGTTGAAATATCTATTTCGGTTGCTTCTATTCTCCCATTACTTTGAGCAAAGCCTTCGGGAAGTGCCGGTGTTTGAGATACCCACCAGAAAATGCCCGCCGCTGCTATTGCAATAAGCCCAATACTGTAAACAAAAAATCGATTCTTTTTTTGATTTTTCATATAAATTATTTAACCTTCCTTTTGCCATAAATTACATCAATATTTTGTGTGCATTACTGTATGTGAAAAAATAGTTAAACAACGCAAGAAAAATTATAATTTGTTTTTTTATCTACGTTAAAAATAGTTCATTTATATTAATAAAGCTAATTTATCCAATACAAAAAATAAAAGATAACCATATGAATTATAAAATATATTACATTCATCATAGAGCGTTAAATCAAATTAATGTAGCGCTTTTATCACATAATCGTTATCTATTTTTGATTATTCGAGAAAACACACAATTTGTATATGATACAGAAGGCATTATTACATTTAAAATCTAAGGAAATAATCACTCATAGATATTATAAAAATACAGATATCTAACCTAATGATTTATATATTTAATAATATAGAGTGAGTAGAAAGTTTATCAAATTCTAATATCAATCCATTATTATTAATTAAAATTATTAAATTTAATTAGCAATAAAATTAAATAATTTTAATTAATAATAAATTTCAATATAAAATCAACGTTTAAAATAACATTCTAGAAATATTTTTTAATTTAAAACTATAAAAAAATATCAATATTAAATTGATAATTTATTGTTTTTGCATAATTTAATTTTATTTTTTTACAAAAAAAGATATGTTTAATATTTATCAGTAGGAAAATAATTAGTGATCAGACCACATGTGAAGTAAATTTTTTATATATTAATTATTGCAGTTAATAATCACCTGATAACAATATCGATGGCTAGTAATATAAAAAACAAAATTAATTTTAATAAAAAAATAAGAAGGTTTATATGAATAATATTAAGTATAAGCTCGCAACCATCACTCTCTGTACTCTTTTTGCCTCATCTGTTTTAGCTAATACCGAACCCCCTATCCGTTTAGTTATTCACGGTGGTGCCGGAACAATAACTAAAGATACCATCACTCCAGAACAAGAAAAAGAATATAAACAAAAGCTGACTGAAGCATTAAATGCAGGATATGCCGTACTAAATAGTGGCGGTACAAGTATTGAAGCAGTACAAAAATCTATAAATATCATGGAAGATTCACCGCTTTTTAATGCGGGTAAAGGTGCAGTTTTTACCCACGATGGCCGAAATGAACTTGATGCTTCAATTATGGATGGCAAAACACGTAAAGCAGGAGCAGTAGCTGGTGTTACTACGGTAAAAAATCCTATTAATGCAGCAATAGCTGTAATGGATAAAAGTCCTCATGTATTAATGGTTTCTACGGGAGCAGATCTTTTTGCTAAAGAACAAGGTCTTGCTATTGTTGATCCTTCATATTTTAAAACTGAGCATCGTTGGCAACAATTACAAAAAGCGATAGAAAAAGAAACTGTGGTTTTAGATCATGACGGCAAAACTGCTGCACTTTTTATTGACCCTATGATGTACGATTATAAATATGGCACCGTTGGTGCAGTTGCATTAGATAAACAAGGTAATTTAGCCGCGGGAACTTCAACCGGTGGAATGACAAATAAACGTTATGGACGTGTTGGTGATTCCCCTATTATTGGAGCAGGAAATTATGCAGATAATGAAACTGTTGCCGTATCAGCAACAGGATCGGGTGAAATGTTTATTAGAACATTAACTGCATTTAATATTGCCGCCCAAGTAAAATATCAAAAACTTCCATTAGAACAAGCTGCAAAAAATGCATTAGATGAAGTTAAAGCTATTGATGGAAGTGGTGGTGTTATTGTTTTAGATAAATCAGGAAACTACACCATGTCTTTTAATTCTGAAGGAATGTATCGAGGTACTGTTGGTAATGATGGAAAACCAATAGTAGCAATCTACAAAGATTAATAATTTTTTGTACCCTAATTTTTAACTTACGTATGCTATTTTAAAAATTACGATTAAAATCTTAGGGTACATTATCTATTTTAAAGTCCTTATCTCAGCCTATTCACCGACCTTTTCTTTACTAATTTTCCCATTCACTTAGATCATTCTATTTTAGATTAACTTATCATGTTTATTATATGAACCATGGCAGTACAAATAACACCCCACTTGCTCTAAAAATAGACTAGATCTGTTCTACTTATTAAAATGATCCTTTGAAAAAGTAGAATTTTTAATATTTAGATCTGTTAGAATATTCATCATGGTTATGTTGATTTAATAAGGAAATTACAGTGGAAAATCACCACAGCGATCAAGAAAATACCCCTGAAACATCGCTAGTGCGCTTAGAAAAACAGTCGCTACTAGATCTAAATGCAACTTTTACATCACCGGCTCAAAGTAATCCGGCATTGGCTTATTTAATGAGTTTAGGTTCAAAACGTAGTCGTCAGACAATGGGATCATTTTTGACTATAGTTGCTAGGATGATCGGATTTTCTTCATTAAAAAATTGCCAATGGGGCGCCCTTCGCCGTCATCATATTCAAGCAATTATTGATATGTTATCGGATGCCAATAAAGCACCGGCAACAATCAATACTTATCTTGCTGCTTTAAAAGGCGTTGCTTTAGAAGCTTGGGCAATGAAACAAATAGATACGGAAAGTTATCAACATATTCGACAGGTTAAATCTGTTAGAGGTAGTCGATTACCAAAAGGTCGAGCATTAACAAGCCAAGAAATTCGGGCTTTATTTCGCTGTTGTGAAAAAGATAATTCATCTAAAGGATTAAGAGATGCTGCAATATTAAGTGTGTTATTAGGGTGTGGATTACGTCGTTCAGAAATTGTGGCACTTAATTACGAACATATTCAATTTCGCGATCAAGCATTTATTGTTCGAGGAAAAGGAAATAAAGAACGGATCTCTTATATGCCTGATGATACTTGGGATAGAGTCCAACTTTGGACTGATGAAATTAGAGGCGATCAAAATGGCCCTCTATTCACACGAATTCGTCGATTTGATGATGTTACTGATGAAAGAATTACCGACCAAGCCATCTATTTTATTTTAGAAACTCGTCAGCAAGAAAGTGGAATTGATAAATTTGCCCCCCATGATTTACGCCGAACTTTTGCATCTGCAATGCTAGATAATGGTGAAGATATTGTCACCGTAAAAGATGCAATGGGACATGCGAGCATAATGACAACTCAGCGTTATGATAGACGTGGTAATGATCGTTTAAGAAAAGCAGCACGCCATTTGCGCTTTTAATTTATTTAATAAACGTCCTGTTTACTGCTGATTAGCTTCAGATTAACAGTATAAAAAACACCCAATTCTATTGTTAGATTGGGTGTTTTTATTTTATTGTTCTTTTATATGTAACTATCTAAATGGCGGTTCGTTAAATGTTCTTAATTTACGAGAATGTAAACGGTCTTCTTCTACTTTTAATAGTTCAATTGCTTGTATACCGATTTGCAAATGTTCCGATACTGCACCTTCATAAAAATGATTCGCTTGACCAGGTAATTTAATTTCACCATGTAAAGGTTTATCTGATACACATAATAAAGTGCCATAAGGAACGCGAAAACGGTAACCTTGTGCCGCTATTGTTGCACTTTCCATATCAACTGCAACAGCTCTACTTAAATTAAACCGCCTTGCTGATGCAGAAAAACGCAATTCCCAATTTCGATCATCTGTTGTAACTACAGTTCCAGTTCTTAATCTCTGTTTTATTTCATGCCCCGGCTTTCCGCTGATCATTTTAGTTGCATCATATAAAGCACGTTGAACTTCAGCAATATTAGGAATAGGAATATCTGGCGGTAATACAGCATCCAAAATATGATCATCACGTAAATAGGCATGAGCTAATACATAATCACCAATTAATTGGCTTTCTCGTAACCCACCACAATGACCAATCATTAACCAAACATGCGGACGTAATACCGCCAAGTGATCGCAAATTGTTTTTGCATTAGAAGGTCCAACTCCGATATTAACTAATGTTATTCCGGGGCCTTCTTTGGCAATTAAATGATAGGCCGGCATCTGATATTTCTTCCACGTTAAGTCAGAAATAAATTTTTCAGGATCAACTGTTTCTGCCGTAATTTGCTGAAAGCCAGCACAAGAAAGTGCACAATATGGACTATTTTCATCCGCTACTTGTTCACTTGCCCAACGAACAAATTCATCAACATAACGATTATAATTAGTAAATAAAATATAGGGTTGAACATCTTCAGGTGGTGTACCAGTGTAATGTTTTAAACGAGCAAGAGAGAAATCGGTTCGTAACGCATCAAAATGAGAAAGAGGTAATACTTCTCTATCACAAATTAAACCATCTGTTATCTCATCGCCAATTTTGGAGAGATCTGTTGTTGGAAAATATTTAGCTAAAGAAGCGCTCATTAATCTATCAAAGCCAATACCCGTTCCATCAATAACAAATGGATACGGAATTTCTTGCTTTGATGCACTAACTTCAAATGTTGCATGATAAGCATCTGCAATTAATTGCAGTTGTTCTGCTAAATAATTTTCAAATAAACTTGGGTTAGTAATAGTAGTTGAATAAGTACCTGATTGAGGTAGTCGACCATAGGCTCTTGTTTTATCCTCTGTTTTTGTTTCACCATACCAATAAACGGTTAATTGAGGATAAGAAAATAATCCTTCGGCTCTTTGTTTTATATCGGGTAATTTTCCATCTTGCGCATAATCAATAATTGCATTGCGTAATGCTTCTACAGCATTTTGATATTGCTGTTTTAACTTACTGATTATTTTATTAATTTCAGGGGTGTGAGGATGTGACATAAAAGAGCCTCTTGCTTATTATTAATTTGTTTACATCATAGCAAGAAGCTCTGCTTATCCCAATCAAGATTTTAATAAACTATATTCAACTTTACTTTCGTCAGTAGAAATAGTTAATCCCTTATCTTGGGAAGGATTAAATTCAAATTTTACATTTATCTCTTCCTCTAGCAGAAGAAATCTATTTTTTTTATAATTAAATTTATCACCAATACTATCTTCTGTTATTTCCATGATTTGTATTTTATATTGCTCTAATGCTGCATCTACCTTTTCTTTTGTTATAGGATCATCGATAAAATTCTCAATATATAATTTCATAGAATCATAATCAAAATCATTTAAAATAAAATTTGATAATTGAATCAATTTTTCAATATCAGATTCTTTAATTTCTTTTTTATTGTTAATAGTTATAACATATACACCTTCATTATTTTTTATATCAATAGATGTCTTCCCTGTAAAGGCTGAATACATTGAAGCAATAGGTTCATATTTATCAAAAGAATCTTTTATTATTGGAAAAATACCTTGATGAATCAACTCAAAAATGAGAATAATATCTTTTTCATTAGGTAAAGCTAACTTACTTTCTAATGAATTAATATCAGTTATATTTTCATCATCATATTTTAGATCACATCTTGGAATGTCGACCTCTACCTGTTTTCTAAGCTCTATTTGCTTATCCAAACTCAATGGATTATATAGCTTCTCTATTAATTTATCTTTATTAATGCTAACTGAATATTTTTCACTGTTTTCTTTCAAATAGTTATATTTATCATTAAATGATTTTTTCTGCTCAAAGATATCAAGAGAAAAGTTCTTTTCGTTGGGATAATTTTTCTTCTTATTGATGTGTTTCATCAGAGCCGTTCTAAATGAAATAACTTTTTTCTTATAATCTTCTGCGTCATAATTTTTTTTATCATAATAATCATTAATAAATATTTCTAAAAATTTATTACTCTCATTTTGTAAATCAAAATTAAGTTCATTTTTTATATTTTCAATAAATGGTGTGATATCACTGCGAAATAGAATAGAACTATCTTTAAAATCAATGATATATTGTATATCATTACCATCTACTATATGTTTAAATTCATTTTTATACTGTTCTCCAGCAAGTTTCTTTAGACTAAAGAAATCTCTACTTTTCTCTAAAATTGTTGCTTCTTGGTTAAAATAAATATTATAAATTAAAGTTAATACTTTTTTTTCCTGACTGAGTCCAAACCAATCTTTTATTTTCTCCCAAATACTCATTACACTAGATGGCGAGTTATTCGCTAATTTATTTATTTTTTTTTGGCTAATGCTTGCATTTGATATTTTCATACTAATTTTTATTTCCATTTAGAATAAATGAAAAATAAAGATAATAAATAATATAATTTTTTTATATAAAAAAACACCACTAAATTATTGTTCAATCCAAAGAATATTTCATTTAAATAAACATTTCAAAAAATCACCCTGATAACATACCTAAAATAATAGGCAGAGTAATTGCAGAAAACATTGTTTGAGCAGTAATAATCCCTGCCATTAGCTCAGAATCACCACCAAGTTGTCTTGTTAAAATGTAAGAGGTAGGTGCTGTTGGAATAGAAAAGAAGATAACCATTAATACAGTGACTGATGATGATAGCTCTAATACACTCGCAATTGCATATGCAATAATAGGTACAATAGTTAAACGACTGATGGTATTAATGCAGATCATCTTACTCTCTGCTTTTAGTGTTGAAATGTGCAGTGCAGCCCCAATACAAATCAACCCTAAAGGTAAGCTAGTCGCAGCTAATAACTTAAGAAACTGATCTGAGCCCAAAGGCAAACCAATACCTGATAAATTAATAATAATCCCTATAACACAAGAAATAATTAGCGGGTTTTTTATAATGGGTAAAATTAACTGACGTAAAGTTACATTTTGCCCTGCTGTTAAAGATAGCACAGAAGTAACATTAGATAGTGGAACAAGTATTGCTAGTATAAGTGCTGCGATACCTAGACCAGAAGTACCAAATAGATCAGCAACAATGGCTAATCCTAGATAAGTGTTAAACCTAATATTACCTTGAACAATTGCACCAAATCGACCCGCATTCCATCCTGTAATTTTTTTAATTATTACACATAAAATAGTGATAGTTATCACAACAGAAAAAATCGCACCAGCAAGATGAAATAATTGGGGGTCGTTCAAAGGTGCCTTTGCCAAACTATTTATCAGTAACGCAGGAAATAGTAAAAAGTAATTGAGTTTTTCAGCCCCAACCCAAAACGCAGGCTCAAATGTTTTATTTCTTCTTAAGATTGCTCCTAGCGCAATTAATGCAAATAATGGCCATAACGTTAATAACACGTTTTGCATAATTTTTATCACTCTAAAAATGTTCTATTTTTTTACAATATCGCAACAATAAAGAAATTACTATTTTTGATCAAAAATATAAAACCCAACTCAAAAAATCAAGAAAATAAATAATTTATCGCATTTTAAGAACAGCTTTTTATATATCAATAGTATTAGAAATAAACAGTCTTTTTATGATTAATTTAAACATTAATCGATCAATTCCGTATTTAGATCAATAAACATTCTATAGCAGTGTAAATTTGTTTTAGTTAAACTCGAATAATACTCACGTTCTTCCAACACATTAAAACCTTGTCTTAAATAAAAAATCACTGCATTAGGCGTGGAATCTAATAATAATTGTAATTGCCCTCTTTTTTTCGCTTCTATTTTAAGTTGTTTCAGGATCAAACTAGCAAAACCTTTTCCCATATATTCAGGTAATGTAAAAATGGCTTCAGCAAAACCTGTTTTAACATCCAAAAAACCTGATGCGACAGGAAGATGATATTTTTCATAGTCAATAACATAAAATGGATTTTCAATAATCGCTTTTCGATAACCTTCAGGCATTTCATCTGGAGTCCAAGCGGCTAAAATAGTCGGCGAATACACATTCTCACAGCCAAACCTTAGTGCTTGATTTCGTAGATACCATAATCGTTTAGCCTCCTGCGGTTCTGCCAATCTAAGTTGAATTTCTTCCATTCCCACCTCATTCATTATAATTAAGCGTTAAAAATTAATTAGCATAATTTATATAATTCATCGCTTACTTTATTGCCATTTCTTCTTGCAATAAATTTGTGTGAATTTTTTAGATGACATGATATGTTTCTGTAGAAGGAATAAAATAAGGAAATTCCATGCCTACTAAAATATTACCTTCAACAATAAACACACCTCAGTTTGTTGCGGGCTCACCACTTCCTATTTATTATCAAGTGGTATCAAAAAGTATTAGAGAAATTTATTTTTCTAACGTTAATCCTGTTTACCATAATAGAAATTCATCAAAAAATATACATCCTAAATTGATAATTTGTAGTCATCGGAACAGTGCTTTTGATGCTTATATAGCATTAAAAGAATTTCCTAAAGCACAAGCTCTTGCTTCAATACAGTTACTAAACAGTCGGTTAATGAGAGCATTCTTTACAGGAATTCCTGTTGTTAGAAAAAAAGATAGAGCTCGTTTTGGTATTAATTCCAATGCATTTTCTAGTCCTTCAGAGGCAGCAATAGAACACATCAAAGCCGGCGGTGATTTATTATTATTTCCTGAAGGAAGCAGTGAATGGGGTTGCAAACCCCTGCCTTATCAACGAGGTGCTGCACGAATAATTAGATCGCTACTCGATGAAGGCATCGTTTTTGATATTGTTCCAGTAGGACTGTTTTATCTTGCTCCAGATAAATTTAGCTCTGAAGTCGAATTGTATATAGGCGATAATATTATTATTCCTCAACAAGGTGATTTAACATCAAGAGAATGGGAACAAAATATCCATCAGGATATATCTCTTGCTTTAAATAATATTTCCGTTAACTGCCCTGATATTGACTTATTCAAGAAAGCATCAAATTATGCTTGTAATAGAAAAATCAAGGGAGATTCTTATGCTGAGTCATTTATTGACTATCAAAATAATCTAATTAAATATGAGGAATCAAATAGAAATATAGAGAATAACATTCCTCATTCTATAAAAACTTGGCGTTATATTTCTTTTTGTTTTATGTTTATTTTTTTTCCAATATTACTTAGTGCTCTTATTGCTTCTCGTTTTGCTGACGCTCGTAATACAGTAAGTTTTTTTAAAATTATAGGAGGAAGTCTAGCTGCTATTATTTGGTTACCTATACTTTTTATCTTATTATTTTTCTCACCATTATTTATCAGTGTAAGTCTTATTAGTGCATTAATAGGACTGAAGATCATAAGAACTAAAGGTTCACAAATATGTTAGTACCTAAAACAAAAAAAATATTTAATCAGTTATTTTCTATTCAGTTATTTATCATTTGGTCATTAGGCACTTATGCTAGCTGGTTGCTTAATGCGGTAGATATGTTACCCGCTATTATTTCCGGTTTACTTTTCTGGCTTTTACTCATTTATATTGGATATAAAAACCGAAATCTTGCATCACCTCCTCGATTTTATTGGTTTGGCTTACTGCAATTAATAGCTTGTTGGTCAATATTTCCGCTTTTTAAATCTATTCGATACGGTTTATATCAAGAAAATTTTGATGCTATTTTATATAAACTGGATAAATTATTATGGTTTGGTAAAAGCCTACCAGAGTGGTCTATTTCTATACAATCAGGATTATTAAGTGAATTACTCGCATTTTGCTATTTTAGTTTCTATTTTTTAATTATAGGTAGTGCATTATTTTTCTTTTTTATCCGTCAACCAACACACACAAACAATTATTTTTTTGGCTTAATGTTAATGTATTTTTGGGGTTTTATTGGGTATTTTTCAATACCTGCGGCAGGGCCTTATGCCGCTTTCCCTATAGATTTTACCTATCCCGTTCACACGGGAGCAATGACGCTATTTTTAACAGGATTAGTTGATAAAGGTATTACCGGAATGGATGTATTTCCTTCATTACATACCGGAATAACAATTTATATCGTTGGTTTTTACTATTTTTCTGGCTATCGAAAAATAGCTTATTGTTTATTTCCTATCGCTATGGGACTTATCTTAGCTACAGTTTACCTACATTACCATTATGGTATTGATGTTATTTGTGGTGCATTACTAGCGCTGTTTGTACTTTATTTTACGTGTAAAAATAATAAGGTCATATATGGAACTCATTTATAAGATTAACGATCCTACTGCTACTGATGTACAAATAAGCGGTGGAAAAGGAGCTAGTTTAGCCAAGACAATTCAATCGCTACCGGTTCCTGATGGTTTGATTTTATCTTGCCAAGCATATCAATTATTTATTTCGCCATTACTGCCAAAAATTAATGATCTCTTATCAACACAAGATCAAGATATTGAAACAATAAGTCATCAAATTCGACAAGTTATCTTGCAAGCCACTTTACCTGAAAATTTAACCTATGCATTAGGTTTAATACTTGATGAGTTAGATTTAAATAATACGCCTTTAGCAGTCAGATCCTCCGGTACTTTAGAAGATATGCCAGGTGCCGCTTTTGCGGGACAACATGATACGCTTTTAGGTGTTAAAACATTACCTATGTTGCTTGACGCTATTCGCCAATGTTATGCATCACTGTGGCACACTCATGTAATGCTTTATCGCCAACATTTAAATTTACCTCATTCACAAGCCTCTATGGCTGTTGTTTTACAAAGAATGGTTGATGTTCAAAAAAACGAAGCTGCGGGTGTTGCATTCTCTATAGATCCTGTTCAAGGCTCACTTTCAACGGTATTAATTAATGCTGCTTTTGGCCTTGGTGAAACCGTTGTTGCGGGTGAAGAGCCTATCGATGAGTATCTTATCGACAGAGATTCTTTAACCTTAAAACAGCAAACTATTGCTGAAAAAACAAATGCTATTGTGATGGTGGAAAATGGGATTGAAATATTACCCGTTGATAACAAAAGAAAAAATACAGCATCATTAAACAACGAACAATGCAAACAAGTTGCTGAGTTAGCAATTTTAGCTGAGAAATATTTTGATTTTCCGCAAGATATTGAATGGGCATTTCATCACGGGAAACTATGGCTCTTACAATCTCGTAATGTAACTCAAATTGCACCTATTTGGACAAGAGAAGAATCAGCAGAACGTTTTCCTAATCCAATAACCCCATTAACATGGGATATGTGTGAAGCAGGATTTCATTCATCATTAAACTTTAGCCTTAATCTTATGGGGCTACCTTCTTTTAATGGTAAGTGGTTTGGAGTACAAGATTATTATATTTATGGCAACCAGAATGCGGTTTCTTTATATAGCAATCGCCTACCTACTTCAATGATGAATGATTTACCTACTCTATTAAAATCGTTACCTGAAATTGCTCAAAAATTTAGTTGGGTGCAAGAGTTACCAATAACATGGATGCGCGATTTAGATAAATATTTAATCTCTATTGGTGCGTTAATGAATGAACCATTAGAAGATAAAAATTTATCGCAGTTATGGGACTATATACAACGTATTAATAAATTAGGATCTGACTATTTCTTACCTAATATCGCGATATCATTAACTCAGCGCTCACTTTACTCTGCTTTGATGGCATTATTAAAACTTTTCTTTAAAGAAGAAAAGTACGCGCATAATGCATTCGATAATTTAATTGCAATGTCTGACACTAAAACAGGACAAGTTAATGCCGAACTTTGGGCTCTTTCTCGTTATGTACGTCAGCATTCAGTATTACTTAACGCATTAGAGAAAATAGAACCGCGTTCTATAATGAAAGAACTTGCTGCTATTGATCCTTGTTTTTATCAGCAATTTACTCTATTTCTCACTAATCACGGGCATCGAGAATTAGATTTTGATGCATATCATCCGACTTGGTTAGATGCACCACATATTGTTTTAATACAAATTAAAGCAATGGCTGACTTAGCTGATGATAAACGAACAGAAGATCCACTTAGCAAAAAAATTCTACAATCAGAAACTGAGTTTGCTATTATTTCTGATGCTCCAGAAGAGTTACGTTTTTTCTTACAAGAGATTATTCGACTCGCGCGCGTTTATACTGCATTAGATGATTTAGAGCATTATCAAACCACACGTCTGGCCTTGCCAATGCGTAGAGGATTAAAAGCATTAGGAGAACGATTAGTTATTCGTAGTATTTTGGATGACCCAATGGATATTTATTTTGCTAATGAGCAACCTCTTGCTAACGCAATAAATACCGATGAATTAACAAATTGGAATGCATTACGTTCGCATATTTATCAAAATAAAACAGGTTATTTAAAAGCTCAAGCAACGACACCACAATGGATTTATGGTGAAGAAAGTGATGATGTCGTCGATACTGCTAATGGACATCTATTAAAAGGATTAGCAGGCAGTGCTGGAATTATTGAAGGTAAAGTCTATTTGGTTCATGGTCCTGAGAATTTTGCAGAATTTCCGCAAAACGCTATTTTAGTAGCAAGAACCACAAACCCAGCATGGACTGCACTTTTCTATCGCGCTTCAGGCATTATTACAGAAAGTGGTGGCCCATTATCACATGGGGCAGTAACAGCTCGGGAATTAGGTTTACCTGCTGTTATGGGAGTCCGTAATATATTGAATATATTAAAGAATGGACAAACAGTAAGAATAGATGGTCAAAAAGGCACTATTGATATTTTATCGTAAGAAATTAATGCCCTACCTTAATTTGTTTCACAAAAGAGAGCATCTTTTTGATGCTCTCTTTATTGTTATTCTAGTTATTTTTACTTTAATTCACGATTTTATTGTTACGTTCTTTCTCTTTTAGATCTTCATGGGTATCAATATCTACTTTATGCGCAGAAGGTGCAAATAAAGCAACAAGATAACCAATTAATATAATGAAAGAGAGCAACATCATAATATTGGGTGAGTAAATTAGCGTATATGGCATTAATAATAATGAGGCGGCAGTAAAAACAAATGAAATGGCTACTGGATATTTTATTCCGATATCTCTTATTCTCTGGGACAAAATAAGTGTAAATATGTAGATTTGGATAATAACAAACATTGTTTCCATTAATCCAAATAGGCTAAACGAAAATTGGTAATAAAACGTACTTTGAAGAGCAAGACCTGCATCTTCTGGATAAAGTACAATATATCCTTGATAAAGCAGTGTTTGAATAACACCTAATAAAACTGACCAAACTAATTCTGCACCTAAAAATGATAACCTTGCTCGTTTTTTTTGCTTCCATTGATACGATAATTTAGTTGATAGCATAAGTCACTTCATGATTTATTAAGTCTATTTTATCATATTACTCTATAATGCTATTTCAATCATATGAGATAAAAGTAAATTGTATTAAACTTAACAAGCTTTCAATAAAAATAAGGATTATGTGATGCCCATTCAAACAACCAGAGATGCCCTTCTTCGTTAAAAAACTTTAAATTAACAAGAAGGGCTTATTAAATGAATTATACAAAAGTAGACTTAGAACAATGGAATAGAAAGGAACATTTCCTTCATTATCGTCATAACTTGCAATGTGGCTTTAGTTTAACAACTAAGCTAGACATTACATTATTAAAAACAATATTAACCAATAAAAATCTTAAGCTGTATCCCACATTAATTTTCTTGATAGCTAAAACAGTCAATAGCTATCCTGAGTCGAGAATGGCAATAAAAGATGATGAGCTGATTATATGGGATCAAATAAATCCTGCTTATACTCTTTTTCACCAAGAAACAGAGACTTTTTCTGAAATTTGGAGTGAATATAGTGAAGATTGGATGACATTTTTACAACGATACGAGCAAGATTATCAGCATTACAAAGATAATTTAGCTTTATCAGCCAAGCCTCATCATCCTGAAAATCATTTTTGTATATCAATGATACCATGGGTAAGTTTTGATGGTTTTAACCTTAATATCACCAATGTTAAGGATTATTATCCCCCTATTTTTACCATGGGAAAATATTACCAAGTTGATGGTAAGATTTTATTACCATTATCAGTACAAGTACATCATGCGACTTGTGATGGTTTCCATATGGGAAGAATGATTAACACATTGCAAGCGTTGTGTGATGGATTTGCAGGTTAATTTTGTAGAAATTAATTAAGATAATCATATATAAATCTTACTTAAACCACTCTTTTGTCGCTTAAATAAAAGAGTGGTTTTATTGTAATATAAGAACTTCTGTATGATTTACCGAAATTCCCATTAGAAAATACTATAGTTAATTTATCTAACTTGTTTATTTATCCATTTAATATCAGCATTACTGAATTGAATGCTACTCTCTTTAGTAGTATCGGTATCAAGTAAAATTTTCTCTTTAATTAGTTTAGATACAGGAACAATGATATTAAAGTGATCGCCGTATTTGATATTGTATATTTTTAATGGAATGTCATTCACCATCGCAACTTCTCGAATTTCATTAAATTCATCCCAAAAATAACCACGGCCTTCAAAATAAAAGGTTGGGCTTTTTATAGATTTAATATAACGATATACTGAGCGGACATTAAATTCTTCTTTATTATTCTCGTCAAATGGTAATTCAACAATCATGTTTCCTGCTGCTCGTAATTCAAGATCAGGTATTCCACCTAATGAAAAGATAGCTCTAAATTTATCACTATATTCACTTGCCAATAATGCACGGGTTCCGCCAGTACTGTGCCCTACAACGTAGATACGTTTAGGATCAATATACTCAAGAGAAGCTAGATATTCTCTTGCTGATTCTAAATCTTCAATTTCACCATAAAACATTTCATAACGACCGGGATTAGTATTTTCTCCACGGAATGAAGGTATCATTAATACCATATTTGGATCACGGAAAGTTGCACCCGTTTGGTCATTATCAGCAGGTTTGGGTTGCCAGAAATAATCATCGCCACCTATTCCACCATAACCGCCATTTAACCAGATAACAGCAGGCAATTTAATACTTTTATTTTCTGGTGGAGGTGTTAGATATGCAAACATATCCCCTGCCTTTGCAGGATATTTAATAATATTAAATATTTCTGGTGGCGCTTCCCAAGGTGGATCAATATTATCAAAACTATCATTCACAATATTAGTTTTAAAGCGCTGATGTGCTTCAAACAAAGTTTCATCACGCACTTCTATTTTAGCATTTGCAGAAAATACGCTTGAGCATAAAAGCGAAAACACCACTACGCGAGCGATTTGCAGGTAACTTTTTTTATTTATATCCATTTAAACATCTCTATGATTAACGACCAGAAAGGATGATAGCACAGAGTGTTTTATAACGATGAGTATAACTTTTTACTGAATTGGATTTATGAATTATTCATTTTATGTACAAAAAAGGCATCTTAAAAAAGACGCCTTTCTGTATAACATATTGATTATTTTAGATTTACTTATTTTGCAGTGGTGCGAATTAAGTAATCAAAGGCGCTGAGTGAGGCTTTAGCACCTTCTCCTGCTGCAATAATGATTTGCTTGTAAGGCACTGTTGTACAATCACCCGCTGCAAATACACCTTTAATATTCGTTTCACCACGAGCATCAACAATAATTTCGCCCATTTTATTACGCTCAACAGTGCCTTCTAGCCACTGTGTATTAGGTAATAAACCAATTTGAACGAAAATACCCGCTAAAGCGATATCATGCATAGAATCATTAGTGCGATCTTTATATTTAAGTCCTGTTAATTTAGTACCATCACCATACACTTCTGTTGTTTGTGCATTTAAAATGATTTCAACATTACTTAAGCTACGCAGTTTTTTCTGTAATACGGCATCTGCTCTCATTTCTGGCGCAAACTCTAATACAGTGACATGCTCTACTAAGCCAGCTAAATCGATAGCGGCTTCAACTCCTGAGTTACCACCACCAATAACAGCTACTCTTTTGCCTTTAAATAATGGACCATCGCAGTGTGGGCAATAAGTTACACCACGAGTACGATACTCATTTTCGCCGGGAACATTCATGTTTCTCCAACGAGCACCTGTTGCAATAATTAAGCTACGCGTTTTTAGTGTCGCACCCGATGCAGTTTCAATTTGGTGTAAATCACCTTCTGAAACCCCCGGGATCAAACGACTCACAGTTTGGCTATCAATTACATCGACTTGATAATCGTCAACATGCGCTTTTAATGCACCTGCAAGTTTAGCACCTTCTGTTTTTGGTACTGAAATATAGTTTTCAATATCAACAGTATCAAGAACTTGCCCACCAAAACGCTCACCGATAAGACCGGTATTTAAGCCTTTACGCGCTGAATAAACTGCTGCTGATGCACCTGCTGGACCGCTACCAACAATAAGAACATCAAAAACATCTTTCTTATTTAAAGCCTCGGCAGCACGTTTTTCTGCATTACTATCTACTTTGTTAACGATATCAGCGAGTGTCATACGACCCTGACCAAACTCGTTACCATTTAAGAATACAGCAGGAACGCCCATCACATTACGTTCCTGAATTTCATTTTGGAACATGCCTCCGTCAATCGCAGTGTGTGTGATTTTCGGATTTAAAATCGCCATTAAGTTTAATGCCTGAACAACATCTGGGCAGTTATGACAAGAGAGCGAATAATAGGTTTCGAAATGAAACTCACCGTCTAACTGACGAATTTGTTCAAGTAAATCTTGCGCTTCTTTAGATGGATGACCACCTGTTTGCAGTAATGCTAAGACCAACGATGTAAATTCATGCCCTAGTGGTGAACCTGCAAAACGAACACCTGTTTCTTTCCCTGGATTGGTGATAAGAAAAGATGGTTTACGCACATTGGCGCTATTGTCTTCACGATAAGTCATTTTATCGGATAATATTTCGATCTCTTTTAATAGAGATTGAATTTCAACAGAATGTTTGCTGTCATCTAATGTTGCTACTAACTCAACTGGCTGGGTTAATCGTTCTAAATAAGCTTTCAGCTGAGCTTTTAAATTATTATCTAACATTTTTGCACCCTCAATAAAATCGGGTGCCGAAACACCCGATAAACAACTTTTTTAGTGGCTTAATTCTTTTTTAGATTTTACCAACTAAATCCAGTGATGGAGCTAAAGTTGCATCACCTTCTTTCCATTTGGCTGGGCAAACTTCGCCTGGATGGCTAGCTACATATTGAGCAGCTTTAACTTTACGCAGCAAATCTGATGCATCACGACCAATACCTTCAGCAGTGATTTCAATTGCTTGAATAATACCTTGTGGGTCAACAACAAAAGTACCGCGGTCTGCAAGACCTTCGTTTTCACGCATATTTTCGAAGTTACGAGTTAATGCACCTGTTGGATCGCCAATCATGCCATATTTGATTTTGCCAATAGTTTCTGAGCTGCTATGCCATGCTTTATGAGTAAAATGAGTGTCTGTAGAAACAGAAAATATTTCTACACCCATTTTTTGAAATTCATCATAATGATCAGCTAAATCACCTAACTCAGTTGGGCAAACAAAGGTAAAATCTGCTGGATAGAAGAAGAAAATGCTCCATTTGCCTTCGACGTCCTTTTCAGTCACTTCTACGAATTGACCGTCTTTAAATGCCATGTTTTTGAATGGTTTGATTGGGGTATTGATTAAAGACATTGTATTTCCTCCTGTTTGGTATGAGCCTAATGTACCTATTCCATTTGGTAATAGCTAATACATTCCCGCTATCGTATCAATAGGTTTTGCCTAATGAGTTGAAGAAATTGATAGAGACAAGTTAACAATATGTGGCGGGTAACGCATATCAATCATAAAAGACAATTTATTCATTGAGCTGATAAATTCAAGTAATTATCTTGACCAATGTTATAAATCAATTACGGCAATAAAAAATATAATTTATTGATTTTATTTTGCTTTTTTAATAATTGTATATGTACACTCAAATGCGGATTTTTGAATACGATAAATATCTTGGCTATCAGTAGTGGATTGAACAACGGCATCACCTGATTGAAAACGTTGTAGCTCTCCCCAAGGCGCTTTCATAACAAAAGCAGGTGTTGAATCAGGCACAATAAAATAATTCATTTCAACACCTTTAGGGATAAATGGCTGATATTGATTCGTGTTAGAATTTATCTTTGCTTTGCTCTGTTCAACGGCATTGTAACGTTGAGCAAACTTCTCTTTTCTTACTAAAATTTCTTCATTACCTGTTTCTGGGCAAATATTTTGTACAACCCAGTCACCTTGTTTCGCTGGTGCAGAAATAGTTTCAACCCCTTCACCTTTAATAACAGTGGTAATAACTTCACCTTCTTGAGCCTGTCGAGCTAATACTGGCTTTGTTTTTATAGCTAATCCTGTGATGCCTGTTTGTTGTGCTTGAGCGAAATATTCGACACGCTCTTTTTGTGGCAGAATTGAAAGATCATTAGCAAAAGAGGTTATTGGCAGTAAAACTGTTGTTAGTAGTAATAGTGTTAGTAGTAATGTTTTCAGTAAGTTGGTGTGCGTGCATAGAAGCATAATTTATTACTCAGTCAATGATAATATATTGCTACATTATTCTTTATTATTGGTTACGCTGATTTGCAATATTATGACAAGAATAAAAACATTAGCATCTGAAAAATCAGTCATCTATCTTACTGCGACTCAAAATTTCGAGGATTATCACAACTTGGGCAATATGGGATGAAATCATGAAAAAAAAGTACCGATCTACACAGTAGACCGGTATTAATAACGGTATCAGAATTAAAAGAAATATTTAAAACGAACTCTTGCACCATAGCGATCTTTGTCGCCACTCTCTACATTAATGTCATCTTTGCCATCAATGTGAGAATAATAAGCACCTAAGTAAGTTTTAAAATTATCCATACCTAAAATATTAGGGAGTTCATAAGAGGCAAAAACAGTATTGATGTTATATTTTCCAGGGTTAATTGTGAGATAACTATCATTGCTGCCTATTACTTTTTTATCATAAGCCTTGATATCGTTATGCGCATAAATATAACCTAGTTGGAATTTTTGCCATAAAACGTTTCCTCCAATAGAGAAATCATTCTCATTTTTGGCATCAAGATAGGCTGTACTTAAATTAGCCACAATTCCATTAATAGGATCTTCTGAAAGTGTGTCCCACTTTAAAGTAAGACCATAGCCAGTACGGCGTGATTGGTCTTGAAAATTACCGTCTGCATCTTCATAACCATAAGCATTAGTGATAACGTTACCATCTACAGCCGCAGCAATAGTAAAATTATCTTTTTGCCATGCCACCACTGGGCGCATATAAATAACATTCTTACGATTATCAAGTTTGCGCCCGTGATACTCACTATCTTTAAAAACAGAAGTGCCATCTTCAACTAGCGCATTAAGCTCAAAATACCAATTATCGTATTGAGTATTTACCATCATGCTACCGCCGTCACTACTACGGCCTCGCCCTTCTTTCATCATATATATATAACCGAAACCATCACCATATAAATCATTGGCGGTATTACCTGAATATTCAACAAAGGTATCTTGGTTTAACGGGAACATATCATAAGCTTCATAACGCCCAATTTTATATTGCCATTTATCGCGTTGACCAAAATAAAACACAGCATCATCAAGATTCATTTTTCCGGTCATATCAGCCATTGGTTGAGCACTAAATCCAGCATAATTGCCATTTTGTAACTCTCGCTCACCATCAACACCGATTAATATGCGTCCATTAAGGCTCCATTTTTCACTATCAGAAAATTCTTTTTGGTTTCCTGGCATTGAACGCATTGATGTTAACTGACCTTTTTTACTTGCAGCGTCGATATTATATTCAACGTCTCCATATAATTTAAGATTTCCCCAATCTGTATTGGTAGAAAAAAGACCTTGGCTTTCTTTATTCGAAGATGTCGATACTTGTTGTTGCCCTAATTCATCTAGCCTTGTTTGGGTTTGTGTTGCTTTCGCTTGCGTATCTTCAGATTGCTGTTCTAATACAGCGATCCTCTGCTCCATATTGTTTGATGAATTATTTTCTAACTGAATCAATTTACCTGAGCCTGTACCAGACATAATAAGTTGTTCAAGATGAGCCGCTTTTTTTTCAGCAACAGCAGCTCTTGCTTCAGCATTGGCCGCTCGTTGCTCAAGTGCATTTAATCTTGCTTCAATTGCGCTCATATCTGTTTGAGCATACGCAGACAGCGGTATTGTTAAGACTAAACCAATAGCTAGCGATAATGACTTCATTTTCATTCAAATATTCCTAAAATCAGCAAAGTGGACTTAAATTGGCATAACGATACTCAGAGCACTCAATTGAGTGACCTATTGCTTTAATTGATGGAATTATTATTATGATTTTCTCTTCTGTACTTTTCACCTTAGTATCAGATAGTTATTCACATCTTGCTCTCTTCATTAAGCAGTTAAAAAATGATTACGCCACATAAAGCTTGTTATCCAAATTAAATAAGTACACTTATTCTCGCTTAAGTGCTTTTTAACAAGCCCTATTTAAAGGTGTTCTGTTTTTAATGCTTCTTCTGAGTTTAGTTCTGGTTTGTGTTTTCTATTTTTATTAGTTATAGAAATGATTTGTATAAAGTAGTCGTTAATATGGAACATTTCCATAGCCAATTTTATTTTTTTTGATGTGAGTTCAATAACTGAGGATAAATTACATGGTCATACATCTTAAAGTGATGAATATGTATTTGAATAAGAGAATTTAGCGCAGGCATTTATATGTAGTTAAAAATGAAATGTAGTTAAAAATGAAGTGACCGTTGGCTTTTGCAATTGAAAAACTCGTTTTAGTCACGATTTTTAACTAGATACCAGATTGAGGCGAGGTTGTTACAGCAAAGATTAAAAATTGACAGAGGTCATTAGATTATAACCTCCGTCTATCTATCATTATATTCTACCGGGTTTACGTAATGCTCGGCGAAAATAAGATACTGGCATTTTAGGACAAATTTGTTCTTTTACAGCAGGATTATTTTCTAAATCCTCTCTTTCTATATCACTATTTTTTCTTCTACCTTGCGGTTGAGTTTCCGTTTTATTCATCTTCCCTTTCCTCAGAGATCAAGGCCTCATTAATAGATTCAATTTTTTCCACCGCATCATTAAGAATAGATGCGATACGTTCTGCTTTTTCAACAGAGAGCTCTTTTAATACCAATTTATGGCGTAGTACGGCTTTTAATTTACCAACAGCAGATTCAATTTCTTCAGATACACCACCTGCGTTTTGAGATAAATCTCTTGCGTAGGCAAGTTTAGTTTGAATGTTCTGTGCAATTTGCTGATGTTCAGCTAAAAAGGCACTTCCTTCAGGTGTAATGCTGTAATTTTTACGGCCTTTTTCAGCAATGTTTGCCACAACGAGATCCTGCTCTTCGAGCAATGTTAACGTTGGGTAAATAACACCTGGGCTTGGTACATATAAACCTGAGGATGCTTCATCGATACCACGAATTATTTCATAACCATGACTAGGTTTATTCGCAATCATGCTAAGTAATAAAACACGTAAATCACCATGATCAAACATACGTTTTAACTGACGGCCTTGACCTTTACCTCGACTACCACAACCACGACCACCACGGCCATGTTGTTTACCATGTTCACCGCGCTCACCATGGCAACATTCGCCGCGACCTTCATGGTGTCTACCATGTTCACCGCGCTCACCATGGCAACATTCGCCGTGACCCTCATGGTGTTTACCATGTTCACCGTGCTCACCATGGCAACATTCGCCGTGACCCTCATGGTGTTTACCATGTTCACCGTGCTCACCATGGCAACATTCGTCGTGACCTTCATGGTGTTTATTATGTTTCCCCTTTCCACCACAACAACCTTTACCATAACCACCATGTTCGCCATCATCAGCATGTTGTTGGTAAAGTGAGTTTAATGCTCGAATCATCATAAATATTCCCTCATTGTTTTAGATATATCGAAATTATGTATAGCAATATAATCCGATATATCTAAATGATCAAGTTTTAGATATATCTATTTTGAAATATAAATTATAACTCAATTTAACGAGTTGATTTATTTATGATTATATATTTTAAATAATGGCAACTATTATGAATGATTCTCATTATCTAACTTGGTGTTCTGTGCTATAGAAGTGAACTGACGATGAAAATCTCACTAAAATTAGATAAAAACGTAAATATCTATAGAGATAGCGCTATCGAAATTAAAAATATAAGAAGAAATGCAGGAATAAAATGATTGTGAAATTTGCAGTAAATATAAGCGACACTGTCACTAATGTGTTTTTGATAAATAATGCATAACAAAAAAGTGGATTTTTCATCCACCTTTTGTTTGAGCAACATAATATCAATAAAATATTACTCTTTTATAAGCTGGTTTTTTAATGCAGATAAGACAACCTGTTTAATATATTGATACCCTTCTTCGATTTGTTGATCTCCGCATCTTTCAGCATCTTTCATGGTTAATTGAAGTAGGTTTAAATGTTTAACCTCTTGCCACTCACTTTTATCTAAATCGCAGTCATGACAAAGTTTGGCAGGGATATCATCACTATTACGAGCACAAAGTGTGAGTAAATTTAAATCTTGTTTATGATTACTTTGTAAAACCAAATTTTCATAGATAGCTTTATTTAGATTATTCTGTACATCTAAAGAACGATTACCTTTGATAACTATCGCAAAGCTAAGTTTATTAAAATCAGAAGTCGGTAATGGCTTAATGATATAAGAATTACCACTTCTTTTTATTTCCTTTGCCTTATTTAATACTTGTTCAAGTTTTACTCTGGCTGCCCACAATGTTTGTGCATGTAGACCAAAACCTAAAGAATTAAATGAATAAAGTTGATGAATACTCCAAATTGATGCAACAGCTGGTGCGGATTGAATTCCATCTATTTCATAGGCGGCATCTGCTTGTTCAGGGCAGACTTTGGGTGGATTTGCTAAAAAACGGCTCATACGTGCATCTTTAATACAAACGATCCCAGTAGGATATGGTGAGAATCCTGCTTGGAAAGGCTCAAATGAAACCGAATCAGCTAATGATAAATAAGCAAAGCTATCATAAACATCCGGCTGTAATTCGAGTTCAGGAGCTTCTTTTTTTAGTTTTTTACTTAATATTTCATAAGGAATTATTCTATTATTTTTATCAAGGAATAAACTTCTCATATAACCAAGTTGCGCAGCATCAATATGAATATAGAATGAACTATTAAATTTCCGACTACACTCTTCACGTAATTCAAACAGCGGTTTTAACATATCTATACTGCCGTAAGTGGGCGACCCTAAAACACCTATCACGCCAAGAATCGGTTCACCCTGTTCAATCAGTCGTAAAATTATTTCTTTCGTTTTATTTGTATCTGTTCTAAATGTTTCATCTATAGGTAATGCAATTAGATTATCATAACCTAACCCTAAGATATCCATTGCTTTTTTCCAAAATTCAAACCGAGAAATAGGAACAAGTAATTTACCTAAATGCATTGTTCGAGTCATACCTGTACCTCGGCAAGTGAGGTGGCTCACATCATCAAAAATACCTCGTTCATGCAATTTTTCACCTATCGATAAAATATCACCTACAGACATATTAAATAATTCAAATGCTTTTTTATCCGCGACCAAATCGCGTGATTTTGGATGTCTTGCAATTGCCATCGGCAATGTTTTTAAATTTCGTAACGCCCAAAGTATTTCGTAACACGCGAGAATATGACTTGTGGTGATATGACCAAAAGCTTTATCTGAATCAAATCCAATTAATTGAAAAAGATCACGCGTAATTTCTTTTTCTTGTTGTTTTTGTAGCGGTGAGTGATTGTTAAATACATTATCTGAGCTATATGCTAATGCGCTAAGGTACCCTAATTTTGCCAACTGCATCACTTGTGAATTATGATGCGAAAAATAAGGTTCTATATTGGGTTGGTTATTAAATATTTGCTGTTTTAATGTAGTAAGAATATTGTCATAAGCATTATCAACTATTCTTTTTCCCAAAGCGTTATTTTTTGTTTTGTGTTCAATGTTATCGCTACTATTTATTTTTGCTTTTTGGGCTTTAGAAAAAAGATATTCACTATCCATTAATATTTTTGTCATCTCTCGATGATAACATACGAGAGTATCGGCCGCTCTAGAATGATATACACGTTCTGTAGCACTCAGACAGATTTCTTTGTTGTTTGCCATCATCGCACCTATATATAAATTTTTGTTATTAATTCTAATGAAAATTGTGCTTATTTAGCATAATTAATATATATCTTTTTAAATGATATACTACATGATGAGTAAGAATCTTCTTTATTTTATTGATATCAGATAAGATTTTAAGATTCTATGATTATATTTTCATTCTCTTATGACAAAACATTCAATTTTATTCGTTAATTACACTATTTTATTATCAATTTTGATTTAAGTTATATTTTTATAAAAATTATTTTATTTTCACTGTGGTCAATACTTAGCTCTAACTTAATTTAAATATACAACTGTTTTTATCGACTAATATCTATTCCAAAGTAATAATTATTTATTTTATTCTTATAAAGAGGAATTTTTTTACTAAGAGTCATTAGCTTTTATTTCAATACAAAAAAACACACAATAAATTAGATGTGTGTTTTTTCAGAATAATCGTGATCAACGACTTAAATATTGTTACCCTACTTATAACAAATTATTTTTTATAAGTTTGATATCATCTATTTATGTTCTATCAAGAGAGAACGAGCATAACCTTACCAATTAAGTCCCCTGACTCCATTAATTGATGTGCTTTCCCTACCTCATCTAAAGGGTAAATGGCATTAATAATAGGTTTTATTTTACCACTAGTAATCAATGGCCAAACTTGTTGCATTAATTCTTGTGCTATTTCGACTTTTTCTTCTACTGTTCGAGAACGCATTGTTGAACCAGTATGAATTAAGCGTTTAATCATCATCGGCATCATATTTAAATTTTTAGGCATCCCTTTCATCATGCCAACTTGTATTATTCTGCCGAATTTAGCTGCGACTTGGTAGTTTTTCTCAACGTAATCGCCGCCAATGATATCAAGGACAACATCAACACCTTTCCCTTCCGTTAAGTTAGGAATTTCATGAGCAAAATCTTTTAATTTATAATTGATAACATAATCGGCACCTAACTTTAATGCCACAGCTTCTTTATCTGCCGATCCAACTGTTGTAAATACTTTTGCACCTATTGCATGAGCAAGCATAATAGCGATAGAGCCAATACCTGATGTACCACCATGTATAAGAACAGACTCACCTTTTTTTAATTTACCTAACTGAAAAAGATTTGCCCATACTGTAAATAAATTTTCAGGCAATGCGGCCGCTTCAATATCACTCATGTTCATTGATGGTAGTGCGATATCTTCATGCACAAGGCAATATTGCGCATATCCACCACCCGCGACTAATGCACAAACACGATCACCTAATTTCCACTGAGAGCATCCATCTCCCAAAGCAACAATTTCTCCCGCTATTTCTAAGCCAGGGATAGGTGATGCATCTGCTGGTGGAGGATAACTTCCTTGTCGTTGAAATATATCGGGCCGATTTACGCCAGCAGCCCCTACTTTAACTAACATGTAGTGAGGTGCTAATAATGGTAATGGAGCGACTTGTGCTTGGAGTTTATCAATGCCACCCGGTTCAATTATCGCAATTTCGACCATTTCTTTGGGTAAGATGTGATTTTGAGTCATTAGTTTTCCCTTATCTATTTTACTCGTCATCAGAATTTAATGATGTTTTAACCACTAAATAAAAACCATTATCAATATAATCGATAATAGTTTTATCAAACTGACAAGTAAAATATTAGCGCATTAATGGAAAATTATAACCATCCCTGTTTTTTATGCTGTGTGCATATTGGGCATAGTTTTGATTCGGGTTCCCATGCTAGAAATGCTAAACGGCATTTTTCACAATGTGCATCATAATAATGATAACGCATTGGTTCACTATTTTTTGCGACTTGTTCATCGACCATGATTGATTTAGGAAAACAAACAACTTGGCAATTCATACAACCTGTGCAGCGTTTTTCATCTAATGTAAAAACATTATTTTCAAGTTCAATTGCATTTTCATCACATACTTTGGCACAAGCAGAACAAAGGATACAATTCTCTTTATCAAGCTTAATTTGAAACCAACTATCTTCAGGATAAAGCTGCTTTCTTGCATTTAACCCTGTTTTTACATGGTTTTTATTAAGTGGCTTTTCATCAAGTTTTTGACGAAAAAGCATAAAACGTCGTCCACTATCCACATCCATTGGTTCAGTAATAACTAACTGCCAAATAGGTTCTTGTAATGTTTTAAGTTGTAAGTTTAATTTAGCCAGAACTGAAAGCCATTTGTCGACTAAAGGTTCGATAATTTTCATCCCGCGAATTTGAAATTGGCGATGCCAAACTAATAATTCTTCAACGCTTGCGAGAGGCTCATCGTGACTAACGACTAATAAGTTATCTTGATAAGTTCTTTCATGGGGGGTGATATTTTCTATTGCATCAACAGGGCAAGTAAATAAACAGTTACCACATTGAAAACAAAGCTCATTATCTATTTCAACATTTAAATGGCCAAATGTGATAGCGCCCACAGGGCAACTTCTTAAACAGCTATCACATAAGCTTTGTTTGAGGCGTTTCCTGACACATTTATCATTAATTACAGGTTCAGGGGGAAGATCCACCTTAATAAAACGCCTCATACATTACTACTCCGTTACTTAACTATAAAAATGCAAACCGATTAAGTATCTCAGCAATAATTGTTACACCACAACCTGCTAATAACAGATGTGAACCTGAAGTAAATACAGCTGCGCGATATTTCCACAAGCTATATCCAATCATAACAATACTGAGAATAGACAATATCCATGCAGATATTCTTAATCCGAATGTTTCATTATACGCAATGATAGGCGTGTGAGGGAAAGTAATTGCAGTACCGGTTGAAAATAGTGCGCCAAGAAACATAAAGTATGTATTAGCATGCATCCATCTCAGCATTGATATGTGGTAATAAAGACATAAAAGCACCAAGATAAATGGCAGCAAAGATAATTTCACAACTTAACCATGACGATGAAATATGACGCAATACATAGAATGCATTCCACGGGTATCCCATATGTAATGTCGATACTAATAATCCCAAACCGCCCAATATAGCACCTGTAAATAACACTGGACACATTGCAATAGTCGCACGTTGGTTACCAATTTCTTTTTCTAACTTTAGTTAGCATTAAATTGCATCAAAAATACATCTAGTTAACCCCACTTAAAGATTGTTAATAAAATAAAAGGAACTATAGGAAAAACACTGATTTAAAGTAAAGAGGTAAGTGAAATGTCAATATAAAGATAGAATTTTTTGGAGCCTACCTTGATTTTTGCTTTTTGGCGGGGATAATTTAGCAATACCGCTATGACTTACCTAAAAAATCGAATAATATACCAACTCAGTATAGGGTTAGCGCAAATTGTTCTAAATCAGCCTCCAAACAAAACATTGTTTTTATCAATATACATGATTTGTTACATTCAGAATTATTTCTATGCGTACCATTATTCCCCTTACTAAATACAGCAGTATGTGTTAAAATTGACGCATATCAATATTTTTATTTGTAATGAGCAAGCTTATGATCCCAGAAAAACGCGTCGTTCGCCGAATCCAATCTGGCGGTTGTGCAATCCATTGTCAAGATTGCAGTATTAGCCAGCTCTGCATCCCGTTTACTTTAAACGAGCATGAGCTTGATCAACTCGATAATATTATCGAGCGTAAAAAGCCCATCCAAAAAGGTCAAACTTTGTTTAAAGCCGGTGACGAGCAAATTACGGGTTTTCATCTGGCTGGTGACTTGGTTGGATTTGACGCCATTATTAATACAGAGCATCCAAGTTTCGCGCAAGCACTTGAGACCTCAATGGTTTGTGAAATTCCATACGAGACGTTAGATGATTTGTCAGGCAAAATGCCAAACCTTCGTCAACAAATGATGCGCTTAATGAGTGGTGAAATTAAGGGCGACCAAGAGATGATCTTACTGTTATCGAAAAAGAATGCAGAAGAACGTCTGGCCGCATTTATTTATAATCTCTCTCGCCGCTTTGCACAGCGTGGTTTCTCACCTCGCGAGTTTCGTTTGACGATGACTCGTGGTGATATCGGTAACTACTTAGGTCTTACTGTTGAAACTATTAGCCGGTTGCTAGGTCGTTTCCAAAAAAGTGGAATGCTAAGCGTGAAAGGTAAATATATTACCATTGAAGATAATACGCTGTTGAGTGAGTTGGCTGGTAAGCTTCCTTCTTCTACAGAAGTCTAATTTTCATTTAACATATTTCATTTTTATAACGGGTCACACAAATTTGTGACCCGTTTTCTATTTTGTACTATTGCATTTTATCTTCTTGGGTTATCTTTAAAAAGTAGATGGATAAATCCAGCCCTAAAGAGGATATTACAATGGAAAAATATCAAAACCTTCTCGTTGTCATTGATCCTAACCAAGATGACCAACCTGCACTTCGTCGTGCGGTCTATATCGTTCAGCGTAATGGTGGGCGGATAAAAGCTTTTCTACCGGTTTACGACCTCTCGTATGATATGACCACCCTTTTATCTCCTGATGAACGCAATGCAATGCGCAAAGGTGTTATTAGCCAAAAAGCGGCTTGGATAAAACAGCAAGCACGCTATTACCTTGAAGCGGGTATCGAAATTGATATCAAAGTCATTTGGCATAATCGTCCCTATGAAGCTATTATCGAAGAAGTTATTGCTCATGAGCATGATTTATTACTGAAGATGGCTCATCAGCACGATAAATTAGGTTCGCTTATTTTTACACCCCTCGATTGGCAACTATTAAGAAAATGCCCTTGCCCAGTTTGGATGGTAAAAGATAAAGAGTGGCCAGAATACGGTTCTATCGTTGTTGCAGCTAATTTATCTAACGAAGAGTCTTATCACGATGCACTTAATTTAAAATTGATTGAGTTAACTAACGATTTATCTCATCGCATACAGAAAGATCCTGATGTGCGTTTATTAAGTGCTTATCCCGTCGCCCCTATCAATATTGCTATCGAGCTACCTGATTTTGATCCTAATCTTTATAACAATGCATTACGAGGCCAACATCTTATTGCGATGAAAGAACTTCGCCAGAAGTTTTCTATTCCAGAAGAAAAAACCTATGTTAAGGAAGGATTACCCGAGCAAGTGATACCTCATATGTGTGAAGAGCTTAATGCGGGTATTGTTGTTTTAGGCATCTTAGGAAGAACAGGACTTTCGGCCGCATTTTTAGGTAACACAGCAGAACAGCTGATCGACCATATAAAATGTGATTTGCTAGCAATTAAGCCAGATGGTTTTACTTGCCCTATCACAGTTGATAAAGATCACGATTAAGCAATAATCGTTTAATCTAACCAATAAAAAACGCCCTAATTGGGCGTTTTTTATTTTACAAGCTTATATTACATGGTTGTGATTTGTTGTGTATTACAGTGCTTTTAATATTGCATCAACACTAGCTTTTGCATCACCAAATAGCATTTGTGTATTTTCTTTAAAGAATAGCGGATTTTGTACACCTGCGTACCCCGTATTCATTGAACGTTTAAATACAATAACATTCTGTGCTTTCCACACTTCCAATACAGGCATTCCTGCAATTGGACTATTTGGATCATCTTGAGCAGCTGGGTTAACCGTATCATTAGCACCAATAACTAATACGGTATCAGTGTCGGTAAAATCATCATTGATTTCATCCATTTCTAATACTATGTCATAAGGTACCTTGGCTTCAGCTAACAACACATTCATATGTCCTGGTAAACGCCCTGCTACTGGGTGAATACCAAAACGTACTTTAATTCCACGTTGACGTAGTTTTTCTGTAATATCGTGCACTGGATATTGTGCTTGAGCAACAGCAAGTCCATAGCCTGGGGTGATAATAACTGAAGTCGAATTTTTCAGCATATCAGCAACTTCTTCAGCCGTTGTTTCACGGTATTCACCCATTTCACTTTCTTCAGCAGAGGCAGAACCATCCGTACCAAATCCACCTGCAATTACGCTGAAAAATGAACGGTTCATCGCTTTACACATAATATAAGAAAGAATTGCACCTGAAGAACCCACTAAAGCTCCCGTTACAATCAGCAGATCATTACTTAGCATAAAACCAGCCGCCGCGGCTGCCCATCCTGAATAGGAGTTCAGCATCGAAACCACAACAGGCATATCAGCACCGCCAATGGATGCCACTAAGTGCCAACCAAATGCTAATGCGATTAATGTCATTACGATAATAAGGAAAACTTGTAAACCTACACTGTCTGTTTTTACAAACCAAACCATTAATAAAAAAGAGACCACTAATGCTGCTAAGTTTAATTTATGGCGATTAGGTAACATCATCGGCTTAGATGACATCTTTCCACTTAATTTACCATAAGCAACAATTGAACCTGTAAATGTTACTGCGCCAATGAAAATACCTAGAAATACTTCGGTCAGATGGATGTTAACCATCACGGGTTCCATAGCTGTATTGTGATCTAGATAGCTATTAAAACCGACTAAAACAGCAGCTAAACCAACAAAACTATGCAAAATAGCAACAAGTTCTGGCATTTGAGTCATTTCGACTTTTTTTGCTAGGCGAATACCAATAACGGCACCAATTACCATTGCAATAATGATCCAGCCAACATTGCCCGCATAAGGCCCAAATATAGTGGCAAATAATGCAATTGCCATCCCTGCAATACCAAAGTAATTCCCTTGTTTAGAGGTTTCATGCTTTGATAAACCAGCAAGACTAAAAATAAATAGTATTGCGGCGACAATATATGCCGCTGTAACAACTCCGCTGGACATAATTGCCTCCCTTATCCTTTACGGAACATTTTCAACATACGTTGAGTAACGGTGAACCCACCAAAAATATTAATGCTCGCTATTAAAATAGCGACAAATGAAAATAGACTTACCCAACCACCACTACCAATTTGTAATAATGCGCCAACAACAATGATGCCTGAAATTGCATTAGTTACTGACATTAATGGCGTATGTAATGAATGACTTACATTCCAAACAACGTAATAACCTACCACACAAGATAGCGCGAACACCGTAAAGTGAGATAAAAATTCTTTTGGTGCAACATTAGCAAGCCATGCAAATAATAAAAACGCGATAGCTAATAAACCGTATTTTTTCCAAGGAGAAACCGGTTTTGCCACTGATTTTTCTTGTGGTTTAGCAGCAGGAGTGACTTTGGGCTGCGCTGAAACCTGAATTGGTGGCGCAGGCCATGTAATTTCTCCGGCTCGAATAACGGTAACACCTCGGATCACAACATCATCAAAATCAATATTGATGTTACCATCTTTTTCTTTACACAATAATTTCAGCAAGTTAACTAAATTAGTACCATAAAGCTGAGAAGATTGAGCAGGCAAACGTGCGGCTAAATCTGTATAACCAATAATTTTCACGCCATGTTCTGTAGTGAAGACTTTATTGGGTACTGTGTATTCACAGTTGCCGCCATTTTGAGCAGCTAAGTCAACGATGACACTTCCTGGGCGCATTGAATCAACCATTTCTTTTGTGATTAAACGAGGCGCTGGTTTTCCTGGAATAAGTGCTGTTGTAATAATGATATCAACGTCTTTTGCTTGTTCAGCAAACAATGCCATTTCTGCATCAATAAATGCTTTCGACATGACTTTGGCATAGCCATCACCACTGCCTGCTTCTTCTTTAAAATCCAGTTCAAGAAACTCAGCCCCCATACTTTGCACTTGTTCTTTTACTTCAGGACGCGTATCAAAGGCTCGAACAATAGCCCCAAGACTGCCTGCCGCACCAATTGCAGCAAGTCCTGCAACACCGGCACCAATAACCATTACTTTTGCTGGTGGTACTTTACCGGCCGCTGTAATTTGTCCTGTGAAAAATCGACCAAACTCATGAGCCGCTTCAACAACAGCACGATAACCTGCAATATTTGCCATTGAGCTTAAAGCATCTAATGATTGTGCACGAGAGATACGAGGTACGCTATCCATCGCCATGACATTGATATTTTTTTCTGTCAGCTTTTCGAGCAATGCCGCATTTTGTGCAGGCCAAATGAAACTGACAAGTGTGCAGCCTTCTTTCAATAAAGTGATTTCATCATCAAGTGGAGCATTAACCTTCAAAATAATATCGGATTGCCAAATATCTTGATGATTAACAACATCAGCTCCTGCTTCTTGATACGCTTTATCTTCAAAGCTAGATGCAATTCCAGCTCCATTTTCAATAGCGACCGTAAATCCTAATTTTATCAGTTGAGTAACAGTAGCTGGCGTTGCTGCAACCCTTGTTTCATTAGAAAGTCGCTCTTTGGGTATACCAATTCGCATAATTTTCCCTTCTTATCCATCCAAAATTTGTTAAAATTTCTCTATTAATATCATAAATATGCAAAAGTAGTGTTAAAAATAGTCATTTGCATACTATTAATAAGAGCTCTAATAACCTACTGAAAATAAAACCAATAATCTATATCTGTGTAAAGCTAAAATTGAACTTAATTAGATCATTTTAGTCGAAAAGGCATATTAATGAATTATTCACTATTTTCAGATAAATATCTGGTAACATATACTGGTCATTTGACCAAGTGGTTAGTCACTAAATAAAATAATGCGACAAATGCTATTATTACATGTAATAATTGCACTCTATGTGATAGATCACTATGTTCAGCACATGACCAATATTAATTGCGCAAGGCGGAAGGATTTTGTATGAAGCTGAAAACCTCAGTCATCGCAGCAGCGATGTTGTCTTTAACGAGTATCACTGTTGCGCAGGCTGCACAGGAATTGACACCAGAACAGGCAGCAGAATTAAAACCATTTGAACGAATTACAGTAATCGGCCGTTTTAACGCGATTTATGAAGCCGCTGACGCAGTTTCTCGTCGTGCTGATAAAATCGGTGCTGATAGCTTCTATATTCAAGGCCTAGATGATGTCAGTGACAGTGGTAACATGAGTGTTACTGCTGATTTGTATCGAAAAGATGCGCCTAAAGCAGATGATGATACCTATCGCGTATTTCATGGTGTAACAGAACTGCCGAAAACAGAAGCAATTATGCTGCAACCTTTTGATACCGTTTCTATTAGAGGTTATTACCCAACAACTCCTGATATAAACGATGCCATAGCGAAAAAAGCGGCAAGCAAAGGTGCTGCATCATTCTTTATTGTACGTAATGTATCGACGAATGATGGTGGCAACCAAGAAGTTACTGCTTATATCTATAAAAAAGATGCGCCTAAACGTGCTATTCAAGCTCCAGAAGCAATCGTTCCCTTTGACTCAGATGCAGGCCGTGCCCTTATGGCTGAAGGCGGTGAAGCTGCAAATAAAGTTGAAAAACCAGGGTTGGATTCTAATACCGACTATGACAGAAGTGTAGGTACATTTACCGAAACACAAACGTCGATGGGAGGTCGTTACACTGTAACTTTACCTGATGGCACAGCGATTCAAGAAATTAACAAAGCATCCGCAGCATTAATGGATCCTTTTGATACTATTACTTTCAGTGGCTACTTTGTTAACTCACCAGAAATCTCTTATCAAGTTGCAAAACGTGCAGCTGAGAAAGGTGCTAAATTCTACCATATCACGAATGAATGGCAGAGTGATGGTGGTACGGTTACCATTACAGCTGACTTGTTTAAATAAAACATCACAGCGTATCAATAAAAAACCTTGCTTATGCAAGGTTTTTTTATTCTAAATTTGAGCCAACACACCCAACTAATAAAAATGCATAAAGTTTATGATTTTATGCATAGACAACAAAGTCAACTCTCCGTAAAATCTCGCTGTTTTTTAGTGTTTTTATCTTTACCTAAAATTTAAATATTCATATTTATTCTTTTTATTAAGCTAAAAACAACAAAATACGCTATTTATTTACAATTTTAATCACGCAGGAAATTATCTTTGAATAAAAAACTTGGCTTAATGTCACTAACCGCATTGGTATTAAGTTCGATGGTTGGTGCTGGCGTATTCAGTTTGCCTCAAAATATGGCGCAAGTCGCTAGCCCTGCAGCGCTTATCATTGGCTGGGTGATAACCGGAATTGGTATCCTCTTTCTCGCAACTTCTCTTTTACTACTTTCGCGCCTTAGACCTGATCTTGATGGTGGCATATTCACTTATGCGAAAGAGGGATTTGGTGAATTTATTGGTTTTTGTTCTGCATGGGGTTATTGGGTTTGCGCTGTGGTCGCGAACGTTTCATATCTTGTCATTGTCTTTGCTGCGTTCAGTTTTTTTACTGATACACCTGATAACATCATTTTTGGTGATGGAAATACATTCTATGCACTAATCGGTGAATCGATATTATTGTGGATCGTTCACTTTTTAGTGCTAAGAGGTGTACAAACGGCAGCAAGCATTAATTTAATGGCAACAATGGCAAAGTTACTCCCTTTAGGACTATTTATTATTATTGCCCTACTTGCTTTTAATATGGATATATTTACGCTCGATTTTGAGGGCATAAATATGGGCGTTCCAGTTTGGGATCAAGTAAAAAATACCATGTTAATTACCTTATGGGTATTTATTGGTATCGAAGGTGCGGTAGTAGTATCTGCAAGAGCTAAAAATAGACGAGATGTGGGTTTAGCAACCGTGCTTGCTGTTGTTGTGGCGCTAATTATTTATATTCTTGTCACCTTATTATCTCAAGGGCTAGTTAGCCAACCAGAATTAGCGATGATGAAAAATCCATCAATGGCTCCGCTATTAGTTAAATTGGTCGGTAGCATGGGTGAAATTATTATTGCAGCAGGTCTTATTTTATCTGTATGTGGTGCTTATTTAAGTTGGACGATAATGGCCGCTGAAGTACCTTATATTGCATCTTTACATCACTCTTTTCCAAAACAATTAAGCAAGCAAAATAAAAATGATGCTCCATCATCTTCGCTATGGTTTACCAACTGTGCTGTACAGCTCTCACTAGTTATCATTTGGTTAACCGGTAGCAATTATAATACGTTATTAACTATCGCATCTGAGATGATACTAGTACCCTATTTTCTTGTCGGTGCATTTTTATTTAAAGTCGCTATCGCTCGTAGCAGTAAAGCCTTACTACTTATCGCTATTCCAGCTAGTTTATATGGATTATGGTTACTTTATGCTTCAGGTGTAATTAACTTACTACTGTCTGTTGTTCTCTACGCACCTGGTATTTTGATATTTTTATATACTCGTAGGCAATATAAAAGCAAACAGCCATTACATACTAGTGAAAAAGTTATGCTAGGACTGGTATTGTTTGGTGCTATACCTGCCCTTGGCTATCTAGCTATTGCTTAATATTAATCTTAGCCCCTGAGAAATATAGGGGCTTCTTTTATTTTCTTCTATCTTCTATCTTCTATCAAAATAGCATATCCGCGATATATGAAAAAACAGTATTTTTATACTGTTAAGCTGTTTTTTTATTCATTGAAGTTTAAGTATAAATTGTTAAAAGTAAATGTATGTTGTAACTAAGTATAGAAAGTGGCTATTTAAATATAAAGGCCTTTTTTGCTGTGTTATTTTCTTATATTTTAGCAAATGAAACTTAAACCATCATGAAAGAAAGAAATTTAAACTAAAAAACAATTCAAACTCGATACATATAACTAAAAATATAATTAACGGTAATCATTAATCCCGACTTTTATATAACTACAATGAATTATATTATCTCCCTCATCCAAATGGAATAAAACTAAATCAAGTTGATTTATCTTAAAAACACACCTTTGAAAATTATAAAGGAAATTAAAATGCAAACTAAGTTGCACATAACTATCGCATCTACAATAATGGGTCATATCAGCAAAACATCATAAAGATAACATTTTTGAAACAGGGATCCCAGGAATAGGATTTAAATTAATTAGTAATGGAGATATTTTCTCTCTAAATAAAAATATTATTACCGTAAAAAAAACATATATCAATAACTGTAATTATCAAAAAGTTAAAAATGGCTATGATTTTCGATATTGTCAAGAAAGCTGGAATGGTATTCACCTTCACTTAGTCAAAATCGGCGAGTTAGACCTCTCGTTAAAATCCTTTAATTTTATCTCACCTATTACTATAAGTGCATATTTAGATGGTAAAAAGTACAATAATACACAATTACTTATTGACTTACCCAAGGTTGCTAATTGCAAACTAAGTATTAATGAACCAAGTATTCATTTAGAGCCCGTAGATAAAGACACTTTGAACTATTATACAGCTATTAATGAAAAAAATTTTTCAATTAATGTTGATTGTAAAAACAAAACACAAATAACATTGAAAATAGACAGCCCAGAAATATATAAAACAGAGAGTAAAAGTATTTTAGCTCTTTTATTAAACAAAGAACCTTCCGGTAGCGGCTTATTAATAAAGCACAACAATAAAAATTATATTCTTGGTTCAAAAATAATAAATAGTATCCGAACACCTACATCTAAATATATTTTTAATTTCTCCGTGGGTTATATAAAGATAAATAAAAAAATATTAGCTGGTAAAGTACACTCTCTTGCAAATGTTACTTTAGAATATGATTAAGGTATAATATGAAAATTCATATATTTGCTTTTATTAGTTTGTATGTTTTACAATCTCTACCATGCTAATATGCTAATTATGTTTATGAATCAAGTTGTGAATACAAGCTTACTATTTCACATCTATATAAATCAGACATTATATTGGAAATTTTCAAATGCCCATATTTATTCAGTCACAATAAAAATATGATAAAAATAATAGAAAATGGAATAATTTATCCTTTATCAATAAATAACAATGCAATAGATTATTTTATATTAAATAAAAACAATATGTTTGCTACTCGTTCAAATGATAAAGTGTTAAATGTTAATTTAAATTATCAGTAAAAAAACGGCTCATAATTTAGACAATTTTTATGAGCCATTTTATTTTTGTAACTACAATTTATAAACTAATTAAAACTAATTTGCTCAATTGCTTGTAAAATACGTTTATCTGAAATTGGAAAAGGAGTCCCTATTTGTTGAGCAAATAAACTCACCCTTAATTCTTCAATCATCCAGCGAATATTTTGCACATCTTCTTGCTGTTTTTGTTTTTCTGTTAATTTTCCTAACCACTGTTGCCACTGTTGAATTACATTTTCAACTCGGCTCATTTGTGCCCTATCACGATTAGGATCTATGGCTAATTTTTCCATCCGTTTTTCAATAGCACTTAAATAACGTGGAATATCAGTCAATCGTTTCCAGCCATGGGAAGTTACAAACCCTGGGAAAACTAACTGATTAAGCTGAGCCTTGATATCTGATAATGCAAAAGCAACACTAATATCTACACGCCCTTTTAATCGTTTATTAATTGCGAATACTTGAGTCAAAATAGCTTCAACTTGCTTAGCTATTTCAACAACAGCATCGTTTAATTCAGCTCTTACATAATCTTGCAGTTTTTGATATTCAGATCCTTGCCAGATCAAACCACCATAAGATGCCATAAGTTTATCAACACCACATGCAATGCAATCATCAATAAGATCTAATACTTTACCATAAGGATTAAAGTAAAGACCCAATTTAGCTTTATTCGGTAATTTCTCATGAAGATATTTGATAGGTGATGGAATATTTAATAATAATAATCGTCTCACCCCCTCCCACATTGAAGTTTGCTGCTCAGATTCCGTTTCAAAAAGCTTAATACCAACACTATTTTTTTCATCAACTAATGCTGGATATGCTTTAACCGAATAACCACCTCGTTTTTGTTCATAGCGTTGTGGTAAATCACCAAAGCTCCAAATATGCAAATCTCGTTGTTCAATACCATCATCAGCTACAGCAGATAATGTTTTTTGCACTTTTTCTTTTAAGCTTTCCTTTAATGCATTAAGATCTTTGCTTTCAGCAAGTATCTTATTTTTATCATCGATAACCCGAAATGTTATTTTTAGATGATCTGCAACTTGATCAAGTTGCCAACTATCTCTATCAACTGTTACCCCCGTCATCCGGCGCAACTCTTTTTCAAGCCGATCAAGCAATTGATCCTCTGGCTTTGGTACTCGCTCTAGAAATGCAGATGCATAATTAGGTGCTGGCACAAAATTACGACGTATTGGTTTAGGTAATGATTTAATTAATGCCACAATTAATTCATGTCTAATACCCGGAATTTGCCAATCAAATCCCTCTTCTTTAACCTGATTTAATATTGCTAATGGAATATGTACTGTTACACCATCCGCCGCAGTACCCGGTTCAAATTGATAGCTTAATCGTAATTTTAAATTATCTTGTTGCCAATAATTTGGATAATCTAATGCACTAACTCTTTTGGCATCATCTTTGATAAGCATATTTTTTTCAAAATTTAGCAAATCTGGTGATGCTTTTTGCACTTCTTTCCACCACTTATCGAAATGGCGCGAGGAAACAATATCTTGAGGAATACGTTGGTCATAAAAAGTAAACATAGTCTCGTCATCGACTAAAATATCGCGACGGCGAGATTTATGTTCTAGTTCTTCCACTTCAGTACGTAATTTCAAATTATCACGAAAGAAAGCATGACGAGTTTGCCAATCCCCTTCAACTAAAGCATGTCGAATAAAAAGTTCACGGCATAATAGCGGATCAATTTGGCTGTAATTTACAGATCGAGACGCAACAATAGGTAAACCATATAATGTCACTTTTTCATTAGCCATCACCGCACCTTGTGCTTTTGACCAATGAGGTTCACTGTAGTGATGTTTTACTAAGTGTTCAGCAATAGGTTCAATCCACTCTGGGTCGATACGAGCAGCTATTCGTCCCCATAAACGTGAAGTTTCTACCAGCTCAGCCACCATTGTCCATTTTGGTGGTTTTTTAAATAACCCAGAGCCGGGATAAATAGAAAAACGTGCATTTCTCGCCCCCGTAAACTCTTGCTTTTCAGTATCTTTTTGACCAACGTGAGATAATAAACCACTTAATAGTGCAACATGAACACTTCTAAAATCCGCTGGTTCGCTATTAACTGGGAATCCTAATTCTTTAACTACTTGACGTAATTGGGTATAAACATCTTGCCACTCTCGTACACGCATAAAGTTTAAGAACTCTTGCTTACAAAGTTTGCGAAACTGCGATTGACTCAGCTCTTTTTGTTGAGTTTTTAAGTAATCCCACATATTTAAAAAAGAGAGGAAATCAGAATCTTTATCCTGAAAACGACGATGTTTTTCATCTGAGGCCTGTTGCTTATCCATCGGTCTTTCTCGCGGATCTTGAATAGAAAGCGCAGATGTAATTACCATCAATTCTTTAACAGCACCATATTTTCGTGCTTCAAGTACCATTCTCGCTAAACGAGGATCAATAGGAAGTTGTGCAAGTTGTTTTCCCATTGGGGTTAAATGATACGCCCCTTGGCTATCCGTTTCATTTTGTAAAGCACCTAGTTCTTCTAATAAACGAACACCATCTTGTACATTTCGTTTATCTGGTGCTTGCACAAATGGGAATGCACTAATATCTCCCAAACCTATTGATGTCATTTGCAAAATAACAGAAGCAAGGTTGGTTCTTAATATTTCAGGATCAGTAAATTCACTGCGAGAAATAAAATCATCTTCTGAATAAAGGCGAATACAAATACCGTCAGATACACGGCCACAACGACCTTTTCGTTGATTAGCTGAAGCTTGAGAAATGGGTTCTATTGGCAATCGTTGGACTTTAGTTCGATAGCTATAACGACTAATACGCGCATAACCCGTATCTATTACATATTTAATACCAGGCACAGTTAACGATGTTTCAGCAACGTTAGTCGCCAATATTATACGTCTACCACTATGTGAGTGAAAAATACGGTTTTGCTCACTATTAGAAAGTCGAGCAAATAATGGCAACACCTCAGTATGGCGAAGTTGTAATTTATTAAGCGCATCAGCAGTATCTCTAATTTCGCGCTCACCACTCATAAAAATAAGAATATCGCCAGCACTTTCGTTGCCCAGCTCATTGATAGCATCGACAATGCCATCCGTCATATCTTTGTCACTATCAAGTTCATCACCACCAATAGGACGATATCTCACTTCAACCGGATAAGTTCTCCCGGATACTTCTATTATAGGAGCTTGATTAAAATGCTTAGAAAATCGCTCAGGATCAATAGTTGCTGAGGTAATAATAATTTTTAGATCAGGGCGTTTAGGTAATAATTGTTTTAAATATCCCAAAATAAAATCAATATTTAAACTACGTTCGTGTGCTTCATCGATAATAATCGTGTCATATTGTAACAACAGTTTATCTTGTTGTAGTTCTGCTAATAAAATCCCGTCAGTCATCAATTTTACTAGTGTATTATCACCCACATGATCACTAAACCGAACTTTATAACCTACAGATTCTCCTAATGTACTTTTTAATTCATGAGCAATACGTTCCGCAACAGAACGCGCAGCTAGACGCCTAGGCTGTGTATGCCCAATATAACCTTTTATTCCTCGCCCTAACTCAAGACAGATTTTAGGGATCTGTGTTGTTTTACCTGACCCTGTTTCTCCAGCAATAATAACCACTTGGTTATCTCTTATTGCATCATATATAGCCTTTTTTTTCTGACTAACAGGTAAGTTTTCAGGATATGTAATTTCAGGGCAGTTAGTTCTGCGACGGCTAATTAATTGTTGTGCTAAGATAATTTCTTGCTTAATTGCGTTTAATACAGCTTGTTTTGACTCTTCATTATTAATTTTAGCAACGCCACGCAGACGTTTTCTTAATCGCTGCTGATCCCGCAACGATAATTGCTCTATTTCTTGATAGAGCGAGGCAGATGATAATGTCACCTTTTATTGTCCTTTTATAGGTCATTTTATGTCTAATTTATTAGCTATATGATATCACAACACCCTATCAGCACATAAAGGCTTCATTAAATTTATTGTGCTTATTAAGTGATACTCAGGATCTTGAATAGAACCTTCTAAAGATCATGATGTGATATTTTTATCTTTAGATAAGATATTGTTATCTGATAAATATCATTATTGGCATAATATTAAACTACATTAAAAACAAACAAAACAGAGAGATATAAATGAAAAAGATCCTTTTGCTGAAATCAAGCATTTTAGATAACGGGTCTTATAGCAATAAAATGGCCAATTATCTTATTGAAAATTGGCAAGTAACTAATCCTAATGACCCATTTACAATACGTAAACTTGTTAAAAATCCTGTTCCAATATTTAACCAAGCCGTAATATTTTTATCTGGTAAAGATACATCAATACTTTCTAATGAACAAAAACGGCAAGAGTGTTATCTGAAAAATTGATTGTGGGGCTAAAACACATGATGTGATTATTATTACAGCCCCGATGTATAATTTTTCAGCACCTATAATAGTTAAAAATACGACATTGATTTTATTGTACGCGCAGATGAAACCTTATAATGAAACTGGGCTATTAGATTATTTAAAAATAAAAAAACATTGTACTCACAGACTGTGATGATATTTAGATAGTTCACCTCTCTAATTTAGTTATACCATTTTCAAGCCAATTTTTAAGTTGTATTAGCATTAAGAATATCCAATTTATTTTAGCCGAAAGTATCACTTACGGTGAAAATCATGCTCAACAAGCTGAGCAACAAGCTGAAAAATAAATTGATATCCTTATTAACTAACAATATATTATTATTAATTAAATTAAACTAACATTCTCACCAATTAATAAAACACTGCTATAGTAGCTCCTTTATTATATTAAAATAAATGTAAAAACAACCTTACATTAATGTTATATATAAAAATAACTTAAAAACGAACTAGATAAAATAAAACAAAGATAAATTAATTTAAAAAAACAAACAATTAAAACCATAAAAATAATATATTAACAACATTTTAACCCAATCATCAAAAATAAATAGAAATAAAACTTCAAGTTATTTGCTTTACATTTATGGTAACAAATTTTTATAATCTATTCACCCATATTATATTTATAATAACCATAAATTTCATTGTAATCGTTTAGTATTATTTTTATTATTTTTATTATTTTTTGGCTCTTATGATAATTGAATATTTAGAGCATTTTTTTAATTTAAACTTAAATGGAATTTAAAAATGAAAAAATCGCTAATCTCACTAGTTATTTTATCTACTCTCACTGTATCAAATTTGGCTATGGCTGCAGATGTAAGAGTAGACTCGCGAATAGCTAGTCCACAGAATATTACTATCACTGGGCGGGTAGATGCGGATGTTCCCTCTTGCCTAGTTAATACAACTGATCAGCTCCAACTTGGTACCATTAGAGTTAGTGACTTTGATGGCGTAAGTCGTATTTCAACCAAAGACAGTGCTAATGTTTCAATTAGTTTAACAGGCTGTTCAGCAGGACTAAGAAACGCCCGTATTACCGCTGCAGGTATAGGATCTGATACTATGTTAAATACAGATCGTGCGGGTAGCAATGTTGGAGTGGCTGTACTTAATGACTTAGGAGCGGTAGTAAGCCTCATGGAGGAAGTATCATATGATATTGTTATTTCTCAAGACACTCATGGCGCTAATTTAAGCATTCCTGTAAATTATATTAAACCCGTAGGAGAAGCGGCAACTCCAGGTAATGTAACAGTAACATTACCGTTATCTATTCTGATATCAGATGGTGATATTGTTTAGTGAGTAAAAACAGATAATAAAATATTATCTTATCAGCTATATTATATTTGTACAAATCACAAGGTCGTTTCTAGGCTTTGTGATTTTAATTAAAGAGAAAAATCATGAATAAACATAGTCTCTTAGTCACTGGTTTAACTTTTTTACTTTTCCCTTTTTTTAGTTTTTCTGGAATTCAACTAAATAATAATAAATTCATTTATATTGAAAACACTAAAAATGAAAGAATAGAAATAAAAAACACTTCAGATAAAGAATATTTCATTCAAAGTGTAGTCACACAATCAAATGTTGATAACAAAGAACCAGCACCTTTTATTATCTCCCCTCCTCTATTCAAACTTGGTGCTAATGAAACTTTTTTTTAGATATAATTAAAATTGATGATATAAATGTTAAAGAAAAAGAATCACTTTATAAAATAAATATAAAATCAGTTCCTATCATTAAAAATAAAGAAGAAAAAGAAAACTTATTACATGTTTCATTAAATATGATTTACAACCTTTTTTATAGACCAAGTAAATTAAGTAGTAAAGAAAAAAATTACAGTAATATTGTTTTTTCAAAAAACAAAAATGGTTATCTTATTATTAAAAACCCAACACCTTATTATATAACATTAACTTCAGTAAAAGATAATAATATTAATTTTATTGAGAAAAGCAAAATTATTTCTCCTTTTAAAAAATATAATACAAAAGTTAAATTAAGCTCTTCTTCAATAATCAATTATAGTATCAGAAATGAGTTTGAAAATGTTATTGAGATGCCATCTAAAGAGGTTATTAATGAAGAGTAAAATTGCTAAGCTTAATAGTATTACCATTTCATTTTTCAGTGTGTTTTATTGTTATAATATATATGCTGATAATGCTTCATCACTTTATCTATATAGTTTACCTAATGTCGATGCTAAACTTATTGCTCAATTAGTTGAAAATCAACAACTAGCGGGCACATATCCGACAACACTATTTGTCAATAATCGAAAAAAATTCACTAAAAACATTATCTTTGATAATGTTGATGGCAAGCTTACGCCTAAATTATCTATTGAAGATTTAATCAATTTAGATATTAATACTGACTTTTATAATATCCAAAGCAATTCAACAGAGCCATTATCATTAAATGAAATTGGAATTTCATTTAATGATATATTTTCAACCAAATCCCTTTATTTAACCATTCCACAAAAAGGAATAACAAATAATAGAATTAACTTACCTAATAAATCGCTGTGGGACAATGGCATTAATGCTTTATTTAGCCATTATGACTATTTTGGCTCATATCAAAAAAACAGAGATATTATACATGAAATCAATTTTAACTCAGGTATTAACTTAGGTTCTGTCCGTATTCGCAGCAATAGTAAATATATCTATAATGGCCACAATAACCAAATTAAAATAAAGACACTTTATGCTTATCAGCAATTAGATTCACTTTCTTCACTTATTTATGGTGGTAAATTTACGCCCACTAACCGTCTATTGGCTAGTGAAAATATTATGGGAGTACAGTTAATTTCTAATAATTTACTTTCCAGTCATTCTCTTTATGCGAATAAACCTATTATTGAAGGTATTGCAGAAACATACGCTTTAGTAAGTGTTAAACAACAAGATAGAATTATCTACGAAACATCTGTTCCTCCAGGTCCTTTTGTATTGAATGCCTTACCTACGACAGGAAGTTCTGAGCTAACTCTCGAAATAAAAGAAGCTGATGGCCGTATAAAAAAATCAACTCACTATTTTACTATGATGCCTAATCAATTAAATACTAATCATTATCAATACAATTTAGTTGCAGGTTATAGTCAGCAATCTTATTACAAAAAAAAAGATAGCCAACATCCTTATTTTCTTGGTGAGTTTGCTTATGGTATTAATCAAAAAATTACTTCTTATGCGGCATTTAGAAAAAAAACAGAACATCACACTTATTTAGCTGGCCTAATTTTTAGTTTAGGTGAATTAGGTGGATTGGCAGCAGATGTCAGTTATTTAGATAATAGTCATATAAAATATCGAATCCGTTATAATAAAATTTTTACTTCAACAAAAACAAGTTTAACACTATCTTCATTATATTATAAATATAATAAACCTCATGAAAATAAACTATTAAAAAATGCTCCTGAAAAAAAATATACACTCTCTATTTCTCAACCATTTATAAATGTTGGTCATTTATCTTTAAGTTACTATTACTTCTCTTACTTAACTGATAAGAATAGCCACACCATCGATACAACCTTTTCTTCTTATATTAAAAATATAAATTATTCAATTAAATATAAATATAATAAAAAAAATAATGACAATCACTTTTCATTTTATTTTCAACTACCCTTATTTAATCATAGAAATACTTACCATTGGATAAATAATCAATTTAGTTATAACAACAACCACTATTCGAATAATACTCGTTTTGGCGGCTCATTTTCACCACATTCAGAATTTAATTATTCAATAGGTTATAGAAATAAATTTTCACCTAAAAATAAAAGTCATAATTATTCGGCAAGTATGCAATACAAAGGAAATTATCAATCTTATAGAATAAGTGGTTCACATTCATCAAATAATCAATTTTATCATTTAAATTTTGGTGTAAGTGGTGCATTTTTAATCCATAATGGAGGTGTTACATTATCTCCATACTTAGGAAAAACTTTCGTTCTAGTAGATACACAAGGATTTTCTGGTATAAAAACAGATTATTCCACTAAATTTAAAACAGATAATTTTGGTTATTTAATACTACCTAATATTTCGCCTTATAAAATAAATAAAATCACATTGCAGTCATCGACATTACCTAAATATAGTGAAGCAACTCATTATACAAAATCAATCGTACCTACATTAGGTGCAATTTCCAAGATCACATTCCCATTAAAAATAAATAAAAAAGTTTTATTTCAATCTACCTCAGAAATTCCTTTTTTTGCAACAACAACTGCATTCGATAGCCAAAATAATATGATTGCACAAAGCTTTGTCTCTGATAATAATCGAATATTTTTTTCGGGTTTATCTGAAGTTGGATGGATAAAAGTAAAATGGGGTGATGAACAACATCAACAGTGTCAGTTTAATTATGATATTAGCAATGAAATGAAAGTTGATACGTTAATTAAAAAAGACATTGTTTGTCAATAAGTTTAATTAAATTAATTACAGGTAATAAATTATGAAAAAAATAAATATTTTTATAACATTACTTATTTCTTTAATCTCTTTTTCTTCATCTGCGCAGCAACGAGGTGATGATATTCTGCCACTAAATTGTATGGTTGATATATATATTAATAATAATAGCAATACTATTAGTATTAATGACTTTGCCTCTCAACAAGCTGGTGCATTAGCCACACATGCTACCATCACAATCATATTAGAAGTGCTAGACTGCTCAATTAAGAATGGTGATATTAAGCTTACAATAGATCCACGTTCAATTGATCCCAATACGGGTTATTTAAAAAATAATATTTTAGATAACTCTGCCAGTCAGAATGTTACATTTCAATTATTTTACGATGATGACGAAAGAGCTATTAATTTAAACAGTGAAAATACATTTATTACCAATATTACTGATGGTGATGCTGAGTTTTATTTTGCTATAACTTATGTCAAAACAGATAACCTCCCTCCCAAACCTGGAAAAATACAGTCTAACATTATTTTTAATTTAATGATTGGTGAAGAAATTGTCGAAATATAACTAATAAAGCAGAGCGTTAATAAAAATAACGTTCTGCTTCAAAAAATAAAAAAATAAAAAAATTTAGAATAAATTATTTTTTAACCCATAACCCATTAATTCCCTTTACATACTCCCCTTCACTTGCTCTAGCAACTAATTTCTCCCCTGCTAGCCTTGCAACAGATTCAGGTGTAACTTGGTTCGTTTTTGCTATCTCAGCATATTTTGCTTTTCTTGCTTGATTAATTTCATCAACAAGAACTTGTGCTTGTTTGTTATTAGGTTGAACAAGCTCTATATAGCCTTTAAAGGTTTCGCCTACCAGCCCTTGTGATCTCGCTTCATCAAGAGTAAGCGCTATAACGCCAGTACTCCAAAATAAAAACATTAACACAGCACTTAGTAGATATCGTTTATAATTCATTTTTTATCCTTTAAAAAATTGCGCTGTTATCTTTTAATAAATCTTCAACTTGTCGATCTATTTTGACATTAATTTCATGTTCAATTTTAACATTCATATTAATATTAATAGGTTTATCTGGTGTTGCGACTTCTAGTCGAATACATCCTGTTAACGCCGATATTCCCATCATTAAGATCGTTAATAAAAATAGTTTTTTTAAAAATAATGGTTTCACTCTGACTCACTCCCTAAATCTGATAGGCTTTTCTCTAACCACTCTTCCAATTGCGATCCAAAACGTAAACTTCGCCATAATTGAAAGACATTTTCTTCGTGATGATAATTTAAATTCACTTGTCGTCGCTTATCTTCTAATGGATTGGTTCCTTGTATTTCTGCTTCTAAAATCAACTCACCTAAATTACTTAAATTGACTCTCGTCCAAGAACGACTTATTTCTAAATAACGCAACCATGCAATAGCTACACCTGCCGACATGTTGCTGTCATCTATTGAATCAACAAAATCCTTATCAAGCCTCAAGGTTAAATAAGACGAGTTGGCTAACCAACCATTTTTAATAATCCATTGATTATTATTTATATAAAATGGGAATTCACCACTTACTTTGCCTGATGCTGCAAGTTGGGTCACTTTTAATAAAGTAAATAAATGGCTAAGTTCAATATTATCTAATGAAATAATTGCCTCTTCCTGTTGTGGGATAGCTAATTTTTTCATTGAAAGAGTGCCTTCTAACATCGCTAGTTTTACGTTAGACAAGACTAACGGCTTTGTTTCGGTGGCTGGATAAAATCCCTGAAGGTCAGCGGTAATATCAGTCACTTCAAATAAATTATTAATTCGTTTAATTCTCAGTTGAACTGGCTGCTTAACACCTAATTGCCATTCATCACCCTGTAAACGCCAAGGCAGAATAAAATCTAATCCTTCTAACACACCATCTTTTAGCCACATTCCACCTTGTTTTACAACTAAATGTCCACCAGCAACTAATCCTTGCTCTGGTGCAATAGAGAAGCCAGCTTGAGTATAAAATTCACCTTTATCTAGCGTAATACCTAATTCTGCAGGTAATAAAGATTGAAATGCATTAATTGCTTGTGAAGGCCAACGCATTTGACCTCTTAATCGCGCCCCATCCCAACGTGTATTTATTGCAATTGGTCCGATATTGGGTTTAGCGCTTATTTCACCTTTTAGATTAAAATTAAAAGGTGACTCACCATTAACTGTTGCAATAAAATCTGTTTTATCTAAAAAACCACCAGAAGGAAAAGAAACACGTTGGCTTGTTAATTTTAATTTCCCATCAAAAGCTGGTTTCTTATCATCCCGTAACCAACGAAATGGACTTAATAATGTTAACCTTGGCGCAGTCATTGTGGTGTTTTGATATTTTAAAACATCAAAACCAGTGTTTAAAGTTTCAAAACTGACAGTCTTGTCCCGCCAATAACCTGTACCCGCAATATCCCAACGGGCTTTTAATGGTAATAGATCACCCTCTCCCCAATAACGCCATTGCCAATTTCCATTATCAGGCAAGAAATGTTCCGCTTTACCATCAAAGTGAATACGATAATCCCCCCAAATTGAATCTTGAGCCACTACAATGGCATTTAAACGGCCATTAAATCCTTGAGATGAAAATGTTGTACCCGCCAGAGGCAACCTTGCATCTTTGATAGTTAATGTTTCAGTTAAAGGCCCTTTAAACCGTAATAAAGAGCCTGATAGAAACTCAATCGTTGGATCACTTAACATTCCTGTTATTTTTACTGGTAATTGTGCATTGGCTTGCATTAATTCTTTATTTACAACACCGGTTATCTGAATAGGGATTTGTGCATCTAATAAGTCAATTGGCGTTTCTGGTATAGAGATAACTAAATTACCTTTTCCTGCTCGCCCTTCTGTCATCATATTCAGTCGTGCAGTTAATCGTAAATTAGCTAAACCTTCTTGCCACTGAGCTAGATTAATATCAACACCTCCACGTAATGGTTGATCTAATCCAAACCACTCCCAACGCCCTTTTTTAATAGTAATATTCTTAGCATCGACATGCCAAGGAAGCAGCATTAATGCTTGTCCACCACCTTGCTCCGCTAACGATAATGTCCCCTCATTTCCTTTCCACTCTCCGACAAAAACAAGCGGATTTGTATAATGAGAGGTTAATAGAGTGGCGTTAATTGAGCCATTTTCAGGTAATGAAGCAATATCGAGTGGTAATGCTATTTCAGCCGCAAGTTCAATATTATTATCATCAGGTAAATTTACTTTAAAGTGTTGAATATCTAGCCATTGGTTATCACGAATAAATAGGCGGATTTCAGCTTTATCACCTTGATAAATGATTGAGCGCCCATTCTTTTCACTTGTTAAATTTAACGAGCCTTGATAGTCATCATAGCCTTTCAATAATACACTTTGAATATTAATAGAAAGTGCTGGAATGGATGCTAATAACGTTTGTAATTCAAGAGGTGCTTGTGCCGTTTTCTCTTTTTCTATTGCTGATAATTGAGAAAAACACTGCTCATCAAGCATCAAATTGTGGCTACTAAATTGAAAATGGTCTGTTTGCTGTTTTTTATATTGAAAAACAAAACCATCAATATTAGCTAATATGCAACTTTCACTTTTTAATGAAATATTATCAATTGAAAGGCCTATTTGTTGTAATTTAGGCTGAGTTAGCGTAAGGGATATCCCTTCTGGTAAATAAGATTTTGCAACAACAGGCAACCAATGAGGAATCGTTACCCATAACGCAGTGCCAATGATACCTGCACTAAGCAGTATGGTACCTGTCCATTTGATTGTTTTTTTTAACAACACATCGTATTCCTTTTAAACAAACCAGAATCATCCACTTATCTCGTTAAAATCGTTTATAATAATAGTATTAATTTCTTTCATATTGAGGATGGATAATTCTTGATTTTCCAGCCTCAGAATAAAAATTTAATCAAAGTAGAGAAGACTAGATGAAAATCGTTTCTTATAGTACTAAACATTATGATCAGAAACACATGGAATGGGTTAATCAGCATAATGGATATCACTATGATATCGAATATTTTGATTTTAATTTAACTGAACAGACAGCAAAAAATGCCATTGGTGCTGATGCTGTGTGTATTTTCGTCAACGATGATGCAAGCCGCCCTGTTTTACAAGAGCTTGCCAGTTTAAATATTCGTATTCTTGCATTACGTTGTGCTGGATTTAATAATGTAGATCTTCAAGCTGCAACTGAATTAGGAATAACTGTTGTACGTGTTCCTGCTTATTCTCCCGAAGCAATAGCAGAGCACGCAGTAGGCATGATGCTCTCTTTAAATCGTCGTATTCACCGCGCTTACCAACGCACTCGCGATGCTAATTTCTCGTTAGAAGGATTAACGGGTTTTAATATGCATAACCGTACCGCAGGTATTATTGGCACAGGTAAAATAGGTTTAGCGACTCTACGTATTTTAAAAGGATTTGGCATGAAATTACTTGCCTTTGATCCTTATCCAAATCAAGCCGTATTAGATTTAGGTGCCGAGTATGTTGATTTAGCAACACTGTATGCTAATTCTCATGTTATTTCTTTGCACTGTCCATTAACTGCAGATAATCATCACTTGCTTAATGAGTCAGCTTTTTCACAAATGAAAGATGGCGTGATGATTATCAATACCAGTCGCGGTGCTTTAATAGATTCTGCGGCTGCAATTAATGCATTAAAACAAGGTAAAATAGGTGCATTAGGTATGGACGTTTATGAAAATGAACGTGACCTCTTTTTTGAAGATAAATCAAACGATGTTATTCAAGATGATATCTTCCGCCGCCTTTCTTCTTGTCATAATGTATTATTTACAGGCCATCAGGCATTTTTAACTGAAGAAGCCTTGATCAGTATTAGTGAAACAACCTTACATAATATTAAAGAAGTTGTTAACGGCGTTGAATGTATTAATCAAATAAAAGCTTAATAAACGGCCAGTTAAGATTAAAGCTATGCTATTTGTATAAGATATATTTTCAAAATAAAAAATCCCCTTTCATTTAGCATTACTTACTTTGAAAGGGGATTTTTTTATTGTATTACTAACAAATAACAACTTTTATTTTTTATCTTTTTCAGTAGATATCGACTCAATAACACCACGGGTATAGGTGTCTTGATTATCTTCTTCTACTTTAAATTGTGCGACTAAGTCGGCAAGTTGATGTGCTTCGTCATCCATATTCGCAGTAATAGCTGCAGATTCTTCAACTAATGCCGCATTTTGCTGTGTGACTGTATCCATTTCGCTCACTGCCATCGCTATTTGGTTAATTCCCATACTCTGCTCATTAGAAGCAAGGGCAATTTGCTGCATAAAATCATTCACCTGTGTAATTGTTGTTACAATCTCAGTCATAGAGCGACCGGCTTGAGCGACTTGCTGTGAGCCTACTTGAACTTTATTAACAGAATGAGTGATTAATTCATTTATCTCTTTTGCCGCATCAGCACTTCGACTTGCTAGATTACGCACTTCAGCAGCAACAACCGTAAATCCTCGCCCTTGTTCGCCCGCTCTTGCTGCTTCTACTGCGGCATTCAATGACAAAATATTTGTTTGGTTAGCGATACTATTAATAATGTCATTAATATCTGAAATTTTCTTCGCACTTTCAGAAATAGAAGACATTGTTTCTACCACACTATCCATCACTGTTTCGCCATTTTGTGCTGAACTTGTCGCGGTTAATGCTAGTTTGCTTGCTTCACGTGAGTTATCTGCATTTTTCTCAACCGTTGTTTTAATCTGTTCCATACTTGCAACAGTTTCTTGTAATGCACTCGCTTGTTCTTCAGTTCGTGAAGAAAGGTCGGTATTTCCTGTTGCTATCTCACTCGCACTAACACTAATTGTATTAACTGCATTTTTAACTGATGAGATCATATGACTCAATGAGTTTTTCATCTTATTCATTTCATTGAATAATTGTCCAAATTCATTGGTACCATGATTATCAACTCTCATACTGAGATCACCTTGACTCATTTTACTGAAGATATTAATTAAGATCCTAATATTGCCAATAAAACTATGTGAGAACCAACGTAATATAAAGATAAATAAGATAATAACGATAACACCCGCTATAGTTGCCATAATCATAAGGCGCTGCTGTGATGTTTTCGCAATCTCGATATAATTATTTTCAATGCTGTTAGCTAATGCGTAATAAGTCATCGTAATATCATTAAGTTCATCCATTTTAGCACTAGCGGAATGGGTACTTAATTCACCTTTACGCAATTTATCAAGCGCACCACTAAAAATATCAAGAAGTTCATCAAATCGTTTTGTCATTTCATCTGTTAACTCACGCCCTTCCACTGTGAGTTTTTCGGCATCAGCCCAGCGATGAATTTCTTCACGAGTGACTTCAATATACTCGGCGGTTTGATGAAAATATTTTGCCGAGGGTTTTTCATTAACTCTTAACTGTCCATCAAGACCATTAATGTTAGCTCGGATAACAGCCATTTGATAACGCGCTTTACCCATAAGCAACATTTGCTGGCTTAAATTGCTTGATGAAACAAAGTTATTATAAGATCGAGTGGATGCATCATAACTAAAATAAATGATGCTCATAATAAGTGTGAATAAAATGGCCAGCATGACCTTTACGGTCTTTTCTATACTGATGTTCTTAAACATGGTCATATTCCATCAAAATATACAGGTGTTTTTTATCTGCACATTTGTAAGATATTGGAATACCCTCTAATACAAAAAGAGTATTCCCTGGTGTAAATAAAATAAGATTAAAAGTCATTCATTAGAATATAGAGACAGTTTGAATACTGCCCATATCTATAATGTCGGTAATTTTTACAAAAAACTTTAGGGTGTAGTGAAATATATTTTTTATTTATGAAATAAACACTTCATTTAACTTCCCAGCAAAAAATTAGTTATATAATATCCTGCTATGCCCATGATTTTACTCATAAAAAGATAAGTCATTAATTATTTTTTAGTTTTAGTTCTTTTCTTATTCAATTTAAATTTAATATGCAAATAGGTATAAATACCTAATTAGGTTAATTATATTAATCATAGTGACCATTGAAAATCAAATAAAGTTTATTATTAATTTCCAAAAAAATAAGGTGGTTTCTTATAACCACCTTATTTTATTATTAATTCAATTTTATTCTTATTTATTAAGAAAGCTTAATAAAATTTTGTTTTAATAATTTCTCTGTCAGTTCAATAAGTCTTATCACATTTTCAGGGGTTTCTTTTGTTTTAAGTTCAGCCAAAGTCAGCCAATGAAAAGAATTATTGGTTAATTTACTATGCAGTAATGGGCGACAGAGATAAATCATATCAATATGATAGTGAAACCCTTCTTTTTTATCATTAATGGGCTCTTTTAAAATAGCCAGAGGTTTAATAAGCTCAACGACATCTTTGTTCACCAAATTAAGCGCTAATTCAGGCTGATAACTAAGACATTCGCATTGCAACCCTGTTTCTTCTTTTATCTCTCTTAAAGCTGCATCTTGTGGTTCTTCATTTTCTTCAATATGCCCACCAGGTGGTAACCAGCACGCTATTTTAGGGTGAAAGTGAAATAAAAATTGCCCTTTTTTATTAAATACAATACCAGTAGCAGTAAAATGGCTTTTTATATTATTTAACTCCATCTGTTATTACCTTTTGTTTTACTTATTAAAATGTTATAGCCATTTCATATTCTGCTATTTAAGCTTGTTTTCTTGCTTTACTCGATTTGATGCTTGCTTTATTCCAGCTAAAAAATCTGCAAATATAGCTTTAAAATCGTTACATGCATCTTCTGGTAATGTCGCTTCATTTTTTAAGTTAATAGAAATATGTGTAACAAAACCATAAATAAGATTAACAACAATGGCGGGTGAATAAGTGTCAATTTCCTTTCGTTCAAAAAGAGCATTAACACAAGATTGAATTCGAGGAATAAGAATATTTGCATCTATTTCATCCCACTCTTTCCAACCCAGTACTGAAATAATATCTTGTAAAGGGATCAGCTCATTTTTATGCTGATAGATATGATCGACACAAAGTGAAAAAATTTCTTTTAGCTCAATCCATTTATCTTCATTAACAGGAATTTTTGTTAATTTTTCAACAGCGCACTCAACCTGTAAAAGATAGCACTCTTTTAATAGCGCCTTTTTATTACTGAAATGATGATAAAATGCACCTTTAGTTACTCTTGCATAACGTGATATTTCATCAATGGAAACATCGTAATAGCCTTGATTTACAAATAAATATTGAGCTGCTTCGATTAAAGCGGTGCGTGTTTGTTCTGAATTCTCTTGTTGCCGCGATTTTATTTCCATGATAAAACCCTTAAAACATACCATAAGTATGTAATAATATATGGGTATCAGTTTTGTGTAAACTGTACAAAATATTTTTCAGGAAATTATCATGTCATCTCAGTACAATGGGCTTATCCCTTCCAATTCTTTATCCTCATTTAATATAGAAATTATCAAGGAATTACTTCTCTGGATTGAGGTGAATCTGGAAAAGCCGTTGTTACTTGACGATGTTGCAATTAAATCCGGCTATACAAAATGGCATTTACAGCGTGTTTTTAAACAAGCCACAGGATTAACCCTTGCATCTTATATTCGCGGGCGACGTCTTACCAAAGCAGCAACTGAATTACGTTTAACTAAACTACCGGTGCTAACTATCGCATTACGTTATCAGTTCGATTCTCAGCAATCTTTCACTCGCCGATTTAAAGCAATATTTGGCGTAACTCCAACTGAATATCGTAGAATAGATATCTTATGTGGCGATAATTTTCAGCCGCCAATAAACTTTGCAGTTACTGATTTACCGATCCCCAAAATAATGGATTTACCAGAAAGCGATGTTTATGTAATGCAATATCAATATTTCTGCTCCATTGAAGATATTGGCAAGTTACACGAAGAGATCCGTCATCAATTTTGGAATGATTTTTTACTGTATACCGATAAAAACTTTACTGAAAGTACCGTACTTATTTCTTATCAACCAAATACTGAGCGTAAAAATAAGATCCAAATTGATTATGAAATTGGTTTACGTGACTTAACCCATTTTACAAAAACAGGTGGATTTAGAAAAAAACGTATTCCAGCAGGTCGTTATGTCAGATTCCAGTTTAAAGGAACGCTAGAAGAATATAAGCAATTTGCGATGAAAATCTATTTTTATACATTACCTGCTTTAGGTTTATGTCGCCGCCTAGGCGCTGATATTGAAAATTATATTTGTATAGAAACGGATATTGATTTAACGAAATTACCTAAAACATTAGAAATTGACTACTATGTTCCTATACATTAATACTTGGTTTCAATAGCCTGATTTACCCAGGCTATTTTTAATTTTAGTCTATCTAATCCCCTATTTTACTATCCTGTGACTTTCTACTAAATAAGGTAACTATGCGCATTTCATCGCTATTATTATTCTCAGCGCTATTTATACAACCTATTGTGAGCTACGCAGATATTTCCACACATCAATTAACACGTGAAGATGGAAGTGACATCCACTATTACATTGATAAACGCGGCGAAAACAATAAAACCCTGTTAGTGCTTCTGCAAGGCTCAGATTGTAATAGTATTAAAAATAATACGTTTATTCAGGAAACTTTTGGTCAATGGCTACCTGATAGCGATATTTTGATGGTAGAAAAATATGGTATTACAGCGCAGTTGCCCTATCTTAAAAATTACGACGAACGTAAAGATTGCCCTTTAGAATACATGTTAAAAGACAATCCGACACAACGTACTAATGACTATTCAGCAGTGCTAGATAAATTATCGCCATATTATCCTAACCTAGTGTTAGTTGGCGGCAGCGAAGGTGCAATAATGGTTCACCTCATTATTGACCGGCGTAACGACATTAAAGCGGGTATAGCATTAAATGGTGGAGGACGCTTTTTTATCGATGATGTTATTTATAATATTCGTCATACAACACCGTTAGAATACGTTAAAGAGGCGACAGAAGGTTTTCAACAATTTGCCATTAGTGCTAAAAACAATGAGCTAGATAATGACCAAATAATCAGTGAGCATGGTAAATCATGGTGGCACCAATTTTTATCTATCGATTTACAAGCAGTCATGCAAAAAAATAATCACACTCCCGTTTTAATTGTTCAAACACTAAACGATATTAATGTAGATGTTGATGCATTTGATCAATTAAGCCGTAATATCCAGCAATCTAATATTCAATTTATGAGTTATAAACAGTTAGATCATGGTTTTTATGGAATAGATGGCTTACGCCATACTGATGAAATTATTAATATGATGAAACAGTGGTATGCCAAACAATAAAAATAGTACTAAAACATAACTGATCTTCATATTCATCATAAAAAGTATTGTTTCGTTTTTTAATAACAATGCTTTTTATTTTATTGTTCGAAAAATGCTTTGACACTCTGCACTTGCCAATTTTTTCAAGACACCTACTCTTTAAGGTAAGTATAACTATCCAATGACTGATATAGCTCAGATATGCTAAAGCGTCATTTGTGTATAATGATAATATTCTCTCTTCTAGGTTTAGGATAAGAATGGAAAGTAATAATTCGCTTTTACGTCTTGATAAAATCGGCTATCAAATAGATAACAAAACTATTCTTGATAATATTAATTTTTCGCTGGAACCTGCTGAATTTAAGCTTATCACAGGTCCTTCTGGTTGTGGAAAAAGCACCCTACTAAAGATTATTTCATCACTGTTATCACCAACGAATGGTACGCTATTTTTTGAAAACAAAGATTATTTAACGATGTTGCCAGAATCATATCGCCAACAAGTCTCTTACTGTACCCAAACACCCATGCTATTTGGCAGTACTGTTTATGATAATTTGCAATTTCCTTATTTCTTACGAAAGCTGGCAGTTGATGAAAAAAAGATCATCGCTGATCTAGATTATTTTGGTTTACCAAATTCAATAGTAAAAAAAAGCATTAATGAATTATCAGGCGGTGAACGCCAACGTATTTCATTAATAAGAAATCTGCAATTTATACCTAAGGTCTTATTATTAGACGAAATAACTAGTGCTTTAGATGAAGATAATAAGGCGAAGGTAAACGACACTATTCACACATATGTAAAAGAGCAAAAACTTGCCGTTTTATGGGTGACTCATGATCAGAATGAAATAAAACATGCTGATGATGTTATTCACTTACCTTCACATTCTGGTACTTAATCTCACTCTTTTGAAAAAATTTTTAATTGTGAATTAATGCATTTTTATGAGTAATCCTTTTGTTATGAGCGAACATACTATTATGAACGAACATACGATAAGTAATGAATCCCTTATTTTTTCTCTCTTACTTGTGCTAGTTGCTATTTTTATTAGTCATAAAGAGAAGCTTTCTTTAGAAAAAGACATTATCTGGAGCACCGCCAGAGCAATTATCCAATTGCTGATTGTAGGTTATGTCCTTACTTATATTTTTCATGTTGACCATTTTATTCTGACATTTTTAATGGTGTTGTTTATCTGTTATAACGCAGCACATAATGCGAAAAAACGCAGTAAATATGTAAAAGATATTTTTATTATTTCTTTCACTGCCATTACAACGGGTGCACTATTAACGTTAACTATTTTATTATTAACAGGTTCAATTGCATTTACGCCAATTCAAATTATACCCATTACCGGTATGATCGCGGGTAATGCTATGATAGCAACAGGTCTTTGCTACAATAATTTGGGGCAACGTTTTCAGAATCAACAACAACAAATACAAGAAATGCTAAGTTTAGGCGCAACACCTAAGTTAGCCTCAATGAGCATTATTCGAGATAGTATTAAATCATCTCTTATTCCAACTGTAGATGCAGCAAAGACAGTGGGTATTGTCAGCTTACCAGGCATGATGTCAGGGCTTATTTTTGCTGGTATCGACCCTTTACAGGCAGTTAAATATCAAATTATGGTTACTTTTATGTTGATGGCAACCGCAAGCCTTTCAACAATTATTGCCTGCTATTTAACCTATAAGAAATTTTTCAATCAACGTCATCAGTTAATTGTGTTAAATAACGAATAATACTGACTTTGACTTGTACTCAACTAAATAAAAAAAAGAAGCTGAAGCTTCTTTTTTTTATTTATTGGCTATCAATATAGGTTTTTATTTAACCGCGCCCTTTAGGTCGATTAAGAATATGATCTTCCCAATCTTCTACTTCAGTTTCTGGCGCAGCAATATATCTTACTGAGATATTGCTTTGGTGCATTTTTGCTTTATTACCCGCAATTAATGGGTGCCAGCTTGCTAAAGCTTTGCCTTCTGCTAATAAACGGTAAGCACAAGTCATTGGTAACCATTCAAAGGTAGGTAAATTATGCCGAGTAAGCTTGATACAATCTGGCTCATAACGAAAACGATCTTCATAGTTACTGCATTGGCAGGTTTTAATATTTAACTGATTACAAGCCACGTTAGTGAAATAAATTTCATCAGTATCGTCATCCATTAACTTGTGTAAACAACATTGTCCACATCCGTCACACAGTGATTCCCACTCATCATCACTCATTTCATCTAAAGTTTTAGTCTGCCAAAAAGCCTGTGTCATCTCTACGTTATTACCTTATTGCTCATCAAAACGAATTAAATAACCCGCGTTGTCAGCTGATGCTCGTTAACACTTAATACCAACATATCGCCTGATTCTAATGGACCAACACCTTCAGGTGTTCCCGTTAAAATAACATCACCAGGACGCAGGGTAAAAAAGCGAGACATATAACTGATAAGGGGTAAAACAGGGGTTAGCATATCACGACTGTTGCCCTGCTGACGAATTTCGTCATTAACACGTAACGTTAAATCTGCATTTTGTGGATCACCAAATGAGTTAACGGGAATAAAACCGGATAATGGTGCCGAACCATCAAATGCTTTACTTTTTTCCCAAGGTTGTCCTGCTTTTTTTAATTTGGTTTGCAGATCACGCAAAGTAAGATCTAAACCGATACCGAAACCCGCAATAGCACGATCAACACGATCTTCATTGGCTTGTTTAAGCGGCTGTCCAATTAATACGGCGAGTTCGATTTCATGATGAACAGCCCCCATCTCTTTTGGAATAGCAATAGGTTGGCGAATATCACACATTGCGGTTTCGGGCTTGATAAAAATAACAGGTTCTTCAGAACGTACTGAACCCATTTCTTTAATGTGGTTTGCATAGTTACTTCCTACACAAATCACTTTATTGACCGGAAAATCAAGCAACGCACCTTCCCAATCTCTGTGTTGATACATAATATTTTCCTTATAGGTAATTTGCTGTGTTTTATTTCACTATAGAGCCGATTATTATTTAGTAGGCAGTGAATTTATTTTATTAGCAACGCCATCAGCCATTGTGACTATGCTAAGTGCAAAAAAGTAAGAACTATTCCAATGCATAATAGTACGGAAGTTTTGTGTCACTAAATAGCTTCTGTGCATATCATCATCAGGAATAATTAACCAAACAGGCATATTATCTGTTAGCTGACTATTAGCAGGTAATTGAACGCCTAACGCTTTCCATTGTGCTACCGTTTTTTGCTGCTCAGCTTTAATGCCTTCGAGTTGCTGGTTAAAATCTACCGCTAAAGTAACCTGTTCTCCCCATGGAAGTCCATTTTTCCAACCTTCTGTTGCCAGATAATTTGCGGCTGAAGCAAATGCGTCTTCACGACTATTCCAAATATCAATGGTGCCATTATTATCGCCATCCGCCGCATAGGTAAGGAAAGATGAAGGCATAAACTGAGTTTGCCCCATAGCCCCAGCCCATGAACCTTTTAAGCGTTGCCCTTCAGGTAAATGACCACCTTCAATTATTTCAAGTGCTGCCATTAGTTGGCGGCTAAATAGTTCTTCTCGACGACCTTCAAATGCCAAGGTTGCTAATGCAGAAATAACATCTTCTTTGCCCTGCACTTTACCAAAACCGCTTTCGAGTCCCCATAATGCAACTATATAGTTTGCAGGCACACCATATTTATTACTGATACGATTTAAGGCTTCTTGATTCGCCTGATATAATTTAGCCCCTTCATTAATACGACCATTCGTCACAATGCGGGGAAGATAAACATCTAGCGTTATTTTCTTTTCTGGCTGATTACGGTCTGATTTCACCACACGTTCAATAAAATGAACTTCTGCAAATGCAAAATCTATTGTTTCTGCTTTATAACCTAATTGAGCTGCTTTTAATTTTAACGCCTCAACATAAGCAGGAAATTGTGCCGGTGTACGCGAATCTTTAGGAAATGTTTGTTCAAGTGAACTAACATTGATTTGTTTCCATCGAAGAGGCGCAGGCGTTCCAAGTGGCGTTGTTTCACTTGTTATCACACTTTTTTCTACTTGCTTTTGTTGACTATCTGCACACGCAGATAGCACAAAACCAGAAACAATTATGCCAATGAGCGAATATTTGAACATTGAGGCTCCTTTTATCTCGATGATTTATTCAGTTTTTTCTGATTTTTTCAATTCATCTAAATAAGCATTTAACATGCTTTCAACAGGTGGTGGTACTTGAAGATAAAATCCTTGATCAATTAACGCCCGTTTGACTTTTTCAATGTCCGCATGTGCTAAACGCTGTCTATCCGCGAGATTCAGCAGCATTGCGAATTGAGGTTCGCCAAAACTTTGTAATAATTCATCTGGAATTCGAGAGAAATCATCTTTTTTTTCGATGTATAAATAAGTTTGATCACGCTTGGTACTACGGTAAATTGCACAAATCATTTTCATTAAACTCTAATTATTAAAATAAGCGACTTGCCTGAATATTTTAGTAAATATAACATGCTTATATACTTTCGTAATATCGTCTCTGGTTTTTTGTGCCAGATTATAAAAAATTTACTGAGTCAGATAGATGTCAAACACGCCCATTGAGTTAAAAGGCAGTAATTTTACCCTTTCGGTACTTCATTTAAATGATGGAACACCGAAGGTTATTCGTCAGGCTATTTCAGAAAAAATCGCACAAGCGCCTCAATTTCTGAAAAACGCCCCTGTGGTTATTAATGTTTCTGCATTAGCAGATCAAAATATTGATTTTAAAAAACTGAGGCGAATTGTAGAAGATGCTGGCTTACGCGTTGTGGGAATTAGTGGCAGTTCAGACACTCAACAAAAAGAAGCGATAATTGCCGCACAGTTACCTATCTTAAATGAGGGTAAAATAGCCAAGCCAACAACTCAGGTAAATAACGATAAAACGGATGATGTACCAATTCAGGTACGTCAGAAAACAAAAATCATCCATACACCAGTGCGTTCTGGCCAACGCATTTATGCTCAAAATAGTGATTTAGTTGTTATTAGCAATGTCAGTGCAGGCGCTGAATTAATTGCGGATGGCAATGTCCATATCTACGGCGTATTACGTGGGCGCGTACTTGCTGGTGCATCTGGTGATAAAGAAAGCCAAATTTTTTGTACGCATTTATCTGCAGAACTTGTTTCTATTGCTGGCCAATATTGGCTAAGCGACCAAATTCCTGCTGATTTTGTTGGAAAATCTGTCCAACTAAGTTTGCAAGAGAATGAATTAACTATCGAGAACTTAATTTAGAGCATCGACAAGGAATCACTCCATGGCACGCATTATTGTTGTTACGTCAGGTAAAGGTGGGGTTGGTAAAACAACTTCCAGCGCGGCCATTTCTACCGGCCTCGCTCAAAAGGGTCATAAAACGGTTGTTATCGACTTTGATATAGGGCTACGTAACTTAGACCTTATCATGGGTTGTGAACGTAGGGTTGTTTATGACTTTGTTAATGTTATTCAGGGTGATGCATCTTTAAATCAAGCCTTGATTAAAGATAAACGCACTGAAAACCTGTTTATTCTGCCAGCTTCACAAACAAGAGATAAAGACGCTCTTACCCGTGAAGGGGTAGAGCAAGTGTTAGATGAACTCGATGAGATGGGATTTGATTTTATTATTTGTGATTCACCGGCAGGTATTGAAAGTGGCGCGCTAATGGCACTTTACTTCGCAGATGAAGCTGTTATCACAACTAACCCAGAAGTCTCCTCTGTGCGCGACTCAGACCGTATTTTGGGCATTCTAGCATCTAAGTCACGTAGGGCAGAACGTGGCCAAGATCCAATTAAAGAGCATCTTCTATTAACGCGTTATAATCCAGGCCGAGTCAGCCGGGGTGATATGCTAAGTATGGAAGATGTCCTTGAAATTTTATGCATTCCGCTACTGGGTGTTATTCCAGAAGATCAATCCGTTTTACGTTCATCTAACCAAGGCGAGCCTGTAATTTTAGATCATGAATCTGATGCAGGTAAAGCTTACTCAGATACCGTAAATCGTTTGTTAGGTGAAGAACATCCATTCCGTTTTATTGAAGAAGAGAAAAAAGGCTTTCTGAAACGCCTTTTTGGGGGGTAAAAGATGGCTTTACTAGATTTTTTCTTGTCGCGTAAGAAGTCGACAGCCAATATTGCCAAGGAACGTCTGCAAATTATTGTCGCAGAACGCCGCCGAGGTGATAGCGAGCCAGCTTATTTACCTGATATGAAAAGAGATTTATTAGGTGTTATCTGCAAATATGTGCAGATAGACCCAGAGATGCTTTCAGTTCAATTTGAGCAAAAAGGCGATGATATCTCTGTCTTAGAGCTGAATGTCACTTTGCCTGAAAATGAAGAGCCAACAAAGTAATTACATTTAACGCTCTCTATAAGCCATTATTCACAGAGCCAGCCATGAACTATAATTAATTTGATTGGCTCTGTGTTTAATTATATAGGGAAACTATATATCCGAATGGTCAAATAGCGTCATATCTCATTGCTATTTTAATCATTGGCGATAAGTAAAGGAGTAACATTGCAATAAACAGCTATTAATCTTTTTCTATTTATTACACTGAAAATTACCACCTATATTTTATAGGCGTTTTTTTTCATGCCAAAAATAGGCAAAAATAAGAGCTCTATATATCGATATCTTTAGAACAAAATAAGATATCAATATAAGAAACTCTCTCTCTACCTATTATCGCGATTTATTACACTGCGTGTAGCAATCCTCTAATAAAGTCTCTATTAAGGATATTGCGCTAAAATTTCCGTAATGGGTTCTTCTAGTAATGCCTTCCGCCAACGAGAAAACAGCTCTGGCTCGCCTTCTTTTATTTTCCAATGGATATTTAGCAGCTGATTTATTTGTCTTCTAGATGCTAATAATTCAGGATTATAACGCTTTCCTTCACTCACCTTTTGAATAACCGCTTTAATTTCTTTAAATGCTTTTTTGTAATTAGGCTGTTCAATTAAATTGTGAACGGGTTCAGGGCAATCCTCATCGTTAATGTTTTTGGCTTTAACCACAAAATCAAGTAATCGGCGTCCATGACAACGAATTTCTTGCCCTGAAAGCGATAAAGCATCCAATTCGGCTAATGACGAAGGCAAATAACGAGCGATAGACCATAAGTGCTCTTCTCTTACAACAAAGTTTAAAGCCAAATCACGTGATCTTGCTTGATTTAATCGCCATTGCGCTAACATCTGTAAACAAGCAAGGTGTTGACCTCTTAATTGCCAAGCATTTCCAATATCACGATAAGCAAATTCGGGTTGCGCTATTTCTTGACGGCGTTCTGCAATCATTTCGCATTCATCACGAATAGCATCGAGATAACCCGCTTCTTGCGCTTCTGCTACCAGTTTTTCAGCCAAAGGTAACAGATAAAACACATCCGCACTGGCATATTGGCACTGCCTTTCTGTTAACGGACGCGCTAACCAGTCTGTACGAGATTCACTTTTATCTAATGCTACGTTTTCGTATTTCTCGACTAACGTTGCAAAACCACAAGATATTGGATGTCCAAGAAAAGCGGCTACAACTTGAGTATCAATCATGGGTGTTGGCACACAACCAAATTGATGAGAGAACACTTCAAGATCTTCACTACCAGCATGAAGATACTTAACGATATCTGGGTTATTTAATAGTTCAACAAAAGGCGCCCACTGCGTAATAGCAAGAGGGTCAATAAGAGAGATCTGTTTACCATCATACATCTGGATAAGCCCCAGATGTGGGTAATATGTACGTATGCGGACAAACTCTGTATCTAAGGCGATTTGTGAAACGGTGGAAGCAGCCTGACATGCGATATCTAATGCAGTGTCTGTCGTAATCAATTGATAATTCAAAACAGGTTTCTCTTGTTTTTTATGTCTAAAGACTTTTTATTTAATGACGAAAACGCCGGTATAAACCGGCGAATTTATCTAAGGTTGTGATGTGTTGTATCAAGATTCAGTTGGAGTTTTCAACTGTTTTTCTTCATTTCTTAGTTCTCTGCGTAAAATTTTACCAACATTCGATTTTGGTAACTCATCACGAAACTCAATTATTTTAGGTACTTTATAACCTGTTAAATAGCGGCGGCAATGCGTTTTTAGCTCATCTTCGGTTAACGATGGATCTTTTTTTACCACAAATATTTTAACTGCTTCACCTGAATTTTTACTTGGCACACCAATTGCGGCAGATTCTAATACTTTAGGATGTGAAGCAACAACCTCTTCCACCTCATTTGGATATACATTAAAGCCTGAAACTAAAATCATATCTTTTTTACGGTCGATAATACGAATAAAACCTTCATCATCCATTGTTGCGATATCACCCGTTGCAACCCAACCATCATGCATTACTTCTTCAGTCGCATCAGGTCGATTCCAATAACCTTTCATGACTTGTGGGCCACGTACCCACATTTCGCCGCCGACAGTGCGATCTACCTCATTACCTTCATCGTCCATAAATTTCACATCTGTTGAAGGAACAGGTAACCCAATACTACCGCTGTATTTTTTCAAGTTATAAGGATTTCCAGTCACCAATGGTGAGCATTCCGTTAATCCATAACCTTCTAATAAGTGTTTACCTGTTAGCGCTTCCCATTCTTTAGCAACACTACTTTGAACGGGCATTCCGCCACCAACAGAAAGGTTAAGTTTAGAAAAATCAAGCTGATGAAATTCTGGATTTTGCAACCATGCGTTAAATAGCGTATTTACCCCAGTGATTGCCGTGACAGGGTAACGTCCTAATTCTTTAATCGTACCTTTAACATCTCTTGGATTGGTAATAAGTAAATTTTTACCACCAATTTCCAAAAATAATAAGCAGTTTACTGTCAATGCAAAAACGTGATAAAGCGGCAAGGCAGTAACGACTAACTCTTTGCCGATGTTCATAGCAGGTACATAAGCTGCTTTAGCTTGTTCCAGGTTTGCTAACATATTGCGATGCGTTAACATTGCGCCTTTAGCAATACCTGTTGTGCCACCGGTGTACTGTAAGAATGCAAGATCGCTACCTGTAATTTCAGGTTTGATATATTGCATTCTATAACCAAAATGCATTGCTCTACGGAATGAAATGGCATCAGGTAAGTTATATTTAGGCACTAACCGTTTAATATATTTAACAACGAAATCAACTAAAGTCGCTTTGGGGCGTGAAAGTTGATCACCCATTCGAGTTAAAATAACGTGCTTAACGTTAGTATTAAAAACGATTTTTTCCAGCGTATGAGCAAAGTTAGAAACAATAATAATGGCACTTGCACCACTATCATTGAGCTGATGTTCGAGTTCTCTTGGTGTGTAAAGGGGATTGACATTAACCACCACCATACCCGCGCGGAGAATACCGAAAAGTGCAATGGGATACTGTAATAAATTAGGCATCATTAAGGCGACTCGATCACCTTTTTTTAAACCTAGGCCATTTTGCAAATAAGCCGCAAAAGCACGGCTGCGTTCTTCAAGTTTGCGGTAAGTCATGACCTCGCCCATATTAATAAAGGCGGGTTGATCTGCGAAATTTGCGACAGCGTTTTCAAGCATCTCAGCTAGGGATGCAAAACGGTCCGGGTCAATCTCAGCCGGTACATCTGCCGGATAACGTTTAAGCCAGACTTTTTCCAAAGTAGTACTCCTGATTAATCGCACTTCTTGGTTAATATTATGTTTATTTTTAACAAAGTATTAACTCATCCTACCAGCACAAACAATTTTCTGTTGTAAAGATGCGAAGTGTGTCACTAAATATTTATTTTTCTCAGCTGATAAAAAAGAAGGCGGTCAAGACCGCCCTCTCTTTTATTTAACTTTAATAACTCTATTAGATAGTTACCTAATAAATCATAGCCCCCGATTATACACCGTTTCGCACAAATGGAATAAAAATATCATGCTGTCATTATATTAAAAGCTAGTATTTTATTCTAAAACAGTCACAACTTGTCCTGGCCCTGTTGGGTAACCACCATATCCATAGTGATATCCCCAGAATGGTGCATCACCATAATAGCCATACCCCCATGACATCGTTGGAGGCGGCATTACCACTTGCTGTGTTAATGTCCAACGTTTAATACCCGTTACATCCATTTTTAAAAATGGATAAGTCGCTTCGCCCACTTTACCTTTTTCTACACCTTTAATGGTGCCAACAACGGTAACGTATTGGTTTTTATAATCTACGGGATCAAGAAAATGCAGTACATTAGCATAAAGACGACCAATTGATGGCTGTTGTAACTCAGGTGCTGCATCATATTTAGATAAAGGCATTACTGCTATTTCAAGCTGGGTAGATGAGGTTAAATTTTTAACATTTATCACTCGTCCACCAAAACGCCCTTCTTGGCCTATGTATAGTTCAGGTGCCACGAGCACGACATTTAAATTTGTTACAGGTTCTGCTGTTGTGCCTTGAATAGATTCAGGTATAGAGACGCATCCGGTTAGCAACAAAGCACCCGATAAAAATAGCGCTTTGCTGACTAAACGGTAGTTTAATTGTCTTTTCATAAACCACCTCGTACAAGTGATAATAAGCATGACTCTCTAATATTATTATAGTCGTACTCTACCATTTCTAATAGAGACTGATTACCAGCTATTCACGCCCCGGTAGTTTCTTCCATGTCACTTCATTGCGTAAGTAAACAGGCTCTGCATCTTCTACCTTGGTCGCTTTACCTTCTTGCCAGCGATAAACCGCTAAAGGCAACATATCTTGCGCCGCAGGTAATGTAATTTCTGTTTCTATTATGTGTTGAGATAACGTTTTTTGCATCTCAGGGTAAGCTTGCCAACCAGTACCAGCAATAGCCCATTCACCTTCGATATGAGCCACACTTTCAAGAAACTGTTCTGGTTTCATAACCGCTTCAGTCTCTTCACCCTGCCATTTACCATCTTCGTTACGATGATATTGAGCGCAATAAATCTCCCCCATTCGAGCATCAATAGCCACCAGCACTTGTTTTTTGCCCGTTGTTCTAAAAACACCTTCAGCCATTGTTGCAAGAGAAGAAATACCAATCATCGGTAGTTCGGCACCAAGTGCGATACCTTGTGCAACGCCAATACCAATTCGTACTCCGGTAAAACTACCTGGCCCCTGACCAAATGCCAGAGCATCTAAATTTTGTAATGTTAAACCCGCTTCTTCCAGTGCACTTTTTACCATTGGTAAAATTTTTTGTGTATGTTCACGAGGTGAAATCTCAAAACGTGAAGCAACAACACCTTCGTTCCAGACTGCGACAGAACATGATTCTGTTGCAGTATCAATTGCTAAAATTCGCAGTGACACGCCATAACTCCGGCAAATTCGATAATTAAAAGAGAGAGAATTGTATCATAATAGTGTTAAACAGAATAAACACACATTATGTGCGATAACTATTATGATCCCGATATTTATTTAGTTTCATTATGTTGCGTTCGATGTTGTAAAAAATCGACTGTTTTTTGTAGCGACCGCGTTCTTGGTGATGGAGGTAAACTGCTTAAGAATACTTCGCCATAAGGGCGAGATACCAATCTGTCATCACAAATAATAATCGCACCATAATCATTCACATCACGAATAAGTCGTCCCACACCTTGTTTTAAGCTGATAACCGCATCCGGAATTTGCACATCACGAAAAGCATCACCACCGCGCAATTCACTGTCTTCAATACGAGCTCTTAACAATGGGTCATCAGGCGCAGTAAAGGGTAACTTGTCTATTATCACACAAGATAATGTGTCACCACGAACATCAACACCTTCCCAAAAACTTTGGGTAGCCACTAAGAGAGCATTTCCTGATGAAACAAATTTCTGTAACAGTTGTGTTTTCCCCATCTCCCCTTGCATTAAAACAGGTAGCGGTAAACTTGCTTTAAACTCCTGCGCTAACCCGCGCATCATGGCATGAGAGGTACAAAGAAAGAAACAACGGCCTTGGTTTTTTAAAATCACAGGCGTGAGCATTGCAGCTAAGCGTTTTGCAGTATTAGGCTGATTGAGCGGCGGCAGATAACGAGGTACACAAAGTAACGTCTGATTTTGATAATCAAAAGGACTAGTTAAAATTAATGTCGTGGCATTTTCTAAACCCAGTCTATCGGTGTAATAAGACATTTTTTCATCGACAGAAAGCGTAGCCGAAGTAAAAATCCAGCTACTTTTATGAGATTTAATTAATTCACGAAATTTATCAGCGACAGAAAGTGGTGTGACGGCTAAAAGAAAATGACGACCATAACTTTCAAACCAGTAGCTATAACCGGGGATAGAGGTATCAATTAAGCGTTTTAGCCTATTACGATAAATCGTAGCGCGCTCAAATGCGCTATCAAGTAACTGGCTTCGTCCTAAAGAGAGTTTGATAACGTCATAACTTAATTCTAATGCATCATCTAACAAGGTAAGAAATCTTTTCGTTTCAGTTCCTTGCAAAAGTTCACGTAAGTTGCCTCGATACCCTGTTTCGCCTAACGCTAAACGAAAATCCATTACCATTTGTGTTAATCTATCTGCACTTTTTTGCAATTGAACTTGATCACGGACTTCAGTGCGATATGCAATTGTCATATCTCTTGCCAGATCAAAAAGCTGTCGGCTAGTCAGTTGCTGACCAAAATAATGGCTAGCGATATCAGGAATTTGATGAGCCTCATCAAAAATCATAATTTCAGCTTCTGGAATAAGCTCACCGAATCCGGTGTCTTTCACTACTGTATCCGCCATAAAAAGGTGATGATTCACCACCACAATATCAGCATCCATCGCTTTTTTACGTGCACTAGAAACATAACACTCTTTATATCGTGGGCAATCACTTCCTAAGCAATTATCATTAGTACTTGTCACTAATGGCCACACTCGACTATCTTCAGCGACTAAATGGCAATGGCTGATATCACCATCTTCAGTTTGCGTTGACCAATGACGAATATGCATAACATCCGATAACACTTCAGCTTCGAGATCACCCCCACTTAGCATTTGCTGATCAAGTCGCTCTAAACACAAATAGTTAGAGCGGCCTTTTAATAAGGCTGTAACACCTTGGTATTCGATAGCTTCAGTAATTGTGGGTAAATCACGACTATAGAGTTGATCTTGTAGTGCCTTAGATCCCGTTGATATGATAGTTTTTTTACCTGAGCGCAACGCAGGAACAAGATAAGCATAGGTTTTTCCTGTTCCTGTTCCCGCTTCAGCAATAAGTACGCCTTGGTTATCAATAATTGTTGTTACTGATTGAGCCATTTGTCTCTGTGCTTCACGGGGATGAAATCCTGGAACGGTTCGGGTTAAAATCCCGTTTTCTGCAAAATCGTCTGACACAGGCATACTCTTTTTATAAAATAAGACGTAAATTATGCCAGTGGATAACAAAAAGTGCCACCCACGCAGTTCATACAAAGGAGAAACAATAATGACAATTAAACGTATCGACCCAGAAGATCGCTGGTCTGAAGCCGTTATTCATAACGACACGCTCTATTACACCAGCGTTCCTGAAAATTTATCGGGTGATATTATTGAACAAACTGCGGATACATTAGCGGCCATTGATATGTTATTACAACGCGTTGGTTCCGATAAAACCAAAATTCTTGATGCCACTATTTTTTTAGCTGATAAAGCTGATTTTGCAGGAATGAACAAAGCGTGGGATGCATGGGTTGCTAAAGGTAGCGCACCCGTACGCTGTACTGTTCAAGCCCAATTAATGATCCCTGAATATAAAGTAGAAATTAAAATTATTGCAGCACTGTAACTAAGTCTAAATTAGCACCCTATTTTGCAGGTGCTAATTTTTATTTTTTATATTTATTTTGTTAGTTAATTCAACATAATAATCTGAAGGATATTCATTTCCATAAGTCTCTCCGACATGGCTATTTGCTATAAATATTAAACAAAAAGGCTGAATTCATTTTGAACTCAGCCTTTTAATTTTTTACTTTTGCTGTGGTGCAATAAATATTATTTTCTTATTTACTACGAGTTATTAGGTTAATTAGAATCAGGCAAACTTAATCATCACCATACCAACCAGTAATAATATAATTCCGCCCCATCCTTTATAATTGAGTCGTTGATTAAACAAAATCCAACCAGCAGCTATAGTTGCAATAATACCGAATGCGCCCCAAAGTGCATAAGCCACAGAAAGCTCGATACCTTTTACTGCCATTGCAAGTGCGCTAAAAGCACCGAGTACACAAATAAGTGATGTTATTCCTAATCCTAATCGACTAAAACCATTCGACATTTTCAGGAATATATTGGCAATAATTTCAAGTACTACAGCAAGAAGAAGAAATGCACCATGCCACCATTCAAATTGAGCTAACATATTAAGCCTCCTTGATATTCTTCACAGAAATAGGCTTATTAGCTCCTTTTACAGCACTAGCAACATGCTTGGCTTTTCCAGCAATACTTTTCACCGAGTCTGTTGTTTTCTTAGCAACAGCTGATTTCTTAGTACCGGATTTGATAAGAGTGATCCCCGCAATTAGCATTGCAAGCCCACCTAATTTTAATGGTGATAATGATTCACCAAACCATACAACACTAAATGCAGTAATAATGACAATTCCAATACCTTCCCATAAGGCGTATGCAACACCCAATGCCACTTTTTTAACTGCAATGGCTAAAAAGATATAGGAAGTGGCAATCATTAGCCACATAACGATCATGCCGGTGTAACCACCGCTCACACTGGCGTACTTCATTGATAAAGTACCGATCACTTCACAAATAATAGCTAAAGCTAAAAATATCCAATAAATCATTTTTCATCTCTCATACACATTTGAAATACGCCGAAACGTTTCTTGCGCAGAAGATAGAGAACATGTAGATAGTCTTTCTGGCGGCAATAGTGCCGAACGTTAAGGCAACGTCATTTCCTGATAGCGTCAGGAATTAAGATGAGAGATTTCTATAATGCGCCACACCAGTAGTGTTCGCTGGATAAAATAGCAGAAAGGAATAACTTATAGGTAGAACGTTTAACTTTGACGCTTTTGGCGCTAGTCATGATTATTTATTCTTTCATCGCACAGACCATCCGCACGATATACTCCGAACCCTCATATAAGATGGTTAAATGTTACATGATATTTCTATCATGCCGAATTATTTAAAGCAACGACTTTCAGAGAAATTTTTTAACTTAATTAGTTGGTTTTATTTAAGTTTTAGTTTCTAGCCGATACCGTTATGAATAATTAATCAGCACTTTTGCGATTCATTATGGGTTTTATTCATTGAAAGCGCTGTAATTATGCTTAAACAAATAATAAAAAATACCCAGCATTAGCTGGGTATGCGTAACGATTAAAAATCAATAAATACACTTATTGATTATTCAATTTCATTCCAAGAACGTCCATCTCGCGTGATCATAGCAACTGAAGCCACAGGACCCCATGTTCCTGCTTGATAGGGTTTAGGTAGTTCATTATCGCATTCCCATGCATTGATAATTGAATCAACCCATTTCCACGCTTCTTCAACCTCGTCACGACGTACAAACAATGCTTGAATACCTCGCATTGCTTCGAGTAACAAACGTTCATAAGCATCAGCAAGATGTGTTTGATTAAAGGTTTCAGAGAAACTTAAATCTAGTTTTGTGGTTTGTAATCGGTGCTTATGATCAAGTCCTGGCGCTTTATTCAGTACTTCAATATCAATACCTTCATCAGGCTGCAAACGAATAGTCAGTTTGTTTTGAGGCAATTCCTGATAAGTTTCACTAAAAATATTTAGCGCTGGTTTTTTAAAATAAACCACAACTTCTGAACATTTACTCGGTAGACGTTTACCTGTTCTTAAATAGAAAGGAACCCCAGCCCAACGCCAGTTATCAATATCAACACGAATTGAAACAAAGGTTTCAGTATTACTGGTTTTATTTGCGCCGTCTTCTTCAAGATAACCGGGGACTTTTTTACCTTGTACAAAGCCACCCGTATATTGCCCACGAACTGTTTTTTCGCGAATATTGGTATTATCAATACGACGTAACGAACGCAGAACTTTTACTTTCTCTTGGCGAATGCTATCTGCGGTTAAATCAGCAGGCGGTGCCATTGCAATCATCGTTAGAATTTGTAAAAGATGGTTTTGCACCATATCACGCATTTGACCCGCTTGATCAAAATAGCCCCAACGCCCTTCAATACCGACTTCTTCAGCTACCGTAATTTGTACATGATCAATAGTTCTGTTATCCCAGTTATTAATAAACAGGGAGTTTGCAAAACGCAGTGCTAATAAGTTTAAAACCGTTTCTTTGCCAAGATAATGGTCGATACGATAAATTTGGCTCTCTTTAAAATATTTCGCCACGCTATCATTGATAGAAACTGAAGAAGCCAAATCAGTCCCTAATGGTTTTTCCATCACGACACGATTAGGTTCTTTATTTAATTTTGCATGTCCTAATCCCTGACACATCGCACTAAAGGTACTTGGTGGCATTGCAAAATAGTAGATAGCAGGTAATTTGTCTTGTTTTAGGTGTTTTGATAACTCAATGAAATGGTCGGTTTCATTGACATCAAGATTACAAAAATCGAGACGATCACTTAAGCGTTGCCAAATTTCAGGGTTAATATCTTCTTTTAAAAAGGTTTTTAAAGCTTCATGGGCAACATTTTTATATGCCTCAACATCCCAATCTGCACGACCCACACCAATAATACGAGTATCAGTGTGAATATATCCCGCCTTTTCCAATTGATATAATGATGGAATAAGCTTACGGCGTGCCAGATCCCCTTTCGTACCGAAGATAACCAGATCACAGGCCTGAGCAGTCGATATCGCTGCCATAGTACGTCTCCTCATGATGAGATTTTGTAATTTTGTTACAGAATTTTGTCTTAATGTACTCTTTTGGATGTATTCAGTAAATACACATACGCATTTTACTCTTTAACTTATAATGATGTTTTTGCTAATGCATCGTTTTCTATCTCATTACTTCGCTATTCTTGTAAGTTTATTACTATTTTGTTTCTATTTTTCAGCACTGAAAGTTAGACACAGCTCATACTTTAACGAAAAAAGCCTTATTTACGTGTGGTTAACACTGCAAGCCTTGTTCTATGCGTAGTATATTTTCATAAAACCGTTATAGATTTCTCCTTTTATTGAAATTGGCAAAGCCAAGGATCTGTATATTTAATGAATATATTGGAAAGGGTTCAGTCTAATCTGGACATCTTGAGCAAATCAGAAAAAAAAGTCGCCGAAGTTGTGCTAACGACGCCACAAACTGTGATCCATTCAAGTATTGCTCTAATGGCTAAAACTGCTGATGTCAGTGAACCTACGGTTAATCGCTTTTGCCGTCGTATGGCAACAAAAGGATTTCCTGATTTTAAACTACTTTTGGCTCAGAGCATTGCCAACGGCACACCTTATGTAAACCGTAATATTGATGATTCAGATACAGTTTCTTCTTATACAAATAAGATATTTGAATCAGCAATGGCGGGGTTAGAAAATGTAAAAAACAATATTGATATCGCTGCAATAAACCGAGCGGTCGATATTTTAACTCAGGCTAAAAAAATCTCTTTCTTTGGTTTGGGTGCATCTGCGGCAGTAGCACATGATGCAATGAATAAATTTTCTCGCTTTAATATTCCTGTGACCTACTTCGACGATATTATTATGCAACGTATGAGTTGTATAAATAGTAGTGATGGCGATGTAGTTGTTGTGATATCACACACAGGAAGAACTAAAAATTTAGTTGAGGTGGCAAAAATTGCGCGTGAAAACGATGCCGCGGTTATTGCAATTACAACATCGGGGTCTCTTTTAGCGAACGAAGCCACTTTACCTATCTTGCTTGATGTGCCTGAAGATACTGATATCTACATGCCAATGATTTCTCGCCTTGCACAGCTTACTGTTATCGATGTTCTGGCAACGGGTTTTATTTTACGTCGAGGACCAAAATTCAGAGATAACTTGAAGCGCGTCAAAGAAGCATTACGTGATTCGCGATTTGATAAGTAACCGTTTTTAATGGTTCTGTTAGAATTGTCACACTTCCTATCGTGCGTCTGACTAGATAAGTTTTTGAAAAATGGTAGCATATCTGCGAGCTAACTCTCGCATATGATGAAAACAGCCAAGTATGTTACAATTAGCTTGAAGCGTTTCACTTAACATATTGGATAAAATAATATTTATTTCTATTTTATCTGATAGCCAACACCTTTCGTTCAAGGTCAACGGAGTATTACATGTCCAGACGGCTCAGAAGAACAAAAATTGTTACCACCTTAGGCCCAGCAACAGATCGTGATAATAACCTAGAAAAAATCATTACTGCTGGTGCAAACGTTGTTCGATTAAATTTCTCTCATGGTTCTGCAGAAGATCACCTCGCTCGAGCGAATCGTACTCGCGAAATTGCTGCAAGACTTGGTCGCCATGTTGCTATTCTTGGGGATTTACAAGGTCCTAAAATCCGTGTTTCTACATTTAAAGACGGAAAAGTTTTCCTGAATGTTGGTGATAAATTCCTATTAGATGCCAATTTAGAAAAAGGCGAAGGGGATCAAACTAAAGTCGGCATTGATTATAAAGGTTTGCCTGCTGATGTAGTTCCGGGCGATATTTTGCTGCTTGATGATGGCCGTGTTCAACTAAAAGTACTTAAAGTAGATGGGTTAAAAGTATTTACAGAAGTGACTGTCGGTGGCCCTTTATCGAATAATAAAGGAATTAATAAACTCGGTGGCGGCCTTTCTGCTGACGCATTAACTGAAAAAGATAAACAAGATATTATTACTGCTGCCAAAATTGGCGTTGATTATCTTGCAGTTTCTTTTCCAAGAACGGGTGAAGATCTTAATCTTGCTCGCCGCTTAGCCCGTGATGCGGGTTGTGAGTGCCAAATTGTTTCTAAAGTTGAACGAGCTGAAGCCGTTGCCAACGATGAAATTATTGATGAAATCATCCTTGCATCTGATGTTGTTATGGTTGCTCGTGGTGATCTTGGTGTTGAAATTGGTGACCCAGAACTCGTGGGTGTTCAGAAAAAATTAATTCGTCGCGCTCGTCAGCTTAATCGTGTTGTGATAACAGCAACACAAATGATGGAGTCGATGATTACCAACCCAATGCCGACACGTGCAGAAGTAATGGATGTAGCGAATGCTGTATTAGATGGTACCGATGCTGTGATGTTGTCGGCAGAAACAGCAGCAGGACAATATCCAGCAGAGACAGTTGCTGCCATGGCTCAGGTCTGTTTAGGCGCCGAAAAAATGCCAGCCGCAAATGTATCTAAGCATCGTTTAGATATGGTGTTTGATACCGCTGAAGAAGCTATTGCGATGTCAACAATGTACGCTGCTAATCATATGAAAGGTGTTAATGCGATTATCGCAATGACAGAATCCGGTCGTACAGCACGTATGATGTCACGCATTAGTACGGGCCTACCGATTTTCTCCATGTCTCGTCATGAGAAAACCCTTAACCAAACTGCGCTTTACCGTGGTGTTACACCGGTTTATTGCAGCACTCATACTGATGGTATTGCCGCTGCTAACGAAGCCATTGCTCGTTTACGTGATAAAGGTTTCTTAGTTTCTGGTGATTTAGTGTTAGTTACTCAAGGTGACCAAATGGGTACTATAGGTAGCACAAATACCTGTCGTATTCTTGAAGTTGAATAAATTTCGCGATAGATCTGATTAAATAAAATGGGCCTCCAATTGGAAGCCCATTTTTTATTACCTAATAAAAATCTCAATGTCGATTTTAATCTTTAAAATCGTGACGCGAATAAGGCTCTATTTCGCCTTCTTTACGTGTTTTCAATAATTTTAAGATCCACGTATATTGTTCTGGCGTCGGTGAAACTAATGCTTCTAGTTCTTCATTCATTCGACGGGCTATATACAAATCATCTTGCCCATCAATATCATCCATTGGTTCACGAATGATTATTTTTAATTGATGTGTTTTATGACAATAGACCGGAAACAGCGGCACAATAGCCGCGCGACACACTTTCATTAAGCGCCCAATGGCAGGCAAAGTCGCTTTATAAGTACCAAAAAAGTCAACAAATTGACTATGTTCAGCACCGTGATCTTGATCGGGTAAATAATATCCCCAAAAACCTTGGCGAACAGTTGAAATAAACGGTTTAATTCCTGCTTCGCGAGAATGTAGTCGTCCATCAAAATGGTGGCGCGCTTTGTTCCATAAATAGTCAGCGACAGGATCTTTTTGGTGATGAAACATTGCAGCCATTTTTTGCCCATTAGCAGCTAATAACATCGCCGGAATATCCACAGCCCAGCCATGAGGCACCATAAAAATCACATTGCGCCCTTCTTGTTTTAAGCGCTCAATGACGCCTATCCCTTCCCAAGATGTGCGTTGCAATATTCGCTCAGGTCCTCTTAAACATAGCTCAGCAAGCATAACAAATGATTGTGGTGCGGTTTCAAACATCTTATCTAACACAACTTCACGTTGTGTTTTATCCCACAGAGGAAAACAGTATCTCAAATTGATATCTGCACGACGTCTTGCGCTTTTCGCTTTACGCCCAACAAAACGACCAATAGAGGCAAGAAATGGATCGCGCCATTTTACTGGCATATATGCCAATGCACTTAATACTCCCGCACCAAACCATGTTCCCCAATGGCGAAGATGCAAATAAGCACGGTGAAAAGTAGGCACATAACCTGCTTTACTATCGGTATCTTTTTCTTTATTCATCAGATAACTCTCTGAACTGACACCCCTAATAGGCGTAAAAATCGATAAAACAAAAACGGATGATATCAATCATCCGCTTTTATGTCTTTAAATTAGTGTTTACAGTCAATTATCTAGCGTTAACTGAGGCATTATCTCTTTTACTTTAGCCAGATATTCTTGTTTTTCTTTGCCCGTTAAACCATCGGCGCGTGGTAATTTAGCCGTTAATGGGTTTACTGCTTGTTGGTTTATCCACAACTCATAGTGCAAATGAGGCCCTGTAGAACGTCCTGTATTACCCGATAATGCAATGCGGTCACCGCGTTTAACACGTTGGCCTGGTTTAACCAGCAATTGACGTAAGTGCATATAGCGCGTGGTGTATTGGCTACCATGACGAATAGCGATAAAGTTACCCGCTGCGCCACTGTATTTCGCGACAATAACTTCACCATCACCCGTAGCAAGAACAGGTGTCCCTACTGGCATAGCAAAATCAACACCTTTATGTGGTGCAACACGGCCTGTAACAGGGTTAACACGGCGTGGATTAAACTGTGAGGAAACTCTAAATTGCTTAATCGTTGGGAATCGCATAAAACCGCGTTCTAACCCACCCGCTTGACTATCATAAAAACGTCCGTCTTCCGCTAAAAATGCATAGTAATCTTTACCCGCACTACGTAAACGCACGCCAATTAGTTCACTTTGTTCAGTACGGCCATCTAACACTTCACGAGAAAATAGAGCTGAGAATTGATCACCACTTTGCAGCTTTCTAAAATCTAACTGCCATTGCAGTGCTTTAGTAACAGCCCGTGCTTCTGAATTGGTCAATCCTGCATTTGTGGCACTGGTAGAGAAACTACCTCGGATAACACCTGATGTTACGCTGTTTTTCCACTCACCTTTTTGGAATTCTTTTGTTTCTTGGAATCCCGTTTCTGTACGGGTATAAACGCGTGTTTCACGACGAGACACACCCCAACTTAATTCTTGTAACAAACCATCATCATCAAGTTTCCAGCTAATAGGTTGCCCTATTTTCAGATTTCTTAAATCTTTGTTTTGGTTTGATATTGTCGCAATATCAGCAGAATCAATACCAAACTGGGTCAGAATGGTACTTAGAGAATCGCCGCTAGAAACAATATAGGTGTGAGGAACTTGCGCTACGGCAGTGCTGGTATCTGTGCCATCTTCTGCACCTACAAGTCCTTCATCAGTAAGTTGATCACTACTGTCTGTAATAATGTCATCAGTATTTTCATTTTGCACCACTAAAGGTGCTTGAATACTGATAGGAACTTCTCTGCTTTGTTCCGTTTGAAGCACTATTGGCCGCCATATCGCAACGGCCAATGTTGCTGCAGTTAACGAGCCAAGCATTATTTTATGGGGTAGTGGTAAATTTAAATATACCTGTGCAATGGATTTCGTCTTCTGCTGCACCTTCTCAATTCCTTATTTTGTCTCATTTAGGCAGCTCGCATATTGGTTAGCTAGTTGGGTAAGGAATGTTGTGTAACTCTCTTGATTTAGAGTAATTCCACTTCCAAGGGGATCTAATACACCCTTTTTAACCCCAGTGCCTTTTGCCACTGTTTCTATCACTGTCGGCCTAAATTGTGGCTCAGCAAAAATACATGATGCTTTTTGCTCAACCAATTGTGTTCGTATTTGATGTAATTTCTGAGCACCCGGCTGTATTTCAGGATTAATCGTAAAATGACCTAACGGCTTTAAATTATAATGTTTTTCGAAATAGCCATAAGCATCATGAAAGACAAAATAACCCTCATTTCTCACGGGCGACAGAATATTAGCAATATTTTTATCAGTTTGCTTGAGTTGTTCGCTGAATTTACCAAGGTTTACGTCCAGAAGTTCTTTCTTGTCTGGATACAACGTAATTAACCGTTGATGGATCTGTTTTGCAGACGACAACGCAATTTCTGGTGATAACCATATGTGCATATTATAACCACCATGAGAATGATGTTCGTGATTTTCCTCATGTTTATGCACATTGTCATCATCATCTTTCAATAAAAGTGACTTTATTTCGTTAGTTTCTGCTAAAGCAAGCTTATGATTGTCACTAAGTCTATTTAATGGTCTATCTAAAAACACTTCCATATCAGGACCAACCCATACCATTAGGTCTGCGGAAGTGATTTTTTTTAAATCCGACGGTTTTAGTGCGTAATCATGTGGAGATGCACCATCTGGCAATAATACTTGCGTTGGTGTTACTCCATCAGCAATCGCGGCTGCAATAAATCCGATAGGTCTAATCGAAGCTACCACATCAGCCTGAACTGAAGCACTGAATGTTGTTATGATCGCTGTCGCTAGAAATGATTTCAATAAAAAACGATGCGCAAATTTGTTGTTTTTATGTAACATAGAGAGAAATCCCGTGAATCATCATTGGAAATGTTATATTATAACGTTTCAATGATTCTGCAAGTGCTAATTTTATGTCTGACTTGATTCGTTTAAAATCGGTTTGTGTTTCTTTTGGTGAAAGAGAAATATTAAAAGATATCTCTTTTGATTTAAAAGAAGGCCGTATTCTCACCTTGCTCGGCCCTAATGGTGCCGGAAAATCAACCGTTATTCGTTTAGTGTTAGGATTACTAAATCCCTCTTCTGGCGAAATTATACGCCAGCGCACATTACGTATTGGCTATGTACCACAAAAACTTTATCTCGACCCGACAATGCCATTAACGGTAAAACGTTTTATGACCTTAAAACCAGGTGTTCACGATAAAGATATTCTACCTGCATTAGAACGGGTTAACGCAGCAAAACTGATTAATCAACCAATGCAAAAATTATCAGGGGGCGAATCTCAGCGAGTATTACTTGCAAGAGCACTTCTTAATCAGCCACAGCTGTTAGTGTTAGATGAACCTACTCAAGGCGTTGATGTTAATGGGCAACTTGCCCTGTATGATTTAATTAATCAGCTTCGCAATGAACTTGGCTGTGCAATCTTAATGGTGTCTCATGATTTGCATTTAGTCATGGCAAAAACAGACGAAGTACTTTGCCTCAATGGGCATATTTGCTGCTCTGGCGCTCCTGATGTTGTTTCATCACACCCTGAATTTATTGCCATGTTTGGCAGCCGAGGTGCTGAGCAATTAGGTATTTATCGTCACCATCATCAACACAATAAGGAGTGCCGTCATGATTGAGTTGCTATTACCGGGCTGGATTGCCGGTATGCTCTTAGCAATGGCAGCAGGTCCTTTGGGGTCTTTTGTTGTTTGGCGTCGAATGTCTTACTTTGGCGATACACTAGCACATGCTTCTTTATTAGGTGTGGCTTTTGGCTTGTTATTTAATATTGAGCCATTTTATGCCGTGATTATCGTTACCCTTCTCTTAGCTATTTTATTGGTTTGGTTAGAATTAAAACCGCAGCTTTCTGTTGATACCTTATTAGGCATTATGGCTCATAGTGCGCTTTCTTTAGGGCTTGTTGTCGTAAGTTTAATGTCAAATGTGCGTGTAGATTTAATGGCGTATCTATTTGGTGATCTGTTATCAGTAAACTATCAAGACGTTATTAGTATTTTTATTGGTGTAGTCATTGTATTGTTTGTGATTATTCGCTCATGGCGCCCTTTGCTTTCGATGACAATTAATCAAGATATGGCTTATGTTGATGGCGTTAATATTCAACGTGAACGTTTAAAACTGATGATGATCACCGCATTAACTATCGGATTAGCAATGAAATTTGTGGGTGCTTTAATTATCACTTCATTGCTTATTATTCCCGCTGCAACAGCGCGTCGTTTTGCTCGCTCACCAGAACAAATGGCGATTATCGCTGTGGGTGTTGGAATGCTAGCGATTACCGGTGGTTTAACCTTCTCGGCTTTCTACGATACACCAGCAGGCCCATCAGTTGTATTAGCGGCAAGTAGCTTATTTATTTTAAGTTTATTTGCACCTTCAAAACAGTAATACGAGTTAATACTCAATAAAATAAACCCCAATAGCAAATCACTTGTTATTGGGGTTTATTTTTAGCGTTCTTCTTATTAATGCTTTTATTAATACAAAATCAGTCGCGATTATTTATTTAGCAATTCCAATTCATCAATAGGCGCATAAATTAAAATATGCACATCAATTAAAGGCTCCATGGTACTTTTTATTTTTTCATAAACGACAGGCCACGCTAAGCCCCCCAAACCAGCGCCTAAAGGCGGGATGGCAATAGATTTAATATTGTGCTGTTTTATTTCATCAACAAGTGCGATTAATCCTGTTTCGATATCTTCAATACGACTTGCTTCTCTCCAGTGTCGTTTTGTCGGAAAATTCACAATAAAACGAGGATGTGTAGCTTGTCCTATTTCATAAATAAACATATTACCAGGTTGTAATTCTTTATTTTTACATGCTAATGCATAGGCCTTAAAATTGTCAGGCCATTTCTTTTTAAATTGTAAGGCGATACCTCGCCCCATCACACCAACACAATTAACGGCATTAACAATAGCTTCTGTATTGGCTTTTAAAAGGTCACCGCGCGTAAGCTCTATCATTTAAATCACCTCTTTAATAAGACCAACACATACTGAAATAAATATTAAGGTTCTTCCATAATGCGATTAAAGTGGCGATAAGCATGATTAGTTGCAACACGCCCTCTTGGCGTGCGCTGTATAAAACCTTGTTGTATTAAATAAGGCTCTAATACATCTTCAATAGTTTCGCGCTCTTCACCTATTGCCGCTGCAAGGTTATCAAGCCCAACAGGGCCACCCATAAATTTATCAATTATCGCAAATAACAGCTTACGGTCTAAATAATCAAAACCTGCGGCATCAACATTCAGCATATCAAGTGCTTTAGATGCAGTTTCTTCATCAATTTCACCATTGCCTTTAACTTGGGCAAAGTCTCTTACTCGGCGTAATAATCTATTGGTAATACGAGGTGTGCCTCGTGAACGCATCGCTATTTGCCGAGCGCCTTCGCGAGTCATTTCAAGCCCCATAAAATGGGCACTACGAGAGACAATATGCTGCAGGTCATCAACATTATAAAATTCAAGACGTTGCACAATACCAAAACGATCACGCAATGGCGAAGTTAAAGAGCCTGCACGCGTTGTGGCACCAACTAAGGTAAAAGGAGGTAAATCAATTTTAATAGAACGAGCCGCTGGCCCTTCGCCAATCATAATATCGAGTTGATAGTCTTCCATTGCAGGATAAAGAATTTCTTCAACTACTGGCGATAAACGATGAATTTCGTCAATAAACAACACATCATGAGGCTCAAGGTTGGTTAGCATTGCAGCTAAATCACCCGCTTTTTCTAATACGGGCCCAGATGTAGTGCGTAAATTAACGCCCATTTCATTGGCAATAATATTTGCTAATGTGGTTTTTCCTAAACCAGGAGGGCCAAAGATAAGCAGATGATCAAGAGCATCATTACGCAATTTAGCTGCCTGAATAAAAATCTCCATTTGTTCACGAACTTGTGGCTGCCCCACATATTCGGCAAGAGACTTAGGGCGGATCGCCCTATCAATTATTTCTTCTTCAGGTTGTTGAATATCTGCTGAAATCAGGCGATCTGCTTCAATCACAATGTGTTACTCCTAAATAGCCGCGCGTAATGCTTCTTTAATCAGGGTTTCGCTATCAGCTCCCGGAGTTGCGACTCGACTAATCATTTTAGCTGCTTCTTGTGGTTTATAACCTAATGCTATCAGTGCAGCTGATGCTTCTGATTCAATATCAGCTGCCGTTGGTGCTTTAGGCGAACGACTCGCTGGTAATTCAATATCACTTGTTTGGTCAAATAAATCGCCATTAAGTCCTTTAAAGCGGTCTTTCATTTCAACCACTAAACGTTCCGCTGTTTTTTTACCAACACCAGGTAATTTTACCAGTGAAGAGATAGATTCATTTTCAATTGCAGTGACAAATTGGCGAGCAGACATGCCAGATAAAATCGCCAAGGCGAGTTTAGGACCAACGCCATTAACTTTGATTAATTCACGAAATAATGCACGTTCTTGTTTTTGATTAAACCCATAAAGGAGTTGAGCATCTTCGCGCACAATAAATTGTGTATAAATAATGGCTTCCTGATCGATATCAGGTAATTCATAAAAACAGGTCATCGGCATATTAATTTCATAACCAACCCCATTACCCGCTTCTATCAGCACGACGGGTGGCTGTTTTTCAAGAACAATTCCTCTGATACGACCTATCACGCTAACACCTCCGCAAAATTAATCACGCCAAGTTTATAACATAAAAAAAGCTGGACGTATATCCAGCCTGTGTAAAACCAAAAACATTTATCTCAGCTATTGCTTATCTTAAGCGTCCGCGAGTTAAGACTAATCGAGGATCACCAACACGCAGTAAGTTTTGGTTAAAATGGCAGTGTGTAATAGCTATTGCTAACGCATCAGCGGCATCAGCTTGAGGTGCAGCAGATAATTTTAATATTGATCGCACCATATGTTGCACTTGGCTTTTATCCGCAGCCCCTGTTCCTACCACACTTTGTTTCACTTGCCGCGCCGCATATTCAAATACAGGTAAATCATTATTAACAGCGGCTAATATTGCGACACCTCGCGCTTGCCCTAACTTCAGCGCAGAATCTGCATTCTTCGCCATAAAAACTTGCTCGACAGCAAATACATCGGGTGAAAATTGCGTAATTATTTCGCTTACACCGGCATAAATGCGTTTCAGTCGATTGGGAAGATCAGGAACCTGTGTGCGAATACACCCACTTCCTAAATAGATAAGTTGCCGTCCTTGCTGACGAATAACGCCATATCCTGTGATCCGAGAGCCAGGATCGATACCTAAAATGATAGCCATATCTATTCCTGTGGCCGATATGGACAATGGCGAGAGAAAAGAGCAAGACATGCTGCTCTGCTCTTCTCTTCGCACTTTCAACAACAGCGCAATTTACTTGCTGCTATTCGCAAAAATTATTGGTTAAATTACAGAATATCTTCCAATAATTTGGCTACTTCATCAGAAATATCACCGTTGTGATAAACTTCTTGCACATCATCACTGTCTTCTAACATGTCAATCAGACGTAATAATTTTGGTGCAGTTTCAATATCTAATTCTGCTTTTGTTGAAGGGATCATTGAAACTTCAGCTGACTCGGCAACAAAGCCCGCGGCATCCATAGCATCTTTCACTTCACCAAATGATTCTGGTGTAGTGTAAACATCAATTGCACCATCATCATAAGTTTCAACATCTTCAGCACCCGCTTCTAATGCTGCTTCCATTACTGCATCTTCATCAACGCCTGGTGCATAAGAAATAACACCTTTTTTGGTGAATAAGTAAGATACCGAACCATCTGTACCTAAATTACCCCCCGTTTTGGTAAATGCATGGCGTACATCAGAAACAGTGCGGTTACGGTTATCACTTAAGCATTCAACCATAACAGCAGTACCCGCAGGACCATAACCTTCATAGATAATAGTTTCCATATTATCGTTTTCATCATTACCCGCACCACGAGCAATGGCGCGATTTAATGTATCGCGAGTCATGTTGTTGGATAACGCTTTATCAACTGCCGCACGCAAACGTGGGTTAGTTGCTGGGTCTGCACCGCCTAAACGCGCAGCTGTTACCAACTCACGGATAATTTTAGTGAAAATTTTACCGCGTTTTGCATCTTGCGCTGCTTTACGGTGTTTAGTGTTGGCCCATTTACTATGACCTGCCATGAAAATTTCTCCAAACGTGGTCTAATAATTAAATAACAAATTCTCGTATCGCTTGCTGATTACCGGCTGACTTTGTTAAGTCGGCTGCCAGTGGCGCATCTAACCAAAGATATTGCGTGTGTTCAGTCAGTGCAATTTCCCGTTCAGAGGGAAGTGCTAACACAAACCAATGTTCCTGACCATGAGTGATCTCAGGCGCATAACGATGGCGAAAATGTGCAAAAATCTCATAAATAATCGTGCGATGGCAATCCACCAGCTCAAGATTTTCTTTTATGATATCAATTCCAACTTCTTCGCGCACTTCACGTAATGCAGTTTGTAAAGGCGTTTCATCCTCTTCCAAACTACCTGTCACTGATTGCCAGAAATCTGGATCATCTCGACGCTTCAGCATAAGCACCCGTTTAGTCTCTTTTGCATAAATCACTACTAAAACAGATACCGGGCGCTTATATTTCATGATTTACTCTTTGTCTTCGCTTTCTTTTTGAGTCACCTGAATGGCTAATTCTTTTAATGCATCATCATTAGCAAAACTTGGTGCATTAGTCATTAAGCAAGCCGCAGCGGTTGTTTTAGGGAATGCGATAACATCACGAATATTATCTGTTCCCGTAATTAACATCACTAAACGGTCTAAACCAAATGCTAAACCAGCGTGTGGTGGCGTACCAAATTTAAGCGCATCTAATAAGAAACCGAATTTTTCTTGTTGCTCATCAGGGCTAATGCCTAAGATGCTAAATACCGCTTGTTGCATCTCATTGCGGTGAATACGAACAGAACCGCCACCCACTTCATAACCGTTGATAACCATATCATAAGCATTTGCAACCGCACCAACAGGGTGTGCAGTAAGCTCAGCAGGGGTTAGATCTTTAGGCGAAGTAAACGGATGGTGCATTGCACTTAAACTGCCCGTTTCTTCATCTTCTTCAAACATAGGGAAATCGATGACCCACAGTGGTTTCCATGCTTTCAGATCAGTTAATTCAAGATCACGCCCAACTTTCAGACGTAACGCACCCATTGCATCGCTCATGGTTCCTTGACGGCCAGCACCAAAGAAAATCAGGTCACCATCAGTTGCGCCTGTTGTAGCTAAAATTGCATTAACGACATCATTTGTTAAGAATTTTGCAATTGGGCTTTGTACGCCTTCGATGCCTTTCGCGCTTTCATTAACTTTCATCCACGCAAGACCTTTAGCACCATAAATGCCAACAAATTGCGTATATTCATCGATGTTTTTACGAGTTAATGCCGCACCACCTGGCACACGCAATGCGATAACTCGAGATTTTTCGTCGTTAGCCGCTTGAGCGAAGACACTGAATTCAACATCTTTGACTAAGTCAGCGATATCTTTCAGTTCCATTGGGTTACGCAAATCAGGTTTATCAGAACCATAACGACGCATTGCTTCAGCAAAGGTCATTACTGGGAAGGTGCCTAAGTCTACGTTTAAAATATCTAACCACAATGCGTGGATCATACGTTCCATCACTTCACGCACTTGATCTGCGCTCATAAATGATGTTTCAACGTCGATTTGAGTAAATTCAGGTTGGCGGTCAGCACGTAAGTCTTCATCACGGAAGCATTTAACGATTTGATAATAACGATCAATACCAGACATCATTAGCAGCTGTTTGAAAAGCTGTGGTGATTGTGGCAGTGCGTAGAATTTACCTTTATGAACACGACTTGGTACTAAATAGTCGCGAGCCCCTTCTGGGGTTGCTTTTGTCAGCATTGGGGTTTCAACATCCAGAAAACCTTCGCCATCCATAAAGCGACGCACAAAACTGGTAATTTTTGCGCGTGTTTTCAAGCGACCTGACATTTCAGGGCGACGCAAATCTAAATAACGGTAAGTTAAACGACGTTCTTCTGTGTTTGTTTGGTTGCTATCTAACGGTAAGGCTTCAGAACGATTAAAAATAGACAGCGACTCTGCTGCTAATTCAATTTCCCCAGTGGCCATGTTTTTATTTACTTGGCTATCTGGGCGAGCACGTACTGTTCCTGTGACTTGAATACAAAATTCATTACGCAGCTCTGAAGCCTGAGAAAATGCCTCTTTCTGCTCTGGGTCAAAGAAAACTTGAACAATACCTTCGCGATCTCGCATATCGATGAAAATTAATCCACCTAAATCACGACGACGATTAACCCAACCACAAAGAGTCACTTTTTGGCCCACATGGGCGCTATTCAACTGCCCACAATAATTAGTACGCATACAATATCCTTTTACTCAGCTTGTTGTGCTTTCTGCTGCGGAAATTTTGGCAATAGTCTTTTTCGAGTAGTGTCAAAAAAAAGGCAGACATTATAACGAAAATTCTTCCCGGCGATAAGAGTATAGACCTAGTTTATATGATACATCTTTTCAAGGATTTGCTAATCCCTAAACAATTTATTAATAATAATTATTTATAGCGACAGAAGTCGCTTTGAGGTTTATCATTAAATTCGCCGTTTTTTGGTTTTGGCAATGGAGAAAAGATGGTTAGCTCGCTTTATATCGTATTGGGCGCACTATTATTGATTAAATTGTCCCTAAATGTCGTAAAACTCAGAACTCAATATCGGGTAGCTTATGGTGACGGTGGCTTTTATGAATTACAAACAGCCATCCGTGTTCATGGTAACGCGGTAGAATACATCCCCATTTCCATGGTTTTATTACTTGTTATGGAAATGAATGGCGCATTTGTATGGATGGTACACATCTGTGGCTCTATTTTAATCGCAGGCCGCATCCTACATGCCTATGGTTTAAAACATCGCGAACTTCGTTGGCGCCGCTCTGGAATGGCTGCAACTTTTTTGTCTATGCTACTGATGATCATTGCTAATATTTATTTCCTTCCTTGGATCCAAATCTTTTCCTTCTATTATTAAGTCCTCGCTGGAATAACATGATCATCCTTGATCAATACCGACATCCTTGCTGTTGTGATTAATAACGGCAAGGTATCGAAAAGGTTTATCTATTTTTTCTCATTTCTTTCTGAATAATGCAACTTTGTGAGCACCGTCGCTTCTGGTAGAATGCTCACTTCTTTTATTCCTTAAACTTATTTTAGTTATGTCTAATCAAAAATCACCACAACAAGACAGCTTATTTGCCGCACCTATTGCCAATCTTGGTGATTGGCATTTTGATGAAAAGGTCGCTGAAGTATTTCCAGATATGATAAAGCGCTCTGTACCGGGCTATTCAAATATTATTTCGATGATAGGCATGCTGGCTGGCCGCTTTGTCACACCAAATAGCCAAGTGTATGACTTAGGCTGTTCGCTAGGGGCAGCGACACTTTCTATGCGCCGAAATATTAATGCGGCAGGATGCAAAATTATCGGCGTTGATAATTCTCCCGCAATGGTAGAACGTTGTCAGCGTCATATCGATGCCTATAAAGCGGATACGCCTGTTGAAATTATTGAAGGTGATATTCTTGATATTGAAATTAAAAACGCCTCAATGGTTGTGCTTAATTTTACACTACAATTTTTAGCACCAAACCATCGCCAACAATTACTCAACCGAATTTACCAGGGTTTGAATCCCGGCGGTGTGCTAGTACTTTCTGAAAAATTCAGTTTTGAAGACACTCAAATTGGTGAATTACTCTTTAATATGCACCACGATTTCAAACGTGCTAACGGATACAGTGAATTAGAAATTAGCCAAAAACGCAGCATGTTAGAAAATGTGATGCTAACTGATCCCGTTGAAACACATAAAGCTCGCTTACATAACGCAGGGTTTCCTCATGCTGAAGTTTGGTTTCAATGTTTTAATTTTGGCTCATTATTAGCAATTAAGGACGATAAATAATGATTAACTTCAGCTCGTTTTATCAACGTATTGCTCAAGATGAGCGTTTATTTCATTGGTTAGACACATTACCAGCACAGCTATCAGAATGGCGTTCGCACGCATTACATGGACATTTTGCTTCATGGGAAAGAATGCTAGAAAACTTACCCGAAATAACACCAACTGAATGTGATTTAAAAAAGGGTGTTATCGCCACGAAAACGCCCGCACTCAGCGCAGGCGAGCAACTTGGATTAAATAATATTTTAAAATCCCTAATGCCTTGGCGTAAAGGCCCTTTTTCACTATATGGTGTGAATATAGATACAGAGTGGCGTTCAGATTGGAAATGGGATCGCGTTTTACCACACCTTTCACCGCTTGAAGGTCGTTTAGTGTTAGATGTGGGTTGCGGCAGCGGCTATCACATGTGGCGTATGTTAGGTGAAGGCGCTGATATGGTGGTTGGCATTGACCCTACTCAGCTCTTTTTATGTCAATTTGAAGCAGTAAGAAAATTATTAGGTAATGATCAACGTGCCCATCTTATTCCTGTTGGAATAGAACAGATGCCAGAGCTAAATGCGTTTGATACCGTATTTTCTATGGGTGTGCTTTATCACCGCCGTTCACCACTTGATCATCTATGGCAATTAAAACACCAATTAGTTTCTGGTGGTGAATTAGTATTAGAAAGCCTAGTAATTGATGGTGATGAATTCCAATGCTTAATTCCTGGTGAACGTTATGCACAAATGCGTAATGTCTATTTTATTCCATCAGCAAAAATGCTAAAAGTTTGGCTAGAAAAATGTGGTTTTAAAGATGTTCGTATTGTTGATGAAAATATCACATCATTGGGCGAACAACGCAAAACAGAATGGATGGTAACGGATTCATTAGAAGCATTTCTAGAGCCTAATGACCATAGTAAAACGGTTGAAGGTTATCCCGCACCAAAACGGGCAATATTAATTGCCACTAAGCCATAAGCAAAATTTAATATCATTATTTTCTAAAATCTAAAGGGATATCAATTTTTTGCATATCCCTTTTCTACATAATATAGGCTTATTATTTTAGATTTTACTTGGGTTAAAAAATCATACCGTTAATAATGATTGTAAATAAACAATGGCAAATATAAATAAGAGCAAGCAGGTTACACAAAAAAAAATAACACAACAAAAACAACAATCTTTATTGTCAAAAAATAAACAACTAAAAGAAAAACAATCATATAAGCAGCTTATTGAACTATCTTCATTTGTTGAAAGTAATTCAGCCACGCCTTTTGCATTAACGCCATTACAACGTGTAATAAAGATCTTTTTTTCATTATTCGACTATGCAACTCAATTTTTATATATCGCATTTATTATTACAGTGTGGTGGTTTCCAGAACGATTTTCGGTACAAACAATTTATAACCTTACTGTTCTTTTTTTATTTGAGTTTATCTTAGTGCACTCTGGCGTATTTATGGCGGCATTTTCTCGCACTAAATTCGTTTTTGCGTTAATTCCTGTTTATGGGATATTTGCCTTAGTTATTAACAGCATGATTATGGGAGAAGAAAATCTAATTATTTGGCTTTATGCCGTGATTGTTGCCAATCGCATTATTGGAGGGTATCAGGTAAAAACTCAAGAAGAGTTCGGAAAAAATTTACTTTATAGTGCATTGTTAGTTATTAACTTTATGTTTAGTCTATTTTCTGTGCTTATTTTTCAATTCCTGGTTCCTTATGGTGGTTTAACCCCCGAATATTTAAATGAAATCAACTATCTCTATTTGATCCCACAGCACAGTGATTATTTTAACGTTCCTCATATTGGCATGGCTTACGGTACATTGTTCTATGGTATTCCTTTTATTTGTATGGCGGTAATTCAAATAAAAATGCTTTATAAAAAATTACGTTTAAAATTGAAAAAATAATATAAATAACCAAATGAAAAGTAAGTGACAGCGCACAGAATGCTAAATATCTCTATTGTTGTTCTGCTTAACTCATGTTTATAATGCGCAGGTATTACTCTTATTTCACTTTTTATTTAATTTCCTATTTTAAAAGGCACTTCCCTACGATGAACTAAATTCTGCCAGAAAATCATTTCAAAATACTTTTGAGTATTTATTTTCTGTTACTGGCAGACAATAGTTTATATCGCGTCTCTTTGCTACAAAAGATCTCGGCTGTCTGCCACCTATTTCTCTTAGGAGGTATATTTATGACTATAGCTTGTCATTTTTCACAGCTAACTATCGAATTTAATCAAACTCTACTATTTCCACCATTAAGCCGTTCACTAACTTGTCAGCAAAACGCATTAATTGGACATAACGGAAAAGGTAAATCAGTGCTATTAAGATTATTAGCACAAAAAATAACCCCAACATCAGGACAAATAACCTGGAACATCCCCTTTATTCACGTTGATCAATTAACACGACTAACCGGTAATACTATCGCTGAAGCATTAGGAATAAATCTTCTGTACCAAGCTTTTCAACGTGTAGATGAGGGTATTGCTTCAATGCAAGATATCGAATTACTTGATGGAAAATGGCAGCTGCCTGTGGCATGGCAAAGCTTATTGCATTCAGCTCAGTTACCGATTTCAATGGATACGCCTATTGCTCATTTAAGTGGTGGAGAACAAACCCGCTTAGCGCTTTGTCGTGCTTTTTTACATAAAAATAGCTTTCTTTTATTAGATGAGCCCGATAATCATCTTGATATTGAAGGACAACAATGGCTGGTTAAGCAACTCGCGCAACATAAATCAGGTTCATTAATTATTAGTCATAACCGTCAATTTCTATCTCATATGGACGCTATATTTGAATTGACTGAGAAAGGATTGGCTGAATATGGCGGCAACTATACACTTTATGAAACACAAAAAAGCGCTGAAACAGCCTCTTTAGAGGCTGCAACAGAGCGTATTACTAGCCAAATTAAAAGTGAAAAACGTCAACAACAAGTAACCCAACAAAAAGCCACGCAAAGGCGCCAACAAGGCGAATCGATTAGAAAAAGTGGATCACAATGCTTGCTATTACTTGATATGCAAAAAAATCGTGCTGAACAACGCTTGTCTGCCGTTGCTAAGCGTCATCAGCGTGTAATGGATGATATGCAATCTCAACGCCAAACATTAGAAGAAGAAAAAGCGCATATTCATCAGCAAAAAATAACGCTAAATTACCAATGCAGTGGTCAACGCTTACATGTTTTTGTTTCAGATCTCTGTTTACCTTTTGGTTATCAAAAACCTATCTCATTTTCAGCCTATAGCGGAGAACACTGGCATATTAAAGGTAAAAATGGATGTGGCAAATCGACATTATTAAAATGTTTAATTGACGCCATATCACCATTATCGGGTGAATATCGCTTGAATAAAGATTTTTGTTATTTGGATCAACATCTTGCTTTACTTGATAAAACGATACCTGTTTCACAAGCTCTGTATAATTATCAATCTGAAATTTCTATTGAACAATGGCGGACCCGTCTTGGTATGTTAAGAATTCGAGGAGATAACTCAATGCTGCCACTTGAAAAACTTAGTGGTGGTGAGCAATTAAAAGCAACTTTACTCGCATTAACGCATAGCCCAACACCACCTGCCGTTTTACTACTAGATGAACCAGATAATCATCTGGATATAGAATCTAAGCAGTTATTAGAGAATTTATTAGCACAATATCAAGGCACATTATTATTGGTGTCACATGACAATACATTCGTTGAGCAATGTGGTATTACGCATACATTATTATTAGAAGATATTGATTAAATAATTTACGGATTAATTGTAGCTAGCAGTAACTGACATATTATTATTTTATTTAACTTAGCGATTTAAAATAAAAATAGCCGTGCCAATAATGGCACGGCTTGAACTTACAAAGATATATTCATAACATCTTTTAGTTATTCCTATCATTAGGAATAAATTAAAAATAGGATCACTACACTCTTTTTATAAAACGACGTATTTATTTAAGAAACCATTGCTGAATGAATACTCATAATATCTTTCATCGCTTCAACAGTATCTTCATCAACACAATAATGTGTAAATTCATCAACTTCACTATCTGAGCTCATCGTTACGCCAGCTTTGCGATAATTCATGGTAGAAGGTGCAACTTTACCTGCCGAGCTATGAATTTCTTTTAATCCCACCTCTAAGAATTTTTGCATATTACTTAAACGAACACCGGCACCCGCCATAATGATAGGACCTTGTGTCTTTTCATTTAAAGTACGCAAAAGTGGTAAGCCTAATTCTGCGTTTGCTTGTTGTCCTGAAGTTAAAATACGGGACACACCTAATTGCGTCAGTTGTTCCAGTGCTAATAACGGATTAATACACATATCAAAAGCACGATGAAAAGTAATTGCTAATGGTCCAGCAAGTTCCATCAATATCGCCATTTTAGGTAGATCAATATGTCCTTCTTCATTTAAGGTACCCACTACTGCTCCAGAAAATCCCATATCTCGAATAAGGCTGATATCATTTTTCATGGCAGCAAAATCAGCTTGCCCATAACAAAAATCACCACCACGTGGACGGATAATAGGATGAACAGGAATACGAACTAAATCTCTGACTTGTCTTAACATTCCGTAACTTGGTGTGACACCACCTTCAGATGGACTTGTACATAATTCAATTCTGTCAGCACCCGCTCGTTCTGCTACTAGAGCGCATTCCGCACCAAAACAACAAATCTCCAACTTTGTCATATCATCCCTCTCTATCCTTTATGAAGAAAGCAATCAGAAAATAATTATCATTTCTTAGCGATTAAGAACAATAGTTGTCGAATATCGTTATTCATTCAATTCCACCATCAGAGTTTTGTGCTGACACATACAAACTATTTTCTGAATATGTCGCTCAACACTCACTTTCTACGATTTTTTGTAACGAATAAGGATGATACTTCAACGTAACCTGTCCATTAGTCACAGCTACTGTTGGATTAGGTAGACGCTCTTTATCACCTTTCGGTTCACTAATTTTTAATTTTAATGTTTCTGGTAAAGGATTTGGTAATAAAGATCGTACCGTATTAATTAATAAATCTGGTTTTATAGAAATCACTTGTTCTATATGTTCCCAACCTTGATATAAATACGTTTTATGTGTTGGGAAAGGTAATTCCACAATAAATACTGGCTGATTTAATACTATTAATGGGATATCTAATTTAAATAAATAGATAGGACGTCCATTAATCTCATTAGCAGAAATACAGGTTCCACACTGGTTTAATCCCTCTCGCCATTGTTCTGCTAACACTAACTCATGACAACGTAACGAAATATGATCCGTAGGATAAAAACTCAAGTCAATATTGAGTGTGTTCGCCAATTGAATCATTTTTTCTTCAAATAATGGAAGTTCATTAAATAAATCTTTTAATTGTGGAATTGAAGAAAATAACGCCATTTTGAGTAACCTTAATGAAAAAGCAGAGAAAAACCCTTAAAGATAAGGCCCAGATAGTAGCATGTTCTAGCCAGAATATGTTATAAATCCAAGGCTAAATCTAATTTTCTATAAAAACCTGTCGCCGTTTTTTTGTCAGGTTTTATTTTCTCATTAATTTAAGGTAACCCGGTGAATATTCAGGCTTTTCTTTCAGAAAAAATCAGTGTGGCAATGTGCGCTGCTGGCGCTCCCGCTGATAGCGAACCACTTGTCCGTCAGTCAGCCAAAGTACAATTTGGTGACTATCAGGCGAATGGTGTCATGGGAGCAGCAAAAAAAATGGGGATCCCACCCCGACAACTCGCAGAAAAAATTCTGGAACAGCTTGATATTACAGGTGTTGCAAATAAAGTTGAGATTGCAGGCCCTGGTTTTATCAACATCTTTTTATCTCCTGATTGGATTGCGCAACAGGCAGAGAATGCATTAGCTGATGAACACCTTAATATCACCAAGGTTAAACCTGAAACTATTGTTATTGACTATTCCTCTCCTAACGTTGCTAAGCAAATGCACGTCGGTCATTTGCGTTCAACCATTATTGGGGATGCAAGTGCGCGCACATTATCTTATTTAGGTCATAATATTATCCGCGCTAATCACTTAGGTGATTGGGGAACACAATTTGGGATGCTCATTGCGTTTTTAGAGAAAAAACAAAATGAAAATGCCGCAGATATGGCATTAGCCGATCTCGAAGAGTTTTATCGCGAAGCTAAAAAATGCTATGACGAAGATGAAGTATTTGCAGAACGTGCCCGTAGCTATGTAGTAAAACTACAAAGTGGTGATGAATATTGTCGTGCTATGTGGCGCAAACTTGTTGATATCACCATGCAACAAAACCAAGAAACATATCAACGCCTTAATGTCACATTAACAGAAGATGACATTATGGGTGAAAGCCTTTATAACCCGATGTTACCGGGTATTGTTGCTGATTTAAAAGCAAAAGGCCTTGCTGTTGAGAGCGAAGGTGCAACTGTTGTTTTCCTTGATGAATTTAAAAACAAGGATGGCGAACCAATGGGTGTTATCGTTCAGAAAAAAGATGGTGGTTACCTCTACACCACAACCGATATCGCCTGTGCTAAATATCGTCACGAAGTGCTACACGCAGATCGCTCCCTTTATTATATCGACTCTCGTCAGCATCAACATTTAATGCAAGCTTGGACTATCGTGCGCAAAGCAGGTTACATCCCTGATTCTATGTCACTTGAACACCATATGTTTGGCATGATGTTAGGCAAAGATGGTCGGCCATTTAAAACTCGCTCAGGCGGTACTGTTCGCTTAACTGATTTACTTGATGAAGCTTATGAAAGAGCTCAAGTCTTAATTCGTGAAAAAAATCCTGATATGGATGACGAAGAGTTAAATAACGTAGCCCGTGTTGTTGGTATTGGTGCTGTAAAATATGCAGATTTATCAAAAAACCGTACAACAGACTACATTTTTGACTGGGATATGATGTTAAGCTTTGAAGGTAACACAGCGCCTTATATGCAATATGCGTATACTCGCGTTGCATCTATCTTTAAACGTGCTGATATAGATGAAAGCACACTGACTCAGCCAATTAATCTCATTGAACAGCACGAAAAACAACTCGCTATTCGTTTAGTTCAATTTGAAGAAACCATTATGCAAGTTGCACGTGAAGGTACACCACATGTTATGTGTGCTTACCTTTATGATTTAGCACAGGCATTCTCCGGTTTTTACGAAAACTGCCCTATTTTATCTGCCGAAGATGAAAACGTACGCCAAAGCCGTCTTAAACTCGCTCGCTTAACAGCAAGAACCTTAAAACAAGGTCTAGACACTCTGGGCATTGAAACCGTTGATAGAATGTAACATACATATTCAACCATAATTTATGCGGACAAAAAAACCGATGGCATACACCATCGGTTTTTATTTATTTGTTATATCTTATTCATATAGCGAATTAAGCTATTTAAAGCAATTTACACAATCTAATTTCCAATGCTACTCAGCGATTAATCTTCATTAGCACTAATAACGTCTTGGCACAGCAAATCTGTAATATCTTTTTGCTCGATCCAACCATCTACACTATCAATAGGCTTATCTGGGCTATATAAGCGTTGATCGACATCTTTTGCAGTAAAGCTTACTCTCTCATTAGTTTTATTAAAAACACCGACACAGTTTACTGGAGTAAGTTTTGAGGTTTTAATTTTTCCGTCAGCAGTACAGCCAGCAAGAAATAATGTTGCTAATGATACAGAAAGAATAATTGCTTTTTTCATAGTAGCTCCTTGAACATTCTTATTTTTATTGTTACTAAAAACACTTATTGGATATTTAATAGTCTCTAGAATAAAAGATAAAATACCATAAGCCTTTGTAACTATTCTTAGTATAGCGAATTAATGAAGAAGTATTTGAGTTATTGAGCTATTAATAAAAGAATAATAAATATGAAAGGAATTAGAAAAGGGAGGGAAAAACAGAAAACAAATGCGAGATAAATGAAAGCAACAATAATATTACACACTGATATTTAAGTATTTTCAATTAATTATTGATAACACCTTCAGCATTAATTTTCATTATTTACACAACTCACCGTTTACTGTTTATCCCCAGCAATCGTGTTTACCTATTTGAAGCGCAGACAAAATAGATATGATTACTTTCAGTAGTACTGAACGATAACAAGCAAATAACTTTACAGTCACGGTTAATCTACCTGATTAGAGAAATAATAATATGTCTTAAATCAAAGAATCTAAATATTTTAATATGTACTGCAAATTTTTGAAATATTCGTAATATTTCATCATTAAGTAAGAAATATTTAACAGATGTGTCAATTTATAAACGTAGACGACATAAGAGAGTTTATCTAAAAAAAGATAATTCGTCAAACCGTAAGTCCTTAGAATATAGTGTCTATTCTTTTACTTTATGTAGAATGACTCTTTCAATCAACAAATTGTCTAATGATATACACACCGATTAATATTAAATATTATTTATATATAACAACATAAAAATACTTTTTAATGCCGAAAAACTGTAGAAATTAGTTAATAATTAGAAAATAAATTTAATAAAAAAATCGTAAGAAAAAAATCATTTTGATATTTAACTGTATTTTTCTCTGTATAAGACGGTGGGAATTAGCGTGATAGATTACCAAAAGTGTGAGCTATGTATCATTATAAATTTTCTAAAAATAGAAAAAGACTCTAAAACGGAAGGGTTTCTACAAAAAGATTTTGTTAACTGAAGACTCCTCGCTTTTATGAAAAAAACGAGGAGTAAAATTTATTTGTTACAAAGCACGCAACGAAAAATGACGAGGTCTAAAACCTAAAATATACAAAGCTACAAAGTAACTCCCCGCACCCACCACCACAACCAGTAATAAACGTAGAATGCGCATCAACATACTTCCGATATCCCAGCTAGGCATTATCCAAAGCATACCAACTAATACTGCTCCCATTACTGCTAGCGCAATAGCTAGTTTTAATAAGAAAACAGGCCAACCCGCTAATGGCTGATAGATATCTTGTTTACGAATTTGCCAAAATAGCATTCCCGCATTAAAACATGCCGCAATACCTATAGATAATGCTAATCCAACATGTTTTAAGCTACCAATAAATGCCAAATTCATTAACTGAGTCAGTATTAAAGTTGCGATAGCTATTTTGACTGGTGTTTTAATGTCTTGGCGAGAATAAAAACCAGGAGCTAAGATTTTTACGATAATAAGCCCCATTAAACCAACACAATAAGCCATTAAAGCTTGTTGAGTCATTAACGCATCATGTGCGTTAAAATTACCATATTGAAATAATGATGCGGTTAAAGGGCCTGATAATACGGCTAAACCAATAGTACAAGGTAAGGCTAATAAAAAGCACAGCCTTAAGCCCCAATCCATTAGCTTTCTATATTCTTGTGTATTCCCACTTGTAAAGCTTTTTGATAGAGAGGGTAATAAAATCGTACCTAACGCCACCCCTAATACACCTGTTGGTAACTCCATCAAACGGTCTGCATAATACATCCAAGATACTGAGCCGGAGACAAGAAATGAGGCGAAAATGGTATTAATAATAAGGGAAATTTGGCTTACCGAAACCCCTAAAATAGCAGGCCCCATTAATTTCATGACTCGCCACACACCACTATTTCTAAAAGAGATACGTGGCAACACCAACATACCAATTTTTTTCAAATGCGGTAATTGATAAACCAATTGTAATACACCACCAGCAACCACTGCCCATGCTAACGCCATAATAGGAGGGTTACAGTAAGGTGCAACCACTAAGGCAAAAAAGATCATGCTGACGTTCAATAAAGTCGGTGCAAAAGCAGGAACAGAAAAACGGTTCCATGTATTTAGAATTGAACCCGTTAACGAAGCCAAAGAAATAAGCAAAATATAAGGGAATGTGACTTGTAGTAAATCTGTTGTTAGCTGAAATTTATCTGGTGAGTCTGCAAAACCAGGCGCTGTAATATAAATAACCCAAGGTGCAGCAACAATACCAATGACAGTAACAACAGCAAGGATCAATGTCAGCATACCAGAGACATAGGCAATAAAAGTACGTGTTGCCTCTTCACCTTGTTGGTTTTTATATTCAGCCAAAATAGGCACAAACGCCTGTGAGAATGCCCCTTCAGCAAAAATTCTTCGCAATAGATTAGGAAGTTTAAAAGCAACAAAGAAGGCATCTGTTGCCATCCCCGCACCAAAAATGCGTGCAATAATAGCATCACGAATAAAACCCAGCACCCGTGAAAACATCGTCATTGAACTCACTGCGGCCAGTGATTTAAGTAAATTCATAAGTCATTCTAGTTTTTGTTGTGTGAGGAAAAAGAAAGGGACTATAGTCCGTCTCTAACGCAGAAAAATCAATCATCAATATGCTAAGAATAGGCTGACTTTATTGATCTTTTTATTAATACAGAAGCTATTTAGTTAGCATTTTTCTTAGCATCATATCTAACATGCTTCGATAATCTACTTCATTAAACTGAGGATCCACTACATTACGCCCCATAGAGCCGTCTGCGATCACCAATAACCAAGTGGCGATTTTTTCTGGTTTAAGTAAAGAGTCTATTTGCCCTTTTCTTATCCCTTTTTCAATGATGCTGATTAAGCGCTGTTTATTCTTTTGTTCATTCTCAATAAATATTTGATGAATGGTAGCATTACGCGAAGCTTCAGCAAAAATTTCAATACTGATACGAGCATATTTTGTATGGTTATATAGCTCGATAATTTCTAACATCAAACCAATAATTGCCTGAATGCTATCTTCTAGCTTCTCATAACGACAAAAAATATCATCAAAGACTCCAGCATCTTCTAATGCTATTGCTTCAATTATCGCATTCTTAGTGGGGAAATAATGGAACACATTCCCCGGACTCATATTTGCCTCTCGGCATATTTCAGCTGTTGATGTGGAATGAAAACCTTTGACAGCAAAACAGCGTATTGCAGCATCAACAATATGCCTCATTTTTGTTTTCTGTTTTTCAGTTATTGCTTTACTCATAATGATAAAAATCTCTAGACATTTTTTATTAGACTACGTAGTCTAATAAAATTATAGACTAATCAGTCTAAATTAAAGTTAGATATACTATTATTAAGTCAAGATATCATGCAATCACTTAACGAACACTATATGCTTAGAGCCGCAACTCAAAAGGATACGGCTGAAATTATTCAGTTATTTACGCTTGCTTTTAGCCGTAAATTACACGCTTTTCATATTGATAGAACTATTCCTAATCAACAACATCAATTAGAAGCTATTTGGAATGAACAGGCTCGTAAACCCAACCAAGTGCAATTTGTGGTAACTGATGCTAATGCTATTGTGGCAACTTTTTGCCTTGCAATTAAAGAGTCCCGCTTTAAAACATCTGAATTTACTAAAACACCTGTTAGCAAACACTGGGAATACGGAATAATAAATTATATAAAGCAGCAGATTTTCTTTTCATTGTTTAATTATGAACCTAACAAGCAAGAAGCTTATTTATCTCATATTGCTGTTTCGCCAGCTTACCAAGGAAAAGGTATTGCTTCTTTAATACTTAAATGGATTTTCCAATACAGTAAAAATAATCTGAAAAAAAATTATTTATCACTATATGTGGATACAAAACATACGGGCGCTATTCATCTTTATAAAAAGAGTGGCTTCAATATTAAAAAGAAAGAATCATCATTAATTACGCAATCTTTTTTTAATATAAAGCAGTGGTACTATATGAGTCAAAAGCTCTGAATATTGTTATTATATAATGTTAATTATATATCAATAAAACAATATTCAGAATTTAAAATAACACTTATTTACGCAAAGAAAAATTTCGTGTCGTTAATGCCGTTAATACATGGTCTCGCCACTCTTGATTTATTTGCAGATAATTTTTTGCATAACCTTCTCGCTCAAAACCATGTTTTGCCAATAAATTTCCGCTGCGTAAATTATGAGGCATATAATTAGCCATGATGCGATGCATACCCTGCTGACGCTGCATATAACGTAGTGTCTCTTGCAATGCTTCAGACATATATCCTTGTCCTTGCCATTTTTCACCAACTGAATACCCCAAGAAACAGGCATTAAAAGCCCCTCTCATCACATTGCTGTAATTTGCGACACCAATAATTTCATCTTCTGAAGGTGTAAGCAGAAGAAAATGGAAAGCACTTTCTTGACGATGCAATTCACTCATATATTGCAACCGATATTCCCACCCTGAAGGCAAATAATGAGATTTATCTCTTAAAGGTTCCCAGGGAATTAAAAAACGACGGTTTAAAGTATAGTAATTTGCCAACCTTTCGGCATCTCGTTCATAAGCAAGCCGAATTATCATTCTTTTCGTTTCAAAACGAATTTTAGGTATCCCACTACGATAACCAAACATTACAGTACTATTGTCCTTGATAAAAAAGAGGCTAATCTGAAGCAATACTACTTATTCTGCCATTAACCTCAATAAAAAAATATCATCTTTAATCTGCTATGAATTACTGACGATAAGATACAGAATAGACAATAATAAATGACTTTATTATCCCCCCTATTTTATTTAAATCATTTGCTTATCATGGTGAGTAATGGCGCTGGTAACACAAGCCCGTACCTTGGGTAAATACTTTCTGCTAGTCGACAATATGTTAGTCGTCTTAGGTTTTTTCGTCGTTTTTCCACTTATTTCTATTCGTTTTGTTGAACAGCTGGGTTGGGCTGGTGTTATCGTTGGCTTTGCATTAGGTCTACGCCAACTGGTACAACAAGGGCTAGGTATTTTTGGCGGCGCTATTGCAGACCGTTTTGGTGCCAAACCCATGATCATTACAGGTATGTTATTGCGAGCATTAGGATTTGCGCTAATGGCAATGGCGGACCAACCGTGGATACTTTGGCTATCTTGCATTTTATCTGCATTAGGTGGCACATTATTTGATCCACCTCGCACAGCGCTTGTTATTAAACTAACGCGCCCTTATGAACGAGGCCGTTTTTATTCACTACTTTTAATGCAAGATAGCGCAGGTGCCGTTATTGGCGCGCTAATTGGTAGCTGGTTACTGCTTTATGATTTTCATTTAGTTTGCTGGGTTGGTGCTGGCGTTTTCGTTATTGCTGCTATTTTTAATGCTTGGCTGTTACCTGCTTATCGTATTTCTACAACACGTACACCCATTAAAGAAGGACTAAAGCGTGTAATGGTTGATAAACGCTTTGTAACTTATGTTCTCACGCTAACGGGTTATTTTATTTTATCTGTACAAGTAATGTTGATGTTCCCTATCATTGTTAATGATATTGCCGGCTCACCTACAGCAGTAAAATGGATGTATGCCATTGAAGCATTACTTTCATTAACTTTGCTATACCCGATTGCGCGTTGGAGTGAAAAACGTTTTAGATTAGAACAACGCTTAATGGCGGGGCTCTTTTTAATGAGCATCAGTATGTTCCCAGTTGGTATGATCCACTCATTACAAGGTATCTTCCTAATTATCGGCCTATTTTATCTTGGCACCATTACTGCCGAACCTGCTCGTGAAACCTTAAGCGCTTCTTTAGCTGATCCTAGAGCAAGAGGCAGCTATATGGGATTTAGTCGCTTAGGCTTAGCCTTTGGTGGTGCAATTGGTTATACAGGAGGTGGATGGATGTACGACTTAGGGAAACAATTCGATATGCCTGAGTTACCTTGGTTTTTATTAGGTGTCACAGGATTTATCACCCTTTACGCCCTGCACCGCCAGTTTAATCGTAAAAAAGTCGAAACAGCCATGCTTACTCCTTAGAGTTCAGGTAAACTTTCTTTTATCAATGATTAAGGAGTTTATATGAGAGCAATTCTTCTGGCTGCAACATTAGCATTAACGAGCTTGGTTGTAGGCTGTGATCAACTAAAACAATTTGATGTCAGTGAGAAGCTAATTAATGACTATCTCACGACAAAAACCGGTCTTCAAAAACATATTGGCGAAGATGGGGTTATTTCTGCTGATATCAAATTAGGGGAACTTTCTATTCAAATAGGTCGTACTGAACCAGGAAAAATAAGCCTTTCAGGTAAAGCCGAACTTAAAATTGATTCTCTTTTTGGTAAAACAGGGGCAACAGTTAATTTAGTCTTAAGTGGCCAACCTGTTTATCAGCCAGAACAAGGCGCTATTTATATTAAATCAATGAGTATTGAGAGTTATAAGGTTTCACCAGAAAAAATGGAAGCTGTTGTTATTGCATTAAAACCTTATCTTGATAGCTCGATAGCCACCTATTTTGATAATCAACCTGTTTACGTATTAAACCCTGAAAAAAACAGTGCTGAAGCAGCTGCATTTAAATTAGCAAAAGGCATTGAAGTTAAGCCTGGGAAATTTATCATCCAACTATAAAAGTTGCATAGCTCGATTAAAAATTTTTATCGAAGTTAATAAAAAGGCAAGCTGAATGGTTTGCCTTTTTTATACGTTTAAAATAATGTCTTCTATAATCAGATGATATTATTCTTCTTCTGCATCATTAGTTTCATCATCTAAAAGCTCTTCATGCAAGGCAGATAATGCACCGCGTGTAATTGCGGCAAGTGTTCGATAAAAACCACTCGTTGCATGAGCTTCTACTTTGCCCAAAAATGCACCAGCCCAAGGAAGTAAGTATTCATCAAATAACTGCGTTTGAGCTAATATTTCATCTTGTGCAGAATTATCTTCAAGCCATGAAGCGGCTAATAATAATGCACCAAAGCTATCAGTTGCACTTTCAGTAACAGGCATGCCTCTTGCAACTAAAAATTGGCGGGTATCTTCTTCTTTTATATCCGTATAATCATGAGCATAAATAGAGACTGCGGGCGCTTCACCACCAAAAAGTGTTTGATAATCCGTCTTTACCAGCGCCAAGTCTTTTACGCTATGTTTTAAAGTATTAAATAATTCATCTTGTTCAAGAGGCCAAAGTGCACTCAGTTTTCCGTCACCAATCATCGCAATAATAGGCGATAAAATAGGATCTGCCGGTTCACGTTGAAATATAGTGCCTAATAAACGGCATACTATTGAAAACTCATTCATCATCATTTTTCTATTCAGTAAATTTTGATGCTATTGTGCGTTGAACAATAGGAAAATCAACTTTTTTCTATTTCATCGACATAAAAACAGAAAAAACGCGCTCTTAGTTTTAAGTCTAATACTTAAAATAAGAAACGCGCCTAATCCCATGCTATCTTTTCAAACAGCAATTATTTTACTCATTAACTAGCTAGCGATATCTAAAAAATTATCTCGTACACCGTTTACTCTAAACCAACCAGCAATACTTATTCGCTCTTTATTTGTTGGTAATACTTCATGAGGAAACTGTTCTGATAGAAAAACAACTAATCGCCCACCTTTAGGTGCCACGGTTGCAAGTTCATTATCATCAAGATCGTAAATTTTTAATTCACCACCATCTTGCTCTGTCCATTCATCATTAAGATAAAGTACTGTTGTTAATCGACGGCTAGCATTTTCTTTAAATGCATCAAGATGTTTTTTATAAAAAGCGCCCTTTTCATAACAAGCAAAATGCGCTTCATATTCAAATAATCCTAAAAAAAATTCTCGATTAACAGCGCGCTGAATACTTTCCATCTGCATTAAATAATGTTGAACAGGCTCCCCCATTATGGGTTCTAACCAACTAATTTTATCACTACGTATTGTTGTTTCTGATAATAAATTTTCGTTACGACCTATGCGTGCTTGTTGGGTATTTTCGCCAAAACAAGCTTTAAGTTGTTGAACAGCTTCAGGTGTGAGGAAATCATCCCAAACACACCATCCTTTCTCTGCAATTTGCTCAAGAAGATTTGCTATATTCATTAGTCATATTATCTGATTAACATGGGAAACTACTTTATAGCACCAAGTTATGTGGAAATACAATTTAATAAATTTATCTTTTTGATAATATCAATTAATTAGAGATAAACTCTATTGAAATCAATAATGATAAGAAAAAACAAAATTTACTCTCCAGTGCCTAGAGGGAGCAGCCATAAAAAATGATCACTTATAAAACAATTTAACCATTAATAGATCAGAAAACATAAGAAAACCAAATGATTTATCTAGAAATAATAGTTAGTTGATATTTTATTCAATTGATTATCACTTGAATCATATTGAAATTTAATCTCTCCTTTGACTTGATGGTGAATAATTGATTTTTGGCTACCTAACCGTACAAAAACCATCGGCAACGATTTTTCTTTATCAGCTAATTCACTTATTGACATCACATCAATAGAATCAAGATTATATTCAACTTCTTTTAGTTCCTGAGTACATTCAATATATAATTGATCTAACTTCTCTTTAATTTCATCAAGCTTAACCTCTTTATTACTCTTTATTTCATTAATTAAATCATTTAACTTACCTTTAGCATCATCATAGAGTCCCTTACTTTTTTCATTTAATCGGTACTTTGAAACCACATAAGGTTTAAACTTTTCATTCATATTACTTTTTGTTTGAGATGACAATGTTTCTTTTCTTTCTTTTAAATCAGATAAAAACTGTTGTATTTCTGGGTTTTCATTGATTACATTTTCTTTATCTTTACTAATTTTAGTTTGATAATCATCATTTCTCTCTTTTTTGTTTAATACCAATTTATTTTTAAATCTTCTCCCAGATAATAAATTTAAATATACTTTATCTAATTTATCGATATTGTTTGATACTTCATGTTGGTTAGGATAACTATCAAATAATTTATTGATTTTTAAAATACGTTTATATATTCCTTTACGATTACTATTACTCTTTTCAATTTCTTCTTTACTCTTTAGTTCTTCACTATTAAATAATGAAAAACCTAAAAGTGCATTAACTTTTTTTGAATCATTACCTCAAAATTTTTCACTGTGGTTAATGGATACCACTGTATCTCATTTGTAGAGCTTGTCGATGAAGGTGTGAACTTTAAATCTCGATATAATTCAAAATTAAAATCAAGTAATTTAAGACTAACGTCTCTTTTAGATTCGTCAGACTCTAATTGTCCATAGTCAAGAAATTTATTGATATTTATATTTAGTTTTAAAACATTGGCAATAAAATTCGCCCCTATTGCATTTCTTGGTATTGTTACTTCTGTATTTGAACCTACGCTAACACCAACATCAAAACTTGCTTCACTTCTTAGTTCAACACCCAGTGATGCATTAATCTTTCTATTTTTTTTAAGTGTTGAACTGTATTTCAATCTATCCTTGGTAATATATAATCCTTTATCAATACACTCAGCAACATCATCTAATGCAATTTTGAATGAAAAATTAGATTGTTTTTCATGATTGATATTAAGGATCACACTTGCCATTGCAGGGGTAATAACACCGTAATTAATACTATCATTTCCCCACCTTTGATTATATGCACCAATACCAGCAGATAGTCCCGCAGATACATCCATATTATTTTTATTAACAAATGAAAATATTACTTCAGTTTCTTTAGTTTCTTCTTTAACTTCTTCAGCTTTTGAAAGTGTACACGAATGTGTTTTTGCATAACTCGCTAATAAAAAGGCATTAACACCAATATTTTTGGGTAAATTAAATGCATTCATACCAAAAAATGCTCGAATGTCATTATAATGATTAAGCGTTATACTCTCTTTTTCTTTTAATTCTTTAACAACAGAATAGATAACCTCACCTTGAGTTTTCCCATTATTAATACCCTTAACCACTTTATTTAATACAGCATAACTTTTGCTTATGTTTTTTTTCACTCCATCAAGCGCTATATTTTTATTTTTATAAGATGATGTTGAAGAATTAACTAATTGTTTTATATTTGAAAATAAACCTCTAAATCCAGGATCAACACTTTTAGCAATACTCGACATCATAGCTTTATATTTCTTTAAGGCATATTGTTGTTTTGCTTTATCAATATGAACTCTTGAATTATCTATAAATGATGAAAAAAAAGGAATATGTTGGCTACTAAAATTACCTATAGTTTGAGTAGAAAATGGTTGCCCTGAATGATAGTTTTTAAAATTATTCTCACCTACCATTGAATAAAATGATAAAGGAGGTTCTTGTGTTAATCTTGTTATCTCAAATTGACAATCTTTAATAGAAAAAATATTTAAAGGATCTAAATAGTAGATTTTTATTTTATTTCCTTTATCAACAACCAACTGAATTTGATTTAAGATAGGTTTTATCGCCAATATTTTATCTTTTTCTTCTAACGGTAATTTTATTTTATCTTCTTTGATATTATCTTTTTTGATATTATCTTCTTTTATTTTGCTATCAACTTCATCCATTTTTGCTTCTAATCTAGCAGGTAAACCTTTAGTAAAAATTTGATTATCTTTTAGCTCCATCTCGAGCCTCATTCCTTCCCTATTAATTTTTAAAATATTTTTACTTTTTTTTTCAATAATATTATTAATACTTGATAAGTCCTGTTTTTCATTTTCCTTTGGTATATAACTTTCATATTCAACAAGAAAATTACTGTCAATATTTCCTTGCTTAACATTTTCTAAATTATATTCTTTTATGATTTTTTTAAAATTAATCTTATAAAAAATATCTTTTTCAGATGCTGAATTATTATCTTTTTGCTTACCAATTAAAAAACCATCAAGATCTACATAAATCTCTTCGAATTTTATACTTTCTCCATTTTCTGATTCTATGTTGAATCCCTCATATTTAAATCCACCTTTTAGGTGTTTATGATATAATCCAGCAAATAAATCATAGCTTCTTCCTTTAATTAATAATAAAGAACCATCTTCTTCAAGGGTAACCCCCATATTATTTAACAAAGAAGTATTAGTTGAACCCAAGTAAACATAATTATTAGCCTTATTTATGCTAAAATGTTTCTTCTCTTTTTCATTACTGCTAATATTATTAGCATATGAATTATTACTATTATCTACATTAAGGACCTGCCCTTTTTCTTTGAATTTTATATCCTTATAGATAGTTGAAGGAATTAATCTACTTGGATGCTCTATTTTTATCCCATTACTCATCGCTCACTCCCATTACATTAAAATAATGGGATTATCATCAATAAGATAAACTGCAATAGATATCTATTTATAACCGGAATTTTATTACATTATATAAAAAAAAGAAAAAGTGATATTATTTGAAAGTAATAATAAAAAAAGAGACGATAGTTTTAATATTATCGTCTCTTATCAAAATATAAGTGTTAATTATTCGGCTCAATAACCGTTTTTCATATCAACAACACCAAATGGCATTTCACCTTTTTCGATACGTTCAATATTCTCTTTAATCGTATCCATTGCAATATTAGGCAAGGTAAAAGCCGCGATATGCGGTGTAATAGAAATACGAGGGTGAGTCCAGAACGGATGCATTCCTGCTAACGGCTCTTGAGCAAAAACATCAAGGGTTGCGTCGGCAATGTATCCTTGATCTATCGCTTCTAATAAGTCTTGATCAACTAAATGAGCACCACGGGCAAGATTAATTAAATAAGAAGAAGGTTTCAGTTGCTCAAAGAGTGAGAAATTAAGAATACCATGAGTTTCTGGTGTATAAGGTAATAAGTTAACCAGTAAATTACACTCAGTTAAAAAGTCATTTAGCTGCTCTTTACCATGAAAACTCGCTACATTTTCGATTTGTTTGGCGCTACGGCTCCAACAACGAACCTTGAAACCTAATTGTGCAAGCTTTGTTGCCACACTGCCACCTAAAGCACCCGCTCCCAGCACACCAATAACAAAATTATCGTAGCTATGAGATGGCAATTGTTTCCAAAGCCGTTGCGATTGCTGGCGTTTATAATCGTCCATGCGACGAAAATAATACATTACTTTAGCAATAGCATATTCTTGCATTTGAAGCCCCATTCCTGTGTCTTCTAAACGCATAACCGGTACGCCCGCAGGTAATGTGCCTGGGTTTTGTTGCTCTTGTTTCAAAATAGCATCAACGCCCGCACCTAAAGCAAAAATCCCTTTTAGATGATTACGACCCGCTAGCATCTCATAAGGAGGAAGCCAGACCATAGCATAATCAGCGGGTTGGTCGTCTCCCGGCTTCCAAGCCCTAATGTTGGCATCAGGTAAACGCGCCTTCATACCGTTTATCCATGTATCTGCGTCAAAAAAAGGATGATAATAAATAATATTCATTTTGCCTTCCTCCAGCATTTTTATCATAGGGTGCGGGGGTTAGAGGTTAATTTCAAGCCTCTTTGAAAAAGTTGTTAATAAAAATGTTGAGAATGTTAACCAGTTAACGAAAATATGAACCATTAAATCAACACTGCAAATTTGATTACTGCATAATTTGTTTAGCATTTGCTCATATTGTTTTTTATTTGGCTGCTTGATGGAAAAGTTAAGAAAAAAATACATTTAGCTGTTGACGCTTATGCTCCTTTTCCCTATAGTAGCGCCCCGTTGAGATGTGACATATCTGTGTTCAATAAAAGCTATGTTCAATAACATACTCAACAAAAAACGGTGAGATGTCCGAGAGGCTGAAGGAGCACGCCTGGAAAGTGTGTATACGGCAACGTATCGAGGGTTCGAATCCCTCTCTCACCGCCATCTTCTAAGATAGAGCCTAGCTTTTAGTTAGGCTCTATTTTTTTATGTTTAAAATAGACTAACATAGCCCTCGCTAAGTTGCTTGTTTGCTCAATTTTCCTACTTAGGCTATCTTTTATATTTTTACATTACATTGATTTCTACATTACCTTTTTTAGGCTTAAAAATAGTTTAAAATATTAATTTCTTTACCTATTAGTATAGGCATTAGTATAAGGAATAATATTTTTTATTTTTCTTAATCGTTTAAATATATTATTTTTACTATTTTCAATAGCTATTTTTTATTAATTTTATTGATTATAATTTATTTTTACTCATACAGTTCTTATCAATTTTTGATGTTTTTTATTTGATTTTCTTTATTAATGACATTTAATCTAAAATAAAACTATTTTTATACTTTTAAAATAAAATTCAACCTTCATTTTCAATGAGGCAACAGAATAAATACAATCAGAAACATAATGTTACCATTTTAGCTTAACTTATTAGTTTAATTGATTTTTATTTCTTTAAGCCTTAAGATATACATTAATAATTTGATATATCACATTATTATCAGCGAATAAAAGCGATATCCTCTCTTTTCCTTATCGCCATTATTCGGCATCTGACTTCTTATTTTGGTTTGATCCTAAATGAAAACTCATAAAGTTAACCGGGTTCGCCCTTTTAGTGCATTTATTGATGCATGTGTGAAAGAACCGTATTCTTTTGCACGTTTATTAAAAGATATTATTGCAGGGATCACCGTAGGTATTATCGCGATACCTCTAGCTATGGCATTAGCTATTGGTAGCGGTGTTCCTCCGCAATACGGTCTTTATACCGCAGCTATTGCCGGTATTGTTATCGCAGTGTCTGGTGGCTCTCGCTACAGTGTTTCAGGTCCCACCGCTGCGTTTGTTGTTATTCTTTATCCCGTATCACAGCAATTTGGCTTAAGTGGCTTGTTAATTGCCACACTAATGTCTGGTGTTATTTTAGTGGTTATGGGGTTAGCTCGCTTTGGTAAGCTAATCGAGTATATTCCTGTTTCCGTAACATTAGGATTCACCTCAGGGATAGCTATCACCATTGCGACAATGCAAATAAAAGATTTTTTTGGCCTTGAACTGACACACGTGCCAGAAACCTATATTGATAAAGTTATTGCATTAGGTGCTGCATTACCGACTATTCATATCGGTGATACCTTAATTGGACTTACCACGCTTTTGGTTCTTATCTATTGGCCTAAATTAAATTTACGCTTACCCGGCCACTTACCCGCTTTAATTGCTGGCACAGCGGTGATGGGAATTGTAAATTTACTGGGGCATGATGTTGCAACTATTGGCTCACAATTTAGTTATATGCTGCCGAATGGCACAACCGGACAAGGTATTCCTCCTATTTTACCTCAGTTCGTTCTGCCTTGGAATTTACCGAGTACCGGCGAATCCTTAACACTTAATTGGAGCACCGTTTCTGCATTGTTGCCAGCCGCATTTTCAATGGCAATGCTAGGCGCTATAGAATCGTTATTATGTGCAGTTGTTCTTGATGGTATGACAGGTAAGAAACATCACTCTAATGATGAACTTGTTGGTCAAGGGGTGGGTAATATTGTTGCACCATTCTTTGGTGGTATTACAGCAACAGCTGCAATTGCACGTTCTGCGGCTAATGTGCGCGCAGGTGCAACATCACCTGTTTCTGCTATTGTTCACTCGTTATTAGTTTTATTAACGTTATTAGTTCTCGCCCCCTTCCTCTCTTATTTACCATTAGCAGCAATGTCTGCATTACTATTAATTGTTGCATGGAATATGAGTGAAGCTCGTAAAGTTATTGACCTTATTCGTCATGCCCCAAAAGACGATATTATCGTATTAGTCTTATGCTTATCACTTACTGTACTGTTTGATATGGTGATTGCGATTACTATTGGTATAGTACTGGCTTCGTTATTATTTATGCGCCGTATTGCTAATATGACGAAAATAACAGAGTCCTCTTATACTGATGATGATAAACAGTTATTAGTCGTACGTGTTAATGGCCCATTATTCTTTGCCGCTGCTGAACGTATTTTTAATGAATTACGTGAACGTAGTAAAGGTTATAAAACAGTAATTATGCAGTGGGATGCGGTACCCGTGCTTGATGCCGGTGGTTTACATGCTTTTCAACATTTTATTAATGATGTAAAGAAAGATACTCATGTCATTGTCTGTGATATTCCATTCCAGCCATTAAAAACATTAGCAAGAGCCAGAGTTGCCCCGATTGAAGGCGCGCTTAATTTTTATCCTTCACTACAGAAAGCATTAGATGATATGGAGCTGATTCATTAAGCATTCCATTTAAACAATAATAAACTTAGCCTTTAATCTCTATTTAATTAAATGATTAGAGGTTAAGTTTATTTTTAACGTTATTTTAAAAATAAATAATACCCCCTATTTCTGCTTAGATAATCCCTTTTATTATTAACACTAAAGCAATAAATATGTTTACACACCCTATAATTCCGAAAGGTTATAATAAAGTTTACAACTCCTATTTAATTTAAACATCAATCTACTTATAAAAGAGAAGTTATCTTATTTCTATAAACTTACTCTTTTATAATATTATCAATATAACGAATAAACGGCTTATTTATGCCACTTCCCTGAACGCCATTCTCTAATAAATCTTGATAAAGTGCATTCATTCCTAACCAGTGATTTTCACACCATTCTGGTGCTAATAACGTAGGTTTTCTCGCACTGGCACAAACTCGGTGATAAATAATATCAGGAGGTGTATGACGGATCATTTCGCCAGCAGTATAAACATATTCTTCTTGGGTTAATGGCGTTATACGCCCTGCTTTCCAAGCTTTCGCTATCGTACTTCCTTCAACAATATGTAAAGGATGTAATTTAAGCCCATCAACACCGGTTTCAATAACATGCTGTAGCGTTTGCATATTTAGCTGATGATCTTCACGAGGCAGTCCCACAATAAGATGCGTACACACTTTTAAACCTCGTCGCCGTGCTTCTCGTGTTGTTGCTTGATAGCATTGAAAATTATGACCGCGATTAATATGTTTTAACGTTTTATTATGTGCCGTTTGTAAACCCAATTCTAACCACACTTCATAACCTTGATCTTGATAGCTTTGTAGCAAATCTAATACACTAACAGGCACACAATCAGGCCGAGTACCGACACATAAACCAACCATATTCGCTTGTAACAATGCGGTTTCATACAGAGTACGCAAATATTCTACTTCGGCATAAGTGCTGGTATAGGCTTGAAAATAGGCAAGATAACGGCGGGCGCGATTAATATTTTTGGCTTGTTCAGCGACTTGTTCTTCAATGGAGTGATATTGCGTTTGTTCATCAGCAAATGAGGAGACATTACAAAACGTACACCCCCCCCGCCCTAATGTACCATCACGATTAGGACAGCTAAAACCGCCGTGTAGGTTGATTTTATGAATTTTTTCGTGATAACGGCGCTGTAGATCAGCGCCGAACATATTCACAACAGTATGCAGTTGCATAACAACAATTATTTACTGGTATCTAACTCAGGAAAGTTTTTTACCACATCGTCAATAGCTTTAATTTGTGCTAAGAATGGCTCTAGTTTAGCTAATGGAAGCGCTGAAGGACCATCGCAACGTGCGTTGTCTGGATCTGGATGCGCTTCAAGGAATAATCCGGCTAAGCCAACGGCCATTCCCGCACGTGCTAATTCAGCAACTTGAGCACGACGACCACCAGAAGCAGCTCCAAATGGGTCACGGCATTGCAGTGAATGTGTTACGTCAAAAATAACTGGCGCACCTTGAGAAGCTTGCATCATGACATGGAAACCAAGCATATCGACAACAAGATTGTCGTAACCAAAGTTACTTCCGCGATCACATAGAATAACTTTGTCGTTACCGCCTTCTATAAATTTATCAACGATATTACCCATTTGGCCTGGGCTGACAAACTGTGGTTTTTTCACATTAATTACCGCACCTGTTTTAGCCATTGCTTCAACTAAGTCTGTTTGACGCGCTAAGAAGGCCGGTAATTGGATAACATCAACCACTTCAGATACAGGTTGAGCTTGTGAAGCCTCATGAACATCAGTGATAATTTTAACGCCAAAAGTTTCTTTTAATTCTTGGAAAATCTTCATTCCTTCTTCTAAACCAGGTCCACGATAAGAGTGGATAGAAGAACGGTTTGCTTTATCAAAAGAGGCTTTGAATACATAAGGAATATTCAATTTTTGGGTAACAGTGACGTAATGCTCACAAATACGCATGGCTAAATCGCGCGATTCCAATACATTCATGCCACCAAAAAGCACAAATGGTAGGTCGTTTGCTACCTTGATATCACCAATATTCACCACTTTATGTTGCATATTTATACCTATACTGTTTGTAATGTACTGTTTTAATTAAGTACGTTTTAAAATTTTAATGTAGAACAACAGGATTTTGTTCTATCGAATGAATTTGGATTTTAATCATTTCTGAAATTGGATCTTCAGGGCATTGCTCAACAAAGTAATTTAAATCAGAAAGCGCCACATGATTACATTCTAATTGAGCATAAATTAATCCACGATCACGTATTTCATAAGGATCTTCTGGGTCAAACATTAAAACCGTTTCACTCGCTTTTAATGCTTGTTCCATATTTTTTTCTTCCATCAACGAAACTTTTAATGTGTCTAATAGCTTTCGTATAATTGAGCTATATTCTGATTCTTCTAAATCAGCATCAATAAGTATCGAGTTATTTCCTATATTTCCTTTCAACCATACTTCGAGTGTATGTTGAGATAAATATTCACCATTAATTGGATTTAAAAATATAGCCTTTTCGTCGGGAATATCTATTCTAATAATTAATTGTGTAGGAAAAATAACCGGAGCTAATGGCAGATTTAACGCCTGCGCGATATAAATTAAAATTGAACCTAATGAAACAGGAGAACCAATATGTGTAGATAATACTTTATCCAACCATAAGGTATCTGATAGGCAATATTTTCCACTCGCACCACTAAAATGCCACTGTTTATAAAATAGCTTTAATAGCGCTTCAATTCGTTCTCGCACACTTGTGTTTTGAGGAATTTCAGCTTCTGCCTGTTCAACTAACTGAGCTAATTGATAGCTAACTGAATGAGTAGGAAAATCAGGCCGAATAGCCTGAGAGATAAGGATCATCCCTTTTACCAAAGGGGCTTTATTAAATTCGTAATCAGCTATGGTTTCTATCATAATTCCAACGACCTACTGTCACTCGCTCATTACCGCCATAGTCACGGAAAGTTTCCACACAGCAGTAACCCTTATCAGCAAAAATTTTGCGTACACCCTCACCTTGCTGCCAGCCGTGTTCTATTAATACCCAGCCTTTATCAGTTAAAAACTGATCTGCAGTTGTGATGATTGTTTCAATATCAGCAAAGCCATTTTTACCCGCCACCAACGCCGTTAATGGCTCAAAACGGACATCGCCTTGATAAATATGCTCATCACATTCATCAATGTAAGGAGGATTACTAATTATCATATCAAATTGGTGACCTGAGAGTGAACTAAACCAGCAACTTTCCATAAATTCTGTGTTGTTCAACGCTAAATTTTGAGCGTTCTCTTGAGCTAATGCCACGGCTTCTGGCTGAAAATCCACACCAATAATATGGCTATCAGGACGTTCTGAAGCGATAGCTAACGCAATAGCGCCTGTTCCGGTACCTAAATCAAGGATCTTTGCAGGGGTTGATATAAGCTTTTCTAGCGCTTTTTCAACTAGGCATTCTGTATCAGGGCGAGGAATTAACGTTGCAGGAGAGACTTTTAACGGCAATGACCAAAATTCTCGTTCACCAACCAAATAAGCAATTGGCTCCCCCGTAATTCGGCGCGCCAATAATTGTGCCAGCTGTTCTAATTCTATTTCTGATAATTGCGTTTCATTAAAAGCAATCAAATAAGTACGAGCACGTTTTGTTACGTGCCCAAGAAGTATTTCGGCATCGCGCTTTGGGCTGTCACTTTCAATTAATTGCAAGGCTGCTTGTTGCAGCCATTGTTCATAATTCATTAATTTAACTCAGAAAGTGCAGAAAGCTGATCTGCTTGATATTCAGTAACGATAGGTTGAATAAGTGGGTCTAACTTGCCTTCCATTACTTCATCTAAGCGATAAAATGTTAAGTTGATTCGGTGATCAGTAACACGACCTTGTGGGAAGTTATATGTCCTGATGCGGTCCGAACGATCACCTGAACCTAATAGATTACGACGCTCCGAAGCTTCTGCTTCATGACGTTTTTGCATTTCAGCAGCACGAATACGCGCACCTAACACCGACATCGCTTTGGCTTTATTTTTATGCTGTGAACGCTCATCCTGACATTCCACCACAATCCCTGTAGGAATATGCGTAATACGAATAGCGGAATCGGTGGTGTTAACGTGCTGACCACCCGCACCTGATGAACGGAAAGTATCGATACGCAAATCACTTGGGCTGATATCAGGTAATTCTGCCTCTGGCACTTCAGCTAATACAGCAACAGTACAAGCCGAGGTATGAATACGACCTTGAGATTCTGTCTCTGGCACACGTTGAACACGATGCCCACCAGATTCAAATTTTAATACGCCATAAGCGCCATCACCAATCACTTTAGCGATCACTTCTTTGTAACCACCATGCTCACCTTCGTTAGCATTCATGACTTCAATACGCCAGCGGCGAGATTCTGCATAGCGGCTATACATACGGAACAAATCACCCGCAAACAATGCAGCCTCATCGCCACCGGTTCCGGCTCGAATTTCAAGGAAACAGTTAAACTCATCATCAGGATCTTTAGGCAATAGCAGTAATTGCAATTGATTTTCTAAGTCGTCATTTAAAGCCTGTGCTTCTTTGAGCTCTTCTTGTGCCATCTCCTTCATTTCAGGATCATCAAGCATCATTTGGGCCGTTTCAATATCATCTTGAACACTACGCCATTGGCTGAAACAAGCCGTGACATCGGTTAATTGAGAATATTCTTTTGAAAGCGCACGAAAACGATCCTGAGAGGCAATAACATCGGCTTCTGACAGAAGTGCCTGAATTTCTTCATAACGCTCTTGTAGAGCTTCCAACTTAGCGACAATAGAAGGCTTCATTCGTAGATTAAGATCCTGTTAGACAAAGTTAATTATGGGTAATACCCAAACTTTCACGTAATAGATTCAGGCGTTCAATATCACCATCACTGGCAGCCTGTTGAAGAGATTTTGTTGGTGTATGGATAAGACGATTCATTAACTGATGAGAAAGTTGCTGGATCACTTTTTCTGCATCGGCACCATTTTGAATGAGACTGATGGCTTTTTCGGTCATTTCTGCTCGCAATACTTCAGCACTATCACGATATTCTCTTATCACACCAACCGCACCCTGAGCCCTTAACCAATCCATAAACTGACCGCTCTCTTGCTGAACAATGTGTTCTGCTTGAACAGCTGCGGCTTGGCGTTGTTCACGGTTATGCTGAATAATGGCTTCTAAATCATCAACACTATAAAGATAAACGTTGTTAAGTTTTTCGACATCTTGCTCGATATCACGAGGAACTGCAATATCAATCAGCAACATAGGCTGGTTTCGACGTTTTTTTAATGCGCGTTCAACCATTCCCTTACCAATAATAGGTAAAGGACTTGCCGTAGAACTAATCACAATATCAGCTTGAGCAAGGCGTTCATCGATTTCCGTTAATGTAATTACTTCTGCATCAACTTCATTTGCTAAACGTTGTGCACGCTCTTTAGTTCGGTTAGCAATAACAATATTCTTAACTTGATGCTCGCGTAAATGACGAGCAACTAACTCAATAGTTTCACCCGCACCAACAAGTAAAATAGTTAAAGAAGAGAGTGATTCAAAAATTTGACGCGCTAAAGTACAAGCAGCAAAAGCAACAGATACCGCATTTGCACCAATTTGAGTCTCCGTTCTCACTCTTTTCGCAACTGAAAAAGATTTCTGGAAAAGTCGTTCCAGCTCTGAAGAGAGCGAGTGATAATTTTGAGAATCTGCAAAAGCTTTTTTAACTTGACCTAATATTTGTGGCTCACCCAGTACAAGAGAATCTAAACCACTAGCTACGCGCATTAGGTGACTAACTGCTTGATTATCTTGATGCCAATAAACACTACTTTGTAATTCATTTGGCTCTATTTGGTGATATTGACACAGCCAATGAATAAGCTGTTCATGACTATTTTCTTTGTCTTCCATACTAAGATAGAGCTCAGTACGGTTACAGGTAGACAGCACAACCCCACCCCTGACAGCGGGTTGCTGTAGGAGATTATTTAAGGCATCACCCATAGTATCGGGAGAAAAAGAGACTTTCTCACGCAAAGCAACGGGGGCTGTTTTATGATTTATACCTAATGCTAATAACGTCATATCAACTATATCGAGTTATGAATAAATACCGCCTCGCGACCTGACTTAGTGCAAACCTAAAACAGCGCATTTAGTATGGACTTTTCATTGCCGCCATTCTACTTGATGAATACATCCAATAAAAGAGCTTACTTGTTTGATACGAGATTTCTATACACAATTTAATGAAATATCGTTATATCATGGGGTTTATGATACTCTTTTTTTTAACTGATAACGAATTTAAGGAATATCTCAGCTATGCGCTCACGCTTTTCCCCAACCAAATTATTGCGCCTTCTTCCGTTAACGGTGCTGTTGCTGAGTGCCTGTAACCTTAATCAAATTAATACTCAGGGTTCAGGTTCTAATAACGATGCTCAATGGCAAGAGCGCCAACAAGCCTTAAAAAAGATTTCACAATATGAAACTCGAGGTGCTTTTGCCTACATTGAGCAAAGCCATAAAGTTTATGCCCGTTTTTATTGGCAAGACCGAGATGAAGATCGTTATCGCTTGTTATTAACGAATCCGTTAGGCACTACGGAATTGGATTTAAATGTGATGCCCAGTGTTATTGAAGTCACCGATAACAAAGGCAAAAAATATTATAGCGATGATCCTGTCGAAATGATTTATCAGCTAACAGGCATGGTTATTCCACTAAAAAATCTACGAGCTTGGCTAATTGGCTTGCCGGGTGATGCGACTATTTTTGAGTTAGATGCTCATCACCTTTTAAAATCAGTGACATGGCCTGCACCCGAGGGCGATTGGATTATCACTTATCAAGCCTACGATTCAAATATCACGCCGAATCTGCCACAACGCCTTGAATTACGCCAAGGTGACCGCCTTATTAAATTAAAAATGGATAACTGGGATATACAGCAATGACACTCAGCTGGCCTTCTCCTGCTAAATTAAACCTTTTTCTTTACATTACAGGGCAACGAGCCGACGGTTACCATAATCTACAAACGCTTTTTCAGTTTCTTGATTATGGCGATACGCTCACATTTACGCCGCGCAAAGATACACAGTTAAATATCTTAACCCCTGTTGAAGGAGTTAAAGATGAAGATAACTTAATCATCAAAGCAGCACTTTTGTTACGTAATTATTGCCAAAAACATAATATTGCATTGCAATATCAAGGTGCTGATATCAGCATCGACAAGAAATTACCAATGGGTGGTGGGTTAGGAGGCGGTTCTTCTAATGCCGCAACCACACTAATTGCACTTAATTGGCATTGGCAAGCAGGATTAAGCGATGAAACATTAGCCGATTTAGGCGTAACCTTAGGTGCTGATGTCCCCGTTTTTGTAAAAGGCCACGCTGCTTTTGCTGAAGGTGTTGGTGAAATTTTGACCCCAGCTTCACCAAAAGAGCAATGGTATTTAGTCGCACACCCCGGAATTTCGATTTCAACTCCGACAATCTTCACAGATCCAGAATTAAAACGTAACTCTCCTATCCGCTCTCTTGGCGCATTATTACAGGCTCCGTTTGAAAATGACTGTGAAATGATCGCAAGAAAACGTTTTCGTAAGGTTGAATATCTGCTTTCGTGGCTGTTAGAATATGCTCCGTCACGCTTAACTGGGACAGGTGCCTGTGTGTTCGGCGAGTTCGAATCACAAGTTGCCGCTAGTGAAGTGTTAATTAACGCCCCTGAGTGGGTGCATGGATTTGTAGCGCAAGGCGTTAACATTTCTCCTGTGCATTTATTCCGCTCAAGGATACCTGTGTTATTGCACCCGTAATATGATGTTTAAAAACGCTATGTCCATAAACACGTTCTTTACAGGTCAACAATATCTCTCTCTGGACGCAAGCCTGAGGTTTTTCTCGTGCCCGATATGAAGCTTTTTGCTGGTAACGCAACCCCGGAACTGGCTCAACGTGTTGCCAACCGACTCTACACTAGCTTAGGAGACGCTGCTGTAGGTCGTTTTAGCGACGGTGAAGTCAGTGTGCAAATCAACGAAAACGTACGTGGTGGTGATGTATTTATCATTCAATCAACCTGTGCACCAACTAATGATAACTTAATGGAATTAGTGGTCATGGTTGACGCATTACGTCGAGCTTCCGCTGGTCGTATCACTGCGGTTATTCCTTACTTCGGTTATGCCCGTCAGGATCGCCGTGTTCGTTCAGCCCGTGTTCCTATCACGGCAAAAGTTGTTGCGGATTTCTTATCTAGTGTAGGCGTAGACCGTGTTTTAACTTGCGACTTACACGCAGAACAAATCCAAGGGTTCTTTGATGTACCGGTTGATAATGTCTTCGGCAGCCCAATCCTTTTAGAAGATATGCTTCAAAAAGATTTGGACAACCCTATTGTTGTTTCTCCAGATATTGGCGGTGTTGTTCGCGCACGTGCTATCGCTAAACTTCTGAATGACACTGATATGGCTATCATTGATAAACGTCGCCCTCGTGCTAACGTTTCTCAAGTTATGCATATTATTGGTGACGTTGCTAATCGCGACTGTATCCTAGTTGATGACATGATTGACACTGGTGGTACATTGTGCAAAGCGGCAGAAGCCCTGAAAGAACGTGGTGCTAAACGCGTATTTGCTTACGCAACTCACCCTATTTTCTCTGGTAATGCTGTTGAAAACATCAAAAGCTCTGTTATTGATGAAGTGGTTGTCTGCGATACAATTCCACTGTCAGCAGAAATCAAAGCATTAAATAAAGTCCGTTCATTGACTCTTTCAGGCATGCTGGCAGAAGCAATTCGCCGCATCAGCAATGAAGAATCAATCTCTGCGATGTTTGAACATTAATTTGTTAAAAACTCATCGTAGTATGAGATAACTAAACCCGTTATAACCTTTGTATTACATTGTGTTATGGCGGGTTTTTTACATCCTAACCAAAGAAAAATAAAGAGATAGTGTAAAATTAAGGCAATAAAAAACCCGTTACAGAAAAAACGGGTTTATAGGCATGTATTATTATAATTACTACTTAAGATAATCAAGAATGAAAAACCATTAACTCATTATCTGTAATTATTTAAACTCAACTTTTATTTTTATAATAACTAATTGCTTCTGATAAAAATTGAAATTTACTATGGATAACGATGGTTATCATGGCGACGATAACGTTCATCATGATTACGTAACCACCAATATCTTTCTGCTATTGTTTCTCTGCCACCAATACGTGCACCAGCTAACCACACCAATGCACCAATAAAAATTCCCATTAAAGAAATATCAGATAAAAACTCTGGAAGACCTAACGGAAAAATATGGCTAATTAGCGTATAACCAAGACTACCGAGCATAACAACCATCCCGATAGCCATACATAAATTACCAACTGCAAATGCATGTTTATATTTCATGTTGCACCTCCAAGCGCGTCGTCAGACGATTCAACACCAAAATACAGAAAGGATAACCTCTTTTTCTTTGCAGTTATTATAGCCATAAATATCACAAAGTTATTGTCGAAGTGATCACATGTCCTGAAAAATGCTGACAATTCTTTGCAAAAAATGTGTTTTCTTGCTCTAAAAAATCGTCTACGGCGCTATTTTTCCTTTTTTAGCTCTTTTTGCTACATTAAATGGTAAATATTCCTTTGTGTGTTTTAACTAAAAACAATCTCTGCAATCTATTTTGTGCTTCGGGTCTTAGACAGGTAAACTATGTCCTTTCTTTTAAGACGATAACAGTGAAAGGCTATTGTGAGTAAAATTAAACTTATCGTCGGGTTAGCAAACCCCGGTGCAGATTATGCCCAGACTCGTCATAATGCGGGTGCTTGGTATGTAGATTTATTGGCTCAACGTCATCAGCAATCTCTAAAAGAAGAGAGTAAATTTTTTGGTTATACTGCGCGTATTAATTTAGCCGGTGAAGATGTTCGCTTATTAGTACCTACAACATTTATGAATCTTAGTGGTAAAGCGGTACAGGCAATGGCGAATTTCTATCGTATTGAGCTTAATGAAATTTTAGTGGCCCACGATGAACTCGACTTACCTCCTGGCGTTGTGAAAATGAAATTAGGTGGCGGTAACGGTGGCCATAATGGCTTGAAAGATATCCAAAGTAAATTTAGCAATAACCCTAATTTCTATCGTTTACGTATTGGTATTGGCCATCCCGGCGATAAAAATAAAGTCGTTGGCTTTGTATTAGGGAAACCGCCAATGAGTGAACAAAAATTAATTGACGATGCAATTGATGAAGCGCTTTCTTGTACTGATATCTTAATGCGCGATGGTCTTGAAAAAGCCATAAATCGTTTGCATAGCTTTAAAGCCTAATTATTAATATTGGTTTTAATTAGCCATAAATTTCCGATGGGTGAAGTCGTTTTTCTCCCTCTTCTGCGCAATTAATCCCTGATGATTTAATCAAACAGGGATTTGTTCTATAATAGCGCCAAATTTTTTTAACAGCACAACAGGGACTCTCCTCTCTGTCGTTTTTTTGTGACAAGGTGAACGTTTATGGGATTTAAATGTGGTATCGTCGGTCTGCCTAACGTAGGGAAATCTACACTGTTTAATGCCTTAACTAAGGCCGGTATTGAGGCAGCCAACTTCCCATTCTGTACTATCGAACCAAACACAGGTGTTGTTCCAATGCCTGATCCTCGCTTAGATAAACTGGCTGAAATTGTTAAGCCACAGCGTATTTTACCAACAACAATGGAATTCGTTGATATCGCGGGCTTAGTAAAAGGTGCCTCTAAAGGTGAAGGTTTAGGTAACCAATTTCTGACTAATATTCGTGAAACTGAAGCAATAGGTCATGTAGTTCGTTGTTTTGAAAATGACAATATTATTCACGTTGCGGGTAAAGTTGATCCGGCAGAAGATATTGACACTATCAATACCGAATTAGCGCTTTCTGATTTAGATACCTGTGAACGTGCAATTCATCGTAACCAGAAAAAAGCTAAAGGTGGCGATAAAATTGCTAAAGCAGAAGTTGAAGTGTTAGAAAAATGTTTACCACATTTAGAAAACGCAGGCATGTTACGCGCACTTGATTTAAGCGAAGAAGAAAAAGCAACTATCCGCCACTTAAGCTTCTTAACCTTAAAACCAACCATGTATATTGCAAACGTTAATGAAGATGGTTTTGAAAATAACCCTTACCTTGAAACCGTTCGCAAAATTGCCGAAGCAGAAGGCTCTGTGGTTGTTCCTGTTTGTGCCGCTATCGAAGCCGATATTGCTGAGTTAGAAGATGCTGAACGCGAAGAATTTATGCAAGATTTAGGCATTGAAGAACCGGGTTTAAACCGTGTTATTCGCGCAGGTTATTCATTACTGAACTTACAAACCTACTTCACAGCTGGCGTAAAAGAAGTTCGCGCATGGACAATCCCTGTGGGTGCAACAGCGCCACAAGCAGCAGGTAAAATCCATACCGACTTTGAAAAGGGCTTTATCCGCGCTCAAACTATCGCTTATAACGATTTTATCACTTACGGTGGTGAGCAAGGCGCAAAAGAGGCCGGAAAAATGCGAGCCGAAGGTAAAGAATATATTGTTCAAGATGGCGATGTGATGAACTTCTTGTTTAACGTCTAAGTCTCTTAATCACAAAAGCTACATTTTCTTAAATAAAAACCCAAAAGTTGAAGATCAACTTTTGGGTTTTTTTATGGTTTTACTTTAAATAAGTATTACTTCCACTGTGGTGGCATCATCTCATTAAAAATAGGAGCACAGTGTATTTCTCCATATGCTCTCATTCGGAAATAAAGGCCGGTTGTTTCAGTGGTCTCATTACCGCTTACCAATAAATCAGATATAACATCATTATAATCATCGCCCATTAATCTTTTATCTAATTCATTAGCTTTATTTATTAATGCATAAGCATAGAATTTCAACGATCGAGGCGACCCGTTCCCCAGACCAAATACATCGTTAGATGAATATTTAACAAATATAATTGCAAGGCACAGTAAGTACTTAGACTTTTCTTCATTACTTAACCCGTTTAATTCAAAAATGTCATATATTTGTTGATAATGTTCATTTTTGAGTGATGTCATTAAAATATTGTTCTCTGGGATATCTATTAATTCATTTAAAACCCCATACATTTTAGTTTGCTCTTTCTTATCGCGATCAATTAATCTATCTTCAGCCAGAATATGATTACCAATGAAAGCAGAATAGAATCTTTCAGCGTAGTCGCCAAAATTTAATGCTAGTTTATTAAATTTCTCATGAAGAATGAGAACATGACAACTATCTTTAAAAACATTATAATTATCTTTAAAGATCTTAAAATCTTTATTAAATAAATTATAAAGATTGATTCTATTAATAGTCTGTTCATCTTCTTTGATATAAAGAGAAAATGAATTCCACTGTATATCCGCTTTTGTAGGGTCGGCAAATAGCATTTTATTTAATTCTTTATAGCTTGTCACCATGGTTTTATCTTTGTTAATAAGGATAATATTATTGCCTGCACCTTCACTATCCCAATCAACCCTTTCATCATTACCAACTTTAATTCCTTCAGAAAAAGGTTTCACTTTTTCTAATTTAAGATATTTATCATATAAATCTCTAGATTTTTCTCGGATATTTATATCATCATGATAAAGAGAGATTGCCATTAACTTAATAAAATCCCCATTATCTTCCAACATGAAATCATTCTTTTCTTGATCATTAAAAAACTTGGAAATCATATCCAGATATAACGATACGTACTTTGGTTTTATATATTTTTCATCATTTTCAGTTAGAGTTAATTTATCAAGCAAAGATTTAACGGAATTTCTAATCTCTTTATCTTCCAAATAATATTCTTTTGAAAAAATGTAATTTAGAAACGAATTAATATGATTTGAATTTACATAGATATTATTAGGATACCCCACATCCTTGATTAATTGATTAACGAGTTTTATTTTAATATCGGAATATTTATCATCAATACTTCTAAGAGTATGAAATAATGTTTTTTCGTCTGAATTATCAATTAATTTTTTATCCATAAAATTTTTATCTATGCATCCAAGATTAAATTCTATTTCTGCATTATCAAGCTTGGCATTCGAAAAATTAGCATCGTTTATATGGATTTTAGTTCCGCTCAAATCACTATTTATAAATTTTGAGCCATCCAAAAATATATCACTTAAATCAACATTGGAAATATTAGAATTTGAAAAATCATTATTTGTTTTAATTCTAAAATGATTAAGTTTATTTAAAATCTCAAAATTTCCATTCCTGAGATCTTTATCGAAATATGTTTTTCTTTGACTGATGGTGTCTATTTTTTTAATCAGCATTCTATATTTAATTACTTTAATTTTATTAAGTTCACGCTTCTTATATTTACGATGGAAATTATATTCAGCAGTTGTTAATTTTATATCCAATATTCTTCTTGCAAAAGCTAAGTTCTTAAAAGAAGGATGATAATCTGCCACATCAACAGCAGCTGTAGTATCCTTAGCCAAATGAGCCTTTAGATATGTAAACACTATATTCATAATGGTCATCTATATAATTAATTATGTATTTAAATCTACCATAACAACTATTTATAAGTACTACTTTAATAAAGTAATCACCCTCAAATGATTAAAAAAAACCATTCAAATAACTTTATAAAATAATAACTACACAAATCTAAAAAGTGGGGGGACCATTATCAATATTTTAATAACAATAAAAACATTTGAATTTTTTATCAATGGGACCAATAATTAAATTGATAGTCAATTAATGACCACTTATTTCCAATAAGGAGCAGTTTCATTATGAATGATAATTTAAACCATAATATGCGAAATAATAGCGATATAGCCCATAATAAAAACAGTAGTTGTCAATGTAGCCAAGAGATAATAACCAATCTAAATAATTATATTAATAATCATCCTGAATGTACCATTTATCAAAATTCATTAATGAGCAGTTTAATTGCCGGCGTTTATGATAGTGATGTGACTATTGCTGATTTATTAAAACAAGGTGATTTTGGTTTAGGCACCTTTGATCAACTTGATGGTGAATTAGTTGCTTTTGATAACAACGTTTTCCAATTGCGTTCTGATGGTAGTGCCCGTAGAGCATTATATTCTCAAAAATCCCCTTTTGCTGTGATGACCTTTTTTAATTCTGATATTGAACATTCGTTTTCTTATGGTGCCTCACAGCAAGAAATACATAACACCATCAATCAGTATGTTCCTTCCGATAATCTTTTTTGTGCAATTAAAATTGAAGGCGAATTTGAATTAGTTAAAACACGTACTGTTCCTCGCCAAGAACCTCCTTACTCTCCTATGTTAGAGGCGATAAAAAATCAACCTATTTTCACCTTTCACAATGAAATCGGTATTATTGCTGGCTTTCGCTCACCACAATTTACGCAAGGTATAAATGTTGCTGGATTTCATGAACATTATATTAATCAACAACGCCAAGGTGGCGGCCATGTTCTTGATTACTATTTAAAATATGGCACTTTAAAAATAGGTGTAATTTCCCGCTTTACCATTGATTTACCTAGTCATTCAACTTTCCTCCAAGCGAACTTAATGCCAGATAATCTGCATCAGGCAATAAAGCAAGCCGAAAATTAATCTAGAACCCCCTTAGTTTTATTACCAACTCGTATTTTATTCACTTGCAAAATAAAAGAAGGTTATATGAACACTCATCATTGGAAATGTGGTGCAGATTTAGTCGTCAAACAATTAGAACGACATGGCATTAAACAGGTGTTTGGTATTCCGGGTGCAAAAATTGATCGTATATTCGATTCGCTTGTTGATTCCAGTATTGAAACCGTGGTTGTTCGTCATGAAGCTAATGCTGCCTTTATGGCTGCTGCCGTTGGGCGTTTAACAGGTAAGGCAGGCGTTGCAATTGCAACCTCAGGACCGGGATGTTCTAATCTGGCAACAGGCATTGCAACGGCAACTTCCGAAGGTGATCCATTAGTTGCATTAGGGGGTTCAGTAAAATCGGCTGATAGATTAAAACTGGTTCATCAAAGCATGGATACGGTTACCATGTTTAATCCAATTACAAAATTTTGTGCAGAAATAGATTCTGCAAAATCTATTTCTGAAACCATGGTCAATGCGTTTCGCCATGCAGAATCAGGAAGACCCGGCTCTGCATTCTTAACGTTTCCAATGGATATTTTAAATAATGCCGTTGATAGCCCAATATTAGTACCAAAATCTAAATCTAATATAGGTAGCGCTAATAATGATGCCATAAATGAAGCAGTTAAATTATTATTAACGGCAAAAAGTCCTGTTATTTTATTAGGTTTACAGGCAAGTTTTCCTGATAATGCGCTAGCATTACAATCACTACTTGATATTTGCCCCCTTCCAATTGTGGGAACTTATCAATCAGCAGGTGCTATTGCTCATCGCCATTTCTCTTTATTTGCAGGGCGAATTGGTTTATTTAATAACCAACCGGGAGATGAACTACTTTCCTATGCAGATTTAGTCATTACGTTAGGTTATAGCCCTATTGAATATGAGCCTTCATTGTGGAATCACCACAACGCCAATATTATTCATATTGATGAAATTCCGGCTGAAATAGATTTAGCTTACTGTCCTGATTTAGAATTGACTGGCAATATTAAGTTAACCCTCGATAATTTAACTCAGCGTTTCGCTAAACAATCCACATCTCAAATTACACTCTCAAATAACACTCGTCAGGTTTTAGAAAAAATTCGCCAACAAAGAGAAACGCTGCAACAGAATAGTTATTTTAGACAAGGTAACCCTATTCACCCTTTAACCATTATTCATGAGATGCAGGATATTATTAATAATGATGTAACGCTTTGCATCGATATGGGAAGTTTCCATATTTGGCTTGCACGTTATCTTTATAGCTTTAGAGCAAGACAAATGCTGATTTCTAATGGCCAGCAAACAATGGGGGTTGCCCTACCTTGGGGAATTGGAGCCTCTTTTGTTCGCCCATCGGATAAAATTATTTCAGTTTCTGGTGATGGTGGCTTTATGCAATCGTCTATGGAATTAGAAACTGCTGTTCGTCTAAACACCAATATCTTGCATATAATCTGGGTAGATAACGCCTATAATATGGTTGAGATGCAAGAGCAGGAAAAATATGGACGTTATTCTGGCGTAAAATTTGGTGCCATTGATTTCAAACACTATGCTGAATCATTTGGCGCTAAAGGCTTTGATGTAACATGTGCGTCTCAGTTACGTACCGTTTTACATGAAGCAATGGCTGTTGAGGGACCCGCTGTTCTCGCTATTCCTGTCGATTATCGGGATAATGCAAAATTAATGGAACACATCAATTATAATATAATTATTTAGTTATCTTACTTAAACGCCGTATTTAAAAAATAAGGGTGAGTATTTTCCACTCATCCTTTGCCTTTTTTATTTTTCTTCATATCTTCTTGTTTTGATACAAAGCAACTTCATTGTTAATAAAAGGTTATTCGTTATTTCTTCTTTCGTTTTTTTTATTAATAATACGTTATGCGAATTTTGTGCATAAAAATGAAAGTAGATAATACAAATAAACTAAGTTTTATCTTATCTGACACAGTCATTTTAGTGCTTACAATAACCATAATAAATTAAATATAGACTTTCAGATTAGGATAATCATCATGTTTCACACCTCATCACTTTCTTCTCATGCTCGATTTATTGCTCTTCGCCTTCTCCCTAATGAGGATGTGATTATGGCATTACGACAGATTATTAAAGAAAAAAATCTGAAATCGGCATTTATTGCGGGTTGTGTGGGGAGTTTAACAGATGTGGTATTACGTTTCGCAGGTCGTGAAGAAAATCGTTATATTACAGGTAAGTTTGAAATTGTTTCACTCATTGGCACATTAGATGCCTCAAGTGAACATCTTCATTTAGCAGTATCAGATGAAAATGGATTAATGTGTGGTGGACATATGATGCCAGGTTGTACAGTGCGCACAACGCTAGAGCTCGTTATTGGTGAGTTAGAGCAAGTGACTTTTAGCCGTCAACCTTGTAAATACTCTGGTTATGAAGAGTTAGTCATCACGCCGCGTAAATAAAACCCCGCAGATAAGAGAATATATTTACGCATCTGTAATAAAACCAATAATAACTACTCTTTTACAAAGGTTTTTTTAATTATGTCTACAACGCCCCTTATATCGAGTCGTACTCTAGTTCTTATTGTGGTCTCTATCGCAATTAATATGATCGGTGGTCAAATTACCTCGATGCTTAAACTTCCTATTTTCCTAGATTCTATTGGCACATTAATTTGTGCATTATTAGGTGGCCCTTGGGTTGCTTTATTTACTGGCTTATTGACAAATCTATTGTGGGGATTAATTAGTGGTCCTATAGCCGCCGCTTTTGCTCCTGTTGCCATGATGATCGGATTAAGTGCAGGTTTACTGGCTCGTGTTGGTGGCTTTCGCTCTCTTACTCGCGTTATTGGCTCTGGTATCCTTATCACTTTGGCTTTAATGTTGGTCGCGGTGCCAATTCGTACTTATTTATTCGCCGGTACAACCGGAAGCGGCGCTGATTTCTTTGTTGCTTATTTCCATGCTGTTGGCGAAGGATTAGTTGAATCTGTTGCTATTACTGTGTTGGGCGCTAATCTTGCCGATAAAATATTATCCGCCATTATTGCATGGATTTTAGTACGTCGATTACCACAACGAGCACAACGTAATTTTCCATCGATGGCAAAGGTTAGTTGACAATGCATCCGTTTACCTCACTTGCACTCTGGTTTTGGCTTAGTGCGAGTGTTATTTATCTACCTTTAGATTTGCCATTGCTACTTATCAGCGGTGGCGTTTTTATTAGCGTATTAATCTGGACAGCGTCACGCTGGCGGTGGCGCTTTATTGCATGGTTAATGATCCCAATGGCTATCGGATTATGGCTCGTTCACAGTGGTTGGCTTGCCCACTGGATAACCAATGCGTCTTTAGATACCAGTAACCAACATGCTGCTATTGCGCTTTGGTTAAGATTATTAGCCATAATAAGCGCCGCACAATTATGGCTACAATACACAACTACTGAACAATTTATAAAAGCACTTTTTGCGAGCCGTTTACCTGTTAGCTTTTCTTATCTCTTAGCTGGACCATTATTACTTGTAGAACAATTAAATCAGCAACTACAAAATATAAAAGAAGCACAATTAGCAAGAGGTGTCCCCCTTGATGGTAACTTTTATCAGCGTTTAAGCGCGTTACCTGCCGTACTTTTTCCTTTAATAAGCCATACCCTAAGTGACTTAGCTATTCGTGGCGCAGCATTAGATATGCGAGGATTTCGGATTATTGCTAAAAGAACCATGCTATCACCACCTACTGACAGCTCACTTCAAGTGGTTCTTCGTTATGCCATTTTATTAATAATCCTTATTGAAGGGGGGATTTGGTTATGGTGGTAAATTTACAACAACTCAGCTTTACACCTAAAAATGAAGAACGGCCAATTATAGGACCTATCGATCTTCAACTTTATCAAGGTGAATGGTTAGTCGTATTAGGCGGCAATGGCAGCGGAAAAAGTCTACTAGCTCAACTAATCGCTGGCTGGTTTCCTGATTTACTTAGCGGCACAATTCAAGGTTCAGGTATTGTGCAAGAAATTGATTTAGACAAAAGCCGATTAGTTTCTTTAGCCCCCGGACGTCAATTAGTACAACAATCCCCGCAATTACAACTCTCTGGCTGTGCTTTTACTGTTGAACAAGAAGTGGCTTTTGGCCCTGAAAATATAGGGTTAAGTGCCAATGAAATTAGGTTTCGTGTAAAGGAAGCATTAGCAATAACACAATGTGAAAAACTACGCTTTCGCCACCCTGCCACACTATCAGGTGGAGAAGCTCAACGTGTCGTTATTGCTAGTGCGCTTGCTATGCATCCCCAGCTTTTATTATTAGATGAAGCCTTTAGTCGTTTAACATCTAATGCTACACAGCAATTGCAGCAACAAATTAAGCGTTATGCTAAAGAATATAATTGCAGCGTAATTGTATTTGAACGCAATCTACTTCCAGCAATTAGCTTAAGTGATCACTTTTTATTATTAGAAGCCGGAAAAGTAAAATCTCAGGGCTTATTGCAGCAAGTTTTTCCTATGGCTATTTCAACAGTTAATGCACCTGATGCATGGCAAGCATTTGCTTGGTTAGTTGAACAAGGTCATTGGAAACAGCCCATTGTTGATAATGACCAAGCATTACTTAAAGCATTTAAGGAGTTTTATGCTACAGCTTGATAAAATCACTTATCGTTGGAGTGAAGATGAGTCACCTTGTATATCACAACTTTCTTTAACACTAAATAAAGGTGAATGGGTAACATTAGTTGGCGATAATGGAGCAGGAAAATCTACATTATTACGCCTAGCCGCTGGATTATTAAAACCAGAGCAAGGCACAGTTCGATTAAACGAACAAAACTTATCTCATATTAAAGCAGCACAACGTGCTTGTCAGATTGGCGTGTTATTTCAAGAACCTGAACGCCAAATTTTTCACAGCACAGTAAAAGATGAAATTCTTTTTGGCTTAAAACAACGTAAAATTCCTAAAGTAGAAAAAGAACATCTATTAAACGAAACACTTGAACTTTGTGGCTTAACCGACGTTGCCAATATTCATCCATTAGATTTACATGCAGGCCAACGTCGAATGGTTGCCGTCGCCAGCTTAAGTATCGTTTCTCCTCAGTTATTATTACTAGATGAACCAACACGTGATTTTGACGCTTACTGGTTAAAAAAATTTGAACATTGGCTGAATATACAAAAAAAGCAAGGTACATCAGTGCTAGCGATTAGCCACGACCTTGATTTTTCTGCTCGACATTTTCGCCGTATTATTCATTTATCTGCGGGTCAATTAATTGCTGATGGTGCACCAGAACAAGTATTAATTAATCCAACACTTCAACCACCTTCTGTATTACCAGCACCAACACTTTATTCGTTAAGTAAGAGATTAGGTTTACCTATTAAAAACAACCCAACACAATGGGCTGAAATGTTAATTGCTAGAAAATCTGCATTATAATAAATGATTAAGATAATAAAATATCGAGATAAAAATTTATTAAATATTGAAATTTATCTTTCAGAATATAATATTAAACATTTACTTTAATTTTCAGACAACGTTTTCATATCAATAACAAAGCGATATTTCACATCACTCTTTATCATTCTCTCGAATGCTTGGTTAATATTTTTAATATCAATTAACTCTATATCTGCCGTAATATTATGTTTACCACAAAAATCCAGCATCTCTTGGGTTTCTGCTATTCCACCAATGCAAGATCCCGCAACAGCTCTGCGCCCAAATATCATAGCACTCGTATTAATTGTTGGCTCAACATCACCAATTAAACCAACAAAAACTAATGTGCCATCAATCATTAATGTTGGTAAATAAGGGTTAATATCATGCGAGTAAGGTACTGTATCAATAATGACTTCAAACTCATTCTTTACAGCATCCATTTGTGCTTTATCGGTAGATAATACAACATGATGTGCACCTAAACGTCGCGCATCAGCTTCTTTATCTATTGAGCGTGTAAATAATGTCACTTCAGCACCGAGTGCATGGGCAAATTTTAACGCCATATGCCCCAAACCACCCAACCCAATGATGGCAACTTTACTCCCCTTCGTGACTCCCCATTGGCGCAGTGGCGACCATGTCGTAATTCCTGCACATAATAAAGGCGCAACACCTTCAGGTGCTAAATTATTAGGAACATGAAGTACAAAATCTTCAGCACATAAAATAGCTTGCGCATACCCGCCATAAGTTACCCGATTATCATGACGATCATGGCTATTATAAGTAAAGGTGAATCCTTCTTCACAATATTGCTCTAATCCTTGTTGGCACGCAGAACAATGGCGACAAGAATCTACCATGCATCCCACACCAACTAAATCACCCACTTTAAATTTATTTACTTTATTTCCTACCGCGGTTACATGACCAATAATTTCATGTCCTGGTACTATAGGATAGATACTTGCATTCCAATCATTACGCGCTTGGTGTAAATCTGAATGGCAAACGCCACAATAAAGAATATCAATAGCGACATCATCTTCACGTAACGAACGCACTTCAAATTGATAAGGGGCTAAAGGAGCTGATGGTGATTTAGCAGCATAGCCAAGGATCTTATTTACCATTTAAACAATTCCCCTATATATTAATAAAAAATTAAAAAACATCTGAAATCATACTTATTTAGCATAGCTGTTATTGAAATAATTGCTTTATATCTCTAAGTTTTGTTAGCATATGGTACAAAAAAACAAATTTCATTGAAAAATTAAAACTCAGTGAACATAAATATTATTTATATAAATTAAGAATAACTGGAGAAAATAAAAATGGAGGTATTTAATTTCATTATTGATTCATTAAATCATTTATCTCCAATAACGTTATTTATCTCTATTACTTTATTAACTGCCGGTAAATCGACGATAGGTATTTCTTCCCTTTTACCACCAGCATCACTTATGTTGTTATTAATATTTAGTCTTTGTTTACCCACTTATTCACCTATTTTTCTTTGGCTTGCAGCTGGTTGTGGCGCTTTATTAGGCTCTATTATGAGCTATGAACTTGGCCGCTTTATTTATCGTTTTCCTCGCCTTGAAAAAAGAGTATCTCGTTATCAATCGAAAATTAATCGTCTACAGCAGTTATTAAAAAGCAAAACCTATTGCATTGTTTTTATTTCACGTTTTCTTGCAGTATTGCGTTATTTAACGCCATTTAGCGCAGGGTTATTAAAATTACCCGCCTATGGTATTTATATAACCAGCGCAATATCTGCATTAGTTTGGTCTGCACTTTTTGTTTTAATTGCAACTGGAGTACTTAACATCACGTTATAACAAGCTGACTACTCAACTCATTACTATTCAGCGACTTTTTCTTTCGCTACCACTTTTCCATTATCCCACACGCTTGTTTTAGCTGCTCACTTAACATGATTAGCTTATCTATTTTCATATTTTCTTAACTATTTTTCTTATTATTCATCTTAATTAGTCTTTTTATGACTTATTTATCTAATTCCTCGGATTTTTACCTTACTTTTAGTTTTTTTTCTCACTGCTTATTTTCTTATCGATATTTTCTGTCGCCTTTCCTAGTTAACACCATAAATATGATTAAAATTTACATAATTACAGAGATGATCACAGTTTGTTATCTTTTTGTTTTAAATTAATCAAGTTGGTTCACAATTTACCAACCTTTATTTACCTATTGAAGTTGTCATGTTGTATACAAGTTAGTGTGAAACATTCACCTGCATTTTTATGTACAGGAACAACAACATCATGAGAATAAAAAAAACAAAGCTCGCCATTGGTCTTGTTGCTGTTATTGCTGTTATTTCATTAGCAGTGATCGGCAAAAAAGAGAATGCGAATAAACAATTTCTTTCTGTAGCAACCGCATCAACCGGAGGAACGTATTATCCAATGGGGGTCGGTTTGGCCAATGTTTGGAGTACGCATTTAAAAGATAGAGGCGTGCAAGTTACAGGGCAATCCTCTGCTGGATCGATAGAAAATATCTATCTAATGCAGAAAAATGAGGCTCAGCTTTCCATTTTACAAAGCTTATTAGCAGTAGAAGCTTACGATGGCGTGCGTAATTTTGAAGGTAAACCAGAAAAAAATCTGCGTTCTATTTCAATGTTATGGCCTAACGTAGAACACTTTGTTTTGATGAATAATAAAGTGAAAACTGGCACATTAGAGGATATTCGCTCAACCAGCTTCTCTGTTGGCCCACAAGCCAGTGGTACAGAACAATCTACGATAATTATTTTACAAGGTGTCAATTTAACCAAAAAAGATATCACACCTGAATATCTTGGTTATGGAGATACCGTTTCAGCTATGCGTGATGGTCGCCTTGATGGTGGTGCGTTGCCTGCCGGTGTTCCTGCTTCTGCGGTAACAGATATGTATGCAAGTGGTGTAAGTGCAAAATTACTTGAAGTCACCGACAAGCAATTAGACGATATCAATAATATTGCCAACTCCTGGTTTCGCTTTGAAATACCCGCAGATACCTATCCTCGCCAAACTGAAAAAGTAGACACTATTGCTCAACCTAATATTTTGATGACCACCACCGCAATGGATGATGAGTTAATTTATGAACTCACCAAAACCATGTTTGAAAACCTACCAGAGGTTCATCAAGTACATAGTGCTGCGAAATACATCACCACAGAGAATGCATTAAAAGGTGTTTCTGTGCCACTCCATCTTGGTGCTTATCGTTATTACAAAGAAATTGGGTTAGCGATCCCCGATTATCTTATTCCGCCAGAAGCCCAAATGCAGATTAATAATAAATAACAGGAGTGAGTTATGACAATAAATAATGACCATTTAACTCCGGTAGAACCCCCTGCACTAGATAAAGAAGCCGGCTCTGGTAGTCGTCAGCTTGCAGGTATTTACCTTAAAATTACTACAACCCTTGCTATTTTAATTTCGCTGTATGCTATTTACTCTAATGCGTTATCAAATACACAAGAGTTTTATCGTAATACTATTTTTCTTAGTGGGATCTTAATTCTAGGATTTATTCTTTTCCCGTTTTCTAAGCGTTTTTCAACACCTAAGTTTAATCTCTGGGATTATCTTTTTATTGCCTTAACATTAATTAGTTATGGTTATTTTTTCCTTAATTACGTTGATCTACATGTAGTCAGAAAAAGTATTCCTAATACGACTGATTATGTAATGGCGATACTTGGTATTATTGTCCTTTTCGAAGCCGCCCGTCGTACTACAGGTTACTTTATTCCTGGCCTTGCAACTTTCGCTATTATTTACGCCCTATTTGGTCAGTATTTTATGGGTATTTTTGGTCATGCGGGGTTTTCGGTAGAAAGATTGTTATACCGCTTATTTATGACCAGTGAAGGCATATTTGGTATTACCCTATCAACAGCATCAACCGCTATTGTGGTATTTATTTTATTTGGATCATTTTTAAGTGTCAGCGGGGCTACAGCACTATTTAATGATTTAGCATTAGCCATTGCAGGTCGCCGTCGTGGAGGTCCTGCACAAGTTGCGGTTATTTCATCTGCATTAACAGGTTCATTAAGTGGTAGCGCTGTTGCTAACGTAGCAACAACGGGAACATTCACTATTCCTTTAATGAAAAGCATCGGATTAACGCCACGTTTTGCTGGTGCAGTAGAAGCAACTGCCTCAACGGGTGGAATGATAATGCCGCCAATTATGGGTGCAGCTGCCTTTATTATGGCTGGCTTTTTGGGTATTTCTTATACCACTATTGTTATTGCCGCCATTATTCCAGCACTGCTTTATTACGCCGCATTAATTATGGCAATAGATATTGAAGCCAAAAAACAAGGATTAAAAGGATTAAGTAAAGAAAATATTCCTCGAGTTAAAGCCGTATTAAAAGCCCGTGGTTTATTACTATTACCACTAGTGATTGTTATTGGCACATTACTTGTCGGAAAAACGCCAATTTATGCAGGATTTTTAGGCATATTAACCATTATCGTCGCCAGTTGGATTACGCCAGATAAAACCGTTCGAATGACATTAAGCAAAGTCGCTGATGCCTTAGCTGAAGCCGCAAGAGGCTCTGTACAAGTTACCATCGCTTGTGCTGCCATTGGTGTCATTATTTGTGTTGTTACCATGACAGGTATTGGCGCCACATTAGCCTTTAATATTGTCTCGATGACTGACAATACATTATGGATGATCTTATTAGTCGTTATGTTGGTATGTATTGTATTAAGTATGGGTTTGCCTTCAACTGCATTATATATTGTTGTTGCCGTTACAGTGTCACCTATATTGATTAAAGCGGGTGTATTACCTTTAGCCGCGCATTTCTTTGTATTTTGGTTTGGTGCTCTTTCTAATATTACACCACCAGTAGCATTAGCCAGTTATACTGCCGCGAGTATAGCAAGAGCAGATCCAATGCAAACGTCATGGGATGCTGTTCGTTTAGCACTACCCGGCTTTATTATTCCGTTCATTCTTGTTTATAACCCTGCATTATTAATGCAAGGCGATAACTTAGGTATATTCTCTATTGGATTAATGATTATTACTGCATTAATAGGAATTTATGCATTAAGTATTGCTACCGCTAATTTTTGGATGGTGAAAACAACATGGTTTGAACGCATTGCATTTGCTGGTGCCGCTATTTTGATGATCAAACCGGGCCTTTATACTGACCTAATGGGGATCGGCTTAATTATACTTACTGGCACATTCCATATTCTACGGTCTAAAAAGCAATTAAATAATATGGGGCATATTCCCGGAGAAAACTAGATGATACAAAAGATCTCACGCCAAAAAGCGTCACATCAGACCCTTGACCAAATAAAGCAAAGTATTTCGGACGGTACTTATCCTATTGGTGAAAAATTACCTTCTGAAAATGTTCTCGCTGATGCCTTTGGTGTTAGCCGGGTTCCAATCAGAGAAGCATTAGGTGTATTAGAAGCGAGTGGCATTATTACCTCACGCCAAGGTGGAGGTAGAAGAGTTATCGACCATTCAATACTGAGTAAATACGAACCGATAGTAATGGAAGTCGCTCGTCCTCAAGAAATCGATGCGTTGCTTGAAATGCGTGAGGTCATTGAACATGAAGCGGCTGCCATTGCCGCTTTGCGCCGAACACCAGAGGAACTAGTGGCTATTGAAAACGCGCATCAAGCATTTATTTTAGCCACGACACAAAATAAAAATATTGGCCATAAAGAAGATTATCAGTTTCATCGCACCATAATGGTGGCTTCTCATAACCCATTTTTTGTTCGAATTTTAGATAATATGCATGAACTTTATCTTGGCGTACTAATGTATTCATTAAGCCAAAATAAAGGGCGAGAGGTAGAAACTGAACGTGTTATCGCTGAACATGAAGCGATAGTTGAGGCAATACGTCAACAAGATTGCGACGAAACCAGTCATAAAATGCGCCTTCATTTAACCAATGTACGTGGCAAATTAAATCGTTTACAGCAAGAGAAACGTTAACAATATATTTAGCAAAATGGATAATATTATGACTTATGACGTTATTATCATCGGTGCAGGATTAGTCGGATTAGGAGTTGCCAGTGCACTTCAAGAGAGTCAGCCCGAGCTTAAATTACTGGTGATTGATAAGGAATCTGGCCCTGCAATTCATCAAAGTGGCCATAACAGTAATGTTGTTCATTCAGGTATTTATTACACACCTGGTAGCTTAAAAGCGAGACTCGCCAAACAAGGCAATATCACTACTTATGCATTTTGCCAACAGCATAATCTTTATTATGATCGTTGTGGCAAAGTCATTGTTGCAACTAATGAAAGTGAGTTACAAGCATTAGAAAAAATTTATCAGCGCGGTATTGAAAATGGGCTTGAAGTAATAAAAATGACACAAAGCGAACTCAACGCCAGAGAACCTTATGTTAATGGCATTGCCGCTTTATTAGTACCAGATGCTGGTATTGTAAATTACCCTGAAATTGCCGCCAAGCATGTAGAAATTATCCAATCACGCAATGGTGAATTCGCGTTTAATCAAACTGTTACTGCTATCAATGAAACCGATGATGTTGTTTCAGTGTCTACATCAAATAATCAATTTACAGGTAAATGGCTAATTAATTGCGCTGGATTATTTAGTGACCGTATTGCAAAAATGGCAGGATACAATACCGGAATGAAAATAGTCCCTTTTCGTGGTGAATATTTTATGCTTAACAATAATAAAAATTACTTAGTGAATCACTTAATTTACCCTGTTCCTAACCCTGATTTTCCTTTTTTAGGCGTACATTTTACTCGTATGTATAACGGGCATCGAGATGTAGGCCCTAATGCTGTACTCGCCTTTAAACGTGAAGGTTATAAAAAGAGCGATATCAACTTAAAAGATTTGGCTGAGGTATTAACTTATAAAGGTTTTTGGAAAATAGCTGGAAATTATTTTGGTGAAGGAATGGCTGAATTACGTCGTTCTTATTCTCGTAAACTTTTTACTCAAAATGCACAAAAGCTAATTCCTGATTTACGTGAAGCAGATATTCATCCTGGCCCTGCTGGTGTTCGCGCTCAAGCACTCACACAAGACGGAAAGCTCGTAGATGATTTTCATTTTGTAAAAGGAAAACGCTCATTACACGTGTGCAATGCGCCTTCACCGGCAGCAACCGCCTCTATTGAAATTGGTAGAGAAATAGTAAGAGAGCACTTTTTATTATAATAATGATCTGTTTTTATTTGTGAATAAAAATAAAAGGCACTGTATTTTATTTATTCAGTGCTTTTAGTAAATTAATTACTGCACTCTTTTAACGCCTCATCTATTAACCACTGCTGAAATATCTCCATTGAAGCCGTAAGTGGTTTAGATTTTAAATACGTTAACCAATATTTTCCTATTTCAATCTCAATGGGAAAAGGCTGAACTAATTGACCACTTGCGATTTCACGTGAAAACATTTTTGCTGGCGCTAATGCAATACCGCCCTCATAAATAGCTGTTTCAACCATTAATCGCGAAGAATCAAATATTGAGCCAGAAACTTTGAATGTTGAAATATTGGCAGCACAGCACCATTTTTCCCACTCATCCTCTCGATAAGAACGATATAGATTTTCATTAATTAAATCATTGGGATGATGTAAACGTTTTGCTGTTTCTGGTGAACATAACACCGTTAATGGTGCTGAAAATAACACCTTATTATGCGTTAATGGCCATAAGCCCTCACCAAATCTAATTGCAAAATCGAGTCCTTCGGTTGCTAAATTAACAATGTTGTTATTGGTTCTTAAACTTATTTCAATTGCAGAGTGTTGCTGTTTAAATTCTGCTAATTTAGGTAATAACCACCCTACTGCAAATGTACCAACCGCCGCAATTGAGACTACTTCACGATATTCACCACGTTCAAATTGTTTAAAAGCGCGCTCGATATCGCTAAATGCATTGGTTAATACTGAAAATAAAATTTGGGCATCATCCGTCATTTCCAATCCACGAGGTAATCGTCTAAAAAGTACTACACCTAAACGATTTTCGAGCATTCTAACTTGCTGACTGACAGCACCTTGGGTGACATACAGTTCTAACGCAGCTTTGGTAAAATTAAGATGTCTTGCTGATGCTTCAAATGCTCTTAATGCATTAAGAGGAAGATGTGTGCGCATAATATTCTTAGCCAATAGATTTTCTCTAGGCTAAGGTGATTTATTATCGATTGTCAATAAAGTGATTTAATAGGATATTGCGCTACAGTGATAATTATAACTCTTAATTTAGTTATAACCCATTATCTATATTGAGATTTTCTTTATTAAATTAACCTAGGCTTTTATTACTATGTTTAAAAAAATTTTTCTTCGTTCCGTGGTGATGGTAGTTTCATTAATATCACTTTTCGCTTCATCAACTTTATGGGCACAAGATAATAGTGCTATCGAACAACAATTAGCGGCGCTTGAAAAAAGTACTCAAGGTCGTTTAGGTGTTGCTTTAATTAATACTGCTGATAATTCACAAATAACTTATCGTGGTAATGAACGCTTTGCTATGGCAAGTACCAGTAAAGTAATGGCAGTAGCGGCATTATTAAAAGAAAGCGAGCAAAAAACAGATTTATTAGATAAGAATATCAGCATAAAACAATCAGATTTAGTCGCTTATAGCCCAATTGTTGAAAAGCATTTAACGACAGGAATGACATTAGCCCAACTCAGCGCTGCAACATTGCAATATAGTGATAATACAGCAATGAATAAAATCTTAGCGCATTTAGGTGGCCCAGAAAAAGTCACTCAATTTGCACGTTCTATTAATGATATAACTTATCGCCTTGATCGTTCTGAGCCTGAATTAAATACGGCAATACATGGTGATCCTCGAGACACAACATCGCCATTAGCGATGGCGAAAAGTCTTCAGGCGCTAACTTTGGGCGATGCGCTAGGTCAATATCAACGTAATCAATTGATAACTTGGTTAAAAGGCAATACAACGGGTGATAACAGCATAAAAGCAGGTATACCAAAACAGTGGATTGTAGGTGATAAAACAGGAAGCGGTGATTATGGCACCACTAATGATATTGCTGTAATTTGGCGTGAAAATCAGGCACCACTTATATTAGTCATTTATTTTACCCAGCAAGAACAAAATGCGAAACCACGTAAAGATATCATTGTTAAAGCCACTGAAATTGTAACAAAACCGTTTATTAGGCAAAATTAAGTTTAAGCATTAATCAATATTTTTATAACAATAATGACCTGTTGGTTCGCGCCAATATTTAATCTCTATTATATAGGGGCATCTTTATTTATTTGTATATCTTTTTATATGCCTGAACTATATCGATTCAATAAAATTAGATAGTTTAATTAATCCATTATATTAAAAAGCCTCTTATTAAGAGCTAAGAGGCTTTTATATTGAAAAGTAATGTTGTGTGATTGTTTAAATTTACTGACATCTAAATTTTTATAAAAAACTTAAAGCGGCAGAGCAAAACTAACTTTAACGGTTTCCATTGGTACTTCTGTTTTTATACTTTGGATACTTGGGATTTGTGTTAAATAATCGGCATGAAAACGACGATAAGTCGCTAAATCTTTTGTCACGATGCGGATCAATGCATCACATTCACCCGCCATTAAATGACATTCAACCACTTCTGGTAATACTTTTATTGCTTTTACAAACTCTTCAATGGTTTCAGCATCTTGTGCTCTAAACCAGATACGTGCAAATAAAGACAACCCAGCATCAACTTTACTACCATCTAAAACCGCAACATAACGAGTAATAACGCCAGATTCTTCTAGTAAGCGCACGCGTCTTAAACACGGGGATGGTGAAAGCCCAACTTCTTTTGCTAATTCAATGTTCTGGATTTTGCCGTCACGCTGAAGCACCTGCAAAATATGTTTATCTATCTTATCCAATTTTATTGACATCAAAGATTAACCTTAGCTCTATTTATGGAATTTTATTGCCAATTAATTATTTTTGTTAGCAACAAAGCAACCCGATTTTTTCGAAAACATCATATAATTTTTCAGCTAAATTTCACAGCAAAAACGATGTTCAACCCAACATATTTATATCAGGTGAAAAAGATGGAATTTAACACTTTATTATTATTTGCTCTGACAGTATTGCCACTTATTTGTACTCCAGGGCCTGATATTTTATTTATCTCATCACAAGGTCTTGCCAGTGGAATGAGAACCGCATGGATAGCCAATGCTGGCGTGATTAGTGGGTATCTTACTCATGCCCTTTTCAGTGCATTAGGTCTTGCCACTATCGTTGCTGCATCACCTATTTTATTTAATTTACTTAAATGGATAGGTGTTGCTTATATCGCCTATCTTGCTATTAAAATGCTGTTATCTGCATGTAAAAAAAGTAATTTAGTCATTTCTGCAAATAAAACCTCTCATGTTTTTCGTAAAGGTTTTTTAACCAGTTTTCTCAATCCTAAAGGATTGTTAGTCTATTTAGCTATTTTACCAAACTTTATTGATAGTCATAATGATATAGCTCTGCAATCTATACTGTTATCAACAATATTTATTACTACTTGCTTGGTCATTTACGGTATTTTAGGTTCAGTTTTTGCTTATATAGGCTTAAAAGGTGGCTTGTCTGATAAACGTCGTCGCTATAATGATGGCATTGCTGGTGGATTACTCACCTTTGCAGCTGTCAATCTCGCCTTAAATTAGCATCAATATATATACAAAAAGTATTTCACCTTATTTGACCACTGATATTGACTATTTCAGTGGTCGAATATCTGCCCATAATAGTTGGCTATTTGCGGTTAATGGACTAATTTCTCCTTCCCGAATATCGGGTAGCCACCAAGCACCTTGTCCTTTGGAAATATGTTGGCAAGTGGCACCTGTTAACGTCCATTGCCCCTCTATGACATAAATTAAACCAGCATGAGAGCTTGGCAAAATTAAGGGTTGTGTCACTAACGTTGTTTCTGCTTTCCAACAAGTTCGACGCACCATAATATTTAAACATTTAACCGCCCCTTCGATTAATTCAGAGCGTACATGTATATCGCCTGAAAAATCGAAAGGTTGATAAGAGGTCGTCACAGAGTGATTAAAAAAACCGGGACTATTTAAATTAACACCCTTACCTTCTAACAATACCATTTGCCGTTCTATATCTGGAAATTGGCCTAGTGAACTATTATCATCAATCGATGTTAAACATGCACGCCATGAAAAATCATTATTAACCGGCCAACAAACAATTTCTTGTGTTGTGCCTCGTTGATTACTCCATGAAATAAACGGTAACTCTTGTTGATCAAAACAACGTAATTTCATTGTCTCCTCCTACAATATCTGGCTAATTAGTCTGATAGTGAGGTCAAGGATCAATCATTGGAGATTAGCGTTCATAAATCAATAAATAACTTTTAAAAATGTGCGCCAACATCGGCTATTTCTACGCTATTTTCGACGTAGTTTACGGCATCCTTCACCAATAATTTCCATTCCACGTTCAGTACGATTATTCCATTGAAACGAAGAGTTTAAACGAAAGGCATGATTAAATTGGCAACTGGTTGAAAACATAGAACCCGGCGCAATACTCACCCCTCGTTCTAAGGCGAAATGATAAAGTTTATTCGCATCAAACTCTGATTCAAATTCAACCCATAAGAAATAGCCACCAATAGGAATATTAACTTTTACATCATCAGGAAGATGCGTTTGTATTGCTTGCAACATACGATAACGTCTTTGTTCTAGCAATAATCTTAAACGACGAAGGTGCGTATCATAACCGCCTTGGGAAAGATAATCAGCAATAGCTTGTTGTGTTGGCATACTTGCCGATACTGTACTCATCATCTGCAATTGCTGAATTTTTGTTGCGTGTTTACCTGCTGCAACCCAGCCCACCCGAAAACCTGGTGCTAAACATTTAGAAAACGAAGCACAATGCAATACGCTATTAGATCTATCAAAACCTTTTACAGGCATCGGTGCTTTTGGACTGTTATACAGTTCACCATACACATCATCTTCAATTAAAGTGATTTGATTTTTCGCTAAGATATCTACCAGCTTAATTTTATTCTCATCAGGCATAGTTCCACCTAATGGATTTTGACAGTGACTCATTAACCAACATGCTTTGATATCGTATTTTTCAACAACTTTCTCCAGCTCATCTAAGCAAATACCAGTTACGGGATCTGTTTTAATAGCAATAGCTTTCAAGCGTAAACGTTCTATCGCTTGTAATGCACCATAAAAAGCAGGTGATTCAATCACAACCCAATCACCCGGTTCTGTCACAGCTTGCAAGCTAAAACTCAGCGATTCCATTGCACCTGCTGTTATTACAATCTCATCAGGTGAGACATGAATCCCTTGTAAAGCATAGCGTTGAGCAATGTTACGCCGTAACTTTTCATTACCCGGTGGTAAGTTAATTACTGAGCTTTGAGGTGCTAAATGCCTTGCCGCTGCCGCTAATGCGCTACTTAATTTTGGTTGAATAAAAAGGCTAGGATCAGGAAATGCAGAACCAAAAGGAATAATGTCGGGATCTTTACAGGCTTGGAGCACATTGAAAATAGAGGTGCTTATTTCAACATTTTCGCTCATATGCAGCCCTTTACTGGCGGTTACCTGACCAAAACGTGTATTACGATGTGCAACATAATAGCCGGATTGTGGCCGAGCCGTTATCCATCCCTGACTTTCTAATAATTGATACGATTGTAAAACCGTCATTAAACTTAAGCCGGATTGTTTAACCGTATCCCGCAATGAAGGTAAACGGTCGCCGGATTGCCAGATATTATCTTCAATCTGTTGACGAATTTGCGCTGCAAGCTGTTCATATCGAGTCATATAAAACTGTTTACCTCAAAACTGTTATAGTCATTTTTAAACTTATTGTCACTATTATAGTCTACTTTCATATGGTCTACTAATCCACACGATTTACCTGCAATTTACATATTAATAACGAGGTTTTTTATGCTTGGGTTAAGTGCCTTTGATTTGGCGCGTATCCAATTTGCGTTTACAGTTTCTTTTCATATTATCTTCCCTGCTATTACTATCGGACTTGCTAGCTTTTTAGCGGTATTGGAAGGTTTATGGTTAAAAACCCGCAATAAGGACTATTTAGCGCTATTCCATTTTTGGTCAAAAATATTTGCTGTTAACTTTGCTATGGGCGTTGTATCAGGTCTGGTTATGGCTTATCAGTTTGGTACAAACTGGAGCTTATTTTCAGATTTCGCGGGCTCCATAACGGGTCCGTTACTGACTTATGAAGTCCTTACCGCCTTCTTCTTAGAAGCGGGATTTTTAGGCGTTATGTTATTTGGTTGGCATAAAGTCGGTGAAAAACTCCACTTTTTTGCCACTTGTATGGTTGCACTCGGTACATTGATGTCCACATTCTGGATCTTGGCATCAAACAGCTGGATGCAAACACCACAAGGATTTGAAATTATTAATAACCAAGTAGTTCCAACTGACTGGCTTGCTGTCATTTTTAACCCTTCATTTCCCTATCGCCTTGCACATATGGGTGTTGCTGCTTTCCTTGCTTCTGCCTTCTTTATTGCGGCTTCCGCCGCTTGGCATCTGCTTAAAGGTAATACCTCATCGGCAATGAAAAAAATGCTTTCGATGTCTTTATGGATGATCCTTATCCTTGCACCTATTCAAGCATTGATTGGTGATGTGCATGGTTTAAATACCTTAAAACACCAACCAGCAAAAATAGCTGCAATTGAAGGGCATTGGGAAAATAAACCTGGCGAAGCAACACCTCTTATTCTTTTTGGTATGCCTGATATGGATGCTGAAAAGACAAAATATGCTTTAGAAATTCCTTATCTTGGCAGCCTTATCTTAACGCATAGTTTAGATAAACAAGTACCCGCACTTAAAGAGTTCCCTAAAGAAGATAGACCCAATTCACTTATTGTTTTCTGGTCATTCCGCATTATGGTTGGTCTTGGCATGTTAATGATTTTAGTGGGCGTTTGGGGAACATGGTTGCGTTATAGAAATAAACTATATCAATCAAAAGCTTTCTTACGCTTAACATTTTTAATGGCGCCATCAGGTCTTATCGCTATCCTTGCTGGCTGGTTTACCACAGAAGTTGGCCGTCAGCCTTGGGTTGTTTATGGCATACAACGAACACGAGATGCGGTTTCAGCTCATGGTGAAATGCATATGAGCATTAGTTTGCTGATCTTCTTTGTTGTCTATAGTTCTGTGTTCGGTATTGGATATGCCTATATGTTAAAACTGATCCGTAAAGGTACACCGGAGGTTCAAAATGGGAATTGATTTACCAGTTATTTGGTTCATCATAATCGTATTTAGTACACTGATGTACATCGTTATGGATGGCTTCGATCTCGGTATTGGAATGCCCTATCCTTTTATAAAAGATAGACAAGATCGTGATTTAATGATGAATACCGTTGCCCCAGTTTGGGACGGCAACGAAACATGGTTAGTACTTGGTGGCGCTGCACTTTTTGGTGCCTTTCCTCTGGCTTATGCCGTGATCCTCGATGCACTCGCAATGCCTTTAACGTTAATGCTTGTTGCACTAATATTCCGAGGGGTCGCGTTTGAATTCCGCTTTAAAGCGGATGATAACCACCAATCTTTTTGGGATAAAGCCTTTATTGTCGGATCAGTATTAGCAACATTCACACAAGGTATTGTTGTCGGTAGTGTTGTTCAGGGGTTACCCGTAGTTAATCGTACTTTCGCGGGCAGCTACCTTGATTGGCTAACACCATTCCCTCTTTTTTGCGGCCTTGGTTTAGTTATTGCCTACTCATTATTGGGTTGTGGCTGGTTGATTATGAAAACCGAAGGTCACTTACAACAAAATTTATATAAAGTTGCCAAGCCATTAACCTTAGTAATGCTTGCGGTTGTTGCCATTGTCAGTGCATGGACACCATTAGCCCAACCCGCTATTGCTGAACGTTGGTTCTCTTTACCTAATATTTTCTTCTTTTTACCTGTGCCATTACTGGTTTTATATAGTGCATGGCTAATTATTCGCTCAGTAAAAAGAAAAGGACATTACCTGCCTTTCTTTGGTGCATTAGCGATTATTTTCTTAGGTTTTGCTGGATTAGGCATTAGCATTTGGCCAAATATTATTCCACCGGCAATCAGTTTTGTCGACGCATCTGCGCCACCAGAAAGCCAAGGTTTTATGCTAGTAGGCGCACTATTTATTATTCCAATTATTCTTGTTTATACATTCTGGAGTTACTACGTATTTAGAGGAAAAACTCATGAAGAAGGCTATCACTGATCCAGCAACAGAAAGCAAACCCTCATTACTTAAAAAGTGGGGATGGCTTATTACCATTTGGTTTTGTAGTGTAATTGCCTTGTTTGCGGTTTCTTCTCTCTTTCGATTTTTAATGACAGCAGCCGGAATGAAAGTGAAGTAGGCAATAGATACACACAGCAATATAATAATAAAAATCAAGGGCTGGAGTTATTTTCAGCCCTTTTCTTTTACATAAAAAATATCATATTAATTAATATTTTTCTTACTTTGCAAATAATTACCATCATCATCAATATAAATAATTGTCACTAGCTGGTTAGGTGTAATCGCGCCCTGGTATTGAATTTGTTGTTTAGAAAAAGGCGCTATCATTGTTGCACCCACAAAGGGTTTATCTTCTTTATCTTCAGCATATATTTTTGATATGGTAAAAAAATAGGCACTTGGATTACTTATTTCTAAATTTATTCCTTGCTGATTTATTTTTATGCCATCAACAATTTCATCAGGTTTTATATCAATTTGGATTGGTCGATAGAAAAGCTTAATTCTAGTTTGTAACGCTAACTGTAATGTATTTTGATTCAATTTATTCGATGATTTTGGTGCAATATCTAATACATTTAAATAAAAAACAGATTCTCTATCTTGGGGAAGTTGATTTTCAAATTGCTTTATTTTTATCTGTAGTCCGTCATTGGCTATTATTTTCGCAATAGGCGGAATAACCAAAAAAGGCGCAGAGGTTGTTTCTGGCGTCGATTCAATATTGCCTTCATCAATCCAACTCTGAATTAGTGCCGGTTGCTCACTATGATTAAAAACTTGTAATGAAACCATCTGATTATCTGATGAAAATATTAAACGAGTACGTTCAAGCACAACACTTGCATAAGTTAAATGGGTGAAAAAAATAAGCATTAAAATAAAATAAGTGCGTATTATGCTCTTCATTTTTTCTTCTCTAATTATATGACATCACAACAGTTGCAGTACTTTCTATTTTTCCTTGCGTTACTGCATTAATATTATAAGGATAATAATAGGCTGCCATATTTATCGAGAATGTAGGTGAGATAGTATTTCCTTTTATAACACTAAATATACTTGTTGCACTTCCTTGAGCACTTACACTATTAGAAAAAATAAGTGGACTAGTTATATTATCACTTTTTACTACACGAAATCCGACGCCACTTGCGCCTTGCGCCGTTGTATTAGTTAATACTGACTTATCATTAGCTAATAAATTTTGACTAGATAAAAACATACTAATATCGCGAGATGCTTTTGAACCGCTTAAGAAATCTTGGCAAGTAAAATTTAATGTAAAAGGTGTATAACCCGCTTTATCTAAAGTTTTAGCATCTTTAATACTGACTAATGGTAATGCGACAGTTAATCCCGCATTAGAAAAATTACAGGTTGTCATTACAGGGTTATAAGTAATCTGCATCGGCTGCAAAAATATATTATTCTGATCAACAGGCCATTGCCAAGTTAATAAAAATTGTACCAACTTCACAACAATGTTAATTAACCATTGTATAATCCCTAAACTAGAAGCATCAGAGGCTAAAATAACCGGTGTTACAACCGCTGTATTTCCACTCACCTCAGTATAATTAGAAGAAGGTTTGCTATTAACTAAGGTGAATTTTAAGGTGAAATTAGTATCCAAATCAGATGCAGGATGTGTTCCTGCTGTAATGTCGGTCACTCTATCCTTTTCCAAATATGTCAGCGTAATAGATACAAATTGCTTTCCACCATTAAACCCTATGGTTCCAACCCGATTATCTGCAAAGGGAGAAGCAATACCGACTGTATTAGGAAACAATCCCCTTGCCGTGCATTTAAATGTACCTGGAAATATTGTTCTGCTTGTTCTTGTTGCCGTTGTTGAAGTGCTATTTAAATCAGTTGATAAGTCAAAATTAATATTAGGTGCGGTTATGGTACTATCTGGCTTGCAATTTGCCATGGCTTGTTGACTTATTGTTCCGAATAAAAGTAAAAATATAAAGGTAGATGATTTCATGATACTTTCCTTTATCGACAGATATTACGATTTACATCCATCGTATTTATTAAATTATTAATTACGCACTCTTTTTTTCCTGCTAAATTTAATTTCACATATACAGAAGATGGCAATGTGTCGCTCTTTAAATAAAGCACGCCCGATTGCCCTACATATCCAATACTTTGTTTTTTATTATTTAAAACCTCTGTACCAAAAGGCAGGCTCTCATTATTTTCTAAAGAAGCTTTGATAATAAAAGTTTGCCGTTGATCGGTCGCAATAGTGAGATAATTAACAGCACCTAAATAAGGTGTTACATGCGTTATATTTCCTACCATTTCAGCATTAGACGGCTTTTCAGTATTGGTTAGCGTATAAGTATTAGTACGATAAGGAATAGTGTTTGCCACTAACACAACACCTTGATTATTAGTTAACGTAGCTTTATTCCCATTCACCATCATATTATTCGCCATAGGCGCATCAATAATAGTGTAAGTTTTTCCTGTATCACCTGAAAAAACAATATGATTAGGAATAGCAACAATAGTACCTCTGGTACCTAACCCACCTTGGCGATAATCATTGGCTTCAGTATAAGATGCCGATAATGTACTATAAGGATGACGATAACTAACGTTTGCACCAACTAAATTATTTCCGCCTGTTTGATTAGAAGTCGTTAAAGTATAATTCATCAAATCATCTTTACCTGCTGTGCCGCTCAAACTTAATGTAGATTGCTGATAACGTGAATCAGCAGCGTAAATAGAAGTATTGATATTGGCTCTTTTATCAAAGAATGAAATCGGCACACTGACATTTAGATAATAACGAGTTTCGTCTTCGTTATCATAATTTCTTAATTTTGATACCGAAAAATTGTAAGCAATATCTTTATAGTTATTTGAATAGCCTAATTGGTATTCTCGGTTATTACCTTGCGTATTCCAATAATTACGATGTGTCCCTGAAAGAAAAATAGCGCCTCGCTGACCACCCAAATATTGATTTAAATTTATCGTAAAGGTATTTTTTGCTCTAGAACCTCTCAGTGCATCAAATGTTGTTAAATCTAAATCTGAAACTGTATTATTATTATCTTGCTGTTTAGCAATCTCATTTTGATAATCTTTCCAAGCTTGATAATTATCATGAGAGTATATTGAATCTACAAAACTGTAATAATTACTGGTAGAGTATCGATAAGCAGCTAACGTTAAGTTGGTTAGTGTTGCATCCATATATTTACTATAAGCAAGGCGAAAGCTTTGCCCAGTCTTTTTTCCATTTTGCAAATCTGCACTTGCATGCGTTATATCAGCAGATATCGCACCAAATTTAAAATTCCAACCACTACCAATTAATGCAGAATAATAATCTTCACTAACAATACCTCCTGCATATACAGTAACCAGATTATTTACACCATAATGAATTTCACCTTGCGCAAATTTAGGCCGATAATCGGTATTATTAATTCTAGATTCACCCATCATCACATTATAGCGATAAACCCCTTCTTTTAGCATATCGGGCACAGCAGAAAATGGTACAGTGAATGACTCTCTTCGTCCGTCCGCTTCTTGAATAACAACAAGAAGATCTCCGCCACCAGCGGTAGGCTGAATATCTCTAAATGAAAATTCACCAGGTGGAACATTTTCTTGAAAAACTAAGTTTTCATTTTGATAAACACTAACTAAAGCATTTGTTTGTGCAACCCCTCTAATAATAGGCGCAAAACCTTGGCTTGAATTGGGTAACATCCCCATTTCAGTTGAAAGAGAAATACCTCGAAATGAAATACTATTAAAAAGTGCGGCGGGTGTATAAAAATCACCCATTGTTAGCCCTGCCGTTATTTTACTTAATGCTTTATAAATATATCGAGTATTATTTTTCCACTGATGCTTTCCATGTGAATAATAAGAATAGTTAGATTCATCACGAAACTGCCATGAACCCAAATTAACACCCGAGTTTATATTTGCAAAAAAATTTTCATTATTACTTTTATTACCATTTTTTTCTTTGTAATTATAGTAATTTATATTATAAGCTAGGATTAATGCAGATATTCCTTGTTGCCAATAACTTGCATCCACATAACCGACTTCTGATTGTTTAACTGAAATTTGAGGTGCTATAACATCTAATCTTAAATTATTAATATCTAATTTTGCACTAACACCTTTAGCTAAGATATCAACTAAAATGGGTTCATCTTTATCTATTTGCTGTTTAGTCTCTAAAGAAAGATTCAGGCCTAATTTATTTACATCCTTAGCGTCAAGGCTAATATTAGGTTTTTCTCCACTAATATTAATTTCAAACTGACCTTTCCATACTTGATTAACATAAATATCAACCAATTGCTTTCCTTCAGGCACTTTATCTTCTATATAAAATCTGGATATATCTCCATGCTTTGATTTTCCTACTAATAAAGACGTATCAAATCCCTCTGCATACAGATTTTGTGTGTAGTTTTGCATTCCTATAAAAATAAGAATTGAGAGATACTTTTTATTTTTCACGATGTTATCTCAATTAGAATTTAATATTCTGTGATTTATAAACACCAAAATCATCAACATAAATAACAACAACTGAATTATTTTTTAATTTATTAATTAATGGTAACTCACGCGAAGATAACGGAGGTATCATTTCAGCCTCAGTAAGAGTTATACGAGGAGTTCCCTCTGTTGAAATAGAAGCTATTGTAAAATGATATTGTGAGTTATTTTTGACTAAAATTTTATTACCTATTAATTGATAAGTTATTTTTTCATTAACCAAGGCTGGATCATCTGTTAATGCTTTAGGGCGATAAAAAATTTTTATTCTTGTTTTCATTACTAATTGCAGATAGCTTTTTCCATTCATTGCCTCTGCATTTTCTGGAATATCTAATACATTTAAATAATAAACCTGTTCAGTATTATTTGGTAATTGCTCATTAGATATTTTAATTTTTAGTAATTGGCCTTGTTTTCCTGCAATTTTTACTATTGGTGGATATAAATAAAAAGGGGATATGGCATTTTCTGGCGTTGAATCAATATCCCCATTATCTATCCAACTTTGAATAAGAGAAGCTAAATTTCCATTATTCGTTAGTTGAATATTAATGCTTTCTGTACCTTCATTATAGATAATCCGAGTACCGTTAATAATAACATTCGCATAGACACTTATTGAGGAAAAAAAGAGTATTATAAATGAGATTAATTTTTTCATCATTATCGTCCTAAAAAGCCAGACTCAAATGAGTCTGGCTTTAAATATTATAAATATGAGACTGTATAGATAACATTAGAATGTACAGGACCTGTTTTAGCCGCTGTCGCATTTGTTTTATAATAGCTTGCAATTAAACGTAAGGTATCTGAATCAGGTGCTGTTTTATCACCTTTAATACCTGTATCAAATGTCGCATTTAAAGGAATAGCAACCGTTGGTGCTGCTGTTGTAGATAAACTAAAGCCTACGTTTTTAGCCACCAAAGGATCATTCTCATTAACAGTATCATTAATTAAATATAATCCGTTTGTAGAAATACTATTTGCAGAAGAGAAATGTATTTTTAAATTACTGCCACTTGGTGTTGAAGCTGGAGCACAGTCAGAGAATGTTAATGCAAACTCCTTTTGATTCTTTGTAATCACTGCACTTGCAGTTGTTCCTGCATCTGTCACCGTAATTGGATCTAATAGAATAGAAAAATCTGCACTATTGCCTCCATTAATAGTACATGTCGTATCACTAATGGCACCAGAGAAAGAAATAATACCACCCGCGCTATTAGTTGTAGCAAAAGCTGACGTCGATAAAATAGCCACTGATAATAATGACAGTGGGAGTTTATTTTTAAACATATTTAACTCCGAGAATAGATTAGCATTCAATTAGCAAAAATAAGCTTTTATTATTGCCATCATTAACTAAAGGTGACTAAAGAGAACTCTAGTCATTTTTATATTAGATACACAAAAATAAGCTTGCCAGTTATTTTAATTATTTTTTTACGAGTGTGATTTAAGTCAAATTAAATGGTCAATATAGAGATTTTTAATATATTAATGTTTTAATTTTTTAATTTACGATAAGATTAAAATATACTTTTAATCTTTATTATATTCTTATGTAATTATAATTATTAACCTCTTAATAATTAATTTTTATTTTAAAAAACCATTAAAACAAAATAATTATAAATAATTTAAAATTATATTTATAAAAAAAACAGATAAATAAAACATATTTAAAATACTTTAATCGTTATAAATTGAAAGTATCTGATAATAATCATTCATTATCTCTCACCTAAATAGATGGCTAAATCAAAATAAAATCAGCATGTTATAGTGTATTCTATTCTTTGATTTTTTGTGTTGCCTTGCCTGTTTTTTTACGATCAAAATCACAGTTACTATTGATAATGACTATCATTATTAATTAAAAATGATAATATCTACGATAAATAATTCAACTAAATGAGTCAGGTAAAAGAAAGTGAGTAATAAAGAAACAACTCAAGAGAAAAATATTTATCGTCCAGCCCCACCGCGCTTAGTTCAAGTAAAATGTATTACTGATATTACTCCGGGTATGCGCTCGATAACTTTTACTAGTGATGATCTAGATACCTATCCTGATAACACGGGTGGTGCACATTTAAAAATATTCTTACCTGTAGATGGTCAAATCAAACCAACAATGCCTACATTCTCAGAAAAAGGGCCGGCTTGGCCAGAGAATGAACCAAGAGCCATTGTGCGTACTTATAGTGTTCGTGCAATTCGTCCTGAACAAAAAGAGATTGATATCGAATTTGCAGTACATGACGATGCAGGTCCCGCCATTAATTTTGCGATGAATGCAAAAGTAGGTGACTATATTGGTATTACCAACCCAGGTGGGCCAGACCCTTTATTAGCACCTGCATCTCATTACTATATGGCGGCCGACCCTAGCTCATTACCGGCATTAATAGCATTAATTGAAACAATGGCACCTGATATACAAGGTAAAGTCATTATTCGGGTAGATAATGAATCTGATCGCCAAATAATTCAAGCACCTAAAAATTTAGAAATAATTTGGTTAATTGGTTCTGTTGAAGAACAGACGCAAAATTTAATCGACGAATTTATTTCATGGCAGTTACCACAAGAAGATGTGGCATTTTGGATTGCTGGTGAAGACAAGATTATTCGTGCTTTAAGACGTCATATTCGCCGCGATAAAGGCTATGATCGTAGCCAAATTTACGCTATCCCTTACTGGCGTTTTGGTTATAACGAAGAAGGTTATCATGCTGAGCGCCATCATGTTATGGATAACGAAGATGTAAGCTAATTAGGCATATTGAGTTGGTTGTACAGGCTGTATATTGTTTCCCTCGACAATATACAGCCTTTTTATTTAGTGCAGATGAACCTAATTTATCTTTTTTATTAAAAAATTAATTGTGGTAAGCCGCTAATACATGCTGACATAAGGTTGAACGGACACAGTCTTCTTCTGTAAATCGGATTACACCAACTCGATTATTTGCCTCAAAACGCGTTAGTGCATCAGCTAAACCAGAAGCAACATTTGTCGATAAATCGCACTGTGTAATATCGCCATTAACTACGACTGTGACATTTTCCCCCATTCGCGTAAGAAACAACTTCATTTGATTAATAGTCACATTTTGCGCTTCATCTAAAATAACAAATGCATTTTCAAAAGTACGTCCACGCATATAAGCAAATGGTGCAATTTCTACTTTGCCAATTTCAGGACGTAAACAGTATTGTAAAAATGATGCGCCTAAACGCTTAACTAACACATCGTAGACAGGTCGAAAATAAGGTGCAAATTTTTCGGCAATATCGCCGGGTAAAAATCCCAAATCTTCATCAGCTTGTAATACAGGTCGAGTGACAATAATACGCTCTATTTCTTTATTAATAAGCGCATCAGCTGCCATTGCTGCACTAAGAAAAGTTTTTCCACATCCTGCTTCTCCTGTTGCAAATACAAGATGTTGATGTCGTATGGCATTCATATATTCGCGTTGCGCTTCTGTTCGTGGTGAAAGCACCCTTTCATCACGTTTTTCCCTCGCCATACCAATAGTATCAATAGCTTGAAATCCGGGTAACACAGTAACGTTATCTTGATAAGAACCATTACGCTGTTCTTTGCGTGATGTACGTTTATTTTCTCGACGTAAACGTGTTGCTGCTTTTTGTCTACTCATAGTGGTATTTACCCTTGTTAGTCTTCAAAAAGTTATAGACATCAATCTGCATTCCATGTGATTACAAGGTGAGTCCCCTTTTAGACTCTAGTTATAAAAAAACAAGTTATTGAAAATAAAAAACCGGTCGCAATTCAGATTATTAGCAACTAATAATCGATTGTTACCGGTTTCATACGCAAGGTACGTTATTTTCATTGCTTCTGTCATTCATATTCCCCATCATGGAGTTAAAGTGAAATTTAACGAAGCTATATGACAGTATAATGACAATGAAAATTTTTTTTCAATAAGATAGTGGGTAATAACGAGAGATGGTTAACATTTAAATAACATATTTTGTTATTTAAGGAGGAATAATGAAATTTTTACGTTTACCTTTTATTTATTGGCTATTGCTTAACGCTATTCCATTTGTTGGTTTTGAACTTCATTCTGCCACCATTAAAACGGGATCCTTTTTTTATTTAGGTTTATTAACCGTAATAACTTCTGGTATTTGGCTTTTTTATTGCCTTTCATTTTTTATCAAACAAAAAACCTCACCGAATCCTAATCACACGCCACAACAATTGGTAACAAGTGGCCCTTATAAAATTAGCCGAAATCCTATGTATCTGGGTTTTCTTGATATCAGTATTGGGTTATTTTTTATTTTTGGTAATTGGGGATTTTTAGGTGCTGCAATAGCGTTCTTTTTTATTACTGATCGCTACACAATAGTGAAAGAAGAAAAACTATTAAGTGAATTGTTTCCACAAACGTGGCAACAATATTGTCGCCACGTTCGTCGTTGGATCTAATTAATTAATTAACTGTTAAGGCTGTTTACAATTATTCGCTAATCGATAACCAGCTTTAGTTGCTTCGCTTTCAGTTGCAAAATAAACAGCATTTTTATCAGACATATTTTTATACCCCGAACAGTGGGAAAAATGATAAATTTTGCTATTTATATTACCTTTAATTTCACCATTTTGAGCCTGCCCTTTATTAGCAGTACTACTAGAAACGGGTTGAGATGTATTTGTTGCAGCTCGGTTTGTCGATGCCGAACTATTTGCAGTTAATCCTGCTCCACTATTTTTATGACCTAATTGCCATTTGACTTGCCCTGTAACAAAAGGATTATGGTGCCCCATAATTCTGGCAATTCGATTATCTCGTTCAATTTCCCATGCTAAAGGCGGATAAGAACGATCCCATGCCATAAAAAGTTGTTGCTGCTGACGAGACATAGAAAGGTTGTAGCGGTCGTGCAAATAGAAATAAACTCTTGCGACTTGCCCTTTCACTTCATTTCGTGGTTCAAAAGTACGAGAAGCAAAATCAACCCGACTACGACATTGCCCATATTGATAAGGAGCCTGCCCAGATAATTGACCAAAACTAAAGTTGCTACGATCCCCATTAACTTCGCCAATAGACGGCGCTAAATTATGTAAGTTAGCTTCAATCACTCTAAATACAGGATCTGTTTTTACACAGTTAGTACGCCCACCATTTTGCCAACATTGGCGCTGATGCCCAAAAACCCAAGCAGGAACAATATGTTCCCATTCAATACGCATTGCTCTAGTTTGCTGTGTTCTTACTTTATAACCACAACTGGCTAAATTAACTTGTCCACCTGACTTACCCGTCCATTCCCAATCACAGCCACAATAAATTGTGCCTTCTTTTTGTTGATTTCGATCATGATAAATCTCTTTTTTTGCTATCTCTTTTGCTTTAGAAAAATTTTCTGGTGCTTGCGCTTGCACGCTCAGAACAATAAAAAACAAACCTAACAATATTGTGAACTGGTGTATTATTTTTCTCAAAGTGATATCTGCCTTACTCTCTATTTAATTAATACAAATAAAGTTAATGGTTATTAACTAACTAATAATCCTATCTTTATTTTTCTTTATATTAACCTTTTTTGATTACTTTTGGACTACCTTTCTTTTTATTTTTATTACAATTAATTAATCAAAAATAAAACAATAAGCGTGAAAGATGATAGAAAAAGGCGTTATTCATGTCATTAACCAAAAAGGGATTTGCTATGGTTTAGCCATTGCTAATTTAGAGAGATTCAAAAAATGAATGAGAATATGCTGAATTTAATGGATGAGTTAGTTGAAATTACAAAAAAGCATGCGAATAACGAAGATGTTAAAGCGCATGCTAGTTTAGAGTCTGAAAATAAACTGCGGATCCAAATCATTATCTCTGATAAAAATGAACTGGATATTACTCTAAATTCACTACAACACGCTGTCTAATTACACACTCGGACGCTTACGATATAACCATAATCCCGGCAAGGATAGCCCGATAGAAAGCGCACCGACAATAAATGAAGCTTTAAGGAAATTAGTAACTAAAGCTTCAAAAATTTCCGCGCTATATCCCACTTGCGTTAATTTAACCACTGAGATCATCGCGATATATGCATTTATTCCGGGGAACATTGGAATAACCGCGGCCACAGTAAAGACTTTAGGATGTGCTAACCACCAACGTGACCATTGAATACCAATAAACCCAACTAAAATTGCAGCACAAAAACTCGCCCACTCAATATTCATACCACTCATTATTAATAATGTGCGCGAACCGTGCCCTATTGCACCTAATGCAGCGCAGTATTTTAGTGCTCGTAATGGCACATTAAACACCATCGCAAAACCAACAGCTGGGATGGCGGCTAAAATCATATCTTCAATAAGTGTGAGGATAATATTTATTATGCCCAATCTCTTAACTCCCATACTGCCATAGCTAAAATTACACCTAGACAAGTAGCCAAGGTTAACATTGTCGCCATTGCCCAACGTGCTAATCCCGTATTTACATGACCTTTAAACATATCAGCAACAGCATTTATTAAAGGAAATCCGGGAACTAATAATAAGACACTAGCGGCCATGGAAATAGTCGCCGTTGTTTGAAAATATGGCAATTTTAATAGAAAACCAGAAACAGAAGTCGCAACAAATGCAGTAATACAGAAATTAATTAACGGGTTCATTTGGCGATGCGTTAATATTTGTCTAACAAACATTCCGAAACCACCACCCATTGCAGAAACTAAAAATCCATCCCAATTACCGCCATTTAATTTAGAGAAACACCCACAAGAGAGCGCCACCATAAATATAATTACCCAACGGGGATATCTTAGCGGTTTTATATGTTCAAAACGTTTTCTGGCTTCAACAATATCAGCGAGATGGTGTTCAACAAGAATAACAATATGCTGAACCTCAGTAACTACGTGCATATTAATGCCGCGATCTACTATTTTTCGTGTCGAGGTTTGACAATGTCCATTCACAATGGTGGTTAACACCACCGCATTGGCTGAGATTGCGCTCTCTACTTGATGGACACCTAACGCAAGCCCTAAGCGGGTTGATAATTGTTCAACCAACATACTCTCAGCCCCATGTTGTAATAACAACAAGGCTGTTTGGATACATAATTTAGTAATTTCACGCTGCTTATCTTCTGAAATGGCATAGTGTTCTGCCATTATTTCATTGTCCATGCTACGCCTTAGTATTAATAAAAAATGAGCAATACTTATGTAAAGTTTATCAGTATAGCTCACTCTCTGCTTTATAAACTTCGTGGACTATTATGAACAATTAAAAGATTTAAGGCTGTAAGTAGATCAAGTTTTTATTAGACATTAAATTGATAAAGATAAATGCCTTTTTTAGCAAGCATAGAGAGTTAATAATATATCTACAATAAAGGCATCTTAAATTAAGTGCCTCATATAATGCATTATTAAGATTTATTATCTTACAACCCCCCTACTTTTACATAAGCATCATTTCGTGTTTCTGCGACAAAAACAGTTGTGCCATATACTGCAAAAATGACTGAAGATAATTGCGTTAATTGTACTTTGTCATCAGTTTGTGGGTTTACAGTCATAATCATACCAGCACAATATTCACTCAATAAAAATTTACCTTTTTAACCAACGCTCTACTGCTTTCATTCCCTCCATATCTTCTTTTTCGTTTTTCCTATTAATACTAAATCCATCTCAGAAGACCGGCTATTAGCATGCGCTAATGTTTGAGAAAAAACTTGCATTGTCACAATAGGAAACTGTGTAATATTCATAAATTAAAAATGTTTATTATTCATAATATTATCTTATCTCTAATCTATAAATAGAGATCAAACACGTTAAGCTAAGCACATTCTCTCGCCAGTAATAATTATCATTATTAAATAACTATCGTATTAAAAAATAATTTACGGATGACTAGTAGAAGTAGCAAGAAAATAGCACAAAAAAAGCCCCTTACTACAGCATTAGGGGCTTTATAAAAGACTAGCGTACTACTAAGACAGATTGTTTCGCATAAGCAACAATACCTGATGCGTTAGATCCTAATAGATGTGTTGAAATACTTGGACGACGAGAACCCACAATAATTAAATCTGCGTTAATTTTTTCAGCGAGTTCTAGTACTTTATCTCTTGCAGAGCCAAAAGCAGCAGAATATTCAATTTGCTCTGTTGGTAAATCAACAGAATCAACCAGTTCTTTTAATTGCTCTTGAACTCGTTCAATTGCTTTGTTAGCAAATGAACTTAACATATCGTAATGGTAGCTATAACTAATAGAGAAACGGGAAATATCAGGAATAGCGTGGAATAAATGTAATTTTGCACCTTCAAGTTTTGCAATATATACCGCATGTTGCAATGCTTTGGTTGTCAATTCATCTTCTGCGATATCAACAGGTACTAGTATAGTTTTATACATAGTGACTCCTCGTTATTAGATTATAATCTGTTTATTATTGTAGCCTAAAATAACAACATTCTCGTTTAATCTTCTTCAAGGTGCCATTTATGGAGTTGCCGGTGTATAAACGGAGTCACGACAAGCCCAATGGATAAAATAAATACACATTGAAGAAATAAGCCATAAATTGCAATGAAAAAACGCCCAGTCGGTGTGACTGGTGCAGGCTCTACCGGTTGTCCACTAAGCATGGATATTGCATTTAATGAAGATTCCATAATTGAATGACCTTCAATTAAATAAAACCCCAACACACCTGGTAATAATCCTAAAAAAAAGAAGATAAGCCCTATTAAATAATAGCGTAAGATGCGTAGAATAAAATGATCAAGCCTTAAAAGTTCTTCTGTGAATTTTTCCATTCTTATTCACTCTATAGACGGTTTACTTGATAAACAGCATATTTTATAAATAAGATAACACTGTGTAAGAATGGCAAAAAATATGCCATGAGAAAACCTCATAGCATATTAATGAATATATTAACGAACAACTAATACCGAAATATCAGCATAACGAACAACACCAGCTGCCGTTGAACCTAATAAATGAGTACTGATATTTGGTCTGCGTGAACCGATCACGATTAAGTCTGCATTAATATCTTTTGCTGTAACTAATATTTCATCGCGTGGTGAGCCAAAAGTTACCGTATAAGCGACTTTTTCGGCAGGTAAATCAATGGAGTCCACTAACATTTGCATATCATTTTCAGCTTTTACTGTCGCTTTATCTTTAATTTCTGGATATCCCAGAGAATAAGCATTAATGATTGCCGAAGAGATAGGAAGAACATGAATTAAATGTAAATTAGCTCCGGTTTCTTTCGCTAAATACAGTGCATGTCGAACAGCCTTGCTGGTTAGCTCTTCTTCTACAATATCGATAGGTACTAAAATTGTTTTATACATAATAACTCCTCTCAACTCTCCATTTGCCCTAATACTACCGCAATAACCCCAAGATTACTGTGAGTGAATTAACTAAAAGCAATCTAATGTCAATTATAAACCAACTTTAATTATTAATACCTTAACGCTGATAATAAAAAAACTTTTTAATATTAACGCTCATTAGACTAGTAAAAATTCCGATTAAAAATCTGCATTTAAAATAAAGCATCTCTATGCTGTTTTTTTATTCGCCACATTTGATTACGAATAGTGCGAATAGCATCTATTAATTCTGAAGCGGTTAATCCTATAGGTCCTGTACCATTTTCGACTAAAATATCAGCAGCCATACCATGGATCCATACCGCGCTACAAACGGCATCAAACATCGACATACCTTGTGCTAAAAAGCTCCCCATTACTCCGGTTAATACATCTCCACTCCCTGCTGTTGATAATCCACTATTTCCTGTACTATTTTTTATCGTTTTTCCATCGGGCGAAGCAATAATTGTTCCTTGTCCTTTTAATATGCTCCAACATCTATATTGACGAACAATTTCAATAGTTGCCTGTTCTCGATTATTTTGTATATCTGCAATAGTACAATTAAGTAAAATAGCAGCTTCTTTAGGATGTGGGGTTAATACACAATAAGAGTCCAACTGCTGTATTGGTTTTATTTTTGCCATTAATACCAAGGCATCAGCATCAAACACATAAGGTGTATTTTTATTTCGTTGGGTAAGTACTGATGATAAAAGTTGCTCTGAATCTACCGATAATCCTAATCCACAGCCAATAGCCCATGCCGAGACATTTTTTTGTTTTAATAATGTTGTCGCTGTTTGTAGCATAATTTCAGGTGCACTATCGATATATGGAACAGGTAACTTTTGTTGAGCAAAACCAAGAAAAACTTTACCGCATCCCGCTTTTAACGCACTTTTACCTGCTAATACAATGGCACCACTCATTCCTTCTGTGCTACCAATAACCGCTAATGTGCCAAATGAACCTTTATGAGTATCTCCTGATTTGCGTTGATAAAGTGCTGGATAATGAGATATCGCGTTTAGTAATTGCTCTTGTTTCATTTATCGTTCCTTTATTACACAATTTATTGCTATTAATCTGATAGTTAAAAAATTAAATCCACAGAATTACATCACCGATAAAAGTATAGCGTTACTTCCAAAAATAAACTGAGAGATTATTTGAGCTTTATTTTTAACGTATTAAGTATTATCACTTTATGAACCTTTTATTAAGATAACTAACCACTGTGAATAGCTCTTTTGTTACAGCTATTCATACCAACCTCAGACAATGCTATCCTATTAGTAATTGAAGCTTAAATTATAAACACCATACAAAGGAAATTGCCCCATGAACGAGAAGTTTAAAACTGAAGCTGATGTCGAAACCTTAGCTCAAGAAGTCGCTTGTTTAAAAACGTTAGTCACTTATATGTTAAAAGCGCTAGGCCAGGCAGATGCGGGCCGCGTTATTTTAAATATTCAACGTGCTATTGAGAAAGTTGATGATGAGAAACAAGCAGAGACATTCCGAAATACAATAGCTCAAATTAAGACTGCATATCGTCAATAGTTTTATTCTATTTCTAATTGAGTGTTTGCTCATAGTTTTATTCTATTTTCTGGACTTTTTGTGCTGCACAAATAAACAAAAGATATGTTCTAAACTTCTATATACTCAGTCTCGAAATAAACCATTCTTTATTCATTTAGCTACCCCTCTATTTTTATAGAGGGGATTTTTTTATCTTATTTATTAATGTGTTAGTTATATTACCATTAATAATTTTCATCTTTTCTTTTTATTGTACGTTTTAACAGCAAATAATCCTGTCTATTGGTATAAATCTGATTAAACATTAGCTTAATTAAGTTCTATAAATAACAATATAATTAATATCACTTAGCTTAACGCTATTAATTCCCTTAATAAAAAATCAATAAAATCACTCACTGCTTTAAAATAAATACTAACAATAAATGCTAGATAAGCATTAAGTGCATTATTTTAGCTTATTTTTACACCTATTCTGATTTAACGTGATAAGGGTTTGTATGTTACACTGAAATGGTATGCACTAAAAAATAAACCATGAGGCTTTATAATGAAACCACTTCTTTTCTCTCTGCTCCTATTACCTGCTGTCGCATTTGCTAATCCAACAAAAATGGCAGATGACTATTGCGATACATTTAAAGATATTTCAGTCCGAGCTTACGACACCAATGATTCACCAGAGACAATCGCAAAAGATGCATTAGCTGCTTTAAAAGCAAAGAAATTTGATTTAGCTAAATTAGAAGCAACTGAAGCTGATTTCTCCCAAGGCACCGTAGAAGTTGTTAAATCTCTGCGTGATGCAAAAGCTGAAATTGGTTCTCGTGCAGAATTCCAAGCAGGTTTAACGCAAATCGTTGCTGCATGTAAAATTCAAATGGTTGAAGTATTAAACGAACAGAAAAAATAATAGCCTAAAAAGGCTTTATTTTAGTTTGTTATTGAAACCAAAGAGCGGAAATTAACCTGCTCTTTTTTGTTTTTTTTATTATTACAATTTAATAATAAACAACTGAAACATCATTTTATTTTTCTTTCTTAAATTAAGTTTTACATCGTTTTTCTTACTGTCATTCTTCTGTTTATTCCTGTTTTATCAAGAATCAGAGTATCTATCTCCTTGTTTAAAGGTCTATAATACTATCGTAAATATTTATTAGAACTGGCCATAAAAAGGAGATATTGTGAGCAACGAACAATCCATCCAGCGTTTAAGAAGACTACGCCAGTCAGAAAACCTGCGCGCACTCTTTCAAGAAACAACCCTAAGCAAAAATGATCTAGCACTCCCTATTTTTGTTGAAGAAGGGTTGGATGATTATCAGCCAATTAAAAGTATGCCGGGTGTCGTTCGTATTCCTGAAAAACGTCTTGCTTATGAAATTGAGCGTATTGCAAAAGCGGGTATTAAAACTGTTATGACATTTGGTGTCTCACACCACCTCGATGAAACAGGTAGCGATGCTTGGAAAAGCGATGGCCTAGTCTCTCGTATGTCGCGTATTTGTAAAGATGCCGTACCTGAAATGATTGTTATGTCGGATACCTGTTTTTGCGAATACACTTCTCATGGTCATTGCGGCGTGCTGCATGGTGAACATGTTGATAACGACGAAACTATTTATAATTTAGGTCTTCAAGCTGTTGCTGCTGCCCAAGCTGGCGCTGATTTTATTGCACCATCCGCTGCAATGGATGGACAAGTTGCGGCTATTCGTGCGGCACTAGATAAAGCGGGTTTTGTTGATACTGGCATTGTTTCTTATTCCACTAAATTTGCTTCTGCACTTTATGGCCCATTTCGTGATGCAGCGGGTTCTCGTTTAATTGGCGACCGTAAAACCTATCAAATGAACCCAATGAACCGCCGTGAAGCAATCCGCGAATCACTAATTGATGAGCAAGAAGGCGCTGATATGTTAATGGTAAAACCAGCAGGTGCTTATTTAGATATCATTCGCGATGTACGCGAACGCACATTGTTGCCTTTAGCGGCTTACCAAATTAGTGGCGAATATGCACAAATTAAATTTGCTGCATTAGCAGGCGCTATTGATGAAGATCGCGTCGTAATGGAAACCTTAGGCTCAATTAAACGAGCAGGTGCCGATTTAATTCTTTCTTATTTTGCACTTGATCTAGCAGAAAGAAACTTACTTTAATAATTTACCTTAGACAAAAAGCAATATTTGCATTTTATCTGACAGTACAAGTAATAGACCTTATAACAGTGCCGGTTTTCTGTTGATAAGGTCTATTGATATTATTGCCATAGTCTTTTTTGCTCCCTCCTCTTCTATTCGCTTTAGCTAGCTATAATTACACTTTCTTTTTTCAGTAATTTTTGATGATATAGAGCCTCACTTTTTGCTATGAGGCGAATATGGATAACTGTATTTTCTGTCAGATTGTTGCGGGTAAAGCACCTTGTCATAAAATTTGGGAAGATGATCACCATCTTGCATTTTTGTCTATTTTCCCTAATACCAAAGGCTTTACTGTTGTTATTCCTAAAAAACATTACCCTAGCTATGCTTTCGACTTAAGTGATGAAGCTCTCGCCTTATTAGTTATAGCCACCAAAAAAGTAGCAAAAATTTTAGATAAAACCTTCCCTGATGTTTCTCGCTCAGGTATGTTTTTTGAAGGTTTTGGTGTAGACCATGTTCATAGCAAACTTAGTCCAATGCATGGAACTGGCGATATGACAAAATGGGCCCCTATCGAAAATAAACAGAAAATTTTCTTCGATAAATATCCCGGTTATCTTTCATCTCATGATTTTGAGCGGGCAGATGATAAAGAGCTTGCTGAACTAGCGGCACTTATTCGGAAAAACAGTAAATAATTTACTTTCACTTTTTATATTACTTTTTGTATATAGCATGACTCGATTAAATAAAAAAAACGCCCAGACTTAATTAAGCTGAGCGTTTTTTTATCAATAAAATGGCTTATTTAATCAACAGTAAGTCTTGCTTTCATTGGTAAATAAGGTTGAACTTTATGTTCTAGCAGTGTGATAAGTGCAGGATCGTTAAACTGATAGTTATCAGGAATATCCAACACATGCGCTTTTTTATATCGCATTGCCCCAGGAAATTGAGCAGATAATCGATTTAAATGTTTTGATTCCATCACTAAGACTAAATCAGCCCATTTAAGTAATTCATTATCTACCACACATTTTGCATCTCGTCGTGTTCCTGCCGACAAAGTCTCAATGCCATTTCTATTTGCAAACAATAACTCTGCTGTAGGGCTTCGCCATTGATTTTTACTGCAAATAAATAAGATATTCATTATGACTCACTAATATCTAATAACGCATTTAAACGGCGCTGGCTGCGAGAAATTCTTGGATATTCAATTCCCAGCTGCTCAGCTCTTGTCATTTTTAGTGATCGAGTATACAAATTGCGCCATTTTTTTTCTGGCTTAAAAGCAAACTGCGCACTACCCATTTCTTGATGTTTATTTTTACGGTTGACGCATTGGCGCCAAGCTCGTGAACGTTGTATAGACATAAAAACCTCTCTGATTAAACGGATAGCAGCCGCAGTAATACGGAGAGTATCTAACAGGTGTTATTTTAATTGAATACTGTTAAATCGCAATGACTTATTTTTGTACACAGCAAAGTCATTTAAATTTTATTTCGTAGGTAAGATATTCAGTAGATTTAAAGCAATATACGACTTAGTTATTTATTCGCTAAAATAACGGACAGATTGTTTATTAATCTGTCCGTTATTATCAAACTGTATTAAAAATTATTTATAAGAAATAATTGTTGGTTTATCTAACATAATTTCTGTTTTTGCTGGTTGTGTTTGAGCAATGACTCGACCTTGACGAATGGAATAACGCACAGGTACTTGACGACGTAATGCATCGAACCCACTATCTGCGGGTAAAATGATAAAGTTTGCACTATTTCCCACTGCTACACCATAATCGGTTAATGCCAATGTCTTAGCACTATTATGGCTAATTAAATTCAAACCATTATCAATTTGGCCATAACCCATTAGTTGGCAAACATGCAATCCCATATGCAGTACTTGCAGCATATTAGCAGTACCTAATGGATACCAAGGATCAAATACATCATCGTGGCCAAAACAGACATTAATATTGCTCTCTAACATCTCTTTTACGCGAGTAATACCACGACGTTTAGGATAAGTATCAAAGCGACCTTGCAGATGAATATTAACTAATGGGTTGGCAACAAAATTAATACCTGACATTTTTAGTAATCGGAATAATCGTGAAGTATAAGCCCCATTATAAGAGTGCATTGCTGTTGTATGACTTGCTGTTACTCTTGAGCCCATATTTTCTTTATGCGCTAAAGCCGCTACAGTTTCAACAAAGCGCGATTGCTCATCATCAATTTCATCGCAGTGTACATCGATTAAACGATTATATTTTTGTGCCAATGCAAATGTCTTATGTAATGACTCAACACCATACTCACGCGTAAATTCAAAATGAGGAATAGCCCCCACCACATCTGCACCTAATTTTAGCGCTTCTTCTAATAAAGCCTCACCATTTGGGTAAGATAAAATACCCTCTTGCGGGAAAGCGACTATTTGCAAATCAATCCAAGGTTTAATTTCTTCTTTAACTTCTAGCATCGCTTTTAATGCCGTTAATGAAGCGTCAGAAACATCAACATGCGTTCTGACATGCTGAATACCATTGGCAATTTGCCATTGTAATGTTTGCCATGCGCGTTGTTTTACATCGTCATGTGTTAATAATGCTTTACGCTCAGCCCAACGTTCGATGCCTTCAAATAGGGTGCCAGATTGATTCCAGTTAGGCTGACCCGCTGTTTGTGTTGTATCTAAGTGGATATGTGGTTCTACAAAAGGTGCGTGTACTAACCCCCCTTCAGCATCTAATGCATTAGGATGAAAGTCTCCTTTTGGTTGAGGTTCTATCGTTTCAATTTTGTTATTGTTAAGCGTGATGCGCCATAAGCCTTCTTTTCCAGCTAAACGAGCATGATTAATTTGTTCGATGTTTTTATCCAGCATGACTTATCTCCGCTTGTTGCGCTGTACGACGATTTAATATTGGATTTAATACTGCATAGCTTATTGCGCCACCTAATACAGCATTAACAGGCACAATACCTGGTAACCAATGCCCTGCGGCGATCCCAATAGCGACAGCTAATAGTGCAATCCAATTTACCGATTGCATTTTCTCAACACAGAATGTGTTGTAGCGATCTTTATTCATCAGATAATCTGCAATAATAACCCCACCAACAGGTGGAATTGCCGCAGATAAAAAGGTTAACCAACCTACAAAGTTATTATAAAGCCATAATGCGCACAATGTACCAATGATGCCATTTATTACTGAGAGTTTTTTACTCGATAAACCCGTAATATTGGCAAAACCTAATCCTGATGCATAAAGTGCATTATCGTTGGTTGTCCAAATATTTAACCCTAACACCACTATTGCTGGTAATAATAAGCCTTGAGCAATCATTACATCTGAAATATCTGCCATACCTAATGATGCGGCACCTGCTGCACCAAAAACAAACATTAAGGTATTCCCTAAAAAGAAAGCGATAATTGCCACAATAACAGCAATTTTAGGATTACGTCCAAAACGAACAAAGTCCGCAGTTAATGTACCGGCACTAATAAACGATCCCACCACCATTGCCAGTGCTAAATTAAAATCGAGCTTTTCAACAGGCTTTATTGCCATTAGTGCAGAAAATCCGCCCATATCATGTACAGCTAAATAAACTGAGTAACAACCTAATATGGCAATAGCAGGAACAGCGACGATAGAAAGGAGAGTTAGTGCAGAAATTCCGAAGAAGACGGTAACCGTCATTAAGATACCCGAGATAGCAATTAATAAATTGATATCAATGCCAGTTGCTTTTCCAACTGGAATGGCAAACATTGCGACGCCAACACCAAACCAACCAACTTGAGTACCACCGAGTAAAAGAGAAGGAAGCCAAGAACCTTTAATACCGAAAGAGTAACGAGCGAGGAGATGAGTAGTAAGACCTGTTTTAGAACCAATGAAACCAAGAAATGCGGTGTAGATACCAAGAAGAAGATTACCAATAAGAACTGCGAGGAAGAAATCATTAAAAGAAAGACCCGTACCGAGAGCGCCTCCGGTCCACATACTGGCTGAAAAAAACGTTAATCCCAACATCACAAAGGTTAACGCTATTCCACCCTTTCGTGCGGATATGGGCACAGGGCCCTGACTATAATTGTTGTCCTGAGACACTTTAACCCCCTTTTAATTTCACCAGGCCAAAAAATCTGCCGCATTCTATCTGCCTCAAAATAATATGCAAACGTTTTCGTCGTCTGTTTACAATAATTAATGGAAGTAATCTATTCACAAGAGTTGATATACATCACATAAAAGAGAGGGAAAACGTTATTAACGTTGAATTTAGTTGAGGTTTTTGGTTGAGGTTTTTATTCGGATTTTCTTTAGATAAATTAATGATAAAAAAATAGTGGCTAAAAACGTAAATTAACCCTTTTCAATAAAAATATCATTTGTTGATTTAGTATTAATCTACTGAGTTAACTTATCAAATAAGCTAACCCAGTAGTTAATTAGAAAAATAACTATAAAATCAGAGTATTGATTTTCCTATATCCGCAGAAATAAATAACAATCCGATACCTAAAATAATTAATAAAATACCAATAACTCTATCTGCTATTTTTTGTTGTGAGAGTATTTTAGCCCGTAAAATCGGCGTTGAAAAAAATAGTGCTACACAGCTAAACCATATCCAATGGGCAAATGAAATAAATACACCATAAGTAAGATTTTGCCAAAGTGGATTGCTAATATTGACAACTTGGGTATAAAGCGCAATAACAAAAAGCATTGTTTTAGGATTCAATGCATTAGTTAAGAAACCAACACCTAGTGCCTGAAAATAAGTTGGCACCATGCCTGCCGAGTTTTCTATTGTTAATTGCGTTTTATTTGTCAGCGATTTAAAACCTAAATAAATTAAATACCCTACTCCCACCAATTTAATAATTAAAAATAAAGTTGGCGAATCTGCGATGACCAATGAAAGTCCCAACACGGTGTAAAACACATGAATTTGTACTCCCAACGCAATACCAAGCGCTGTCAATAAACCTGTTTTTATACCATAGGAATAACTATTTTTTGTCACCATAGCAAAATCAGGACCAGGACTAATTACTGCCAGTATCGTTATCATTGCAACAGCTATTAGCTCGCTCATTGTTTCCCTTACTGTTATTTCTTAGCCAATTATTGGTAATAAAAAATGACGTAAAATAGATTTTTATTTTAATAAAAAATCTATTCACCTCAGTTAACAACTACTATTTTGCTGACTTGACCAAAAATAAAAAGCGATTTATCTTGCAGGATATCTGTTAGTTTTTATCATCTATTTTAGGTTTATATTTATGATAATGCCGTCATTAAGCTCACTACGTTTTTTTAATAGTGCAGCACAAACGGGAAGTTTTGTAAGTGCAGCAGAACAACTTCACGTTACTCATAGTGCAGTAAGTAGACAAATACGTTTATTAGAAGAAGAACTTGGTGTGCCATTATTTGAACGCCGTAATCGTGCAGTTTATCTTAATGATGCTGGACGTTATTTATATAAGACTACATCGGCTATTTTTGAGCAACTTGAAGATACAATTATGCATTTACGTTCACCATTAAATGACAATGTTTTAGTTGTATCTTGTGAGCCAACAATAGCAATGAAATGGCTTATTCCTCGCCTTGCTAATTTTTATGCACAATATTCTGAAATCACATTACATTTAGTCGCCGCTGGTGGGCCTATTGATTTTAATAAAGAGGGTGTTGATTTAGCATTTAGGCGCGATGACTTCCATTGGAGTAAGAATATTTATGCAGTTAAGGTTTGTGATGAACAGATTGCAGCCGTTACCCATCAGCCGATAAAAAACCACTCAATTAAGCAGCTATCAACATTATCACGACCACAAGCTTGGCTTGATTGGACTCGCTATTCAGGTGTACAACTCACCAGCACTGAAAAAAGCCAATATGAACATTTTTACCTTGCATTACAAGCAGCACAAGCGGGGCTTGGCGTAACTATCGCCTCCTTTTTAATGGTTCAGGATGAACTTAAAAATCAGCAACTAACCACAATAAATGGCTTTGTTAAAGATAATTCTAGCTACTATTTGCTTTCACCAACTGAAATCAAGCCCAACAGTAAACAAGATAAATTTAAAACTTGGCTGACAGCAGAAATAGAGACTTGTTTAACTGAAACAAAGGATCTAGTAAGTCATTCAGATAAAATTTGTTAATACGACAAAGATCAGAAATAAACCACGAAATCATGTGAATATTTAATTATTTTTTTATCATATTTATTTACTTTGTGCTGTTTTTTAGTAATCTATACAAACTAATAAAATTTAAAATAATACACTTGGGAAACATCACATGAATCGTCGTTCATTCTTAACTTCATCAAGCTTAGTGATCGGTAGCTTGTCATTGAGCTCTTTCGTTAACTCCGCCTATGCCGATGTAAAACTCAGCAATAAACAAATATTTAATGCAGAAAATCCTTTATTATTAAATTTTAATGAAAACTCTTTAGGAATGTCGCCTAAAGCTAAACAAGCAATTATCGATGCATTACCTAATGCGTTTCGTTATCCCGATGATGCACGCAGTGCACTTATTAGCGAATTAGGTAAAACATTTCAATTATCAGATAAACATATTACGTTAGGGAACGGTTCATCAGAGACCATTCAAGCAGCTGTGCAATATGTCGCGAATAAAGGACAAAAAGAACAGAAAGCGGTTCAGCTTATTGTGCCAGACCCAACTTTTAATTATGCCGAATTATATGCAGCGCCTTTAGGGGTAAATATCGTTAAGATCCCTGTCGATGAAAAATTAGCTTTTGATTTAAAAACCATGCAGAAAAAAGCTGATGCATTTGATGGGATTAGCATGGTGTATTTATGTAATCCTAATAATCCGACCGCAACTTTAACACCAACAGCACCACTGGATAATTGGATAAAATCAGCAAAAGAGAATGTGTTTTTTATTATTGATGAGGCCTATGCTGAATTTGCATCAACACCTGAATTTACTAGTGCCATTGCATTAGTTCAAAAAGGTCATAAAAATCTGATTGTCGCACGTACGTTTTCAAAAATTTATGCTTTAGCAGGTCTTCGTGTGGGATATGGTATTGCAGCACCTGACGTTATTGAGGGTATTGATACCTTTGTTTCTATCGATAATACCAACACTGCTGGCGCAGTTGCCGCATTAGCATCATTAAATGATCGCGCTTATAGAGAATATAGTCGCAAATCTATCGATGTTTCACGCCAAATGGTAGTTGATGCTTTAAATGAATTACAAATTGAATATGTACCTTCTCATGCCAATTTTATTTTTCATAAAGTAAAAGGTGATGTAAAAACTTATCAAAATAGAATGAAAGATGCCCATATTATGGTTGGTCGCGAATTTCCACCTGCTTATGGTTGGAGCCGTTTAACGCTAGGCACACCAGAAGAGATGAGCTATTTTGTTGCAACCTTAAAAGCGTTTCGTGCTAAAGATTGGATTTAATCTGAACACTATTAATTTATTGCATTTTAACAAGTAAAGGGAACCTTAGTGTTCCCTTTATAATTTAAAGATATTCCAAAGCAAACAATACCTCTCCATTTGCGCTACCTCCAGTCACTATCTGGCCTGTAGCCGTATATTGAGCATAAAAATCGAGCGCTAAATTATTGTTAGTACCTACAGGATATAGAATACTACTTTGACCTGGCAGCAATTTATCTTTATTTTTATCTAATATGGCAATAGCTATATTTTTCGCAGAATCATTTTCTGTAAGTTTAAATAATGTATTATCTTGGCCATCAATCTCACCATTAAATGTCACTTTTACACCTGTTGTGGTGACACTACAATCAGTTAAATTCAGCGTGAATTTCACAGGTTCGGTAGACTCTTTTTGCTTAAAATTTTTCGTCGCCCACACGCCTAAATCAACAAATTGATTTATCGAGTCTGGGCTCACTCTACAGGTATTAGCAACAATATTCGCCTTTATAACAATATTTGTATTGGCTAAGTCAGCCTTTGCTCCTTGAATTAAAGATATTGAATAACCCATTATTAGGAAAAATCCCCATAATACATAACGTACTAATTTGTAAATATATGGTAACTCATTCATGATGTGAGCCTATATCGATTAAGGGAAATCAACGCGTAAAAAGCCACTTGATGTTACAGCGCCTTCAGTCGGTGTTTTTCCATCAACACTGACAGGATAAATATTAATTGTGACGTTAGAACCCAAATTTCCATTTAACTTAAAAGGAATAAAACTTGATAAATCATTTGGTGTTAATTCTGAACCTGTCGAATTAGCGACCACAAACCCAACACTTTTATTATTAGAAACTATGGCATTTCCTGCCACTGTATCTGCTTGTAATCGCATAGTTAAATCTGCACTTGCTTCTATATTGTCACATTGAATATTCAAATTACGAGATATCGTATTAACCCCTACGGCCTTTTCCCCTGCTGCTTTAAAACTTGATGCAGGTATATTGTCAAAATCAATATTAAGTACTTGACCAGAGTTAATGACACATGATTGTGGTACAGTCATAGAAAGATTTAAAAATAACTTAGTTAATACCACTTGTTTTGATGAGCAATTTTGCGGTTGGCAAAAACCAAATTCACCGACAAATATATTTTTGACATAGGTTCCAGATATTATTGCCTTATCTATTCTTATTTTTGTTTGATATTTTCTTGTAGATACAACACTTTCTTCACCCTCTGTATATGTGCGCGACCCACAACTAACACTTAATGTGGGTACATTGTAAGGTACATATATTGTTCTACAACTATTAGTCACTCTTAATGCGACAGAAATATAATCATCTATTTTTGAATAATTCCAATCATTGTTATTAGTATTAGCCGCAGGAATATTACCATTAGAATAAGTAGCCCAAGTTTGCGCTTGTCCTGCATTCCATTTAAGGCTAGTTCGATTGGTTAAAGTAATTTCAGATGCATCTTTGGTGACACCTGCTTTATTTTCAGTTTTACTCAACTGCCCGCTTAATGTTGAGTATTCATTGGTATTGCAGCCGCTTAAACAAGAAACAGAATAAGCACTCTGTGAAGTAATAGCTATTATTGTAAATAATAATGTTCTAATCATAATTAACTCACTAAATTACTATTTATAGGATTGGCAGGTTGATGAAATAAAATAAATCCCTTTTTCTTTAACAACATGTTCATTGATTTCATAATCAAATAAACATTGCTGATCTTCCATTTTTCCCCATTTAGCTTTTAATCTTCCGACTGGTGCTAATCCAGAAATAAATACACTGCCATTATCACCAACAATACCACTGACGGCGCGCTCTTCATCTATAACCATTGCGCCAAATGGAATAGCTGAACCATTTTTATTGGATAAATTCACAATGGCTCTATAACCGATATTTGTTTTAAAATCAGCTTGAACTAATGCCCCTTTGGTAGGAACAATATTAATAATTGAGTTTTCTATTTCAACATTTTCGCCCAATGAATTAACATCTAAAGAAACTCTGTTATTCTTATAAGTAGATGCGTAAGGTAAAATTGCGTAACCTTTATTATTGGTTAAGATACCATTTGCATTTTCCACTCTAATATTATCAGCATCATTCGCTTTAATAAGAATATTAGTATCACCTAAAGGTTGGCTTAATGTCACACCGCCAGCATGGGCAACCACACCGCCATTTAAACTATAATTTAATTCATGCCAATCATTACTATAATTATACCCACTTCCTACATTGGCATATTTCCCTTTATAATTACCATATACCATTCCAGAATAACCTGAGCCATTATGGGCATAGCCTTGTTGAAGGTTATAATTTAAATTATTATCTTCCAGTAATGTTCCTGTTAATCCTGCTTGCTGAATTAGCGTGTTATCATTACTTCTATTCATCGAGTAAACTGCATACATACTATTTTGATTTGATTTTAAATCATTAACCATATTCTGGTTAAAAAGATCATTTATCGGAATAGAAATATTAAATGCAATATTTTTATCATCACCACTCATTCCTGGTGATTTTGATTGAGAAAAACTTAAATTATAATTAACTTGTTTTACATTTCCATTATATCCAATTTGCCATAATTGCTCTGTTTCAGATGTTCGCCAATAATTTTGGAATGATCCTAAAAGATATAAGGAGCTATTATCAGTAATTTTTTGATTGATATTAACTTGGAAACGCCCTTTTTTAGAGTAATTCAAGTTATAATAATCAAATAGTTGATCTTCACTTGATATTATTCCATCTGGTGTTTTTATTTCATAACCTTGCATTTTTTTATAACTAACTTCATTTAGAGTATAGTAGCCTTGTGTTGAATAGCGATACCCCATAATTTGAAAGTTTGTTCCTGTGCTATTAATAGATTTAGCATAAAGTAGTCGAATTGATTGTCCTTTTTTATGTTCTTCGTTAGGCAAAATACTATTAGCTTGAATTACATCGGTTGAAACCGCACCTAAATTTCCGAGATTCCCACCAAGCCCAATAGCATAAGCTTGGTAATTACTTGAGAATTGGCTACCACCATAAAGAGTCATATTGTAAGGTAAGCCATAAATCAGGCTTATTTGCCCAAAATTAGGTTTATCTTGAAAATCAGAACCACTTCTGAATTCTCCACCAATAAACTCATATTTTAACCGGCCTTCTCGTTGCAAAATAGGCACGTTAGAATAAGGCACCACAAATTGTGTTATTTTCCCATTATTCTCTTGAATAGTGATATCTAAATTACCGCTACTAGAAGTAGCATAAAGATCTTTTATTTCAAAAGCGCCCGGTGGAACTGATATTTGATAAATAACAAAACCATTTTGCTTAACTGTTACAATAGCATTACTATTTGCAATGCCTTTAACTGTAGGCGCAAACCCTCTCATGCTGTCAGGTAGCATGTTGTCATCTGATTCTAACTTAGCACCTCGAAAACCTAAGCTATCAAAAATTGTACCATTAGAAAATGAATCACCTACTGTCAACTCTGCTTTTAATGGGATAATAGGTTTTTGTACATAAGTTCTTATATTTCTCCATTTATTTTGAGTGCTTTCTCCGCTTGCATATGTCCATGAACTTTCATTTCTAAATCGCCAAGAACCTATATTAATACCCGGATTTAAACTTAGAAAATAATTATTATTATTAACATTATCCTTAAAGTTTTTACTATTACGTCCTGTAAAATTATAGTTTAACAATAAAGCATTAATTCCATCATCCCATTTTTCTGGTGGAATATAACCTCGTATGTTATTTTTAAACATTATTTGAGGAATACTTAAAAATAACTTTTGGTTTTCAAAGTCGAATTTTATATTCGATTTATCTATTTCATTTAAAATATTAACACAGGTGTTATCTACACTTTCTTTATTACTCTCTAAATTTATTCCGAAGTTTTTTAATTCATTAGAATTAAAACAAGGTAATAATCCCGTTTCATCAGAAGATTTATCACTTTCATAAAAGGAAACATTTTTTGTTTCAATATATTCATTATTGATATAAATCTCTACTGAATATTTTCCTTCAGGTTGACCTTCTCCTTTGTCAAACCGTGATAAATCTGCCACTTCACTATCAATGCTAGATATTAAGTTAGGATTAAAAAAACTATCTGCATAGCTAACTCCAGAATAAAAAGATCCCAAGAAAATATAAAGATTAAATATTATCGTTTTAGATTTCAGCATAAGAAAAGCCTTATTATTAGTTAATCTAACAATGTTACTTCCCAATTGTTTTTATTATGATTGGAGTGCTTGCACCATAATCATTAATAGTTTGATAGGAAACCTGATTATAGTTAAAATTATTCACTTTCATCTCAATAGAACCCATCGGTGGGATCATCGCACTATTTAACTTATCATTGCCGATCTTTAAATTAATTAAAGTGACATAATAAGGTGATGGATTTTTTATTATTAGATCTTTTCCTGACAGATTAAACCCTATGCTGTTAGGAATATCTTCTGTTTTAAAAGTTAACCCTTGTGGTCTAATAAATATTTTAATTCTTGATAAAACGGCTAATTGAAGTACATTTTTATCTTTAATATCTTCGCGATCAATTTCTGGTATTGATTTTGTATTTAACCAAAATAAACTTTCTTTATTATCCGGTAATGCTTTACCCGCATAGATGATCCTTAGTGTATTTTCACTATCAGGCTTACTCACAAAAAGCGGTGGCGTAACAATAAATTCATTTGTTTTTTGGTCGTTACTATCATCAATCCATGATTGCACTAAAAAACGTAGTTTTTTATCTGTATTATTAATAGTAATTGATGTCTGCTTGGCGTCCGATGGATAAATTATTCGAGTAGCCGCTAATGCAACACCACCGGCATAAGAACACGCAGAAAAAAAGAAGAGAAAAAATAAGACTATATAATTTCTATATATTAAATACATATTAACCTCTAATAATATTTCTAATTAATTATAATTAAAGACAAACCAAACTGTCGCATCTGCTTTACCACCAATGACTTCATCGTTCGTTGCTAAATAGCTTGCTTTAAAATTTATTTTTGATTCATTCTCTTCAATAAAGTTATATTTATTTATTTTATTTGGCATTATTATTTCATCTTCAAAATCAAATAATGCAATGCCGACACCTGAAGCGGAATTTTTTTGTTCTGTAATATTAAATAATCGTTTATCTTTGCTATTTACATCACCTAGAATTAGCACACTTACTTTATCACTAATATTTTTATTACAATTTGTGAGCTTAAGTACAAAGGGAATTTTAATTGAATGGCTTCCCACGCCATGAAATGTATTACTACTTAAAGAGCCTAAATCAATAATTTGATTTTTACTTTCGGGAGAAACAACACATGCTGGTTCAACAATACCTCCTCTAAAATAAACAACACCATCCTCTATAAAAAAATTATTCCTATTATTAGAATAAGTATTAAATGCAATACCAAAAAATAGGATAATAAAATATATTAATCTATATTTCATATTTTCCTCGATATAGAAGTATGACCTATTAAGGCCATACTTCTAAATAAACTAGATTAGAATTAATCGTATTGCATTTTAAATGTAACATCTGCGTCAGCTTGACCCGGAGTTACAGTATCTAATGTTGATTTATAGCGAGCAATAAAATCTAGAGTATTAGCACCATCAATTAATTGTTTGGCGGTAGAAAAAACAGAACCATCAGGAGTAAGTACTTTACCTGTGTGATCCGTAATTTCAACACCAACACCAGTAGCAGCGCCGGCACCACCACTAGTAATATTTCTAACGGCTAATACTGTTTTATCATTAGCATCACTAACACCAGAGAATGATGCAGAAGCATTTTGCGCTACTGTTGTATCACATGCTTCCAGATCAATTGAAAATCCAGTATCCCCTGCAGTTTTGCCTAAACTATCAAATTGAGCCGTCCGATATTGCCCGATATTAATTGTCTGATTCATGGATTTAGCACTAACAGCACAAGCCGCATTAACAATTTGACCTGTAAAATTAACTTTACCGCCATTAACAACTGTAGCGGCTGAAGCAAAACCACTCAGTGATAAAACCGATACAGCTAATACTGTTTTAACTAGCATTTTTGTTTTAAGCATTGATTTTTCCTTTTTATATTACAGATAAATATAAATAACAACTTCACTTGATAAACACTTAATAATAAAAAAATACTTTAATTTATATTAAAGATATGGTGGTAAATACCCATTAATTTCAAAGGGTACATTTCATAGAAATAAAAAATAAAAATAAAAATAAAAATAAAAAACAGAATGATAAAAATAACTTTTACATTAGATTAAATCATAGAATAATATATTTAATATATAACATTTAATCATCTAGTGATGTATAATGCTCATCTTATTTAATTCAATAACCATACGTTAAATAATGTTTTTAAAAAAAGGAATGTTATGTTCTGAATCATATTTCATTTTATATTTCAATGTGACTACACGATTTGAAACACGATCAAAAAAATCATTAATTGAAATATTAAATATATTTAGAACGTAAAATAATATATCAACAGGTATCTTATTTACACCTCTTTCATAACGAGATATTTGTTGTTGGGAAATGCTTAACTTTTGTCCTAATTCAGCACCTGTCATTGAATTACGTTGTCTTAAGAGAGAAAGTTCATAACCAATAGAATAACAAAATATCTTTCTTTCACTTATATATTCATAATCCAATGAAAAAATATTCATTTCCAAAACTTTCTTCCTCACATTTCTTTTTATTTAATTTACGTGATGAGATTAATAAAATCAAATATTTCAATTTAGCTAATCAATTAATTAGTCAATAATAAAACACTTAATAAGTGTACGTAAATATCCTCATACGTACTGTATCAGTATGTTGATGAAGTATCTTTTTTTGATTGTCTTTTTAGGATGGTGATAACGTCTAATTTGTTACGCATATTTAAGAAAATAAGAAATAATATTTGGAAGGAAGTCTCGATTCAGCTAATTAATTCAAGTGTCAAATTAATAAATTTTCACAACTCAACACACACCTTAGGAAGAATTGACTGTAATATTAAAATTTTCGCAGTAATTAGTTACTTTAAGGTAGTATCCGTAAATATATTATATGTTCTTTATTTTTTGCTAGAAATGATTTAACTTTAAAGCGTTATATTGATAAAAATCAATATTTAAGCCAAGCTAAAGCTATTTCATTTCAAAGAGATGATTAAATGAATCGAAGAAAAATAAAAAATAGTTTAAATAATTCATTATCACTTTATTTCTTATTATAAGAACAATATTACTCTGTTTTTTAAGCAAGATAGATATTTTATTGTCAATAAGATTGAATTTATTAGTAATACAAATTTTATTTATAAAAAAAGCCTGAATAAATTCAGGCTTCATGATCAAATATCATTAATTACAGGTTAAAGTGGATCCACTTTTAAGCACGACACCGCATGACGGAAGCTTCCTTCTAATAGCGGCCGCGTTTTAGCACACTCTTCATCTGCTAGCGGACAACGTGTACGGAAGATGCATCCTGACGGTGGATTAATTGGTGACGGTAATTCACCTTCTAATAAATCAATATGCTTATTACGTTCTTTATCTGGATCTGGAATAGGCACCGCTGACATTAATGCTTTCGTATAAGGGTGTAGTGGATGATGATAAACCTCATCATAAGTACCCAGTTCAACTGCATGACCTAAATACATGACTAATACGCGGTCTGAAATATGTTTTACCACGGCAAGATCATGAGCAATAAAGATTAGCGATAATCCCATCTCTTTTTGGATATCTTTAAGCAAGTTAACAACTTGAGCTTGAATAGAAACATCCAGCGCAGAAACAGGCTCATCACAAATAACCAATTTAGGTTCTAAAATTAATGCGCGCGCAATACCAATACGCTGACATTGTCCCCCTGAGAACTCATGAGGATAGCGGTTAATTAAGTTTGGCAATAATCCGACTCGCATCATCATTGCTTTCACTTTCTCAACCACTTCTGTTTGTTTCATTTTAGGCTGATACGTTTTAAGTGGCTCTGCGATAATATCGCCAATGGTCATTCTTGGATTTAATGAGGCCAAAGGATCTTGGAAAATCATTTGAATATCTTGGCGAATATCACGCCATTGTTTATTTCCCATACCCAGTAAATCATTGCCCAGCCAAGAAACTGTACCGCCAGAAGCTTTAACTAGGCCAATAATAGCGCGAGCAAATGTGGATTTACCGCAACCTGATTCACCGACAACACCTAATGTTTCACCTTCATATAAACGCAAAGTGACACCATCAACGGCTTTAAGGCTTTTTTTAGGTTTCCAGAACCACTGTTTATTATCTTGTACATCGAAATAAACTTTTAAATCATTTACTTCAAGAATGACTCTTCTATCTTGTAATGTGGTCTGGGTCATACTAATTCCTCCACCGTTTTAAAGCAGGCTCGCAGTCGTCCTTGTGCAAATTGGTCTAATTGTGGCTCGCTATTTAAACATTTCTCTACTGCATATTGGCAACGAGGTTGGAATGGACATCCTTTAGGTAAACGTAATAAGTTGGGTGGATTACCAGGGATAGTCGCTAAGCGATCATCTTCGCCGTCTAATCGAGGAACCGCTTGTAATAACCCAATAGAGTAAGGATGCGTCGGCTCGTAAAAGATATTGCGAGCACTGCCATATTCCATAGTACGCCCTGCATACATAACTAAAACTTTATCGCAGATACCCGCAACAACACCAAGGTCATGAGTGATCATGATAATGGCAGTATTGAGGTCTGTTTTTAGTTCGTTAAGCAGTGTCATTATTTGCGCTTGCACAGTCACATCTAGCGCAGTCGTTGGTTCATCGGCTATCAGTAATTTAGGCTTACATAATAGTGCCATAGCAATCATCACACGTTGGCGCATTCCTCCTGAAAATTCATGAGGATACATATTCATACGTTTATGTGCTTCTGGCATTTTTACTGCATCTAACATTCTGACTGATTCAGCATAAGCATCGTTTTTGCTCATCCCTTTGTGAAGCATAAGTACTTCAATCAGTTGTGAACCTACTTTCATATAAGGGTTTAGTGATGTCATAGGATCTTGAAATATCATTGATATCTCTTCAGCACGCATCTTATTTAATTCACTTTGGCGTAAATTTAAAATTTCACGACCATTAAAGCTCGCACTGCCTGCTGTTCGACCATTTTTAGCCAGCAATCCCATTAAGGCGAAGGCGGTTTGTGATTTACCCGAACCTGATTCACCCACAATACCCAGTGTTTCACCCGCAGCTAATTCAAAATTAAGTTTATTAACTGCGGTCACATCACCATCGGGTGTACCAAAAGTAACGCAAAGATCTTTAACGCTTAATAGTGACTTATTTGTCGTTGTCATATTGTTCTCCTTAACGATCTTTCGGGTCTAATGCGTCACGTAAGCCATCACCGATAAAGTTAAAGCAAAATAGCGTGATAACTAAAAACACAGCAGGGAAAAGCAATAACCAAGGAGAAACTTCCATTGAGTTTGCACCATCGCTTAATAATGCGCCCCAACTACTTAATGGTTCTTGTGTTCCTAAACCTAAAAAGCTTAAGAATGATTCAAACAAAATCATACTTGGCACTAATAATGAAGCGTAAACAACTACAACACCCAATACGTTAGGAACAATATGTTTTAATACAATATTGCGTGATGAAACCCCACAAACCAGCGCAGCTTCAATAAACTCTTTGCGTTTTAAGCTAAGTGTTTGTCCCCTTACGATACGCGCCATATCCAACCAAGAAACCATACCAATAGCGACAAATATCAGTAAGATATTTTGTCCAAAGAAGGTCACGAGTAGGATAACAAAAAACATAAATGGGAATGAATTCAAGATTTCCAGTAAACGCATCATAATGGAGTCTGTACGCCCACCAATATAACCCGCCATTGCACCGTAGAGTGTGCCCACAATAACAGCAACAAATGCTGCCGCGATACCTACCATCAATGAAATACGACCACCAATAGCAACACGAACAAGTAAATCGCGACCTGATGAGTCAGTGCCAAAATAGTGCGATGAAGCAAAATCAGGAGCCATCGACATCATATCCCAATCAGTATCGTCGTAAACAAAAGGCGATAGCATGGGAGCAAATATCACAAATAATAGAATACAAAAAAGTAGTACTAAGCTCGTGATTGCGGCTTTATTGTGCATAAAGCGACGACGAGCGTCTTGCCATAAACTACGGCCTTCAATATCTAGCTGCTCAGAGAAATTTCCCAGAGCTTCGCTGTTTTCCTTCAGTGATAACATAACGTGCTCCAGTGTCTCTTAATAACGAATTTTCGGGTCAATAACAGCATATAAAATATCGACTATGGCATTAAAGAAAATCGTTAATGCACCAACGATAATGGTTAAGCTTAATACCAATGAATAGTCACGGTTTAGCGCTCCATTAACAAATAATTGTCCAATACCCGGAAGCCCGAAAATAGTTTCAATTACCATAGAACCCGTAATAATCCCAACAAATGCAGGACCCATATAAGAGATAACTGGCAGTAATGCAGGTTTTAATGCATGACGCAGCACAATTCTTCTCATCGGCAAACCTTTCGCTTTTGCCGTTCTGATAAAGTTTGAATGTAGAATTTCTATCATTGAACTACGGGTAATACGTGAAATACTGGCGATATAAGAAAGTGATAACGCAATCATTGGCAGTAACATATATTGAATTTGACCACCATTCCAACCACCAGCAGGTAGCCAGCGTAACGTGATCGCAAAAACAAGTACTAACAATGGCGCGACAACAAAGCTCGGTATTACCACCCCCGTCATGGCAAAGCTCATAACGGTATAATCCCATTTGGTATTTTGATTCAGTGCGGCTATCACGCCTGCCCCCACACCCAAAATTACCGCAAAGATAAATGCCGAAAGCCCCAATTTTGCTGAAACAGGGAATGCTTTACCGACTAAGGTGTTTACACTGTAGTCTTTATATTTAAAAGAAGGCCCTAAATCCCCTTTCGATAACTGAATCAGATAATCGAAGTATTGCTTATAAATGGGATCATTTAAGTGATATTTTGCTTCAATATTTGCCATCACTTCTGGCGGCAGTTTTCGTTCACCGGTAAAAGGGCTGCCGGGTGCTAAACGCATCATAAAAAACGAAATTGTTATTAGAATAAATAAAGTCGGTATCGCTTCTAAAAAGCGACGAAAAATAAATTTGAGCATTGCCCGTTCCTATAACACAAACCTATTCAGGCGTGACGATAAAAAGACCTTACCTAATTAATAAGCAAGGTCTCGCCCGATTACTTAGCAATAATGTACAAATCTTTAGTATGTACGTTATCTAATGGATCTTTACCTGAATAGCCACCCACATAAGGCTTAACTAAGCGAGTGTTAACATAGTAGTAAAGTGGAACGATGGCTGAATCTTTATCCAATACACCTTCTGCTTTTTGGTAAATATCAGCACGTTCATCATCGGATTTCACACGCAATGACTCTTTAATCAATGCATCAAATTCTGTGTTTTTATAATGAACGGTATTATTACTGCTGTAAGACAACATCATATTTAAGAATGATGAAGGTTCGTTATAATCTGCACACCAACCTGCACGCGCAACATCATAAGTCCCTTGGTGACGGGTATCTAAGAATGTTTTCCACTCTTGATTTTCTAATGAGACATCAGCACCTAAGTTTTTCTTCCAAATAGAAGAGGCAGCGATAGCTACTTTCTTATGTAAATCAGAGGTGTTGTAGAGCAATTTAAATTTCAGTGGGTTAGCCTTGTTGTAACCCGCTTCTTCTAACAATTGGCGTGCTCTTTCATTACGCTGTTCTTGTGTCCAAGAAGCAAACCATTCTGGTTTTTTCTCTTTAATGCCATCAGTAAATGGTGGTGTAAAGCCATAAGCTGGGATATCACCTTGATTTTTCACTTTGTAAGTAATGATATCTCTATCCATAGAGAGTTTTAGCGCTTCACGGACACGAGGATCGTTAAATGGTGCTTTCTCATTATTAATTTCATAATAATAAGTACATAAATAAGGGCTTACACGCAGCTCATCGGGGATCTCTTTTTTCAGTTTCTGGAAAAATTCTATCGGCAGATTGCTATGTGTCATATCGATTTCACCCGCACGATAGCGGTTTACATCGGTAACTTCAGAAGAGATAGGTAAGAAGGTGACTTTATCAATAACGGTATTTTTATTGTCCCAATACGTTGGGCTGCGCTCTAATACAATACGTTCATTAACTGTCCAATCTTTCAGTGCAAAGGCACCATTCCCGACAAAATTAGCAGGTTGCGTCCATTTTTCACCAAATTTTTCGATAACTTTTTGGTTTACTGGCGACATGGATGAGTGAGCAAGTAATTTTGGTAAGTAAGGAACCGCTTCTGATAGCGTAATTTCTAATGTATTGTTATCTAACGCTTTTACACCTAACTCTGAGGCCTTCTTTTTGCCTGCAATAATATCATCAATATTAACGATATGTGCATATTGTAGGTAGCTTTCATAAGGTGATGCGGTATTAGGATCAGCTAAACGTTGCCAGCTATAAACGAAATCTTGTGCAGTAACGGGCTCACCATTAGACCATTTTGCACCTTCACGAATTTTGAAAGTCCAAACCGTAAAGTCTTTGTTTTCCCAACTTGTTGCAGAGCCCGGTAAAATTTCCCCATCAGGCCCAACAATAGTGATCCCTTCAAATAAATCGCGAGCTAATGCAGACTCTGGCACACCTTCAATTTTATGTGGGTCAAGTGATTGAGGTTCAGAACCGTTATTACGTACAAGCACTTGCTTTTCAGCAAGTTTTACACCATTAGGAACAATCGCCGCATTAGCACTGATTGCAGCCAAACCAAAAACTGCGCCTATCGCTATCGCCAGTGCACTCTTTTTATTTAAACTTATCATTTTATAAAATACTCCCAGTTAGTGAGTTGGTTGTTCAACAACCTTATCTGTGATGTTACTGTTGTGCTTTTAGAACGTTTTACACAACTTGTTGTTTTACAATAAATATTTCAATTTTATTACGTTGTCATCTATGCGTTATCGCATGATGTAATTATAATTTTTGTGCCGTTATATTTTTTGTGTAGTAGTTTTTATTCTGTACTTTATTTAAATATCTAAACTGCAAACCACTTTTTGATAAATAAAATCAGATATTGCTATAGAACCTTTATGACTTATCAGTTTTAGTCATCAACTGTTATAAAATAGCGCTTTAAGTCCGTATAATCAAAGGGGTCTTTACCTGTAAATCCGCCAACGGTTGGACTAACCAATCTAACACTCACACGATAATAAATAGGAACTATTGCTGAGTCCTTGTCTAACAAGGCTTCAGCTCGTTGATAGAGTTGATGTCGGGCGCCATTATCGACAGCAAGTAATGCATTCTCTAATGCTTGGTCATATTCTTTATTTTCATAAAAAATAGTATTTAAGCTGCTTGTTGAGATAAATGAGTTTAAGAATGAGGTTGGTTCGTTGTAATCGGCGCACCATGTTGCCCTTGCCACTTGGTAATTACCTTGGTTGCGACTTTCTAATGCTGTTTTCCATTCTTGATTTTGTAAAGTGACATTAGCGCCAATATTTTTCTTATACATTGACGCCGCAGCAATGGCTTGTTGTTTATTTTGGTCTGATGTGTTGTAGAGCAGCGTAAAAGATAATGGATGCTGACTATCAAAACCGGCTTCTTTTAATAACTCTCTCGCCCTTTCATTACGTTGTTGTTGTGTCCAACTAGACCATTTAGGTGCTTTAAAATTACCGTTACCAATAAAAGAGGGAGTAAAAGTGTAAGCGGGTATCTGCCCTTGCCCCATAATTTGCTCTGCAATAATTTGGCGATCAATACTTAATTTAACCGCTTCACGAACACGTACATCATCGAAAGGAGCGCGCTTATTATTTAATTCATAAAAAAAAGTGCATAAATAAGGTGTAATATGCAAATTTTGTGGCTGTTCTTGTTTCATTTTTTTATATAAAACAGGAGGAATTGCGCTATTGGTAATCTGTATTTCACCGCTGCGATAACGATTAATATCGCTGGTTTCTGAGCTTAATGGCAAGAAGATGGCTTGTTCAATAATGGTGTTTTTATTATCCCAATAGAGTGGGTTACGTTTTAGCGTCATCTTTTCATTTACTACCCAGTTATCGAGTAAATAAGCGCCATTGCCAACAAAATTCTCGGGACGAGTCCAATTCACACCATACTTTTCTACAATGTCTTTTTTAACTGGTTTTAATGATGTGTGATTAAGCATATCCACTAAATAAGGAATAGGCTGAGTTAACGTCACGCGTAATGTATGTTCATCTATTGCCTTTATCCCCAGTGTTTCAGGTTTTTTTTTGCCATTAAGAATATCTGCAATATTTTCAACATAGGCATATTCTAGATAGCTGGCATAAGGAGAGCCGGTTTTAGGATCGGCCAATCGACGCCAGCTATAAACAAAATCTTCTGCACTAACAGGTGTGCCATCACTCCATTTAGCATCATCACGCAAATAAAATGTCCATATTTTGTTATCTTCTGTTTCCCAACGTTGAGCAACACCCGGTATATTTTCACCATTAGGGCCAACATAAACCAAGCCTTCAAGAAGGTTTAAAATGATATTACTTTCAGGTGCACCCTCTACTTTATGAGGATCAAGCGAAGAAACTTCAGTGCCATTATTAATAACAATATGCTGCTGTTTAGAAAGTACTGTACCCTCAGGAGGGGTTGCGGCATAAGAAAAAGAGGACATTAACGCAAGTGAAACAAGACTTGCTGAAAGCGTCATTTTAGTAATCATGTTATTTTTCACTGGCACCTCTCCTAATAAATTAATATTTATAGCGGGGTCACTCTTGAAACAGCGCAAATAGTCTTGCTATTGCAACATAAAAGTATCGTTTTTATAGAACACATCAGATAATGGCCAGATAAAATAGATAGCTATACGCCCATTTTTTACACTTATCGTAAAAATTGTCAATTAATGCGATATTCTTCCCACTTAACTTTATTTAGCCCCGACATATTCTATCTTATCGAAATAAAAAAATACTATCCAAATAGATAAAACAACATATAAACATTTAATTAACATTGCGCAACTTTTATAGATAGAAAACCTACATAGCTCACAGAATTAATATAATAAATGCGCCTTTTACCCTAGATGCAGAACTTTGTTATGTTCCATTTGTAAGAAATTTCATAATGAAATTAATTTTAAACATAGTTAAATCGTTCTTTAGAATAAAAAACAAATCAAATCAGCACATATTTATGATTAATAAAGAATCACTTTTATTATTTATTTTTAAAATTTAATCTATTAATTGAAATGACCGTGATACTAAATCTTTTTATCTACAATATCTCTTTGATTTAAATAAAAACACCTCAATGTTAATATTTAGCATTGAGGTGTTTTAATGTTGGGGTGTTCTAATATAACAACATAACAATTGAGCTTATTACAACTTAGCTACTGTTTTATTTTTTTGACTGAAACCATTGCAGCTTTTCATTTAAAGTCACCACATCACCCACAATAATTAAAGATGGACTTTCCATTGTTTTGGCCATTTCACTCAATTGATGTAACTGTCCAGCTATCATTTTCTGACAAGCTAACGTTCCTTTTTCAATGATAGCCACTGGTGTTGTTGAACTCATATTTTGGCTTAATAGCTTTTCTTGAATAAATGCCGCTTTAGCCAGTCCCATATAAAATACTAATGTTTGATTTTTCTGTGCAATACATTGCCATTGTGCGTCATTAAGCCCTTTACCATGCCCGGTAATAAATCGAACGCTTTGAGCATAATCACGATGCGTTAAAGGAATACCCGCATAAGTTGTACACCCTGATGCAGCAGTTATTCCGGGTACGACAGAAAAAGGAATTTGGCTATCTATTAACGCTTCTAGTTCTTCGCTACCTCGGCCGAAAATAAAAGGATCTCCTCCTTTTAATCTCACAACACGTTTTCCTGCTGTCGCTTCGTTGATCAATATTTGGTTGATTTCATCTTGCGCTACGCAATGAAAACCCGCTTGTTTACCAACATAAATACGCTGCGCATCTCTACGCACTAATGCCATCACTTCATCAGAAACCAGCCTATCATAAACCACGACATCTGCTTGCTGACATTGTTGTAGTCCTTTGATAGTCATTAAGCCCGCATCTCCCGGCCCAGCCCCAACTAACGCCACACTGCCCTGAGGTGGTAATGTGGCAGAAAAAAGCTGATTAATACGTTGCTCAATACCGTTATCTCTTTTCGCTTCTATTTCTGCTTGTAATGCTTTGTCGGCAAAAAATTGCTCCCAAAAATAACGTCTGGCCGTTATTGACTTAAAATGTTGTTTAACTTTGGATCTTAATTTTCCGGCTATATCAGCAACAACACCTAATGATGTAGGTAATAATTGTTCGACTTTTTCTCGTAAAATACGGGCTAATACAGGCGCTTTTCCGCCCGATGAAATCGCCACCATAATAGGCGAACGATCAATCACAGAAGGCATAATAAAACTTGCTTGCTCTGGTGAATCAACCACATTACAAAAGATTTGTTTTTCACTCGCGGTTTGAAAAACCTGTTGATTGACTTGTTCATTGTCTGTTGCTGCAATTACAAGCCATTTACCAAGTAAATAATCAACACTAAATGATGCCTTGATGCAAGTGAGTTTTTGCTCTGTTTGCCACTGTATAAATTGCGGCGTAAAGCTAGGTGCAACAACTGAGAGTATGGCTCCTGCATCTATCAGTAATCTTGCTTTACGTTCAGCAATTTCACCGCCACCGACTAATAAACAAGGTTTATCTTTTAGCTGGCAGAATATTGGAAAATAATCCATATTCGTTTCCCCTTCTTTATTAGTTGGGACTATTTACCTGTGCGGACACTGACTATATTGCCTTCGACTTTGACATCAAACTGTCTGATCGAGAAGTTTTCATCTTCAAGGCAATGACCATCCGTTAAACGAAAATGCTGTTTTTTTAATGGGCTGACGATATACAACTCATTGTCATGTTCAGCAATTAATCCTCGCGATAACACACTAGAATGCGCAAAGGGATCAATATTACTTAATGCATATAGTTGTTCATCATGATAAGGACGAAATATCGCTACATGATCTTGTTCCACCAGCGCACAAATACCTGTTCCCGGTGTAATATCGTCTAATTGGCAAACTGCTATCCATTGACTCATGATTGCTCCTCCTCTGTTACCATTTTGATATCAATTCGTTCATCTAAACGCGCTGGGCGATGTTGAAAACGCTCTTTTACCATTTGAACAGTCGGATCAGGCATTGGGTTGTTAATAAAGTGAGCAAAACGTTTCAATGCATTAGGTGAATCAACCGTTTCTTTCCATTCACAAGCAACCCGCTCTTGTAAGGATTTTAGCTCTTTCTCGAGTTGTGTATTTAAACCCAATTTGTCGTGAATAATGACATCACGTAAATATTCAATACCACCTTCTAAGTTTTCTAACCAAACAGAAGTGCGTTGTAATTTATCGGCTGTACGAATATAAAACATCAAAAAGCGGTCGATATAATGAACTAGCGTTTCTTCATCAAGATCAGCTGCAAATAGATCACCATGACGAGGTTTCATACCACCATTACCGCCGAAATAGAGGTTCCAACCTTTATCTGTGGCAATGATACCGACATCTTTTCCTTGTGCTTCAGAACATTCCCGAGTACAGCCTGAAACACCAAATTTTATTTTGTGAGGCGCTCTTATACCTTTGTAGCGATGCTCTAAAGCAACACCTAAGCCGATACTATCGCCAACCCCAAAACGGCACCAACTGCTACCTACACAGGTTTTTACCATGCGTAATGCTTTGGCATAGGCATGTCCCGTTTCAAATCCCGCAGCAATTAGTTTTTGCCAAATCGCAGGTAGATCTTGTTTATGAGCACCAAACATAGCCATACGTTGTGAGCCCGTGATTTTGGTGTAAAGATTGTATTCTTGTGCAATTTGGCCAATGGCGATAATACCAGCGGGTGTAATTTCGCCCCCTAGAGAGCGAGGAATAATGGAATAAGTTCCATCTTTTTGCATATTGGCAAGGAAGTTGTCATTCGTATCTTGTAGGGGAACAAGGTCATCACGTAAAATATAGTCATTCCAGCAAGATGCTAACAAAGAGCCGACTGTTGGTTTACAAACTTCGCAACCATAACCTTGCCCATGCTTTTCTAATAATTCATCAAAGCTTTTCAGCCCTTCAACACGGATAAGATGATAGAGTTCTTGACGAGAATAGTGAAAATGCTCACAAAGATGATGATTAACTTCAATACCTTGCTTGGCTAATTCAGCATTTAATACTTGTGTAATAAGAGGAATGCAACCACCACAACCTGTGCCCGCTTTCGTTTCTGATTTAATGGCTGCAACAGTGTGGCATCCATGTTCAATAGCTTGAATAATGTCGCCTTTGGTTACATCAAAACAAGAGCAAATTTGAGCACTTTCCGGTAGAGAATCAACACCTATCGCGGGCTTACTCCCAGCATGAGCCGGTAAAATTAAGGTGTCAGGATGATCAGGCAATTCGATACTATTTAACGATAATTGCAACAGGTTGCCATAGTCTTCGGTATCACCGACCAACACAGCGCCTAATAAGTATTTGTTATCCTCACTCACAATCAGGCGTTTATAAATTTCTTTACCTTCATCTAAATAAATATAACTGCGGCACCCTGCTTGACGACCATGAGCATCACCAATCCCCCCCACATCAACGCCCAATAATTTCAATTTCGCACTTAAATCAGCACCTTGGAACTTTGTGTTATGACCTAGCAGATGATCAACGGCAACTTGCGCCATCTTATAACCGGGTGCAACTAAACCAAAAGTTTTATTGTGCCACGAAGCACATTCACCTATCGCATAGATGTCAGGATCTGAAGTCTGGCAGTAATCATTTATGGTGATGCCCCCTCTTGGGGCAATATCTAAACGGCATTGGCGAGCGAGTTTATCTTTCGGCCGAATACCTGTAGAGAAAACAATAAAATCGACTTCAAGGGAGGAGCCATCAGCAAATTGTAACGTTTTACGTGCTTGTGTGCCCGTTGATAAGATTTCTTGGGTGTTTTTAGCTGTGTGAACTTTTACTCCCATTCGTTCTATTTTTCGTTTAAGTTGCTCACCACCTAATGTATCTAACTGTTCGGCCATTAAAGTAGGAGCAAACTCAATAACATGGGTTTCAACGCCTAAACTTTTTAATGCGCCAGCCGCTTCTAACCCTAATAGCCCGCCGCCTATCACCGCACCTTTACGGCTGATACGCGCACAGGATTCAATTGCATTAAGATCTTCAATAGTCCGATAAACAAAACAATCTGGTGAGTTATTGCCTTTAATGGTGGGGATCCACGGATAAGAGCCTGTTGCCATGACTAATTTATCATAGCTAACACAACGCCCCGTATTAGTATGAACAAGCTTCTCTTCACGATTGATAGTGATAACACGCTCACCTATCAATACTTCGACCTGATGCTTTTCATAATATCCCTCTTTTACTAAAGAGAGTTCTTCGGCCGTATGATGAGAAAAATAAGAGGAGAGATGAACCCTATCATAAGCAACTCGCGGTTCTTCGCAAAAAACAACGATGTGATATTCTTCACTTCCACCTTTATCAATTAGCTCTTCGATATAACGATGGCCAACCATTCCGTTACCGATAACCGCGAGTGTTTTCTTGCTCATTTTCGCCTCAAATTTAAAGATATCTAAAGCTAAAATACGAGCCTACTCATAAGATATATTGATGGATATCAAATGCAGCTTAATCAATTCAGCTACTACAACTTAATAGTCAATTAGCATTAAAAAAATACCACCAAAGTAGTATCTGACTTTCTTTTTTTCCTAATAATTATTCCTCAACTATTATGAATAATGTTCTCTTATACCTTTACGTTATATATAAGCGTAATTAAAACTTTGCGAATTAATCACGTTTTACCTAAGTTGACTTCACAAAGTAATAACTAAGAAGTTATTCGCATAACGATTTTAGCTATACCGTCTCAGGGAGTGTCTTATGAAAGCAAAATTACTGTCGCTATTGGTTGTTGGTGCACTTTCAGCACCTGCGTTTGCAGCAACACCCGCAAATACATTAATTGTTGTACAAGGGTTAGATGATCTTGTCAGTCTTGATCCCGCAGAAAGTAACGAGCTTTCGAGTATTCAAACGATACCCAGCTTATATCAGCGTATTGTGCAACCCAATCGTGATAACCCTGAAATAAATGAACCTATTTTAGTTGAAAGCTGGCAAGCAAATCCGCAACAGAAATCTATCGTGTTTAAAATAAAGCCGGAGGCGAAATTTGCTTCGGGTAATCCTGTGCGTCCTGAGGATATTTTATTCTCTTACCAGCGTGCAATTACCATGAATAAATCACCTGCATTTATTTTAAATGTATTAGGTTGGAAGGCAGATAATATTGCTTCGCAACTTAAAAAAATCAGTGATAACGAATTTGAAGTACGTTGGACAGCAGATGTTAGCCCTGATGTAGTGTTAAATATCCTCTCTACTCCGATAGCTTCTATCGTTGATGAAAAACTTATTGCTGCACATATCAAAAATAATGATTTTGGTAATAGTTGGCTGAAAATGCATTCAGCTGGCAGTGGCGCTTATAAAATGCGCGCTTATCAACCACGCCAAGCTATTGTATTAGAAGCAAATCCACTTTCACCAACGGGTGCACCTAAAACAGCCAATATCATTATTAAAAATGTGCCTGATCCGGCATCAAGACGTTTATTAATAGAAAAAGGTGATGCTGATATTGCACGTGATTTAGGCACTGACCAAACCGCAGCATTAGCGGGTAAAGCGGGGATCCAAATTGTTAATATCCCTTCAGCTGAACAAGTTTATATGGCGTTTAATACTGCTAGCGGCAATTCGGTCTTAAATCAACCCGCATTTTGGCAGGCAGCACGTTATCTTGTCGATTATAAAGGTATTACCGAAGATTTAATGCGTGGACAATATTTTATCCACCAAAGTTTTTTACCTGTCGGTTTACCGGGCGCATTAGAAGATAATCCTTTTACTTTTGATCCTGAAAAAGCAAAAGCAATTTTGGCGCAAGCCGGAATTACAAACGCTCGCTTTACCTTAGATGTTGAAAATAAAGTGCCTTATATTACGGTGGCGCAATCTATACAGGCAAGTTTTGCTCAAGCTGGCGTACAGGTTGATTTGTTACCTGCCGCGGGTAGCCAAGTTTATACTCGTGTTCGTGCTAAACAGCATCAAGCCGCGATCCGTTTTTGGATCCCAGATTATTTTGATGCGCATTCAAACGCGAGTGCCTTTGCTTATAACGATGGGCAATCCAATACTGTTGCTTGGTTAAATGGCTGGCAAATTCCTGAATTAAGCAAACAGACGCTGGCTGCATTAAATGAAGCAGATAAAACTAAGCGCCAGAATTTATACACTGAAATGCAAAAAGAACTACAACGCAGCTCACCTTATGTGTTTATTGACCAAGGTAAAAACCAGATTGTTTTACGTGATAACATAAAAGGCTACGCTCAAGGTCTTAATGCAGATATGGTCTATTATGACAAAGTAACTAAATAATATTTTCTCAGCCACTCGTTATAGTGATATTTCGAGTGGTTATTTTTGTCATTTATTCTGTTATTTAATTAGGCTATTGCTGTATGAATACTGCTATTGCTTTACCTTCTCGCCTAAAAAGCCAGTTGATAACCTTTGCTCAAGGATTATTAACTCTGATACTAACCCTATTAGGGTTACTTATCATCACCTTTACCCTTTCGTCATTTTCTCCTGTTGATCCTGTGCTGCAAATTGTTGGCGATCACGCCAGTATCGAGACATACAATCAGGTAAAACACGAATTAGGGTTAGACTTACCGATTTACAGCCAATTTTTTCATTATGTTGCCGCATTATTAGAGGGGCAGTTAGGAACAGCAACCTCAACTGGACAACCGGTTATCGACGATCTATTGACCACATTTCCAGCGACGCTTGAATTAGCCACGGTAGCTTTGCTTATTGGGGCGAGTTTAGGCATTTTATTTGGTGTGTTGTGCGCGCGTTTTGTCGGTACTCCACTCGATTTCATCTTACGTATTTTTACGTTATTAGGCAGTTCAGTTCCTGTATTTTGGTTAGGTCTTATTTTACTACTTATTTTTTATGCCACACTACAGTGGACAGCCGGCCCCGGTCGATTAGATGATATTTATCAGTTCACTATCGAGCCTGTAACTGGATTTGCATTAATAGATACTTTGCTTGCGGGCGATAAAGATGCTTTTTTTAATGCTATCTCACACCTTATTTTACCTGTTTCTTTGCTTGCCTATTTTGCATTAGCTTCTATTACGCGATTAACTCGATCTGCCTGTCTAAATGAGATGGATAAAGAGTATGTCACTTTAGCTAGAGCAAAAGGTGTGAGTGAATTACGTATTCTTTTTACTCATGTTTTACCTAATATCCGCGGGGTATTAATGACTATTATTGCCCTTTCTTACACTAGCATGCTAGAAGGTGCGGTATTAACAGAAACAGTATTTTCTTGGCCGGGTATTGGTCGATATCTCACAACAGCGCTATTTGCTGGCGATGCTACTGCGATTATGGGTGGAACATTGGTGATCGGGCTTTGCTTTGTTTTTATTAATAATATGACGGATATGCTTATTCGTTTAACTGATCCGAGGCTTCGCTAATGTTAACTCGATTTCTAACTAAAATAGCGCGATCTCCTTCAGCCTTAATCGGTTTATTACTGCTGATTTTATTATTTGCTATTGCATTATTTGCACCTTGGTTGGCACCACAAGATCCCAATTGGCAAAATGCAGCTCAGCGATTACTTGCTCCTAATGCTCAACATTGGTTGGGCACTGATAACTATGGTCGCGATATTCTTTCTCGTGTGATTTACGGTACTCGTCCTATGTTAGGTCTAGTGGGACTTGTTGCGCTTATCACCCTACCATTGGGTTTATTGATTGGTATTTTGTCTGGTTATTATGGTGGTTGGACAGAACGTATTTTGATGCGTTTTACCGATATTGTAATGTCGATGCCCTCGCTTATTTTAGCGTTTGCTTTTGTCGCAATGCTTGGCCCAGGTCTGCTTAATGGCGCGCTTGCTTTAGCACTTACGGCATGGCCGGCTTATGCCAGACAAGCGCGCAGTGAAATTCAACACTTGCGCAATAGTGATTATTTAGCCGCTGCTGAAATGATGGGAATTAAGGGTTTTCGGTTACTTTGGGGGCACATATTACCCCTATGCCTTCCTTCGGCAATAGTCCGTTTGGCGTTAAATCTTGCGGTTATTATTCTTGCGGCGGCTGGATTAGGTTTTCTTGGGTTAGGCGCTCGCCCGCCTATGGCTGAATGGGGAGCCATGATTGCAGAAGGTATGCCGGTTATTTTTGATCAATGGTGGGTTGCTGCAATCCCCGGCGCGGCGATTTTAATCAGTAGCCTTGCTTTTAATCTGTTGGGTGATGGCTTACGTGATTTATTAGGAGATGCTAATGAGTAATACGCCTTTAATTGAGGTAGACAAACTCTGTATTGATTATCCAAGCGCAAGAGTGGTAAATAATGTTTCATTTTCATTAGGGCAAGAACGCTTAGCTCTTGTTGGTGAATCTGGCTCAGGAAAATCAATGACAGCACGATCCCTAATGGGATTAGTGCGCAAACCGGGAAAAGTTAGCGCAAATAAATTAATGTTAGCAGGTGAGAATTTACTGAATTATTCTCCTCGACAATGGAATAACGTGCGCGGCAAAACAATCTCAATGATATTGCAAGATCCTCGTTACGCACTTAATCCTGTAAAAACCATCTATCAGCAAATCGATGAATCAGTCAAACTACATCAAACGCTCTCTCATCAAGATAGACATCAATTAATCATCGAAACACTGTTAGCGGTGGGATTACCTGAGCAAAATATTTATCGTTATCCGGGTGAATTATCGGGCGGTATGGGACAACGAGCGATGATTGCTATCGCGCTAATTAATAATCCCACCATTTTGATTGCTGATGAACCGACTTCAGCGCTAGATGCACAGTTACGCCACCAAATTCTTGAATTAATCATTACACAGTGCGAACAACGTAAAATGGGATTGTTGTTAATCAGCCATGATTTACCGCTGGTATCAGAATATTGCGAACGCGTAATGGTGATGTATCAAGGTGAGCAAGTTGATGAACTCAGCGCAAAAACATTACCAGAAGCAACGCATCCCTACACGCGTACACTCTGGACATGCAGACCCAGTGCAAAAACCTATGGTACTGAGTTACCTGTATTAGATAGAACGCTTAATTTCAAGGGGCTCTATCATGCTGATTGATATTCATAACTTACAGATCCGCTTTGAACAGGGAAGACAAATTAAGCAAGTTGTTAATAATATTAATTTGCAAGTAAAACAAGGTGAAACTTTTAGCCTTATTGGCCGCTCTGGTTGTGGTAAATCAACGGTTTTACGGGTTATTGCTGGGCTATTGCGCCAATGGCAAGGGGACATATCGCTATTAGGGCAATCTATTCAGCCTCACCAACGTTTTCAGGGTAGATTACGACGTAATGTGCAAATGGTGTTTCAAGATCCTTATGCTTCGTTGCATCCACAACATCGTATTGAACGCGCATTTTCAGAGCCATTAAAAATCCATCAAATTCCATTTGATCATTCAACAATTAGTCATGCATTAGAGCAAGTTGGTTTGCCAGCAGATATCGTTAGTCGTTATCCACATCAACTTTCTGGTGGTCAACGTCAACGCGTTGCAATAGCAAGGGCTTTATTATTGCAGCCGCAATTATTGTTACTGGATGAGCCAACATCGGCGTTGGATATGTCTGTTCAAGCAGAAATACTCAATCTGCTTAATGAACTAAAAAAACAGCATAATATGACCTATTTACTCGTAAGCCATGATGCTGATGTTATTGCTCATATGTCTGATAGAGCCGCATTAATGGAGAATGGTGAATTAACACGACATTATGATAGAGAGGCGTTGTCACAAGGGATCCATCGCCTTGATAGTCATTAAAGAAAAGTAAATAAAAGAAAAAACAAGAGCAGTATGGGTGGGATTTATACTGCTCTTTTTAATGCAACTACACTGTGTTTAGACTAATAATCCCGGAAAAATAGAACGTAAACCGGTAACAATAAATTCAATACCTAAAGACATTAATAATAAGCCCATTATACGAGTCACTACGTTAATGCCCGTTTGTCCTAAATATTTTACTAATAACGTCGCACTGCGGAAAAGTAACCAACAACAGAATGCGAAAAAAATACTGGTTGCGGCTAATCCTAAAAAGTTAGTAAAACCTTCCCAGCGAGAGCTCCAAACAATACAAGAACTAATAGCCCCAGGCCCCGCCATCAAGGGTAATGCTAGAGGAACAACAGCAACACTACTACGCACCGCTGATTCATTCCGTTCTTGATTATTTTGTTTATCTTCTCCTAAACGCCCATTAATCATAGTCATTGCGATAGTAACAATGAGCATTCCTCCTGCTATCCTAAATGAATCGATAGAAATACCAAAAATATTCAGGATAGAGTCCCCGACTAAAAGAGAGGTAACTAAAATGATGGCAACGGAGCCATTTGCAATCAAATTAGTTTTATTACGTCCTGCATCAGTTTGATAACTTGTCATACTAATAAAGACAGGCAAGATCCCAACTGGGTTTACAATAGCAAAAAGACCAACAAAAAATTTTATATAACCGGATAAATCCAGCAGTGACCCCATGAAAAGCCCCTTCTTGGCTAATAAACATGCGAATTATTCTACTCACGATAAAATAACTACAAAAATGCGCGTTACTTTAAATCAATAAACCAGTTAATTCTATTAGTTAACAAGTTTTTACCTAAGATTTTCTCTGGTAAACAGATCTCATTGTAGTGATTTAATTTTATATTCAAATAAAGCTTACTACAAAAAAATAGTTTAACTTTATAAGAAAATGATAATCATTATCATAAAAAGCCCTGCTGAAAGGTGTCAGCTTGTGTTTTTTGTGACTTAAATCACGTTAATTAATTAGAAAGATGGTAAGCTGTTATCAATAGGAAAAAGAAATCCAATTTGAAAATATATTTGCGTTGGTTATTGTTTTTTCTGAGCTTTTTAAGCAAATTAGGGCGGCTAATTATTATTACATAAATAAGTACATTGCCCCTTATCTGGGCTATTCTTATTAGTGTTGATTTAAACAGCTAATTTGCTTAAAAAGTTTAACATTTTATCAGGAGTCTCTTTATGTCTGTAACTAACGTTACTGAACTCAATGATTTGGTTGCTCGTGTAAAAAAAGCTCAGCTTGAATTTGCTAACTTCTCGCAAGAACAAGTTGATGCGATTTTCCGTGCCGCTGCACTAGCCGCTGCTGATGCTCGTATCCCTCTTGCAAAATTGGCTGTTGAAGAGTCTGGCATGGGTATTATCGAAGATAAAGTGATTAAAAACCACTTTGCTTCTGAGTATATCTACAATGCTTATAAAGATGAAAAAACCTGCGGGATTTTATCTGAAGATTTAACTTATGGCACAATGACCATTGCTGAACCTATCGGTATTATTTGTGGTATTGTCCCAACAACCAATCCAACTTCTACCGCGATTTTTAAAGCACTTATCAGCTTAAAAACGCGTAATGGTATTATTTTCTCGCCACATCCACGTGCAAAATTAGCCACTAACCGCGCAGCTGAAATCGTATTAAAAGCAGCTATCGCAGCGGGTGCACCAAAAGATATTATTGGCTGGATCGATGAACCTTCAGTCGCTCTTTCTAACGCATTAATGCACCATGACGATATAAACCTGATCTTAGCGACAGGTGGTCCTGGTATGGTAAAAGCGGCTTATAGCTCAGGTAAACCAGCCATTGGTGTAGGTGCAGGTAATACACCTGTTGTTATTGATGATTCTGCGGATGTCAAACGTGCTGTCGCCTCCATTCTCATGTCTAAAACCTTTGATAATGGTGTTATTTGTGCGTCAGAACAATCTGTTATCGTGGTAGACAGCGTTTATAAACAAGTTCGTGAACGCTTCTCTACTCATGGCGGTTACATTTTAACGGGTAAAGACTTAAAAGCAGTTCAAGATATCATCTTAAAAGACGGTAACTTAAACGCCGCTATCGTAGGTCAACCGGCAACAAAAATTGCAGAAATGGCGGGCATCACTGTACCGGCAAATACCAAAATTCTGATTGGTGAAGTGAAAGAAACAACGCCAGCAGAACCTTTTGCTCACGAAAAATTATCGCCACTATTAGCGATGTATCATGCTGAAACATTTGAAAGTGCGGTACACATTGCTGAAAAATTAGTTGAGATGGGCGGTATTGGCCATACTTCTTGTTTATATACAGACCAAGATAACCAACCTGAACATGTTGCCTATTTTGGCGACAAAATGAAGACTTCACGTATTCTAATTAATACCCCTGCTTCTCAAGGCGGTATCGGTGACTTGTATAACTTTAAACTTGCACCTTCTCTGACGCTAGGCTGTGGTTCATGGGGTGGCAACTCCATTTCTGAAAACGTAGGGCCTAAACACCTTATCAACACTAAAACCGTGGCGAAAAGAGCAGAGAATATGTTGTGGCATAAACTTCCTAAATCTATCTATTTCCGCCGTGGTTGTTTACCTATCGCGCTGGAAGAAATCGCAAGTGACGGTAAAAAACGTGCTTTCATCGTAACCGATAGTTTCTTATTTAATAATGGTTATGTTGATGAAGTAACGCGTGTACTGAAAAAATTTGGTGTTGAAACTGAAATTTTCTTTGAAGTTGAAGCAGATCCAACCTTAAGTGTTGTACGTAAAGGTGCTGAGCAAATGCATAGCTTCAAGCCCGATGTGATTATCGCATTAGGTGGTGGTTCACCAATGGATGCGGCTAAAATCATGTGGGTTATGTATGAGCATCCAGAAACTCATTTTGAAGAATTAGCGTTACGCTTTATGGATATCCGTAAACGTATCTATAAATTCCCTAAAATGGGCGTAAAAGCACAAATGGTTGCAATCACAACCACTTCGGGTACTGGTTCTGAAGTTACTCCGTTTGCGGTTGTTACTGATGATGAAACAGGCCAAAAATATCCATTAGCAGACTACGCATTAACACCAGATATGGCGATTGTAGATGCTAACTTGGTGATGAATATGCCTAAATCACTGTGTGCATTTGGTGGTTTAGATGCAGTAACTCACGCATTAGAAGCTTATGTTTCTGTATTAGCGAATGAATATTCTGATGGACAAGCGTTGCAAGCACTGAAATTGCTGAAAGAATATCTGCCAGCAAGCTACCATGAAGGAGCTAAAAACCCAGTTGCTCGTGAGCGTGTTCATAATGCGGCAACGATTGCAGGTATTGCATTTGCGAACGCATTCCTTGGGGTTTGTCACTCAATGGCGCACAAATTGGGCTCAGAGTTCCATATTCCACACGGTTTAGCAAATGCCCTACTTATCTCTAACGTTATTCGTTATAACGCTAATGATAATCCAACTAAACAGACTGCATTTAGCCAATATGACCGCCCTCAAGCGCGTCGTCGTTATGCTGAAATTGCCGACCACTTAGAGCTATCAGCACCAGGAGATCGCACCGCAGCTAAAATTGAAAAATTATTAGCATGGTTAGAAGAGATGAAATCTTCATTAGGTATTCCATCTTCTATTCGTGAAGCGGGCGTTCAAGAAAGTGATTTCTTAGCGAAAGTAGATAAGTTATCTGAAGATGCATTCGATGACCAATGTACTGGCGCTAACCCACGTTATCCGCTGATTTCTGAATTAAAACAATTATTACTTGATACTTACTATGGCCGTGAATTTAGCGAACATTTAGAAGTAGAAGTAAAAGAAGAAGCTAAAGTTACGAAAAAAAGTAATAAGAAATAATCGAAAGATTCTGTGTTCAGAATACCCCTCATATTTTTGATTAATAAAAACCCAGCTTAAAGGCTGGGTTTTCTTTTATATCTAAATAAGTTATCGCGAGCATGGCATCTTACATAGCTGCCTAAAAGTAAGTGTTTATACGTATGTAAATTGCATTTTATCTGTTGATAATTACCACTCTATAATTCACTAGTGATAAAAAGCGTTGTAATTAATGTTAAACGCTTTATTAAGTAAGTCATAGTTTTGCCCTAGATAATGACAACAATTGCCATAGAATCGATTACAGTAAGTTGTTGCCTTTCCTCGCTCGTCGTATTTTGCATTTACTATTCAATTTTTATTCTTTTTACATCGTAATTAGATAGCCGTTATTTTTATAATACTTGTTTATACCCTGTCAGATGAAAAATGTGTTAACGGTGATTAGTTCTTTAAGCTATCAACTTGCGGTCTTAATTTTATGGCCATACTTATTTGTTACTTTCTTGTTTCATCAAATTCATTCCCTATTTTATCTATAAAAATAAAGCCAAGAGCATAACCCATGCAATATAAGGCTTAATATTTGACTTATGGCAATATCGACACTAAAACCACGAAAAAGGACGTTAGCACCAAAAAAAGATCTTTTAAAACGAGCATGTACAATCAAATAAAGTAAACAATAAATTTAACGAAAAAATTTCAGGAATGAGCTGTGGCATATTCTCATCAATAACAACATTTCAATAATATATTAGCGAAAAAATTTCTCTCTATATTTAAAGTTTATCATCACCAATATACAAGGTTATTTGTTCAATCCTTACCACTAAATACTACTTTAGTAGTAGTGGAGATAGCGGCGTTTGAGCAGATATGTTTATCACATTTGTAAATTTATTTAAAAACTGATCATTTCAAATAATTCATTTAACGAATACGTAGGTAATGATATAAAAATTTCACACCATTAAGCGTAAGGGAAAAACAAGAAATTTGTGTATATAGTTATCTTTATCCAATTTCATTAAACTATGAATAATATGAATACATCAAATGTATATCATTAGTATCATTTGTAAAAAACAATATCAGCATCACAAAACAAACAGCATAAATCGATTTGATTATCTTTTTCTTGATTAAAGATAATGAAATTTCTTAAGCAAATAAACATTTCTAGGTAAAAACTAACATTTTTTTACACCCAGAAATTATTGCTGAATAAACTTGATATAAAAAGAAGCAATAAAACAACTAAAATAAAGTAATAGATAAACTATTTTTAGCTCTGATAAAGTAAGATTTTTATTTATTAGTTATTAGTTATTTTTATTCCCCTCTCGTGTCATTATTATTTAGCAAAAGAGGGGGAAATAAGTAGGCTACTCTTGTTCGATGCTCCCCTTTAGCGTTGCTTGCGTATAATGTTTACGACATACTGAAACATATTTTTCATTTCCACCAATTTCAACTTGGTCACCATCTGAAAGTACATTCCCTTCATTATCTAAACGCAATACTTTATTTGCTTTTCGCCCGCAATAGCAGACTGTTTTTAGTTCTACAAGCTTATCAGCCCATGCTAATAAATAAGCACTTCCTGTGAAAAGCTCACCTCTGAAATCAGTTCTTAAGCCATAAGTGAGCACAGGAATATCATAGCTATCTGTTATTTCACAAAGCTGTTCTACGTGTGCCTTACTTAAGAATTGGCATTCATCAATCAATACACAATGAATAGCCTCTTTGTTATTCTCCGCAACAATAACATCCCTAATATTCATATCATCGCTAAATAGCCGTGCATCCGCACTTAATCCTATTCTTGAGCTGATTTTTCCCTTTGCAAAGCGTGTATCAATAGCTGCTGTGAAAATCAGTGTCCGCATTCCTCGTTCATTATAGTTATAAGAAGATTGCAATAAAGATGTTGATTTTCCAGCATTCATAGCTGAATAATAAAAGTAAAGCTGAGCCATCAGCTCTCTCCCTAAATAGTGTTTATTATGGCGAGCGACAGTTTAACATAAACAAACTGCAAATTTTCAATAACAACTATTTATTACCTTTATTTGTATTTTCAATATACCTTAAAAAGATGTAGATAGTAGATAGCCCTAATCTTTGTATAAAAAATAAATAGCCTTAATAAGTACTTAACATATTAAAACAATCCTTGATATACGCTTATTAAAGTATGAAAGTTAGTCTTAATGCATTTATAGAAAAAAGTCCATTATTATAAAAAAATGAACAAAGCTTTCTATTCTTTTACATTAGCGTTATCATCAGTTAAAAGATGCATTTCCTTACTAATATTTCCTTTATTGACTAAAGATGCCTCAACTTTTAATATTTTTTTTGTAAAGATATTACTTTAGAAAAAAGAAATTTTACGTTAGGTTTGTATTTAGCTATTGCAGAAATTTAAATAGCAATCTATTATTAGTATTACATCAGCCAACAACATTTATTTGAGACCAGGAAAATGAGCGAATCTTTAAAAATATTAAATAACATCCGTACTCTCCGCGCACAGGCAAGAGAAACTTCTTTAGAAACTTTAGAAGAAATGCTGGAAAAACTCGAAGTTGTCGTTAATGAGCGTCGTGAAGAATTCTCATTAGAAAAAGCAGCTGAAGAAGAGCGCGTACAGAAATTACAAAAATACCGTGAAATGTTAGAAGAAGCTGGAATTGATCCAACTGATCTTTTAGAAGCAAATGCAGTTAATAAGACTGGCCGTGCTAAACGCGCTGCTCGCCCTGCTAAATATTCTTACGTTGATGAAAATGGTGAAACTAAAACTTGGACTGGCCAAGGTCGTACACCAGCTGTAATCAAACGTGCTATTGATGAAGAAGGCAAATCATTAGACGATTTCCTTATCTAATTTAAGTCAATTCTCTATTTGAAATACCCTTTTAAAAATTTAAAAGGGTATTTTATTGTTGGCTATTTCCTATTAAACAAGTGTTTAATTTTAATATGTGCTGATGTTATTTCTTAATAGATATAGTCAGGAAAATAGAGAATAGATGAATGCGTTATAAATATTTATCTATAATGAAAAAGGAGCTTTTAAAGCTCCTTTTTATTTTATATAACAAAAAGTATATTAGTTTTTGTTATGATAATAACTTAGATACCAATCAACGAACTGACTCACACCGTATTCAACAGATGTATTAGGAGAAAAACCCGTTTTATTAGATAAATCTTCGCAATCAGCACAAGTAGAAAGTACATCACCATCTTGCATTGGCATTAAATTTAATTTGGCTTTAATACCTAATGATTTCTCTATCGCCTTAATAAAATCCATTAACTTAGTTGGCTGACCATTCCCAACATTATATATTTTATAAGGTGCAGAACTTGAGGATGTTTCCCCTTTTTCAACTGTCCACTTATCGTCTTTTTGCGGAATAATATTAATAAGACGAACAACTGATTCGACAATATCATCAACGTAAGTAAAATCTCGCGTCATATTTCCACCGTTATAAACATCAATAGGTTCACCCGCGATCATCGCTTTTGTAAACTTAAATAATGCCATATCAGGGCGACCCCACGGACCATAAACAGTGAAAAAACGTAATCCCGTTGTAGGTAATTGATAAAGGTGTGAATAGCTATGAGACATTAACTCATTAGCTTTTTTAGTTGCCGCATATAATGAAACTGGATGATCAACAGAATCTTCAGTTGAAAATGGTTGTTTTTGATTTAAGCCATATACAGAACTGGAAGATGAGTAAATAAGATGCTCAACTTTACTATGACGACACCCTTCTAATATATTAATGTGCCCGATAATATTAGCATCAATATATGCCATCGGATTCTCAATAGAATAACGAACACCAGGCTGAGCGGCGAGATGAATAACGCGATCAAATTTATATGCCGCAAATAATTGTGCTATTTCTTGTGAATCTACAAGGTCAACTTTCTCAAATTGAAAGTTTTCAAGAGCATTCAATTTAGCTAAACGCGCTTCTTTTAATCGAACATCATAATAATCATTTAGATTATCTATCCCAACGACATGATAACCCATATTTACCAATCGCTGACTTAAATGAGAGCCGATAAAACCAGCGGCACCTGTTACCAATATTTTCATATTACCACTCAAAGAACCTGATTAATGATTTTCATACGTTCAACGTTATCATGTTTAATATCATCTTCATAAACATCATAACGCTTAACGCACATCAAAGAGAATGCGGTCAATACCTTAATCGCTCGCACGTTAATTTTCCAGAGTTCTAGCAAAAATAAAAAATTATCGCATCAATTATCTACGAAAATTATGATGCGATAAAATTTATCTGCTTGAGTGTATCTCTAGAACAGCAGGAAACCTTATATCTTCAATGATTTGATCCATTGAGCAAAGTCTTCACCAAACTCTTCATGCTGTACACCGTATTCAACAAACGCTTTCATATAGCCTAATTTATTACCACAATCATGGCTTTTGCCTTGTAAATGATAGGCTTCTACAGGCTCTTTCTCTATTAGCATAGCAATTGCATCTGTTAGCTGGATTTCATCACCTGCACCTGGTGCCGTTTTGGCTAATAAAGGCCAAATATTTTCAGATAACACATAACGCCCAACTATAGATAAGTTAGAAGGTGCTTCTTCTTTCTTTGGTTTTTCTACAACGCGAGTAATAGGTTTACTATCGCCTGGTTGTAATGTAGCACCCATGCAATCTACGATACCGTAATTAGAGACTTCATCTTCTGGCACTGGCTCTACAAGAATTTGACTAGCACCGGTTTGTTCAAAATGAGAAAGCATCTCTTTTAAATTAACCTTGGATAAATCAGCACTGTATCTATCTAAAATAACATCTGGCAGGATAACAGCGAAAGGTTCATCGCCGACTAAAGGTTTGGCACACAAAATAGCATGGCCTAATCCTTTTGCTATTCCCTGACGAGTTTGCATTATCGTTACGTGACTAGGACAAATCCCTTGTACTTCTTCCAACAATTGACGTTTAACCCTTTTTTCTAGAATAGCTTCAAGTTCAAAACTAGTATCAAAGTGGTTTTCAATTGAATTTTTAGATGAATGAGTAACAAGTACAATTTCATTAATACCTGCAGCAATACATTCATTAACAACATATTGGATAAGGGGTTTGTCAACCACTGGCAGCATCTCTTTCGGGATAGCCTTGGTTGCGGGTAACATTCTTGTTCCTAATCCAGCAACAGGGATCACCGCTTTTCTGACTTTACGTACAGTTGATGACATTACACTCTCCTACAGCTTACTGTTAAGCGCCATAAATATTTTCTGTTATGATATGACGCCATTTTTAAAATAATCGCCAGAGTATATCAGTTAATATCTGTGGATAAACAGAGCCCTCACACTTAATTGAGATAGTTCTTCATATATGTTTAATATATGCGCAATAAACCATTTTATTTAATCTAAATTTAACTTTCACGAATAGGAGAAAACATTAACTTAATCTGATTTTTGCTATCCCAAACACGGCATTGCCAATTTGTTCCTTCACTTTTTATTTGATTAATATACAAAACTTGTAATGTCCCTAATGGCATTCCACTATTTAACTCTAGTCGTTTATTTTCAGCTCGTAATCCCGCAGATGCCAATAATATATTTTTTTTCTCAGTATGATAATAACCTAACATAATGGGAAATGGCCCTTTCACTCCTATCTCGTGTAGCATTTTATTGAGTTTATTCAGCATATTATACATGCTTGGTAATGTGCGATGTTTTTCTGATGATTTTAATATATCATTAAATACAACTCGTAAGAGTAATGCGACAAGTAACCCATGTTCATCATCATGAGAAATATCAACACAATAAAAAACAATTTGATTATTAGAGAGTGGCGCAATATCAAATAATAAACCCATTCGTTGCGCATCATTTAATTGCCGATAATTAACGCTATAACCGGCGACCACTTGCTTTACTTGGGGCTGCATCTGTTTGACGAATGACTGAATATAATGAGTATCTTGGCGTAAGCTATTCCAAAGTGGCGCTAAGTGAACGCCTTCAATTAATACAGATTCAAAAAAACCGGGACACAATACTTCGATTACTTTTTGCCTAAGCTTATTTAAATTTGTTACTGGCTTAAGAAATATTTCTTGAGCTCCTAAACGCAACATTTCATCAATTTCAGCCATATTATCAGTACACGAAATAGCGATAACCGGAAAAGACCATTTACGTTGTTCAAGCTGAGTTAAAAAAGTGGGGCCATCCATAATCGGCATTTTAATATCACATAAAATAAGATCAGGTTTTAAACCTTCATCCAGCAAAGAGAGTGCCTGACTACCATTATCAGTCATATAAACACAGGCTTTTTCATGTGAGAAGTATTCCGTCAGCATTGTGCGAAAAACAACTTCATCATCAATTATTAAGATCTTTTTGCCCACTAATGCCTTGTTCATCGGCGGCTCCCGCAACTAACATTTCACTTGCTGTGTAATTAGCGTTACATTATTAGTATCAGTTTAGTTCAACATCGACGTTAATTATTCCCAAAGGTTACTTTTTTCTCTTTCGTCGGAATTTCGTCAAGTGAAACGTGATTTAGGACACCATTTTGTCAATTCTATGCCCCTGTAATAGTCAGTTACCTTATAGTGAATGCTGCGAACCTTATCTGCTCGGCAATAAAAACGCCCCCACGGCACAAGCATTAATGCGTTCACGTTATTGTGCTTTTGTCTTTCATAATGCGGATTACCTAATAAAAACATGGCACCCTTCTTGTCGTGTAGAATCATTACGCGACGAGTTAATTGCAGGATTTCCAAATACACAATGGCTAGGGCTAAATGTTATTTCCTCACAAGGATCCCCTAAAGACAATGAAGCTTATGTCGAATTCTCGGCTTGCTTTATTGAAATAAATACCGATGATAAACAATATCTACACGAGCGTTCTCGTTTTACAAAAATAGATGATAGTTGGTTTTATATCGATGGTGTAAAACCTAAAGTAGGTCGAAACGATCCATGCCCTTGTGGCTCAGGACGTAAATACAAAAAATGTTGTGAACAATAACAACAAATAATTGCAAACAGACATCATTAAAGGATTTATCCGTACATGCAACACCAAAATACACAAAAGAAAATACTAAGAACTATTTGTCCTGATGCGAAAGGACTTATCGCAAAAATCACGAATATTTGCTACAAACATCAATTAAATATCGTGCAAAATAGTGAATTTGTCGATCACCGCACTGGGCGCTTTTTTATGCGTACAGAACTTGAAGGTATCTTTAATGATGAGACATTCCTTGCTGATTTAGACGATGCACTACCACAAGGCTCTCAGCGTGAGCTTAATACATCAGGTCGCCGCCGCATTGTTGTTATGGTGACAAAAGAAGCGCACTGTTTGGGTGATTTACTCATGAAAAGCGCGTTTGGTGATTTGGATGTTGAAATTGCCGCAGTGATTGGTAATCACGACACATTAAAACATCTCGTAGAACAATTCGGTATTCCTTTTCATTTGGTTAGTCATGAAGGACTAACCCGTGATCAACACGATGAGAAGCTGATAACTCAAATTAACCAATACAAACCTGATTATGTTGTATTAGCAAAATACATGCGTGTTTTAACCCCCGCATTTGTTCAAAACTATCCTAATCAAATTATCAATATTCACCATTCTTTTTTACCTGCATTTATTGGTGCTCGTCCTTATCACCAAGCTTATGAGCGTGGAGTGAAAATTATTGGTGCAACAGCGCACTATGTGAATGATAACTTAGATGAAGGCCCTATCATCACTCAGAATGTCATTAATGTTGACCACACATTCTCTGCTGAAGATATGATGAGAGCCGGCCGTGATGTTGAAAAAAATGTATTAAGCCATGCGCTGTATTGGGTTTTATCACAGCGCGTTTTTGTTTATGGCAACAGAACCATCATTTTATAATCTAAACACCTTGATTAGGTAATTAATCTAAACACCTTGATTAGGTAATAAAGATAAGCGGTATAATGTTATACCGCTTTTTATTTTTATCTAAGACTGATTTAATTACTTTGCTATTTAAATATTTAGTCTAAAATCAACACAATAGCGAACGAAACTTAAACAAAGCGAACATTTTTACAGCGATTGATCTATTTTTGATAAAATAGCGCTTTACACATCTCCGGTATTTGGTATTATTGCGCCCGCTGTCACGGACAGCAGCAAAATTAAATGTTGGTGGGATACCCAAGCGGCCAAAGGGAGCAGACTGTAAATCTGCCGTCACAGACTTCGAAGGTTCGAATCCTTCTCCCACCACCATCTCTTCTCCACGTTTTACCTCTTATCACTGCATATTTTTAATTAAATCAACAAACCTATTTAGTACACTTGAATGATATTTAGATTTATAAATGTAACAACTGTATCGTAATTCTGTTTGAGTTAACGCCAAAAAGCACAGTGACTGATCATTATCATACTTAAGCGGATTTTCATCTGTTAATAAAATAGAATCGTGTGTTTGTATAAAATTTAAACAGCAATTTAAATCATCCATCATCCTAATACTGACCGCTTTAGTTTTTTGTGCAATTTCATTCTCCAAATTTTTTATTTTTGATGTTTTATAAAGAGCAGGATCACATAACCAAATATTATCACTCAATAAGCTATTTATATTTCCTTCAAATTTTGAAGCCATATCTTGGCGACAACAGATACCTAAATATTTATTTTCTATCTTATGTACCATACTAAATTTTTCACTAATAATTTTATCTGAACTTAATATTAATGTATTACCATCATAATCAGATATTTCATCAAAATTTTCCTTTGAAAATCTCATTATATTTATATGTGATTGATTTTTATTAGCCGCTTTATATAACTCCGTTAAATAACAACTTTTCCCCCAATCGTAATACACATGAATACTATTATTAATAACCCCTAATGTATGTTTTTTAGTAATCTCTTTTTCCTGTAAATAAAGTGATTTAAGATCATTGTATAGCTCTAGCCCATCCTGAGTTAAGCTCATACCAAATTTTTCACGTTTAAATAGGCGCTTACCCAGTACTGCTTCAAAGTCCTTGATAGACTTAGCAACAGGCGGTGTAGTACGATTCATCACACGAGCTGCTTTGCTTAAAGATCCATTTTCTACTACTGCCATAAAGGCTTCTAATTTACGAGAGAAAAACATATTTCACCATTCCTTTGCTATATTGAAGAAAACAATCCAATTAATTAATTTAAAAAAATATTCTTATAAAAAATGAATGTTAATTTATTCTTTTTATTTTCACCCCCTAATAAAAATGATCATTACTTGAAAGTTTATATTCATTCTTTCACATTTCTTTATATATAAAGAATGACAATACTTACATTCTTCTATCAAAGATTAGTTTATGTTTCTACTTTATTCAGTTAATATTTTTTGTTACATGAATGCTTGTTTTTATTAAATTATCACATCATTATTTTATTTGTTATTTAATATTCTATAAATTGCTCTTATTTAATCATTGATAAGTCCTGTTATTGGCATCATATTTACTTACATTAGCGCTAGCTTCCTGTTAGTATAAGTAATTCTATTATTCAATTTATAAATGGTTAACATTCACATGAAATTTGTCTCTTTCAATATTAATGGCCTACGTGCTCGCCCTCACCAACTTGAAGCTATTATAGAAAAACACCAACCCGATGTTATCGGACTCCAAGAAACAAAAGTTCATGATGATATGTTTCCATTAGAATCAGTCGGATCTTTGGGCTATCACGTTTTTTATCATGGACAGAAAGGTCATTATGGCGTTGCCTTATTAACTAAAGCAAAACCTGTTGCTGTACGTAAAGGCTTTCCTGGTGACGATGATGACGCCCAGCGTCGTATGATTATGGCTGATATCGAAACACCAGCAGGATTACTTACTGTAATGAATGGTTATTTCCCACAAGGTGAAAGCCGTGATCATGAAACTAAATTCCCAGCCAAAGAAAAGTTCTATGCTGATCTGCAAAATTATCTTACGACAAACCTAAAACCTACATCTCCAGTACTGATTATGGGGGATTTAAATATTAGCCCAACCGATAAAGATATTGGTATTGGCGAAAATAATATGAAGCGTTGGCTAAAAACAGGAAAATGTTCATTTTTGCCTGAAGAACGTGAATGGCTCGCTACATTAATGGGCTGGGGTTTGACCGATACATTTCGTGAAAAACATCCTGAAATTGAAGATAAATTTTCGTGGTTTGATTATCGCTCTAAAGGGTTTGATGATAACAGAGGCTTACGTATCGATTTATTATTAGCAAGCCGCTGTTTAGCCGATAATTGTATTGCAACGGGTATTGATTATGATATTCGTGGAATGGAAAAGCCATCTGATCATGCCCCTGTTTGGGCTGAATTTAAACTGTAATGACGGTTTAAGAATATATTGAAATTATATCCCCTGAAAAATACAGGGGATAATTAAAACACACTAATTAATGCTCTATTTTTTCGTCTTTATTTTTTACGCCACTTTTAGTCTTGCTACTTTTCGTTTCACTTTGCTTTTTAGTTGCTGATTTGCGTTTTTTATAATTTGCCGGCGTAGGTAAATTTCTAAAGGCCTGAATATTAGGCCGACGCTTAGCCTGAGTTATCAATTCAATAAGCGTATTATTCAATGGCAACATAAAATCTTGATATTTAAATTGCTTTTCACTTATTTGCGTTAATATCGATTCCCAATGTGCAGTCATATCTGGTAATGTGGCCAATTCAGGCAAAACATTAATTAGTGCTCTACCCGCTGGTGTAGACGTAATTGCTCGTCCTTTCTTTTGCAAGAATCCACGCTTAAACAGCAATTCAATAATTCCTGCTCGCGTTGCTTCCGTTCCTAATCCATCTGTTGCTCTTAGGATTTTCTTAAGATCTTTATCTTGCACAAACCTAGCTATCCCAGTCATTGCTGACAGCAACGTCGCATCAGTAAAAGGCCTTGGGGGCTGAGTTTGTTTTTCAACAATCTCACCCTTTTCACATAGCAACTCATCGCCTTTTGCTACCACAGGCAAAGGTAAACCATCATTTTCAGCATCTTGTTCTTTACTGCCTAATAATAATCGCCAACCTGCTTGTGCTAAAAATCTTGCTTTGGCAATGAACTTACCATTTTCGATATCAAGTTCAATAACACATTTGCGATACACCGCATCAGGCATAAATTGCATTAAATATTGGCGAGCCACTAAATAATAGATATTTTTTTCGTTTTCATTTAACGAAATATTGCCAGTTTTGGCTGTAGGAATAATTGCATGGTGAGCATCAACTTTTTTATCATCCCAGCACCGATTCTTTTTATCGATATCTAATGCATCTTGCGGTAATAAGCTGTTATCGTGCACACTAATAGCGTTAACAACCGCGTGACGCCCTGCAAAATGTTCTTGTGGGAGATAACGACTATCAGAACGAGGATAAGTAATAAGTTTGTGGGTTTCATATAAACGCTGACATGTATCAAGCACTTGTTGCGCACTTAATCCAAAGCGTTTTGCGGCCTCAATCTGTAAAGCCGATAATGAAAAAGGCAATGGCGCTATTTCAGATTCTTGCTTATCTTGATAATCCGTTACATTCGCGGGTTTATTTTTTATTCTTTCAACAACATGTTCAGCAAGCTTGCGATTTAATAATCGCCCTTCTTCATCTTGCCAGGCTTCACAATGCTCACTTGGTTGCCAAGTCGCCATAAAGCGTTCATCCGCTGGCGTAACGATATGCGCTTTAACTTCAAAAAAATCCTTAGGAATAAAGTTTTCTATTTCTTCATCGCGACGAACCACTAATCCTAGCACTGGTGTTTGAACTCGCCCTACGGATAAAACACCTTGATAACCATTTCTTTGGCCTAATAAGGTATAGGCTCTTGTCATATTGATACCATAAAGCCAATCCGCTCTGGCCCTTGCTAAAGCAGAGACGCATAGCGGAATAAATTCATGGTTGTAGCGTAACTTATCAATAGCTCGCGTCACCGCCGCGGGGTTTAAATCATTAATTAAACAACGGCGGGCTTCTTTTTTTTGCTTTGCGCTAATATTTAGATAGTTAAGAACTTCATCAACTAATAGCTGACCTTCACGGTCGGGGTCTCCGGCATGAATAACTTCATCAGCTTGCTTAAGTAATGTTTTAATTGTCTCTAACTGTTTTTTGACATCAGCTCGTGGCTTGAGTTGCCATTGTTCAGGAATTATCGGCAAATCATCTAACGACCAGCGAGCATATCGCGGGTCGTATGCATCCGGCTCAGCCTGCTCAAGTAAGTGACCGACACACCATGTCACATACTGGTTATCACCACAAAGTATAAATCCATCACCTCGTTTATGAGGTTTAGGCAACACATCAGCAATAGCTCGAGCAAGGCTGGGTTTTTCTGCAATAAATAATCTCATTACGTTAGTTTATCACTTCAATTAACGCTCTGTTTGATACCGGCGCGGTTAACTCACCAATAGAAGTTAACTCAATATCAAAACGTGCTGCGACTTCTTTTACTTGCTCAATTGCTTCTGGTGATACAGCTAATAATAAACCACCCGAAGTTTGAGGATCGCACAATAATTTACGTTGCATTTCGCTAATTTCACCAATTAAATGGCCATAGCTTTCAAAGTTACGTCCCGTTCCGCCTGGCACACAACCTTGTTCAATATAAGATTCAATTTCTGGTAATTTAGGAACTTGTGAGAAATGCACAGTGGCTTGTACATCAGAGCCTTCACAAATTTCACTTAAATGCCCTAATAATCCAAAGCCTGTAACGTCAGTCATTGCCGTTACGCCTTCGATATCAGAAAAATCAGCGCCAGCTTTATTCATACGACACATGATTTCTGTTGCTAGACCCTGATGCTCAGGCTTTAACAATCCTTTTTTCTCAGCAGTAGTTAACACACCAATCCCTAAAGGTTTAGTTAAAAACAGCTGACAACCTGCTTTAGCCGCGCTATTTTTCTTAACTTTACTAACAGGAACCACACCGGTTACCGCAAGACCAAAAATAGGTTCAGGCGCATCAATAGAATGGCCACCAGCCAGAGAAATCCCCGCCTCTTGGCATGCAGCACGACCGCCTTCAATCACTTCTCGCGCAATTTCAGGTGCCAATTTATCAATTGGCCAACCTAAAATAGCTATCGCCATAATAGGTTTTCCCCCCATGGCAAAAATATCACTGATCGCATTTGTCGCGGCAATACGACCAAAATCGTAAGGATTATCAACGATAGGCATAAAAAAGTCGGTAGTACTGATAATACCGGTGCCATTACCTAAATCATAAACTGCAGCATCATCTTTGGTTTCGTTACCAACCAATAAATGAGGATCATGAAATTTGGCTTGCTCACTATGTAAAATAGTTTCAAGTACCTTTGGTGAAATTTTACAGCCACAACCTGCACCATGACTATATTGTGTTAGACGAATAGCTTCAGACATAAAACGTATCCTTTATTAAAAATAGGTCACAAAATCAGTTAAGTCAGCAGGAGATACGGTTGCTGGCGCTTTTAATGTCGGCGTTCCTAAATATAAAAAACCCACAATTTGATCATGCTCACCACAACCAAGACCCTTTCTTACCACTGCATCATGAGTCCATGAGCCGGAACGCCAAATACCACCAAATCCTTGAGCAAGTGCCGCCATTTGCATAGCCTGAACACAACAACCAGCGGCAACAACTTGCTCCCATTCAGGTACTTTTGGGTGTGATTTCACTTTAGCGATAACAGCAATAATTAAAGGAGCTCGAAAAGGCGCATTCTTTGCTTTTTCTTCAACATCAGCACCAAGTTTGTTCACAACTGCGGCTTTATGTAGCAGCTGGCTAAAGCGCTCAATACCTTCATTTTGCATAACAACAAAATGCCAAGGTTTTAATGCGCCATGATCAGGTGCCCGCATCCCCGCCTGTAAAATAGTATCAAGTGCTTTACTATCAGGGGCGGGAGTGGTGAGTCTAGAAGCTGAGCGACGATTTAAAAGCAGTGTTAATGCATCCATTTTTTATTCTCCTGTCAGCGTTTGATTTTAGCAAATTGCTACTTTTTTAGGGATGAACAGTTCTTATCAATTCTCAGTATAACAAACTGTTATATTACCATCATCCGCAAATGAAGGCGGGGATTTTTAACGAAAAAACAGTTCATTTCCTATCACAATGCGCTTTTTGCTCATAAAATGAATGCTTTTTTATTTTATGTCATACATTGCGTTATCTAGGTTCAACATTTCGTACAACTAAAATAAGTTTTCTGCCAGAACGACCAAGTTATTTCTTTTATTCTTTGCAATGAACGCTATTCTTTTCGTTTAAGATACTTATCGACTTAAAGATAGATTATTAATATTGGCTTAATAGTGTGCTGCAATAATAGGCTAGTTATAAATCAATGACAGACATTCGGTAGCGCCTATATTAGAATATTCGTAATTGTCACTTTCAAGTCGTTTAAAGGCTTAGTATTAAACATAAAACGACATAAGATTATTGCTGTGAAATTTAGCTATTCAGATTCACGATTAGCGAGTAATAAAGCGTAGGAAAAATGCCTAAAATAATTGTTATTCACCTGTATGGCATTAAACTATTTAGCATCAGAATATCTATTCTTATTGCAATTGTTCACTTCAATATCTGTATGCCATCCATTTACGTTAACCTGCCTTTTCACAAATAATTCTAGCATGACTGTTTAGAATTAATTTTTAGCTTTACATGATGTGGAGATAATATGAGTAAAATTATGGAGTTAATAGGTGCAATCTTCCGTTTTAGTTGGCAAGCCATTAACTTTATCAGGAAGCTAATTCTAAACATTGTTTTCTTCTTCCTTTTTTTTGCTGTAATAGGCATCTATCTTGTTGCCAATGAAGCACAAAAACCGGTTAATTATGAAGGGGCATTACTGGTTGATCTTAAAGGTGTTATTGTTGATCAAACAACTAATCAAAATCCATTAGGACAAATGAGTAAAGAGCTTCTTGGCGTATCAAGCAGCCAGTTACAAGAAAACTCATTATTTGAAGTTGTTGATACACTTCGTGAAGCAGCCAGTGATCCTAAGATTAAGGGGATGGTATTAAAACTTGATGAGTTTGCGGGCGCAGACCAACCCTCTTTAAATTACATCGGTAAAGCCTTAACTGAATTTAAGAAAACGGGTAAACTTATTTACGCAGTGAGTGGTTATTATAGCCAGCCGCAATATTATCTTGCCTCTTATGCGGACAAAATTTATTTAACACCACAAGGTGCTGTGGGTATTTATGGCTTTGGTTTTCAAAATCTTTATTACAAAACATTGTTAGAAAAACTAAAAGTCAGCACACATATTTTCCGTGTAGGTACTTATAAATCTGCGGTTGAACCATTAATGCGTAGCGATATGTCACCAGAGGCCCGAGAAGCATCTTTACGCTTAGTTAATTCGTTATGGTCTACTTATTTAACGCAAGTTGCTGAGAATCGAAGTGTCACCACCGAAGATATCTTCCCTGGCGCTAAAGAGATGATCGAGCAATTACGCAAAGCTGATGGCGATAATGCAACTTACGCCTTAAATCGTAAATTAGTTGATACTGTAAGTTCTTATAGCCAATTTGAAATGGATATGACAGAAACATTTCAATGGAATAACGAAACTAACCAATTTAAAAATATTAGTATTTATGATTACGCGGCTAATTTAACTGCTGATATTCCATCAAATGATGAAGGTAATATTGCAGTTGTTATTGTTCAAGGTGCCATTATTGATGGTGAAAGTATTCCCGGTTCTGCCGGTGGTACAACCATTGCTAGCCAAATTCGTGAAGCGCGTTTAAATCCTAATATTCGAGCACTGGTTTTACGCGTAAATAGCCCTGGTGGTAGTGTTTCCGCTTCAGAACAAATTCGCAGTGAAATAGCGGCATTTAAACAACAAAAACGCCATGTAGTTGTTTCTATGGGAGGAATGGCTGCTTCAGGTGGTTATTGGATCTCAACACCTGCGAATAAGATTATTGCTAGTCCTTCGACGTTAACGGGTTCTATTGGTATTTTTGGCGTGATTAATACCTTTGAAAATAGCTTAGAATCTATTGGTGTTTATTCTGATGGCGTAAGTACTTCACCACTAGCAGGATTATCTGTCACTAATAAGTTACCTGAAGAGTTTGCTGAGTTATTACAACTAAATATTGAAAGTGGCTATAAAACTTTCCTTAATTTAGTTGCTGAATCTCGTAAAAAAACGCCAGAACAAATTGACCGTATTGCACAAGGCCGAGTTTGGGTTGGAATTGATGCAAAAAAAGTAGGCTTAGTTGATGAATTTGGTGATTTTGATGACGCTATTGATGCCGCTGCGAAAATGGCAAAAATTAAAGAGCCTGTTATCGATTGGATGAAACCTGAGTTAAGTTTATCTGAACAAATATTAATGAGTTTATCTTCCAACGCAAAAGCGATTATTCCAGATCCACTACAAGCTTATTTACCCGCACCAGTTATCAAAGAAGTTAAAGCGCAAACTGAGTTTTATCGCAATATGAATGATCCACTAAATCGTTATTCATACTGCTTATCTTGCGGTGATATTCAGTAATCGTTTAATTCTGTATGTACCTGTTGAATACCATTTAATAACAACAGGTACATACTTCTAATAATCCATAGTTTTAACCAGATTATCTGCTATTACACTTTTTAAGCTCATTTTTGTTGATACTTTTTTAACACAATGATTTAAAGCATTAATTACTTATTCTCTATTTTCTATTTTTTAGTACCCTTTCCTTTTTTTATTCTGCAAACTCCCTATAATCAGTTATTTCTCACAGCTTAATAAGAGTACTTGGACTGATGCAAAAGAAATCAATCTACGTTGTCTATACTGGTGGAACTATTGGTATGCAACATTCTGATCATGGCTATATTCCTGTATCAGGACATCTACAACGTCAGCTAGCTAAAATGCCTGAATTCCATCGTGAAGAGATGCCTGATTTTACGATTAAAGAGCATCTACCGCTTATTGACTCTTCTAATATTACGCCGGAAGATTGGCAATCTATTGCTGATGATATTAGCGAAAACTATAACAATTATGATGGTTTTGTTATTCTTCATGGCACAGACACAATGGCATTTACTGCCTCAGCACTCTCATTTATGTTTGAGAACCTGAGCAAGCCAATTATCGTTACGGGTTCTCAGATCCCATTAGAAGCGCTACGTTCTGATGGGCAAACTAATTTGCTAAATGCACTCTATTTAGCTGCACATCATCCTATTAACGAAGTCGCTCTTTTTTTTAATAACACCCTTTATCGCGGCAATAGAACAATTAAAGCTCACGCTGATGGCTTTAATGCGTTTGTTTCCCCCAATAGCGCGCCTCTTCTAGAAGCGGGAATTAATATAAAATCATTTAAAATTAATCCATTTCCCAAAACAAAAGGCGAATTTATTGCTCACAGTATTACCCCGCAACCTATTGGGGTTGTGACTATTTACCCGGGGCTCTCGGATGAGATTGTTAATAATATTCTTATGCAGCCCGTTAAAGCATTAATCCTTCGATCTTATGGAGTAGGTAATGCACCTTCGCATCCCGCGTTACTATCAACGTTACGTAATGCCACAGAACGAGGCATTATAGTTATTAATCTGACTCAATGTATTTCAGGGCGCGTTAATATGGAAGGATATGCAACAGGGCAAGCCTTGGCTGAGGCGGGTGTGATAAGTGGCTATGATATGACTTTTGAGGCAACATTAACTAAGTTGCATTATTTATTGAGTCAGCAATATAGTTATAGTCAAATTTGCCATCTTATGCAGCAAAATCTTCGTGGTGAAATGACACTGGATGATAACGATTAATATTAATTAAAGGTGAGATAGTGAAAAACTCAGCATTGTTACTGGTTGATATCCAAAATGATTTTTGCACTGATGGTGCACTTGCCGTCAACGAGAGCGATGCTGTTGTTCAAATAGCAAATCAACTCATCGCTTATTTTAAACACACCAAAAATCCAATTATCGCTAGCAAAGATTGGCACCCAGCCAATCACCTAAGCTTCGCTGAGAACTCAGGTACTGTGATTGGCGAAATAGGTAAGCTTAATGGATTACCCCAAGTTTGGTGGCCTATACACTGTGTACAGCAAAGTCATGGTGCAGAATTTCACCCTGAGTTAGATTATGAGGCTATCAATCATATTATTTATAAAGGGCAAAATCGTTTAATCGACAGCTACAGCGCCTTTTTTGATAATGACCATGAATACCAAACTGGCTTACATACTCTTTTGCAAACTCTGAATATAAAGCACCTTTATATTTTAGGTATTGCTACAGACTATTGCGTGAAATTTACAGCATTAGATGCATTATTATTAGGTTATCAGGTGTCGGTTATCACGGATGGCTGTCGCGGTGTGAATATTCAGCCTGATGATAGTAAACAAGCTTTAGCTGAAATGCAGGACAAAGGGGCTGAATTAATTAATTCAATAAATTTTCTTAATAATATCAATAAATAAGCTAGCGATTTAAATTTCTTATACAAAAAAGGGCAATCCATTAATCGTTATAATTAATAGATTGCCACCTCTTATATAGCTAATTTAATTTTATAGATAATTTAATTTTAAAATAGCTTAGTCATCATCCATTGGCGTCAATGTTGCTAATCGTTCAGACTGAAATTGGGCTTTAAGTTCTTGTTTACTTTTCATCGTGATTTGCCCATTAGTGCCGACAGTCATATGCTCAGGAGAGTGATTATTTTTTGCCTGCCATAATAAAACTATCTGCATACAATGCGCTTTCTGCTCATCGGTTAATGCGACACCGTCTGGCCACTTGCCCAACTCAACAGCGGTCGAAAGACGTTGATAAATTTCAGGTGTTACCATCGAAATTAGCTCATTAACTTCCATTAATCGCTCCACATAAGTCAAATATTTATTTTAATGGCTGAATCGTTTTTTCTTTTGTTTCAACATTGTTAACAAACACGGTTAAACACTAGCCTTTCTGCACTTCTTGCGTTTCACTGTTCATAAAAGCCAGTGAAGCAGAATTGATGCAATAACGTTGTCCTGTTGGCGCTGGACCATCATCAAACACATGCCCCAAGTGTGCATTGCATTGCTGACACCGCACTTCAGTTCGCTTCATATTATGTGAAAAATCATCAATATAGCGAATTGCATTATCACTAACAGGCTGATAAAAACTTGGCCAACCACATCCTGCATCAAACTTGGTTTCAGAATAAAACAAGGGTGCAGAACAACATAAGCAGTGATAAATACCTGTTTGACGATTATGTAACAGCTTGCCACTAAACGGAGGTTCAGTGCCATGTTGTTGCGTAACATATTTTTGCATTTCATTGAGCATTGATAAATCAAGGTGATTGTTATTACTTGAAATATTCACTTTCTTTTCATTATCTGACATAAAAACCTCATGCACACAAAAAAGCTTTTTAAAACAACAGTAAATAATAACAAAGATTTAACAACAAATCTGAAAAATATGGTCTAAAATCAATGCTAGTAATCTTTAGTTTTTGAAATGTGATGTATTTCACATAACGGAGCAAAGGTAACTTCATTTATCGGCGATGTTCCCGATAATACACAGCGTAACATTTAGCTAAAACGTCCAATCTTTAAGCAAAAAGTGTTTTTTTAATTGATTTTTTGCAATTATTGACACGATTCCGCTTGACGATTGGCGCGGTTTTGGTAACTTTAGAAGCAACTTTTTAATTCACTAATAAAGCTGGTGGAATACATATGACTATCAAAGTAGGTATTAATGGTTTTGGTCGTATCGGCCGCATCGTTTTCCGTGCTGCTCAAGAACGTTCAGATATCGAAATCGTAGGTATTAACGATCTGTTAGACGCAGACTACATGGCATACATGCTGAAATACGATTCAACTCATGGTCGTTTCAACGGTACTGTTGAAGTAAAAGATGGCCACCTCGTTGTTAATGGTAAAACCATCCGCGTAACATCAGAAAGAGATCCAGCAAATCTGAAATGGAACGAAATCGGTGCTGACGTTGTTGCAGAAGCAACTGGTCTGTTCTTAACTGACGAAACCGCTCGTAAACACATCCAAGCTGGCGCTAAAAAAGTTGTTCTGACTGGTCCTTCAAAAGACAACACTCCTATGTTTGTTATGGGCGTAAACCATAAGTCATACGCTGGCCAAGATATCGTTTCTAACGCATCTTGTACTACTAACTGCTTAGCGCCTTTAGCTAAAGTTATCAACGACAACTTCGGTATCGTTGAAGCACTGATGACAACAGTTCACGCAACAACGGCAACTCAACGTACTGTTGATGGTCCATCTGCTAAAGACTGGCGTGGTGGTCGTGGTGCTTCTCAAAACATCATCCCATCTTCAACTGGTGCTGCTAAAGCAGTAGGTAAAGTAATTCCAGAGCTGAACGGCAAACTAACTGGTATGTCTTTCCGTGTTCCTACTCCTAACGTTTCTGTGGTTGACTTAACAGCACGTCTGGAAAAACCAGCAACTTACGCACAAATCTGTGACGCAATCAAAGCTGCTGCTGAAGGCGAACTGAAAGGCGTTCTGGGCTACACTGAAGATGCAGTAGTTTCTACTGACTTCAACGGTGAAGTTCTGACTTCTGTATTTGATGCTAAAGCGGGTATCGCACTGAACGACAACTTTGTTAAATTAGTTGCTTGGTACGATAACGAAGCGGGCTATTCAAACAAAGTTCTTGATCTGATTTCTCATATCTCTAAATAATTAGAGCTTAAGAAAGTCAAGATATCTCTTAGAGCCACCTTTTCGGTGGCTCTTTTATTTTTTACCCAGTCAGTTTATTGTATTGAGATAGTCAGTTTATTGTATTGAGATAGTCAGTGACATAAGGTTATAAGATAATGAATGAGAAAATTTTTTCTTTGCCGATTATTGAACAGATATCACCTTACTTAAGTCGTCGGCAATTAGACGAACTCCCTATCCTTGTTATTTCCCATCCGAAAGTACGTGCTGCAATTAGTCTTCAAGGGGCTCATCTTATTGCATGGCAACCTGCGCAAGAACATCCGGTTTTTTGGTTAAGTGAAGATTCCTTATTTACACCGGGTGTCGCAATTCGAGGTGGTATTCCTATTTGTTGGCCTTGGTTTGCTTCAGCAGGTACACCAAGCCACGGTTTTGCGCGTATTTTGCCTTGGGAATTTAGTGCTCACTCTGAACAAGATGATGGCGTATTAATTACCATGTCCTTAAAAGAGAGCCAACAAACGAAAAAATATTGGCCTCATGAATTTACAGTGATCGCTCGCTTTAAATTAGGTGCGACCTGTGAAGTCGAGTTGGAATCCTACGGTGATTATGAAGCAACCGCTGCCCTTCACTCTTATTTTAATGTTAGTGACATCGATAATGTTTCAGTAACAGGCCTAGGAGGCCACTATATCGATACTGTTGCCGATAAAGAGGTTTACACAGATGAAACCTCACTTCGCTTTAACGGACGCACTGACAGGCTTTACACAGAGCCTGAAGATTTCAATCTTATTCATGATGATGGTTGGGATCGCACAATTGAAGTTCACCACTATCACCATAGTGATGTTGTTTGCTGGAATCCTGGCGCTGAATTAGCAAGTTCAATGAAAGATATGAATGCAGGAGGTTATCGCAAAATGGCCTGTGTAGAAACAGCACGTATTCATCAGCCATTAAAACCTGACAACGTTCACCCTGGTCGTTTATCTGTCGTTGTACGTGTTCGTAAAAATATCGCTGAAAAATAATCAATATTACGATTCATTAAAAAACTAAAGCTTCGGTTGATACCCGAAGCTTTTAATATGCAAAATCAAATCACTATTTGACACTCTATTTCAATGTATTTTCCATATCTTCAATAAAAGTACTGGCTTTTTTACAATTTTCGATGATCTTAGGATCATCTTTTATTTCTGTTGTATCGCGATTCACAGCGCAATATTTACTTTTTATACCTTCCATATAGCTTAACTTTGCTGCAATTACGACCCGTTTTTCACAGCGTTCTTTATCGCGCGAGTCTTGGCATATATTGCCTTTGATTTTATTTACCATTTCAAATCCTGTTCTGAATTTTTCTTCAGATATAACGGTAAAAGGGATCCCTCCCAATAATAAAATTAAAAACAATTGTTTCACGACACCATCCTTATTAGTTTAATAATGCTTATGATAACGAATAGTCCACACAAAATTAAGCGGAGGATGGATAGATAGATATAAGAAATAAATTATTTAAGATTTTTTATATGAATATAGTCAAGTATTCAATAAAAAATAATCAATATTACGATTCATCAAAAACAAAAAAGCTTCGGTAGATATCCGAAGCTTTTACCAATATAGGCAATACAGTAATATTGATAGCAATTAGAATTTGTAAGTGACGCCAGTCCACACTATCGCGGTAACGGATTTATTTACCATTGGGCTATCTTTCACTTCACTTGATAGATGATCAACACGTCCCATTGCAAAGAAATTCCAACTATCAGTCATTTTATAGTTAGCAGACAGCTCAACATAAGGTCTCCAGCTGTCACTTGGGTTATATTCAGCTAAACCACTACGTTGAGACTCACTGTGCTTGACACCATAAGCATATTGATTTTGTTTCTTACTATCCCAAACAACACCCAAACCTGGTTGTAATGACCAATTACCTGCTTTAAATGGATACAAATAAGCGGCATCAGCAATAACACCGTCACTTTTACCTAATAAATCGGCAGAAATGATTGCTCTTAAACTACCCCAATCTTCTTGATGTTTATAGGTAAATCCGCCCATCAACGTATCGCGGCGACGATCTAATTTTTTCATTTGAGCATCATCGCTATCACCCGGTTTGAATGCTTGTGGGTAATAATGAAGATCGACAGAAAGTTTATCTTTCGGTGCATTCCATAAATAGTAACCTGCGGCTAATGTAGCGAAATAGAAATTCTCAGATTCATAATTAACCATTGGGACAGGTAATAAATAATCTTTCGATTTCACGCCTTTATAAGGTGTTACTTGAGCTAACACTGAGCCACCAATAGACCACTCACCAGCAAATGCTGTTGGTGCACTTAATCCTGCGATAATGGCTAAAGAAATAATAGTCTTCTTACTCACGATGATTTTCCATATTGTATTTAATAAAGTAGTAACCAAAGCCATATTTTAACGCGCATTAGCTACGATATGGCATATTCTACCTGTATCTATTCTAATTTCTGAACTAAATGAGTTGCAATTAGTGCTTGTCCTAATGCGATGCCGCCATCGCCGATAGGTAATAGTCTAGATGTTAATACATTTTTATTATTTAATTTTTTCTTGAACATCTGTTTAAGTAGTCGATTATTAAATACACCGCCAGAAAGAACAACTGTATTTATATTATGCTTATCAGCAGCCTGCAACACGATATTGCCTAAACTTTCTGCTAATAAATAATGAAATAACCAAGCTTTTTCATTTACATTTAATTCTAAATATTCCCACGACGACCAAAAAACAGACAAATCAACAACGTTGTTTTTCAGTGGCATTAAATCACTGTATTTTTCAATTAAGTCGATATGCTTATTTTCGTTACACTGTAACGCAGCAGTTTCTAAATAACACGCGGCCTCTCCTTCCCAACTAATTACTTTAGGTGATAATCCCAACGATGCTGAAACTGCGTCAAATAATCGCCCACAAGAAGATGCTTTTGGTGAATTAATCCCTCGTATTATCGCTTTATTTAATAACTGTAATTCTTGTAGTGGAATGAACTGAGTTATTGCACTGCGTTGCCAGTCTGGCGTAAACGCAGATAAATGCGCTAACCAATTTCGCCAAGGTTGAGTCGATGCCAAATTACCACCTGGCATAGCGACCGCAGGTAAACCACCAAGGCGTTCTGATTTTTGATAATCCACCAGCAAGCATTCACCGCCCCACAATGTATTATCTTGTCCATATCCTAAACCATCAAGCGCAATGCCAATAACAGCACCTTGTTGATGTGTATGACCATGCTCAGCCAAACAAGAAACAATATGTGCATGATGATGTGAAACTTCAATTACAGGGATATGTTGCTCTTGAGCAAATTGCTTACCCAATTGATGGCTGATATAGCTAGGGTGAGCATCAATTGCAATAGCTTTCGGCGTAAAACGATAAATCTGCTGAAAAAGTGCCAATGACTTAATTAACTGTTGTCGAACACTTAAATCATCTAGATCACCTAAATGAGGACCCATAATCGCCTGATGCTGTCGTAACAGGCAAAACACATTTTTAAGATCCCCACCCATCGCCAAAATGGAGGGTTGTGATGTAAAGGTCTCTGGTAAAGCTATCGCATCAGGAACATAACCGCGTGATCGACGGATCATCACACACTGCTTATCTTCAATACGGACTAATGAATCATCAGCTCTTTGTATAATATCTCTGTTATGCATTAGAAATAAGTCAGCAATATCCCCCAATTGCGATAACGCATCTTCATTGGATAACGCGGGTGTGTGTCCAGAAGCATTACCCGATGTCATAACAAGCGGTATATTTGTCTGACGCGATAAAAGATGTTGCAGTGGATTAGCCGCAAGCATGACACCAATCTCCGTCAATCTCGGTGCAATTAATTCACTTAAAGTAGGCGCTACCGATTTAGGAATAAGCACAATAGGAGCAGCAGTACTTTGTAATGCTTTAATTGCAGCCAAGCGAAAATTCGGATCTTGTTTATCTTCTTTAATTTGCTCGATATCCGTTATCATCACTGCTAATGGTTTTGCGGGTCGATGTTTACGTTTTCGTAATAATGCAACGCTTTCATTATTACGCGCATCACAAACCAAATGAAAACCACCAATGCCTTTAACTGCAACAATTTTTCCAGCAAGTAACGCTTCACAAGCTTGCACTAACGCGGACTCTTTTATTGCTAATTTTGCCCCTTTGGGATCAGTTAACCAAATATGAGGACCACAAACAGGGCATGCATTAGGCTGTGCATGAAAACGTCTATCCGCAGGATCTTCATATTCATGCTTACATTCAGGACAAAATGGAAAATCAGACATTGAAGTAAAGGGCCTATCATAAGGCATTTTTTTGATGATAGTAAAACGCGGCCCGCAGTGGGTGCAGTTGATAAAAGGATAGTGAAAACGACGATTTTCAGGATCGAATAACTCGTCAATACACGCCGTACAAGTGGTTGCATCTGGCACAACTTGTGTATCCATCTCTCCCCCACCACTTTTTACAATAATAAAGTCGGTAGGCTGTTGTTCCCATTGATAAGGTGTTTGCTCTATACGTTCGATACGTGCAAGCGGCGGGCATTCTGCGTTAAGCGCTTCAATAAAAGCTTTAGTTTGAGGTGATAATGTTAAATGGACCAATACACCCAAACTATCGTTACTCACTTGCCCTAGTAAACCAAAGCGATGAGCTAATTGCCAAACAAATGGACGAAAACCAACCCCTTGAACTTTGCCCTTCACACGTAATGCAATGCCGTTACTCATAGGTTCACCAAATCAAAATAAATTTAATCTTATTCTAGTTTAGTGATTATCAACAACTTTCATTTAGATCAGAAAAAGTGGAATTAGGTAAATTAATCATGACTTCAACAGCGACTCTTGGTGCAATTGCACACAATAATTCGTAGCCAATAGTCCCGCAGGCCGTTGCGACTTCATCAACAGGTAATTGCTCCCCCCACAGCTCTACTTGACTTCCGTAAACAACATCAGGGTAATCGGTTACATCAATAGTTAACATATCCATTGATATACGCCCTACTAATTGTGTTTTATGACCATTTACCATAATGGGGGTGCCATCAGGTGCATGTCTTGGATAACCATCAGCATAACCACATGCGACCACACCTACTCGCATATCGCGCGTTGCAGTAAATCGGCTACCATATCCAATTTGCTCACCCTGTTTAACATTTTGTACCGCTAATATTTCGCTATTAAAGGTCATTACAGGTTGTAAATCAAAATCGGCAATATCTTGCCAAACACCGGAAGGTGACACCCCATAAAGAATAATACCAGGACGGATCCAATCTTGATGTGTTTCTGGGTTAAATAACGTGGCCGCTGAATTGGCTAAACAACGCGGTAAACTATTTACCATCGTTTGGTTGATTACCGTTTTTTGCGCATCCATATTCAGCCCTGTATCAGCATTCGCAAAATGTGACATTTGAATAACAGTGCCAATATTATTTATGTTTTTAGCACGCGCCAATGCTTGCGGATAGTACTCAGGGCGATATCCCAGTCTATTCATTCCACTATTAAGCTTAAGATAGATATTGATAGGTCTATCTAACTGCGCTTTTTCAATAGCATCGAATTGCCAATCAGAATGCACGGCGGTTGTAAGAGAATAACGTTCAAGTAAATAGACATCTTCAGGCTTAAAAAACCCCTCTAACAATAAAATGGGGCCAACCCAACCTTGTTCTCTTAACATAATGGCTTTGTCTAATTCAATTAATGCAAAACCATCGGTATGACTAAGCGCTGGCCATACACAAGATAAACCATGTCCATAAGCATCTGCTTTTACCACAGACCAAACTTTACTGCCTGTTGCCCTTGCTTTAATAACAGCAAGGTTATGGCTCAGTGCATCTAGGTTAATGGTGACTTTTGCGGGTCTAGACATGGAATTTCCTCAATTAATAAGCAGCGTCAAGCTTTTGCCCTGGACGAAGCAATTTGGTATTAAAACCATCGGTATAACGGAAAACAGATAAGTCATCAGCTGCAATTGCAGGTTTATTTCCTGAAATTAAATCGGCTAACAGTTGTCCTGAACCACATGCCATTGTCCACCCCAATGTGCCATGCCCCGTATTTAACGATAAATTGCGATACGCTGTAGGGCCAACTATCGGCGTACCATCCGGTGTCATGGGTCTTAATCCTGTCCAAAACGAGGCTTGCTCAATATCACCACCCCCCTCATACAAATCTTGCACCACCATTTTCAGCGTTTCACAGCGTGATTTTAAAACATTTAAATTAAAACCGACCACTTCAGCCATGCCACCAACGCGAATGCGATCATCAAAACGTGTCACTGCGATTTTATAAGTTTCATCTAAAATAGTGGACATTGGTGCTCTGGAAGCATCAATTATCGGCATCGTCAGTGAATAACCTTTAAGGGGATAAACAGGAATAGAGACTTTATCTTTTAGAAGTTCAGTTGAATAAGATCCCATTGCAACCACATAGTGATCGGCAGTTAGCAAACCATCATGACATTGAACACCCGATACTTTATCACCATCAAACAGTAAATGTTTAATTTGTTTATTAAATAAAAAAGTGACACCCGCATCTTGTGCCATTTGAGCTAATTTTTTGGTGAATATTTGACAATCCCCTGTTTCATCATTAGGTAAACGCAAACCACCGGTTAATTTGTAACTGACATGTTCAAGAGCAGGTTCAGCTAATTTAAGTTGTTCTGAGGTTAACAACTCATAGGCAACACCTTCTTGTTTTAATACCGCGATATCATTGGCTGCATTATCAAATTGTTGCTGAGTACGAAAAAGTTGCAGCGTCCCACCTTGCCGCCCTTCATATTTAATGCCTGTATCTTGACGTAATTGGCGAATGCAATCACGGCTATATTCAGCAATTCTCACCATGCGGCTTTTATTCATTACATAATGTGAAGCATCACAATTACGCAACATTTGCCACATCCAACGCAGTTGAAAAAGCGAACCATCTGGTCTAATGGCTAAAGGTGCATGTTTTTGAAACATCCATTTTACCGCTTTCAGGGGAATACCCGGCGCTCCCCAAGGCGTTGCATAGCCTGGTGAAATTTGTCCTGCATTGCCAGCACTCGTTTCTTCTGCAACATTATTTTGTCTATCAATAACAATAACTTCGTGACCTTGTTGTACAAGATACCACGCACTGGTTACACCGATAACGCCGCCACCTAAGATAAGCACTTTCATGGCAAGACTCCAATAATTTACATTGATATAACATAAGAATAATATTCTATACACAAAAAGCCAGCATAGAATAATCATCTAGAGCAAGAAAAACGTAAATTTTAGAGTTAAATCACATTTAATAAGCATTAGCAAAGAAAGTTAAATTCTCAACTTATTAATATCAGTTAAAAATCAAATAGATACAAAAAAAAGAATTCACAAGATAAATCTAACAATTTTTATTATCAGCAATAAATACAATAAAATGTAATTATACATTAAGATAGGCTTTTATAAAAAACTAATAAATTGACAAAATTTGATATATAACTTCAAAACAAGAGCTGTTTTGCTATTTTTTTTGCTAAAAAAAATCAATAAGAAGAACAGTCTAAAAAGAGACAACAAAAATGAGGAGAGTAAATCGGGCAAAAAGAAATAAAAAAAACCAGCACAATCATCTGATATGTTAGCTGGTTTTTATAACTAGTTTTTATAAATAATTATTTACTTAGATATTTACTTAGAAAAATAAATTAACGTTTTATTTCTGCCAAATCACTTGGCTCTGGTGATTGCAAACTTTGCCAGATAATTCCGCTGTCTTTACCGTATTGGCGAACACAATCCATTACATGCTCAACATCTTTTTGAGTGCATAATAGCGCTAGTTTTTTATAAAACGACAATGTCAGCTCTTTAGCTTGAATATTGGAAAAATAATAGCGCCCAACTCGAGTATAAAGCCCTTTTAATCCATTTAGGATCAGGCCATAGATTGGATTTCCTGACGCAAAAGCTAAACCACGAAAAATGTTGTAATCTAATTCACTGAACTCATCAGCACTGTTTTCAATTGACAGCTCATGAGTTAATACTTCAACACATTTTTCAGGATTATTTTTAAATGCTGTACGAATAAAAATAGCTGAAATATTCGTCCTTACAGCAAGTAAATTATCAATAAGTTGCGGTACTCTATCGTGATCAAGGCGAGCAACAGTTTCAAGAATATTAAGTCCTGACGTTTCCCAGAAGTTGTTTACTTTCGTAGGCTTACCATGCTGAATAGTTAACCAACCATCACGAGCAAGACGCTGTAAAACTTCTCTAAGAGTCGTTCTTGTCACGCCGATGAGTTCGGAAAGTTCGCGTTCTGCTGGTAGAATAGATCCGGGTGGAAAACGATTGTTCCAAATGCTTTCAACTATATATTCTTCCGCGAAACCTGCGGGGCTTTGGGCCTTAATAACCATATTTTTATTTCTTCCGACGCGTTTTTTCTGCTAATAATGAAAAATATAATATCAGAATGCGTAATTTTGATATAGCTCAACCATCATTAAATAGTGAGTGGCATCATAAAACATGATGTTGTTCTATCAATTTATTATTACAAATGCGCTTAATTTCACAGCACTTAACGCGTATTATGGTTCGATTGCACAAAACTAGTGCTTAAAATCTCTATTTGGAGGATAAAAAACATAATGGATATGAGTATAAGACAGGCATTACTAAAGAATTTTATGGGTAGCTCTCCCGATTGGTATAAGCTTGCTATTATTACTTTTTTAATTATTAATCCACTTCTCTTTTTCTTTGTAGACCCCTTTGTTGCAGGCTGGCTACTGGTGATTGAATTCATCTTCACCCTTGCCATGGCCTTAAAATGCTATCCACTACAACCTGGGGGATTACTTGCAATTGAGGCTGTCATTATTGGTATGACTAGCCCAAAACAAATTGGTCATGAGATTGCCAATAACCTTGAAGTTATTTTATTACTTGTCTTTATGGTTGCTGGTATTTATTTTATGAAGCAATTATTGCTTTTTGCTTTTACTAAATTGCTATTATCTATTCGCTCTAAGCGATTACTCTCTATCGCCTTTTGCTTTGCAAGTGCATTTTTATCTGCCTTCTTAGATGCCTTAACTGTCATCGCTGTTGTTATCAGTGTTTCTTTAGGGTTCTACTCTATTTATCATAATTTTGCATCAAACCAGTCTGGTGCTGATCTTAATAATGATGGTTTTATTGATACCACAGAAAAAAAACAGACTTTAGAACAATTCCGTGCGTTCTTACGCAGCTTAATGATGCATGCTGGGATAGGTACTGCATTAGGTGGCGTAATGACAATGGTTGGTGAGCCACAAAACCTAATTATCGCAAAACATCTAGAATGGGACTTTGTAACATTTTTTATTAGAATGTCACCCGTTACTATTCCTGTCTTTTTTGCGGGTTTAGCCGTTTGTTATTTCGTTGAGCGCTTTAAACTATTTGGTTATGGCGCTGAATTACCCGATTTAGTTCGTAAAGTTCTCACTGAATATGATAAGAAAAACAGTGAAAAACGCACTTCTCAAGAAAAAGCGCAGCTGATTATTCAAGCACTGATTGGTGTTTGGTTAATTGTAGCGCTAGCATTACATTTAGCTGAAGTTGGTATTATCGGTTTATCCGTAATTATTCTAGCGACCGCATTTTGTGGTGTTACAGAAGAACATGCATTAGGTAAAGCGTTTGAAGAGGCACTGCCCTTTACTGCCTTATTAACCGTCTTTTTCTCTATTGTTGCGGTTATTATTGATCAACAACTCTTTGGGCCTATTATTCAATTCGTTCTACAGGCCTCTGAATCATCACAGTTATCACTGTTCTATTTGTTTAATGGTTTACTTTCTGCCATTTCAGATAACGTATTTGTAGGAACGGTTTACATTAGTGAAGCGTTAACCGCGTTACAAAATGGATTGATTAGCCAAACACAATATGAACATATTGGCGTTGCTATCAATACTGGGACCAATTTACCTTCGGTTGCAACGCCTAATGGCCAAGCGGCATTCTTGTTCTTATTAACCTCGGCTTTATCACCACTCATTCGCTTATCTTATGGACGAATGGTTATTATGGCCCTGCCATATACGATTGTGATGACGCTACTAGGTTTGCTCGCGGTTGAATTCTGGCTGGTTCCTACAACCCACTGGCTTTATGAACTAGGTTTGATTGCGATCCCGTAACAAAGAATATACATAATCACTACATTAATAGGGCTTTTATTTTATAAAAGCCCTATTTTTTTTATTAAAACAGGTTCCAATGTAAATATTTGTGAAATAAGAAGTTTCATCTTTTTTTACCGTTACGTTTTAGGCAAAATAGAACTATCTCAATATTTAAATGGATATTATTATGCTGGCGTCTCTTCGTCACTGGTCACAAAGCCGCTTCTCTTGGCTACTACTGGCATTAACAGCAATTGGTCTTGAAGCTACAGCATTGTATTTTCAATACGGAATGGAATTAATGCCTTGTGTTATGTGCGTTTACCAACGTATTGCGGTCTTAGGTATCGTTGCTGCTGCATTTATTGGTATAGCAAATCCTAAGCTTGCATTAATGCGCATCGCAGGTGGATTCTTATGGATTTACTCTGCATATCGAGGTATTGCGTTAGCTTGGGAGCATACTCAACTTATTCTTAATCCATCACCTTTTGCTACCTGCGACTTTTTCGTTACTTTACCCTCTTGGTTTGCATTACAAGATTGGTTCCCCGCCGTATTCCAAGCAACGGGTGATTGTTCAGTTAGCCAATGGCAATTTTTATCCCTAGAAATGCCACAGTGGATGTTATTTATTTTTTCTGCTTATTTTGCAGTCGGTTTATTAGTATTAATAAGCCAAGTAACAACATCAAAAGACGATTAATACTAATTTGATGATATTTCATTATCTCATCTAAATAGCGATTGTTTTTATTAAATAGAAAATAAAAAAGCGCCTTTAGTTTTATACTGAGGCGCTTTTTTTTATTCATCAATAATTCAACTAATAAAAATATTTCATTAACCAGGAATACAAACACCATCAATTAAGGCTTGTTCGCTACAACGCTTACCATTGGCGAATTGACAAACAGGTGTTTGCCCACCATGTAATTCATAGTTTAAAGAAGGTATACCACCAGAGAATACACAAGTCGCTTTAGCTGATTCATTTAATGGAATATCAATACTTGTTGTTGGAATGGTTCTGCTTTTACTTATAGTATGTACCGCGGTATTAGGTTTATCTACTGAGCTACTGCATCCTGCAAGAAAAGCAAAGCCTGTAAACATCATCAAATAACACGCAACTTTAAATTTCTTTTGCATTAAAAATACCCTACTTATTCATTTTGTTTTT
>NZ_LXEV01000024.1 GCF_001654965.1 Proteus hauseri ATCC 700826
AAAAACAATAACCGATAACGACAACAATAGATGGATACAAACGACTAAAACCATCTGATGCTTTTAGCATCGTTGTCGCAATAACCTCAGATATAATTGCCAGCATTAGGTAAGTTAATCCATTCATTTTTTAGCCTTAGTCTTATACACATTCAATTTTGTGAATTCTATCACAAGCTAAAGTGATGGCATTAAAGCAATAAAAATAAAAAAGACACTTTTTATTTTAAATAAGTGCCCTTTATCTTAATAATTTTTTATTTAATGTTGATGAATTTGATTTTTCTTACGAGGCGCACCACCCATTGAAATACGATAACGCGTGAAGATAAACCCACACCAAATTACCGCAATAATGCTCAATAGTGTTCCTGCGTAACCAATGTTTGTCATACCCGCATGAAGGGTAACTTGATTACCTAATAAGGCACCTGCGCCTATTCCAATATTAAAAATACCAGAATAAATCGACATTGCGACATCTGTTGCATCGGGAGCTAAATCAATAACTTTTACTTGTAATCCAAGGCCAATACACATAAAACCGATACCCCAAAAGATAACCAGAATAATAAATGTATTGATATTCTGACTGCTCATCATTAATAAAGCTAAGCAAAAAGTTAATAATATCAAAGCGAAAAATAAAAATGACGTTGGCATTTTAGCACTATAACGACTAAATAAAACACTACCGATAATACCTGCACCGCCAAAAATCAATAAGACTAAAGTGGCAAAATTTGGTGCTAAATGAGCAACATCCACAACAAAAGGCTCTATATAGCTATAAGCGGTAAAATGAGCGGTTACAGCAATAACCGTTAGCAAAAATATTCCCATTAATGGTCCGCGTTTTAACAACACAGGAACACTTTTTAATGAACCAGAATGCTCACTAGGTAATAAAGGTAAATAACGCATTAACGCGAGCATGGTAATTAACGCCAAGAGACCAATTCCCATAAATGTTGCACGCCATCCTAACCATTGACCAATAACACGGCCAATTGGTAGGCCTAACACTGTCGCCAATGCAGTACCTGTTGCTAACAATCCTAGTGCTTGTGCTCTTTTACCATGAGGTGCCACTCTAATCGCTAATGAAGCTGTAATTGACCAAAAGACGGCATGAGAAAAAGCAACACCGATACGGCCAACAATCAGAGATTTAAAATCCCACGCAAGCCCTGACAAAATATGACTGACGATAAAAACAGCGAATAAAATAATCAGTAGCTTACGTCGTTCAACTTTACTCGTGGCTAACATAAGTGGTAGTGACATTAAAGCCACAACCCAAGCATAAATAGTGATCATTAATCCAGTTTGAGCAGGTACCATTGCAAAACTTTCAGAAATATCACTTAACAATGCAACGGGGACAAATTCTGTCGTATTAAAAACAAAAGCCGCAAATGATAAAATAATCACCCTGATCCACGCGGTTTGACGACTGACCTCATTAATATTTGATGTGGTGATATTCATAGTTAATTAACGCTTTTTTTTAAAAGTGGTAAAGATAAATGACTTACGCTTTTTTATATAAATATTCGTGTGGCTAATTAAGTATTTTTATCTCTAATCAATACTAATCAGATAACGACTTAGTTATCCTTATAAAACAAAAAATAAGCCAAATTTTCACGAAATTATATTGCTAAAGCGAATCAGCAATCAATTTTAGCATATCAATGTGATAATTTTAAATCCTATCAATAACTTCTTTTTAACTTGGATAGTACTTAAGGAAATAAAAATGAGATATTTAATCAATAATTGAAAGCAAGTGGTTTAACTGAATAAGCCACTTAATTATAAGAAAAATAGCAGTATATTCATTTAGTTATAAATTATAAAAAAACAGCAAACAAATGAAATTAAGATGAATAAAAGAGAGTTTAGAATAAAAGAATAAAGCAAAAGAGAAAATTACTAACTTAATGTATCAATTACGTTAGTCGCCTGCTCACAGGTAAGATTTTTAGCGGATGTAGAAGCACCATTAAGGCGATTTTTAATAGAAAAAATTTGCGCAATAGAAGCTCTAGGTAATACTAAGCGACCATTTGCAAGAGCGGCCTCTATCGAACTTAACTTAGCGGCTAATTGCTGACAATTTTCAGAGTTATCTAATGATTGATAATAATTGACCAAACTATCACTCTGCTTTTGAGCCGATGAGATAATTTGAGTTATTGGCACTGATTGGCGTTGAATTATATCACGGCTGTCCTGCCAAACTCCGGCCCCGTCCTCTTTTATAAAAGTGACTATAAGAATAGCAACCAAGATTGCGAGTATAATTGCTAACGACAACATTCCTCCTGCAATAATCAGTATTTTTTTCATCATTTACTCCACAAGACTTATTAGCTATATAGTTATATATAATTAAAATAAGTGTGATTCAATTTGAATTACGATTCTTTTTATTTTTTACATTTTATTACGCTGTTATACAGTTTGTTTAATTTAAAAATTAGAGATAAAAATAACATTTTGATTAATAATATAAATAAAAATGGCACATTAAAATATTTTATATAACATACCACTTAAAGATAAATTCAATTTTTTGAAAAAATAAGTGCTATTTTTTAGAACAACAAGCAATATAATTTAAGTTTTTACGATTTGATCTAAAAAATTTAAACATTGATAAAAATCGTGTACGATTTGACTTATTTTTAAGCCCATTTTTAATAATTTTTGCCGTTGTTAATAAGCCTTCGTCTCGAAGCAATCCTATTGGCGAAAGCAAGCTCATAGCACCAAATTTCATTTCTACTGCAGAAAATCCAACATCAATAAATAAATCATGCCATTCCTGTTTAAACATAGGGGCTACATTTGATTGCACAACACCCACTAAGTTTTTTTTATCCACTTCATCATTGCTCTTCATAATATCATGCGTTAATAAAAGTCCTCCTGGTTTTAATACTCTAAAGTATTCTTGTACTAATTTAGATTTTGCTTTATCACCATACATCGTTAGCATTGCTTCATTAATAACAACATCAAAGGTTTCATCAGGAAAAGGAAGTGAAAACCCATTGGCTTTGGTTAGCTGAATTAAATGCGTTAATTGTGCATTATCGATATTACGTTTTGCATTAGCTAAAGCCTGATCATCCATATCAACAGCAACAATTTGGCAACCATATTTATCTGCTATTTCAATAGCGGTTGTCGCCATATTGCACGCAATTTCTAATACATGGTGTGATGATGTAAATTGGGCTTGGTTAATTAACCACTCTGAAGCGTCTATTCCACCAGGTCTTAAACGTGTTTTACCCAAGCTTGCTAAAAAAGTATGCCCTGCTTTAGGCACTGATTGTTCTATTGTTTTACTCACTATTGTTTGATTACTCATGCTACCCACCATTTGCTAATTATTAAGTTGCATTATAAATACACCTTATAATAAAAAGCATTTAATGGGAATAGTTATCATTACTTTATTGAGAAATTGATCCGTCATCAAAAGTAAAGAACCTTAAATTTATAGAAACAACATTGACCTTACCCTTAGGGTAATCTTTAAAGTTATAACACTTTCACATGAAAATTAAGGAAACTGTTATGAAAAAGATTTTACCTGCTGCGATAATTTTAATGAGTGCGTTCTCTTTTAGCGCAATGGCTAATTCTTCACATATGAATATGGATATGCCACAAAGCAATTCTCCTATGCATAAAGAACTAAATGAATCGATGAATAAAATGCATGCTGACATGGCAAAAGGCATGAATACAGATAACGCAGATATCGCTTTTGCTGATGGTATGATCGCTCACCATTTTGGCGCTATTGATATGGCTAAAATTGAATTAAAATATGGTACAGATCCAGAAATGCGTAAACTAGCTCAGGCTATTATTGATGCTCAAGGGCCTGAAATTGAGCAAATGCAAAAATGGTTAGAAAAAAACCGCAGCAAAAAATAATTAATATAAGTAGGCTATATGATTATAATATGGCCTATACTTTCTACTCAAAATAGAAAATGTCATTCATTTAAATTTTAACTTATTGATATATTACAGCCTATTTTTTACCCTTCATTATTATAATAATAAATAATTACTACATTCATATTGTTATAAGTTCTATTTCCTTGCAGTTAATCTGGTTTTATCTTAGTTGTATTTATTTTATCTCTCACACCTTTATAATTATCTACCGTAAATAAGGCTTATAGCCAATTTGTTCATTTTACTATATCAACATACATTAAGGAAAATATATGGCGAATAGTTTTTTACTGACTTACTCCGTTATTGCCAAATATGGTACCCCTACCGATGGAGATAAAGCCGATAAGGTACGTCACGATATAGCTAAAGTAAGGGGGTGGATAAAATCACATACCAATGAAACTACATTTACTGGAATAATGAGTATAAAAGGAAAAAATAATGAAGAGCGGCAAAAGTCGGCGATTAATAATATAAAAAATGAATTTAAGCCAATTTTAAAAAAACATGAAGCTTCAAGAAGCAGCGTGACCATCTATTGTACATTAATGGTAAGTTGCGTAGATAAACCATTTCAGTTCGAAGTTTATTACTAAATTTTTTTAATTTCTAAGAGCCATCATGATTGTATGGCTCTTAATCCTATGAATTAATTTCATCTAAACTAGCCTTGTTATTCAAAATGACAGCACAAATCACATCCTCGACCTAACTATCGCCTAATAAATGACACAAATCTATTGATAGAGATGTCTCTACTTATCGAATCGTTTATAATCATAATTATGACATATGTTTATTGCCGTTATCATCAATCACCGCAATAAACTTCACTAATTTTAAATATAAACAGATTTAAATATGCCAAAGATATTAATAATACAAAGAGATAACATCGGAGACTTAATACTAACAACGCCTCTGATAGATGCCCTTGCCCAAAAATACGATACAAAAATCGATCTTCTCGTAAATTCTTATAATCAAGCAATTTTAGAAGGTAATCCTGCTGTAGGAAATGTTCATATTTACAGTAAGTTACATCATAAAAAATCTGGACAATCCGCATTAAAACTTATTTTTAGTCGTCTAAAAATTATTCTAGCTATGCGTAGACAACACTATGATATCGCTATTATTGCGAGAGATCATTGGGCTAAAAGAGCATTACAATGGGCAAAATTATCAGGTGCTAAACGTATTATTGCTATCGGTGATGACACGCCGTCATCAGTAACTGACCCAATACCTACCCCTGCAAACAAAGGCCATATCGCTGAGCTTTTTTGTCAATTAGCTCATCCTCTTGGTATATACAGTAAACCTGGCCCACTTAAGTTATATGTGAAAAAGGAAGAAATTGATACTCTCCTACAACGAATAAGTATTCCTAATGATATTCCTATTTATGGACTACAAATCAGCTCTCGCAAGCCACAACAACGTTGGCAAGCAGAAAAATTTATCGCTTTAGCTCATCTACTTACACAACGTGAAAAGTGCCATATTTTACTCTTTTGGTCACCTGGTAGTAGCGATAATAAACAGCATCCTGGTGATGATGAAAAAGCCGTATTTATTTTAGAACAATGTAAAGATATTCCTATTACACCAGTAGCCACTCAAAATCTTCGCGAATTAATGGCGGGGATGTCTCTGTGTGACCAAATATTAACGAGTGATGGCGGCGCATTACATATATCAGTTGGAGTGGGAGTACCAACGGTAGCAATGTTTGGTAATAGCGAAGCTGAATTTTGGGGACCTTGGCATATTGCTAATGAAGTTCTTGAAGCACCTGAAAATAATGTAGAACTTCTTACTGTTGAAGATGTACTAACTCGTTTTATTAGACTACGAGAACAAGTTATTCATTCAAAGTCTCAAAATAAACCACAATCTGATATTGAATAACTAACAGCATCTTGTTAGCAGTAATATAGATCATCTTATTAATACTAATAATCAGATGATCTTTTATTACAACTAATGTCAAATACAAAAAATACCAAAGTAAGTTTAGTTTAAATATCAAATAATGGCATTAATAGGCAGTGACAATGGAGCAAAAATGAATAGCTCAGAATCAATGGCATCAGCGACAAAAATACTCGCCAAACAAATTGAAAAATGGACTCAAAACACCAATTTACTTGAGACAGAAATACCTGGGCTAAAACTCACTCATTGGACTTCACCAACACCTATCACCAGTCATACACATCAATCGAGTATTTGCTTGATTGCTCAAGGTGAAAAACGAGTTATATTAGGTGAGGAGAGTTTTATTTATGATGCCAACCATTTCTTAATTTCCTCTGTTGATTTGCCCGTTATCTCTAATATTTTACAGGCGAGCAAAAAAAAACCTTTCCTTGGCCTTATTATGGATTTAGATCTACAAGAAATTTCGCAACTTATTGTAGATGGTGAATTATCGTTCAGTGTTCAGAAAAATGCACAAAAAGGAATTGCCGTTGGAGAATTATCAGAACCATTACTTAACGCTTTTATTCGTTTAATGGATCTGCTTGAAGATCCAGATAGTATTAAAATCCTTGCCCAAGGAATTAAACGAGAGATTTTTTATCGACTTCTTCTTACAGAACAAGGCTCACGTTTAAATCAAATGGTAACCGCCGGAAGCCATAGCCACCAAATATCTAAAGCGATAGAGTGGCTAAAAAATAATTTTATTAAGCCATTAAATATTGGCGAATTAGCAACATGTTCTGGAATGAGCAAATCGGCATTTTATACACATTTTCGGACTATGACGTCGATGACTCCCCTGCAATTTCAAAAGAAATTACGCTTAAGTGAAGCTCGCCGTTTAATGTTAACGGAAAATTTAGCAGCGATTAATACCACTTTTCGAGTTGGGTATGAAAGCCCATCACAATTTAGTCGTGAATACTGCCGATTATTTGGTGCCCCTCCTGCTAAAGATATAAAAATGCTGAGAAAATCAAATACACTATAAATAAACCTCAATTTACTTATTTGTTATAAAATTCTTTTACTCTTTAGCGATAACAACTTCTCTTGCCATTTTTATTTTTGGAAAAATAGGCAAGAGACAGAGAGGATCAGACATTCATTCTTATCGATTAAAACGATAGCATTTACCTCAGCAATAAATGTCTCTCTATTTACAGAGGCAAAATTCTATTTTGAAATGAGGTATAACCATGCAACTCGATTTCACTTATTACAATCCTACCACCATACATTTCGGCAAAAACTCCCTCACCAATTTAAATGATGAATTAACACAATATGGCGATACCGTTTTGCTAATGTATGGTCGTAACGCTATAAAATCTAACGGCCTTTATGATCAAGTAATGACGATACTTGCAGAGACTGGGAAAAAAGTTATTGAATTATCAGGTGTAATGCCAAATCCAACTTATGAAAAAATGATGGAAGGTGCCAAACTAGTTCGTGAACATAATGTAAGCCTAATTTTGGCTGTTGGCGGTGGCTCTGTTATTGACTGCGCTAAAGGTGTTTCTGTTTCTGCCTATTGTGAAGGGCAAGATCCTTTCCAAAAATATTGGGTTGAGCATCAAGAAATCACTAACAAAATAGTACCAGTAGCTTCTATTCTTACAATGGTTGGCACAGGCTCAGAGATGAATGGTGGCTCCGTTATCACTCACGAAGAGAGCAAATATAAAGTAGGTCGTGCATTTCCAGCTAAAGTTTTTCCTAAATTCTCTATCTTAAATCCAGAATATACTTTTACTGTTTCTCAGTATCAGATGGTTAGTGGTGTTTTTGATACGATGTCTCATTTAATGGAACAATACTTTTCTGACCAAGGCGCGAATACAACGGATTATTTAATAGAAGGCTTATTAAAATCTTCTATTGATAATTTGCGTATTGCCCTTAAAAAACCAAATGATTACGAAGCAAGAAGTAATCTAATGTGGAATGCAACATTAGCACTTAACACAATGACTGGATTATCAAAAACTCAAGATTGGCAAGTTCATATGATTGAACATCAATTAGGTGCTTATACTGATTGCGCTCATGGTATGGGGCTTGCGGCAATATCATTGCCTTATTACCGATTGGTTTATAAATTTGGTGTTGAGAAATTTGTACGATTTGCTACCCAAGTATGGGGTATCTCTGCGGAAGGAAAAAACCCAGATCAAATTGCACTGGAAGGTATCGCAGCATTAGAGCACTTCACTAACGAGTGTGGCATTGTAACATCACTACAAGAGCTTGGCGCCACAAAAGAAATGCTGCCTAAAATTGCAAAATCAACAACAATTATAGGGAAAGGCTATAAAAAATTAACCGATAAAGACGTACTGGAAATTTTAGAAGCGTGCTTTTAAATCTACCTAAGATAACGATCTGACTTTATCTATACCGACGAATGAAACAGCACTTGTCGGTATAAACTTTACTAGCTATTCGCGTTTCAAGTAAAAAAGTACTGTAATTTTTTATCTTAATCTATTTTATGCAAAAAAAAACGGACCTCATTGAGGTCCGCTTCTTTTTATATGGTGCCCAGGGCGGGACTTGAACCCGCACAGCCTAATGGCCGAGGGATTTTAAATCCCTTGTGTCTACCGATTTCACCACCTGGGCTAAATTCTGTGGTGCGCCCGTAAATTTTATTGCTAAAAGTTTACTGGTAAGGACGACTTAACTGCTTCCCAATGCCATCATTGATGGTCTTTCTTTTGCACCATACTTTAATTTAACATTAAAGATGGTGCCCAGGGCGGGACTTGAACCCGCACAGCCTAATGGCCGAGGGATTTTAAATCCCTTGTGTCTACCGATTTCACCACCTGGGCATTTCATGGAGGCGCGTCCCGGAATCGAACCGAGGTACACGGATTTGCAATCCGCTGCATGACCACTCTGCCAACGCGCCTCAACTTCTCAATCTCTAAGAGATTGGAGCGGGAAACGAGACTCGAACTCGCGACCCCAACCTTGGCAAGGTTGTGCTCTACCAACTGAGCTATTCCCGCTTTACCGAACTAGCTGATTTACTTATTTATTTCCGTAAACCGTTGTGCCTTTCGATGCGTTGCATTCTACTGATTTCCTGTATCGAGTCAACACTATATTTGCATCTTTTTGACTGTTCGGTGAATTTTCAGTCATTTCGATCAAGCTTCACGCAAATCTGACCACGCAGCGCTCAAATATTGAAACATTGACCAAAAAGTAAGAACGGTTGCAACATATAACAAAGCAAATCCAAACCACTCGGCTTCAATAGTCGGTCGCCATAATAACACAACTAACGACCCCATTTGTGCGGTAGTCTTCACTTTTCCGATCCAAGAAACAGCAACACTATTACGTTTTCCTAATTCAGCCATCCATTCTCTTAATGAAGAGATAATAATTTCACGCGCAATCATAGTTGCGGCAGGTAATGTAATCCACCATGAATGGTAATGCTCAGTTATTAGGACTAATGCCGTCGCAACCATTACTTTATCTGCGACAGGGTCAAGAAAGGCACCAAATCGTGTCGTTTGTTTCAATCTGCGTGCTAAAAAACCATCAAACCAGTCTGTTGCTGCCGCTACCATAAAAATAATAGCGCATATCATAGGGGCATCTTGAAATGGCAAGTAAAATACCAAAACAAAAAATGGGATTAAAACAACACGAAACAGAGTCAGCCAAGTTGGGATATTTAGTTGCATAGCGTTCTACACGACCTAGAAAAGTGAGAGTTATTAGTATGGTGCATCAATACACTTAGTGTTTCAACGCATTAAAAATTTTTTCTGCTAACGCTGTCGAAATTGTGGGGACTTTCGCAATTTCTTCAATGCTGGCATCACGTAAAGCTTGTAAACCCCCCATATACTTCAATAACATTTGTCGACGTTTTGGCCCAACACCTTCAATAGATTCTAATGAACTGGTATTTTTTACTTTAGCCCTACGTTGACGATGCCCAGTTATTGCATGACGATGCGACTCATCACGAATATGTTGAATCAAATGTAATGCAGGAGAATCTGAAGGTAATGCCATTCCTTCACCTTCAGGAACAAAGAACAACGTCTCTAACCCTGCTTTACGATCACTGCCTTTAGCCACACCAATCAATTTAGGATGCGACTTATCCCAAGTAACATCAAGGGAATTAAATACATCTATTGCTTGAGCTAACTGCCCTTTGCCACCATCAATAAAAATAATATCAGGCACTTTATCTTCTTCTAATGACTTTCCATAGCGGCGGGTAAGAACCTGATTCATCGCTGCATAATCATCACCAGGAGTGATACCGCTAATATTATAGCGTCTATATTCCGATTTTAATGGGCCATTCATGTCAAATACTACACATGAAGCCACAGTTTGTTCTCCCATAGTGTGACTAATATCAAAACATTCCATTCGTTTTATCTCATTCATGCCAAGAAGTGACATTAATGCGTCATAACGTTGTTGAATTGTTGATTGTTCTACTTGTTTTGATGCTAATGCTGTAGCCGCATTTGTGCGTGCGAGTTTTAAATACCGCGCTCTATCACCACGAGGTTTGGTTTGTATTTGAATCTTTCTCCCAGCAATAGAAGAAATGGATTCAGAAAGTATTGCTTTATCTTCAAGATTAAAATCTAGCAATATTTCACTTGGAAGAGTACGAATAGCACTACCTTGCAAATAAAACTGACCAATAAAAGTTTGAACTACTTCATCAAGTGTAGTGTTGGCGGGTACTTTAGGAAAATAGCTTCGACTACCTAATACTTTGCCTTGGCGAAAAAAAAGGACATAAACACAAGCTATAGCGCCATTAAAAGCCACGCTAATCACATCAAGATCGTCACCAATATTAGCAACAAATTGCTTTTCGGTTACTTGCCTAACCGCTTGAATTTGATCTCTAATTCGCGCGGCTTCTTCAAAGCGCAAATCTTGGCTTGCTTGCTCCATTCGCTTTACCAATCCATCAATCACTTGCGTATCATCACCAGAGAGAAACAAACGGACATAATTAACTTGTTGTGCATACTCTTCATCCGTCACATACCCTTTTACGCAAGGTGCTAAACAACGGCCAATTTGATATTGCAAACATGGGCGAGAGCGATTGCGATAAACACTGTCTTCACACTGACGAATAGGAAACAGCTTTTGCATTAATGCCAATGTTTCTCTTACGGCGAAAGAGTTTGGGAAAGGCCCAAAATACTCACCCTTGGCATGTTTTGCGCCTCGATAACTGGCTAGCCTAGGATGTTTATCTCCACTTAAATAAATATAAGGATAAGATTTATCATCCCGTAGTAAAACGTTATAACGTGGCTGATAACGCTGAATATAACTATGCTCAAGTAAAAGCGCTTCGGTTTCAGTGTGTGTAATGGTGACATCAATATTAGCAATACATTTCACTAATGCTTCTGTTTTGCGGCTATTGACTTGTGTACGAAAATAACTAGAAAGTCTTTTTTTAAGATCTTTTGCTTTTCCGACATAAATCACCGTTTCTGATGCATCGTACATCCGATAAACACCAGGTCTATCTGTTACTTGGCTTAAGAATGCTTTAGCATCAAATTTGTCTTCCACTTTCTAAATGACTCTCTATCTGAATTAATCCATAACGTACAGCGATATGAGTTAATTCTACATCACCTGAGATTTTAAGTTTACTAAACATTCGATAACGATAGCTATTTACTGTTTTTGCATTAAGATTAAGTTCATCTGCGATTTCAGCTATCTTTCTTCCTCTAATAATCATAGACATAATTTGTAACTCTCGGTCAGAAAGGTGATGCAATGGATTTTGATTTGTTTGTAATTTAGTTAAGGCAATTTTCATTGCTAACTCTTGGCTAATATAACGTTGCCCAGAACACACTTGTCTGATGGCCTGCGTAATATTGTCGCAAGAGGTACTAAGTACCACAAATCCTTCAATACCTAATTCAAGAAGTGATATTGATAAAATAGAATCTGTGTTAGGTGCAATCACAATAATTTTAATTGTTGGTGAAAAACGTTTAATACGTTTTATGGTATCAATTAATGAAATAGAAGGAATTGAATAAATAATAATGAGATTAATAGAAAACTGGCGGCAATAACGAAAAGCCTCTTTTTCATCAGTCATAACTTTACGAATATTAATTTTATTAATCTGACAAAGTAATGTTTTTATTCCCAAGCTAAATATTTCAACTTTACTTATTAGCAGTGTATTAATCAATATAATTCCCTCTTAATAAAAACCAAGTCAATCAATTGAATTGCATAATATTGCAATTATCAGCAACTAGCTACCTTTTTTATTATAATCTGACTTGAACACTTAGAAAAACCAACAAACAACAACAAAGAATAACTATAGATATAATATAAAAATATAATTTAAAATAACAATAGCACTCATCAATTATGATGATGAATGCTACTGTTAAATTAAAAACTTATTGAATATTAGCTTATAAAATATAAATAGCAGTATTATTTTTGCGTATTAATATTATCAAGCTGCCTTTTCGGTGGCAATGGCGAAAAGTAACCAATTAATAGAATAAGTAATGCAACACCAATAAACGCAAGAGCCCTTAATAAACCGCTGCCTAAAGTAATGTCAATTAAGAACAACTTCGCAATAACTACAGCAAGTAATACTCCTCCCACAAACCACTGTGAGCGTAATTTTTTACGTGTTGCAGTCACCATCATAACTAAAGCAGTTATAGTCCAAATAATAGCTAATACAGTCTGAATAACCTTAGAGTTAAGAATTAAATAATAATTCCACTCAATATCAGTAGCGAATACTAATCCTCTTAATAAAATACCATTTGCCCACCAGAATACGGCGAATGGTATAAAATAAGCAATAACATACTGATAGGTTTGAAATATTTCTTCATATTTTGGTTGATGTTTTAATTGGCAGATAAATTTATAAGTGATCCACAGCCCAACAATCCCCATAACATCCATTAAATTAAGCAGTGGTATAAATTTCATTCCTAATGTATTCCCACTATTTAAATTTGCCATAACCAACAACAATACGAGCAAGCCTAAAATAGGAATAGTCATTGCCTGATAAACATCTTGATAGGGTTTTGACCAAGTAATTTTAGTACTTAATATATAGCTTAATACAATAAATAAACTAGTGACAAAAATAGCAACTGTAAAATGTAAACTTATCAATAAGTAATAAGTTCTAATTAACCACAGCATCTCTGTTAATAAAAACAACCCGATAAAACCAAGATGTAAACCATGAATAATTTGTTTATTAAGACGTTGATTTGGTAATAGTGTATTCAATTTAAGCAAATAGAATCCACTTGCAAACATGGCGACCCAAAGTATACAACTTAGCCATCCATCAATTAAAGGATCTGCTTTAGATAAATAAACCAGCATTAATAGTGCTGACGTTGGCCATAATAAAACTGAACAACTTGCCAATTCAGAAAATTGTGACTTTTTACCAGCAAAAAACATTGCCCAACAACTAATAATAATTAAAGCAAAAGCCAGCAGATCAACATGCGGAATTAACCAATATTGACCATTTTCCACTAAAAGTAATAAGCTATATATCCAACTTATTGCGCCAATAAATAAAACTGTAAAACCAACTGTTTTATTATCAATTTTGGTAAATTGTGCGCGAAACCAAAGTATAGCCGCAGCAAAAATAACCACCACTTGCACAATTAACATTATCCATTCGCTAAATTGGTAAATTCTCATATTGAGTAATATAACAAACGAAATAGCGATTAAAGCTGTACCTGCAAAGGCTGGCTTTTTTTGCTGTTGTAGTACAGAAAAAGCCAAAATCATCACACCTTCAATTGACCAAACAATGGATGTCCATTCTGCTGAGAATGCAAACGGAACGGCCAATGTAGCAAATGTTGCGGATAACATAAAGAACGCAATAGAAAGTAATTTACCCTCTTCACGATAACGCTTAAGAGTAAACCAAGTTAAGGCAAAATAAGCCAATGCATACAATGATGATGCAATAGCAATACCATATGGCCACGCCGAAGCTAATTTATGCTGGAATATAAAACCAACAAGCGGTGTACCAAATAACAAGGTAGCATCAAATGGAATATTTAATTTTAGCTTATTTTTTAATGTTGAAAGCTCTGTTGCTACACCAAAAATAAACCAGTTTGCAATAAGGAAAAGCTGGCAAGGCAGATAATCAGCATGACTATAATTTGGTATTGCCCACATCACGCCAATACCAAAAGTAAATGTAAAACCAATCAAGTTTAATAAACGCCATACTTGCCAATGGCTAATAATAAGAATGCCAATAGATAAAATAAGATAATAACTAAACAAGGCAACGTAGTTTCCACTGCCTGTGGAAAGTAAGACAGGTGCTAAATAACCACCTAATGAAGCGAGAATAGCTAAACTAATAGCTCGATGAATAACGGCTAACGCAACACTAACTAAACAAATAAATACCATGATCCCTAATGCAAAGCCAATAGGAATAAAGTCATAAATTTTAGTTGCTGCAAAGATAGTAATATATAAACCACCGATACCACCACCTTGTAATATCAAGGCATAAATAAGGTTTTTCTTTCTTAACCACCAGCCAATACCTAATAAAGTCAGGCACCCTCCACCCGCCATCATTAAACGCGTAGAAGCCGAAATAAGCTCGTTTTCAATACTGTACTTAAGCAAATAAGATAATCCAAAGAACAACAATAACATCCCTATTTTAGCTAATGGATTTCCTGTAATAACCCATTGCCAAATAAGTTCAGTAATGCTTTTTTGCTGTTTTTTGACACTCGCTTTATTGCCATTCCCATGATTAAGATTAACGGGGCTTTTAATATTCTCCATCGCAACTGTTGACGTATTTTGAGAAACCTCAACGTCAGAGACTTCGCGTTGAGACATTTGTTGTTGAGGAGAAAGTATTTGCTCTTTTTTATAGTGACGAGAGAAACGACTCGTTAATGTTTTCGGAGTATATTGTGAAGTCTCTTCTTTAGCGGCGGCACTCTGAGAAGTTATTATCACTTCTTTTGGCACAGCTTGTTTATTTTCAGCTATTGGCTGAGAAGATGTCTCTTTTATTGCTTCATTTGGAGAAACTTTATCAAATATTTTTTCCTCAACAGCAGCTAGCGCATGTTGGTAATCATCTGTTTCTTTCTGCTCATTTTTAAACTCATCTTTTAATTCATTACTGGCTAATTGCTCAATAGGTACTGAAGTTGGATATATCGTCTGTTCTAGTTTTGCAGATTGCACATCATGATGAATAGGAGATTTATGACTATCAGAATATGCATTATCTTTTATTGGTGCCGAAGTTATAATTGATTGATCTAACTCAGGTGATAACAACGTATTCTCAACAGTTGTTGCTTGAGACTTAGTTTCTGTTTTTTTCTCAGTTTTATTATCATCTGCAATAAATCTCAGTATTTTTTCTTGTTGTTCAAGTACTGTTTTCTCTAAAGCCTTTAATTTATAAAGCAGAGAATTAGTATTTATATAAGATTGATATTGCCAATATAGCGATAGCACGACAAATATCACACCTATACCAACAATTAATGTTAGCGTCTCCCACATAGCCTCAATCCTTTTTTTTCCATAAAGCTCAAATGTATTAAACCTTTTAGCTTTAGTTATACTTGAAATTTAATTGATTCATCTTAGTTTATTCCGAAATAGTGAAGTTCAATAACAATTGATTTAAACCTAACACACCATTTCTAAAAAAAGTGTATGATCGTACTCCTCTTTTAAGCTTCTCTTGATACATTAAAACTCACTAATAATATGAAACTAAACGATGAATTAACTAATGCTATTGCTTCGGTCACTGAAGCCGCTGCAATAGCTGCAATGCCTTGGGTAGGAAAGCAAAATAAAAACGCTGCCGATGCCGCTGCTGTCGCTGCAATGCGTGAACGTCTTAATAATCTAAATATTAATGGCGAAATTGTTATCGGCGAAGGTGAAATTGATGAAGCACCTATGCTTTATATTGGCGAGCAAGTCGGCAATGGTAAAGGTGAAAAAATAGAAATTGCTGTAGATCCTATTGATGGCACACGTATGGTCGCAACCGGTGAAAATAATTCACTCGCTATTTTAGCAGCAGGATATCAAGGAAGTTTTTTACAAGCCCCAGATATGTACATGGAAAAACTTGTAGTAGGAAAGCAAGCTGCCGGTATTATCAATCTTGATCGCTCACTTGAATATAATCTTGATGCCATCGCTCAAACATTGCGTAAACCATTACATCAATTATCACTCGCTATTTTAGATAAGCCCCGTCATCACGAGATTATTAATAATCTGCGCTTAAAAGGAATTAACGTTATTACATTAGCTGATGGTGATGTTTTAGCTTCTTTATATGCCACAATGCCAAATAATAGCATTGATGTAATGTACGGTATTGGTGGCGCACCTGAGGGAGTGATTAGTGCGGCTATTGCTAAAGCATTAGGAGGTGATATGCAAGCTCGCTTAATTACTCGAGATATCGCCAAGGGAAATAATGCAGAAAATAGACAGATGGCAATCAATGAAATTACTCGTTGCCATAAAATGGGTACTGACGTAAATATTAAATTGCCATTAGAAACATTAGTTCGTAATCAAGATGTAATGTTTGCAGCAACTGCAATTACCCCAGGTGATTTTTTATCTGGTGTTTGTGAGCAATCCGATTATATACAAACTCACTCTTTAATCATTAATGGATCTACACACTCTTTACGCTATATCCAAAATTATCATTTACGTTAATTGCTACCCTTTAATGCATATTTTTTCCATATTATCTTAATATGACAATAAAAAAAGCGGCGCCTTAATCGGTGCCGCTAAAATAATATCAAGGGGTATTTCTACTTTTTTACTCTTTACACTAAATACAATCTACGCTAATAAATTTGCTGGATTTTCAACACAAAGCTTATCGATAATCGATTTGTCGATACCACGCTGGGCTAATAATGACAGGAACACATTAGGAACAAAACCCCAACCATTTCCGCCATTTTTTGCCCACATTTGTTTTAAGAAAACATCATGACTTAATACAATTTGGTGGCCATAACCTCTTTCAATAAGTGTTGCAACTGCATTGACGGTATCCATTACGCTTGGCGCAGCGCCCTCTTTCGGGAACGATATATCTAATCCAATCATATCAAATTCAAGCCATACACCGCGATCTAGCATCTTGCATTGATAATCGATATCTTTACCTGATGGATCTGAATGAGCTAATGAAATCTTAGCAGGATCACAACCCATTTCCGTTAATAGAATATCTAGAACCTCATCACCACGACGCTGCCAACCTGGCATATGAATATTCATAGAAGCATGAGGATTATTATTTTGTGCAATTGCCGCAGCACGTAAACTATTTTTCTCACCGTCAGTAAAGAATGGAGAAACGCCAATTTCACCAATCATTCCTGCACGAATATCAGTACCATCGATACCAATATTTAATTCATCATCAATCATTTTTGCCATTGCCTCAATATCATCAGCAAGGCGTTGACCTTCAAATTTTTCAATATAAAGGCCTGAAGATGCCACAACATTTATACCCGTTAATTCTGCAACTTCTCTTAGTTTTCTAATATCACGACCAATAGATGAAGAACCTGTTGCATCAACTATCGTTCGGCCGCCTAATTCTTTAAAATTATTTAATTCAAAAATGACATCTTCAATTGGTTTTTTATCCATATTATCGCAACAACAATATGGATCGTATTTAAGTCCCCACTGAATATCCGCACTCACTTTTTTATCCACTAACACATGCGAAAACTCATAAAAAGGTTTATCCACAACACCAGAAAGATCATTAAAGAGATGTTCATGAGGCAATGTCAGCCCCATTTCTTCTTTCTTAACAGGACCTGTTACCGTTTGAATATAACCTTTCATTATTAAGCTCCTACGTTTTTAACTGTCTTAGCAGATCTGAACTCAGGAATAGTCGTCACTATCGCACCAACTAAAGCAAATAATGTACCGATAATAGTTACCAGATAAACCGTGTTACCTAATGATGGTAATAATGTATCGATTAAAACAGAACCTAATAACTGACCTGCTGTTGATGCAACACCTAACATCAATAAACCTAAACCACGAACTAAGATAGCCATTAATGCGATAGACATTAAGCCTAATGGACCACCTAAATACATCCACCAAGTTGCTGGTAATTCAACAGTGATATGACCTAATGCCATACGAACAATCAATGCGATGGTTAAAACAGTAAAGCCAACAATAAAGTTCCAAGTAATCGAAACCATCATAGAGCCGGTTGCTTCAGCAACTTTCGAGTTACCAGCTGGCTGCCAACCTGCTAATAAGCCTGCAAGGAAAGGAAGAATGGCTAAATAGATGAAAGATGTTGAATGCCATTGTGGCGAAACTACAAATAAAGTCGCAACAACAGCTAATACAGCACCTAAAACGCGGTATGGGGTAAAGTATTTTTTCTCATCAACACCTACGCCAAAACGGTCACATAATAAACCTGATAATAATAGTGCGGATATTAATGCAGTTTGGAAGGTAGCAATTCCTAATGCGCTGGCTGAAGCACCTTCTGAAAACACAACCATTGCACCACATAATCCAGCAAACCAGTTCCATAATGGAATTTTGCGCGTTTTAATTAAACTTGGAATAGAAGCAAATTGCTGGCGATATTGTTTTTTTGACATAATAATAAAAAACATCACGACTAAACCACTAGCAAAAGAGATAACGGCACTCGCGTTACCATCTTTTAAAACATGCCCTAGCTGACCATTCACCGCAGACTGCATTGGTGATAGCATACCGGCTAATACCGTCGCTAACATTAGAAATGGTGTTGATAAATTTTTTGTACTCATAAGATGTTCCTTTGGGATTATGGGCTATGAGTGATTTCTTTTTTTATTTTTCAAGTAATCGGTTTTTTATTAGCGCAGAGTTGCAGCTCTGCGCTTTTTACTTTTATTACTGTTATTCTTAGTCAGAATTAACGTGCGATTTGCTTAAGAATATTGACCCACATATCAGCATAATGAGGCCATGCTAAAAACTCTTTACTACCCCAGTGCGGCGAACAATCGCTCATAAAGCAACCGGTTTTACCTTTCTCAAATTGACCAAATACCAACAGTGGATCTTCGCCAATATTTAATACCGTTTCAGTATTTTCTTTAGCTGAGACTTTGTTATAACCAAGGAACATCGGCCATTGAGTAAAGCCTTTTACAGAAGCGTGTTCTGCATTAACAGCGCTTGCAAATACGCCCTCTGGCGCTTCAACACGATCATCACCATCAAGCATTTCTACAGGCAGAACTTCTGCAAGTAATGTATTTTTATAGTTTGCTTTTGCTTCAATACCCATAAATGACAGGTAACCACCAATCATTAATAAGCCACCACCATTAACAACAAATTCTTTTATTAAACCTAACGCATTTGGGATCACTTTCATGTTATAGAAAGTATCGTTTTGCAGAAGGAATGTATTTGCACCAATATCGCTGATAACAATGACATCATATTTAGCTAATTCTTTTGCTGTTTTAGGGAATGCAATTTGCACTGTATGAGCAGGCATATAATCAACTTCAACGCCTTTTTCTCTTAAACAACTCAGTAAAAACGTTGAACCTTCTTCATATTTGCTGGAAGTGAAACTGTCGTAGCCTTTAGAGTGAATCATATGAATGTGCCATGACTCACCAATAAATAAAATTTTCATTTTTATTCCTCTTTCAAAAGCATATTTATTCAGGGGATTGCGTAACAATCTGTGAATATGTTGTTTGATTGATGCGATGCATGACATTAATATCTTCAGGCATTTCTGAAGCATTACTCGTCTCAACAGCTAACGATGAAAAAGCTGATGCATAGCGTAACGCATAAGAAAACTGCTTTCCTTTTGCCAATGAGGCAGCCAGCGCACCATTAAAAGCATCACCAGCGCCTGCCGTATTTTTTACTACGGCCGGGTATGCCGGCGAGTAAATATACTTGTATCCGTCATAAGCTAACGAACCTTTACTACCCAGCGTAATAACAACTTTATTTACGCCTTTTTGATAAATAGAAACTGCGGCATTTTTTGCAGATTCTAAATCCAACACTTCGATACCAGATAATAAACTAGCTTCTGTTTCATTGGGGGTTAATACATCCACCATTGGAAGTAATTTATGAACAATTTTATTATAAGGCGCTGGATTAAGAATAATTGGAATATTATTCTCATTTCCTATAGAGATAATCTCTTTCAATGCCTCAATATTTGTTTCCAATTGTAATAAGATAATATCCGCGTCAATAATTTTATCTTTCTGTATTTTTACTTCATCAGAAGAAATATCCATATTAGAACCTGAGTAAATAGAAATTATATTTTCCCCACTCTCTTCTGATACAAAAATAGAGGCTGTTCCTGTTTGAAAATTTTCTGTTTGATATATCGTTGATGTTTTTATTCTTGATGACGATATAAAATTCACAGCATAATCACTGAACTGGTCCGTGCCGATTTTTGTTATAAAATGCACCTGAGCATCAGCATAACTGGCAGCTAGAGCTTGGTTACACCCTTTACCTCCTGGTGAGAAGATAAATTTATTGGATAATAAGGATTCCCCGGCTTCTGGCAATCTAGGTAGATAACTAATCATATCAACATTAAATGATCCCAGTACACACACCTTATTTATTGCAGTTTTACCTGCTAAATCAATTTTATCAATTTGGTCATTACATTCTAAAAATTGTATAATTTCTTTCTTGGCAACCTTATCTAAAGTTTCAAATTCGATAAAAGCGCCTCCGTGGCATCTTTTTATAATTCCTTTATCAGAAAGAGTATTTAAATCTGACCGAATAGTTTCTTTGGTAACATTAAGTTCTTTAGCTAAAACAGAAACTTTTACGGCACCATTACCTTTGATCAAATTAATAATTTTTTTATGACGTTCTGCTTTCATTTAATGTTACCTCTATGGCAACAACTTTAATTTAATAGTTGTTATGGGATTGTGATTACAATCATATGTTATTTATTAAAAGCAAAAAAAAGCAGAAATACAAAAATAAAAAACAAAAATAAACAGAAATAAATAATGGTTTTAATAAGATTATTTAATAAATAGAATTGCGAGTTTAATTCATATTTATCAATATAAATTATGAAAATAAAAATTTATTCTTTAGATTATCATTAGTAAATTTAATATCAGATATTTCATTTTTATTTTTGATTTTTTTTTAAAAAATAATTAACTCATTAAAAATATCTTAATACCTAATCACTTAGGAAAAATAATATCTTCCTATCATTTAAATAACTGTCGCTATGCTTAAATAATAGACAGCGCTATTGAATCGAGCAAAGCATTAATCTTTTTAATAAAATTATTAAATAAAATTTATCATTAATATAGTGATATTTATGACTAAAACCAAAAGAAAACGATAACGTCGAAAGAAAATGAGATCATTAGTTAAGTAATATAAAAGAAAAGGATAAAACACACACAAATTTCGCATTTCATTTTTGTGATCTAGATAACATTCAATATTGCTGCAATTTAACAGTGTTGACTAAAATTTATCCTTTTTTATCATTTTCAACGTTATTTTACTCGACTTCTAAAATTATTTGAGGTTATTCTTTGTCGATATAACCAACTAATAAGTCAAGCTTTGGCATACTTTTGTAAATTGTCAGTCTACCTATAGCACAATAATCAACTTGCAGTAGCAATGACTTATCTCATCGATAAATTAAATGGCAGATATAATAACCACAATAACCCATATAATGGCCTATTATGGTAGTTATCGTAAAATAATTGAAATTTATCACCATTACATTTTGTCAAATATCCTTTTCACTAGAAACATTTTGACATACATCTTTTCTAGTACTTAGCTGATTTAATGGTTAAGTTTAGGTAAATCAAAATTCAAAGCTATTTGATAAAAATGACAATTTAACTTGCATAAGGATATATCAATGAAAATAAAATCACTCATCGCAATCTCATTATTAAGTGCTAGTTTTTCTCTTTTTGCCAATGATGTAAAAGTTGAAAATCAAACCAATACTGCAACACTGCAGACTAAAGGCGCTATTCAAAGTCAAAAAGAATTAAATGACTATGAGAAAATTATGATAGAAAAAGTCTGGGTAACTACAGACGCTATTGATGAAAAAGGAAACAAAGTTTCAGCTGATAATGCTCAAGTAAGCAACTATTTTGGTTTAGCAGAGTATTATCCTAATGGCACATTCATTATGTTTACACCTGAAGGTAAACAAAAAATGCAAGGTGATTGGGCAATATCATCAGATGGTAAAACCCGGACATTAACCGCGAAAGATACTGAAGGAAAAGTGTTATTTACACGTGGTGTCGAAAATATCACAGTTAAAAATGATGAATATACTTATCGAATTTATCCAAATTCAGACGATAAAAACGTTTATTTTGATATTATTCACCAGCCTAAGAAGTAAAAATTCTCATATTCGTAGGCAAATAATTAAAAGGCTATTTTGTACTTACAAAGTAGCCTTTTTTTAATTTTATCTTTCTTGTTACTTGGTTTTAAACTATTACAGTAGCGTTTGTGATTGACCATTAACCCAATAAATAACTTTATGGGCTTCCTCTGGAGATGGAACTTCTAGCTTAGTTAACATTCTTTCCATTACTTTTATAGGAACTGACTCAACTCTTGCGTTATTCTGTTTTTGCCACTGTATATAAGGTACTTCAATATAAACCAAAGTAATTTTAGCTTGATAACGATAAAACAGTGAAATCAGCTGATCTCGCATTTGTCGAGTTATATTTGTCGCATTCCAAACAAAAGATTTATGCTGACGTAGATATTCCTTTGCTTGCTCTTTTGCTAACTGAGCGATCCAACCATTAGCATCTCGATTATCAGGCTTAATATTATGCTGTCTGCGTAGTGCGTCTAAACTAACTATCGGACGATCTGCACAATACTGCTGAATAAAAGTATCTTTTCCCATGCCTGGTAGTCCGCAAAGTATGGTGACTTCACTTCCTTTTTCAGGATACGGTTCATAATTACAATCAGCACTATTTTCAGTATAAAAATAATGAAAACATGCTCGTTCAGAAGGGAAAAAAGCAGGTTTACGCCAACATTCTAGCTCTTCACAATAAAGTGAGAACAAATCTATTTTATCGAATAGAGCTTGCTTATCTTCACAATCTCGGCCTAATACATCCGCTTTTGCTAATAGTGCTAATAAATAACAATCAACGCGTAATGAAGCAGATAATAATGCTTTTTTAGGATCCTGCTTATCCATTACCCATAAAGGTAATCCGTGATAACGTACTAATGCCGCAATATGTTCTCTATCGATAAAATTAACTGGCACTTTTTCATAAAGAAAACGGCGAGTTGTTAATTCACCTTTACGGGCATGACTCGGTGAAATAATTCTCCCCTCATCTTCTCGTGTAGTAGATCGTTTTTCTACATCATGCAACAGCGCCGCAATCCATAAAATTTGTTGTTCACGCTCTGATAATAAGCTGTATTCAGGCAATAACTTTACTGACGCAATAACACGCTGAGTATGAATAGCAACATCACCTTCAGCATGATGAATGGGATCTTGCACGACTCCTGCCATATCACTTATTTCACTATATAAGCTACATAGTTCATCCCATGACATTTTGGTATGTAATTTTTTATGAAGCATCATCGAGACTCCTGTGCTTTTTCCCAACTTAAGGGAGCTCTTTGCCAATTTTTTTTCCAATGCACATCTGTTTTAACATGATCTTTTCTCACATACTTAAACACCCGATGAGAAAATTCATTTAATGCAAAAGATTGAGCATCTCGGGTAACAATACCTTCCATTGGACTCGCTTTTTTTGTTGATACATCTTGAGACTGAAAAAAGCTTGGCTGGGTTGCTTGTGAAACAATCATCTGTTCAAATTTATTTTTATCGCTACAATCGGGCAACGTAATTTCTGGAACCGTAGGAAAATCAAACAGTGCAGCATAAAATTGCACTTCTTCCCAACTCAGCCATTTATCTTTACAGCGCACCGCAAACACATAAAAGTATTCTTCTAAAAATGTATATTCAATAGAATGAATGGCATAAAGGTTTTCACCGAAGATATCGATATCCCCTAAATCATTTTTTATTAATTGCCAACGTTGACGTAGTTGTGTCGTCCATGCTGATTGTGTTGGTGTTGCATGAGAGCGAGCAAATACCCCTGCTTGATTTAAACAATTATTTTCTCCATCCAGTTTTTCTGTATGGATAAGTGTTTTTATATTGCAGATATCCTGCCACCATTGCGAATTAATGCGATCATCATTCGTTGTGCCTGGTGAAAAAGGATAGTGATACGTTCTATCGTATTTTTGTGATTGATTGTTCATTATTTTTTACTCATTAAGTAACAGAAATCCTGCCAAACTAAAATAGCTATTCGGCAAGTAAACTCGTCTGTAATCTGCACTATTCCATCAGTGCCTTAATGCGTATTACATAATAACAACCTACAATAAGAAGAAGTGAAAAAATAAATAAGTGGCTATATTAACCATAAGATTAATAGAGTGCTAGATAAATAATTCTATTTATTACTTATATTACTTTTCACTTAATTTTTTAATCGAATATCGGAGGAAATATGTACAACGATCTTCAAGGAAAAGTAGCTGTCGTTACGGGATCATCAAGAGGTATTGGTGCTGCCGTTGTGTCACGATTAGTCGCTGAAGGGATGAATGTCGTAATTAACTATCATTCTGATGAAAAAGAAGCAAACGCTCTTGCTGATGATTTAAATAAATTAGGTTTAGGTAAAGCTATTATCTTTGGTGGTGATATTAGTGATGAAGATATCGCACATAATTTTATTTATTGTGCAATAAATCATTTTGGTAAACTTGATCTTCTTATTAATAATGCCGGAATTGAAAACCAGACCCCCTCCCATGCTGTCGATTTAGCTGACTGGCATAAAATTATCAATGTGAATTTAACTAGCTATTTTCTTACGGCTCGCTCCGCTCTAAGATATTTTGTAGAAAATAAAATTCAAGGCAATATCATTAATATGTCTTCTGTTCATGAAATTATTCCTTGGCCTACTTTTGCTAGTTATGCAGCCAGCAAAGGTGGCGTTAGAATGTTGACGCAATCTCTCGCTCTTGAATATGCAAGTCATGGTATTAGAATTAATTCTATTGGTCCTGGCGCAATCAATACACCAATTAATAAAGAAAAAATGGCAGATGATGAACTACGTAAAGAATTGGAAGAGATGATCCCAATGAAATACGCAGCAGAACCTGAAGTGGTAGCAAATGTTGCGGCTTGGTTAGCATCAGAGCAATCTGCCTATATTACAGGTCAGACAATTTTTATTGATGGTGGAATGACGCTTTACCCATCTTTCCAAGGTGGTAAAGGTTAAGTTATTCCAATAGAAAACCCACTTTTTAGTTCTTATAGTGCTAGAAGGTGGGAACCATGATTAGTAAAAATCAGTCTGAATAAAGAACAACATTTTCAGCATTAATCAGATTATCAGGAAAAATAAGCGGCCTATCTGAAATAAAAGGTATATTTAATATTTTCGTACCTGTTGAAATAGAAATACCTGCTTTTAACCATGCATCAGCAACTAATTCTGTGCAATAAACACCTTGTTCAGGATAAATACTAAAATTTTCACCAACACGATTTAAAGCAATATGTAACGCTTTATCTCTTGCTACATCATCCCCTTTAACTTGATAAAATCGAACAGAATTAGGTTTAGCTCTACTAGTAAAAAACTCAAGACTATCAATGGTGACACCGTCTTTTATATTAGGATGTTCACTTGGTGTTGAATGTATTACTTGAATACCTTCTTCAGTGATCCACAACATTCCTACGTGACTAAAACCACTGTTATCTACTTGTTTAATAATATCGCTAATAACCTCATCACCATCACGAAAAACTAAATCACCACTTTTTAATTCATAAGGTAAAGCGAGCGCATTATTTGCGCTCGCTAAAAATAAAACTAAAGAAAAAAATATGCGGATAATCACTTAACAGCAACTTTCCATTTGCCATCAATTTTAATCATTTGTTGGTCTTCAGTTTTTTCTTCGCCGTTTTTAAGTACTGTTTTTAATGTGACAACAGCACTGTTTTTATCTTCTGAATATTCGACTTTAACGACTTCAACTTTAGTTAAACCACCTTGTTCTTTAATTTGCTTACCTGCTTCGGTAATGATCATTTTAAATTTACCCGTAATTTGCTCTGCCATCGGGTCTTTTTCTAAGTCACCAAAGTACATTAATGAAACAGCTTTATCGCCATCTCCTGCTGCAACCGCTTCAACAAATGCGACTGCTGCTTGCCCTGCTTCATCTGTTTTATCGCCACATGCAGATAACGTCATTAACGCAACAGCTAGAAACAAGAAACTCATCATCTTTTTAAACATAATTCACCATCACCTTAAATATTATAATTTGACCAAATAATTTTGTATAACACACTATTTATAATAGCATTATGTTATTTATTGCCTAGTTGATATTTTTCTGTGTAGAAGTGTAGAAAAGTAAACTTTTCTTTTCTGCCACAGAATTATACTTGATAAGAATAGAAACAGTCATGGATTATTTTTATTTTAAACTTAAATTAAAATTTCTTTTCATCACTTAGCTAAAATTAAGTTAGAATACATTGAACAATTAGTCATAAAATGAGTATTTCCTATTTTAAATAATCTAATTACTTTTAATTTAATAAAAAAATATATTTGTATTGCATTAAAAATCAAACAATTAAGAAACATTACTTTTTACCAATAAAACCTACTGTTTGTTTTACGACCACTATCTATTTTATAGACTAAAAACAATAAATATTTTTAATACATATGGAATGTTATTTAATAATATTTTAGTTTAATAGTAATAGTTAATGTTTGAAATATTAAAATTTCTATTTAAACGTAAGAAATAATCAGAAATATAATAAACGAAATAAAAACATAAATTATTATTTATAATATAACAATTCATCTATTTTAAAAGGTATTAAAAACAAGTCTATTTGTTTTTTAAGTGGCTACACTGGCTTTATTTCTCGATTTTTTATAAATTTATCTATAACACATTCAGCTAAAATACAAATAAACACTAGAAAATTTGTGATCACAGACGACTTTTTACATCATTAATGTTATTTAAGATAAATAGAAACTGCATTTTTTATCGCGAATAGGTAATCTATTCATCTGATTTTGAATGGCGAAACATGAAAGGGCATTTTATGTTTACTTCACAGCTCATGCTGGTCGGTTATGTTTTACTTGTTAGTCCTTGTGGGCATGATTCTTGTGATGCGATCCCTGTTACAGAAACGATTTATACTAAAGATGAATGCACTACTCGGCTTAATTACTTGAAAAAGAAAAGACCTGATCTCTATATTTTTTGTGGACAAGTCCTGCGAGATCCTGAAGTTACCGACGAAAACCCGTTAAAATCTCCACCTAATAGTGCTGATGACGTTTTTCGAGTGCAGTAATATATTTTATCCTAATTTTAGCGTTACTATAAAATACAATTTAAATTGTTTTATTTTTAAGATATACTGCTTGTACTTAAATATGTAAGGACACGTATTAGGAGTCACCATGTCTATTGCGAAACGCACCAAAGACAAACGCATTGCATTAGCTTTAACACAATCTGAACTTGCTCTACTTGCGGGTACTACCCAGCAATCCATTGAGCAATTAGAAAGTGGTAAAACTAAACGTCCTCGTTTTTTACCCGAATTAGCTAAAGCATTAAATTGCGATTTAGTTTGGCTATTAAACGGCGAAGATGAACATGAATCTATATCTGAAATTCCACCTGAAAATGAGTGGCACCCAGTCAGTGAATGGGATAGTAATACTCCATTAAGTGCTGATGAAGTTGAAATTCCCTATTTTAAAAGTATTGAGTTAGCAGCGGGCGACGGTTGCTGTACTAATGAAGATCATAATGGATATAAATTAAGATTTTCAAAAAGCACATTACGTCGTTATGGCGCATCATCTCAAAATGTTATCTGTTTTTCTGTTTATGGCGATAGCATGTCACCCGTTATTCCAAATGGTTCAACTGTCACTGTAGACACAGGAAATACACGTATTGTTGATGGTGGTATCTATGCCATTGAACAAGATGCTTTATTTAGAATAAAACTACTCTATCGCCAACCTGGTGGAAAACTGATTATTCGTAGCTATAACAAAGATGAATTTCCTGACGAAACTGCAGAAACTGACTCAGTAAAAATTATGGGTCGTATTATTCACTGGTCAGTAATGGCGTGGTGATGCTCTATCAGCTATCTATTTTGGCCTTTTAGTTTTAACTAATAATTTGTCCTTTTGACAATAAAATCGTTTTATCAGCTAAAGCCTCTATTTCACGAGGTTCATGAGTTACCATAATCATCGTCATCTGCTTTGTTTTTAAGGCGATGATGATATCCCAAAGCTGATAACGAGTTTCCCAATCCAGACTTGAAAATGGTTCATCTAGTAATAATAGTTTGGGTTGGCTAATAAGCGCCCTTGCCAATGCAACTCTTTGTTGTTCGCCACCTGATATCTGATTAGGATAACGTGCAGAAAGATGAGCAATCCCCATTTGTTCTAATATCTCAATCTCTCTATTTTTATTACGTTTTTGTTTCGCACCATATTGTGCAAGCCAAAGATTTTGAGCTACTGTCATAAATGGAAATAGATAAAGCCGTTGATTCAAATAACGGCAAGAGCGTAACCACACTGGCTGCTGATTAATATTTTTATTATCAAGAATAATATCACCAAAATAGTTGGTATAGCCTGCTATTGCATTTAATAATGTTGTTTTACCACTACCTGAAGTTCCACTAACACCTAAGCATTCCCCTTTTATCACATTCAAAGAAATATCATTTAAAATTCCCGTTGTAAGTAAGTTAATTTCTAACATCAGGATTTCCTTTCACGTTGTAAACGATGCAAAGCAAACAGCAATGTAATTGCTATGGCAATAAGTACCAAAGCACAGCCTATTGCTAATGAGAAATCACCACTGGCAATATTTAAATAAATTGCCATAGGCAATGTTTCTGTTTTTAATCGAGTGGCTCCTGCTAACATTAAGGTGGTACCAAACTCACCTAATGCTCGAGAAAAAGCCACAATACTCCCACTCATTAACGCTGGCCAGCAAAGTGGAATTTCAATTAAAAGAAATGTTTTTGTTGGCGTTAATCCTAAATTTTGAGCCGTTTGAATATAAGCGGGATCAACTGCTTTAAATGCAGATAAGCTATTACGCATAATAATTGCACTAGCAACATAAGTTTGCGCAATAATAATACCTAACGGCGAAAATAAAGAGCGAGCTAATTGGGGGAAAATCGATGTAAAAGGTCCTTGATTCCCTAACAGTAATAATAATCCTATACCTATAACCAATGGTGGTGTCACTAAAGGTAAATCTAATAATGCATCAACAAAACGTCGTCCTTTAAATGAAATACGCGCCATTGCCCACGCAGCAGGAACCCCCAAAAAAATAGCTAAACATAATGATATTAATGCCGTACTTAATGACATTCCAATTGCGAAATGAAATTCACGATCAAAAATAACGTCTCTCAGTTGTTCATAAGAGAGTTGGCAAATTAACGCGATCAACGATCCTAAAATCAAAAAAAGTAATAAAAAGAGAGAAATTAATGCCCAACGAAACACTCGCGTTCCTTAAAATTATTATGAAGTATAAATGAAAAAAGCCACCAGTAAGCTGGTGGCGAAAAAACACAATTTATGTGAGAAAAAAATCTATGGTTTCGAAATAATAGGGAGAAAACCATAATCAGTAAAAGCCTTGATACCCTCTGCCCTTGTAAAGTAATCAGCTAATAGCTGCGCCTCTTGCGGATTTGTTGACGTTTTTAATACTGCTAATGTCGCTATTTCTTCAGGGCTACCGTCAGGAACAGGTAATAAAATGAGTTTGTCTTGATTTTTTATTGCATCTGCATAACCAATAATAGCGGCATCAACTTCACCGTTTAACAAATACATCAATAATTGTTTAATAGTTGCGGTACGAACAATTACTTTTCCTCGTAATTTATCACCTTGACCCGATGCATCAATAAGTTGTTCGCCACTTTTACCTAAAGCAATAGCTTTAGCATCACCCATTCCCAATTTTAAAGAGCTATTAGCAAGATCTTCTATCGTTTTTATATCACCTACTTTATCTTTGCGAACAGCAATAACAGGAATGTGACGAACAATGGAATATTGATTAACAATTTGTCCTTCTTTATCTAATTTTTCCACATAATCTTGTGAACCAGGGAAAAATAGATCGCCTTGTTTAGTTAAATTAAAACGCGTTAATATTTGTCCTGAGCCACCATATTCAATGATTACTTTATTACCCGTTTCTTTTTCAAATACATTAACAACCTGTTCTACAGGTTGTTTTAATCCTGCACCAGCATAGAGATGTAATTCTGCTGCAAGTGTATTGTGACAAAATAATCCTAAGGCTATACCTAAACTAGCCAATATACGGCGTGCCATAAAAACCTCTAAACCAATCTCTCGTTATATAATTCTTTATATAATGAATGATGTAATAAATTAAGGCAAGTTACTCATATAAAAAAAGATAAAAATGTTAGTGGTTTATCATTTTACTACTTTATTTATGGACTAAACTTATACAAAGTGCCTTAGTGAAATAAACAGTAATAAGATTTAATTTTCTAAGGCTAATGATGAAATCAGTCAACAGATCCTCGTATTCACGAGGATCTTATTATTAATTATCTATTTCTAATAGTGCGAGAGCGGTTACTTCATCAATAACAATATCAGTGGCATATCCTCCTCTTATTGCCCCTATTGTTGCCTGAATATTCTCAATACCTCCCGCTAAAAAGAGTCGTTGTGGTATTTGTCTTAATTGCGCAAGACTAATTCCCATGATACGAAGATCAACATCAGCCACTAGCGGATTACCTTGTGCGTCATAGAATCGACCACAGATAACACCTACAGCTCCTAAATCACGATATTGCGCCATTTCAGCTGTTGTTAAAACCCCAGTCGTGACTAACGGATTATCATCTTGCGTATTACCCACAACAAATAATGCTTTATTACATTGATTTAAAGCCGAAAAATTACGACGAATAATAGGTTCTGCTTGCAATTCCATCGCTAAACGCGCACTAGAAACAACTGCTGGCACATGTAAATTAATACTGCATCCTGAGAATTTATTTGCAATCAGTGCTGCTGCTTCTGCCGTTGTAAAATCAGGTTGCGGTGCAACTGCACCAATCATTTGTAATACAGTGATATTTTTCAATGACTTGGGTGGAAGGTAATTCCCTAACTTATAAATTGTTCTTCCCCAAGCAACACCCAAAATATCATCATCATTAATTAACTGAGAAAGATACATAGCCCCTGCTTTTGCTAATCTTCCTCTATTCATACTTAAAGTTTGTTGCGGTTTATTCTTTTCTTCATCTGGTAAAATAAGCACATTATTAAGATCAAATTTTGCTTTTATTCTGATCGCATAATCAATCGTAGAAAATACAGATGAATCTAAGCTAATATTTACGAACCCTTTCTCTCTGGCTAAATGTAAATATTTCACTACAGTTACCCTAGAAACGCCCATAATATTCGCAACTTCACTTTGACTGAGTCCGTCCTGATAGTAAAGCCATGCAGCATAGAGAACGGGATCATTATCAAATAAACTCGCATTTTTTAGCGAATTATTTTCCATTTTAAACCCCACATTTATTTATAAATGTTGTTACTAATTAATTTATTTTATATTAGTGATACCACTGAAGATAAGAATGTTATTAAGTAAATAAATTCTTATAACACAAATAGATACATTTCATTAAACTACTAATAATATCGGCAAAAACATATTTTTCTTTACATGAGAACTTTGCGATATGTAAAAAGCTCTTAATAATGCCGTAAAGAATTCATAACGAGAAAGTTTTTTTTGAAAATGTTTTTTTATCTGGTTAAAAATTAAAAACATAGCTTTAAGTTTTAAAAAGTTTTATTTAGATAATATTTAAAGTGAATCAAACTTATCATATTCGTAAAAAACAGATGAATAGATAAGGACTAAACGATGATTATCGTATATTTAACTACACCCAATGAGAAAGTTGCTAAAGAAATCGCATATCAACTTATAAATACAAAACTCGCTGCTTATATCAATATAATTTCTAATCTGAAATCTATATATTTTTAAGATAATGAAATTAGTTAATATAATTAAGTGCTTATGGTAATTTTAGGTGAAGTAACCAAACAATCAGCACTTATTATATCTATATGATGAACCTGAAATTATTATAATACCAATAGAAAATTGTTTCGATAGTTATCTTAATTGAGCCTCAATTCTTTTAAATAAAAAATTAATCACTTTTTTCATTTAAATTATCCCTAATATTATAAAAAATGATAACCATCTGTAAATATCAACAACTGAAATATCTAAATATTTAGACAAGTAAATTATTGAAAATATTAAAAATAACTTCTGATTTTCAATCCTAGATTTATACAAAAAGCTTAATCCAATTTTATTTTAATAATAGTTACATTCTAATTTCTTTAATTTTATTTCATGCTGTTTTTTTGAAGAATATATTTAACCATAATTAAAGTTTTTATATTATTAAAGATAGTATATAGCTATTTATGCTAATTAATGAGATATCCGACATCTTATTCTTATTATTTTTTGCTATACTATTTAAGCTTTCTCTCTATTACATGTAAAAAAGGAGTGAGTTGTGAAAAAAAACAGAGTCGCAAGGCGTCTTTTAGGTTTACCTTACAATTTAAGTCGGTCTAAAAAGAAAGTGCGTTTATCCATTATTACCCCTACAGAAGCGGATAATCTGCCTTTAGAGCTAAAAAATGCAACACAAGTCTGCTTAAAGCAAGATTTTAGAAATTCCACAGAGAAAAAACGTATATATTTAAAATTGACTGATGCTTACCCTGCATATCTTGTCAATAACTTATAATACGTTAAAATACTCTTACTGTTTTATAAATAATTACAGATTTTTATTTAACGATAATTATTTATAACCTCAGTTTATCCCTTACTTACGTAAGGGATAATTATTTTATAGCTATTTTTAACATTTTATTTTAATTATTTAATATTCTTTTCTCTCTTTTATCCCTGATATAATATTTTTCTAATATTAACTAATGCTAATTTGGCTTTTTTATAGTTAATATCTTCAGGTAATTTACTTGTTTCAAAAGCCTTATAAATTTTTTCAATAAGCTCTTCACTACGAAACAGTAATTCCTTGTAGCTAAATACTCCTGATTTTATTTCTAATAATTCATCTCGATTATCGCACCAAACTTTTACGTTTCCTTCTTGCGCAATACCTAAGGCGATATAAAGCAACCTGAATGTATGCATCATATTCTTACTATCATAACTACGGCCATGCTCAACATTTTGTTGATAACGAGCCTCATTGCGTAACGCTACCCACTGCCAATATTCATGATATTGTTTACAATAAGCACTATACCCTTCTTTATTAAAGCTTAGATAAGCCTCTAATTTTGCTGATTTAGGAATACTGCTTAGTAATACATCTGTTGCTTTTTCCTTTTTTATTATGCCTTGATAATGACCTAACTTATCATAATAAACGGCATAAAGATCTTGAGCATGAGTTAAATCAACTAGCCCAATATGCTCTTGTTGCCAATCATGTATTGCCAACCACTCATTAACTGGAACTGTTTTTCCTTGCTCAATAATGTAGCAAAAATCTAAAATTGTTTTTAATTGTTTATCAACAGGATTAACTATCTTTTTATTTAATCCTTGTGCTTTTTTAATTTGCCCTTGAGCATAACGTACAAAAGTTTGTACACAAGCTTTAGATAAAAACCATTCCGGTTTTAGTTCTGAAATTAATGGGTGTTTATAAATAACAACCTGTTCTGGTGAATTTAGTAACTCTAAAATATTCGGATTTGAAGCACATAATAATTCAACAAAGCGCCCTAATTCATAATAAACGATATCATTGCTTTCGTTACTTACTTGTGGGACATAATTTAACCCATAGAAAAGATCCTTTGGTAAATAGAATACACCTTTAATATCAGTATCTGAGGTTTCAGTTGCAAGGTTGTGTGAACGGCTACCAGAAATACTCTCAAATAACAGGTAAGGTTTTATATCATCGATGGTCAGTTTCATTTAATTTATCCCTAAACCAGTTATTTAATACTTCATTACTAGGTACATCTCTTTTAGCAAATTTAACATCTGTTGCTTGCCATAAAAAACTGATAAGCTGTTGCATATCTTCTGGTGGTAACCAAGTAAAATATTCGTCTTTATCTGATTTAAACTCAACCAATTGATTAATTCTAATCTGCTGTTCTTCAGTTAGAATTTTTATTAATTTATTAAGTTCCATTGGTGGTATTTCACCTGTTTTTACTGTCCAATATGCTGATAAAAGTGAACGTAATAAATAAAACCACTTTTTTAGTTTTATCGTATTATTGCTAATCTCTCCTGTTGTTTTCGCAATACCTCGATAATGATGTACAATAACTTTAGGCTGATAATAAAGTTTGGCTAATTCAAAAAGCTCTTGTTGTACATTGGGATATTGCTGATAAACAATAGGTGATTGTAACCATTCTAGTAAAATACAATTAGATTTTCTTAATAAATGTAGCGCTTTAGTAATATCCCATGCACCGACATCAAACCAGCTATTTTCAATCCATTCAAATGTCTCTTTAGGCTTATCTATTGAGAGGTAAGCCTTACGTGGTTGTATAAAAATACCTCGCACATCATAATCGCTATCTGTTGATGCAAAACCCCAAGCACGACTACCACTTTCTGCAACATAGAGTAGTTTTACCTGATACTCTTGTTCGATTTGTGGTAACTTTTTTAAAATCTCATTGTGCATGATTTCCTTATCTCCTATTTTTATTATTTTTTAATTAACTTAGATTTTTAACATACTCATTATCGTTTATACAACAAGAATAAAATGGCATTTTTTCATCATTGTTTTTCTACAATATATTAATTGATCTTTTGTTACGAAAAAATAAATATTTTCTTTTAACTCAAGATGCTATATAAATTTTCTTAGTACAGAATATTTTTATCTTTTAATAACGAGCAATATATTATGGCTATCATTTACACAACCGGGTTAAGCAACTTGGAAATTAAAGCTCTTGAGTCTTCCTATTCAATCTCATTTCCCGATGACTACAAGCTTTTTTTAGCATACTACAACGGTTATAGGGTCTCATCACCTGATTATTGTGATTTACCTTGTAATCAAGTTGATGATGGTTTTATTGCTTTTGATGTTCTCTTTGGCTCAAAAATAACAAACGACAATTTTTGTTTAGAACATATCAATAACGAGTTCTTAGAGGAAATTACACATATTTCAAATTCGTTTTTAATTGGTGAAGATCCAGGTGGTAATTTTTATCTTTTAATTACTAAAGGTAAACAAAAAGGCATTTATTACTGGGATCGCACAGGCATTCATGCTGAAGATAAAATGCAAGAATATGCTTACCAAAGTGTTGATAGTTATGGAAATATTTATAAAATCTATAATTCCTTTACTGATTTTTTTAACGAGATATCAATAATTGTAGGCGACAAAGAAAAGGTTTTCAGTTTGGTGTTATGAGCTTATTTAAAAAATTACATATAAAAAACAACTAATAACTAATAACTAATAACTAATAACTAATAACTAATAACTAATAACTAATAACTAATAACTAATAACTAATAACTAATAACTAATAACTAATAACTAATAAAAAATTAAAGTTATTATTTTTAAATACATAATTATCTATTTTTATTTATACAGAACATAAATAAAAACAAGCATGAGTATATAGACTTACTAAATTCATACTGAATATTTTATAAGCATCTGTTTTTAAAAGGTTAAGCCTAATCAAAACTTTAATTTTGATCAAGATTTTAAAATTCATTTCATTTTATCTATTTTTAGTATAATTCATTATTTAATAGATATTTCCATGTGAATTATTTTTATTACCTGAACCAATAAAGACGATTATCTACATAAAGAATACAAAGTAGTTGAAATATTTATTAATAAATGTAATGTTAAATATATTAATCTTTTATTAATAAGCTAAAAAATGAATTATAAAAATTTATATAGTACAGAATTAAATAATCCGAATACAAAATTTTTCATCTTAGATACAAAAGGTAGTAGTGCCGTACACGATGATGTAGATTTTGTAAGGTATTCCTGGAGAACTAGTAAGTTTGGATTAGTTAAACCTGGAGATTTATTTATATATCGCCGTCCAGGTAAAGCTTCCGAAACAGGAAAATTTTATTTTTTTGGAGCAGGAAAAATAGAAGATATCACTCCATCTCTAGATATTAGTAAAAAAAATAATGATAAAACCAGTGTAAATGGAACTATCACTAAACCTTATCCATTCATTAATAATATTCATCCTGAAGAACTCGAAAAATTTAATTGGCACTTCAAGGAAAAACAACAAGGATCGTGGGGGAATTTTTTTAACCAATATGGAATGAACAAAATTGCTAAAGAGGATTTTGTATCTTTAATGGAGCTAGCGGAAGACGATAATAAAATTGATTATGATAATAATGCTGCAACAGAAGCACTTCAAAATATTCAAACTAAAAACTACTATGTTGATGATATAAAAAGTGAAAGTACCCGTCGTTCAAAACAAATTGTATTTTCTAATACCGTTAAAAATAATTATAGAAACAAATGTGCAATTTGCGGAATTAATACAAAAACATTATTGATTGGTTCACACATAATTCCATGGGCGACCAGAAAAGATATTAGATTAGATCCCACAAATGGTATTTCTCTTTGTGTAATGCACGATAAATTATTCGATGCAGGCTATATTACTTTTGACTCTCAGCTTAAAATTATAGTTACTGAAATAGTAAACAATGATCCATCATTGAAAAAAATTACCGACCTGATTAAAGGAGATAAACTTTGCAAACCAAAAAGTTTTCCGCCGAATCAAGAGTATTTGGAATATCACAGAAAAAAAATATTTGAAAAATTTTTAAAAATTTAATGGTTAACTACTATTAATTGTCTTTTCAATTAAAATCATATGTTAGAAAAAAAAGCCACCAGTAACTTACTGATGGCTCTTGGTTTTTTAACCTTTATCAACTATTGCTGATAAACGGTAGTTTATTCCCACTCTATCGTTGCAGGGGGTTTTCCGCTGATATCATAAACGACTCTTGAAATACCGCTAACTTCATTAATTATGCGGTTAGATACTCTACCAAGGAAATCGTATGGTAAGTGTGCCCAATGTGCAGTCATAAAATCTACGGTTTCGACTGCGCGTAATGAAACAACCCAGTCATATTTACGACCATCACCCATTACACCGACTGAACGTACGGGTAAGAATACAGTGAATGCTTGGCTAACTTTATTATATAAATCGGCTTTATGTAGCTCTTCGATAAAAATAGCATCAGCACGACGCAGTAAATCGCAGTACTCTTTCTTCACTTCACCCAATACACGCACGCCTAAACCAGGACCTGGGAATGGATGACGATACAGCATGTCGTATGGTAGGCCTAATTCTAGGCCAATTTTACGCACTTCATCTTTAAAGAGTTCTTTTAATGGCTCAACTAATCCCAGTTTCATATCATCAGGTAAGCCACCCACATTGTGGTGTGATTTAATCACGTGAGCCTTGCCTGTTGCTGATGCCGCCGACTCAATCACATCTGGGTAAATGGTGCCTTGTGCTAACCATTTAACTTGTGGCAGCTTAACCGCTTCTTCATCGAAAATTTCAATAAATGAATGACCGATAATCTTACGCTTTTTCTCTGGATCATTTTCGCCTTTCAGCGCAGTTAAGAAACGATTTTCAGCTTCAACATGGATAATGTTAAGGTCAAATTTGCCTTTAAACATTGCCATTACTTGCTCTGCTTCATTTAAACGCAGCAAGCCATTATCAACAAATACGCAAGTTAAACGCTTACCAATTGCACGATTTAACAACAACGCAGTAACTGATGAATCCACCCCGCCAGAAAGCGCTAAAATAACGTGATCGTCGCCAATCAGTTCTTTTAAACGAGCCACTGTATCTTCGATAATCGCAGCCGATGTCCACAGTGCATCACAACCACAAATATCTAATACAAAACGTTTTAAAATTTCTAAACCTTGATGTGTGTGTGTCACTTCAGGGTGAAACTGAACACCATAAAAACGTTTTTCTTCATTTGCCATAATCGCAAATGGACAAGTTTCAGTACTTGCCACTGTAACGAAATCTGATGGAATAGCGGTAACTTTATCACCATGGCTCATCCATACGTCTAACAGTGGTGTGCCATTTTCATTAACAGAATCTTGAATACCACGGAATAATTCGCAAGTTTCGCGGATTTCAACTTGTGAATAACCAAATTCACGCTCACCAGAAACTTCAACTGCACCACCTAACTGCATAGACATGGTTTGCATACCATAACAAATACCTAATACAGGAATACCTGCATTAAATACATATTCTGGCGCACGTGGGCTGTTATCTTCTGTAGTACTTTCAGGGCCACCAGACAGAATAATACCATTAGGATTAAATTCACGAATTTGTTCTTCTGTAACATCCCATGCCCAGAGTTCACAATAAACGCCGATTTCACGAATACGACGAGCAATAAGCTGTGTATATTGTGAACCGAAATCAAGGATAAGAATGCGATGATTATGGATATTTGCTGTCATTTGTGGTGAATTCCAAAACAGATAAAGTCATTAAGTTGAAAGGTTTGTAACTATGTTTGCTATATTTTAGCTGCAATAGTACAAACCTTTCTCGAAATAAATTACATACCTAAGCGATAATTAGGTGATTCTTTTGTGATAGTTACATCATGAACATGGCTTTCCTGAATACCCGCACCACTGATGCGAACAAATTCAGCTTTAGTATTCAGCTCTTTAATTGTTGCACAACCGGTTAAGCCCATGCATGAACGTAAGCCACCCATTTGCTGGTGAACAATATTTTTTACCAAACCTTTATAAGCAACTCGGCCTTCAATGCCTTCAGGAACCAGCTTATCTGCTGCATTATCGGTTTGGAAATAACGGTCTGATGAACCTTTCGACATCGCGCCTAAAGACCCCATACCACGATAAGATTTATATGAACGGCCTTGGAATAGCTCAATTTCACCCGGAGATTCTTCTGTACCAGCAAACATTGACCCCACCATAACACAAGCGGCACCTGCTGCTAATGCTTTAGCAATATCACCAGAAAAACGAATGCCGCCGTCAGCAATAACGGGAATATTACGATCTTTCAATGCTTCAACCGCATCTGCGATAGCCGTAATTTGTGGTACACCCACACCAGTTACGATACGTGTAGTACAAATTGAACCTGGGCCAATACCTACTTTTACTGCACTCACGCCGGCGTCTGCTAATGCTAAAGCCCCTTGCGCAGTTGCAACGTTACCGCCAATAATAGGTAAGTTAGGATATAAGGCGCGTGTATCACGAATACGTTGCAATACACCTTCTGAATGACCGTGAGATGAGTCGATAAGTAATACATCAACGCCAGCTGCGACTAATGCAGCAACACGCTCTTCATTACCAGCACCAGCACCAACGGCTGCACCAACACGCAAACGCCCGTGCTCATCTTTACAAGCGTTAGGTTTACGTTCTGCTTTTTTGAAATCTTTCGCCGTGATCATGCCACGAAGATGGAAGCTGTCATCAACGACTAACGCTTTCTCAACACGTTTCTCATGCATTTTTTGCATAACAATATCGCGTGCTTCACCTTCTTTTACTGTGACTAAGCGCTCTTTTGGCGTCATTACTGCGGTCACTGGCTGATCTAAATCAGTAACAAAGCGAACATCACGGCCAGTAATAATACCGACAAGCTCATTTTGTTCAGTAACAACCGGATAACCCGCAAAGCCATTACGTTGTGTCATCTCATGTACTTCACGTAATGAAGTTTCAGGTGTTACAGTAATAGGATCGGTAACAACACCACTTTCATGTTTTTTCACACGACGCACTTCTTCAGCTTGACGCTCGATAGACATATTTTTGTGGATAAAACCGATCCCCCCCTCTTGTGCTAAAGCTATCGCTAAAGATGCTTCAGTAACAGTATCCATTGCAGCGGAGAGCATAGGCACATTTAAGCGGATAGTTTCTGTCAGTTGAGTAGACAAATCGGCAGTATTAGGAAGGACAGTTGAGTGTGCAGGAACTAACAAAACATCATCAAATGTAAGTGCTTCTTTTTTAATTCGTAACATAGCAATATCTCACCAGGCGGCATTTAGGAAATAGAAAATATTGCCGCGGCATTATACACACCGAAATCGGTTGCTTCTAGCTTTTTTTCAAAATTTATATTGATCCTACTGCTAACTTCGGTAGTATCGATTAATTAAGTCATTGTTTTAAAATTTGATCTGGCTCACATGACACTACCTGTAAATAACAATATTTTTACTGTCAGCCGTCTAAATAAGACCGTTCGTCAGCTGTTAGAAATGGAAATGGGACGCATTTGGATAAGTGCAGAGATTTCCAATTTTACTCAACCTGCTTCAGGGCATTGGTACTTCACGTTAAAAGATAACCAAGCTCAAATTAGAGCAGCGATGTTTCGTGGGCAAAATAGCAAAGTGACGTTTCGGCCTCAGCATGGTCAACAGGTTTTAGTTCGGGCCACAATTACCTTGTATGAGCCTAGAGGCGATTACCAACTTATTGTAGAAAGTATGCAACCCGCTGGTGATGGCTTATTGCAACAGCAATTTGAGTTATTAAAACAAAAACTCAGTGCTGAAGGTTTATTTGATGCTCTGCATAAAAAACCACTCCCAACACCAGCAAAACAGATTGGTGTTATTACTTCATCAACAGGTGCTGCATTGCACGATATTTTGCATATTCTTCGTCGTCGCGATCCTTCTCTGCCTGTACTTATTTATCCAACCGCCGTGCAAGGTGCCGAAGCGCCAATGCAGATAGTTCATGCTATAGAATTAGCCAATCGTCGCAAAGAGTGTGATGTACTCATTGTTGGTCGTGGTGGTGGCTCATTAGAAGATCTTTGGGCTTTTAATGATGAACGTGTTGCTCGTGCTATTTTTGCCAGTAAAATTCCTATCGTAAGTGCTGTCGGTCATGAAACTGATGTCACTATTGCTGATTTTGTTGCTGACTTAAGAGCACCAACACCTTCTGCTGCCGCTGAATTAATTAGTCGTAATAAACTTGAGTTATTACGTCAATTGCAATCTCAGCAACAGCGCCTCGAAATGGCAATGGATTATTATTTAGCGAAAAAATTGCGCACAATGACGCAAATACATCATCGTTTACAACAGCAACATCCACATTTACGTCTTGCTCGTCAGCAAAACTTGCTGACATCAACACAACAGCGTTTAGTAAATAGTTTTCAGCGAATTTTACAATCAAAACAACATCAACAAATTCAATTACAAAAACAACTTAATTACCAAGAGCCTAGACCTCAAATTCAAGCATTACTCCGTCAGCAACAACAGTTGATTTACCGTATGCGAGAAAGTATTTCACAACAGTTATCCCGTCAACGAGAACAGTTTGCTATCAGTTGTTCTCGTTTAGAAAGTGTGAGCCCTCTCGCAACGCTTTCTCGCGGTTACAGTATTAGTGAAACAGAGTCCGGAGAAGTGCTGAAAAACACCAAGCAAGTTAAAGTGGGTGATGCACTAAAAACCCGTGTTGAGGATGGTTGGATAATGAGTGAAGTAGTAAAAACACAAAAAATCAGAGCAAAGCGAAAAACAATTAGCAAAACAGACGAATAACACATAAATATCTAGAATAAAAAACGGCACCTTAATGATGCCGTTTTTTATTAACTTGTTATTAAGAATATGATGGTAAAATATTAAAAACGAATTTCACCACCAAAGAGATAACTTCTTCCTCGCGCTGTTTGTTTTTCACTTCCTTGCTCACTCATATCTGGCGCTGAATTACTTCTATCTAATGGATTAGAATAGTTTTTGTTCATTACGTTTTGTACTGAAAATTTCAATGAAATATTTTTATTTACGCGATAATTACCATACAGATCAATGACTGTTGGCATATTTTCTTGTTCTTCCATTGGAATTTTACCCGTATCAGAATCTACACCATTTGGTGAAGCTTTACGTGTTTTACCCGTCAATTGAATTATTGTTCCTAATTCTAGTGATCGGTCGTCAAATAATCGAATACCTGCATCAACAGTCGCATAATATTTAGGTAATTCAGAAGCTGGCGATTGACCAAAAGATGCGGATGCAAGAGAAGTTGGCTGCGCTGTACGTTCATTGCTATAGGAAATTGTGGAATAAACTACACCAGCATCATAATTAAGTTGTAATTCATAACCCCTCATAGCAACAGGATCGATACTATTAGTATATAAATTAATATTACCGTCATTTTCTATATTATTAAAATCTTCAATTGTTAAACTACCGTCATCTTTACAACGTCGTCCTCCTTTACACACTAAATAGGAATCACTAGAAATATAATTTTTAACTTTGGTGTGATACCAAAGTGCTTTTAAATAAAAACTATCACCTTCAATGAATAAATTAGGACGATAGCTATTAAAACCTATTTGAAATGTATCTGCCTTTTCACTTTTTAAAAATGGATTCATTGAAGCACCACCTTCATTAGCAAAAAAGATTTCTTGTGGATTAGGTGCCCTCATACTATGCGCATAACTAACAAATGGCTGAAATTCAGGGATAACTTCTGCCGCGATTAATACACCTGGATCCCAATTCCTGTCATGGCGATTTAAATCCATAGCGCCTTCAGGAAAACAAGCATCACGTGCCGCACAAGCCGGTTTATGCCCTTTTATATTGTAATCAACATAATTTAAATTAAGATCGAAGGTATAAATATCATACTCAAATTTCATTTGAGAAAAGAAGCTCGTTAAATTATTTTTACCTTGAGGCGCAAATGGGTTACTTTCCACCATATTATTGGCTTGCCAAGGATCAGTAGAAGGTGCAATAACAGAGCGTTTGTATTCTGTTGACATTAATTTAGAACCTAATGTTAATGCCATATCTAATTCACCATAATTAAAGCGACTAGTGTTTTTCGCAACCAGTGAATTAGAGATATTTTCCGCATTTGCATTACGTAAACTCATCAAAGAGTCACCTTCAAACTTTTGTGACGCATTGCTACGGCTTAATAGAATCTCACTATCAAATAAATCATTTAATGGTGTATAACGATATTTTGCATAATAATCTTTACTGTCGATATCTCGACGGTTAAATTTATTACGATAAAAACGACCGCTTAGCTCTAGTTCATGAGAATCATCGGGTTTTATATTAATTTTAGTTAATTCTGAATGAGGTTTTTGATTGAAATTTTTATTTGTTGCAAATTCTTCACTATTAAATCCAGCACCATTCTTATAAGAAGATTCAATATTATGCCCACTTAATGCTAACATTGCACCAATACTACCATTATCATTAAATAGGGATTGTCTTCCCGCTACCGCAACCATGCCGTTATATCCCAACCCATTACTACCACCAGCCGCTTTACTTCTTACTCCCCATAAGTGGTTTGTAAATAAAATATCTTCTATTCCAATAGTTTTAAAATTAGCGCTACCCGCTAATGCGTTAATACTATTTTCACCATCTTGTTGTCCGCGAGAAATATCAATTTGAACAATAAAGTTAGGATCAACCATACTATTAAACTGGTTATAAGGTTGCCCACCATGAGAATATTGACTTGGGGAAGTGCTATATAATGTTTGAGTAACACCATCAACCATCATATTAACTCGACCAAAGCCACTAAGACCACGAATATTCACACTGACCCCTGGCTGACTTACATCCATTTGAGTATAAGTTCCGGGAGTTGAACGCAAAGCTTGTTCTACTGATTGCAAATTATTAATTTCACCAATAGCGCTATAAGCCCCCGGTTTGGCTAGTGCTTTCTGTTCAGGGGTCTCTTTTTGTTGTGCAGATGAAACTTTTAAGCTACCAAATTGAACTGGTTTATTTTCTTCAGCGGCAATAACAATGCCATTAATACCTGAAAATAGAATAAAGGTACTAATTATTTTCCTTGTAGATCTCATAACGAACCCATTCTTTATTTTTATTTAAATAATAGGCTCACGCTGCTTTAATATAATATGAAAATAACCTTTTTTATAAGGTATTATTTATTACTAGTATTATTGTTATTATATCTGTAGTTATTATTATTCTAAAAAATCGACAAAAAGCTGTCTCTCTTAAAATGAGAGACAGCTTATAATGTAATTATTTAATCAATTAGTTTATATTTTGCGCTTTAAAATATATTTCAGGTTTCTCAAGCATCAGAATAAATGCATATTCTTTGGCTGTATCACGTAAGCGATTAAATCGGCCTGATTTACCACCATGACCTGCACGCATATCTGTATCCAGCAATAATAAATTATTATCCGTTTTTAATTCACGTAATTTAGCAACCCATTTAGCAGGCTCGAAATATTGAACTTGTGAATCATGTAACCCTGTCGTTACTAATAAATGAGGATAATCTTGAGCCACAACATTATCGTATGGGCTGTAGGATTTTAAACGGAAATAAACATCTTTATCTGCTGGATTACCCCATTCTTCATATTCACCCGTTGTTAATGGAATAGAAGCATCAAGCATAGTCGTCACAACATCAACAAAAGGCACTTGGGCAACAACGCCCCGGTATAATTCTGGTGCCATATTAACAACAGCGCCCATTAATAACCCCCCTGCACTTCCACCCATAGCATAAACATGATTAGAAGCACCATAGCCTTTTTGAACTAAGTATTTCGTTGCATCAATAAAGTCAGTAAAGCTATTAACTTTATGCTCCATTTTACCTTGGTTATACCAGCGTTTACCTAATTCTCCACCTCCGCGTACGTGCACTATCGCATATACAAAGCCTCTGTCTAATAAGCTTAAGCGGGATGAACTAAATGAAGGATCAATACTGCTACCATAAGAACCATAACCATAAATTAAGATAGGATTTTTAGCATTAATAAAGAGATCTTTCCGATAAACCAATGAAATTGGTACTTCTACACCGTCACGCGCTTTTACCCAAATACGCTGGCTTTCATATAAATCACGTTCAAAACCTTTGACTTCTTGCTGTTTGAGTAACTGTTTTTGATGAGTTTGCATATTCCACTGATAAGTGGAAGTAGGGGTTGTCATTGATGTGTACCCAAAGCGCAATTCTTCACTATCTGCTTGTGGATTAAAACCTAACCATGCCATATAAACCGGGTCATCAAAGGTTACTTTTGTTGACTCACCCGTTTGCCAATCTATTTGACGCAACGATACTAAGCCTTGTTGACGTTCTTCAAGCACTAGCCAGCGGTTAAATAAGTCAAAACCTTCCAGATCAACATCTTTTTGTGGTGCGATTACGGTTTGCCAAGGTTTATCAATTGCTGCTGTTTTATATAAACCAAATAATTCACTTTCATGATTTGAGCGAATATAGAATTCACCTTTAAAGTGATCAATATCGTATTCGCGCCCTTCTTGACGCGCGGAAAATATCACCATCGGTTTTTCTGGTGAATTAGCATCGATTAAACGATATTCAGATGTGGTAGAGCTTTCGATAGAAACTAAAATATAATCTTTTGATTTACTTTTGCCCATCCATGTGTAAAAGCGATCATCATTCTCTTCAAAGATTTTTACATCTTTTGCACGCTCTGAACCATATTGATGGCGATAGATTTGATATGGCAATAATGTCTGAGGATCTTTGTCAACATAAAACAGAGTATTGCTATCATTTGCCCATACTAGGTTTGCTGAGATATCAGTTAATACATTCTCTTTCCATTCTTTATCAGCAACATTTTTATAAGCAACAGTATAATTTCTTCGACCTTCTTTATCTTCAGCTATAGCAATGCGCTTGTTATCTGGGCTAATAGTTAAATCACCAAGTTGGTAAAACTCATGACCTTTAGCACGCTCATTCCCATCAATAAGTACTTCCCAGTTATCTTTGTCACCAATAGGTTTGCGTTGATAAATAGGAAAGTCTTTTCCTTCTTGATAAATAGTACGATATGTATACCCATTATAATCATATGGTACAGATTCATCGTTTTGAGCCATGCGACTTACCATTTCAGTAAAAAGTGTTTCTTCAAGGGCTTTCCCCTCTTTCATTACTGATTCGGTATAGGCATTTTCCGCGTTTAAATAATCCAAAACTTGTGGATCTTTGCGTGCATCATCTCTTAACCAATAATAATTATCTGTACGCGTATCCCCATGTTCAGTCATAACATGCGGTATTTTATTTGCTTTTGGTGGCATCGTTATAGCGTCCTTCTGAGTTTGAGCCATTGCAGGTGTTGCTGTTATTAACAGCGCCATCATGGCACCTGTTAATCTCATCGTCACCGTTTTTCTTGTCACTGATAACATTCTTATTTCCTTTTCAATCCTTGGTTATAGCGCCAGTGTAGAAAACTCAATCGACATTTCAACTGTAATTTCTCCCTTAAACAATAACTCTTCAGGGGGAATAGGAAGAGGCTGAGCCCGTTTGAGTACTCTTTGCGCTTCTCTGTCTAAAGAACGAACACCACTGCTATTAATAAGTTCACTTGATATAACATATCCTTGCTGATCTACGATAAATCGCACTTTCGGTATTCCCATCCGTCCTTTGCTTTTCGCCTCTTCAGGATAAGCTTTATAACGGTTTAAGTGCCCTTTAGTTTTAGCTTGCCATAGCGCTAATGCATCTGCTTTTTTATCTGAATCGCTATCATAGTTTGCAGAAACAGTATCAGATTGCTGTTTAGCAACAGAACGGCTGCTTGAAGGCGCTGATTGGCTAGAAACATTCTCACTAATTATTGGTGAAGGCTTAGTGGGGGTAGTTGTTGGTTTTACTGTAGCCGTTTGTTCAACACTCACCATTTTTTTAGGTTTTTCAATAACAATATCGGCATTCTCATTAATTACGATATCGGGTTGTTTTTCAGCCATCTCTTGTTCAACTTTCTTTTGACTAGCAACAGCCAATTGTTGATCAATACCAATTACTTGTTTTTCTTCACTAAGCGCTTGAATATTTTCACTAAGTGTCATCATTACAGCTAATTCAGGCTCTTGTATTAACGTTGTTTTATCTTGATAGAAGTGAAAACAAGCAATAACTAAAACCGCATGAACACTAATGGCCAAAACCAACGCTTTATAATTAAAAGGCTGCAATCTCGGCATTTGGTCTACGTAAGAAGATATAATCATAATGGCGATATCGAAAATTAAGGTAAAGCGATAGGCGTTATCCAAAGATAATCAGCATGTACTGAGGTAATATCGCTACCTTCTTCAGCCATTATTACAACCGTAATTTTTTCATCCGGTGCTAAATCAGCAATATGTAAAGGCACTCCCATCACTTTTGTTGCATGAAAAGATCCTGCGATTAATAGTGCCGGCGTTGGTGCGGCTAATAAACGCTCTGCCATTGTGCGGTCTCGCAGCTGTTGGATAAGCATCATTTTTTCATAGTTTATTTTATCAAGCGTATTGCCGTGTGAAGTTTGAATAGTTTCTTGAATTAACTGGCGAACTTGTGGTGCTGTTGAATACACACCATCAATTACAGGCGGGTTTTTATAAGCTTTAGATATATCTTCTCGATTAATATTCGCGGCAAGTAGTGGATAATTGGCACTTAGCCCTTCCTTCACAATATTTCCATACCATTTCCAAGGCCAACCAGTATTCCATTTCAATGCAGCCATTAAACGTTCGTCACGTAAATATTCAGAACCTGAATAACGCTTTTTGACGTTATCGACTAAATATTGTTGATTTGGTGTTAACATTTCTAGCAATACCGCACCTTGTGGGCGTATTTGCGTTAATTGTGTCATTAACCAATACTCAATATCGTGATGATAAAGATTATCGTGCTTTTCCCCAATAATAACGCGTGATTGATTTGCCAACTCAATCAATAATTCTTCTGCCGTAATCGATTTTCCATTATGTGTATTAATGATTTGAGCTGAATGAATAACTTCAGTATTTACAATTGGTTTAGCTTGTTTCTCTAGTGAACTACAAGCAGGCAACGCAATTAGCACCACTAATGGTAGAATTTTTTTAGCTATTGAGAAAAGCATGATAACCCTTGCTAGTTATATTTACTTATTAAAGAAAGCAAATAGGGTAATATCATTACTAATGATTATCAATATCATTCTCATATTAATTTGTATTTATGTTTTTTTTATGTGTAAAAATAAAGCGCCTAAGATCAAGGCGCTTTTCTAACTTTAATTAAATCAGTTTGATTAATGTATCATTAACCTTAGAGCTGAGATTGCGCTTGAGCTTCAACCACTGCTAATGCAACCATATTAACGATACGGCGAACTGATGCTATTGGCGTAAGAATATGTGCAGGTTTTGCCACTCCCATCAAGACAGGACCGACTGTTACGCCATTAGAACTGGTTACACGTAATAAGTTATAACTGATACGTGCTGCTTCCATTGTTGGCATTACCAATAAATTAGCAGAACCTTTTAATGTGCTGTCTGGCATAATATCGCGGCGAATAGATTCAACAAGTGCCGCATCTGCATGCATTTCACCATCAATCTCTAATTCAGGTGCACGTTGCTTAATTATTTCTAACGCTTTTCTTAGTTTTATCGATGATGGACTATCGAAAGAACCAAAACTTGAACGCGAAACTAACGCAGCTTTGGGTTCAATACCAAAACGACGAATGGTATCAGCTGCCATAATAGTAATATCGGCTAATTGCTCTGCTGTTGGATCTTCATTCACGTATGTGTCAGTAATAAAGGTGTTTCCGCTTGGTAATAACAGTGCATTCATTGCCCCTGCTGTTTCCATACCTTCGCGTAAACCAAACACATTTTTATATACTTCAAAGTGTTCCGCATAACTACCAACCGTACCGCAAATAAGACCATCGGCTTCACCTCTGCGCACCATAATGGCACCGATAAGCGTTGGATTACCAATCATTGCGCGACGAGCTTGTTCTTGTGAAACACCACGGCGCTTCATGATTTGATGATATTCTTGCCAGTACTCTTTAAAACGTGGATCGTTTTCGTTATTCACTACTTCAAAATCTTTGCCTGCTTGAATGTGTAATCCTAATTTTTGGATCCGCATTTCAATCACACTAGGACGACCAATCAAAATTGGCGTTGCTAACCCTAATGTCACTAACTCTTGTGTGGCATGTAATACGCGATTTTCTTCGCCTTCTGCAAGAACAATGCGTTTTTTCTCTTTTTTGGCTTGAGAAAAAATTGGTTTCATAAATAAGTTGGTTTTATAAACAAACTCGTTGAGATGTTCAATATAAGCTGCAAAATCTTTAATTGGCCGTGTTGCAACGCCTGAGTCCATTGCTGCCTTTGCCACAGCGGGTGCTATTTTTACGATTAAGCGAGGATCAAATGGTTTTGGAATTATATATTCAGGACCAAATGATAGCTCTTGATCACCATAAGCAGAGGCCACTTCTTCATTTTGCTCAGCTAATGCCAATTCTGCTATTGCATGTACACAAGCCAGCTTCATTTCTTCATTAATTGCCGTTGCCCCTACATCTAATGCACCTCGGAAAATAAATGGGAAACAAAGTACGTTATTAACCTGATTTGGATAATCAGAACGTCCTGTACAAATAATAGCGTCGGAACGAACTGCTTTTGCTAATGGTGGCAGTATCTCAGGTTCGGGGTTTGCCAGCGCGAGAATAAGAGGATCGCGCGCCATTTTCTTAACCATTTCTTGTGTCAATACACCAGGCCCTGAACAACCTAAGAAGATATCTGCATTGTTGATAACATCATCCAATGTACGACTGCCATTATCTTCTATTGCGTAAGCCGCTTTGGTTTCTGCCATATTTGCTTCGCGGCCGCGGTAAATAACCCCTTTAGAGTCACAAACTACGATATTTTCGCGCTTTAATCCTAAGGCAACTAATAAGTTCATACATGCAATAGAAGCCGCACCCGCACCTGAAACAACAAGTCTAACTTTATCAATTTCTTTACGAACAATACGTAATCCATTGAGGATCGCAGCAGTAGAGATAATTGCGGTACCATGTTGGTCATCATGAAAGACTGGGATCTTCATTCTTTCGCGCAGTTTTTGTTCAATATAGAAACATTCTGGCGCTTTAATATCTTCTAAGTTGATACCACCAAACGTCGGTTCTAATGATGCAACAATATCAATTAATTTATCTGGATCCGTTTCATTGACTTCAATATCAAAAACATCAACGCCAGAAAATTTCTTAAATAAAACACCCTTACCTTCCATTACAGGTTTACCGGCTAATGCACCGATGTTACCTAAACCAAGTACCGCAGTACCATTTGAGATAACACCGACAAGATTCCCCTTAGCGGTATAACGATAAGCGGCTAAAGGATCTGCGGCAATTTCCAAACAAGGTGCTGCTACACCAGGCGAATAAGCTAATGCTAAATCACGTTGTGTTATCAGTGGTTTTGTGGGAGTAACAGTAATTTTACCGGGCGTTGGAAATTCATGAAAATCTAATGCGCTTTGTTTTAATGTGTCTTCCATTTTCATATCCTTTTGTATCAACAGAGTAAGGGCTTCGTTAGTATAATGGTAATAATGCGTTAAATCATGACGAAATCGACACTTTTTTCAAATTAGTAGACAAGATTTATTATAAATATCTAATACCTCGTTATAGGTATATTATTAACTCAGTTTAATTTCATCTCTGTAATAAACTCGAACAGAAAAAAGACAATGTTTGTTTATTATTTATCAGTTACTAAATTAACAATTCAAATAATTATTTTTTTTATATTGTTTTATAAACCAATAACTATTTTCACTTGTTTATTAATTTTAAAATAGAAAAATATTATCTTAACTCATTGTATTTACTTCAGATTCATAGTATTAGGACTTTTGTTAGTCGTTTTGGTTATTTTCTTTTTTACCCGTAACAATAATTGGTGTAATATTGCCAACCGTCAATTTTATTTTCTTATTGTTTTAATAAGATGTCTGATTCTATTTTTTATTCCTCATTTGGAATTTGTTTTATTTATTTTCTACTTTTGGAAAGATTACGCACATTTTTATTTTTTTTAGGGAGAGGGGTTATGCCTAGCTACTCAATTATGATAGTGGATGATCACCCTGTCATGAGATATGGATTACGGCTATTGTTAGAAAAGGACAAGGAATTTGTTGTAGTAAGCGAAAGTGGCAATGCAAAAGAAGCAATAACTACCGCGCAACAGTTAAATCCAGACCTTATTATGATGGACTTAAATCTTCAGGGTCGTTCTGGTATTGATATTATCCGAACTTTACGCCGAGCAGGTTTAACATCATATGTTTTGGTTTTATCTGTTTCAGATGCCCGCAGTGATGTTTATGCTGCTTTGGATGCTGGCGCAAACGGTTATCTTTTAAAAGAGTGTGAAATTGATATGCTGCTATTAAGTTTACGTAAGGCGGTGGTTGGGCATCCCGTTTATAGTGAACGTGTTTGGCAATATATTCAATTACGACAAAACTATTCTGATCCACTATCAGCATTAACAAAAAGAGAATTAGATGTACTTCATGAAGTTTCTGCTGGTATGAAAAATAAACAAATTGCTGAGAATTTGTTTATTTCTGAAGAAACTGTCAAAGTGCATATTCGCAATATATTAAAAAAGCTACAGGTAACATCGCGTTTAGCTGCAAGCCTTATTTTAATTAAGCATCAACATTAATAAATCTACCCCGGCTTAAAACCGGGGTAGATTTGTAATAGTGATGTATAAATTAAACACCAACTCGCTGGCTATTCAATTGGAACGGGATAACTTATTACTTTAAAGTGCTCATCAGGTAGCTTTTCAATTTTTAATTGATAAAGCTCTCGGTTAATACCATTGATCACAATGTCCAGCTCACTAAATGCGGATTGGATTTCTGAATTATTTGCCCAAGATGGTATACCCTTTACTCCATAATAAAAATAAATCGTACTTTTCCCTGAATCTATTGGTTCTATTTCTTTAATTTGACTAATAAAAAGGTGCCCATAGCAAAAGTCTTGGTAAGGCTGCCAAGCTTTACGCCCTTTTTCACTAAGGTTAAAAACCCATTCTTCACCATTAGATGTTTGTTCAATTAAACCGGCTTCCATCAATGCATGCATTCTTTCTAATACCCAAGGGGCATCATCTTCATTGCTGTAAACGGGCCATTTCCCTTCACCTAAACACAATAAATAATCACTGTTGAAAAATGCCTGTAGGGCTATTTTATACTCATCAACTTTTTTGCTGTCTTCGTCTTCATTTGCCCAGCTACAAGTTGAAAGTAAAAGCAATATAAGACTCAGTGAAATGCTTTTCATATTTTCTTTTACCAACGGAAATCTTTATTTCTATTACTCTACGTTACACAATTCGCTACACTACTATGACAGGTTAATATCCGATATATTTTATAATGTAAATAGGATTTTTCACTACAGCAAAACCTGTTATTTTGGAATTGTATAACACTCATTCTATTTATTACCGATATTACTATTACCGATATTACGCATTGTCATATAAGGAAAATTTCATGTCCACTACAAACCTGACATATACTATGTACGGCATAAAAAATTGCGATACCATCAAAAAAGCAATCAAATGGCTGGACGAAAATCATATTCCTTACGTTTTTCATGATTACCGCAAAGACGGTTTGACGGAAGCATTATTACGCAGCTTTACAGAAAATATAGATTGGCAGACACTTGTTAATAAAAGAGGAACAACTTGGCGCCAATTATCTGATGATGAAAAAAATGCAATCACTGACACAACATCGGCTATTGCTTTAATGCTAGATAAACCCGCAGTGATAAAACGCCCTATCCTTGTTGCCTCTGATAACCGTTTTCTTGTTGGTTTTAATACCAATGACTACACCACTTTTACAGGAGCCTAATTTTTATGTCCTGTCCTGTTATTGAGCTTGCACAACAACTGATCGCTCGCCCTTCTATCAGCCCTGATGATCAGGGCTGTCAGCAGCTAATTATCGATAGACTTAGCCCCTTGGGCTTTACTATTGAAAAAATGCCCTTTGGTGATACTGAAAACTTATGGGCATGTCGCGGTGGTGAAGGTGAAACCCTCGCATTTGCGGGTCACACTGATGTGGTTCCTACTGGTGATCCTGCTTTGTGGGATAATCCACCATTTGAACCTTCTATTCGTGATGGAATGCTTTATGGTCGAGGTGCCGCGGATATGAAAGGTTCACTAGCTGCAATGATTGTTGCTGCTGAACGTTTTGTCCGCTCATATCCTGAACATCGTGGCCGTTTAGCTTTTCTTATTACATCAGATGAAGAAGCGAAAGCCGCAGATGGCACAGTGAAAGTTGTACAATCTTTAATGTCTCGCGGTGAACGCCTAGATTATTGTCTTGTCGGTGAACCTTCAAGCCAACATCAATTAGGTGATATGGTGAAAAATGGCCGTAGAGGTTCAATAACAGCAAATCTGATTATTCATGGTGTACAAGGTCACGTTGCATACCCTCATCTCGCAGAGAACCCCATTCATTGTGCATCGCCGTTTATACAAGAATTAGTAAATACTGTTTGGGATGAAGGTAATAAATTTTTTCCTGCAACCACCATGCAAATTGCCAATATTCATGCAGGCACCGGCAGCAACAATGTCATCCCTGGTGAATTATTTATTCAATTTAACTTTCGTTTTAGTACCGCAATCACCGATGAAGAAATACGCCAACGTACCGAAACTTTATTACAAAAACACCAACTTCGTTATAGTTTAGAATGGTCTTTATCGGGTCAACCATTTATTACAGGTAAAGGTAAACTACTTGATGCTGTTCGTTATTCTGTCAAGCATTACACAAATTTAGATCCAGAATTATCCACCAGTGGTGGCACTTCCGATGGTCGATTCATTGCACAAATGGGTGCTCAAGTTGTCGAGCTAGGGCCTATCAATGCGACAATTCACAAAGTAAATGAATGCGTTAATGCCGCTGATTTACAACAACTTAGCCGAATTTATCAGAGAATTATGGAGCAACTCGTTTTATGATAACCCCATTAATGTTAACTGGACGATCCACTGATCATTTGGTGTCGTTATCAGGCCAACATCGCTTACAATTTAACGCCACAAAAGCTTTTTTAGCGTTACAGCAGCAAGCAGCGAAAGCGGGTTTTAAATTAGAGGCAGCAAGCTCATTTCGTGATTTCAATCGTCAATTAGCGATATGGAACGATAAATTTGAAGGCTCTCGCCCTGTGTTAAATGCTCAAAGTCAGCCCATAGATATTCATCAATTATCAGAGGATAAACGTTGTCAGGCTATTTTAAAATGGTCTGCATTGCCCGGCGCAAGTCGCCACCACTGGGGAACAGAAATCGATATTTACGATCCTTTTCGTCTACCTGCGGGACAATCTTTACAATTAGAGCCTTGGGAATATGAAGCTGGAGGCTATTTCGCTCAATTAAGTGAATGGTTAACAGAAAATATGTCGAGCTATGATTTTTATCGCCCATTTATCCATAAAGAGAGTTATATCGCTTATGAGCCTTGGCATATTAGTTATTGGCCATTATCTTATGAAGCATCTTTAGCTTACACTCCCGATATTTTAAAGTCTGTATTACTAGAAGAAGATATCCGTGGTAAGCAGTGGTTATTAGCAAACCTCGACGAAATATTTCAGCACTACATTGTGTTGCCTGAATAACACTATTTATCACAAGGGACTTCTTGTTGTTCATTTACAGGGAGTCGCCACATAAAAATCAGTAAACACACTAAGATAATCAGCAATAATACTCTTACCCATAGCATGGAAACTAGCCATAATGAGAGTGAAAAAGTAACTAAAATAATTATTATCGCTTTTGGTTTAGCCCCTTTAGGCATTGCTTTATAAGTTTGCCAATAACGTAAGTAAGGACCAAACCAAGAACGATAAAGTAACCAGTAATGAAAACGCTGTGATGAACGCGAAAAACACCAAGCGGCTAATAATAAAAATGGGGTTGTGGGAAGTACAGGCAAAATAACACCAAGAGTTGCTAAACCAACACATAACCAACCCGCTATAATTAAGAGTATCCGTTTCACGTTATATTTTTCCGATTAATCTCTTTTGGTTGTATATAATAAACAAAACAGAAATATTTTCTAAGTAAAGAACCTAAAAATAAGGCTAATATATGAACTGGTTTGCTGATTATTGGTGGGTAATTCTCATCCTTTTAGTAGGTATTATTATTAATGCCATTAAAGATATGAATAAAATAGATCCAAAACAATTTCTTAAAAATAAACGAAAATTACCACCACATCGTGATTTCAATGATAAATGGGATGATGAGGACGATTGGCCCAAGAAAAATGGGGATAAGTAGCTAACCATTGTTGGTAATTTTGCGTCAATTGAACATCATATTCACTCATTAACTGTGCACATTGCTGACGTAGTGCTGTTATAAGTGCTTTTTTACCTGATAATAAAAATTGCTTAACACACTCTTCATCCGACTTTTTATCAATAAAATAAGCAGCTAATAGTGGATAATCTAATTCATAACCAATCAGAAAATTAGCCATGCTGTCATATACTGTTAAAGCTGAGCGATAAGCAAATGCAAATCCAGCCATAAATAACCATCGCCCTTGTTGAATAAGATTATTATCAAAACATTGGCTAATAGATAAATCTATTCCTGTTTGTCTTTTTATGTGTTGGTATTGTAGTGCCAATGATATCAATGCAATTTGCTGTTGTTGCTCACCTTTTTTGTTTAAAGGATAAATAGCCATTGCAGTATAACAACCACTACTTGCCTCTTTGTGTACTCCTAAACGAACAATATTAAAACCACATTGTGTCCAAAATTTAGCTAATGAATCTGTATAACCAAAACTAACGCTCAAATAATCAATATGTTTTGCTTGTGCGTCTTTAACAATATGTTTAATAAGATTTGCTGCAACTTTTTGACGTCGATAGGGTGGTAAAACAGCAATCCGACTAATACGCAATGATTTTAAACACATAGCCTCAATGGTTAAACCATATGTAACCAATGATTGTGCAACTAAATTGCCTCTAGGCCGACGTATCCCTAACCATACTTCTTGCGCCAAGGTTTCGGGTAATTCACCTTCATCAATACACCAAACTGCACCAATCATGGTTTGATTAACTGAGGCCGACCAATAGCTTTGTTTTTGCCCATCTAATAATCGGCGAAAATCTAATGGGGTTGTACGATAATGTGCGCTAGTGAGTAATCGATAAAAACTTTGCAGATCCTTAACATCTTGGTTCCAGTTATCTTTTTGCTGAACAATTGTGACTTCACCTTGTTGTTTATCAAGGCAATAATTAGGCTCATCAAGTAATAACAACTGGTTAAGCCAATGTTCTAGAGGATCATGCTTAGCCCAACGAATTGGTGTTTTTAATTGAAGCGTTTGCAATAAAGGTAGGCTATCACCTAACTTAAGCATAAAACCTCGACCTGTTCCTTCATACCCTTGAACAGTGGTTGTCATTAATACACGAGGGAAATAACTACAAAGTGCAACCAATAGCGCTATCGGTAATGCTGCCGCTTCATCAATAATTAACCAATCACTTTTATCACACCGATTCGTTGAACATAAAGCTAATAGATTATCTGGTGAGTAAAATAAGATAGGTTTATTTGTGTGTGAAGATAATACATTAGTACTATTTTTAGCTGGCGCACATACAATTACGGAACCTTGCCATTGTTCAATAAACATCCCCGCAAGTGCAGATTTGCCTCTGCCTCTTGGCGCTATTACGCTCCAGACCCCTTTTTGCGTCATTAGCAATTTTTCTAAAATGACTTGTTGTTCTTTGGTAGGCTGGCCTTGCGGTAATGTCCAAAGTGGTAGATTTTTATTTAGTTCAGGTAATTGCAGCGGTTGGGATTGCTGCCAAATAATAGTTTGTGGATCATTTAAAGTAATATCTTTTAGCCATGCCATAAAATTTGGGGTTGGTAAGACGGTTTGCATGTCATTCCAACGCCGACTATCACCATCTATATATCGCTCCCAATAATTTAAACTAGGTAGACATAAAACTAACCAGCTACCTGCTTTTAATGTCCCTGTTAACATTGCGAGTGCATCAGCATTAAATTCTTCATTGGCATCAAAAATACCATGTAAGTATTCGTTACCTAATAGATTAATTGCCTGGTTAGGAATAATCGCATCAATATAATTTGGCGATATCATTAACCAATCACCAAGACATACTTGTCGTAATTGCTGGATTTGCGCTAATTGCCATGTCTTATCTCCGGCTAATAGCAACAACCGCCGCTGACCTTTTTGTGCAAAATTCGCTTGATAACGTTGTAACTCTAATAATGGCACAGTTATGATTTACCAATTAATAACGAAAGAATACCTGCGGCAATTAATGGCCCGACAGGTACACCTCTAAATAATGCCACACCTATGACAGTCCCCACTAATAAACCTGCAACAGTAGACGGTTGATTATTCATTAAAGAAACCCCCCTTGCTCCCAACCAAGAAACAGCGATACCTATGACAATAGCTAACAGAGATTTCCAATTTAAAAATGAATTTAACACCTCTTGTGCCGAAATACGGCCAGTAGCAATCGGTGTCATTACACCAATGGTTAGAATTAAAATACCTATTGTCATACCGTATTTTTCAACAATAGGAAAATATTGATTTAATGGTGTGATTTTAACGACTAACAAAAAAATCATTGCTAATGTCACTGTCATGTTATGGCTAATAATGCCAAGACCTGCAAGCACTAACAAAATTAATAATGAGGGATCAACATTACTCATTTGTGTTCCTAACCTATTCTAATAATGGGAATAATCATTTTCTTATTTATAACGGAATATTATTAGTTCAAAGAGGAAGAAGCAAATGTATCACAAGATTTAATGTTGCCACTGTTATATCCTTTCATAAACCAAGCCTTACGCTGCTCAGCACTACCATGAGTAAAGCTATCTGGCACCACATAACCTTGCTGTTGTTGCTGTAGTTTATCATCACCTATCGCTTGAGCAGTTTTAATAGCCGTTAATAAATCAGCTTCATCAATGCGTCCTTCACCAGCCATAAAACGCCCCCACATTCCAGCAAAGCAATCGGCTTGAAGCTCTAATTTCACTGATAATCGATTAGCCTCTGCCTTTGAGCGTGCCATTTGCTGTTTTTCACGCATTTGTGTGGTGATCCCTAATAAATGCTGAACATGATGCCCAACCTCATGAGAAATCACATAACCTTGAGCAAATTCACCCCCCCCCCCTAAGCTATTCTTCATTTCATTATAAAAGGAGAGGTCGAGATAAATTTTTCTATCTGCTGGACAATAAAATGGCCCCATAATTTTGGTGCCTGTTCCACACTGTGTTGTTGTACTACCACTATAAAGCACTAATTTAGGATCACTATATTGTTTGCCTGCTTGAGCAAATAATTCTTGCCAAAAATCTTCTGTACTCGCTAATACCACACTACTAAAATCGGCTGCTTCATTATAAAGTGCACTTTGCTGTTCATTAACTTGTGCTGGCTGAGTTGTTTCACCGGTTAATGAATTAAAATCAAACCCCATAAAGCTAGCGATAACTAAAATAATAATCACAACAAAACCATATTTAGTACGCAATAAAAGTGTAATTAATCCCAAAGGGAGATTACCACCACCTGATGCTGAAGAAGACTGCCCTCGTCTATCTTCAACATTATTGCTTCTACGGCGATCATTCCAACGCATAATCATTCCCCATTAATTAAATACATTAGTTAAATATGCTAGTGTAAATTGATGTCTCTATTTTAGATAATAACAAAAATCTTACTATTTCTATTTCCTATTTTTTAAAAGCAGAATAATAGTGAAGATCAGAAAATAGCCACAACGATAAAAAAATACACCATAAGCATTGGCAAGCACGCTGTTTTTTTTTATTAAGAACCAGAATAGAATTCTCATGTTACCTACACTATTACTAATGAGTAGAAAAATTAATGACTCGAACTCAACGTTTACTCACGTTATTACAGATTTTAAAAGAAAATCGCTATCCCGTTACAGCTCAGGCTTTAGCAACAAAATTACAAATTAGCGTGCGATCTATCTATCGCGATATTGAATCATTACGCGATCAGGGTGCCGATATAATAGGAGAAGCCGGCTTAGGTTATCAATTAAAAACAGGCTTACTACTTCCCCCTTTAATGTTTGATGTGAATGAACTTGAAGCACTGATATTAGGTTTGCGTTGGGTGCAAAGCAATACAGATCAAGAGCTCAAAGAATCGGCAATACGAGCAATAAATAAAATTAATACCGTTGTGACTACACAACATCGCGTTATTCTGGATCAAAATACGTTATTTGCTCCAACTAACCAATTTATTACGGTTAATGACGATATTGCTAAAGATTTACGCCTTAGTTTAAGAGAAGAAAAAAAAGCTAATATAGATTATCAGGATGTAAACAAACAATTGAGCAGTAGAACAATATGGCCTATTGCTGTTGGTTATTTCAAAGATTCGCAAATATTAGCGGCTTGGTGTGAATTACGCCAAAGTTATCGCCACTTTCGCTTAGATAGAATTGCCTCTTACCGTGTATTAACGGATAACTTGCCTTATCCAAAAAGCTATTTACTCGATAGATGGAAAAAAGAGACTTTTTGTAACACTACTGACAAGAATTGACACTCAACAGCCTTACTATTTCATCTCACCTAGCGCTAATTAATAAATACACAAATAGTAAGGAAACATCATGAGCGAACTCACTCTTTATACCAATACAATATCGCGCGGTAATACTGTAGAACTCTTTTTAAACATGCTTGCGGTTCCATTTAAACGCGTGGAGTTATCTTATGGCGAACAGATGAATAGCGCAGAATATCTTGCTATTAATCCGATGGCAAAAGTTCCTGCATTAGTGGATGGAGATAATATCGTCACTGAGACAGCTGCAATTTGTATGTACTTAGCAGATAAGTTTATTGAAAAAGGTTTTGCACCTGCGTTTGGCTCACCTGAACGCGCAGCATATTACCGCTGGTTCTTTTTTACTGCGGGTCCTATTGAAGCCGCTTTTACTGTAAAAGAACTAGGTATTGAACTTAATGAAGAACAACAAAAATCATCTGGTTTTGGCTCTTTTAAGCGTGCATTTCATGGTTTAGAAACAGGTTTAGCAAATGCAAAACCTTATATTTGTGGCAAAAATTTAACGGCTGTTGATGTTTATGTTGGCTATTTTCTCATATTCCTATGTAAATATGCACGGATCCAGCCTACACCATTAATTAACCAATATCTTGATAGCCTTGCTCTTAACAAAGAAATTAAGCAATTACTTGAAGGTTTTGATTTAAAATAAATATTTCAAGCACAAACATGCATTAATCTTTCATTTTTTATACAACAAAAGGTCAGTTTTTAAGCTGACCTTTTTTATTATTGTTTTTTTTCGTGACGTAATCGATTGCGTTTTTAGTCTAAAGAAACACCAATACGGCGTGCAACTTCTTCGTATGCTTCAATTAATCCACCTAAGCTTTGGCGGAAACGGTCTTTATCCATTTTATCTAAGGTGTTTTTGTCCCATAAACGACTGCCATCAGGAGAGAACTCATCACCGAGTACGACTTTTCCGTTAAATAAACCAAACTCAAGTTTGAAGTCCACAAGAATAAGTCCTGCTTTATCAAACAATTCGCTAAGGACATCGTTTGCTTTATAACTCAGACGTTTCATTTCTGCGAGGTGTTCTTTAGATACCCAACCAAAAGTTTCACAATAAGATTCATTCACCATCGGATCATGACGGGCATCATCTTTCAGGAAGAGATCAAAAATAGGTGGGTTTAAAACAAGACCTTCTTCAATACCTAAACGTTTTACTAATGAACCAGCTGCACGGTTACGAATAACGCATTCAACTGGAACCATATCCAGTTTTTTCACCAGCACTTCATTATCAGAAAGCAAACGTTCCATCTGCGTTGGGATACCCGCTTCTTCCAATTTGTTCATAATGAAATGGTTAAATTTATTATTCACCATACCTTTACGATCAAACTGTTCAATACGTTGGCCATCTAACGCTGATGTATCGTTTCTAAATTCTAAAATCAGGAAATCAGAAGATTCGGTGGTATAGACTGTTTTGGCTTTCCCACGATACAACTCAGCTTTTTTTTGCATCTGACACACTCCAAAGATGTGATAGGTTTAACAAGAAATAACCGCCTATACTCTACTCTAGATTATACAAAAAAGCTTTTAAAACGTGGGATAGATAGCTAAAAAACTCATTCATTTAAGCTGTCATTGAGACTCATTACTAAAGGGAAATCAAAGCATAAGCAATATGATAGAAAGTAAGAGATGGGAAGTTAAAAAGAGGATCTTAATACATTTTCTAATGAAAAAAGGGATGTTTATTATTGGTAAACACGACTAACAGCAAAATGTTCTATTTATCATTAACCATAAGCCAAATAGAGACAGCATATTAATAGTTTAATTACTCTAAAAAAGAAAAAAAACGTTATTTTATATTTATCACTAACTCTATTTCATCGTATTTATATTATTCTATTTTTATTCCCTTCCTATATACCAATAAAAACATCCAGACACATTACTCATAAATTAAGTAATTTGTCTGGATATAATGAAATATAAGTGTGGTGATTTACTTTAGTTTATAAACATCATCCTTGATGTATCATTAATTAATTATTCTAACCTAAAGTTATTCTTAATATTTATTAAATAATAAAACAATATACTTCATAGGCGAACCAACCTAATAATGCACCGGCTGGTAAATCAATTAAATAATGTTGTTTAGTAAACATACATGATAATGCAATCAATAATGGGAAAAGAAAAACTAATGGCCCTAATGTTGCATATGCCAAACATGCAGTTAATGTCGCAACTGAAACATGCATACTTGGGAAACAGTTAGAAGTATCATCAAAGTGCTGGACAAACTTAAGAAATTTTTCTGATGCCTTTTTACCTGGATTGATTGTACGCCAATGTGGCGGTGTCGCGACAGGAAAAACAATAAAGAAAAACATTTGCATAACTAACAAAACAATATAACTAAATACAATCATGATAAATTGTCTTGAGTCTTGAATGATCCAGTTGAGATAGAGAATTGCAGGATAATATAAAAAACTATAGATCCATGACCACCAAGGCCAGAAGGGGATCTTTTCATCAATTGGTGAATTAATTACTTTCACTTCTCTTAATGTATATCGTTGAGTAAAAAAATAAAACTGATAAACACCAACAATAAGTATCCCACTTAATATTAAGTGAATAATCATATCACCCGCACTCATAAATACTCCTTTAAATGATTTGAGAATGCTTTGTTATTCTTATTAAAGTAAATAGCGCAGTAATATTGCACAGTTTTTGCCGTATTGCATTAAGATTAATATTATTAATTCTATGATATTCATTTTTCATTTAAAGAAAATGACTATTTTGATAAATATGAATAAATATCTATTGATATATTTATATTAGGAAAAACCTTCTTGCTTATTAAATTATTTTGATAAAATAATAAGTTAAGTAAATAAAAAGCCGCACAATTAGTATTGTACGGCTTATCTTATCATCTTTAAGAAATAATTTTATTTCACTGGTTTACTGAACGCAGCTTTCATTGCAGCAACCATTTGATCATTTTGTGATTGAGTCAAAGGTTTTCCATTATCACTGATAAATTGCAAACTACTACGGTTATTTAAATCACCGACTTGTAGTTTATAATCCCCTTCTTCAACAGAAGGTTTATCAACACCTAAAGAGCTCCAACTTGCACTACTTAAACCTTTATAAGTCACTTCAATTGAGCCTTTAGAACGTGTGCGGTCCCCCATCTTCATACCAACACTTTCTAATGCGATAGGCAGTCTATCCCAAACCACATCAAATGGTGCGCGTACAATAATCACAGGTAAACCTACGTTATCGCTACCGCTTTGTACATCGATAATACCTTGCAAATTGCTAGTTGCCGTATTTTCACTTAAGTTACGCATACGGTTTAAACCATCAACAATTTCATTAAGCAGTAGTGTGTTATAGCGTTTTACTTCAGTAGCATCGGTTACGTCACTTTCGCCTTGGCGTAAACCTTCATTAGTAATAGTTAATACGATAACATTACCTTGCTGAGTAATGGCTAAACGCTGGCGTGTTTGGTAAGGTACGTTTTCATCAGCCCGTGTCCAAACAATCCAATCTGTCATTATCTCTTTTTGTACTGCATCACCTTTAGCAACGACCACACCTTTATCTTTTAACACCGCGGTTACTTGCTCATAAAGCGTGCTATTTTCTGGCGCATTAGGTAATAATAATTTGCTGTTTGTGGCGTTATTTTCACTGCGAGAACCACTCAACAAATTGAGCGCTTGTGTTGGCGGACGAATATCAAGCGCTAAACCAATAGGCTCACTTTTTTTAGAAACGGGAATGTCATATTCCCCATTTTGCAAAGGCAACACCATCCCCGCAGGAAGTGCTAAGTTTTTTAGTCCAGTAGTCTCTAAATAAGACTCGTCACCACTGACCTGACGTTTATAGCGCTGATCGCTTGAACAGGCTGCCAGTAAAACCACCAGCGACAGACCCGCGACTTTCATAATCTTTGATTTATGCAATAGTGTTGCCATTAAAATTCCCTAAGTTTTACAGTATTCCCGCTGTTACCAGCGCTTTCTCAACAATTTGCTGACCTGATGATGTCAACGGTGTCATAGGTAAGCGCAATGTGGCGTCTTCAATCAATCCAATACGTTGACACGCCCACTTAGCTGGGATTGGATTAGGTTCAACAAATAACTGATGATGTAAGTCCATCAGGCGTCGGTTAAGTTCGCGTGCTTTTGCAAACTCTCCAGCTTTTGCCAATCGACATAATTCTACCATCTCTACAGCAGCAACGTTAGCAGTAACCGAAATAACACCATGACCACCCAGCTGCATAAAGTCTAATGATGATGCATCATCTCCACTAAGTAGAATAAAACTATCATCATTTACCAACTCTTGGATTTGACTAACACGACTTAAGTTCCCTGTCGCTTCTTTAATTGCCACAATATTATCCAACTCAGCTAAACGTGCAACTGTTACTGGCAATAAATCACATCCAGTACGACCCGGCACATTATACAATATCTGTGGTAAATCGGTGCTTTCAGAAATCGCTTTAAAATGCTGATAAAGCCCTTCTTGTGATGGCTTATTATAATAAGGTGTCACACTCAAACAACCCGCAATACCTTTATTTTCAAATTGCTGAGTAAACCAAACGGCTTCTGATGTAGCATTTGCCCCTGTTCCTGCAATAACAGGAATGCGGCCATCAGCCATATCTAACGTCATTAAAACAACATCAACATGCTCTTCATGACTGAGTGTTGCCGATTCACCCGTTGTACCAACAGAAACGATAGCAGCACTATTGGCTTTAACATGGTAATCGACCAATTTACGTAAGCTAACCCGGTCAACATTGCCTTGTGCATCCATAGGAGTGACTAGCGCCACCATACTGCCTGTAAAATTAAATTTGTTACTCACCATAATTTATTGCTCCGAGATAGACTTATACCCAATGGTACTCATTCATCCCTCTATTGAAAACTACTTAACTCTAGGTTTCTAATGAAATTTGCTAATATTCTTTGATATGAATTAAAGAGAGATAATAATTCAATATAGTGAACGTCTGATCTTGGCAGAAATCAAAATTTGTGGTTACCTGTTAAGAATAAACTGAAAGTCAAAAGGAACCTCATTTTGCCCATACCTGATAAACATTTTCTCGTGCTCACAGCATTAGGTTCTGATCGTCCTGGTATCGTTGATACCATTACTCAATTAGTTAGCCAATGTGGATGTAATATCGAGGACAGCCGACTTGCTATGTTCGGTCAAGAATTTACGTTTATCATGCTCCTTTCTGGTGGTTGGAATGCTATCGCTCAGTTAGAAGCGTTACTTCCAATCAAAAGTGCGGAACTGGATTTACTGACTGTAATGAAGAGAACAACTAATGCCTCGCCAATAGTTTATCCTTCAACTATTGCGGCAAAAGTCGATATTGAAGATGCACCTGGTATTGTAGAACGATTTACTAATTTGTTTAGTCAACATAACTTTAATCTTGCGGAGTTAATTTCTAAAACACATCCTTCTGATGATGGAACCCCTGCTCGCTTAGAAATACAAATAACGGCACATAATCCGTTAGATGATAATGGTCTTGTTATTCATGAGAAGTTCAATCAATTATGTACAGAACTTCATGCTCAAGGCACAATAAGTATTGTAAATAGTCTGATGATGAAACAGTAAAAATGGAGAATGACCTAATGAACCCATTAAAAGCCGGTGAGAAGGCACCTCAATTCAGTCTGCCCGATCAAGATGGAGAGATCATTAATCTGTCTGATTTCGCTGGCCAACGTGTGCTCGTTTATTTCTATCCAAAAGCAATGACACCAGGCTGTACTACTCAAGCCTGTGGATTGCGTGATGAGATGGATGCACTAAAAAAAGCCAAAGTCGAAGTACTAGGTATTAGCACTGACAAATCGGAAAAGCTTTCACGTTTTGCAGAAAAAGAGATGTTAAACTTCACTTTGCTTTCAGATGAAAATCATCAAGTTGCAGAAAAATTTGGAATTTGGGGTGAAAAACAATTTATGGGGAAAACTTACGATGGCATTCATCGTACTTCATTTCTCATTGATAAAAATGGTGTTGTTGAACATGTTTTCGATAACTTTAAAACCAGCAATCACCACCAAATTGTGCTTGAGTATCTGGCACAACATCCATAATTTGTATGCTCCGTTTTTAAAAACAAACAGACAGTTTTCACTGTCTGTTTTTCATTTTAGTTAAAACTATCTCATCAACTAAATTATATTTTCTTTCTATCTGGTTGATCATTCGCAATTTCATCTGGTAAGGCATGAAGTACTGCTTTAATTAATGTTGCTAATGGGATGGCAAAAAAGACCCCCCAAAATCCCCACATTCCACCAAAAATAATAACGGATAAAATAATGACTAAAGGATGCATATTAACCGCTTCAGAAAACAAAATAGGTACCAACAAGTTACTGTCTAACCCTTGGACAACTAAATAAGCAATAAATAGAGCCCAAAAATCAGAACCTAATCCCCATTGAGAAAGCGCAATCACAATCACTGGAATAGTCGCTAATACTGCACCGACATAAGGAACCAGCACTGACACGCCTACCAACACGGCCAGTAAAACGGAATAGCGTAAATCGAAAAAAGCGAAGACAAAATAGGTGAATATTCCCACGATCACCATTTCTGTTACTTTACCTCGAATATAATTGGTAATTTGCTGATTCACCTCTATCCATACTTGTGCAGCTAATATTCTATTTTTAGGTAAAACACGACGCACTGCATTTAGCATCTGCTGTTTATCTTTTAATAAAAAGAAAGTCATTAACGGTACAAGGATAAGATAAATAGAAAGTGTAATAATACCAATCAATGAAGCGAGAGAAACTTTTAGCACCGATTCTGCCACAGTAGACAGTTTGCTACGTAAATTTTCAGCCATCATATCCACAATGCCTGCATCAACTAGCGCAGGAAAACGATCAGGCAATTCACGAGCAAAATCATTAAATCGATTTATCATATTAGGTAAATCAGAAATGAGAGTCATGCCTTGTTGCCAAACGGTTGGCGCTAAAATCAAAATTACAATGGCACTAACACCAATAAATAGTGTCAGAATGATTGATACCGCCCATACCCGGGCACAACCTAATTTTTCAAGCAAATGTGTTGGCCACTCTAATAAGTAAGCAAGCACAATCGCCACTAATAATGGCGCCAGTATGCCACTGAAAAAGTAGATAATTGAAAAGCCGGCAATTAAGATGAACACTAAGGCAATAACCTGAGGATCAGCAAAGCGGCGTTTATACCATTGAACAAGCAAGTCCAGCATGAAAATCGAGGTCCTTTATAATAACAAGTAAAATATATCTATGTGTTTTGGTTTACAATAGCAATGAACTTTTGACAGATTTTACGTTAGGTTTTGCTATGATACATCATTAATTATTAATTTTTAGTTAAGATAGCCATCAGGATGCTGTTGTATGAAACTCAGACTTAAAAAACCATTGGTCGCGCTTCTTGTTTCTGCTTTGCTATCAACATCAGTGGTGCCTGCTCACGCTGCGATTGATATAGAAGATTCATTACCTGATATGGGAACGACGGCGGGTTCAACCCTAAGTATCAATCAAGAAATCGCTATGGGTGATTACTATACTCGTCAACTGAGGAATAGTGCACCATTAGTTTTTGATCCCCTACTTTCTAATTACATCAATAATCTAGGGCAAAAACTTGTTTCAAATGCAAGCTCAGTGAAAACGCCTTTCCATTTTTATTTAGTTAACAACCAAAATATAAATGCCTTCGCCTATTTTGGTGGCAATATCGTGCTGCACTCCGCACTCTTTCGCTATAGCCAAAATGAAAGCGAACTGGCTTCTGTTATGGCACATGAAATCACTCACGTTACACAGCGCCATCTAGCACGAATGCTTGAAGATCAATCAAAAACAACCCCTTTGGCTCTCGCTGGTGTTTTAGGTTCTATTCTCATTTTTATGGCAAACCCTAACGCAGGACTTGCTACTTTTACTGGGAGTATGGCAGGTATTCAGCAAAATATGATTACGTTTACACAAATGAACGAACAAGAAGCTGACCGCATTGGTATACAAACTCTTTATCGTGCCGGGTTTGACCCACAAGGAATGCCCGATTTTATGCAAATTTTGGCGGATCAAGTAAGATATAGTTCTAAACCACCAGAAATGCTGCTGACGCACCCCTTACCAGATAGTCGTTTATCTGATGCGCGTAGCCGTGCATCACAATATAAACAGCGTCAATTGCCACAATCAGCCGATTTTCTGTTCGCCAAAATGCGCGTATTAGCCATGCTTAATAATGCGCCTGCATCAGATAATGCCTTACAAACAGCACTTGATCAGTTTAACAATGGTACAGAATTAGAAAAATCTGCTGCTAATTATGCACAAGTGTTGATTTATTCTCGTGACCGTAAATTTGATGATGCGAGAAAAATACTCACACCAATGTTAGAAAAAGATCCAAATAATATCTGGCTTATTGATGCCATCACAGATATTGATTTAGAGCAAAACCTTGCTAGCAATGCTGTTGCACGGTTACAAAATGCCTTAAAACGAACCCCAACAAATAAAGTTATTATTGCTAACTTGGCCAATGCCTATATGCATAACAAGCAATATAATGAAGCCAATAAACTACTTTATCGTTATACCTTTGATAACCCGGATGATCCTATTGGCTGGCAATTAACTGCTGAAAATGCAGCAAAACAAGGTGATAGAGCTCATGAATTAGCCGCTTATGCAGAAGATTTAGCGCTTAGAGGCGATTTTGAAACGGCCATTCGTTACCTTGGCGATGCTAGCCGTCAGGTAAAATTAGGCAGTAACGATCAAGCTCGGTTTGATGCTCGTATAGATCAATTACGTAAAATTCAGCAAAGAGATAGTCAGTTTAAATAAGGGAAAACATGACCAAGAAAGTGACGATTTATCATAATCCACGCTGTTCAAAAAGCCGTGAAACCTTACATTTATTAGAAGAAATGCAAATAACACCTGAAGTGGTTCATTATTTAGATAACGCACCGTCAGTAAAAGAGCTCAAATCGCTGCTTAAGGCATTAGGTTTTAATGATGCAAGAGTATTGATGCGTACAAAAGAAGAGATTTATAAAACGCTAAAATTGGCGGATGAATCTTCGCAAGATGTACTTATTCAAGCAATGCATGACAACCCTAAATTAATTGAACGTCCTATTGTGGTTGTTGGTGATAATGCACGTTTAGGCCGCCCTCCCGAGCAAGTGAAAGCGTTATTTCTTTAATTAATCTAAAAAAGCCTCTACTTTTTTCAGTAAAAAAAGGGGCTTTTTATCTATTCACACTCATATCTATAAACATCCGATAATTTTTTCTCATTACATAATCGCTAATTAAATCATCACATGTTAATTAAATGTAACTAGTGTAATTAGTCTCATCTTTTTAATATCCTTAATAGAAATAAGTTTATAAATCTTTTCCTTTCAAAAAATTTCATCTCACTTTCATTTTTTTTATGACTTGTTTATAAGCAGATAGCAAAATAGCTATCTCGATCACATTACTGCGTATAACATCCCGCCTATAAGAAAAAATTTATGCAACGTTTCATTTGTATTGTGACTCAAGTCTCTTTACACAATTGCATTCATACATATTATGGGCATCAGAAAATATGATGGCAAAAATAATGGGTAGCAAATTTTAGCCTTTATCTATTTTCACTATCATCCAAGAAAGAAATTAACAACCGATTTATGGTTTATAACAATATTACAACATAGCAATGTGAACCCAATCCTAAACATTTCTATCTTTTCTTTTTGTTATCTATTTTTGTTTGATGGCAAATTATTTATTTAAAATAAAGTATAGATAGAAACAGGATCGGTTAAAAATATAGCCAACATATGGGCGAATAAAACTAAATAATCATCATAAAAATGTTAGGTGATTGTCAGGCTAATAGGAAAATAGATGAATATCGTACTCAGACTAAAACTTGTCTCATTCCTCCAGTTTTTTATTTGGGGTTCTTGGCTTGTTACGTTTGCCTCATATCTGTTTGGTGAACTTCATTTTAAAGGTAGCGATGTTGGGCTTATTTTTAGTGCACTAGGACTTGCTTCGCTTATTGCACCAGTCGTCATGGGATTTATTGCAGATAAAATAAATAACCGTAAGCTTGTTTTTATTACTTTGCATATCTTCTCAGCATTAGCCCTTGTGCTAATGTCACAAATGACAACCGTCACAACCCTATTTTTTGCTACCTTGCTACATTTATTGTTCTTTATGCCAAGTATTTCCATGGCAAACAGTATTATCTTTGAGCTGTTAGAACAAAAACATTTAGAACCTAATAATTATTTCCCCAAAATACGCGTTTACGGGACTGTCGGCTTTATTGCTGCAATGTGGGTGATTAGTTTTTTAGGATTAGGAAATAGCTATCACCAATTGTTTGTTGCTGCAATTGCATCAATTGTTTTAGCTGTATTTGCGATGTTCCTACCAGCAACAAAAGCTGCTGATAAAAATGCAGCGAAAGAAGAAGTTGCCGCATTTAGTCTATCAAATATTTTGCAAGTATTTAAAAAGAGAAACGTGGTTGTTTTCTTATTTTTTGCAACCTTATTAGGCTCAGTGCTACAAATCACGAATACTTTTGGTGTACCATTCCTGCAAGATATTGCACAAGCACCTAATGCTGATGATTCATTCTTTGCACGTTATCCTTCTGTGTTCTTATCTATTTCACAGATATCAGAAGTCGTCTTTATCTTATTCCTACCACTATTATTAAAACGTGTAAGAATCGAAACTATCGTGCTATTTAGTATGATTGCATGGATTTTACGTTTCGGTTTCTTCGCTTATGGTGATTACACATCGTTAGGCCAAATCGTTTTATTACTATCCATGATTGTATATGGCTGTGCATTCGACTTCTTCAATATCTCAGGTTCATTATTCTTAGAAAAAGAGATCCCTTTGCAATACCGTTCAACCGCTCAAGGCATGTTTATGACTTTAGTGAATGGTTTTGGTACTTATTTAGGTGCGATGTTAAGTGGTTGGGTTATCGATTTATACACTACCGATAGCATTGTTGATTGGAAAATGTTCTGGCTGATCTTCACTGGTTATACTGTAGCAATTACTGTGCTATACCTTATTTTCTTACTGATCCCACAGAAGAAAACAAAAGCAGCAGTAGAAGCAAACTAATTAAATAAAATTATTTCAGTAATCTCTCACCGCTTGTTTATAAACAAGCGGTTTTTTTTATGCCTATTAATTCTTCATTACACGGGTGCGAGTGTTGATTTTTAGAAAGAATGATATAAATAATTTTTTGAAATAAAAAAACAAAAAAGTGGCTAGCAAAATAACTTACCACATCTTAGGTAATGCAAAATAAGGACAACACTAAAGCTTCAGAATATCTTTAACAAAAGGAATTGTTAGTTTTCTTTGAGCAACAATAGAGGCGCGATCAAGCTCATCAAGCATTTCAAAAAGGGTACGCATTTTTCTGTCAAGACGTTTCAATACAAAGCGACCAACATCTTCAGGTAATTCAAAACCGCGTAGTTTAGCTCTTAGTTGTAAAGCTTGAATTTTTTCTTCATCACTTAAAGGCTGTAAACGGTAGATTTGCCCCCAATCTAAGCGTGATGCTAAATCAGGAAGTTGCAAATCTATTTGGCGAGGAGGTCTGTCACCAGTAATTAATAAGCATGTGCGACCAAGTTCTAATACACGGTTATAAAGATTAAATAACGCAAGTTCCCACTCTTCATCACCTGCAACACATTGCACATTATCAATGCAAACAAGAGATAAATGTTCCATACCTTCAAGAACATCGGGGACAAAATAAGCGCGTTTATCTAATGGCACATAACCAACGGCGTCGCCTGCGGCAGAAAGTTCTGCACAAGCGGCATGTAATAGATGACTCTTCCCGCCCCCATCACGAGACCAGAAATAGATATAACTGCCATGAGATTGGTGGATGGCGGTTCGTATTGCAGCGACTAATGACGCATTTTCCCCTGCATAGAAGCTATCGAATGTCTCATCATCGGGCAGAGATAGTGGTAATGATAGCTGCGACGGCGTATTCAGAAGCACCTCACCTGAATAGTTTAATAAACGTCGTGATTCTAACACAAATTCTCTCTAGGTCAGAACCAATATTCAAAAAGCACAGAAAGCTATTTAAAATCCCAGTAACAATCTATTAGTTAGTCTATTTAACAACCATAAATAGACTGTTTAATATTCGGTTACTATCCACTAAGTTATTTAAATCTTAATTTAGTTAAATCATTTCCCGAAGGCTGCTGATAAATGTCGAGCTTAAAATATTTTGCTGACGCATTAATATATTCAAAAATTTCTGATTGCGTCTCTTCATATTCAATCCATGTTGTTGCTCGAGTAAAGCAGTATAGTTCTACAGGAAGCCCCATTGGAGTTGGTGGCATTGTTCTTATAACTAAATACATATCAGCCCGAACATCACCGCGCATCTTTATCCAATTGAGCATATATTTTCTAAATAACTGCAGATTAGTCACACCTTTGCTAACCATCCACTCATTTATATTTTCAATATCTGCTTCTTTTTCTTCAAGCATGGCTTCAATGCTTTTACTTAAAGCTGGCGTGTCTTTTAATTCATTAAATAGCGCTTCTGTTGCAAATGAAATAGAAGATTGATCAATATAAAAACTACGTTTAATCCGACGCCCACCAGAAGAAAACATAGGCTGCCAGTTAGTATATTTTTCTGTTAAGAAATCTTTTGTTGGAATACGTGAAATAGTGTTATCCCAATTGCGGACAGTAATAGTGTGTAGTGCGATATCTATTACTTCACCACTAATATTACTACTTGGTAGTTCTATCCAATCATAAAGCTTTAACACTTTACCATTAGAAATCAAAATATTAGCGACAAAAGACATTAGTGTGTGCTGAAAAACAAACATTAAAACAGCAGCAATAGCACCAAAACTAGAGATAATAATAAGCGGTGATTGTTCAGTAAATAAAGCAAGGATCAAAATAAACGAGATGAGCCAAACAATAATTTTGGCAATTTCTATATAACCTTTAATTGAGTTATTACGATGCCAAGTTTTTTTAGCGTGTCTAAGATTGAAAATATCAAGCGCGTTATTGAGTAGCGAAGCCGTATTTATGATGATAAAGGCGCGACATACTGTTTCAAAAATAATATTCATTTCTGGCGAAAAAGAAGGTAACAGCTGGTTGATATAAAGAACCAATGTTACAGCAACAATTGATGCACTCCTTTTCGCAATATCACCAATAGTCTCTTCATCAGATAATTCAGTAAATAAAAACAGTAAGCGTTTTACTATTCTGCGAAAAATCATCTTGGCAAGAAACCACACCGTCAATAACACAACAACTAAAAATAGTGTGGTGAAAATCTGCTTTGATACAATAAAATCGTAAACTTTAACCAGCTCTTCCATAAATAACACTCGCACCTTTTAAATACTGTTAATCATTTGAAGACACACCACAAAAAATGCAAGTAACAACTACATTTCATACAGCACTGACTATCATTGTCTCATTTATTTTATTTAAATAAACATCAATATGGATAAATAAGCGCTTTTCTAAGTTTTAAACACTATTTACAGTAAAAATCTTAGCGAGTTAAGCCAGCAAAATTAAAATTTACCAATAAAAAAGGTGGGAATTAGCCACCTTTTAATTAAATTCGATATTTTTGCTTTAGCGCGTCAATGTATATATTTATGCGTATAGTTTAGAATTACTTTTTATTTGATTGCTCATTAACAGATTCAAGGGTGTTATCCACCAATTCTGTTTCTGGGCGAAGAATACTGGCTAACTTAAAGACCAGACTTAACACGATACCAACTACTGTTGCTAGCGCCATACCTTTTAATTCAGCAGCACCAATTTGAATTGAAGCACCACTCACACCAACAATCAGAATAATTGCAGTTAATATTAAATTTTGAGGCTTATTGTAATCAACCTTAGAATCTAATAACACGCGAATACCTGATGCCCCAATAACCCCATAAAGCAGTAATGAAACCCCACCCATCACAGGTACAGGTACCGCAGCTATTGCCGCTGCCAATTTACCGATACAAGAGAGTAATATAGCTAAAATTGCAGCGCCGCCAATAACCCAAGAACTGTAGACTTTGGTTATTGCCATAACGCCGATATTTTCACCATAAGTGGTGTTAGGTGTAGAGCCAAAGAAACCTGAAATAATGGTAGAGAAACCGTTTGCAAACATAGAACGATGCAAACCAGGATTTTTCATCAAATCACGTTGCACAATATTTGCAGTCACAACAAGGTGTCCAACGTGTTCTGCAATAACCACTAATGCAGCTGGCAGAATAATAAAGATGGCACTCCATTCAAACCGAGGTGAATAAAAAGTAGGTAATGCAAACCAATTAGCTTCTTTAATTGGTGTAATATCAACGACTCCCATAAAGAAAGAAAGCGCATAACCCGCTAATACACCGATAAGAATAGGAATAATTGCAAGGAATCCCCTGAACATAACAGAACCTAAAATTGTTACGCCAAGAGTGACCATTGAAATAAGCAATGTTGTGTTATCTACAGGATTATCTGCGCTAGGTAATAAACCCGCCATTCCAGCTGCAGTTCCTGCTAATTCCAAACCAATAACGGCAACGATAGCACCCATTGCCGCAGGTGGAAACATCACATTAATCCATCCTCGCCCTGCTATTTTCACAATTCCAGCAACAAGACAAAATAACACCCCACAAACAATAAATCCCCCAAGTGCAAGTTCATAACCTAAAGGTAATAAAAGAAGCACTGGAGAAATAAACGCAAAGCTGGAACCTAAATAAGCAGGAATGCGTCCTTTACAGATAAAGAGATAAAGCAGGGTTCCGATCCCGTTAAATAATAATATTGTTGCCGGATTTACTTTAAATAAAATTGGCACAAGTACGGTAGCGCCAAACATTGCAAACAGATGTTGGAAGCTCAACGGAATCGTTTGTAATAATGGTGGGCGCTCTTCTACCCCGATTGCACGACGAGTCATGCTTACGACCTCTCTTTAGTATGTTGTGAAATGATTTTTGAATATCGTTTAGTTAAAGATAAGTAGTCCAAAAAAAAGCCGACTATCAAAGTCGGCTTAATTATTATTTCGTACCAAATATCTTATCACCAGCATCACCAAGACCTGGGACAATGTACCCGTGCTCATTAAGATGGCTATCAACCGATGCAGTATATAATTCAACATCTGGATGTGCTTCTTCTAATGCTTTAATTCCTTCTGGAGCAGCAACAAGTACTAATACTTTGATTGAAGTACAGCCAGCATTTTTTAATAAATCAATTGTGGCAATCATAGAGCCGCCTGTTGCTAACATTGGGTCAACAACAAGAGCCATACGCTCTTCAATATTGGATGCTAATTTTTGGAAGTAAGGGACGGGTTTTAATGTTTCTTCATCGCGGTAAACGCCAACAACACTGATTCGGGCACTAGGAATATTTTCTAATACTCCATCCATCATCCCGATACCTGCACGGAGGATAGGAACTACTGTGATTTTTTTTCCTTTAATCTGTTCTATCTCTACCGAGCCACACCAACCTTCAATTGTTACTGTCTCTGTTTCTAAATCGGCGGTAGCTTCATACGTCAGTAGACTGGAAACTTCTGAAGCCAGTTCACGAAAGCGCTTAGTGCTTATATCATGATCTCGCATCAGCCCCAATTTATGTTGAATGAGTGGGTGTTTTACCTCAACGATCTTCATAATTTCTCCTAATGTACGACGCAGCCTGACAAAAAAATCGCGAGATTATACCGCTTTTTTGTCAACAATCCATCGTTTTTCTATTGATATTGATCAAACGCACAGCTTTTAACCGCACCAACATGAATAATTGTGATCTAAAAAGAAGATCCTCGCAAACGATTGCTTAGCCTGTTAGAATAGCATCCGCACACATTTTATCTTAACGCAACTTGCCGTGAGGGCCCGAAGTGACAAACAAATCCTCTCTCAGCTATAAAGATGCCGGTGTCGATATTGATGCAGGTAACGCTTTAGTCGAACGTATCAAAGATGTAGTAAAAGAGACTCGCCGTCCTGAAGTTATGGGGGGGTTAGGTGGTTTTGGCGCATTATGTGCAATCCCAACTAAATACCGCGAACCCATTTTAGTCTCAGGTACTGATGGCGTTGGTACTAAACTTCGCCTTGCGATGGACTTGAATCGTCACGATGATATCGGTATTGATCTCGTCGCAATGTGTGTCAATGATTTAATCGTTCAAGGCGCAGAGCCCTTGTTTTTCCTTGACTACTATGCCACAGGAAAACTCGATGTCGATACCGCAGCACGAGTTGTTACTGGTATTGCGCAAGGTTGTAAACTATCGGGCTGTTCTCTTGTTGGTGGTGAAACAGCAGAAATGCCAGGCATGTATCATGGTAACGACTATGATATTGCAGGGTTTTGTGTCGGTGTTGTTGAAAAATCAGAAATTATTGATGGTAGCAAAGTAAAAGCAGGTGATGCATTAATTGCGCTAGCATCAAGCGGCCCACACTCTAATGGTTATTCATTAGTACGTAAAATTCTTGAAGTCAGCAATACATCTGCTGAAAACACCCCATTAGGTGATAAAACACTGGCTGATCACTTATTAGCCCCTACTCGCATTTATGTAAAATCACTACTTTCATTAATTGAAAATATTGATATTCATGCTGTTGCTCATATTACAGGTGGTGGATTCTGGGAAAATATTCCTCGCGTTCTACCTGAAAATACGCAAGCGCGTATTAATAGTAATAGCTGGGAATGGCCAATAGTTTTCCAATGGCTGCAAAATGCAGGGCAAGTTAGCACACATGAAATGTATCGCACCTTTAACTGTGGCGTGGGTATGCTAATCGCAATTAACCAAACTGATGTTGAAAAAACACTAGCACTACTGAATGAAAGTGGTGAAAAAGCATGGTTAATTGGTGAAATTGCGCCTCAGGCGGCAAATGAAGCCCAAGTTGTTATTAGTTAACAAAATATTAACTGAAACGTGCGAATGAAAAATATTGTTGTCCTAATTTCAGGAAATGGTAGCAATCTACAGGCGATTATCGACGCCTGTAGAAGCAATGAAATAGCAGGTAATATTGTTGCGGTATTTAGCAATAAACCCGAGGCTTATGGGCTTGAACGCGCAAAGCTTGCGAATATTCCTGCTCATTTTATCGACCCAGCCAACTTTAGTGATAGAGTCGCTTATGATGAAGCATTGATTGAACAAATCGATGCTTATCAGCCTGATATTGTGGTACTTGCTGGTTTTATGCGTATTTTATCGCCAGCTTTTGTCACTCATTATCAGCAGCGCTTATTAAATATTCATCCTTCACTGCTTCCCAAATACCCCGGATTGCATACTCATCGACAAGTATTGGCAAATAAAGATTCATTTCATGGTGTTACCGTCCATTTTGTTACTGAAGAACTCGATGGTGGCCCAATGATTCTTCAAGCTCGTATTCCTGTATTACCCGATGATACTGAGCAATCACTACAAGCCAGAATACAAACTCAAGAGTATCGAATCTATCCATTAGCAATTAGTTGGTTAGCTCAGGAACGGTTAAAAATGGTTGATAATCAATCATTTCTAGATGGTGTCGCGCTTTTCGATAATTTAGACTAACTATTTCATTTAAGGTAAAAAGTCACTTTGTGCTACACTGTAGCCCGCGTGACTTTTTTTATGTCACTCTTTTTTTGTTTAATTTAATGCATTCACCGAGGTGCTTATGTCCGGTGGTAAGAAAGTTCCACCTATAAAATTACGTCCTCTTGAACGAGAAGACCTCCCATTTGTTCATCAACTCGATAATAATGCTAGCGTTATGCGCTACTGGTTTGAAGAACCCTACGAAGCTTTTATCGAGCTTTGCGATCTCTACGGAAAACATATTCATGACCAAAGCGAACGACGCTTTATTGCTGAAAGTGAAGGCACTAAAGTCGGCTTAGTTGAGCTTGTTGAAATTGATTATGTTCATCGTCGTGCCGAATTCCAAATTATTATCGCACCAGCACACCAAGGGCATGGTTATGCCGCTCGTGCAGCAAAACTTGCGATGGATTATGCTTTTTCTGTACTTAATTTATACAAACTCTATTTAATCGTTGATAAAGAGAATGCCAAAGCGATTCATATTTATGAAAAACTTGGCTTTAAAAAAGAAGGTGATTTGATAGATGAGTTTTTTGTCAATGGTTCCTATCGCTCTGCGATTAGAATGTGCACATTCCAAGCCCCCTATTTTGAACAAAAAGCAAAAGAAACCAAGCCTGAAAGCTTCGTTAAACCAGGCGCGACAATAAAGCAGCATGTCTGATAAAATTCAGATATTATGATTTTACTTTAACCCGTGTTGGAGTTCAGATGTCCCAGGAACGACTCTATATTGACAAAGAAATCAGTTGGTTAGCGTTTAATGAACGCGTATTACAAGAAGCAGCTGATAAACGAAACCCGTTAATTGAAAGAGTCAGGTTTCTGGGGATCTATTCAAATAATCTTGATGAGTTTTATAAAGTGCGTTTTGCTGATGTAAAACGCCGTATTCTTATCAACGAAGAACGAGGTTCACGCTCTGGCTCTAGCCATGCCCGCCATCTCATAAAAAAAATACAATCAAAAGTAGCTAAGGCTGATCAAGAATTTGATGCTTTATATAATGATCTGCTACTTGAAATGGCTCGAAATCAAATATTTTTAATTAACGAACGTCAAATATCGCCTAATCAACAAATTTGGTTACGCCAATATTTCCGACAAAATTTAAGAAAACATATCACTCCTATTTTAATTAATCCTGAAACGAATTTAGTTGAGTTTCTTAAAGATGATTATACTTATTTAGCTGTCGAAATTGTACAAGGTCAAAATATCAATTATGCCTTGTTAGAAATTCCTTCAGATAAAGTGCCTCGCTTTGTGATTTTGCCAACAGATCAAGGCCGTAGTAAAAAGAAATCAATGATTTTGTTGGATAATATTTTGCGTTATTGCCTTGATGAAGTATTTAAAGGCTTTTTTAATTATGATTCTTTAAATGCTTATTCCATGAAAATGACTCGTGATGCAGAATACGATTTAGCCACGGAAATGGAATCAAGTTTACTTGAAATGATGTCATCAACACTAAAACAGCGTCTTACTGCGGAACCTGTGCGCTTTGTTTATCAGCGTGATATGCCTGACGAAATGGTGGCATTACTGCGTAGCAAATTAGGTTTATCAAATAATGACTCCGTTATTGCTGGTGGTCGTTACCATAACTTTAAAGATTTTATTAATTTTCCAAATGAGGGAAGTAAATTTTTATTAAATAAACAAATTCCGCGCTTACGCCATGTCTGGTTTGATAATTTCCGCAATGGTTTTGATGCCATTCGCGAGCGCGATGTCTTGCTCTATTATCCTTATCATACCTTTGAACATGTGCTGGAGTTACTCCGCCAAGCCTCTTTTGACCCGAGTGTTATCTCTATAAAAATCAATATTTATCGTGTTGCTAAAGACTCTCGTATTATTGATTCAATGATCCACGCTGCGCACAATGGAAAACGAGTGAGTGTGGTGGTTGAATTACAAGCACGTTTTGATGAAGCTGCAAATATTCATTGGGCCAAACGACTCACAGAAGCAGGTGTACATGTTATTTTCTCTGCACCAGGTTTAAAAATCCACGCAAAATTATTTATTATCTCGCGCTTAGAAGAAGGTGAAATAGTGCGTTATGCCCATATTGGCACAGGAAATTTTAACGAAAAAACAGCCCGTCTTTATACTGACTATTCGTTACTCACTACTAATCCAGAAATTACTAATGAAGTGCGTCGAGTATTTAATTTTATTGAAAACCCTTATCGCCCCGTCAGTTTTGAGCACCTAATGGTATCTCCTCAAAATTCACGCACTTTGCTTAACCAATTAATTACTAATGAAATTCATAGTGCTCAAGCGGGTCATCCGGCGGGGATTACTCTAAAAGTAAATAATTTAGTCGATGAAGAACTAGTGAATCGCCTTTATGATGCCTCTGAAGCGGGGGTTAAAGTTCGTTTATTGGTGCGCGGAATGTGCTCTTTAGTTCCTAATCAACAAGGCTTTAGTGAGAATATTCAGGTTACTAGCATTGTTGACCGCTTTTTAGAGCATGATCGTGTCTATGTTTTTACCAACAAAGGGGATGAGAAAATTTATCTTTCATCGGCTGATTGGATGACACGAAATCTAGATTATCGTATCGAGGTTGCTGTGGCGTTACTTGATCCTCAGCTAAAACAACGCGTTCTAGATATTCTCGATATTCAATTTAATGACACCGTAAAAGCGCGTTATATTGATAAAGACTTAACAAATGACTATGTTCCTCGTGGAAATAAACGTAAAATTCGAGCCCAATTAGCTGTCTATGAATATATTAAATCGTTAGAACAACCTGAATCACGAGCGTAATCATATGCCTTTATCACAAGAAGACTCTTCACCACGCCCGTTGGAAATTGCGGCTATTGACCTGGGTTCTAATAGCTTTCATATGATTATTGCCCGTGTCGTTAACGGTGCATTACAAGTATTAAGCCGTTTAAAACAACGTGTATATCTTGCAGATGGTCTTAACGATGACAATGAATTAAGCGAAGAAGCGATGCTACGTGGTCTTTCTGCACTTTCTCTTTTTGCTGAAAGATTACAAGGATTTCCTGCTGAAAATGTCACTGTTGTGGGTACACATACACTACGTGTTGCCACTAACGCGAAAGAATTTCTTCAACGCGCTAAAGAAGTTATGCCCTATCCTATTGAAATTATTTCGGGTCATGAAGAAGCTCGACTTATTTTTATGGGCGTTGAACACACTCAATCAGAAAAAGGGCGCAAACTCGTTATTGATATCGGCGGAGGTTCTACCGAATTAGTGATTGGTGAAAATTTTGAACCTATTCTAATCGAAAGCCAACGTATGGGTTGTGTCAGTTTTAGCCGTCAATTTTTTCCTGAACAAAAAATTAGTGAGTCTGCATTTCGCAAAGCACGCGAAAAAGCAGCACGAAAAATGAAAAAAATTGCATGGCAATATAAAATGACGGGTTGGGATGTCGCTTTAGGTGCTTCCGGCACAATTAAAGCCGCTCATGAAATTCTGGTTGAATTTGGTGAAAAAGACGGTGTTATCACCCCAGAGCGCCTACTTATGCTCACTAAGCAAGTATTGCGTTTTAAAAAATTCAAAGATATCGCCCTACCCGGTTTATCTGATGAACGTAAACATGTATTTGTACCAGGTTTAGCTATTTTATGTGGAATTTTTGATTCATTAGGCTTAAAAGCACTGCATTTATCTGATGGTGCATTACGCGAAGGTGTACTTTATGAAATGGAAGGCCGATTTCGTCACCAAGATATTCGCCAGCGTACCGCAAAAAGTCTAGCAGAACACTACAATATAGATAGAGAGCAAGCTAAACGTGTATTGACAACCATGCAGTTGCTTTATGATCAGTGGGCACAACAAAATCCAAAATTAGCAAAACCTGATTTAGAAGCAATTTTAGTTTGGGCGGTTATGTTACATGAGGTTGGCTTAAGTATTAATTTAAGTGGATTACATCGTCATTCTGCTTATATTTTGTCCAATACCGATTTACCCGGCTTTAACCAAGAACAGCAGTTACTTTTAACAACGCTGGTTCGTTATCACCGTAAGGGAATTAAACTAGATGAGCTACCAAGGTTTAATCTCTATAAAAAGAAACAATATTTCCCTTTAGTGCAAATATTAAGACTAGCAACATTACTTAATAATCAGCGACAATCGACGACAAAACCAGCATCTCTGCGTTTAGTCACTGATGAAAACCATTGGACTCTTTTTTTTCCTGCAAATTATCTTTCCGATAACACATTGATGGAACTCGATTTAGAAAAAGAACAAGAGCATTGGCAGTCAGTTCCCGGATGGAAACTAGATATAAAAGAGGAATCTGCTTAACAATATGATATTATACAGAAAAAGACGCTAGCCTGAGCGTCTTTTATTGCATTTATCTTACAACGACTATCACATAACAACATAGGTTTGATTTGTGACGATAATATGAACATCACCAATACAATATTGTTCAAGATTCATATTTTTTATACGGAGAAAACCGATAATCATCCTCAAATGGAATAATTAATATTTAAATGGTTATCTCCCTCGTAAGAATTAAAAAGGAATAACATGTCTCAACCAGCTATCAACAATGATACTGCGGCTGCCATCAATCCGTATTCACAAAAAGTGGCTCACCTGCGTCAGCAAATTTTGACCATCTTTCTCGAAGATGATCACTTTGTTGAAACCGTTCTTGGGGAAGCAAGTGAAAATGATAGACTGAGCCACCAAGAACTTCATGAGAAAATCACTACAGTAAGAGAATTACTACAAGATCTACACGCGGCAGATATTGCAGATATTCTTGAAGCCTTACCCTATGATGAACGTCTAGCGTTATGGCACTTAGTTGATAACAATGAGCGTGGTGCTGTTTTAGTCGAAGCTTCTGTCGCCGTTTGGGACAGTTTAATCAAAGATATGACAGACCGAGAGCTATTACGCTCGGTTGCGACATTACATGTCGACGAACAAGCTTATATCGCAGAGCATTTACCCCGCGATACCATGCGTCGTCTTCTAACCTATTTAGAACCAAGTCTGCGTAATAGAATTAGAGAAGTCCTTCAATATCCAAAAGACAGCGTCGGCCAGATGATGGATTTTGAATTCGTGACTGTGCGCGGCAATGTTTCTTTAAAAACAGTTCAACGCTATTTACGTCAACGTGGCTCAATCCCTGAAGCAACGGATAAAATCTTTGTTATCGACGGCGCTAATCATCTTCTTGGTGAATTGCCTTTAACTACAATATTAACGCAATCTCCTGAAAAACGAGTTTCAGAGGTAATGAAAACTGACACCGTGAGTTTTATGCCTGAAGAAAAAGGAGAAGACGCGGCAGGTGCGTTCGAACGTTATGACTTAATTTCAGCCGCAGTTGTTGATAGCAACGGTCTTTTAATGGGGCGACTAACCGTTGAAGATATCGTTGATAACATGCATGAAGAGAGTGATACCAATCTTCGTCGTATGGGGGGTTTAAGCCCAGAAGAAGACGTTTTTGCTCCAGTAGGACAAGCAGTAAAAACCCGTTGGACTTGGCTTGCAATCAACCTATGTACTGCCTTTGTTGCCTCTCGTGTTATCGGTGTTTTTGAAGATACTATTTCTCAGCTCGTTGCCTTAGCAACCTTAATGCCGATAGTCGCAGGTATTGGTGGTAATACAGGTAACCAGACTATCACGATGATTGTTCGTGCATTAGCTTTACACCAAATTCAAACTGGTAGCTTCTCATTCCTTATTTTAAGAGAGCTCGGCGTTGCGTTAATCAACGGTATTGTTTGGGGGGGCATCATGGGTGTTGTCACCTTCTTACTCTATGGTGATGCCGCTATGGGTGCTGTAATGACAATGGCGATGATACTTAACCTATTAATGGCCGCCATAATGGGAGTCCTTATTCCATTGATCATGATTAAAATGGGTAAAGATCCCGCGATAGGCTCAAGCGTTATGATCACTGCAATTACTGATACTGGCGGTTTCTTTATCTTCTTAGGCTTAGCAACACTGTTCTTAGTCTAAAACTATCCTTATTAAAATTACGCCACTGCACTTGATCCCCTAGTCAGTGGCGTTTTTATTTCTCTTATCATAAAGACTTTGCCCTTAGTCTTTCTTAAAAACTCAATATTATAATTATCAAACCAAACGTGATCCTTATTCATATTGCTAATATTTTTGACAGTTTAGCTTACATATCAACAACCTTTTCCTACCGCAACGACTGAGTATTTAGCTGGTTTTAATTTTATTTTATTGCATCTGGATAATTTTACTATCGAAGTGGTACAAGCTGATCACCAAATAGGTTTCGGTAAAAAAGGAATTGTCTTATATTAGCAAGTTGAAGATTTCACTGATGATCTTAAACATGTTCAGCCATTAGGTGTAAGACGTTATCAAGGCTCAATGGCGATAGATAATGGCTGCTATATGTGCCAAGCATAAGATAATTTTGGTAATTTAAAAGGGGTAGCAAAATCCAAGAATTGAAATTATATATTTAATAATGCAGTGCCATTACTTTCTTGTAATAGCACTGGCGAGTACATAATGCAAAGAACTAAGCTGTTGTAGAGAGGTAATAGTAAACTAGCAGTAATGCAACCACTAGCGATGTAATAAAGGTTTTTTTTACCGATGCTCTCAATAAATAGCTATCACTTTGCTCAATATTATTAAGCATACCTTTTAACACCAAACTCCCACCTAATGCGACGATAGAAAGTATTGCAAATAGAGAAATTGCGGTTAAGAGAACAGCGCTCATTGAAATTGAGACCATAAACCCTCCGACATATTGATTGACTCATTGATGTAATTATAATCAATAATTGGTTTTTTGCGCTTTATTTTCAATTTTATTTCTTCTTAACGCATAATAGATTTAAAAATCACACAGTGCATAAAAATACACAAATAGATTCAAAAAAACAAAATTAAAAGCAATTTAATATCAATATTTTTTAAATTATTGATATAATATTTCAATAACATTGAATTTAACATATAGTGGAATGTTCCAATAATAAGATAATTAACAGCTCATATTATCCAACCACACAAGAAATACTTTATCTATTCTCTAGTTATCATCTAATTTACAATAAATAATAAATATTAAAACTTATTATTTAACTATTAAATTAAAGAGTAAAATTATCATTAATATATTCAATATATATTGAGTCTTATTTAAAAATTTTAATTTAAAGGTCTATGATATATTTAAAGAATATTTTATAAAAAACCAAACAAACCTTAAATTTAAGTGATAAAAATAAGAATTTATTCATATAGCAGTTAAACAATCAATAATGGATATAGTTTTTAGTTAAAATCACTATTTTATTTTTAGCTATTTACATCATTAAGAGCTTCCTGTTATAACTTTAACCATCATCACAATATTATTCTTTCTCGTATAAATAGCCGATAAATAATTTTCTTCTATTATTTATATTTCGTTCTATTTTATTCGTTATTAATTAAAGAAAATTATCTGTGACTTTGTTATTAACCATTTTATCACGATGATTATTATAGGTTGTTATTATGACATCACAATCAACTCCGCCGTTGAGTCAACCTACGGCACGACCATTAAATCGCAGCGACTATAAAACGTTGGGTTTATCCTCACTTGGGGGAACTTTGGAGTTCTATGATTTCGTGATCTTCGTGTTCTTTACGAAAACATTGAGCCACTTGTTCTTTCCTGGTGAAAATGCATTTATCGCACAGATGCAAACCTTAGGTATTTTTGCCGCAGGTTACCTTGCTCGCCCATTGGGTGGCATTATTATGGCTCACTATGGCGATATTATCGGTCGTAAGCGAATGTTTACCTTAAGTATTTTCTTAATGGCAGTACCTACTTTAATTATTGGCTTATTACCGACCTATGAAACTATTGGTGTTATGGCGCCATTATTACTGTTATTGATGCGCATAATGCAAGGTGCTGCAATTGGTGGTGAAATGCCCGGTGCATGGGTCTTTATCGCCGAACACACGCCAAAACAGCGCTATGGCTTAGGTGTTGGTACATTAACATCAGGTATTACTGGTGGTATTTTATTAGGCTCGATAGTGGCAATTATTGTTCAACGTAATTATAGCGTTCAAGAAGTTAACGATTTTGCATGGCGTATCCCCTTTATTTTAGGGGGTGTTTTCGGTTTAATTTCTGTTTATTTGCGTAGATTTTTGCAAGAAACGCCTATCTTTAAAGAGATGGCCGCAAAAAAAGCTTTAGCACAAGAGATGCCTGTTGTCTCTGTTATTAAAAATCATAAACAAGCCTGTTTAATTACGGCTGCATTAACATGGTCATTATCTACCGCAATAGTTGTCACTATTTTGATGACACCAAGTGTCATTGTTGAGGGTATTTACAAAATTGATAGGACAACGTCTTTAGAGGCTAACTGTGTCGCAACATTAACCTTAACTTTAGGTTGTATCTTCTGGGGATGGATTGGCGATAAATTGGGTACACGTATTTCCATGACATTATCATGGGGTGGATTGATTTCTACTGCATTTTATTTCTATGGCAGTTTAGATACCACAATGTCAGGCATTCAATTAGCATTTAACTATGGTTTGATGGGCTTTTTTGTTGGCGCAATTGCAACTACACCCATTGTAAGTACAAGAGCATTTCCACCTTCTATTCGTTTTTCAGGGTTGTCTTTTGCTTACAATATGGCTTACGCCGTATTTGGTGGTTTAACGCCAATGTTAACGGGCGCTTGGTTAGAAAAAACTGCTATGGCAGGTGCTTATTATGTTGCGGGGGTTTCTGCATTAGCTATTGTTGTTGCATTCTTACCTTTAGCTTATAAAGGCTGGACGGCAGTTAAACCCTCAACTCATGAGAAAGATGTTGCATTACAAGCCGATAAAGCCATTAACTAAAATAATTCATTATCACAGTCCCCTTTCCAATACAGCATCTTTATAGGTGCTGTATTTTTTTGTTACATTATAACCTTTATGTATTAATAAAAAATAAATATACCTAAATATTATTTTTTCTAAGCATTTAAATGCAGTTATTCTGATTTTTTTATTTTTAAAATCAAATAATTGATAAGTTTATTTGAGGTCTTTACTCTATTACAAATGGATGTTTTACTTCATAAGTAATATAGAGGTTCGATGGTAACTAAAAATAATAAATCACTTTATAAAAAATTAAATGAACTCGAATTACAAGGTTATATTCCTTATAAAACCTATAAAAAACTTCAACAAAAACGCTGGCAATGGAAATCATCTCCATCAGGTATTCATTATTTCACACCAAATAATCCCTTAGAAATGGGACGTTATAATGACCCTTCTGGTAGAACAGGAGTTTGTTACACAGCTGACTATGCTGTTATTGCGATAGCTGAATCTTTAGGTCGCATTTATCAAAATAATAAAGCCGTTATTATTGGATTAAGTGATCTGCAAAAAGCACAGATATATACACTCACAACAACTCGAAAAGTGAAAATTATCGATATGCTCAGATTATCAGGAATATTACACATTACAGTAGATAAAATGATGGGCAAAAATTATGGTACAACACAAACAATAGTTGATTGGGCAGCAAATACCCCAGCACTTAATTATGATGGTATTGCTTATCCTTCACGCCATTATGCAGGTATATGTACAGCATTCTGGGCTCGAAAAGAAATAATACCTCCACTTATAGATGTTTCCGTCTGTTCCGTTGATTTATATATCGATAATAAAAAAGAGAATTTTCCTCAAAACTGGGTTGAAAAAGATATTTCAGGTCTTGAGATTATTACAGAAACCCTCAACTTTACTCTCAATGGAGATGATTAAAAGCTCAACAAAGTGAGCTTTTATTAATGTGACTCTTGTTGGGCAAAAAGCTTCGCTTGCCGACAGATTTCCTGCATTTGATCACTCATACGACCATATTTTTTTAAAATATCTATCACATTGAGATCATTCTCATCTTTAAAGAAATACAGGCTTGTTAAAAATGAAACTTTAGTCGTAGAACTAAAATCACTTAATAATATGAGTATTTCCTCGAGTCCATCGACTAAACGATTACCATCAAACTGGAATATAGGTAATCGATATTCTCCTCCAACTTTTACTGCCAATAACTTATTTGCTTTTAATCGGTTATTAATGGTTTGTCTTTTAACACCTAAAATTTCAGCCGCTTGACTTGCTCGACATGTTCCACCTAACGCTTTTAGTTGCTCTGCAAATTTAATTGCACCTTCATTTAAACGTGAGATTTTGCGTTTTTCTCTTGCCGAAATTGCACAGGTTCGCTCTAGCTGAGTCTCAAACATTAATTTAGTCAGTTCGTTATCTGTCATTTTTAATGCATTTGTTAAACATTTATCCTTAACCAGTTGATTGACTATCTCTTCTGTTAAGTTTGCTATTCGCTTAAGCATGGTTACACGTTCTATTGATAGCTGCTTATGTGTTTCCTTGTGTATTATATGATTCATTTTCACCTCACTTATCTTTTCATGATTATATGTTAGGTAAAGTGTCAAATACAAGAGTGATAAATGAACAGTGAGTGAAAATAAAATACAAAAAAGGATGCCTATTGGCACCCTTTATTTCTATGCTTTATAAATAAGATTTAAAATGCTATTGAATCATTTTACTCAGCATAGGTGCAGTGATAAGCATCAGTATCGCAATAATGCCTGTTACGATACCAATTTGTAAAAATACACTGCTATAAATTTCTAACGAAGCATGTGCACTTTGCACATCTTCAGGTACAGCCATTAGGCTTGCAACTTTACCGGCAATAATCGCTGCTGCTGCTGAGGTTAAAAACCAAGCCCCCATAATAAAGCCCATTAAGCGTTGTGGTACTAACTGAGCCACCATCGCTAATCCAAGGCCCGAGATCATCAGTTCACCAATACTTTGGAAACCATAACTTGCGACTAACCACCATGAAGAAACGATACCTGCTTCATTTGCCATACTCGCACCTAATGGTAAAACGAGGAAAGCAGTTGCACTGAGAAACATCCCCACAGTGAACTTATAAGGCATAGGTAATTTATCGCCCATAAAATTATAAATAGCTGCTAATAATGGGCTTGCAAGCATAATCCAGAATGGGTTTAGTGATTGGAATTGCTCTGGTTCAACACTGATACCCAGTAGCGAATGTTCAACGTTATGAATAGCAAAGAAGTTTAAAGAAGTTGGCATTTGGTCATAAAGCACAAAGAACACAACAGCTTCAACCATTAATAAAAAAGCAACAATCATCTTACGACGCGCTGCTCCTTTCATCATAAAGGTTTCACGAGCAAAAATCAGAATGATACCTAAAGAGATAATCGCTAAAGACCAGCTCGCAACTTCATTGTTATGTAATAACCAGGTAGATAAAGCAACTAATACAACAATACCCACCAGCGTTAATAGCAATTTTGAATAATTAAGCGGTTCAAAGTCAGGTCTTGAGCCCTTATCTTTAATCCAACCACGACAAACAACGAAGTTTGCCAGTGTAATTAGCATACCCACTACACTGAGTGCGAATGCCACATCCCAACCGTAATTAGCAGCTAACCACGGGGTTGCTAACATTGAGAAGAAAGAACCGACGTTAATAGACATATAGTACATAGTAAATGCACCGTCTAATTGCGGATCGTTTTTCTCATAACAAGTTGCTAATAATGATGATGGATTGGCTTTAAATAAACCATTACCCACAGCAATTGTTGCTAATCCCCAATAGATAACATCTTTATCATGATCAGAGAACGCGACCATGGCATAACCTATTGCCAGCACTATTGCACCAAGGATAATAACCCTTTTAGTACCAAGAACTTTATCCCCTAACCATCCACCGATAGCAACAAAACCATAAACCAGTGCGGTAAATGCAGCAAAAACAGTGATAGCTTCCGCTTCACCCATTCCCAGCATTTTAACCAGATATACGGCCATGATCCCTTGCAGACCGTAATAGCCGAAACGTTCCCATAATTCGATAGAGAAGATGAGGTAAAACGCACGAGGCTGTTTAAATGCATTCAGACTCGGTTTTTGTCCATCATCAGGTGTGTTTGCAGTTGACACTAAAAACCTCTAGTTATTCTATTACGCCTTTATATTTAGGCTCATTTTTACAAAAAACTTTTCATTTTAAGACAGAGTTAAAGCGCGGTGTATTTCATACTGGATTGTTATTCTTTGAAAAGAGTTCAACGCAGAGAAAAACAAGGTCGGCATTCTATCATTGGAAAGCATAATTATCTAAGTTTTATAACTAACTATTGCGTTTTATCACATATAAGTGCAATTGTACAAAATAGTTATGCGATTAAAAAAAGAGCAAACAAAATAACCTACTGATTATAAATAAATTATTTCACACTATATTATTCACTGATAAACCACTTAATTAACCTGATCCTTATTCATTTTTCAGCAATTGATTATTCATTGAATAGAAACAAAAAAATTTTACCATCGCTATTTTTACTCGTTTGGTGAAAATAACATCAACAAAACACATTCCTTGACTTAATTTCCATATTTCCTCCATTTTTAACCATGCAGAAACAGGTAGAATGTCACCATTCCGAAATTTAATTTCACTATTCCTGATTAGCTAGTTGCCAGTGGGATCACAAAAACAATGAATAAAAACAAAAACGCTAAAAAAAGACTTTCTCTTATTATCGCAGTAATCGTTATTGCTGCTGGCGCTGGCGCCTATTGGCAATTCAACACCACTAAAACAACCACAACAGAAACCAAAGGTGCTCAAGCGCAAACTTCAGGACAAACAACTAGGGGAACTTCAAGTTCTCGTCGACCACCACTTCCTCCTGTACAAATTGCAACTTCAATGGAAGAAGATGTGCCACAGTTTTTATCGGCATTAGGCACAGTGCGTGCCACCAATAGCGTGACAGTTACAAGTCGTGTTGAAGGCCAATTAATGGCGTTGCACTTTACTGAAGGCCAACATGTCAAACAAGGTGATTTACTTGCCGAAATTGACTCGCGACCTTTTGAAGTGCAATTAGCCCAAGCCAAAGGTCAATTAGCAAAAGATCAAGCAACCTTAGCTAATGCGCGTCTTGATTTAGCTCGTTATCAAAAACTAGCGAAAACTAATTTAGTTTCACAACAAGAATTAGATAACCAAAATGCGTTAGTTAAACAATCTGAAGCCAGCCTTCGTATCGATGAAGCCACGATAAGCAATGCCCAACTACAATTAACCTATAGCAAAATTACGGCACCTATTTCAGGTCGAGTGGGATTAAAACAAGTTGATGTTGGCAACTATATTTCTGGGGGATCATCAACGCCTATCGTTGTTATCAACCAAATGGATCCCGTCGATGTACTATTTACATTGCCAGAACAAGAACTAAACCGTGTTATTCAAGCGCGCAAAACTAATGCGGATTTACCTGTTACCGCATTTGATCGCAATAATCAGTTTGAGTTGGCCCAAGGAAAACTCTTTAGTGTTGATAACCAAATAGATGCCACCACTGGCACAATTAAACTAAAAGCACGTTTTCCTCAGCAAGAAAATACCCTGTTTCCAAACCAATTTGTTAATATCCGCTTGTATGTCAAAACATTAGAAAAAGCCGTTGTTATTCCTAACGCTGCATTGCAAATGGGCAATGAAGGACACTTTGTTTGGGCGGTTGATGATGAAAATAAAGTCAGCAAATTACGCGTTGAAGTAGCACTGCAAAATGCAGATAAAGTGGTGATTGCTTCTGGTTTATCGGCAAATCAGCGTGTAGTCACTGATGGTGTTGACCGATTAACGCAGGGTGCAAAAGTCGATATCGTCACTCCGACTGTACCAAAAAGTAAAGAAACTAACCGTGTTATAGCGGAGAAAGCGTAATGACCGAAAAAACACACGGTACAGGCGGCGGCCCTTCTCGCTTATTTATTTTACGTCCTGTGGCAACAACGTTATTTATGATTGCGATTTTATTAGCCGGTATTGTGGGCTATCGCATGCTGCCGGTTTCAGCATTACCAGAAGTTGATTATCCTACTATTCAAGTGGTTACACTTTATCCAGGCGCCAGCCCGGATGTAATGACATCCGCAGTCACTGCACCACTAGAGCGCCAATTTGGCCAAATGTCAGGGTTAAAACAGATGTCGTCACAAAGTTCAGGTGGCGCTTCTGTTATTACATTAATGTTCCAACTTACTTTGCCACTCGATGTTGCAGAACAAGAAGTGCAAGCAGCCATTAATGCAGCAACTAATTTGCTGCCTTCAGATTTACCTTATCCCCCCATTTATAGCAAAGTAAACCCCGCAGATCCCCCGATCCTGACCTTGGCCGTAACCAGCTCAGCACTTCCGATGACACAATTGCAAGATATGGTTGAAACTCGTATTTCGCAAAAAATTTCACAAGTAAATGGTGTAGGTTTAGTTTCTTTAGCGGGAGGTCAGCGCCCGGCAGTAAGAGTTAAACTTAATGCGCAAGCGGCAGCATCTTATGGGTTAGATAGTGAAACAGTTCGTGTTGCAATTAATAATGCCAACGTCAACTCTGCAAAAGGTAGCCTTGATGGCCCAACCCGCTCTGTAACATTATCGGCTAACGACCAAATGAAGACGGTAGATGATTATCGTCAATTGATTATCACCTATAAAAATGGCGCACCTATTCGTTTATCTGATATCGCAACCATTGAACAAGCAGCTGAAAATAATCAATTAGGCGCATGGGCGAATAATGAGCAAGCAATTATTATTAATGTACAGCGTCAGCCTGGTGTTAATGTTATTGATACTACTGATAATATTCGCAATTTATTACCCGACTTAGTGTCTAACCTACCTAAATCTGTTAGCGTTGAAATTTTAACCGATAGAACCACCACCATTCGCGCATCGGTTAACGATGTACAGTTCGAATTAGGTTTAGCGATAGCCTTAGTTGTTATGGTTATTTACTTATTCTTACGCAATGGTGTCGCTACACTAATCCCGAGTATTGCGGTTCCACTTTCATTAGTGGGTACTTTTGCCGTGATGTATTTTTGTGGATTTTCTGTGAATAACCTGACCTTAATGGCGCTTACCATTGCCACTGGCTTTGTGGTGGATGACGCTATTGTCGTTATTGAAAATATCTCTCGCTATCTTGAACAAGGTGATAAACCGCTGACCGCAGCACTAAAAGGGGCGGGTGAAATCGGTTTTACCATTATTTCATTAACTTTTTCGTTAATTGCCGTGCTGATCCCACTTCTTTTTATGGGCGATATTGTTGGTCGTTTATTTAGAGAGTTCGCCATCACCCTTGCGGTGGCCATATTAATTTCGGCTGTTGTCTCTTTAACTTTAACGCCAATGATGTGCGCGCGTTTACTAAAACCTGAAAGCGAAATTAAACATAATCGCTTTGAAATGGCTTGTGAACGTTTCTTTGAAAAAATGATTGCCGTTTATGCTGTTTGGCTAAAACGAGTGTTAAATCACCAATGGATAACCCTCGGTGTTGCATTGAGCACACTGGTTTTAACGGTATTGCTTTATATGTTTATACCGAAAGGCTTTTTTCCATTACAAGATAACGGCTTATTACAAGGCACGATAGAAACCTCACAATCCATCTCTTATCAAGCGATGGTCGATAAACAACAACAAGTAGTAGATAAACTTATTGATGATCCTGCTATCGATAATATTGCCAGCTTCGTCGGCATTGATGGCAATAACGCCACACTTAATACCGGCCGATTACAAATTACGCTAAAGCCGCTAAATCAACGTGATGATCGTATTGATGTGATTATTCCTCGTTTACAAAAGAGAGTTGCTGATATTTCAGGAATGACACTTTATCTTCAGCCAACACAAGATTTAACCATAGATACACAAGTATCTCGTACTCAGTATCAATTTACGTTGCAAGCGACCTCACTAGAAGAATTAGCACAATGGGTGCCAAAACTTTCTCAGGCATTAAAACAACGTACTGAATTAACGGATATTAGCAGCGATTGGCAAGATGGCGGCATGATGGCCTATATCAAGGTAGATAGAGATTCAGCTAGCCGCTTGGGTATTTCAATGAGTGCCATTGATAATGCACTTTACAACGCCTTTGGCCAGCGTCTTATTTCCACCATTTATACTCAAGCTAATCAGTATCGTGTGGTATTAGAACAAGATATTCGTAATAGTGATGGTTTACAGGCATTATCTGCCATTCATTTATCGGGTAAAGATGGCGCAATGGTACCGCTCTTATCTATTGCATCAGTAGAACAGCGCCTAGCACCACTTTCTATTAATCACCAAGAGCAATTCCCAGCAGCTACATTTTCTTTTAATGTTGCCGAAAAATCCTCTCTTGAAGAAGCGGTCAATGCCGTTAAACAAGTAGAAGAACAAATTGCAATGCCAAAAGATATCACCACACAATTCCAAGGTGCGACGCTGGCATTTGAAAGCGCGCTTTCCAGCACATTATGGTTAATTATTGCTGCAATTGTAGCAATGTATATCGTTTTAGGTGTGCTGTATGAAAGCTTTATTCATCCAATTACGATCCTTTCTACCTTACCAACGGCTGGTGTCGGTGCATTATTGGCCTTAATGGCTGCCGGCAATGAGCTCGATATTATCGCCATCATCGGTATTATTTTGCTCATTGGTATTGTGAAAAAGAACGCCATCATGATGATAGACTTCGCATTAGCGGCTGAACGAGAACAAGGCCTAGCACCTTACGAAGCTATCTATCAGGCATGTTTACTGCGTTTTCGCCCAATATTAATGACCACAATGGCAGCACTACTAGGTGCGTTGCCATTAATGTTAAGTACCGGTGTTGGTGCTGAATTACGTCAACCATTAGGGGTATGTATGGTTGGTGGTTTGATTATGAGTCAGATTTTAACCCTATTTACAACACCGGTTATTTATTTGCTATTTGATAAGCTATCTATTTATTTCAATCGAAATAAATGCACTGAAAATGATAACGAGGCGATATCATGAAGTTCTTCGCCCTCTTTATTCAGCGCCCTGTAGCAACAACGCTATTGAGCTTAGCAATCTCTCTTTGTGGTGTATTAGGCTTTATGCTACTACCTGTGGCACCGTTGCCACAGGTAGATTATCCCGTGATTAATATCTACGCCTCATTACCGGGTGCCTCTCCAGAAACAATGGCTTCTTCTGTTGCGACCCCTCTTGAACGCTCATTAGGGCGCATTGCGGGCATTGATGAAATGACATCAAGCAGCTCATTAGGCAGCACCAGTATTACTTTAGTATTTGATTTAAATAAAGATATCAATACCGCTGCTCGTGATGTGCAAGCCGCATTAAACGCATCACAAAGCCTATTGCCATCTGGTATGCCAAGTCGTCCACGTTATTACAAATCAAATCCATCAGATGCGCCGATTATGATTTTAACGCTGACATCTGATACGCAAAACACCGGTGAGCTGTATGATTTAGCATCAACTCGGCTGGCACAGAAAATTTCACAGATTGAAGGTGTAAGTGAAGTTTCTGTCGGTGGTGGATCATTACCTGCGGTACGTGTTGCGCTTAATCCTGATGCGCTTTTTAATCAAAATGTTAGCCTTGATGATGTTAGAAAAGCCATTAGCCAAGCTAATGTCCGACGCCCTCAAGGTTTTGTCAATGATGATAAAAGTCGCTGGCAAATCCAAACTAATGATGAGCTCAGCAAAGCCGCTGACTATCGCCCTATAATTGTTCATTACAATCAAGAGGCGACAGTACGTTTAAGCGATATTGCCGAGGTAACAGATTCCGTTCAAAACTCACGCGCCGCGGGTATGAGTGGAGGAGAACCGGCTATTTTGCTGGTTATTCGTCGTGAGGCGGGCGCCAATATTATTGAGACAGTAAACCGCATTCGTGCTGAATTACCTGAATTACGTGAGCTTATTCCTGCCAGTGTCGATTTAAAAGTCGCACAAGACAGAACACCAACCATTCGCGCTTCATTAGCTGAAGTTGAACGCGCACTTTCTATCGCGGTTGCATTAGTGATTTTAGTGGTGTTTCTATTTTTGCGCTCTGGCAGAGCCACGCTTATCCCCGCAGTTGCAGTACCCGTTTCATTAATTGGTACTTTCTCAGCTATGTATTTGTGTGGCTTTAGTTTAAATAATCTTTCATTGATGGCACTTACTGTCGCCACAGGTTTTGTCGTCGATGATGCCATTGTGGTGCTAGAAAATATTTCTCGCCATATTGAAAATGGTTTAAAACCCAAACAAGCAGCATTAAAAGGGGTTGGTGAAGTTGGTTTTACCGTGCTTTCAATGAGTATCTCGCTAGTTGCCGTGTTTATTCCATTATTACTAATGGAAGGATTAGTTGGTCGATTATTCAAAGAATTTGCTATCACCTTAACCACCGCTATCGCTATATCATTGTTTGTCTCTTTAACCTTAACACCCATGATGTGTGCTCATTTACTCAAGGGCGTAAAACCTAAAGCTCAGGCACATTTACGTGGGTTTGGTAAGCTACTTTTTCGTTTGCAGCAGGGTTACAGTGTCACACTACAAGCTGCATTGCGCCATCGGCGCTGGGTTATGGCAATTTTTCTCGCAACACTAGGCTTAAATGTTTATTTATATATCAGCGTTCCTAAGGCCTTTTTCCCTGATCAAGATACAGGCCGTTTAATGGGATTTGTGCGTGCTGACCAAAGTATTTCATTTCAATCAATGAAAGACAAAATGGCGCGCTTTATGCAAGAAATTAATGCTGATAAAGATGTCGATAGCGTCACTGGCTTTACAGGCGGAGGGCGCATTAACAGTGGTTTTATGTTTATCTCGCTTAATCCATTATCAGAGCGCACAGATAGCGCCAATCAGGTCATTAACCGTTTACGCACTAAATTAGCCGATGAACCCGGTGCAAACCTATTTTTAATGCCAGTGCAAGATGTGCGTGCCGGCGGGCGACAAGCGAATTCCAGTTATCAATTTACTTTATTAGCTGATGATTTAAGCGAATTACGTAAATGGGAACCTATTGTACGTAAAGCTCTCGGTGAATTACCTGAGCTAATTGATGTTAACTCAGACAAAGAAGATAAAGGCGCTGAGATGGCACTGACTTATGATCGCGATACCATGTCGCAATTAGGTATTAGCGTCAGCGATGCGAATAATCTGCTTAATAATGCGTTTGGTCAGCGACAAATTTCGACTATCTATGCGCCTTTAAACCAATATAAAGTGGTGATGGAAGTCTCTGAACAATACACTCAAGATGTTTCTGCGTTAGATAAAATGTATGTGATTAATGATAAAGGTGATCGCATTCCATTATCTGCATTTGCCAGTTGGTCTCCGGCTAATGCACCACTAAGCGTTAATCACCAAGGATTATCTGCCGCATCGACCATTGCATTTAATATTCCTGAAGGTTATACCTTATCTGATGCAATTAGCTCGATAGAACGTACGATGACCGAACTCAGTGTACCTAATACCGTACGTGGCACTTTTGCAGGTACAGCTCAAATCTTCCAAGAAACGATAAAATCACAATTAATACTTATTTTAGCGGCAATAGTGACGGTTTATTTGGTTCTTGGCGTGCTGTATGAAAGCTATATTCACCCTCTGACTATTTTATCAACGTTACCTTCTGCGGGCGTTGGTGCGCTATTAGCATTACGACTCTTCGATACTCCTTTTAGCTTAATTGCACTTATTGGCATTATGCTCTTAATAGGCATTGTGAAGAAAAATGCCATCATCATGGTGGATTTTGCTATTACGGCACAACGCGAGGGTAAATTGTCAGCAAAAGAGGCCATAATTCAAGCAAGTTTACTGCGTTTTCGCCCTATTATTATGACTACCTTAGCCGCACTTTTTGGCGCATTACCATTAATGCTCGGCAGTGGTGATGGCGCAGAGTTAAGACAACCTTTAGGTATTACCATTGTTGGTGGTTTATTGATGAGCCAACTGCTAACGCTATATACCACGCCGGTTATTTATCTATTTTTTGATGGACTTCGTGAACGCTGGCAACAACGACGTATCAGCAAGCAAGAGGCAAATGCATGAAATTAAGAAGCAAGTTGTTTCTGGTTATTTTTGCAACCTGTATGGTCGTTGTGCTAGCCATGCACATTGGTATTCGTGGTAGCTTTCAACAAGGCTTTATCGGGTATATCAAAAAAAATAGTGAACAACGAGCAACGCTTCTCGCTGAAGCATTAACTGAACAATATACCTTAACGGGTGATTGGCGTTTTCTTAACCGAGATGATCGTTCTCTTTATCAAATATTACGTACCATAGACCAAATCAACCAAAGCAGTGAAGGCCCTGCTCCACGAGGTTGGCGTACACAATTTTGGATTGTGGACAAAAATATGCAGCGTTTATTTGGACACGATAATCAGTTTCCAGCAGAAACGTTTAAAAAGCCTGTTACTTATCATGATGAAATTGTGGGTTGGGTGGTTGTTAGTGCCGCAGATAAAATCAGTAACGAAGCTGATATTAGCTTTGATAAACAACAATTACGTACAAGCTGGATTATTGCAGGTGCAACGGTTTTATTTGCACTCTTAATCACATTAATCTTGTCTCGTAGCATGATACGCCCAGTAAAAAGACTCGTTGATGCAACGCATAAATTAGCGGCTGGGGATTTTGCAGTTCGAGTCACGCCAACTAATAAAGATGAAATAAGTCAACTTGCTATCGATTTTAATCAACTCGCCAGCACCTTAGAAAAAAATGAACAAATTCGTCGTGATTATATGGCTGATATCTCACATGAATTACGTACACCACTTTCTATTTTAAAAGGTGAGCTTGAAGCACTGCAAGATGGTGTAAGAAAACCCACGACCGAAACGATTAATTCATTATTATTTGAAGTAACGAACCTCACTAAATTAGTTAATGATTTACACCAGCTCTCGTTATCTGATCGTGGTTCACTGGCTTATCGCAAAGATTTTATTGATATTAATGACGTGATTTTGCTTGCAACAGCATCTTATCGTCATGCTTATCAGAGTAAAGATATTGCCCTGTTACCTCAATTAGACGATATTTCACCTATCATTGTACAAGCAGATCCTGATAGGCTTATTCAGCTATTTCATAATTTATTAGAGAATAGTTTGCGTTATACCTATTCTGGTGGGCAATTACAGATAACGACGCGCAAAGAACATGATCGTGTATTTATTGCATGGGAAGACAGCGCACCAGGACTAGATGAAGCACAATATCAGGCTGTTTTTCAACGCTTTTATCGGGCTGAAAGCTCACGTAATCGTGCAAGCGGCGGCTCTGGTTTAGGCCTTGCAATTTGCGAAAATATTGTTGAAGCTCATAATGGAAAAATTAGTGCAATGCCTTCTTCTTTAGGTGGCATAAAAATTCTCGTAGAATTACCCGCATATTCTAATGATACTTGAGTAAATGGATGACAATCACCGAAAAAACCTATTGTGTATTAATAGTAGAAGATGAACCCAAACTGGCTCAATTGCTGATTGATTATCTGCAAGCATCTGGCTATCAAACACATTGGTTGGCAGATGGCGCTGAAGTCAGCGAATGTGTAAAACAGCAACACTATGATTTAGTCTTACTTGATTTAATGCTGCCGATAAAAGATGGTATTACGGTATGTAAAGAGCTACGCCAATTTTCTGATATTCCCATTATTATGGTGACGGCAAAAACAGAAGAAGTTGACCGACTATTAGGATTAGAAATTGGTGCTGATGACTATATTTGTAAACCCTATAGCCCTAGAGAAGTCGTCGCCCGAGTTAAAACCTTATTGCGACGCTATTATCGCCCTCAAGATATTATTCAAACAGATAAGCTAGTGGTTATTGATGAACAGGCTTATCAAATCCAATACAACAATAAAATTTTAGATCTCACTACAGCAGAATTTCGCTTACTCAAAGCCTTGGCAACACAACCGGGTAAAATACTCTCTCGTGATCAGCTAATGGATCATCTTTATGATGATTATCGAATAGTCACAGACCGAACCATTGATAGTCATATTAAAAACTTACGCCGTAAACTTGAGCAGCTAAATGCACAAATTGAGTTTATTCGGTCAATTTATGGCCAAGGTTATCGCTGGGAGATGCAAGCTTATCGCTTTAGATAATCTTTTTTACGGAATACATTGAACCTCGCCATAGTTAAGCGCTAGAATCCTCCCCTTTATGATATACCCCTACCTTTAGTGTAGAGGACTGACTTGAAATCAGAACCAGGAAATTAAATATGTTTACACCCGAATTGCTCTCTCCCGCTGGCTCATTAAAAAATATGCGCTATGCATTTGCTTATGGCGCTGACGCCGTTTACGCAGGTCAGCCCCGTTATAGTTTACGTGTGCGTAATAACGAATTTAATCACGAGAACCTTGCTAAAGGGATCCAAGAAGCGCACGAATTAGGTAAACGCTTCTATGTTGTGGTGAATATCGCACCTCATAACGCTAAATTAAAAACCTTTATTCGCGATTTAAAACCCGTTATCGATATGGGCCCTGATGCACTAATTATGTCAGATCCTGGTTTGATCATGATGGTACGTGAAGCTTTCCCTGAAATGGATATTCACCTTTCAGTACAAGCTAATGCCGTTAACTGGGCAACTGTTAAATTTTGGCATCAAATGGGGTTAACTCGCGTCATTCTTTCTCGTGAACTTTCTATTGATGAAATTGCAGAAATCCGCAAACAAGTACCAGAAATGGAACTTGAGGTTTTTGTCCACGGTGCATTATGTATGGCATATTCGGGTCGTTGCCTATTATCTGGTTATATCAACAAGCGTGACCCAAATCAGGGAACTTGCACCAATGCTTGTCGCTGGGAATACAAAGTAGAAGAAGGTAAAGAAGACGATGTTGGTAATATCGTTGAAAAATACCAACCTATTCCCGTCAAAAATGTTGAACCTACATTAGGTGTTGGTGCGCCAACCGATAAAGTTTACTTAATCGAAGAAGCAAAACGTCCTGGTGAATATATGACGGCGTTCGAAGATGAACACGGTACATATATCATGAATTCAAAAGATTTACGTGCTATCGAACACGTTGAACAACTCACCCAAATGGGTGTGCATTCACTAAAAATCGAAGGCCGTACCAAATCTTTCTATTATTGTGCTCGTACTGCACAAATGTACCGCCGCGCTATTGATGATGCTGTTGCAGGAAAACCTTTCGACCCAACGCTACTAACCACACTAGAAGGCTTAGCACACCGCGGTTATACCGAAGGTTTCTTACGTCGCCATACTCATGATTCATACCAAACTTATGAATATGGTTATTCTGTTTCAGACACTCAACAGTTTGTCGGTGAATTCACCGGTAAGCGTGTTAATGGCTTAGCTGAAGTCGATGTTAAAAATAAATTTATTTTAGGTGATAGCTTAGAATTAATGACACCAACAGGGAATATTCAATTTACCTTGGCAGAGCTATTTAACAAAAAACTTCAGCCAACAGATGTGGCACCCGGTAATGGCCACATGGTTTATTTATCTGTTCCTGATGATGTTGATTTAAACTTTGCACTGCTGATCCGCAACCTAGAGGGAACGACAACGCGTCAACCTCACAAGATTGATGCAGTAGAAGTGAAGTAAAACGTCATAATCTGATTTAAAGTGGTCAATTTCAAATACAGATCACATCAATAATGATTTGTTTACCGTATCATCTGTTTCGAAAAATAAAGAACTAGAATGAATACAGTAAGACTAGGAACCACCTCCTTGGCAAATCCAATCTCCCTTGGATTTGCCTTTTCTTTTTCTATCCACATTAGCCTTTCCTATTTTGTTTTCTCATTTCATTTAAATATTAACTCCCTTATTTAATTCTCCGTTTATTCATTTTTTGTAAAAAAATGGTAATTATCTCGATATCTATTACTTTTAAAAGAGTTGTTTAATTTAAGGAGTGATACTAATGAACCAAATCAGCTTGCTGATTATTAATGGAAAAAACTCAGGTAATACCGCACTGCGCGACGCTGTTTATCAACTCCGTAAAGAAGGTTTTAATATTCAAGTTCGAGTCACATGGGAATCAAGTGATATTAGACGTTTTGTTCAAGAAGCCCTTGATATTCGAGCACAAACCGTTATTGCTGCGGGTGGTGATGGCACGATCAATAGCGTAGTCTCTGAACTTATTCACTTATCGCCTTCATCTCTGCCTGTTTTAGGCATCATTCCATTAGGTACAGCAAATGATTTTGCCTCTAGTGCACTTATTCCACAAGATATGGAGAATGCACTAAATTTAGCGATTAAAGGGCGAGCGGTACCTATTGATGTGATTAATGTAAATAAGACACATTATTTTATTAATATGGCCTCTGGTGGATTTGGTACCAAAATCACCACTGAAACGCCGGAAAAACTAAAATCTTCATTAGGTGGAGTTGCCTATTTTCTTCATGGTCTATTACGTATCGATACTCTTAAAGCAGATCCTTGCACTATTGAGGCAGAAAATTTTCATTGGAAAGGTGAAGCGTTGGTTTTAGGTATTGGGAATGGTCGACAAGCCGGGGGAGGACAACAGCTCTGCCCTGATGCATTAATTAACGACAACAAACTCAATATCACCATCGTTGAAGCTAATGAACTTCTTCCTTCTTTATTAACAAGTCTATTTGATCGCAAAAAGAACGACAAAATTATCGAGATTGAAAGCAGTTGGGTAAACATTAGTGCTACACATGAAATGGTGTTTAATTTAGATGGAGAACCCCTTTTAGGCGATAAATTTGCATTTATTGTGTTACCTGAAGCGATCCACTGCCGCTTACCGCCTCAATGTGGCTTGTTATCTTAATGTATATAAATGACAATCACTTTCATCTAATCGTGAACTGGAGTAAGTAATGACTGATATAGTAAGTTTGTTAGGTGCTGATGCTAACTCATTATTGGAACACCGCTGTCAAACAATCCCAAGTGATAATCTCTACCTGCCAGGTTCAGATTTTGTTGACCGTGTAATGATTGATAATAACCGTCCTAATACGGTATTACGTTCAATGCAAACATTGCTTAATCATGGGCGTCTCGCAGGTACAGGTTATTTATCCATTTTACCCGTGGATCAGGGTGTTGAGCATTCTGCTGCTGCATCATTTGCGGCTAACCCACTCTATTTTGATCCTAAAAATATTGTTGAATTAGCGATAGAAGCAGGTTGCAACTGTGTTGCCTCCACTTATGGTGTTCTTGCTTCTGTTTCTCGCCGCTACGCACATAAAATTCCTTTTCTTGTAAAGCTTAATCATAACGAAACCTTAAGCTACCCTGCGCAATACGACCAAACACTGTACGCCAGCGTTGAACAAGCATTTGAAATGGGTGCGGTTGCCGTTGGTGCAACTATTTACTTTGGTTCACAAGAAAGCCGTCGCCAAATTGAAGAAATTTCAATGGCATTTGAACGTGCGCATGAACTGGGTATGGTTACTGTATTGTGGGCTTACCTGCGTAACCCTGCATTTAAGAAAGATGGCGTGGATTACCACGCAAGCGCTGATTTAACGGGTCAAGCCAATCATTTAGCCGCCACCATTGGTGCTGATATTGTTAAGCAAAAAATGGCCGAAAATAATGGTGGTTTTAAAGCAATAGGTTTTGGTCATACTGATGAGCGAGTTTACACCAAACTTACCACTGAAAACCCAATTGATTTAGTACGTTACCAATTAGCTAACTGTTATATGGGTCGTGCTGGTTTAATTAACTCAGGTGGTGCATCAGGTAAAAACGACCTTGAAGATGCGGTACGTACCGCCGTTATTAATAAACGTGCAGGTGGTATGGGCTTAATTTTAGGTCGCAAAGCATTTAAAAAATCAATGAAGGACGGCGTCGCACTGATTAATGCGGTACAAGATGTGTATCTCAATAAATCAGTAACCATAGCGTAAAAACGTTATTCAATTAAAAGCCACCGCCAAAGGTGGCTTTTTTATTTATATGGCCTATTTTTACCACCAGCGATGAAAATGGTGTACAGGGCCAAACCCATGCCCGACGTCTAAACTATCAGCATGTTCTAATGCCTGTTGTAAATAAGCTTTGGCTTGTTCCACAGACGTTTCCCAATTACTTACTTGGGGACGTATTGCGGCGAGTGCAGCTGAAAGTGTGCAACCTGTTCCGTGGGTATTTTTTGTATTAATTCTCGGTGAGGTAAAACGCCATTCACCTTTTGGTGTAAATAACCAATCTGGACTCTCATTTTTTGTTAAGTGCCCTCCCTTCATTAGCACTGCTTTACAGCCTTGAGCGAGTAATGCATAGCCTTGCTGTTTCATCGTCTGTTCATCTTGTGCAACATCACATCCTAGCAAAGCTGCGGCTTCGGGTAGATTAGGTGTAATTAAATCAACAAGGGGAAGAAGTTTATTAACCATCTTTTCGACAGCATTGGGTTGCAAAAGTGGGTCGCCACTTTTTGCAATCATAACAGTATCAAGAACAACAAAAGGAATAGAGTATTGATGCAGTTTCTGGCAAACAATTTCAATAATATCTGCGTTAGAAAGCATACCAATTTTTGCGCTATCTATTCTAACATCAGAAAGAACTGCATCTAATTGTGCGCCGACAAAGTCAGGGGATAAATCATACACGCTATGTACACCACAAGTATTTTGAGCGACAAGAGCCGTCATTACTGTTGTGCCATAAACACCGAGGGCAGAAAAGGTTTTTAGATCTGCTTGAATACCTGCGCCGCCGCTAGGATCCGTTCCTGCAATAGTTAGTGCATTAAATCTCACTGATTAACTCCTACTTTTACCAGTTACAGAAAAGTCGGTCTCTGTTAATCAGCACATCGCAGAGTTACCTTGACTTCCCTACGCTGGCATTATCCAGATCAGGTTATACGGGTTTCATCTCAGCCATAAGGCGCCCCGAGCCAAAGCCTGTAAATTCAGGCAATAGAGAGTATCGCATGACCAAAGTAAAGATACTAGCCACAGTCTCTCGCTTTATTTATTGTTATCTAGGAGAAACAAATCAAGACGATATAATAGATACAAACTTATTTATTTATATCCCCATTAAATAAATAATAATTATATATTCCGATAAAAAACAAATCATTTTGCTGATTTTAACGACACTCGATATATGATCTGCCAAATGAGGCATTTATACTGCATTTATGGACAACTAAACAACGTAGAAGGGAAAATGAAGAAAAAACTACCGCAGTGACAGGAAGAAAAATCAATGTATTATCTTATACTTGATGCAGATATTAATATGGTATTGAAAATTCACTCTAGAAATATTGCGCATACAAAAAATTTTATTGAAAAAAGAATTGAAGACTTCATATTACCTCATTATCGCCTTCCTCATTGATTAAAATTCCAAAGAAAAATACTCACAATAATGGTTACTATCAATGCTTTTATCGCAATAGTCATTTACATTTCTTTTTTAACCCATGTTAATCACTACAAATCAATATATCTCACTGACATACTCTTTTAAGTATCTGTAAAAACTTAAACGCTTCATAAACAAACATCTTATTTTATCTGATTTAAATTAACGCTTTTTTATCGATTAACTTATTATCCCAGCGCAAATATTTGTCTGCATCATAAATAAGAATGATTACTCATACTAAATAGACTAATATTTATATAAAAAGGGATAGAAATAGGTATTTCGCTCATCTTGTGTTCTGATATCTTCCCAATAACTAAATTTCTTATGATTAATCTCTTATATTTAACTTCTGAACTTACATTATCAGTAACACATTTTGTCCATAAAAAACAATGTGCTAGTGATAATATCATCGCAGAATTTAGCCTTAAGAAAATTAATCGATACCATACAATGAGTAGATTTGTTCTTTGTTCAACTCACTAAAATACCTTAGGATTATATTCAATAAGTATAATTTCAGATACCTCTTATCTTAAATTATCACTAATTAAATAACACTATTATTGAAATCTATTTGCCATTACCAGAATCATAGCTGTGTAGTATTCGGAGTTATATTATGTCATCACCCCATTTTCGTTATAGAGCATTAGCAACTACGTTGTTTTCACTCACGTTAACAACCTATGCTTTTGCTACTGAAAATAGCCCTGCCAACACTCAGACAATTACGATAAAAAACACCCAAACAACAGATCAATCTTTACAACAAAATAATGAAGAGAGCTATTGGGGAAAATTTAAGCGTAATGTCTCTCAAACGTGGGATAGTGACGATTATAACTACTATTTACCTGTCTGGACTTGGCATAACCGCTTTACTTACGATAAAGAAAAAACAGATCGCTATAACGAAACACCTTGGGGCTTTGGGATGGGAAAATATCGCTATGATAGCGATAACGACTGGCATGCGCTGTATGCAATGGCTTTTATGGACTCAAATAATCGCGTACAACCGATAGTCGGTTATGGCTTTCAAAAAATGTGGGTACCTGGTGATCTTGATGGATTTAGAATGGGAGCGGGTTTTACTTTAAGTATTACAGCACGCCATGAATATAATTATATTCCTATGCCATTACCACTACCGATGGTTTCTGTTGAATATGGTCATCTCTCATTTCAAGCAACTTATGTTCCGGGTACTTATAATAATGGTAATGTGTTATTTGCTTGGCTGCGTTGGCAGTAATGTTATTCAAGTAAATTTTATTTATTTCACCCTTCAATGACCCAATAAAAAACGCATCTAAAATTAGATGCGTTTTTTGTTTTCGCTAAGAAGGATAATTAAATTATAAATTGTTATTTTATCTATTTAGCTGAAATAACTTACCTCGCCTCATCTGCTACTGGTTCTTTTTTTGGTCTCGACAATTTAAAACCTAACCATAAAAAACCAATCCAGAATGGCATTAAAATTACTGAGATATTAATTTTTGGCATTAACAAAATAATCACTAAAATCATGCATAAGAAGGCAAGACAAATATAGTTACCATAGGGATACCATAACGCTTTAAATGATGGTTCAACACCTTCTTTAATTTTTGCAGCACGGAATTTTAAGTTTGCTAAACAAATCATGATCCAGTTAAGCACTAATGTAGTTACCACTAACGCCATTAATAGCTCTAATGCTTGATCAGGCAACACATAGTTAACCAAAATACCTAAAGAGGTAGCTACCGCAGATAATGCTAATGATATCACTGGCACACCACGTTTATTGACATGTGATAATGAACGTGGCGCGTTACCTTGCTTCGCTAAACCATAAAGCATACGACTATTTGAATACACACCGCTGTTATATACAGATAATGCGGCGGTTAACACCACGGCATTTAAAATATTTGCAATTAAGAAGTTATCCAAATGATGAAAGATAAGCACAAATGGGCTTTCACCCTTAACAACTTGCGTCCAAGGATAAAGTGATAGTAATACCAATAATGAACCGATATAAAAAATTAAAATACGGTACACAACTTGGTTGGTTGCTTTAGGAATGCTAACTTTCGGATTTTCGGCTTCTGCCGCCGTAATGCCTACCAGCTCAAGTCCACCAAAAGAGAACATCACTATGGCAAGTGCCGACATAAATCCAGTAAAGCCATGAGGAAAGAAACCCAGTTCCCATAAGTTAGTAACAGAAGCTTGAGGTCCACCATTACCACTTGCCAGCAGATAGCTACCAAATAAAATCATACCCACAATGGCGAGAACTTTAATAATGGCAAACCAGAACTCGGTTTCACCATACATTTTTACGTTGATCAGATTAATAAGATTAATGGCAACAAAAAAGACAGCAACAGAAACCCAGACAGGAATATCAGGTAACCAATAATGAATATATTTACCTGCGGCGGTTAATTCAGCCATACCAACAAGAATAAACATGACCCAATAATTCCAGCCAGATAAAAAGCCAGCAAATGGGCTCCAGTATTTATTAGCAAAGTGACTAAATGAACCCGCAACTGGTTCTTCGGCAACCATTTCGCCCAATTGGCGCATGATCATAAACGCAATAAAACCACCTATCGCATAACCTAAAATTACTGATGGTCCTGTCATGTTAATGGTTTGCGCTATTCCAAGAAACAGACCCGCGCCGACGGCACCACCCAGCGCGATAAGCTGGATATGTCGATTTTTTAAACCGCGCTTTAGTTCTGCTTGTTGCGACTCTCTCGCCATACATCCTCTTCTATTGATCTATCAGTTTAAAGTGTAAATAAATGTTTACACTTGTGTTTATTTTAAGCCACCATTAAAACACTATTCTGACTTGAATAACAAATAGATTTCATGTTAAAGGGAAAATAATTAGAAAAGGTGAAAAACTAACCGTGTTTAGAGGGAAATAGCGTGGTAAATCGACAAATACCTTGTTGAAAGTCTTCTCCTTGATCGCAAAAATTATCTAAAGCTATAAGATACAAACCTAAGCTAATGGCTAGTACAATAATTATGCTAATAATTATTTTTTTTGCGTTCAATTTAAAATCCTTTAAATACATTTTGTTAGCATGATTAGTAACAATAATAAGCATTCGCTTTAATTTGATAACGGCGTAAGGAGTTGTTGTTATAAAATCCGCGATAACTTATCTCTGGCTGTGAATTTAGCATAGTTTTCATAAAGAAAGTTAAATGCTTCCTCGACAAAACCAAGATAGTTTGTATTATTTTTAATTTGATCTGACTGTTTAATGTGCATATACCTTCTCAACTACACATTTTGCCAACGATCATGGATGACTATCCATTAATATGGATTTCTCTGTTTGCCTCTTTTTGTATAATATTAGGGAGTTAATTTTGCTTTTTACCTTAACTTCATCGATAGAATGGAATTGTAATGCCACAAGATAATCATCTCGCATTGGTTTGCGCGTTAAGCAAATGGATTGAGGAGCATTTAGGTCGCGTTATTCATCTGGAAGAACTTGCGGCTTATTCGGGCTATTCTCTTTGGCATATGCAGAAAATTTTTAAAGAAGTCACAGGAACCTCTTTAGGAAAGTATATTCGCCAACGTAGGTTGGCTGGCGCTATTTATTTATTACGGACAAGTGAGCGTTCAATTTTTGATATCGCACTTGATTTTGGTTTTGGTTCACAATCGCACTTTACTTATATGTTCCGTAAAGAATATGGCATCACACCTTTTGATTTTAGACAAAACCAAGAAATTGAATTAGAAACTAAACAACCACTGCATTTACAGTCACCTTGCTGTGAATAAACCCTCTATCTGTGTGATATATCCTATAATGCCTTTTATATCACACAAATAGAGTGTCACCTATGTGATGATAAAACGCTTCACTTCTGACTTGTCATTTTGACTGCTTTTATTTTCTTTTATATGGGGATACTAATGAGTATTAAGCTTATTGCTATTGATTTAGATGGAACCTTACTCAATAAACAACGTGAAATTACACCAGAAGTAAAAAATGCGGTTCTGCGAGCCAAAAAAGCAGGTGTTCATATTGTTTTAGCCTCAGGTCGCTCTTTTAATGGTATTTATCCTTATTTAAAAGCCCTTAACCTTGATTTGGCAGATTGTTTTTGCATCAGTAATAATGGTAGTCAAATTCATCAAGCAGATAACGGAGAAGTGATTATTGAAGATTTGCTTGATTTTGAGGATTATCTCTATTTTGAGAATTTATCACGCGAGATCGGTGTCCATTTTCATGTTCTGAGTGATAATAAAATCTACACTTCTAACCTTCATATTAGCCATTTCACTTGCCAAGAAGCCTTTTTATCTTGGACACCACTCTATTATCGCCCAGTAAATGAAATGCAAAGGGATATGCGATTTAGCAAATTTATGATTGCTGATGCGCCTACTGTATTAGATAGCGCTATCCAGTATTTTCCTACCAATATCTATCAACAATACAGCATACTTCGCAGCGCACCTTATTTTATCGAAATTTTAAATACCAATGTGAATAAAGGGAGTGCGGTACAAAAAATTGCAGAACATTTAAAAATTACCCCCGAAAAAATTATGTGTATTGGTGATCAAGAAAACGATCTCGCGATGCTTAAATATGCAGCATTGGGTGTAGCAATGGGAAATGCTCCCGACTCCATTAAGAATATTGCCAAATTTGTTACATTATCTAACGAAGAAAATGGCGTTGCCATCGCAATTAATAAATTTATTTAAACACGATCTTTTTTGTGTTTTATCTCTAATGCCGACAAAATTATAAAGCTTTTGTGATCCTGAGCAGAGGATCGCACTGCTTTTATGTCTATTAACTAGTAATTTATTATTCTATATTCCCTTTCGATTTAGCATTAAATATCCCATTGTTCTTACATCTCGCTCAGAATTTGTTACTATCAATTCTCTTTTCGTTATTCAAATCGTATTTTTACAACACAATCACCTAGTTAATAGGCTAAATGTAGAATAACAAATATAAATCATTAATATATTTTTCACAGACAGGTAGTATTCGTTATGCTTTCGACAAAAGATATGCTGGTTCTTGGAATGATGGTTTTCGCCCTCTTTCTTGGTGCTGGCAATATTATTTTTCCACCTATGGCTGGTTTTCAATCAGGAAATCAATGGTTCAGTACATCTTTAGGATTTCTTGTTACTGGTGTATTACTTCCCTTTCTTACATTAGTTATCGTCGCTATTCGCGGCCGTGGTGAACGTTTATCAGTCGATTTACCTTCATGGTTTGCCGTCATATTTTGGGTTGCCCTTTACCTTATCGTTGGCTCCACCTTTGCTATGCCACGTGTCACAAATACGGCCTATGAAATGGGATTTTTACCTTTAGGCCTTATTGAGAAAAATACTGTAACTCACCTTATTTTTGCACTTACCTTTAATATTTTAAGTATGTTTTTTATGCTTAAACAAGGCACTATGATCAGTGCGATAGGTAAGTTTATGACACCCGCACTTCTCGTTTTATTAGTGGTTGTCGGTATTGCTGTCGTTGCCAAACCACTTTCTCCTATTGAAGAACCTACCGGTTTATATGCTGTTAATGGTTTTTTCTCTGGCATTATTGATGGCTACCAAACTATGGACGTGCTTTCAGCAATGGCGTTTGGGGGAATTGTAGCTCGTGCGTTATATACCAAAGGTATAAATTCACCAAGACAAATAGGTTTAATTACTGTTAAAGCGGGCATGATTTCAGTTTTACTCTTAGCTGCACTTTATTTGTGTTTATTCTATTTAGGTGCCACTAGCCATTCCGTTTCTGTGTTTGCTGATCCTGCATTAAATGCAACAAATGGTGGACAAATATTCTCTCGTTATGTTGATGCCATATTTGGCTCTGTGGGTACATGGCTAATGGGTGGCATTGTATTACTAGCAAGTATGACAACGTTAGTTGGTGTAACAAGTGCTGCTGCTGATTACTTTGCAACCTTTCATCATCGTTTAGGTTATCGTTTTTGGGTTGTTGTATTCACCTTAATGACCACTGTTGTTTCAACATTTGGCCTTGATACCTTATTGCGTGTCACTATTCCTGCATTACTGATGATTTATCCAACTTCAGTCACTTTGGTTCTACTTCAATTTATTCGTAGCAAATTAAAAGCACCTCGTTTTACTTATCGCTTAACTATTGGCGTAATTGTACTAATGAGCTTATTTGATACCTTAAAACAATTGAAATGGCTAAATGCAGATTTACTACAATTATTTAGCTATATACCACTTTCTGAATATGGCTTAGGCTGGTTACTACCTGGCGCTATTGCTTTTGTGGTATCGCTATTAATTAGCCTGAATTTAAAAGAAGTGCCTGCAATAACGACAACCAAAGAAGCAAATACAACGCTCTAAACAAGTATTCTTCTTATATAGTTAGTTTGTACAAAAAAACCTCTTATATCAATATGCTATAAGAGGCTTTTTATCGAGATCTAACTTAATATTACTTTTTGTATTTTTGTATTAATGCTTTTAATATCGCTTCTGATTGTGCATCAGGAATACCATTAGCATTAATCACTCTAAAATGCATTTGAAATGCCTTAACGACCTTTTGGGTTTTATTGTCTAGAACACCACTATTAGGTGTTTGATACCCATATTCCGACAGTAATTTTTGAAAGTTGGCAATATCAACAGGTTCTGAAGGATCTCTACCTGCTAAATAAAAATTCACTGATTGTTCATCAGGCCAAGCACCTATACCTTGCTTTGCAAGGCGTTTCCATGGAAACAAAGGACCCGGATCAACTTTTCGTTGGGGGGCAATATCACTATGTCCTAAGACATTCTGCGGTTCAATATTATGACGGTGAATAATATCTTTCATTACTGCACTAATAGTCACTATTTGGTCAGCGGTATAAGGATACCAATATCTAAATTTACCATTATCGCGATAACCCAAATTAACAATCTCAATTCCTATCGAACAACGGTTTAAGCTTGTTGCATCTCCCCACTGGCTAACCCCTGCATGCCACGCAATTTGTTGTTCATCAACTAATGAATAAATAACGGGTTTTTCATCTATTTTCATGGGATGAGTAGGAATTAGATAATGGCTGCTCACATTTCCTGCGGTTAATACTTTAAACGATTTGTCATCATCTAGCGCGGTATAATGCATCACCAAATATTTTACACAGTCACTTGGTTCCTGTTTATTTGGAACGACTTGTGCAATGTAGCTCCCTCTATCAATATATTTTGATGGCTGAGCACAACTTGTCAGTAGACTTATCGAAGCAAGTAACCCTATGTAATATCTATTTAACTTCATTCTTCATCCTAAAAATAAATAAGCCCAAAGCTAAATTGTAATGAAAAAACCCATATTAAAGAATATGGGTTCAAAGATTTGGCGATATTTTGCTATATTCTTAAGACTGACGTACTTTTTCGCAACGAATTAAAGGTTCGTCAGATACAACCGGCTCTTCCCATATGCCTTCTTCAATCTCATCTTTTAACTCAGGATATTGGTTAATATCGAAGGTAGGAAGTAGCCCTGCTTGGCGTTGTTGGTTGTAATCTTTGATAAGTTTTAAAGCAACACCTGAAAGTAAAATAATAGCGACTAAATTAGTCATTGCCATTAATCCCATTGAAAGATCTGCCATTTTCCAGACTAAAGGCATATCGGCTAATGCACCAAACATCACCATAGCTAACACTGCTGAACGTAATAAAAATAGCCCTGTAGTATGATTACGACCTAGGAAAATCATATTACTTTCGGCATACGCATAGTTAGCAATAATAGATGTAAAAGCAAAAAAGAAAATCGCAATGGCAATAAAGGTACTTCCCCATCCACCGACGGTTGACGACAATGCCAATTGAGTGAGTTGAATACCATTAATACCTTCAGGATAACTATCCAATACACCCGATGACAAAATAATCACCGCTGTAGCACTACAAATAACCAACGTATCCATAAACACGCCAAGCATTTGAATATAGCCTTGAGAGGCAGGGTGCGGGGGATAAGGCGTTGCTGAGGCAGCCGCATTAGGTGCCGAGCCCATACCCGCTTCATTAGAAAATAATCCTCGTTGAATACCTTGAGTCATTGCTTGGCTAATACTATAGCCAATAGCACCTGCTGCCGCTTCTTGTAAACCAAATGCACTTTTAAATATTAATAAAAAGACTTCGGGTAATCGTTCAATATGATCAGCAACAACCCAAAATGCTAATAATAAATATGCGGTCGCCATAATAGGAACAACTAATTCAGCAACCCTTGCAATCCAACGCAATCCACCAAAGATAATAAATCCACTAGAGATAACTAAAGCGATTCCCACATAAAGAGGATCAAAATCAAATGCAGAAGCAGTTGCTTGGGCAATAGAGTTAGCTTGAACGGCATTAAACACTAAACCAAAAGCAATGATTAAGAAGATAGCAAACATCACGCCCATCCAACGCATTTTCAGTCCCTTTGTCATATAATAAGCGGGACCACCACGATAATTTCCTTGATCATCTTTCGTTTTATAGAGCTGAGCAAGCGTGCTTTCAATTAATGAAGTTGCCATACCAATAAGCGCAACAACCCACATCCAAAAAATAGCACCTGGCCCACCAGCTGTTAATGCAATAGCTACACCCGTAAGATTTCCTGTTCCTACGCGAGCTGCTAAGCTCGTACATAATGCTTGAAATGAAGATATTCCTGATTTATCTGATCTATTGCTATTTTTTAAAATAGAGAACATGTGGCTAAAATGACGGATTTGTATAAATCCAGTACGAAAAGTAAAATAGATGCCAACCCCAAGGAGCAAGTAAATAAGGACATATCCCCATAAAATATTGTTTGCAAAGTTTATTAGGTTAGTCAAATTAGTTCTCCTATATAATAACGTATATAACCGTTCCTTACATCGCTATCGTAATAAAAATTAAGCGACAGAGTTTAAATGAAATCAGTAAATGACCCTTCTCTGCCTTTATATATTGCTGTGTTAAAAAGCGAGTAGAATGTAACACAATATTATACTTCATGTATATTTTTTGTTTATTTTTTTATTTATTAACGCTAAGACTTAATTGCAACATTAATTAGAGTAGTCATTAGAATAAAATAAAAAAACATTGTTTTTCATAAACATAAATCAAAGTCTTATTTAGTCAGTTAACTAAATAAGGTTATAGATAGCGTTAACAAAAAAATAAATCACGCATTTGAAAATTAATTAACCTGATTAAAAAGCAAACTCAACTAATTGTTTAATAGCTTTATAGGTATATATTAATAAATCATTTTAAGCTAGAAACTAAAATAAACGACTATTTAATTTTATAATTGAAAGAATTAAAATTTAGTTTATATAAAAATTTATAGCGGTTAACAATGGAATAGTTATATTGATAAGAACTATAAAACACTTAGAAATTAACAATATATTATCAATCAAATATAAATAAAAAAACAAAAATAAAAAGTAAAAAATAATATTTGATATTTAAAATTATTTTTCATTAAAATAAATAGCTAGCAGAAAAAACTGAAACACCAAAAATATCCGTTATGGCTAATTTTTAATTTATCTTACTCATTTTTATTTTATTACAAAAATAATATCTTACTTTTATCATTTATAAAAAAAACAATAATCACGTAAGTTTACTTATTAAACATTTGGTTAATTTTATTTATAATATACCTTTCCCTGGTGTTGTATTATTTTTTGCCCTGCTTCCCCCGCAGGGCTTTTTTTTATCATTAAATTTCATAGAGTTAATATTTAAAATGGTTAAAATAAATACAAAAAATAAGACGAAATACATAATGAAAATAAAAACAACCTTTTATTCATTGATATATATAATTTAATATCATATTAAATTAATATTTATTAACATTAAATTGATTTAGATCATTTTTAATCATACTTAATTTATGCTAGGAAAAATCAACATTTCTTTAAATTTAATTAAGAACTAATATTTCTTATTATTAATTAATAAAAAAATACCAATAAAGTGGTACAATAATTAATCTATAAATCGATTACCTTATTATTGTTCTTTTTTAGTCTATTTTTTGAGCGTATTTTGGGTAATAGTTCACTACTTATTTTTATTTTATCCACTTGCATTAATTCTAATGCTCTTTTATTTTACAATAATTGTTATTAAGGGGGAAAATAATGGCTTATAACCTTTCAGAGTTAACTCAAGAAGAAAAAGACAAAATTAATGTAAGTTTGGCTGCATCCGGTGTAGCATTTAAAGAGCGTTACAATATGCCCATCGTTGCTGAAGCAATAGCAAGAGAACAACCTGAATATTTAAGAACATTTTTTCAAGAAAGACTTCTGTTTTATCGTGCAAGAAGTCAGCACTATTCACGTTTACCTTTCGAACCACAATCAAAAAAATAATAGAAAAACACCCCAAGGATGAATTCAACATTGGGGTGTGGTTTAAATCTTTTGATTTCTCTTATGTGCTCTCATACACATTTACTACATCTCTCTTACTTATTTTTCTCTTTGCTATTTGGCTGAAATATAAGTAATTTTTTTCTCGTCACAATTGACTTCTACATTGTAACGAAGATCCGTACGCGCACCGCGCACATTTAATGTAACGTGGTAACTATTATCCATCTTGATAACATCATTTGCATTGATGGTAGCGACGGGCTTGGGACCCAGTTCATTTTTATCATCCAACCAACGAGGTAAACGATTTTGTAGATAATCATTTTTCACTCTGGCTGCAAGCTGATCTTTGTCTAGATTAATACAACTGGAAAATGGTGCTGAACGCACAATATCATTTTCTGTACTTACTCTTTCGACACTTTCTGCTGATGCTCCAAAAGAAACGGTAAGTAAAAGAGCTGCACTCAGTATCCCTGTTTGACCAACTAGCTTGCTTAATTTCATACAACCTCCCGAAAATATCCCTTAAAGCAGGATCTGTTTTTCATTAAGCATAGCATAAGCCAAACAGGACAATTGTGACATTTGTTAAAAATTTGTTTTATTCGTTATCATCATCAAACACGATAGAAACTGACTCTCGAGTAGTATGCTTTTCACGTAATTCTTGAGCAACTAATTGAATAGCTTCACCACTGCTCATGCCATCAGCCATCAGGGTTTGAATTTTTTCTACTGCTTTTTGCTGTTCTTCATGTGTTAATGTAGGCATTCCTAGAAACATAATGTTACTCTTGTCTTTATCGATTTTGATTTCTATTTTGTATTTACATAAATGTTATCATTTATGAATGATTAGGCTTTAGTAAATACAGAATACTTTGTTTAAATGGTCATAAAATGGATATGCAATTACAACAACGCGAATTAACCTATACTCCAGATTTAGCACTACAGGTATTTACACCAATAGCCTCATTACCTTGGTCTAGTTTACTCCATTCTGGTGCAGCCGAACATCCTCATAACCGTTTTGATATTGTGGTATCCGACCCTGTTATTACTTTAGAAACACGTAAACAGACAACCACCATAAAAGAAAAAAACACAGCGGTTAAACGCTCCAAAAAAGATCCCTTTACACTTATTCAAACGGCCTTAGCACATTTTGATTTTCATCCAACTCACGACGAAGACCTGCCTTTTTTAGGGGGCGCCTTAGGTATTTGGAGTTACGATTTAGGTCGCCGTATTGAAACAATACCAGATCTTGCCAAAAATGAACTCAATTTCGCAGATATGGCGGTAGGGATCTACGATTGGGCACTGATTGTTGACCATAAGTTACATAAAGCAACACTTATTAGCTATCATGATATTGATGCTCGTCTACAGTGGTTAGAAAATCAAACTAATACAAATAGCAATGAAAAATTTGAATTAATAACAGAATGGCAATCTAATATTAGCAGTGATGAATACAACGAAAAAATAGCTAAAATTCATCAATATTTATTATCAGGTGATTGTTACCAAGTTAATCTTGCCCAGCGATTCTGTGCTAATTATACCGGTGCTGAATGGAATGCTTTTTTAACCTTAAATAAAGAGAATAAAGCACCTTTCTCTTCTTTTATGTGTTTACCTAATAATTATGTTATTAGTGTTTCACCTGAACGTTTTATCCATTTAGTGGATAACAAAATAGAAACGCGACCTATAAAAGGAACACTACCACGTAAAGCATCACCTGAAGAAGATGATGAACAAGCACAGCTATTAGCAAATTCACGAAAAGATCGTGCTGAAAACCTAATGATCGTCGACTTAATGCGTAATGATATTGGTAAAGTTGCCTGCACGGGTTCTGTCAAAGTTCCTGAGCTATTTGTTGTTGAACGCTTTCCTGCGGTGCATCATTTAGTCAGCACAATCACCGCTGAATTACCTAATCACTTAACTGCAACCGATTTATTACGTGCTGCATTTCCAGGTGGTTCAATTACTGGCGCCCCAAAAATTAGAGCAATGGAGATTATTGAGGAGTTAGAACCTCATCGCCGTCATGGTTATTGTGGAGCCATTGGCTATATTAGTTTTTGTGGCACTATGGACACCAATATCAGCATTAGAACCTTATTAACTGAAAAAAATAAAATCTACTGCTGGGCGGGTGGTGGTATTGTCGCTGACAGCGTTGCTGAAAAAGAGTATCAAGAAACCTTTGATAAACTTGGAAAAATATTAACCATCTTAAGTGAGCCAACTCTCGATGACACCCATTGATAATTTTATCAATCGATTTCAGCTTACATTGCCCGATACGGTAAACTTGTCTTCTGATGGCCAAAAAACGGCGGCTGTTTTGCTGCCGATTATTAATAAACCCGTTCCAACACTCCTCTTAACGGAGCGCGCATCCACATTACGTTCTCACGCAGGTCAAGTTGCGTTTCCAGGTGGTAAACGTGATCCTGAAGATTCCAACCTTATCGCAACCGCACTAAGAGAAGCGCACGAAGAAGTGGCGATCCCCCCAAATGCAGTTTCTGTTATTGGGCAACTTGCCCCATTACAAAGCTCTAGTGGTTATCTTGTGACACCTATTATTGGTGTTATTCCTGCGGGTTTACCTTTACGCCACAATCCTGACGAAGTTGCATCTATCTTTGAAATACCATTAAGCTATGTATTGAATACTCAGCAATATCAAGCCCTAGATTTTCGCCGTTCTGGTAAAAATCATCGTATCTATTTTTATCCTTATAACGGACATTTAGTTTGGGGATTAACCGCCGCAATTTTACATAAATTGGCTCTTCAGATTACTTAATTTGTATCTTTAATATTCAGCTTGCGCTTTTTCTCGTCACAACCATAACTGTACTTAGCTATTTTAAAAAAATGTTGTAAACTACATCATTAACGGGACGATATAATTGTAAAAACGATCCCCTTACTATAAATAACTATATTTTTTCTTTTTTTAACCCTCTCTCTTATTATTAAGGAGTCTGACGTGATTAGCGTTTTCGACATGTTTAAAGTGGGCATAGGACCATCAAGCTCTCACACCGTAGGACCAATGAAAGCGGGTAAAGAATTTGTCGATGATTTAGTCAGCCAGGAACTGATTGCGTCTGTCACCCGTGTAGCTGTTGATGTTTACGGCTCATTATCATTGACAGGCAAAGGCCACCATACTGATATCGCTATTATTATGGGACTAGCTGGTAATGCACCTGCAACTGTTGATATTGACGGCATTCCCGGTTTTATTCGCGAAGTAGAAGAAACTGGCCGCTTATCATTAGCAAATGGATTACAAGTCGTCGATTTTCCAAAAGAAAGCATGCACTTTAGCAATGACAATCTTTCATTACATGAAAATGGCATGACGATCCATGCTTTTGCAGGTGATAAAGAAATCTACAGAAAAACATACTACTCAATTGGTGGTGGTTTTATTGTTGATGAAGAAAACTTCGGTAAATCTACCGTTGATAGCCAGCCTGTCTCTTATCCTTATGCAAGTGCTGAAGAGTTATTAAAACACTGCAAAGAAACGGGTCTATCCATTTCTAGTTTGATGATGAAAAATGAACTAGACCTTCATACTCAAGCTGAAATTAGCGCTTATTTTGCTGATGTTTATAAAACAATGCAGGAATGTATTGAGCACGGTTTAAATACTGAAGGTGTATTACCGGGGCCATTACGTGTTCCTCGTCGTGCAGCGGCATTAAATCGTTTATTAACATCAAGCAACAGCCTTTCAAACGATCCAATGAAAGTGGTTGATCTTATCAACATGTTTGCACTTGCCGTTAATGAAGAAAATGCGGCTGGTGGACGCGTTGTTACTGCGCCAACAAACGGCGCATGTGGTATTGTTCCTGCGGTATTGGCTTACTATGATCGCTGTATCGAGCCGGTCACTCCTGAAACTTATCTACGCTACTTTTTAGCCTCTGGTGCTGTTGGTATTCTATACAAAATGAATGCCTCAATCTCAGGTGCTGAAGTCGGTTGCCAAGGTGAAGTCGGTGTTGCTTGTTCAATGGCTGCTGCTGGTCTTGCTGAATTATTAGGTGGAAGCCCAGAGCAAGTTTGTATAGCGGCTGAAATTGGTATGGAACACAACCTTGGTTTAACTTGCGACCCTGTTGCAGGCCAAGTTCAAGTACCTTGTATCGAACGTAATGCAATAGCCTCTGTAAAAGCAGTGAACGCAGCACGTATGGCATTACGCCGTACAAGTGAACCACGCGTTTCTCTCGACAAAGTTATCGAAACTATGTACGAAACAGGTAAAGACATGAACGCGAAATACCGTGAAACATCTCGTGGTGGATTAGCAATTAAAGTTCAATGTGACTAATTACCTCGTATTTTAGCTCTAAAAGCCATTCATATAGAATGGCTTTTTTTATTTATTTTGATCACACTAAGTGATAGATAAATAACCTAAAAATAATCTTAAATATAAAATATATATTTTTATATTTATATTTATATTTTCATAAAAAAAGTGATTTTAAATATTTTTAATCACCTATTAATTATACGCTTATTTAATATTCATTTAAAAAATAAGGGGTTTAAAGCTTATATTTATTGTGTGTATTTATATTTAATCCACTTCACCCTTTTGTTATTTAAATAAATGAAATCCATTGTTTATTACATGGTTAATATTTCATCATATTGAAATTTATCATATTTTTAACATTTAATGATATTAATAAATATATATTAATACCATCGATTTAATAATGATAATTATTATCAATATCATCTTTTAAATATATTAAATAATATGTTGCCTTTAAAAAATAATATGTTATCTTCTGCACCAAGTCATTGGGGAGTAGCCTGTTTCAAGAATAGAAACTTTATTTTTGAAAAGTCTGTATCAACATACTCGCTTATTTTCATTTAGCGTGGTGCAGATGCCGTTTAACGGTTGGCAAGACCATAGACACATAATTGTACTTCTTTGGTTGGGGGGCAATTTTGTGTATATGGAATCACCCAACCGAGGCTATATTTATGAGTTTCTACGCCACTATTATTCTCGCCCTTGCCCTTTCTATGGATGCATTTGCTGTTGCTATCTGTAAAGGTGCCACACTGCATAAACCCCGTTTTAGAGAAGCGCTTCGCACTGGTTTAATTTTCGGTATTATCGAAGCTAGCACCCCAGTAATAGGTTGGGCATTAGGCCTATATACTAGCCAATACATTATACAGTGGGATCATTGGGTTGCCTTTGGTTTATTATTTGTACTTGGTAGTAGAATGATTTATCAAAGCCTAAAACGTGCTGATGATTGCCCTTGTGAAGAAGATGCACCACAGCGCCACGGTTCGCTCTCACTTATCGCAACAGGCATTGCCACTAGCCTTGATGCGATGGCTATCGGGGTTGGACTTGCATTTCTTCAAGTGAATATCGTTCATACCGCAATGACCATTGGTATGATGACCATGATTATGGCGACTCTAGGTATGCTAATTGGCCGTTATGTTGGCCCTGTTCTTGGAAAAAAAGCAGAAATTGTCGGTGGTATTGTATTAATAGCTATCGGCTTTAATATTGTTTTTGAACATCTTGAACTATTTATGTACGCCAACTAATTGAGAGCCAAAATAAAAAGCTTAGGTTTAATTTGCCTAAGCTTTTACTTTTTATAGTTATGTCTTACTAATATTTACCCTATTTTCTTTATATATCATAAAGAATTTTAAACATGCTGATATATACGGATCAAAAAATCAGTCTCACATTCAAAGGTTTTATTCATAAGCAATAATTGTTTTACATCCTCACTTGCACGCCAAGCAAAGGGAGTCATTTGTAATAAATCAAATGCTTGTTTGCCACTTAAATTCATTTTATAGGCGACTTGATGCTCAGCTATTTTTATAAACCCCTTAAACTCTTCTTCTTTTAATGGATGAAGATGAACTTGCGGATAAATTAACGCTTTGAGCTGATAAAGATGACGAGGTGCAGGTGTTACAGTAATAATATAGCCTTCTTTCGCTATTACTCTTGTTAATTCATCACCATTACAAGGTGCATAAATACGTATTACTGCATTTAATGAAGCATCACAAAATGGCAATCGCTGACTTGATGCAACACAAAACTGAATAGATGAATAACGTTTTGCCGCATATTTTATTGCAACTTTAGACACATCTAAGCCATAGATTTGTGGGCGTTTTGGCTTTAATACTTGATAAAAATAGTCTGTGTAATAACCTTCACCACAACCAATATCCAAAACCGCACAATTATTTTCAGACAATAAAGTTGTCATTAAATCAGCAACTTTATCGCGCATTGGTTGGTAAAAACCAGCATCTAAAAATTCGCGTCGTGCACTGATCATTTCATTACTATCACCAGGTTCTTTTGAACGCTTAAATTGCACTGGTAATAAATTAACATAACCTTCTTTTGCACAATCAAAGTGGTGATTATTTTCACATACCCAACTATGTGCATTTAACGAGAGTGATTTATTACATAATGGACATTGATAAGACATAATAATTTTGCGTAACTCAGAATAAATTTAAGGGAGATAATAGCATACCTCCCTCATTGTGCGGACAACCACCGCTGGTATTTTTAATCTTAAGTCGTTTTATTGATTAAGCTCGTTTTAATTTTTCAGTATTAGCAATAAACAATGCAATAACTAACAGTAAAATTGCACCCGATTGAATTAACGTGTCCATAGAGTTTTTATGCTCAACAATAATAAGTCGTACTATTGCCGTAATACCGATATAAATAAAATACCTTAATGGGAAATGCCCACCAGATAAAAAGTATTTAACAATAAGAGCAATAAACTCAAAGTAGAGGAAGTAGATAAGGATCCCCTCTAACAACTGATAAGAAGACTCTTGTGCGCCTAAATTAAACAACAACGATGCAATAACATAAGTCTCTTTAATAAGAAAACTAACCAGCACTATTGCTAAGATTAGTAATCCAATATTAAGTACCCATTGTAGAATGGTGGCAATACATTTAAGTAATTCTTCGCTCGATTTTCTCATTTTATTGATAACCTAAAGGTGTCGTTCCCTGAAAAATAAAATAGCGGCAAAATGCCAATAAGTAGATTGGTATAAATTTTAAAGGATTTGACATTTCATCACACCATTTTTTTATCTTTTAGAGCTTAAAATTCAAGAATTATGGTGTGATAATCGCAATATTTGCTTTTAAATTTCAACTTATAAGCTAACTTACTTATACTGTTAGAAAGAGTTAAATTATTACAAAGGCAAATTATGGCTAAAACAATACTTGTAGCAATTGACTTATTAGAAGATAGCATAATTCAACAAATGATCACTGATGTTCAGTTTCTAGCAAGGAAACCAGAAAATTATTTCCATTTTATTACCGTGATGCCAAATTTACGCTCACTTGAAGCTTATGGACTTAATTGTGATAGCCCATCTGTAATAGAAAAAAAGAACCAAGCTTTAATTCTATTAACTGAAAAGCTTCAACAGTGTATAAAACAGCAATTTGCTTTACCTGAAAATCAATATCTGTGTCATGCTGTAATTGGCACACCTAATTACAATATTCTTGAATTAGCAGATAAAACTGATGCTGATACCATCGTTATTGGCTCAAGTTCTCGTAATAAACGTAATATATTATTAGGCTCTACCGCTGATTATATCGTTAATAATACACCGCGATCTGTGCTGGTTATTCGCAGATAGGCACTTCTATATTATACTCTCTTGGCAATAGCTTATTTAAGTTGTTGCCTTTTTTATTTGCTTATTCATTGTATTAGCCTTAATCACACTCGTTGTGATTTTCTTACTTACGCAAAATATTCCTATTGTGGGTAAAACGGCAAGGCCATTCAAAGTCACTTATTACTCAAACGATAATGTTTGCCCTGCATTAAAGTCTTTCGCGTTTAAATATTTTCTGCCTAATATACCAGTGCAATGGCAACCATAAACTACCACATGTTCTTCTATGGCTTTTTTAGCCCGTTGTAATGCAGTGGGTGTCGCACAACGCAAATGTAACCCTCCAACTATCGCTTGAATTTTACTATTACCTGTAATTTTTTTAGCATGTTGAATAATAGATTCAATTCCTGAGTGACTACAACCTGTAATAATTACCAACCCTTGACTTCCCTGCCAAATAAGAAAGCTGTCATCTAATACATAGTCATCCATTTCACCGGAATCGTCTATAATAACACCATAGCGCTTATTTATTTGTCGATGATTTACTTGGCCAGAATAAATAAAATTTTGGCTTATTGGCAATGGGATATCTGTTAGCTCAAAAGTAAACTGTAATTCTAATTTTTCCCTATCAAATACAGGAGCTAATCGTTTAAATTTAATATTTTTATTGCCTATAAATAACGCTGAATAGCGAACTGAAAAAAGATGAAGATGAGCAATAATCCGTGGTTTTTTCGTAAAAAAATCAGCATTTAATTGTGTTAAGCCGCCAAAATGATCGTAATGCCCATGAGATATCACTATCGTTTTTACTTCTGTTAAATCAATTCCCATTTTTTGGGCATTTGATATAAAAGTAAGATCTTTTCCGGTATCAAAGATTATTTGAGTTTTACTTTCACTATCTTCAAGTAAAAGCGACAGACCAGGATAATGGCTTAGTGAAGGATTTATCGTTTTGTTTTCTAACAGTGCAGTAATGGTTAACATGAATTTTTTAATTATTATCGTTAGCAGGGTAAAGGCATAATAATTAAAAATTAGGAACGAGCCAAATAGAATAGTAATTTATTTGTGCGATAAAGGCATCGCAAACTCACTTTCTTGTTAGTGCGATGCCTCCCTTATAAACGCTTAATCATCTTAATGCACAAAGATCTACTAATACTCTATTCTTTTATCGAACAACCATCACTGAACGTTTTGCATAGCGCGTAATATCTGCGGCCGTTGAGCCTAAGTGATAAACATCTATTTCGGGATTACGTGAGCTGATGATAATTAAATCAGCATCTATTTCATCGGCTACTTGCAATATTGCGTCTCTTGGTTTCCCAATACAGATATGTGTATCTACTCTGTCATCGGGTAAATCAAAACGCTCAATAATTTTTTTTACCTCAGTTTCTGCTGAAGTTTTTAAACATCCTTGATCTAATTGATCGCCATTCATAACTAACCGATAATAAGACGATTGGGGCAATTTAGGCAGCACATACAAAAAGTGAACATAAGAATCTTCATTTTTTGCAATATCTTCCACTAATGGAATGGCTTTGTTCATCAAATTATCTTCATCAATATCAATGGGAACCAAAATATTCTTATACATACCGCCTCCTTTTTATTTTACTTGTAGGATAGTGCATTTTTAAAAAAATACCGGATACAGTTAACATATTTTATAAATATTTTATCAATGCTAATTAACGATTAGTTTTCACTCAAAAAAACAATCAAAATCAATTTCTTATAAATAATTAAAACAAAAAAATAAATTTTATTTTAAATAAATTATTTATCTAGGATTTAGTGAATTTAGCATATAGTGATAAAAATAATTTTACTTAACTAAGTTTATTCTTTATCAAATAAAAAAGCCCTACCGTATTAAGATAGGGCTCTTATTTAAAATAATATTTTTAATTATCTTTCTTATTTTGGAGTGGCTAATTTTTGCTTACGTTTTTTAACGTATTGATAGCCAATAGCCAAAGCAATAAACCATATTGGTGTTACACTTAGCGCTTGGCGAGTATCATGTTCTAATGCTAATAAAATAGTCATAAAAGCAAAGAAAGCTAAACATAACCACGACATAAAAATACCTAGCGGCATTTTATAAATAGATTTTTGATGAAGCTGTGGTCGTTTTTTACGATAGGCTAAATAAGAGCATAAAATCATACTCCAAATAAACATAAACAGTAATGCAGATACCGTAGTAACCAGCGTAAATACATGCATAACATCAGGAATAAAATAAATTAATATAATTCCGCATGATAAACACAAGCTAGTGAATAATAGTCCATTAGCAGGAACCGCACGTTTAGATAATTGGCTAAATTGTTTTGGTGCCTCACCTTCTTTAGATAATCCAAATAACATACGACTGGTTGAAAATATACCACTATTGGCTGAAGATGCAGCTGCGGTTAATACCACAAAGTTAACTAAACTGGCGGCTGCCGGAATACCTATCATAACAAAGAGCTCAACAAACGGGCTTTTATCTGCCAATATTGAACGCCAAGGCGTTACTGACATAATAATAGCCAGAGCTAATACGTAAAAAGTAATAATACGAATAGGAATAGCGTTAATTGCTTTAGGTAGTGATTTTTCAGGGTTACGCGTTTCTGCCGCAGCCGTACCCACTAATTCAATTCCCACAAAAGCAAAAATAGCGATTTGAAAACCTGCAAAAAATCCGCTAAGCCCTTTAGGAAACATTCCGCCATCATTCCATATATTTTCTAGCGCTGCGGTATGCCCCGCTGGTGATTGAAATCCCATACTAATTAGCACTACACCGACGATTATTAACGACACTATCGCGGTAATCTTTATCATTGAGAACCAGAATTCCATTTCACCAAAGAGTTTTACCGTTGCTAAATTTAAAATAAGCAAGGTTAATACACAGATAAATGAAGTACCCCACTCAGGAAATCCCGGAGCCCAATAACTAATATAAGAAGTGATTGCAACAATATCCGCAATACCCGTAATCACCCAGCAAAACCAATATGTCCAGCCGACAAAAAAACCGGCCCAAGATCCTAATAAATCACCAGCAAAGTCACTAAATGATTTATATTCTAAATTAGATAATAGAAGTTCGCCCATTGCTCGCATTACAAAAAATAGGACGAAACCAATAATCATATAGACAAAAATAATTGATGGCCCAGCTAACGAGATGGTTTTCCCTGACCCCATAAACAAACCAGTACCGACAGCACCACCAATAGCAATTAATTGAATATGACGATTTGTTAGCCCGCGCTGAAGAGTGGCATTTTTCACTCTACCGGGCTGAGATATTTGTGTTTGATCTTCCATACAATACCTGAAGTGTGTTTATATTTTTCGATGTTGTTTTGCCACTATTTTATTTTTTAACGTGGCTATGTTTGCGAAATTATTGTGACATAAATCTCAGTATAAGTAATGAAAAGATCACATTTAATCAAATAGGTGATGCTTTGATAACCAGATAAGATCCTTTTTTTAAAGTAATCGACGATATTTTATTCATTCAGAAAAAAAATGAAATTAAGGGGTTGACCACAGCTATCGAGAGGAGAATAATCAACGCATCGGGTTGTTAGCTCAGTCGGTAGAGCAGTTGACTCTTAATCAATTGGTCGGGGGTTCGAACCCCCCACGACCCACCAAATTTAAGCTGATAAATCAGACATTTACGCCACTTACCAATAAGTGGCTTTTTTGTATCTGGAAGAAAGTGGCGACAAAATGGCGACAGAATCACGCATCTTTTTCACTAATTAAATTATTTATTATTATTTAGCTAAATATACTTTTTTCACCATAAAAAGAGTTTTTATTATAATCTACAAAAATAAAATAAATTAGAATGTTTAACCATAAGAATGAGTAGCATCGATAAAAAACCCCTTTTTATCAAAAATATAATTTACTCTATTTTAAGCAATGCATTTTTATTATTTTCAGCGTTAATTTCAAGATGTAATTGTTC